>NZ_JAHVJR010000001.1:1200000-2400000 GCF_019801175.1 Vannielia litorea
GGGCGGCGGCGCACATGAAAGCTGGGGGATGACGGAGCTCAACCTCGCCGCCGTGCTTTCGGACGTGGGCGATTGGGACGGTGCGGTGAGGGCCGCGCTGAGGGCGGAGCAGTTGGGAAATGCCAGCCGTCAGACCCTGCTGGAGGCGTTGGATACGGCAGGGGTAAAGAAAGCCTGGAGTTGGGGTGAGGTAATCGACGAGAGCTTCCGGATTGCCCAGGAGACCAGTCAGACCGATGCGGGCCACGCGCTTTATCAGATGGTTGCCCGGCTGACCCTGGGCGACAGTCCGGCGGCGGCGATGCACCGGGCCATAACCGACAGCAATGACCGCGAGGAGGCTTTGCAGACCGAATACGCCGCGCTGATGACAACGCCGGTTGAACAACGCGACCCGACGCGCGAGCGCAGTCTCACGGCGGAGCTGGCCGCGCTCAGCCGCGAAAAGAAGCGGCTGACCGATGAGCTATACGCCGCGGCCCCGGATTTTACCGCCCTGCTTTCGGACGGGATGATCACCGTGAAGGAAACCCAGTCGCTGCTTGGCCCCGAAGAGGCGGTGGTAATGCTCGATGTCGGTCCGCGGCCGGACGATTGGGATTTCATCTTTGTCATCACGGCCGATCAGCGTTTCTGGCTGCCGATGCCGCTGGACCCGACCGAGGTTGCCGAGAAAGTCTCTGAGCTGCGGGCGTCGGTGAACGTGCAACTGGGCGTGCGGGCGGCAACGGCGCTCAAGGCGGGCAGCAGCCATGCGGAGGGCGAATTTGCGCTGGAGGCGGCGCACTGGCTCTATGAACAGACCTTTGGCGTCGTCGAGAAAAACCTTGAGGGAAAGACGCATCTTTATGTGGAGTTGCGCGGGGCGATGGCGGCGCTGCCGCCGCAACTGCTTGTCCGCCGGCCTGCCAGCTCGCTGGAGGAGGCGGACTGGATGGTGCGCCACCACGCGATCACGGTGATCCCGAGTGTCTTCTCGATGCGGGCGATGGATATCGCGCGCGACGCGCCAACCGCCCCCGAGCCGATCCTCGGCGTGGCCAACCCTATTTTTGACCCAAACGGCGAAGCGCCGGTGCAGGCGTCGTCGAACCGGGGCGGGACGCTATCGCCGTTGCCGGAGACTTTTGGCGAGGTGCAGGCGGTGGCGGGCTCGATGGGCTCGCAGACCGTTTGGCAACAGGCGGAGGCAAGCGAGGCGGCGATCAAGGGGGCCGATCTGGAGCGGTTCAAGGTGCTCTACTTTGCTACGCACGGGCTGGTCTCTGGCGATGAGGTGAAGGACCTCGTGGTGCAGGAGCCCGCGTTGGCATTGACGCCGGGGGGCGGGGAAGACGGGCTGCTGACGGCCTCGGAGATTGCGCATTTGCGGATGAACCCTGATTGGGTCGTTCTCTCGGCCTGTAACACTGCTGTCGGGGACACACCGGGCGCGGAGGCTTTGAGTGGTTTGGCCCAGTCGTTCCTATACGCCGGGGCGCGGGCGCTGCTGGTGAGCCACTGGCCGGTGGAGAGCCAGTCGGCGGTGAGCCTCATGACCGATATTTTCGCCCGCCGTGCGAACGACCCTGAGCTGAGTGCGGCAGAGGCGCAGCGGCAAGCGATGCTGGCGATGATCGACGGGCCACGGCCAGAGTGGCGACATCCGGCTTACTGGGCACCGTTCATCCTCGTGGGAGATCCGGACCGGTGAAGCGGCTGCGCGCCCTCTGCATTTGCCTAGCGCTCGGTTTAGCCCAGCCGTCCCTTGCGCAGCAGACGCCGGAGCAGATCGCTGCGGATGCGGAAGAGCAGTCAGTCTTCGATGTGTTCACCAGCGGCCAGTATGAGGAAGCCCTGCCGCTGGCCGAGGCGTTGCAGGCCTCACTCGATGCCGCCTTTGGGCCGCATTCAGAACGAGCGCTACTGAATCACGCTCTTGTGGCCCAGATCCTCGCTCGGCTGGGCCGCCAGAAAGAGGGCATCCGGATGAGCGCGGAGGTGCTCGAACTTTGGGTTACGCACCACGGGCGCGACCACCCTGAGGCGCAGCGGGCCCGGATGAACATGGCGATGGCGCTCTCGAACGCGCATCGGGCGGGCGAGGCGATGCCCTATGCGTTGGAAGCCTATGAGTTTGCCCGGCGCTACTATGGGCCAAACGCGGTGACGACGCTGCTCTCCCGCTCGAATGTTGCCGGGCTGCTGGAGCGCACGGGAAAGTACGAAACGGCGATGGAAGAGTTCCAAGCGGTCGCCGAAGGGCTGAAAGAGACCGAGGGGATGCGGGCCGGGCGGCACCGGGTCAATGCGCTGAAGCACGCGGCGCGGATGGCGGAAAAGCTTGGCAGGTATGACGAGGGGGTGATGCTCTACGCCGAGGCGGTGCCTGCAACGCGGGAGTTCTTTGGCAACGATCACCCGGAGCTGCAGTCGCTGCTCTACATGACCGGGCGCTTGGCGGGGCAGCTCGGCTACGTGGATCTCGCCGGGGAGGTGCTGCTGGAAAGCGCCAAACTTGCAGAGGCGATCTATGGGTTCAAGGCGCGTCAGACCAACGAGACCAACGCGATGATTGCCCTCGTGCTCACCCGCGAGGGGCCGGGCAGCGATTATTACGACATCGGCAAGGGCCTGCTCGATGTGGTGATCACCAATATGGAAGAGACCTTGGGCCGGACCCATCCGGCCTTGTCGGAGCCTCTCACGTGGGCTGCGACACTGGCGATGGAAGAGAACCGCTGGGAGCGGGCGCTGGAGTTGGCGCGGTGGTCTGCCGAGATTGGCACATCCATGTCTGGTCCGTGGTTCGATGCGCTTGCGGCTGCCGAGGCGAGTGGAAAGATGACCGCGGTCAATGCGGCGGAGGAGGCCTTTCGCGCCGTTCAGTCGAGCTATCTTTCAGTGGCCTCGACCAGCACGCTGATGTTGCGGCAAAGGCTTGCGCTGGCACAGGAAGGCGCAGGCGTGGCGGCGCGGGCCTATACCGACAGCATCCGCCGCCGGAACGAGCTGCAAGCCGCGCTGCTCGCGGTGTCAGGGCTGCCGGTCGAAGAGCGCAATCCGGCTGAGGAAGCCGTGCTTCAGGCGGAATTGTCCGACACGGTGGCGGAGTTGGCGGCCTTGCGCGGCGAACTCTCGGACCGCGACCCTTGGATGAACGGGCTGAAGGAAGGCATGGCCGCAACGGCAGAGGAGGCCCGTGAGAGCCTGAGGCCGGGGGAGGCGGTGGTGATCGTCGATGTCTCCGCGCGAGACTGGGGTGCGAGCCGGATCGTGGTGTTGACGCCCGACAGCGCAGCCTGGGCGCCGGTCCCTGCCAGCCAGCCGGAATTGTCTGCGCTTGTGGAACGGGTGCGGGAAGGGATCGAGCTGAAGGTGGGTGTGCGGGCGGCGCTTTCGCTGAAGGCGGCAACGGGTGAGCCGCCGAAGGACTTTGATACGGAGGCCGCGAGGGAACTCTATGCGCTCACCTTTGGGCAGGTCGCGCCGGCGCTTGAGGGGGCCACGCATTTGTATATCGAGTTGCGTGGGGCGCTGGCCTCTCTGCCGCCGCAGCTCCTGCTGCGCTCGGAGCCTGAGGGCGGCACGCTGGCCGAGGCTGACTGGCTGCTACGGCATCATGCGGTGACGGTCATCCCCTCGGTTCTGTCGCTCCAGATCACCACGCTGAGTGCCGAGTTGGGCCATGCGCCGGAGCCGTTTCTCGGGCTGGCCAACCCGGACTATGCGGCGGACCCGGCGGCAGAGGCTTCCGCCAGCAATGCCCGCGCGGCGCAACTCCGCTCTGGCCTCGCGCCCTTGCCGGAGACTGCCGACGAGGCCCGCTCGGTGGCGGGTGCCGTATTGGCCAGTGCTGAGGCGGTGCTGGAAGGCCCGGCGGCGAGCGAGGCGGCGGTGAAGGCAGAGGCGCTGGACCGGTTCCGCGTGCTCTACTTTGCCACTCACGGGCTGATGGCAGGCGACGAGGTTGGTGGTGCGGTGATGGACGAGCCTGCGTTGGCGCTGACGCCGGGGGCAGGGGATGACGGCTTTCTGAAGGTCTCCGAGATTGCCCGGTTGAAGCTGAATGCCGATTGGGTCGTGCTCTCGGCCTGCAACACGGCGGTGGGGGGCAAACCCGGCGGCGAGGCGCTCTCGGGTCTCGCTCAGGGGTTCTTCTATGCGGGCGCAAAGGCGCTGTTGGTCAGCCATTGGCCGGTGGAGAGCCAGAGCGCTGTGGCGCTGATGACAGATATCTTTGCCCGTCGTGCCGCCGATCCGTCGCTGACAGCGGCGGAAGCGCAGCGGCAGGCGGCGCTTGCGCTGATGCAGCAGCCGAAATGGAGCCACCCGGCCTATTGGGCGCCCTTCATCCTCGTTGGCAACCCGGGGTAGATAGGGCTCCTGCGCCCCGCGGGTATTGTCGACGAATACCGAACAATTCTACGAAAATTTTCTCATTCTCGCCCCAATTGCCCGGTTCTCTGATGCCATGAGCAGATCATGCGCCAACAATGGCCGGAAGGACTGAGATCATGACCAAACTGACGACTGCCGCCGCTCTCGCCATCACTGTGCTGGCCGCCGCAGGTTGCACCGTGCGTTCCACCGTTCCGGTGGCGCGCTCTGCGCCGCTTGGCACGACCGACGTTGCAGCCCCGGTACAAACGCAGGCGCCCTATGCGCAGGCCTACAGGATCCGCGATATTCGCGTGAACGTGCCGGACTCGCTCCGCGTTTCGGAAGCCAACAGCTACTATCCCAACGCAGATATCGTCTGGCGCGGCGATGCGCCGGGTGACCGCCACGAACAGGTCGCTGCGATCTTCGAGGAGGCACTGGGCCGCGGGGCGGTGCGCCTGAACGCTGGCAAAGAGGTCGATGTCGAGATCGAAGTGTTGCGCTTTCACTCGCTGACCGAGAAGACTCGCTATACCATTGGCGGCGTCCATTCGATCAAGTTCGAGATGACGATGATCGACCCACAGACCGGTGCCGTGCTGGAGAGCCGGAAGATTGTTGCCGATCTGAAAGCCTATGGTGGGACCAAGGCCGTGGCCATGGAAGCCAAGGGCTGGGGGCAGAAGGCCCGCATCACCCAACATCTGGCAAACACCTTTGCCGCAGAGCTTTCGGCAGGCTCTGCAGCCGGTTGATCTGACCGCACGCGCCACCGGCGGCGGCAAAAAGCCGCCGGTGTTGCACGCAGGTTACCCTTGCGTAAGCAAAATGTGCAACAATGCACGCCAACGCCCCACGGGCGCGTCTTCTGACGTATGGATGGAACGAGCAGTTCGGGCTCTGCGTTGAGCCTCAAAGGATGAAACCGATGATGAAAACGAAAATCACCCTGATTGCGCTGGCCCTCTCGGCTCTGGCTGCCTGTTCCTCGGCGCCCGTTGGCACCACGCCGGTGCAGCAACTCGACAGCCGCGCTGTCTGGTCGACCGGCAGCTATCGGTGACAGCTCTTTTCGGCGGGCGCCTGACCGGATAGGTCAGGCCTATGAGTGATGCCCAGCCTGATCCAAACACCCGTCCAGTCATTCGATTGAAGCCCGCAGCTGACGCGCGGGCTATTCGCCATGGTGCGCCATGGGTTTACTCCGACGCGCTCGTACTCGATCGGCGGACACGGGCGATCGCTCCGGGCACGGTTGCCGTGCTTGAAGATGCAAGCCGCAGCCCGCTGGCGTTGGTGGCAGTTACCGCTGAGAGCAGAATTGCGGCGCGGGTGCTGGACGCTGACTGCGGCGCGGAGATCGACAAGGCATGGTTCTTGAAGCGCCTGCAGGCCGCGGTGGACCTTCGTGATCGGCTGTTTGCAGAACCTTATTACCGTTTGGTTCATGCCGAGGCGGACGGGCTGCCGGGCGTTGTTATCGACCGCTTCGGTGCGACTCTCGTGATCCAGCCGAACGCGGCTTGGGCAGACGTCCGTTTCGATATGCTGGCAGACGCTGCCTTGGAAGTATCGGGCGCTGAGTGCGTGATCCTTAATGGCACCGGCCGGGCGCGCAAATTCGAGGGGCTGCCGGAGGTGCTTGAGGTGGCGCGGGGCGTGGCACCCGACGGGCCTGTGCCGGTGCCGATGAACGGTGCAACCTATATGGCCGACCTCATGGGTGGGCAGAAGACGGGGCTGTTCTACGACCAGCGCGACAACCATGCCTTCACGGCCGGGTTGGCGAAGGGCGCGCGGGTGCTGGATGTGTTCTCCCACGTCGGGGGCTTTGCACTGGCCGCGCTGGCGGCGGGGGCCGAGAGCGCGCTGGCGGTGGACGGCTCGCAACCGGCGCTCGAGTTGGCGGAGGCCGGGGCGGAGGCTTCCGGCTTGGCGGCGCGGTTCTCGAAGCGCAAGGGCGATGCTTTTGCCACGCTCGAGGCGCTGGCGGAGGAGGGCGCACAGTTTGACGTGGTGATCTGTGATCCGCCTGCTTTTGCGCCCTCCAAGAAAGCGCTCACACAGGGGCTTCGGGCCTACGAGCGGGTCGCCCGGCTTGCCGCGACGTTGGTGGCGCCGGGGGGCATTCTCACGTTGTGCTCCTGCTCGCATGCGGCAGAGATCAGCAAGTTCGGCAACGCCTGCGCCCGGGGTATCGGGCGGTCAGGGCGGTCGGCCCAGCTTTTACGCACCGGCTATGCCGCTGCCGATCATCCGACGCTGCCGCAACTGGCCGAGTCTGGGTATTTGAAGGCGCTGACCTACCGGCTGCTACCGTGAAGCTCTGCCTCGACGCCTGCGTGCTCTACCCGACGGTGATGCGCGAGCTGCTGGTGGGCGCGGCGGGAGCCGGGTTCTTCACCCCGCTCTGGTCGCCCCGGATCCTCGAAGAATGGCGCCGCGCGGCGTTGAAGCGCGGGCCGGGCGAGGGAGTGCAGGCGGAGGGTGAGATTGCGCTGCTGCGGGCGGCCTGGCCGCGGGCGGAGGTGAAGGTGGAGCCGGGGCTGGAGGCCCGCCTCTGGCTGCCCGACCCGGCGGATGTGCATGTGCTTGCGGCTGCCGTGGCGGGCTCGGCGGACGGCATCGTGACGATGAACGCCAAGGACTTTCCGCGCAACGTGCTGGCTGAGGAAGGGCTCATGCGGGCCGACCCAGACGGGCTTATGCTGGGGTTCGCCGAGGCGGACCGGCCCCGGATGGAGGCCGTGGCTGAGGCGGTGCGGGCAGAGGCCGAGCGGCTCTCGGGCGAGCCCTGGGAGATGCGCGCGCTGTTGAAGAAGGCGCGGCTGCCGCGCTTGGGCAAGGCGCTGAGCCGCTAGTCGTCTTTCAAGGAAATGTAGCGCACGCGGGTTTTGATTGCGCGGGTTTCGGCGATGAGGGTCGCTGTGTCTGCCATGTCGTCGGGGCGCGGCAGGAGAAGGCCGTGGTTTGGCTGTTCCGGGTCGCGCGGACTGGTGCCGGGGCCGGTGCTTTCGTTGGGGAGCGGAACCGGTGCAGCGAGTGCGGCGGAAAGGGGAGCGGACGGGCGCCAGGAGGCAATGAGGTGTGCCAGATCCAACCCGTCCAGCTTGGCGCAATCTGCCAGGGCGCAAGAGACTTCGATGTAGGGGGCATAGAGGTAGAGGCCGTTGAGCACGGCGCGGCCTTCGTCCGTTTCGATGAAGGAGCCGTAGACCATGTCTGTGCTGCCTTCGGGGTAGAAGGAGGCATAGTTTACCCGGTCGTTCTGAATGTGCAGCGAGTGGGGTGCGCCCTCCATGGCCTCGGCGATGGCCTCCGTCATCGCCTCGTTGGCGCCCGGGTCTTGTGACCAGAGCATTGGCGGACGCAGGCTGCGGAGGTGGCTGAAGGGCAGGGGTGCTGGTGGGACGTCGACGAAGCGACGCGAGGGGTCGGCTGCGATTTCGGCGCGAAGGGCATTCAGCGTGGATTCTGTGACCTCTTCGTCGGTCAGAGACACGGGTTGGGCGTAGGGCAGGAGCGGGGTGAAGTCCATGCGGGAGACGTTGCAATAAGCCATGGCGGCGGTTTCGCGGGCGTCTCGCACGGCCCAGATGATCTTTGCGTCTGTATCGCCCTCGCAGTAGGTCGCGACCGGGGCGGTGTTGGTGAGGTGGCCGAGGAAACGGCGACCGTAGAAGCCGATTTCCGTTTCGTTGTGGAGCGCCGGGTCATCGACCAGATACCAACCGCGTGGGCCGTCTTTGAACACCAAAAAATCGACCGTGGTCAGATTGGTCGAGAGGACCTCTGAGAATGGAACCTGTGGGAGGCCCGAGGTATCTTCAGCACCCCAGCTACGGAGTGCCTTTGTGAAGGTGAGGAACTTATAGCCACCAACCAGCATGAAGGCTGTGGCGGCGAGGACGATTACACCGCCGAGGATCACCGACAGACGGGTCATGGAGTGGGGCGGTCGAGCCGGTAGTATGTGCTGTCGGACCATTCGCCATTGATGCAGAAGGTGTTCTTTTCATGGTGGGTCACGACGAAGCCCGCCTTTTCGAGCACACGGCCGGAGCCGATGTTGCGTGGGTCGATATCGGCGGTGATGGCGGGGCAGTCGGGGTGGCGGGCGAAGGCCTCGGCGGTGATGGCCTCAAGCGCTTCCGAGGCAAAGCCTTTGCCCCATGCCGCTCTTGCGAGGATATAGCCCACCTCCCATTTACGCCAAAGGCCGATGCGGCCGATCAGGTGACCCTCGTGGAGGATCATAAATTCGGGCCCCAGCTCCCGCTCGCCGCGCATGAAGCCCTCCAACCGGTCGGCCGTGGCGTCGATGGTTTCATCCGGCGGGGTGGACCAATGGCGCATCACCTCGGTGTCCGAAAAGATCGCGTGGAGGGCGGGCAGATCACAGGGTTCGGCGGGGCGCAAGGTGAGGCGCCGCGTGGTGATCATACCGAGAGGCGCGCGCCGTGGGAGCCGCGCTCGCGGTAAGGCGTGGTTTGGTATTGCGCCCGGTAGCACTTGGAGAAGTGCGAGGGTGAGGTGAAGCCGCAGGCGAGCGCCACGTTGATGACCGACATGTCGGTTTGCATCAGCAGGTTGCGCGCCTTCTGGAGCCGCAGTTCCATGTAATACCGCTTGGGGCTGCGGTTGAGGTAGCGGCGGAACAGGCGTTCGAGTTGGCGGGTGGAAAGCACCACCTCATCGGCGAGCAGTGCGGGGCTGATCGGCTCTTCAAGATTCTGCTCCATGATCTGGATCACCCGGGAGAGCTTGGGGTGGCGGACCCCGATCCGGGTGGGGATCGAGAGGCGCTGGGTATCCTGATCGGTGCGGATGGAGCTGTAGATGAGCTGGTCGGCCACGGTGTTGGCCAGCTCTTCGCCGTGGTCCTCGGCGATGATCTGGAGCGCCAGGTCGATGGAGGCTGTGCCGCCAGCGGTGGTCATCCGGTTGCCGTCATGGACGAAGACGGTTTTGGTCAACCGCACCTCGTCGAATTCTTCGGTGAAACTGTCAGCGTTTTCCCAATGGATCGTGGCGCGCTTGCCGTCGAGCAGGCCTGCCTTGGCAAGCAGGTACCCAGCGGTGCAGAGGCCGCCCACAGCGAGGCCGCGGCGGGCCTGTTTGCGCAGCCATGCCAGCACCTTGGGCGTGGCCTTTTCTTCCACGTCGAGACCGGCGCAGACGAGGATCACCTCGTCACGCGCAAGGTCGTCGAGCCCGCCGTCGACCTGAAAGACCGAGCCGCAGGAGGCGGCAACAGCCTCGCCTCCCTCGGAGATGAGTTGCCATGTGTAGAGCTGGGCTCCAGCGGTGCGATTGGCGAGGCGCAGGGCGTCGATGGCGCCCGCAAAGCTGAGCAGCGAAAAATCCGGCACAAGCAGGAATGCAAAGCGGCGCGGTTTGGCCGGTGCTTCCACCACCAGAGTTTGCGTATCAGGACGCCGCATCTGTCTGGCTCCAGGCTAGATATTGACCCCGCCCGAGAGGCAATCAGGATTTGACATAGGGCGCAAGAGCGTGCGGCGCAGAAAATCTGATCAGGGGTGGCCCAAAGAGGGGCAGCGGCCTATAAGGCAGGCCTTATCCCGTGCCGGGGAGGGCACGGGCAGACCAGAGGACATGAGACGATGAGCAAGACCTGGACGAAATCTGACTGGCGCAGCAAGCCCCGGGTTCAGATGCCGGACTATCCCGATGCGGCGGCGCTGAACGCGGTCGAGGCCCAACTTGCAAAGTATCCGCCGCTGGTGTTCGCGGGCGAGGCGCGCCGCCTTCGGGCAGAGCTGGGCAAGGTCGCCCGTGGCGAGGCCTTCCTGCTTCAGGGTGGCGACTGCGCCGAGAGCTTTGCCGAGTTCAGCGGCGACAACATCCGCGACACCTTCAAGGTGATGTTGCAGATGGCGATCGTGCTGACCTTTGGCGCGAAGGTGCCGGTGGTGAAGCTTGGCCGCATGGCGGGTCAGTTTGCCAAGCCGCGCTCTGCGCCGGTCGAGGTGAAGGACGGCGTGGAGTTGCCCTCCTACCGGGGCGATATCATCAACGAGCTGGAGTTCACCCCTGAAGCGCGGATACCGGACCCGGCGAAGATGCTTCAGGCCTACACTCAAGCGGCGGCGACGCTGAACCTCGTGCGCGCTTTCTCGACGGGTGGTTTTGCCGATATCCACCGCGTCCACAGTTGGACGACGGGCTTCGCGGATGAGGACCGCGCGGCACGCTACAGAGACCTCAGCAACCGGATCCAAGACGCTCTGGATTTCATGACCGCGGCGGGCATCGACGGCGACTCGGTGCATGCGATGCAATCGGTCGATTTCTACACCAGCCACGAGGCGCTTCTGCTCGAGTACGAGGAGGCGCTGACCCGCGTCGATTCGACCACAGGGCAGACGGTGGCGGGCTCGGGCCACATGGTCTGGATCGGCGACCGCACACGGCAACCCGATGGCGCGCATGTGGAGTTCTGCAAGGGCATCATCAACCCCATCGGCCTGAAAGCAGGCCCGACGATGGAAGCCGACGACCTGAAGCGGCTGATGGCCGACCTGAACCCGAAAAACGAGGCCGGCCGCCTGACCCTGATCACCCGCTTCGGTGCCGGCAAGGTGGAAGAGCACCTGCCGCGCCTGATCGACGTGGTGAAGAGCGAAGGCGCCAACGTGGTCTGGGTGTGCGATGCGATGCACGGCAACACCATCAAGTCGGACTCGGGCTACAAGACCCGGCCGTTCGACCGGGTGCTGAGTGAGGTTCGCGAGTTCTTCGCGGCCCATCGCGCGGCAGGCACCATCCCGGGCGGTGTGCATTTCGAGATGACCGGTCAGGATGTGACCGAATGCACCGGCGGCGTGCGCGCCGTGACCGACGAAGACCTCGGCTCGCGCTACCATACGGCCTGCGACCCGCGCCTGAATGCATCGCAATCGCTGGAACTCGCGTTTCTGGTGGCTGAGGAGCTTTCCGCACGGGGAAAGGCAGAGGCGCAGGAAGCGGTGTAACCCGCACCATATTACGGCAGTAATGCAAACGCCCCGGTTTCGCGCCGGGGCGTTTTGCTTTTTCCCAGATCAGTCGGCAGGTATGCCCTCGCGCTCAAGCAGGAGCGCCTGTTTGCGAGCACGCAGAGTTGCTTTGTCGGTGATGGTGCGGTTGAGGGCGAGGATCTCCTCGGAGAGACCGGCGCTCTGGCCTTTGCGCCGGCTTCCTATCGGCGCGAATTGCGCCAACTCGTCCTGCGGCACCCCGATCGCTTCGAGCAGCGGGCCTGCAGGGCCGAGCCGGTGGCGGGCAATCTCCTCAAGCGGCATCGACAGTACTTCGACGCCCGGAAGTGCGGCACGCACCGCGTCGACGGTTTTCTCCAGGTCGGGCGGCGCGGGGAATTGGGCCCGAAATGTCTCGAAGCTGTCGGTCAGGCGGCGGTGGCGGAGGTTGTGGCTCCACGCGCTCCGCAAAAGGCTCTCGGGCGAGCGGGTCGTATAGACCAGCCTGAGGCGCGCGTCGGGACCGAAGCGGGCTTGTACCCGCCGCGATAGAATTCGGGAGAGGGTAACGGTGACATCGCCGTACTCAGTGATCAGATTGCCATCGACCCTCAGATCACCCAGCATCTTGCCGCAGAGCGACTCCCGCGAGATCAAGATATGCGGGGCAGGGCGCAGGTCGGCAAGAAAGCGGTTGCAGGCGACGACGAAGGCCTTGCGGCGATCGGGGCCCGGGTCTGCGCCGTAAAACCGCCCGGCGAGGGACAGCGACCCCATGTCGTGGGCGAGGTAGATGTCGGCATGCTTCGAGAGCGCCGTGCGGTTTTGGCGCAGGAGGGCCTGCAGGGTAGTGGTGCCGGTCTTGTGAAAGCCGGCGTGGATGGTGATCTGCATGGTCATCGGACACGCCGGCCGCGTTGGGGCGCGCTCATTCTGCTGCGATGGCGATTTCTGCCGCCTCAGACACCTGGCGGACCTTGGGCATCGGTGACCAGAAATCGCAGAGGTAGGCGTTGAGTTCGTCGGACATGATCTTGCGACGCCCGGCATTGGGCAGGAAGGTCAGCTCACCGAGAAACAGCTCGGATTGGCGGATGTAGATGTCGACCCGAACGTACGGGAAGGGCGCGGCGATGGCTTCGGCCATGTCGCGGGCCAGCCCGGCCTGAGGCGGCAACGGCTCCTCGGAGCGATTGGCGCGCAGGAAGTTGTGCGGCATGTAGTTGAGCGCCCCGTCGTAGATCGGGTTGTTGCGACCGGATGTGCCGAGGCCGAGATCGAGCTGGAGTAGCGCGACCTTGCCGTTGATGCAGTGGAACCGGAAATCGGGCACCACCTCGTCGGGCGCACGGGTGAGACTCTCTTCGAGGAACACCTTGCGCTCGATCAGGCGGTACCACCATTGCGAGGTACGGGTGCCGTAGGGCAGGTCGAACCAAACCGGCACGCGGCGCTCAATCTTTGCCAGCGTGTCCTTGTCAGTTAGTGGCAAATCGATGCGCAGGTTCTGTTCGCTGCCGTGGTTGGACTTGAGGTAGTAGGTGCCGGGCGCGATGCCTGAGAAATCCACCTCGTCGGCGGAGTTGAACACCCGTTCAACACGCGGCACATGCAGCTGGCTGCGGTAGCGGCGGGGGATGTACTTGGCGACATTCAGCTTGTCGGCCGGGATCAGCCGGGGCATCGGCGCGACGAGGCTGTTCATCAAGGTCATCTGGGTGAAGTCGGTGGCGTTGCGGAAATCGGGGAACACGCCGCGTGCTTGGTAGTATCCGCCGACGCCACGTCGGGTGATATTGCGGAACTTGCGCGCGCCAAGCTCTGAAAAACAGGTCATCCAGTTGTCGCCCGGCACCATTTCGGCCTCGGGAAGGGTGTCCTTGTACCAGTCGACGAAGTCATTGACGAACTCCGGCACGAAGGTGTCGCCGTAGCGATGGCGTGGCCGCCTAGAATAGAACGGCTGAACGTCGAAATCCCGCATCTGTTTCCCGCCTCTGGGTCATGGTTGTTAAACGCATTGTTTTTACAACGAGTTAACACCGGGAGGCGGATTTTGCGCAAACTTTCGAATCGCGGTTGTAGGGAATCTGGCGGACCTGTTGCAGATGAGTCAGTGCTCCGGATGGAGGCACATCGGGTTGGGTGGGCTCACTCGTCGTGGCCGACGACCTCGCCTTCGGAGCGCACAAGTCGCAGCCGGGGCTTTTTACCCTCCGGCGCGCTTGGTGTGGGCGGGGTGTAGCTCGCGGCAGGCTCGTTGAAGCCCTTTGGCGTAGCGGCGTCCCGGGTTTCGTCACCCTCGGTCGTCCGGCGGATCTTGAGGCGTTCTTCGCGGGTGAGGGGGCTGCCCATGGCATCGGGGGCGGCGGCATCCGGATTCTCGCTCCTGTCGCCGAGGCGGATCGGGCGCACGACTTCGTCTTTCACGAGGAAGCGGCGGGGCGAGCGGCCGATGGGGCCGATGGTGCAGAGGCAGCCGAGTACGCGGGTGACATCGCCGAAGTCGGAGGTCAGCGGCAGAAGCAGCATCTGCCCGTCCATCGGCGGACGACCGACTCCGCGCTCGCCTGCGAGGGTGAGGAGGGCGGTAGACGGACCGGCAAAAACATCCTCGAGCACTCGGCTCAGGGTGGCGCGGTGCTCGGGCATGAACATGGAGGTGCAGGGCATGCCGCGCACCTCCATGCCCATCAGGTCGTTGAGGTGCATCCCGGCCAGCCGGAACCGTCCGACGCCGGGCGCAATGCGCTCGAGGATGAAGGCATATTCCAGCGTTTCCTCGATCGCGCGCGGGTCAACCTCGGCGCGCGAGGGCACTTGACGCGGGCCGCGCAGATCATCCCAGTAGCGCCGCAGCGCGTGGACTGCAGGGAATCGGATATCGTTGTGATACTGCATGAGCGAGACCACCCCGCGAGTGCTTTCGTCCTGATGTTCCACGCCCTAAACCCCGTCCTCGGCTTGATTAAAACCCCACCGCCTTTGTTGTTCACGAGCGCACGGTCTGTTAACTCATGGACAAGAAAGATTACCTATCCGTTAATAGCACAAAGCCGGACGATTTTCCGGGGGGAAAAATCTTAAATGGTTAACTCCAATGGTTAACTCCATGACAGGGTTTGCGACCCGGTCCCAGCAGGGCAGTGACTTCAGCTGGAGCTGGGAATTGCGCGGCGTGAACGGCAAGGGGCTCGACCTGCGCCTGCGCTTGCCGGAATGGATTGGGGGTCTTGAGCAGGCTCTCAGGACCGAACTGAACAAGGCTCTGGTGCGCGGCAATGTCTCGCTCAGCCTGCGGCTGCAGCGTAGCCGGAGTGATGGCCAAATGCGGCTCGACAGCACCCAGTTGAGCCAAGTGCTCTCGGCCCTGAGTGCCATTACGCGCGAGGCTGAACGGGCGGGTGTTGAGCTTAAGGCGCCGACCACGGCAGAGATTCTCTCGATGAAGGGCATCGCGGACGATCCCAACAGCCTTAGCGACGGTGAGCTGGTGGCGCTGCGCTCTAAGCTAGTTGCCGATTTCAGGCCGCTGCTCGACAGTTTCATCGAAATGCGCGCCACGGAGGGCGCGGCGCTTCACGCAGTGATGTTGGCCCATCTCGACAAGGTCGCAAAGCTGGTGCGTGAGGCGCGGCCTGTAGCCGAGGAGCGCAAGGCCGAAATGGCTGCGAGCCTGAAGGAGAACCTCGCCCGCGTGCTCGAAAACGCCAAGGGGCTCGATCAGGACCGGGTGGCGCAGGAGGTGGCCCTGCTGGCGCTGAAGAGCGATGTGACCGAGGAGTTGGACAGGCTGGAGGCCCATGTAACCGCGAGCCGCGATTTGCTGGCCAGCGAGGATGCCGTGGGCCGCAAGCTCGACTTTCTCTGCCAGGAGTTCAACCGCGAGGCCAACACGCTCTGCTCCAAGGCGCAGGCAGTGGAACTGACCCGGATCGGGCTTGACCTCAAGGCCGCCATCGACCAGATGCGGGAGCAGGTTCAGAACATCGAATAGGGGAGGGGGCCTTGGCCAGACGCGGATTGCTCATCATCCTGTCGTCGCCCTCGGGCGCAGGCAAGACGACGCTGGCGCGGAGGCTGATGGGCTGGGACCCTGACCTGAGCTTTTCGATCAGTGCCACCACGCGCCCGCCGCGGCCGGGCGAGGAAGACGGGGTGCATTACCATTTTCTTACCGAGAAGGATTTTCGCCAGCAGGTGGCCGACGAGCAGATGCTGGAGCATGCGCATGTTTTTGGCAATCACTACGGCTCTCCGGCTGGCCCGGTGCGTGAGGCGATCAACGCGGGCCGCGATGTGCTGTTTGATGTGGACTGGCAGGGCGCTCAGCAGATCCGCAACTCGGAGTTGGGCAAGCACACGCTCTCAATCTTCATCCTGCCGCCCACGATCGACGAGTTGCGCCGCCGGTTGATTGAGCGCGGTCAAGACGAAGACAAGGTGATCGCCAAGCGGATGCAGAAGAGCTGGGACGAGATCAGCCATTGGGACAGCTACGATTACGTGCTGGTCAATGACGATTTGGACGAGAGCGAAAAGAAGCTGCGCACCATCGTCTCGGCCGAGCGGATGCGGCGGGCGCAGCAACCCGACCTTGCCGCGCATGTTCGCGCCCTGCACGACCAGTTTCGGGAGAAGGAAGTCAGATGATCTATGCCCTCGACGGGATCGCGCCGGTTTTTCCGGAGGATAAAGATTTTTGGGTGGCCCCGGATGCCAACCTGATCGGCAATGTCGTTCTGGAAAGCGGCGCATCTGTCTGGTTTGGCTGCACGCTGCGGGGCGACAACGAGGAAATCCGCGTGGGCGCCGGGGCGAACGTGCAGGAGAACACCGTTTGCCATACCGATCCGGGCTGCCCGCTCACCATCGGTGCGGGTGTGACGGTGGGCCACAAGGCTATGCTGCACGGCTGCACGATTGGCGAGAACTCTCTGATCGGGATGGGCGCCACGGTGCTGAACCGCGCTGTGATCGGCAAGAATTGCCTGATCGGCGCGGGGGCGCTGATTACCGAGGGCAAGGAGATCCCCGACAATTCGCTGGTGATGGGTGCGCCGGGCAAGGTTGTTCGGCAGCTGGACGAGGCGGCGATCGAGGGGCTGCGGCGCTCCGCGCTGCATTATCAGGAGAACATGCGGCGCTTCCGGGCCGGGCTGAAGCCGGTCTGACACGATGACGCCAGCGGAGATCGAAGCCCTTGCCGAGGCAGTGCCGACCCCGCTGATCGTCATAGGCGCGGATGCCCGGATCGAGGCGATAAACTCGCCGGCGGCGGAGCTCTTTGGCCGGATCGGGCAGGGGCGGCACTACAGCCTGCAGCTCCGCCAGCCATCGGTCGCACAGCTTATCGAGAATGCGCTGAGCCTTGGCCATTCCGGCCAGGCCCGGGTGCGGCGGGTCGAGGGCGAGGGCGAGCAGATCTTTCAGGTGAAGGCGACGCCGCTCGACGGGCGGGTGGTGCTGGCCTTCGAAGACCTCAGCCAGACCGAGGCGGCCAACCAGATCCGGCGGGACTTTGTGGCGAATGTTTCGCACGAGCTGAAGACGC
Source organism: Vannielia litorea (assembly GCF_019801175.1). Classification (NCBI taxonomy): domain Bacteria; kingdom Pseudomonadati; phylum Pseudomonadota; class Alphaproteobacteria; order Rhodobacterales; family Paracoccaceae; genus Vannielia; species Vannielia litorea. The sequence continues at coordinate 1,216,897 of NZ_JAHVJR010000001.1, forward strand.
CGCTGACCGCGCTCACCGGCTTCATTGAAACCCTTCGGGGGCCAGCGAAGAACGACGAGGCGGCCCGCGAGCGGTTTTTGGGGATCATGGAGCGCGAGACGGCGCGGATGAACCGGCTGGTGAACGATCTGCTGTCGCTGTCACGCGTCGAGGCGGTGGCCCTGCAACGGCCCTCGGGGCTGGTGGATGTGCCGCAACTGCTGGCCTCTGCGGCCAATGCGCTTAAGCCGCTGGCCGAGGAGGCGCGGCTGGAGCTGGTGCGGAATCTGCCGCAGGACCTGCCGAAGGTTCCGGGCGATGCCGACCAGCTAACGCAGGTGTTCACCAACCTCATAGAGAACGCGTTGAAATACGGGGGCGGGGGCGGAAAGATCGAGATATCGGTTGCGCTGGAGGAGCGCGTGATCGCCCTTCGCGGCCCGGCGCTTCGTTGCGCAGTGCGGGACTATGGGGATGGGATCGACCCACGGCACATCCCACGCCTGACGGAGCGGTTCTACCGGGTGGATTCGCACCGCAGCCGCGAGATGGGCGGCACCGGGCTCGGGCTGGCGATTGCCAAACACATCGTGGCGCGGCACCGGGGGCGGTTCATGATCGAAAGCGAGTTGGGGCAGGGGGCGTGTTTTACGGTGTTCCTGCCTTTGGCGGGGTGAAGGACCGTCTCTTGGCCGGACTTTCGACGCTTGATCAATCACATAGGCGGCAGGCCATCATAAACGGGGATGTCTTGGGGCAGGACGGCCCAGTGCGGCGCTGAAGCGGCATAGATCGCGGCTTTGGGTTTGTGCGGCCAGCCACCGTCGATGCTGGTGGCGGCGACGGTGTAAAAGCCACCTGCGGTCATGTCAGCACATACGTTAATACCGCACTCCGGGCAGAAGTGGTGATGGACATCTCGCCCGGAGGCTCCCTTGCGGGTAAATTGAGCGGGTTCGTGTCCTTGGATGAAGCTCAGGTTCGGGCTGGCGATCCATAGGCCGAACCACTTGTCACTGCCGGTCCGTTGCTGACATTCGGTGCAGTAGCAGAAGACCTCATTGATAGGCTCGCCCTCGATTTTGAAACGCACGTTTCCGCATTGGCATCCACCTGTTTTCATGGCTTTTCCTTCGATTGCAGCTGTATCCTCGGCCCCAACATTAAGGGCCGCGGGCCCACATTTTAAAAACTCTTGGCCGCTCGAGACAATCATTCCTGACAAAATCTGGCTTCCCCCTCGGCATGTCATGAAACTGTTACACACCTGTCACAAAAGCCTAACACGCAGCGCCGAGAAGGGCACCGCGAACGCCCCGCATGAGCAGTTGGGGCGAGCCTGACATGCAACGGAGTTCCAGATGTCTTTCACCAAGCTCACCGTTTCCACCCTCGCGCTGACCGCGCTGGCCGCCGGCACTGCTGCTGCGCGTGACCAAGTGCAGGTTGCCGGGTCCTCGACCGTGCTGCCCTATGCCTCTATCGTCGCCGAAGCCTTCGGCGAGAACACCGACTTCCCGACCCCGGTCGTGGAATCGGGCGGCTCCTCGGCTGGCCTCAAGCGTTTCTGCGAAGGCGTGGGCGAGAACACCATCGACGTGGCCAACGCCTCGCGCGCCATCCGCGAAAAAGAGATCGCCGCCTGTGCCGACGCTGGCGTGACCGATATCATCGAAGTGCGCATCGGCTATGATGGCATCGTGTTTGCCAGCCAGCAATCCGGCCCGGCCTTCACCGCCTTTGAGCCGACCGACATCTTCAACGCGCTTGCCCCCAAGGTGATGGTTGACGGCGAACTGGTCGACAACCCCTACACCAAGTGGAACGAGTTCAACGCCGATCTGCCCGACGCCGAGATCGCCGCGTTCATCCCCGGCACCAAGCACGGCACCCGTGAAGTCTTCGAAGAGAAGGTTCTTGCTGCCGGTTGTGAAGCCACGGGCGCGCTGGAAGCGATGGTTGCTGGCGGTATGTCCGAGGACGACGCCGAGGATGCCTGCCTCGCCGTGCGCACCGACGGCAAGTCGGTCGACATCGACGGCGACTACACCGAGACCCTCGCCCGCATCGACGCCAACCCCAACGGCATCGGCGTGTTCGGCCTGGCGTTCTACGAGAACAACCAGGACAAGCTGAAGGTCGCCACCATGAGCGGCATCGAACCGAAGACCGAGACCATCGCCTCCGGCGAGTACCCGGTATCGCGTCCGCTGTACTTCTACATCAAGAAGGCCCACATCGGCGTGATCCCCGGTCTGAAAGAGTACGCCCAGTTCTTCATCTCCGATGATCTGGCTGGCCCCTCTGGCCCGCTCGCCAACTACGGCCTCGTCTCCGACCCCGAGCTGTCGAAGACCCAGGCCATGGTGAACGAAGAGAAGACCATGGGCGAAGGCATGTAAGCCTCCCTCGCTTTTCGGAGGCGGTGCCGCTGCGGTGCCGCCTCCACCCTTTTTTGTTCACACCAGTGCCCGCCCCGATGTACCGGGGCACAGACTTCAGACCCCGGGGGACGGCATATGCCGGTTTTGTGGATCTTCCTGATCGTTCTAGGCATTGGCGCACTGGGCTACGTGGTGGCCCGGCAGCGCGCTCTGGCCTCCGTGGGTAATGACCCGCGCCACCTGCACTCGCTGCCCAGCTACTACGGTTACATGGGCTTTCTGTTTGCCACGGCCCCTGCGCTGCTGGTGCTGATCGTATGGCTCATTGCTGGGCCGATGGTGATCGAGAAGCGCGTGGCGGCAAACCTGCCGGCGGATGTGGTTGAGGAGGCCGCCTCGCAGAACCTGCTGATGGCCGAGGTCCGGCGTGTGGCGGACGGTCTCGACAACGCGGTTGCGATGGGCGTTTTGACGGAAGGCGCAGCCTCCAATGCCCGCGCTGACCTGACGGATATGACCGCCCGCCTCAAGGAAGCCGGTCAGGTGATCACCCAGAACGTGACCGTACCGGTTCTGCTTGCGGCGCAGGAGATGCGCCAGGCTAATCGTACATCGAAGACTTGGATGGCGGTGGCGGTGATCGCACTGGCCGTGGCCGGTGCCGCATTGGCGGTGCTGCGCGCCCAGAAGGATTTTCGCGCCCGGAACGTGGTGGAGCGCGGGGTTCGCTGGATGCTGGTGGGCGCGGCTTCGATCGCCATTCTGACCACCGTGGGCATCGTGCTCTCGCTGCTGTTCAACACCATCGAATTCTTCCGGATCTACCCGGCGAGTGAGTTCTTCGGCTCTCTCACATGGTCGCCCTCCTTCGGCGGTGGCTCGGAACTGGGTATCTGGCCGCTGCTCTGGGGCACGCTCTACATTTCGATCATCGCTCTGCTGGTGGCGGTGCCGATCGGCCTCTTCGCCGCGATCTACCTAAGCGAGTATGCCTCGCCGCGCCTGCGCTCGGTGGCCAAGCCGCTGCTGGAGATCCTCGCCGGCATCCCGACCATCGTGTACGGCCTTTTCGCCCTGCTGACCGTCGGACCGCTGCTGATCAGCGTCTTCGGGGACAACGGGCTGGGCTGGATGCAGTCGGGTACGGCGGTGATGACGGCCGGTCTGGTCATGGGCATCATGCTGATCCCCTTTGTTTCATCGCTGAGCGACGACATCATCAACGCGGTTCCGCAGGCCATGCGCGATGGCTCCTATGGGCTGGGCGCGACCCAGTCGGAGACGATCCGTCAGGTCGTGCTGCCCGCCGCCTTGCCGGGAATCGTTGGCGCGGTGCTGCTGGCCGCGTCCCGCGCCATCGGTGAAACGATGATTGTGGTGCTGGGGGCAGGGGCCGCGGCCCGGCTCTCGCTTAACCCCTTCGAGGCGATGACGACTGTGACCGCCAAGATTGTGAGCCAGCTCACCGGCGATGCTGACTTCGCCTCACCCGAGGCCCTCGTGGCCTTCGCTCTGGGGATGACGCTTTTCATCATCACCCTGTGCCTCAATGTCTTCGCGCTCTACATCGTGCGCAAATACCGGGAGCAATACGACTGATGGCCGACGCTACTGCAAACGCCCCAAAGCGCCACGGTTCGCTCACGCAGGTGGATCCGCGCACGCGCCGCCGCAATGCCGCCGAGGCCCGGTTCAAAGCCTATGGCCTTGCTGCCATCGCGCTGGGGATCTTCTTTCTGGTCGTGCTGGCCTTCTCGATCATCCGCTCGGGCGTGCCGGCCTTCACCACCACGGTGGTGAGCCTCGAGATGAACGTCAGCCCGGCCGAAATCGACCAGGCCGAAAGCGGGATGCTGAAGACCGCCGCCTATACCAAGCTCTTCATTGCCCAGTTGGGCAGCCAGATGCAGGAGCAGGGCATTGGCGGAGAGGTGGACCCCGATGCCATCGGGCGCATTCTGGGCAAGGTCGGCAACGACCTACGGGCCTTTTATCAGGCCAACCCCGATGCGGTGGGCGAACCGGTTGACTTTACGGTGAATGCCTCGAGCCGGGTGGATGGCTACTTCAAGGGCCGCGTGACCCGCGAGGGGCTGGTGGACAGCCGCTTCCTCGTGGCGACTGACCTCGATGTGGTCGATCAGCTGACCGAAGCGGGCATCATCACCCGGCAATTCGACTGGGGCTTCTTGCTGGGCAAGGACGCAGGCGTGGACAATCCCGGCGGCGCGGGCATCGGAGCCTCGGTACTCGGCTCGTTCTTCATGATGCTGGTGGTGCTGGTGCTTTCGCTGCCCATTGGCGTGGCGGCCTCGATCTACCTCGAGGAGTTCGCGCCGAAGAACCGGTTCACCGATATCATCGAGGTGAACATCTCCAACCTCGCGGCGGTTCCCTCCATCGTCTTCGGTATCCTGGGTCTCGCGGTGTTCATCCAGTTTGCCAGCCTGCCGCAGTCGGCGCCGCTGGTGGGCGGCCTCGTGCTTACGCTGATGACGCTGCCGACGATCATCATCTCGACCCGCGCCAGCCTCAAGGCGGTGCCGCCCTCGATCCGGGATGCGGCGCTGGGTGTGGGGGCCTCGAAGATGCAGGCCGTCTTCCACCACGTGCTGCCGCTCGCCGCGCCGGGCATTTTGACCGGCACGATCATCGGCCTCGCACAGGCGCTTGGCGAGACCGCGCCGCTGCTGCTGATCGGGATGGTGGGCTTTGTGGCGCGCGAGTTTCCGACTGGGTTCTGGGATGGGTTCGTTGAGCCCAACTCGGCCATGCCCGCGCAAATCTACACCTGGGCCGCCCGTTCGGACGTGGCCTTCTATGAAAAGGCATGGGGCGGTATCATCGTGCTGCTCGTGTTCCTGCTGATCATGAACGCCATCGCGATCGTGCTGCGGCGGCGCTTTGAGCGGCGCTGGTAAGGGGAGCCCTTGAAATGAATGACATGCGACCGCTGGAGAGAATAGTGGATACCGACAACATCAAGATCTCGGCCAAGGGGTGTCAGGTCTATTACGGCGAAACTCACGCGATCAAGGACGTGGACGTTCAGATCGAAGACAACACCGTGACTGCGTTCATTGGCCCGTCGGGCTGCGGTAAGTCCACGTTCTTGCGCTGCCTGAACCGGATGAACGACACCATCGACATCTGCCGCGTCGAGGGCGAGATCCTGCTGGATGGCGAAAACATCTATGACAAGAAGGTCGACCCGGTGCAGCTGCGCGCCAAGGTGGGGATGGTGTTTCAGAAGCCGAACCCGTTCCCCAAATCGATTTACGACAACATCGCCTATGGGCCGCGCATTCACGGGCTGGCGAAGTCGAAGGCCGATCTCGATGTGATCGTCGAAAAATCGCTCCGTCGCGGCGCGATCTGGGACGAGGTGAAGGACCGACTCGACAAACCCGGCACCGGCCTTTCCGGTGGCCAGCAACAGCGGCTCTGCATTGCCCGCGCCGTGGCGACGGAGCCTGAGGTGCTGCTGATGGACGAGCCCTGCTCGGCGCTCGACCCAATCGCCACCTCTCAGGTGGAGGAGCTGATTGATGAGCTTCGGACTCAATATTCGGTGGTGATCGTGACCCACTCGATGCAGCAGGCCGCGCGCGTGAGCCAAAAGACGGCCTTCTTCCATCTCGGCAACCTGGTGGAGTTTGGCGAGACCGGCCAGATCTTCACCAACCCGACCGACCCGCGCACCGAATCCTACATCTCCGGCAGAATTGGCTGATCTCATGTCCGCACTTCCCCCGAACGAACAGCATATCGCCTCGGCCTTCGACCGTGATCTGGAAGCCATTCAGGCGATGATCATGAAGATGGGCGGCATGGTGGAGACCGCCATCGTAGAGGCCGCCGCCTCGCTGGATGCGCGCGACGAGGAGACCGCCGAGCGCGTCCGCAAGAACGACCAGGCGATTGACGCACTGGAAGAGCAGGTGGCCGAAGAGGTCGCCCGGCTGATCGCGCTGCGTGCGCCTGTGGGCACCGACCTGCGCACCGCCCTCTCGGTGATGAAAATCTCCGGCAATCTGGAGCGGGTGGGCGACTATGCCAAGAACATGGCGAAGCGCACCGGGGTACTGGTGCAGCTCGACCCGATTGAGGGTGCCACGACTTCGATCCGCCGGATGTGCCGCGCGGTGGAAGGCATGCTCAAGGATGCCTTGGACGCCTATATCCAGCGTGATGCCGAGTTGGCCGAGGATGTGCGCAACCGCGACCAGGAAGTGGACCAGATGTACAACGCGCTGTTCCGCGAGTTCCTGACCTACATGATGGAAGATCCGCGCAACATCACGGCCTGCATGCACTTGCATTTCATCGCCAAGAACACCGAGCGCATGGGCGATCATGTGACCTCGATTGCAGAGCAGGTGATTTACCTTGTCACCGGCGAGATGCCGGAAGACGCCAGACCCAAGGAGACAGCCCCGGCCTATGAAGTCGGGAGCTGAAGCGAGACATGAGCAGAACCGCGCAACCGCTTGTTCTGGTTGTAGAAGATGAACCCGCGCAGCGCGAGGTTCTGAGCTACAACCTTGAGGCTGAGGGCTTCGATCTGGTCAGTGCCGACAACGGCGAGGATGCCATCTTGCTGGTCGAGGAGGAACGCCCCGACCTGATCGTGCTGGACTGGATGCTGCCCAACCTGTCGGGCATCGAGGTTTGCCGCCGGTTGAAGCTGAAGAATGCGACCCGTGGTATTCCGATCATCATGCTCTCGGCGCGGGCCGAAGAGGTCGATCGGGTGCGCGGGCTCGAAACCGGCGCCGATGATTACGTCGTCAAGCCCTACAGCGTTATCGAGCTGATGGCCCGGATCCGCGCGCAGTTGCGCCGGACACGGCCTGCGACGGTTGGGGCGCGGCTGGAGTATGAGGACATCATGCTCGATGCCGAAACGCACAAGGTCGAACGGGCTGGCCGTGAGTTGAAGCTGGGGCCTAAGGAGTTTCGGCTGCTTTCGACCTTCATGGAAAAGCCGGGCCGGGTGTGGAGCCGTGAACAGCTGCTCGACCGTGTCTGGGGTCGGGATATCTACGTGGATACCCGGACGGTCGATGTGCATATCGGCCGGCTTCGCAAGGCACTGGGTGCGCACGGCGGGGATGACCTCCTGCGCACGGTCCGTGGCGCGGGCTACGCGCTGGGGTAGTCGCGGCACCGTCTTATAAGCTGTTGCAGCAATTCACCGTTTAATCCACCGGGTCGGCTTGCCCGCGCTCCTCCCAAAGACGCGGTCAGCCCCGGCAGCGCTCAGATGTCGTAGGCACCTTCACCGGGTTTGAAGGCACGGCACTTCCAGCGCGCGATGGTCCAGTTCGGATGCTCGTTGATCCATTGGGCGAGCTGGGGCTGTGCCGCCATCATGCAGGACATCGGCGTGCCCTCCTGAAACAGAAGGCTGCGGTTTTCGCAGTCGGTCGGGCTCGTGGCCAGACAGGTAACAAAGGCGAGTTCGATCATGGGAGGACGCTTTCGATTAAGTCGTTGGTGCTGAAATCGTGGCTGAATGCCCCGATCATACCACGAAAATCCCGTTTCAACCTGAATTTGCGGTTAATTTGGCGCACATGAATGCGCTCCCGGGCCGCAAATGCCCAAGATGGAGGCGCCTCCCGCACCTCAATAGGCTTGTTCTCGCAGCTTTGCTCCCTAACGCGAACCGAGACTTACGGCTGTGTTCCCGCCCTTCGGGCGACGGCGCTAGGCTAAAGGCGCGACATGGGAGGACAGCATGGACAAGGACGCAGGCAGCCCCGGGCTGGCCGCACTCTCTGCGCATCTGGCCGAGGTGCTCATTGGCCATGAGCGGCTGATCGAGCGGTTGCTGACAGGCATTCTCGCTGGCGGTCATCTGCTGGTCGAAGGTGCACCGGGGCTGGCCAAGACGCGTGCCGTGAAGGCTTTGGCCGGGGCTCTCAGCGGGTCTTTCGCCCGTATCCAGTGCACGCCGGATCTGCTGCCTTCTGATCTAACCGGCACTCCTGTGTTCAGGCCACAGACCGGGGACTTTGAGTTCGTGCCGGGCCCGATCTTTCATAACCTCGTGCTGGTGGACGAGATCAACCGTGCCCCGCCCAAGGTGCAGTCGGCCTTGCTGGAGGCGATGGGCGAGGGGCAGGTGACCTCGGGCGACGCGACTCACGCGTTGCCCGATCCGTTCCTCGTGGTGGCGACGCAAAACCCGATCGAGCATGAAGGCACCTTTCCGCTGCCAGAGGCGCAACTCGATCGGTTTTTGCTCCATGTTGTGCTGGACCTGCCGGATGCGTTGACCGAGCGGCGCATTCTGGATCTTGTCGAGGCCGAAGGGCAGGAACCAGCCGGGGCTTTGCCGGTCGCCGAGGATATCCGCGCGGCCCGAAAGGCGGCAATGACGACCCATCTCAGCGGGCCGATCCGGGATTACATCGTGCGGATCGTCACAGCCACGCGGGCGGCACCCTTCGCAGAGGAGCTTTCACATCCGGCCAGCCCACGCGGCTCGCTCGCGCTGGCCTCGGCGGCGAAGGCCCGGGCATGGCTGCGTGGGCGCGATCACGTCTTGCCTGAAGATGTCGAGACCCTCGCCGAGGATGCCTTGGCGCACCGGCTGGTGCTGACGTGGGCCGCGCAGTCAGAGGGGCGAAGCGCGCGGGGGCTAGTGGCCGACGTGCTGGCCGCGACCGATCCGCTGTGATGGGGGCGATGGAACCCGTGCTCGACATCCCCGGCGTTGCGCTTGATGCCGAGCGGTTGATCGCCCTGCGCGATATGGCGGTGGAGCGCGAGGTTACGGCGCCGCCCGCGGCGATGCCGGGCGGGTTCCTCAGCAAGCGGCGCGGCTCGGGGCAGGAGATAGCCGACACGCGGGAATATGTGGCGGGGGACGACATCCGCCATCTCGACCGGGGCAGCACCGCGCGGACCGGCGTGTTGCACATCAGGCGGTTTCAGGAAGAGCGTGACAGGGTCACGTTCTTGGTGCTCGATTTGCGGCCCTCGATGCTCTGGGGCACAGGCCGCGCGTTTCGATCTGTCGCGGCGGCCGAAGCTCTGGCTCTGATCGGCTGGCGGGCGGTCGAGGAGGGCGGCCGTGTGGGGCTGATGACGCTTGGCGCGGGTGGGCCCGAGATTGTAGGCGCACGTGGGCGCACGCGCGGCATGCTCTCGGTGATCGGCGGGATGGTTCGCGCGCATAATGCGGCGCTGACGACTGCATTGGAGAAATCTAGTGCCGAGCCGGACCTCGCAGGGTTGCTCAGGCCGCTGGAGCGAATTGCACCACGTGGTGCCGAACTGATGCTGGCGAGCGGCTTCGACGTGCCGGGTGACGACCTTGGAGAGCGTTTGGGGGCACTGGCCCAAAAGCGGCATCCTTTCTTGCTCGAGGTGCACGATCGTGGGCCGGGGGGGCTGCCGGAGGGGCAATACCCTGTGCGGGTTCAAGGTGGCGCGGTGCGAATGCTGCGTGTGTCTGGCGCAGGACCGGGAGAGGCGGCGCCCCGCGGCTTTCCAGCGATGGTGATTGAGGCCGCGGCGCCGGTGCAGGAGACCGCGCGGCGGCTACACGCGATCTGGGGGCGATGATATGGCCGAAGGACAAGCGCTGACGGAAGAGGCGGTGCAGGCGGGGCTGGTGGAGATCCGGCTCCCAGCGGATGCGCCGGGCGGCTTGATCGCCGAACTTGCAGCGGGGGCCGGGATGGGGCTTGGGCTGGCTCTGTGTATCGCTTTGCTCCTGCGCCCGGTGTTGCGCGGGCGTGAGCGACCACCGGCACCAGCGAGCTTTGCCCAGCGCCTCGCGGCGGCGGACGCCTTGCCGGAGGAGCAGCGGGAAATTGCATTGCTGACGCTGTGGCGAGAGGCCGACCCGAGCGGCTATGGGGCGCAGCGCAGTCAGATCTATGCACGCGGCGGGGTGCCGGAGGGCCTTGAACGCAGGCTCGGGGCCGATGCCTGAGTTCGCCCAGCCGTGGTGGTTTTTGCTCTTGCCGCTTCCGGTGCTCGCGTGGGCGCTTCTGCCTGTGGCCCGAGGCTCGGGCGCAGCGTTGCGCGTACCCGAGCGTGTCGCAGCGGGGTTTGAGCAGCCCGGTTTGCAGGGAGGCCGAACAGCTGTGCCGTGGCTGGCGGCGCTGGCGTGGGCGCTGCTGGTCGTTGCCTTGGCGGGACCTCGGGTGCTGGCGCCTGTTTCGGCCTTACGGGTTACGGGGCGTGATCTTGCGATTGCCATCGACCTTTCCGGCTCGATGGTACGGGAGGACTTCTTCCTCGACGGCGCCGCGATCACGCGGCTCGAGGCGGTGCAGCGGGTGGGCACGGAGTTTGCGCGCCGGCGGGCTGGAGACCGGGTTGCGCTGATCTTCTTTGGTTCCGAGGCCTATTATGCGGCGCCCTTCACTTTTGATACCGAAGCCGTCGCGCGGCGGATCGAGCAGGCCGAAATCGGTATCTCGGGACGGGCGACTAACATGGCAGATGCGCTGGGGCTGGCGTTGAAACGCATGGCGACCAGCGATGCGGCGACCAAAGTGGTGATCCTGCTCTCGGACGGGGTGAACAACGCGGGCGCCACGAACCCGCGCGGCGTGGCGGCTCTAGCGGCGGATATGGGTGTTCGGGTGCATACTATCGCCATGGGCCCGCGCGAACTGGCCGAGGCCGATGAAGGGGAGCGCGGGGTGGTGGACGCTGCCACCTTGGGTGCGGTCGCGGACCTGAGCGGCGGTGAGACCTTTCGGGTGCGTACCACTGAAGACCTCGTGGCTGTGGGCGAAGCGCTGGACCAGCTGGAAGCCACCGCGAGCGATGGCTTGTCGGCGGAAGTCTGGCGCGAATTCTGGGTCTGGCCGGCGGGGCTGGCACTGTTGCTCTGCCTCGGGCTGGCGTGGAGGCGGGCGTGAGCGGGCTGGTACTCCTCCGCCCGTGGTGGCTACTGGCTTTGCCGGTTGTGGCGGCGCTTGCAGTGCTGCTTTGGCGCCGACGCGCGCGGCTGGGCGACTGGGAGCGGGTTGTGCGCCCCGAGATGATGGCCGCGCTCCGGCGGCTTGGGCATGTGGAGGCCGGGCGGCAGGGTGTGCAAGGCTTGGGTGCGCTGGCTGCTGCCGGACTGGTGGCGTTGGCTCTGACCGGTCCTGCAACCACGCGGCGCGAGGCAGCGGCGTTTCGCAATCTCGACGGGGTGATCCTCGTGCTCGATGCCTCGCTTTCGATGACCGAAGCGGACGGGTGGAGCCAGATGCTGACCGCTGGCCGTGCCGCGATGGCGGGTTTGGGGGCAAGGCCCGCCGCACTGGTGGTGGTGGCGGGCGATGCCTATCACGCAGCCGATCTGACCAGTGATCACAAGGAACTGGCCCAGACTTGGCAACTGGTCGACGGCGCCACGGTGCCCGATAGGGGCTCACGGCCATGGCTGGGATTGGCGCGTGCGGCAGACGTGCTGAAGGAGGCCCGGCTGTTCAGCGCCGATGTAGTGCTCTTCACCGATGGCGGCGGGCTGGGGCCGGAGACGCTTGAGGTGGCGGCAAAGCTGGAGGCGGAGGGTGCGCGGCTATCTGTGGTCGCCGCCGAGGGACTGGAGCCTGCAGAGGTGCTGGCACGGGCTGGTGGTGGCCGAACCTTCACACCGCTGGAAGGTGTCGCGCTGGCAGGGTTTCTGGCCGAGGGCGGGCGGGCGCAATTGGAGCGGGCGGACTACCCGCTTCTGTTTCTTGCCGACCATGGGCGGCTCGTGCTGCTTGCTGCTCTCGTGCCGCTTTTGCTGGGCTTTCGGCGGAGGCAATCATGAAGATGATCGCGCTCATCGCAGGCGGCCTTTTGGCGGTCGCGCTGTTGATTGGGGGCACAGCACCATTTGGCAGGGTGCTGCTGGATGCCGGGATTTCGGTGCCGATGCTCTTTTCTGATCAGGGGTGGCGAGGTGTGGCGCTGTATCGGGCGGGGCACTATGAGGCTGCGGCAGGTGCTTTTGCACGAGCTGGGCAGCCGTTCAACCAAGGCAATGCGCTTGCGAGAGCGGGCCAGTATGCCGAAGCACTTGAAGCCTATGACCTCGCGCGGACGGGCGGCGACGGGGCGGCCGGTGCCAATTTCGACCTCGTGGCGGCCTTCTACGCGGGCTTGGCGCTGGAAGCGGGGTCAGTCGTGGAGTGGTTCTCCGAGCGTGATCTGAGCGGACCTTTGGAAGAGAGCTTTGAAGCGAGAGGAAACGCGCGCGCGGCAGGGCAGGGCACGGAGGTGACCAACGTGGGCGCGCTCATTGGTCTGCCTGAAATCGTAAGCGGGGGTGCGCGGGAAGTTCGCAAGGTGTTCGATGACAAGTTCATCACCGCCGATGAGCGCTGGCTGGAAACGCTGGAGGATGTGCCCGGCGCCTTCATGGCCGCACGGATCCGCCATGAGGCCAAACGGCGCTTGCGGGCGGGAGAAGGGCAGCCAGAGGCGGAGGATCCGCAATGAAGGCGCTGGTTGCATGGCTGATGCTCGCGGGGGCCGCTCTGGCGCAGGCGAGCGAAGTGCGGCCCGGCGAGATCGAACTGACTGTGACCGTGGAGGATGCCGGTGCCATGCCATTCGCGGGCGAGATGGTACTGATGACAATCCACGGCGTGTATCGAAGGCACATTGCGCGGGAGAGCCTGGTGCAGCCGGAGCTTGAGGGCTTTGCATGGATGCAGCTCGGACAGGACTACTGGTACGAAACCCGCGAGCGCGGACAACCGGTGAAGAACTTTCGCCGCCGCATGGCACTCTTCCCGGAGCGGGACGGGCAGTTGGAGATCGGATCGTTCACCCATCATTTGACCTTAATCGACGCGGACGACGACTGGTTTGACCACGACCTGCGCTCGGCGCCTGTGCCGCTACAGGTTGCTCCGGCTCCGGCGAGAGACTGGTGGTTCCCAGCCCGGCGGTTGGAGGTATCTGACAGCTGGTCCAATGCGCCGGACCAGCTGGCACAAGGCGAGGGCGTGCTGCGCATTGTACGGGTTGCGGCAACGGGCGCCGCGCCGCAGATGATCCCGCCGATGCCGGAGTTGCGCTCTCCCAGCGGGCTGGTCTTTGCGCACCCGGAGAAGCGGCTGGTGGAACTGTCGCCGGAGGGGCCTGTCTCGGTCGCCTTCTGGCGTTGGACGATCCAGCCCGGCAACGGGGTGTCGGCCATCACCGAGCCGATGGAGTTCGAGTGGTATGACACGGTGGCCAGACAGCCCCGGCGGGTGCGGATCGGGGCGCAGCGTGTGGCCTACACGGAGCCGTTGGTGGCGCGGCCCGGGATCGCCGTTGCCGGGGCGGACCGCGGCCGAAGCGCTTTGGCGGCGGCAGGCTTCGGCGTCGTGGCCGGGTTGGCCGTGTTGCTGTGGGGGCAGAAGCTGGGCCGCCCTCGATTTGCTGACCCGCTGCGCTGGCGGATTCGCCAAGCAGCACGTCGGGGCGATTTGACCGCGCTCCGCCGGGCCGGGGCTGCATTGGTGCGCCGCGATGGGCGCGGGCAGGGGGCCTTGGCGCGGCTTGATGACGCCGTTTTCGGCAGGGGCACCGACACGCCTAATCTCACGGGCATCGCACGGGCCTTGCTAGCACGAAGGACCGATACTCTTGGCTAAATTGTCAGAGCATCGCTCGGGCGGCACCATGACCTGACATTGCCTTGGGTGCGACAGGTGCACACCGGCAAACCCTAACGGGGGAGGGAAGCCCATGAGTCTGTGGTCCAGACTGTTCGGCGGCAAGGAGGAGGAGCCTGCCATGACCCAAGTGACGATACATCCTGCGGTGGACGGGGGTGTCAGGCCCGGCAGCGCGAGTTTCTCCGGTGGTACGATCAAGTGCCTTTGCGCCAGCGATCCGGTGGTTGTCGAGATCGGCGGCCAGACGGCGCATAACCATGTGTGCGGCTGCACCAAGTGCTGGAAGCCCGATGGCGCCGTGTTTAGCCAGATCGCGGTTGTCGGCCGTGATGCCGTCACGGTGCGTTCGGGGGCGAACAAGCTCTCGGTCGTCGACCCGAGTGCCGCGATCCAGCGGCATGCCTGCTCAGGCTGCGGGGCGCACATGTATGGCCGCATCGAGGATACCGGCCACCCGTTCCACGGGCTGGACTTTGTGCACACCGAGTTGAGCGATCAAGATGGCTGGTCAGCGCCTGAGTTCGCTGCCTTCTGCTCTTCGATCATCGAGAGCGGGGTGAACCCGGATCGGATGGACGGCATCCGCTCACGGCTCAGGGAGTTGGGGCTGGAGCCCTATGACTGCCTTTCACCGCCACTGATGGACGCGATTGCGACCCATGTGGCGAAGTCAAAAGGCGTGCTCGCTGACGCCTGACTAGGGCGGGTTGACAGCGGCAGAAACCGGAGGCGGGCGTGGGCCCGGCTCCGGGCGTATTCTTGCACCCTGCGGCGGAATCTCGCCTAGGGTTTCAACTGCTGCGACAGAGTTGCACAGGTGAAATCTTTCCTGCTAGCCTCCCGTGAGGGAGGACGAAATCATGAAACATGAGGCGCTTGAGCGACGACCATGCGAGGTCGGCTCGGTGTTGGTGGTCGACGACCACCCGCTTTATGGCGCGGCGTTGGAGCAAGCGTTGCGCCATGTGTTCGACGGCTGTGAGATCGTGACGGCCACCACGCTGCATGACGGGCTTCAGGCCCTTTGCAAAGGCTTTCGGCCTGACATGGTGCTGCTTGATCTCAAGCTGCCGGATGTGACCGGCATCAGCGGTTGCCTACGGCTGAGAGAGGAACTGCCGGATGTGCCGGTTGTGGTGATCTCATCGCTCACGAGCGACGAGGTGATCGAAGCGGTGATGGATGCCGGTGCGGCGGGCTTCGTGCCCAAAGATGCCCCCATGGCAGACCTTCGCGCCGCCCTTTGCGAGGTGCGCAGCGGGCTGACCTATCTGCCGAAGGGTTTCAGCCGGGTACGGCACGCGCCGCAAAAGCAGAAGCTGCGGGATAAGCAGGATGTGGCCCGTAAGATCGCCGAACTCACCCCACAGCAGACCCGCATCATGAAACTCATCTGCGTGGGCAAGCCCAACAAGCAAATCGCCTACGAAATGGACCTCGCGGAAGCCACGGTCAAAGCCCATATCACCGCGCTGTTGCGCCGGCTGGGCGTTCAGAACCGAACCCAGGCCGCTGTGCTCGTAGAAAGCGCGAGCCTCGATGCGGCGGCGGAGCAGAGCGACACCCAGGCTTTTCTGAGCAACTGAGGTGGTGAACGGAAATTCAGGGGGAGAGACGGAGGCACTAGTCGGTGTCGCCGTTTCCCACGCGGTGGCGGGAGACACGGCCGTGGCGGAGGTTGCCGCCGCTCTTGCTCATCAGGATGCCTGCTTCACCCTGCTCTTCGTCCCGGAGGCGCTCGACCTCGGGGAGGTGGAACAAGGTGTGGCTGCACATCTCGGCGGCTGCCTTGTTTTCGGCTGCACGACCGCCGGGCAAATCACCCCGGAGGGATACGAGAATGACGCTCTGCTGGCGCTCTCTTTCCCGCGCAGCCATTTCCGCTGCGCATCTCAACTGATCGCTCCGCTCAAGCCGCTTTCGATTCAGCGTATCACTGCAGATGCACGCGCGCTCGATGCACGTTTTCAGAAGACGGCACATTGGAACCGACTGGCGCTGACCATCAGCGACGGACTTTCCAAGCAGGAGGATATGTTGGTTGCCGCGCTGGAGGCGGGGCTGGATGACATGCCGATCTTTGGCGGTTCCGCGGCGAACGGATTGACCTTTCAACAAACCTCCGTGCTTCACGGCGGCAAGTTCCATACCAACGCCGCGCTCCTGCTGATCCTGGAGACCGATCTCGAGTTTTCGGGCATTGGCTTCGACCACTTCCTGCCGACCGGGCACCAGATGGTCGTAACCGGCGCGGAGCCGGAAGAACGGGTGGTCTATGAGATCAACGGCGCTCCGGCGGCCGATGAATATGCCCGGCTCGTTGGCGTGCCCCGCGAGCAGCTATCGCCGCAGGTCTTCGCGGAAAATCCGGTGCTGGTACGGAACTCGGCGCTCTACCACGTGCGAGCCATTCAGGAGGTTCAGGAGGGCGGTGCACTCTCGTTCCTCAGCGCCATTGACGAAGGCTTGTTGCTGACACTCGGGAAGGGTCAGGAGATTGTTCAGACCATGGCGCAGGAGCTCGATTTGCGGGACGGGCGGGGGCGCGCGCCAGAATTCATCCTCGGGTTCGACTGTGTACTTAGGCGCATTGAGATCGACCACAAGCAACTGACGTGGCAAGCGTCGGAGGTGCTGAAGGAACGCCGGGTGCTGGGCTTCAACACCTATGGCGAGCAGCACTGCGGCGTGCATGTGAACCAGACCTTCGTGGGCGTTGCCTTTTTTGAACCCAAGGAGCGCTCGTTGCACTGATGATCGATCCCGACGATCCCCTTGAGGTGCAGGTCGAGAAGCAGGCCAAGATTATTGCTGCGCTGGTGCGGCGAGCTGGGCGGCAGAACGAGGTGGGCAGCCAAGCATATTCGGCTTTTCAGTCGGCAATCGCACTGCAGGGGCAGGTCTGGGCCAAGACCCGCGACTTGGAACGCGCCTCGAGCGAGCTGAGCCAATTGCGGCATGACCGGGAGCGAAGCCAGAAGAACCTGACCGATGCCCTCTCTGTCATGGAGGGCGGATTTGCGCTCTTCGAGGAGGGGCGGCTGCGGATTTGCAACGAGCTCTTCCGCACGCTTTTGCCGGACATTTCGGGGCGGATCCTGCCCGGGCTGACGCTAGCCGACTATTTCGACGCGATGGAGCATTCGGCACATCTTGAGGCGGACGACGAGCAAGTGGCGCCGCCTCTTCGCACCCGTCGGGAGGCAGAGGCGGGCACAGCGCTTTCGTCTTTCGTGATTGCGCTGAAAGGCGACCGGTGGTTCCAGATCAGCCAGCAGGGAACGGGCGGCGAGACGGTAATCGTGCTCCAGACCGAGATCACCGACATCGTCCGCAAGAACCGCTCTGAAAAGGCGCAGCTGATTGACCTGCATGCCCACTACCTACAGGCCGCCATCGATCACATGAGCCTCGGGCTCTGCACGGTCAGCGCCGAAGGCACCGTGACACTCCACAACGACCGGTTCCGCGAGTTGCTCGGGCTACCTTACACCCTTGTGCAGCAGGGCACACTGTTTACCGAGGTGGTGGAGTTCATTCGCGCCAACTACCTGATCGACAGCGAAAATCTTGCCCTCTTCGATGGCTGGATGGAGCGGACGGGCAAAGACGGGCGGCTGCGGCAGACGTTGCGCCATGCCAGCGGCCGGGTGCTGGACATGCACACACATGCGCTGCCGGACATGGGCTTTCTGGTCGATATTAAGGATGTGACTCTGGAGTACCGCGCCACCGAACTGCTGGAAAAGCGGGTGAGCGAGCGGACAGCCGAACTCACCCACGCCAACGCCCGGTTGACCGCGCAATTCGAAGAGTTGGCGCGGGTGCAGGAGGCACTCAAGGTCGCTAAGGAAGAGGCGGAAGCGGCCAACAGCTCCAAGACCCGCTTCCTCGCAGCGGCATCCCATGACCTGCTGCAACCGATCAACGCTGCAAAACTGCTGATCTCGACGCTTTTCGACATGAGCCGCGAGACCCAGATGGCCGAGACGGTGGAGCGACTTGAAGGGGCTTTTGCATCGATGGAGCAGTTGCTGCACGCACTACTCGATATCTCGCGGCTCGAAAGTTCGACCGGGCAGCTCAACCCGACCGATGTTTCATTGGCGCAAGTTATGCAAACGGTCACGCAGGACCAGCAGGCCTTTGCGGCGCGCAAGGGGGTCCAACTCAGCGTGGTGCCAAGCGGCCTCTGGGTGCGGTCCGACCAGCGCTATCTTTTTCGCTCAATCCAGAACCTAGTGGTGAACGCGATCCAATACACTGAGAGCGGGCGTGTACTCGTGGGGTGCCGGCGAAGGCCGGGCGAGCGGGTGGAGCTTCAGGTCTGGGATACGGGCATCGGGATCAGCCGCAAGGATCAGCGACGGATCTTCGAGGAGTTCACTCGGGCGGACAATGTGCCGCCGGGTAGCGGCATGGGGCTGGGCCTCTCGATCGTAGACCGAACCTGTCGGCATCTGGGTCACCAAGTGAGCGTGCGCTCGAAGCCCGGTGTCGGGTCTGTCTTTTCGATCGAGATGGAGGCGGTCGAGGCGCAGGCCCCGGTCGGTGAGGCGGCGATGAGCCCCGGCGCAGGGGACTTTCCGGAGATGGACCTGATCGTGCTGGTGGTGGAGAACGATGCTGCTGTGCTCGATGCCACCACCCGGAAACTGGAGCGCTGGGGCGCATCTGTGTTGGGAGCGCGCAGCACGAAGGAGGCGCTCGCAATGGTGGAAGAGCTTGGCCTGCCGCCGGACATAATCCTTGCCGATTACCAGCTCGACGGGTCGGACCTTGGCACGACGGCGATCTGTGCCGTCCGTGAGGCTACTGAAACCCATGTGCCCGCGATCATGATTACCGCCAACCGCTCTCCCGAACTGGCTCTGGCCGGTGCAGAGGAGGACTTCACGGTAATGACCAAGCCAGTTGAGCTCTCCCGTCTCCGGCCGTTGATGCACTGGAAGGTTCGCGCCGGGGCAGGGGCGCGGCCTACGGCACCGACAAAAGTATCCGGTGACGCGGCGCTGCCGTAAGTTAGGCTCGGAGCCGGAAGGAGACTATGATGATCAAGGCAGTATCGGCCCTTGCAGGGCTTTACATGGCATGCGCCAGCGTGGCAACGGCGGCGGACCCGACCGATACGGCTGCCTATGATCTGCTCTTCAAACAGGGCACCCTCGACTCAATCGAAAAAGGGAGCGTGCTGAACTACAGCCGGGATGTGACGAACACGCTCGTTCCCGCAGCGGCACAGCGCGACACTGGAACGATCGAGATGACACTGGCGGGGGGCACGCCGCCCGAAGCGCGATTGCAGTTCCTGCAGGGTGAAAAGCACCGGGCTCTCGGTGCCTTTCCGGCAAGCGTGGGCAACCCTGTCATCATGTATTTCGTCGAAACCGTCGTGCGAGACATGGCTGAGAGCGCCGGTGGGAGCCCTTTCTACATTCGCAACCGCGTCAAGGAGGCATTGATTTCGCCCGCGGACATTAATGAAGCGGATGGCGATGTGACCGTTGTTATCCAGCCCTTCGAAGGTGACCCAAATGCCGCGCGGATGAACGGCTTCGGTGCATTGAAGCTGACCGTTGTCATGTCTGAAGAGGTGCCCGGCTGGTATCGGAGTCTCTCGGCCGAGGCGGGTGAGGCCTACGGGTCGATGATGGTGTTTGAAGGTGTGTCCGAATGAGGTGGATTGCCTGCGTTCTGCTCATGACCATGCCGGTGCACGCCCAGAGCGTGGCGGATCGGATGAATGATTACCCCACAGCGGCTCGGGCGGATTACGTTTTTGCCTGCATGCAGACCAATGGCCTTAGCCGCGAGACGCTGGAGCACTGCGCCTGCTCGATTGATATGATCGCGTCGATTCTGCCCTATGAAAAGTATGTCGAAGCGGAGACCGTTCTTTCGATGCGGCAAGTGGGCGGCGAGCGTATGGCAATTTTCCGGAGTGCTGCCAGCGCCGAGGCTTTCGTGGCCGAACTGCGTCGCGCGCAGGCCGAGGCGGAGATCCTCTGCTTCTGAGCGGGTTTGCCGTCTAGCTGGCCTCATCCTTCGGCAATCGCTCTTCGAACACATTGCCCTCGGTATCCGTGGCCCGCACCGTGATTTCCGGCTCACCGTTGTCAGTATAAACGAACCGGAACACAGGGTTCTCTGAAATCGAGATGCCGCCTTCCATCGTGAACAGCAATTCGTCGCCTTGGCGCACCTCGAGCGTGTCGATGAAGTGCGCCGGAACAAAGAGCTGGGTGATCTGGTCTCGCTGGAGGCCCGAGTAGTTGGGATGCCGGATCATGATCTGCGCTTCGCGGCGCGGGGTGCTCATTTGCGGCTCGGTGGCAAAGCCGCGCAGTCGCATCTGCCCCATGCCCGCAAGCGCGGCCTCCGGGTCTGATGTGGCGGGGGCGGAGCAGCCGCCGGACGCCTTGACGAAGCGTCCCTGCATGGCGAGGCCCCCACCGGTTTCGGCGATGACTCGGACGTTGGAATACTGGTTCACGCGAACCCGAATTTCGAGATCCAGCGGAGCCATCGCGTCACCAAAGGTGAAAGTGCCTGCGACAGGCGCGGGATTTTCGTCTATCACCACCACTGCATTACTGATCCGGGCGCTTTCATCGGTTTGAACGATGTGCAGCGGCACGGTGGCCGCATCGTTGGCCCGGTAAGGGGCATCGACGGTGAAGAGGTCGCTGCCGTCGGCTGGCGTTGCATCCCCCAGCACATCGTATTTCAGGGCCTCCCAGCTTTCACTCTCCGTCAGCGGATTGTCTTCCGCCGCGTAGGCAGGCAGGACGACGATGGCCGCGAACAGAGCGGTCGTGATCAGGCGCATTGGGTCTCCTCCCGTGATCGCGCTTTGCGCGAGTGTAGCACAGGCGAGGTGCTGCGGCACTTATCCGATGGTCGGCATGGCGTGAACGGAGACCAAGGGGGAGGCTGGCACCATGTTTGAAGCTCTCGTTACCCTTTGCCTGACTGGCGAGCCCGACGTGTGCCGCGATGCACTGTTGCCGGGGGTTGAGGCAAGCACGCTAGCGGGCTGCGAGGCAAAGCTGGGTGAGGTGACCGTGCCCGAGGGCGCTTGGGAGGCGGGCGCTCCATTCTGTGCTCCACGCGGTCTTGTGCTGGATTTCGAAGAGGTTGCGCCAAACCTCTGGGTGCACATGGGGGCAATCGCAGAGCCCGACCGTGAGAACCTGGGCGATGTGGCAAACATCGCCTTTGTCGTGGGGGAAGACTCCGTGGCAGTTGTCGACAGCGGATCGGCCAGATGGATCGGGGAGGCGACGTGGAGGGGCATTCGCGCTGTGACCGAATTGCCAGTGAGCCATGTGGTGCTGACCCATATGCACCCGGATCATGTGTTTGGGGCAACGGCCTTCCGTGGCGCAAAGGTGGTGGGCCATTCGGGTTTGAAACGAGCGCTTGCGGACCGGGGTGGGAACTATGTGGAGAGCCTCGAAGCCTTGATCGGTCCTGAGGCCTTCCTTGGCAGCGGGGTGCCGACGGTGACCGTCGCGGTATCCGAAGCCATCGAAATTGACCTTGGTCAGGTTCGTATTGAGCTGACCCCTTGGCCGAGAGCACATACTGGCACGGATATCACAGTCCGGGTCGGGGACGTGTTAATCGCAGGAGACGTCATTTTCGATCGCCACACGCCCGCGCTCGATGGCTCGGTGCTGGGATGGCTGGAGGCTCTCGACACGTTGGAAGGGCAGGGCGGGCAGGTCGTGCCCGGCCACGGTGGGCCTGTGATGCCTATGGCAGAGGCCCTCGGCCCGATGCGGCGTTACCTCGAGGTGCTGCGCGATGACACCCGGGCCGCGCTCGCGGCCGGCGAGCGGCTGGGCGAGGCGGTAGAACATATCGCTGAAAGCGAAGCCGGGGCTTGGGAACTCTTCGACGCTTACAACAAGCGCAACGCTACCGTGGCCTTCACGGAACTGGAATGGGAGTAAGGCTGAGGAAGCCTACTCCTTCGCGGCGTTCTGGAGCATCTGGGCGATGCCGTAGAGCCGTTTTTCAAGCAGGACGGGCGTTTCGCAAACATAGGTGAGTGATTGGCGACGGTCGGTATAGATCCGCTCGTCCCATGCGATCTGCTCCTCCAGCTCGTCCACGAGGTCGAAATCCGGGTTCTCCTTCGCCATTTCAGAATCCATTTTCAGGCGTGCGGCGTCGATCCGCTCGGAAAGGGCGATTTGGCCAAGGGAATACTCCTCGATCCCCGTTATAAGCCGGGTGCGGAGCGTGTTGAGACGCGTGAAGGACTGCTCGAAGACACGGCCGAGCAGGGCCGGGTCTGTACCGTGCGACGCGGTGAAGGCCGCAAGCTGGGGTTCAGTTTCGTCCAGTGCAAGGCGCCGGAGGGTCAGGTAGCCGACGAGATCCTCGACGGCAGCCTCAACCTCTGTAGAAAGCGCGGGTTTCTCGATCGCCGCGGGCCACATCAGACCGGGTGAAAGTTGCCCGACCTTGCGTTGGATGCAGGGCCATGTCGGGTCCGAGAAATCGGCAGCCATGGCCGGTGCGCCCGCTGCAAGCAACAGGCAGAGTGCCTTTAGAACCCTTGTTTTCATGGCTGTCCTCCCTGCGCACACTGTATCCCGCCGTGCACCTTTGTCTACCGGGGCCAATACCACCTTTGGTCTGCATTGGCAGTTTTGGGCTCTGCTCCTAGCCTCGTTGACAACAAAAACCGCCGAGACGTTCTGGGAGGAAACAGATGCGGACACGCGCCGCGGTGGCCCTTGAGGCTGGCAAACCGCTTGAGATCATGGATGTGAACCTTGAGGGCCCGAAGGCGGGCGAGGTTCTGGTGGAGATCAAGGCGACGGGGATTTGCCACACCGATGAGTTCACCCGTTCGGGCGATGACCCGGAGGGGCTGTTTCCGAGCATCCTTGGCCATGAGGGCGCGGGCGTTGTGCTGGAGGTGGGCGAGGGCGTGACCACGCTGAAGCCGGGCGACCACGTGATCCCGCTTTACACCCCGGAATGCCGCGAGTGCGCCTCTTGCCTGAGCGGCAAGACCAACCTCTGCACCGCGATCCGGAACACGCAGGGCCAGGGCCTGATGCCCGACGGCACGACCCGGTTCTCGATGCTCGATGGCACGCCGATCTATCACTACATGGGCTGTTCCACCTTTGCGAACCACACGGTGATGCCCGAGATCGCGCTGGCCAAGGTGCGCGAGGACGCGCCCTTCGACAAGATCTGCTACATCGGCTGCGGCGTGACCACCGGCATCGGCGCGGTGATTAACACGGCAGGTGTTGAGATTGGGTCAACGGCCGCCGTTTTTGGCCTCGGCGGGATCGGGCTGAACGTGATCCAGGGTCTGCGGATGGCGGGCTGCGACAAGATCATCGGGGTCGATCTGAACGACGACAAGGCGGAGATGGCGAAGAAATTCGGCATGACACACTTCGTTAACCCTTCGAAGGTAGAGAACACGGTGCAGGCCATCGTGGACCTGACCAAGACCGAGCTCGACCAGATCGGCGGCGTGGACTACTCGTTTGACGCCACCGGCAACGTGAAGGTGATGCGCGACGCGCTGGAATGCTCGCACCGCGGCTGGGGCGTGAGCGTGATCATCGGCGTGGCGCCTGCAGGGGCCGAGATCAGCACCCGCCCGTTCCAGCTGGTGACGGGCCGGGTCTGGAAGGGCACGGCCTTCGGCGGCGCAAAGGGCCGGACGGATGTGCCGAAGTTCGTGGACTGGTACATGGACGGGAAGATCGAGATCGACCCGATGATCACCCACAAACTGAAGCTCGACGACATCAACGAAGGCTTCGAGCTCATGCACGCCGGCAAGAGCATCCGCGCCGTGGTGGAGTATTGATGAGCCTTGAAGTGATCTCCGAAACGGCCTGTTTCAGCGGGCGTCAGATCGTGGCGAAGCACCCATCAAACGCCTGCGGTTGCGAGATGACCTTTGCGGTTTATCTGCCGCCACAGGCCGAACACGGGCCGGTGCCAGTGCTCTGGTATCTCAGTGGACTTACCTGCACACATGAAAACGCCATGACGAAAGGCGGTTTTCAGGAACATGCCGCCGAGCATGGGATTGCGGTGATCTTCCCTGACACCAGCCCGCGCGGCGAAGATGTGGCCGATGATGAAGCCTATGACCTCGGTCAGGGCGCGGGGTTCTATGTGAATGCCACGCGCGAGCCATGGTCGCCGCATTTCCGGATGTATGACTATATTACCGGCGAGTTGCGTGGGCTCGTGATGGAGCATTTTCCGCTGGAAGATCGGCACGGGATCACCGGCCATTCGATGGGTGGGCACGGGGCTCTGACGATTGCCATGCGCAATGCGGAGATGTTCGAGAGCCTTTCGGCCTTTGCCCCCATCGCCAACCCGACCAGTTCGGACTGGGGTCGCAAGCAACTCTCGGCCTACCTTGGCGATGATGAAAGCTCGTGGGCGGATCACGACGCCTCGATCCTTTTGGAAGAGAAGGGCTGGAAGGGTGAGATCCTCGTGGACCAAGGCGCGAGTGACCAGTTCCTTGACCTGCTCCGCCCAGAGGCGCTGGCGCAGGCCATGGTGAAACGCCGCCAGCCCGGCGCCATCCGGATGCAGCCGGGCTATGACCACTCATATTTTTTCGTAACGACCTTCGCCCGGGACCATGTTGCCTGGCATGCGGAGAGACTTTGCGGCTGAGGGCCGCGCCATTGAGGGAGAGAGACAAGACATGATCGCAAGACTGCTCGCCGCCGCCAGCTTTATCGCCAGCGCCACGGTGCTTTCGGCCGAGGACATGGCGGGCGATCCAGCCAAGGGCGAAAAGGTGTTCCGGAAATGCCAGGCCTGCCACATGGTGGGTGCGGACGCTCAAGCGAAGACCGGCCCGATCCTGAACGGCATCATCGGTCGCGCCGCAGCCAGTGTTGAGGACTTCAAATACTCTCCGGCCATGCAGGAGGCCGCTGATGGCGGGCTCGAGTGGACCGAAGAGAACCTCGCCGCCTTCCTGACCAAACCCAAGGATTTCATGAAGGGCACCAAAATGACCTTCGCCGGCCTCCGGAAGGAGGCTGATGTGGCCAATGTCATCGCCTACCTTGCCAGCTTTGGCGAGGATGGAGCGGCAGCAGAAGGGGAGGGTTCCTGACGAGATAGCGGAATACCCGGCGCGAGGAGGACACGTGAAGCCGGGCCTGGCCGCCAGCCTTGTGAGATGGGCTGCGACGGCATCAACCAAACGGGAGATTAGACCATGAGAAAGTTACTTGCTCTGACCTCCGTCGCAGCGATGTGCGCCACCGGCGCGCTGGCCAACGACGGGCTGATGGCGGATATCGACAACTCCGCGCAATGGGCGATCCAGACGGGCGACTACAAGAACCAGCGCTATTCCGAGCTGAGCCAGATCACGGCTGACAACGTTGGCACGCTTCAGGCCAATTGGACGTTCTCGACCGGCGTTCTGCGCGGCCACGAGGGCAGCCCGCTTGTGATCGGCGACGTGATGTATGTGCACACCCCCTTCCCGAACATCGTCTATGCGCTCGACCTGACGCAGGACGGCAAGATCATCTGGAAGTACGAGCCCAAGCAGGATCCGAACGTGATCCCGGTGATGTGCTGTGACACGGTCAACCGCGGCGTGGCCTATGCCAACGGCAAGATCTACCTGCACCAGGCCGACACCAAGATCGTCGCGCTCGACGCGACGACCGGCGAGGAAGTCTGGACGGCGATCAACGGCGACCCCTCGAAGGGCGAGACCAACACCGCCACCGTGCTGCCGGTGAAGGACAAGCTCATTGTCGGCATCTCCGGCGGCGAGTTCGGTGTGCAGGGCCACGTGACGGCCTATGACCTCGAGAGCGGTGAGCAGGTGTGGCGCGCCTATTCGGTGGGCCCGGATGATCAGATCCTGTTCAACCCCGAGACCACCACCCATCTCGGCAAGCCCGTCGGCGCCAACAGCTCGACCGACACCTGGGAAGGCGATCAGTGGATGATCGGTGGCGGCACCACTTGGGGCTGGTATTCGGCCGACATGGAAGAGAACCTCTTCTACTACGGCTCGGGCAACCCCTCGACCTGGAACCCGGCGCAGCGCCCCGGTGACAACCGCTGGTCGATGACCATCTTCGCCCGTGACATCGACACCGGCGAGGCCAAGTGGGTCTACCAGATGACGCCCCATGACGAGTGGGACTTCGACGGCGTTAACGAAATGATCCTGACCGAACAGGAGATCGACGGAACCGAGCGCAAACTGCTCACGCATTTCGACCGGAACGGTCTGGCCTACACCATGGATCGCGTCTCCGGCGAGCTGCTGGTGGCCGAGAAGTATGACCCGGCGGTCAACTGGACGACCGGCGTGGACATGGACCCGGAGTCGGAGACCTATGGTCGCCCGGCCGTGGTGGCCCAGTACTCCACCGAGCAGAACGGTGAGGACGTGAACTCGACCGGCATCTGCCCGGCAGCACTCGGCACCAAGGACCAGCAGCCGGCGGCCTACAGCCCGAAGACCGAGCTGATGTACGTGCCCACCAACCACGTGTGCATGGACTACGAGCCGTTCCGGGTGAGCTACACCGCAGGCCAGCCCTACGTGGGCGCGACCCTGTCGATGTACCCGGCACCTGACAGCCACGGCGGCATGGGCAACTTCATCGCCTGGGACAATGTGACCGGCGAGATCAAGTGGTCGCTGCCCGAGCAGTTCTCGGTGTGGTCTGGTGCTCTGGCCACAGCGGGTGACGTGGTGTTCTACGGCACGCTCGAGGGCTACCTGAAAGCGGTGCATGCCGAGACGGGTGAGGAACTCTACAAGTTCAAGACCCCCTCGGGCATTATCGGCAACGTGATGACTTATGAGCAGGGCGGCAAACAGTACGTCGCCGTTCTCTCGGGCATCGGTGGCTGGGCCGGGATCGGCCTTGCAGCTGGGCTCACCAACCCGAACGACGGCCTTGGTGCCGTGGGCGGCTATGCCGCGTTGAGCGACTACACTGCGCTCGGCGGGCAGCTAACCGTCTTCTCCCTGCCGGACTGATACCCCGGCCCAGGTGCTGCCTCCGCTCCCCGGAGGCGGCACCACAAGCGACAAGAGCGATCGGCACGGGGTGGGCATGATGCCCCTCCGTGCCGAACCGCCCAGACCACTCCGAGGACATACATGAAACTCTCGCGCATCCTTGCCGCCTCCCTGATCGCAGCCGCGCCCGCCATGGTCGCCGCGCAGGACGAGGTCGACAATATCGCCGTCGCCTACGAGGAAGACGGACGCTACTACACCGAGGACGACATCCCGACCTACAACATCACCGAAGACGGGGCGAAGGTGGATTGGCTGACCTACTCGGGCTTCCGCCGCTACCACTCCGAATGCCACGTGTGCCACGGGCCTGAAGGCATGGGCTCGACCTATGCGCCTGCTCTGAAAGACTCGGCGATCGACATGGATTACTACGATTTCGTCGACGTGGTGGTGAATGGGCGCCAGAAGATCAACGCCGCCGAAAACTCGGTGATGCCCGCCTTCGGCGATAACCCCAATGTCATGTGCTACCTTGATGACATCTACGTTTACCTCAAGGCACGCGGCACCGAGGCCGTACCACGCGGCCGGCCTGCTGGCCGTGAAGACAAGACAGATGCGATCCGCGAGGCGGAGAATGCCTGCCTTGGCATGTAGGACGCTCACATATGCGGCGGGTCTGGCGCTGATGCTGGCCACCGCCGCTGGCGCGCAAACATCCGACCTCGTCAGCAAAACGGCCTTCCGCGTTTGCGCAGACCCGGCCAATGCGCCGATGTCGATGGAAGACGGCTCGGGATATGAGAACAGGCTGGCTGACCTCTTCGCAGAAAAGCTGGAGTTGCCGGTCACCTACACGTGGTTCCCTATGGCGACAGGCTTCATCCGACAAACGCTTAGGGCCAACCGCTGCGACGTGGTGATGGGCTATGCCCAGGGCCATGAGCTAGTGTTGAACACCAACCACTACATGACATCGGTCTATACGCTGATCGTGCCGGACGGCGGCGATCTGGCGGGGGTAGAACGCCTTTCTGACCCGGCACTGCAAGGCAAGAGGATCGGCATTATCGCGGGTTCGCCCCCGGCTACCCACATGGCCCGCAACGGACTGATCGGCAAAGCCAAACCCTACAACCTCAACGTCGACCGGCGGGTGGAGAGCCCCACCGAGGATATGCTGAACGACCTGGAGGCTGGCGATATCGATGCGGCCATTCTCTGGGGACCGATTGGCGGGCCGCTGGTCAAGCAGGAGCAACCGGGGATGAAAGTCATCCCACTCCTGAAAGAGGAGCTGCCGCCTCGGCTGTTTTTCCGGATTACGATGGGCGTGCGTTTGGGAGACAAGGTTTGGCAACGCAAGTTGAATTCGCTCATTCGCCGCAATCAGGATGAGATCAATGCGATCCTGACAGAGGCCGGCGTTCCTCTGGTTGCGGACATGGGCGACAGGATGCTGGACGCCAAGGAATGAGCATGCGCGGGGTCGCGGCGGTCTTTATGCTGCTGGCCGCGCCTACGCTTGCCCAAGTCGCCGAACCCGATGACTACCAGATGGAGCACTATCGCTCGCCCGTTCCCGACACGCTGAAAGGCGCTACTGTCGTCGGGCCGGAAGAGGCGCATGCGCTGTGGGAAAGCGGAAACGTAGCCTTCATCGACGTTCTGCCACGCGCGCCCAAGCCGGAAGGACTGCCGGAGGGCACGATCTGGCGCGAGAAGCCACGTTACACGATCCCGGGTGCGATCTGGTTGCCGAATGTTGGCTACGGAGCGATTGCCGACCAGACGGCCGCATATTTTCGCTCAGGGCTGGAGAAGGTGACCGGGGGGGATACGGCTCACTCTGTGCTGATCTTTTGTCTGGAAGACTGCTGGATGAGCTGGAACGCAGCAAAACGGGCGTTGGAGTGGGGATACTCCGAGGTCTATTGGCTGCCAGAAGGCACGGATGGGTGGGCGTTTTTCGATTATCCAACCGAAGTGGTGGAGCCTGAGCCGGGCGGGTAGGGGGCAGCTGCCCCCACCTACCAATCGGCGAGGCTGCGCTCGGCGCGGGTGGTAGTGCCATCCGTATCCGTCATCGTCACACCAACGTGGCCAACGGTGCGTGGAACGGAGAGAGAGACGCTGGGGTTTTCAGAGAGTGAAATAGACCCGGTGATGTCGACGTATCCGGCGCCATCCAACTCTACATCGAGGCTTTCGACATAGCGCATCGGAATGAAGAGCAGCGAGATCTGATCCATCTGCATGCCCGAATGGCTGGGGTGGCTCACCTCGATATCCACCTGTTTTTGGCCATGCGCCAGCGCGCCCAGCCGATCGAGTGGTGAGGCGCCGCCGGATACGCCGATCTCCATATCGCCGAGAGTAAGCAGGGCCTCTTCCGGGTCGGTCCCCGGAGGCGCTGCGCAGGCACCTTGTCCCGACGTCTTGACGAAGCGCTCCACCATCCAGAGCTGCCCATCGGTGGTTTCGGCGACCATGTGCAAAGGCGTGGGACCGTTAACGCGAAACGTGGCCTCGAAATTGAAGCGGGGCAGGGGGCTCTTAAAGGTGAACACAGCAGACACTGGCATCGGGTTTTCATCGAGGATCACAGTGAGAGAAGCCAGCATCTGCCCTTCCGGCGCGGCAACTTGGGCCGCGATCCGGGTGCGAGCATCGTCGTACGTGCGATAGGGCGCGTCGATGGCAATGATGTTCTCGCCGGCGTTCAGGGTGCGCCCCTCGTAGAGCGCGGCCTCAAGGTCCGGCCAGGCGGGTTCCACGGCGAGAGCAGGGCTGGCAAACGCGAGGAGCGCGGCGGTGAGCAGGGCTTTCATCATTCCTCCATCACGAAGCGGCCAAAGGCGCGCGGGCCGTCGCCTGTCGGGATTTCGGCCAGGGTTTCGAGGCTTTGCGCGTCGATCACGGTGAGCGTGTTAGAGAACCAACCAGCCACCACGACCTGCGTGCCACCTGCAGCCACGTCGATCCCTTCAGGGTATTCACCCACGTCAAGGGTGGCGACGGGGGCGAGGCTGCCCAAGTCTAGCACGGAAACCGTGTCGGCATACTGGTTGGTCACAAACGCGCGGCCTTGGGCGAAGGCGATGCCATATGGACGCTCGCCCACTGGCAAAGTTGTAATGACCTTGGCTTGGGCCGGATCGATGACGGTGACATCGTTGCTGCCCACGTTCCCAACCCAAAGGCGGCCCTGTGGATCGAACCCCAGCCCATAGGGCCGGATGCCTGTAGGTAGGGTCGCGTGTTGGTTCAGAGACACCGCATCGAACAATGCCACTTCATCAGCATCGCGGACCGCAGCAGCGAACCAGCGGCCATCTGGAGACACCTCAAGCCCGGCCGGGGCCGCGCCGGTTGCGAGTTCATCAATGGGGGCGAGTGTTGCTGCGTCCAGCACCCAGACACGGGCATTAAACCAGTCTGAAACGAAGATTCGATCTCGGGCCGGATCGAGGGCTATTCCTGTGGGCCCGCCGTCCAAGAAAACTTCGGCCTCCAGACTGCCATCCACAGAAAACCTGCGCACAGCTTTGGCCTCGGGGGCCACGACCCAGACCATACCGCTTGCGGCCACTACGCCTGCGGGCTGGCCCGGCACCACAAAGCGGCCCCGTTCCGACCGGGTCTCGAGGTCGATGATCGAGACATCGGAGGAGGATTGGTTGGTGACGAAAGCCAAATCCCCCGCCGCGGCCGGTAGGGGATACAGGACCACGGCGAGGGCTAGGAGGATCCCGATGCGCCTAGTTGGTGCCACCAAAACGGTCGGCCAGCGCATCGAGCCCTGCCTGGTACACTCCGGTGACTGCAGCGATGGCTGCCTCGTCGTTCAGGTGCTCGGGTGGGTCATTGTTGGGGTAGCCTCGGTAGAAGGCCCCGCGCCATTCAATCAGCGAGCCGCCGTTTGCACCGGGCTTCACGGTGAGATGCGAAGAGTAGTTGGTGACCGGCAGTGTCTCCACCGCAACCTCGGTGATACGGTAGGAATAGGTCATCTTCTCCGCATCATACTTATAGAGGATCTCGTCGATCGTCGGGCCGCCTTCCTCTCCGAGCGTCAGCAGGCGGGTTGCGTCGATCTCGTTGCCGCCCTCTCCTTGCGTGGAGTGCACCGCCGGGTGCCATGACATGTCCTGAAAGTTGCCGATGATTTCCCACACTTCTGCGGGCGGTGCCGCGACCTCGGTGGTCAGCGTCACCTTCTGACGGGTCGGTCCGTGAGCTGCGGCAGGAATGGCTGCGAGTGCCGGAACGGTGAGTGCAGCCAAAATGAGTGCGCGGCGGGTGCGGTTTGGCACGAGTATGGTCCTCCCTTGAGCCCTGTACCTGCGCGTTTTTCCGCCGCCCCGCTCCTCCGGGACATGGGGCAAAAAATGCCGGGATATCAATGACCCAGCCTGCACAATCGGCACAATCTTCGGAAGAATGCTAAGGTGTATGCCATAGTGCGCAATTGCGCCAAAGGTATCGGTTTGGCGAGGGCCGAGCCTATGGCAGGCTGTTCTGAAGCGCCGCAACTGACGGTGCAGGGAGGACAATTTGCGCTACTTTGCCACTATGCTGGCTGCCGGCATGTGCGCGCTCGGGTTCGCCGCGCCTGCGGGAGCCGTCGAGATGCGCTCCGCCGTTTTCCGGATAGACTATCCACGCCTTGCTCCGATTTCACGGTTCGATGAAGTGCCCGAGGATCTTGGTTTTGCCGGTGCCGTGCTGGCGACCGAAGACAACATGACGACCGGCGCCTTTCTGGGCCACAGCTACGAGATTGAAACGGTATCTGTTCCGCCCGAGGGGGCGGATGTGGCCTTCAAGGCTCTGCTGGAGGCAGGGCATGAAACCATAGTGGTGCTGGCCGAAAGCGAAGACCTTTTGAGGCTGGCAGATATGGCAGGGCCGGAGGTGCTGATCCTGAACGCCGCAGCCGTGGGCACCTCGCTCAGGGATGCCGACTGCCGTGCCAACACGCTGCACATCGCGCCAAGCGATGCCATGAAGGCCGATGCCGTCGCGCAGTTCGCCGTGTGGAAGAAATGGCCTGAATGGTTGCTGATCCACGGCTCCAACCCGGCTGACCTCGCGCTGGCGGAGGCTTATCGCAGGTCAGCTGCGAAGTTCGGCGCCAAGATCGTTGAGGAGCGGGTGTTCGAGGATACTGGTGGCGCACGGCGCACAGACTCCGGCCATGTGCTGGTTCAGCGGCAGGTGCCCATCGCCACGCAGGGCGCGGAAGACCATGACATCGTGATCGCCGCCGATGCCTCGGACTATTTCGCGCCCTATCTGCCCTTCCATCTGTGGACGCCCGCACCCGTCATGGGGTCCGGCGGTTTGCGTCCGGTCACGTTCCACGGCGGCCAGGAGGCTTGGGGCGCGACGCAGTTTCAGACCCGGTTTGACGAACTGGCGGGTCGCTATGTGCGGGAAGAAGATTACAACACCTGGCTTGCGCTGCGCATCATTGGGGAGGCGGTGACGCGGGCCAACACAGGCGAGGTCGCGGCCCTGCGGGATTACCTGCTCAGCGAAGAGTTTGAAGTGGCCGCCTTCAAGGGCGTGCCGGTCACGTTCCGTTCGTGGAACGGTCAGTTGCGCCAGCCGATCCTGCTCTTCGACGGGCGGATCACAGCCAGTGCTTCACCGCAGGAGGGCTTTCTGCATCAGGTCTCGCCGCTCGACACGCTCGGGCTGGACCAGCCCGAAAGCGCCTGCACTGCATTTGGAGGATGACTATGAGAGGATTGGGCTTGGCCGCATTGCTGGCCACAACCGCGCTGCCCGCCACGGCGGAAAAGGTATTTGTGTCCAACGAGCGCGGCAACACGGTGACGGTGCTGGATGCATCAAGCTGGGAGGTGCTGGAGGAGTTCGCCGCCGGTAACCGCCCGCGCGGGATCACCATGAGCCCCGATGGCAAGCTGCTCTATGTGTGTGCCAGCGACGATGACCTTGTGCGCGTATTCGACACCGAAACCTACGAAGAGGTTCACACGCTGCCTTCGGGTCCGGACCCGGAGCTCTTTGTGCTGCACCCTTCGGGCAACCCGCTCTACATCGCCAATGAAGACGATAACCTCGTGACGGTGGTCGACACCGAGAGCCACACCGTGCTGGCCGAGGTGCCAGTGGGGGTTGAGCCGGAAGGCATGGGCATTTCGGCCGACAGCAAATGGGTGGTCAATACGTCCGAGACCACCAACATGGCCCATTTCATCGACACCTCCGACTACACCATCAAGCACAACATCCTTGTCGACCAGCGCCCGCGCTACGCCGAGTTCACCGCTGATGGCAAATGGCTCTTCGTGACCTCGGAGATTGGCGGAACGGTCAGCGTGATCGACATGACGGGCGATGCGCCGAACCTGACGCAGAAGATCGGCTTCGAGGTGTCGGGCGTGCAACCGGAATGGCTGCAACCCGTGGGGGCAAAGGCCACCGAAGATGGCAATTGGCTATTCGTCGCACTAGGCCCGGCCAACCGCGTCGCGGTAATCAATATCAATACGATGGAGGTGGAGAAGTACATTCTGGTCGGCCAACGTGTGTGGCAACTCGCCTTCACGTCCGATGAGAAATTCTTGGTCACGACAAACGGCAACTCCAATGATGTGACGATCATCGATGTGGAGGCTCAGGAGGCGATCCGGTCGGTGCAGGTGGGGCAGCAGCCCTGGGGCGCTGTGGTGACGCCGGAATGATGGGAGGAAAGATGAAACACTTGGCAATGGCATTTGCCGCAGTCATGGCTGCCCCGGCCGCTGCCGCACCGCTCTGTGACGACCTCGGCTTTGCCGGTCTGCTCGCAAGTTGCAACCGGGGGGAGCCGATTGAGCTCACACTGGCCTCCGGACAGCCGCTTTCGGCGGAGCCGGTGATCGCATTGCAATCGGGTGCCTATTACAAGCTGATGATAACGGCCGATGGCTCTGCCGAACTGGCGATCAACGGGCCGGACTTCTTCAGGGCGATCTGGATGAACGAGATCGTCATCAACCAAATCGAGATCCGGCCGATGGCGGTCGAGAGCCTCGAATTCGACGCAGCGGGAACGGCCGAAATCTCCTTTGTGGCGATCAAGCCGGGCAGCCACGTGCTGCGCATCCCCGGAAGCACCGGGGAAACGCAGATGGTCACATTCAACATCCAATAGGGAGGAACCTCAGGATGAAACGCACGATTGCTACCCTCGCCGCAACCCTGATGCTGGGCGGTGCCGCCTTTGCCGAGAGCCACGGCGACGGGCCAGATGCCGAGACGGTCGAGAAGATCATGATGAAGCTCACCGAGATGAAGTGCCAGATGGCCGAAGACGACATCGAGATGGAAGACGATGGCGGCTACGAGCTGGATGACGTGATCTGCGAGGGCGGTCAGCAGTATGATATCACGCTCGACGCGGAGTTGAACGAAACCGGGCGGCGCGCCGAATAGGCCGCCAACGAGCCCTCTGCTTCCAGAATGCGGGGCAGGGGGCTACACTCTGGGAGGACTGACATGAAAAGCCTGAGAACACTTGCACTGGCAGGGGCCGCGGCCCTTGTGTCGGCGGCAGGCGCGATTGCGCAGGATCTGCCGCAAATCCGCTTTGCCACGCTGAAGATCGGCACGGTGAACTGGGAGCTTGAGACGATCAAGGCCAACGGCTTCGACAAGGCCCACGGCTTTGAGCTGGTCATGCAGCCCTATGCCGACAACGGCGCCACCCGCGTCGCGCTTGAAGGCGGCGAGGCCGATGTGGCCGTGGCTGACTGGATCTGGGTCGCCCGCCAAAGGGCCGCCGGAAAAGACTATGTGGTGATCCCTTACTCCAAGGCCGTAGGTGGCCTCGTGGTGCCCGAGGGCTCCGAAGTGCAGAGCCTGCAAGACCTGAAGGGCAAGAAGGTCGGCATCGCCGGCGGCCCGCTCGACAAGAGCTGGCTGATCTTGCGAGCCTATGCCGAGCAGGAATACGGAATGGACCTGAAGGCCGAGACCGAGCAGGTTTTCGGCGCGCCGCCGTTGATCTTCAAGAGTGGGCTGTCGGGTGAAACCGACGGGGCGATCAACTTCTGGCACTTCCTCGCCAAGATGAAAGCCGCCGGGATGCGTGAGGTGATCTCGGTCGAGCAGGCCAGCAGCGCGCTGGGGCTGGATCCGGAAACCCCGCTCCTCGGCTATGTGATGAAGGAGAGCTTCCTTGCCGACAATCCCGATCTCGGCCACGCCCTCTATCGCGCCAGCCGCGATGCAAAGGCGCTGCTCGCGGAGGATGATGCTGCTTGGGAGGCGGTCCGGCCGATGATGAATGCGCAGAACGATGCGCAGTTCGAGACCCTCAAGGCCGACTTCCGTGCTGGCATCCCCGGTGATGCGCCGGTGTCGGAAGAGGGGGCGGATGCGCTCCTCAAGGTCATGGCCCGGCTTGGTGGTGCTGATCTTGTCGGTGACGCAACGGAGCTGCCCAAGGGGCTGTTCCTGACCTCCGAGTGACTGTGTGAGAGGGGTCGGCACGCCTGCACTTTCGCTCCTTGGGCTGATAAGCCTCTGGATCGTTGCGGCGGCGCTGTCTGCCGACCCCACCGTACTCCCCCAACCCTGGGCGCTGATCGGCCCATTCTGGGATGAACTCCGATCTGGCGAGCTGCTCTATCACCTAGGCCACACGCTCCTGCGGGTGATCTGGGCATTCCTGCTGGCCATGACACTCGGATGCCTGCTCGGGTTGGTGATGGGCCGCTCGGAACGGGTCAACCAATGGCTTGACCCGTGGCTTGTGGTCTTCCTGAACCTGCCGGCGCTCGTTCTGATCGTACTCTGCTACCTCTGGATCGGCCTCACAGAAGCCGCCGCCATTGCAGCGGTGACCCTGAACAAGGTGCCAAATGTGACCACGGTCATTCGAGAGGGCGCACGGGCACTCTCGCCGGACCTTGACGCCCTTGCTGGCGTCTACCGGATGCCGCTCATGGATCGGATGCGTCACGTGGTGCTGCCGCAACTCGCGCCCTTCATGGCCGCCGCCGCCCGCTCCGGGATCGCAGTGATCTGGAAGATTGTGCTCGTGGTCGAGTTCCT
The DNA here is from genome assembly GCF_019801175.1 of Vannielia litorea. Taxonomy (NCBI): domain Bacteria; kingdom Pseudomonadati; phylum Pseudomonadota; class Alphaproteobacteria; order Rhodobacterales; family Paracoccaceae; genus Vannielia; species Vannielia litorea. Next base: position 1,252,980 of record NZ_JAHVJR010000001.1, read on the forward strand.
GGGGCGCTCCAGCGGCGTGGGATTTCAGATCCACCTCTATTTCCAACTCTTCGACGTGGGGATGGTGCTGGTCTATGCCTTCTCCTTCATCGCGGTCATGCTCGCGGTCGAATGGCTGATCTTGCAGCCTTGGGAGCGCCGTGTGCGGCGGTGGCGGCTGGCATGATCAAGGTCGATATCCGGGAGAAGAGCTTCGCCGGCACCACAGTGCTCGGGCGCATCCAGTTCACGCTAGGGCAGGGGGAGCGGTTGGCCGTGCTCGGTCCCTCCGGTGTGGGCAAAAGCACCCTGCTACGGATTGTGGCTGGCATCGACCGCAAGTTCTGTGGAGATGTTGACCGGCCCGCACGAATGGGCGTGGTCTTCCAAGAGCCCACGTTGCTCCCTTGGCGAACCGCCTTGCAGAACCTCACGCTGATCCATCGCGGGCTGAACGAGCAGGCCGCAACCGAGGCCTTGCGGCGGGTCGGCATCGCAGACAAAGCGGCGCTCTTTCCGGCGCAGCTGTCCCTCGGTCAGCAACGGCGCCTATCCTTGGCACGAGCGTTCGCCGGCGCGCCAGAATTTCTGGTGATGGACGAGCCTTTCGTGTCGCTGGACCCTGAGATGGCTGAGGAGATGATGCGCCTGACCGAGACGCTTATTGCCGAGACCCGGCCAGCGCTGATGCTTGTCACGCACGCCCGGCCAGAAGCAGAGCGCCTGACCGAACGGATCGTTCATTTGAGCGGTCGCCCGGCAGTTTTGCACCCCGAGACCAAGGATCACCTTCGATGCGTAACCAACTGAGAAAGAGGCGCAATCAAGCGTGACCCCGGCACTGTCACTCGATGAGGTTTCCTTTCACTACGGCCCCAAAAAGGCGCTGGACCGGGTGAGCTTTTCACTCCCGAGAGGAAGGTTCTGCGCGCTTTTGGGGCCGAACGGGGCCGGCAAGAGCACGTTGTTCTCGCTCCTGACCCGCTTGCTCGTGACCCGCGACGGCAAAATCCGGGTGGCTGGCCATGACATGGCACGCGAGCCCCGCGCAGCGCTGGCCAAGATCGGCGTCGTCTTCCAACAGCCAACGCTTGACCTCGACATGACGGTGGCCCGCAACATGGCCTATTTCGCGGCGCTGCACGGCATCTCCGGCCGGTCGGCACGGGCAAGGATCGACGCAGCATTGGACAGGCTCGAAATGCGCGAGCGGGCGGGCGAGAAGGTTCGGAGCCTGAATGGCGGCCACCGCAGGCGGATGGAGATCGCCCGGGCGCTGGTTCACGGGCCGGAACTGCTGCTTCTCGATGAGCCGACAGTCGGGCTGGACACGTCATCAAGGTTGGCAATTACCGAGCACGTTCATAGCCTTGCAGGTCAAGGCTTAAGCGTGCTCTGGTGCACTCATCTGGTCGATGAGATCGCACCGCAGGATCATGTTGTTGTGCTGCATAAAGGCCAAGTCCTGGCGCATGAGCGTGCCTCGGTCATCGCCGGAGCTGGCACACTCCAAGCGGCTTTCATGGCCATGACCGCGCAGGAAGCACCCGTGGGGCAGGGGGCGTGAACGCCTATCTGACCGCTCTGCTGGCCATTGTCCGCCGGGAAGCATCGCGTTTCGTAAGCCAGCGAAGCCGGTTTTTCTCAGCCCTTGTGCGGCCCTTGGTTTGGTTGGTGATCTTCGCGGCGGGTTTTCGGGCTGCGCTTGGCGTCTCGATCATTCCGCCATACGAGACCTATATCACCTACGAGGTTTACATCCTCCCAGGACTCTGCGGAATGATCCAGCTTTTCAATGGGATGCAGAGCTCATTGAGCTTGGTCTACGATCAGGAAATGGGCTCGATGCGGCTCTTGTTGACTTCGCCAATGCCTCGCTGGTGGCTGCTGTTCTGCAAGTTGCTCGCTGGTGTGGCGGTATCGATCCTGCAAGTCTACGCCTTCCTCGGCATCGCGTCGCTCTACGGCATCCAACTGCCGTGGGAAGGGTATTTGCTCGTCTTTCCGGCGCTGATCGTTTCAGGCCTCATGCTGGGGGCCCTGGGGCTGCTCATCAGCTCGACGGTGAAGCAGCTTGAAAACTTCGCTGGGGTGATGAACTTCGTCATCTTCCCGATGTTCTTCCTGAGCTCAGCACTGTATCCGCTTTGGAAGATGGCCGAGAGTTCGGAGCTGCTGCGCGACATATGCGCGTGGAATCCGTTCACCCATGCGGTCGAACTGATCCGGTTTTCGCTCTACGTCACACCGAACCTCTGGGCCCTCGCTGTGGTAGCAGGGTGCTTTCTGTTGTTCTTCGGTACTGCCTTGGTCGGCTACGATCCCGCGCGGGGATTGCAACGCAGATCGAGAGGGTAGCGTAAGTTACGCCTTTGGTCGCATACTTAAATCCCATAATCGGTATTATGTAAATAATACTCATGAACGTTGGCATGTAAGGCGCTGTGCCAGAACAACTTTCCGCATAAGCCGACTCTGTGACAACTTTTTCACGAATTAACCACATCTCTACAAAATCGCACATATCTCCCGCCGGAAACTCGACATCTCGCGCGTTAGACCGTAGGTCAACCCGCGGGGATGACGAGGGATTTGGCGTGAGGCACTCACCCGCGCCAAGGTTAATGAGCCGATGCTGGATACAGTTGAAAAAATCGTGGCCTGCCGCGACGTTGAAGAGCTTTGGGTCAGTCTGCGGGATGTGTTGGCAGGCTACGGCTTCCCCCGTTTGATTTATGGCTACACCAGCCAGCGGTTTGGCCAGAACCTCGGTGATCGCGACGACATCACCATCCTGACGACGCTCGAGAAAGCGTACATGGATTCCTTCGTGAACGATGGCCTCTACTACCATGCGCCAATGGTGCGCTGGGGTGTCGATAACGTGGGTGCAAAGACATGGCGCTCGATCATGGAGCGCGCCGAGCAAGGCCTCATGGAGGCCGATGAGCTGCGGGTTCATGAGCTCAATCTTTCCTTCGGGCTCAACGCCGGCTTGACGCTGAGTTTTCCGCCTTCGAGCCATCGCACACGTGCGGGCCTCGGGCTCGTGCCCGAACGCGGTGTGAGCCAGGACGAGGTTGATGCGATCTGGGCACGGCACGGTCGTGAGATCTGGGCGCTGACCAACGTGGCTCACCTGAAGATCACCACCCTGCCCCGGCTGACCTCGCGTCGCCCGCTGACACCACGGCAGCGTGAGGCGCTCGAATGGGTCGGTGACGGCAAGACAACGGCCGACATCGCAATGATCATGGGGCTGACCCCATCAACGGTGGAGAAGCACCTCCGGCTGGCCCGTGAGTCTCTGGGCGTCGAAACAACGGCTCAAGCGGTTCTCAAGGCCAGCATGTTGAACCAGATCTACCAGATCGAGCCGAGCTTCTGACCCGTTTTGCGTTAACGGCCTTGGGCGCCGTGAAACTACCGTGAAAAGTTGAGCGAAGATCCGCCGAAGGAGTTCCCTTCCCCGACGGTAATTGGCATTTTCGGCGTGTTCCGTGAGTGGTGGCATTAGCCAAGGAACTCGCGGCTTGGGCGGCCTCACGATACTGGGGAGTTCGAGCTGCTCCGGGAAACCGGATCGTCGGCCTGGGGGATTATATTCATTCTCCAGGTCGACACCCCGAACGGGATCGCCTGTCCTCATCCCCAAAATGACGCGGCGCGATCGTTCGGTTCTTGTGGCGCGGCCCTTCCCAGGGGCCGCGCCACAAACCTTTCTGACACAACGAAAAAGGCCGCCGCACCGGAGTGCGACGGCCTGTCGAAACAAAAGAGGTCAGGCTCAGCCCTGAGCGGCTTTCGCGACTTCGGCTGCGAAGTCCTCTTCTTTCTTTTCGATGCCTTCACCCACTTCGAGGCGCACGAAGCCGACGATCTCGACACCCGCTTCTTTGGCAGCCTGTGCCACGGTCAGATCGGGGTTGATCACGAAGGCCTGGTTCAGCAGCGTGATCTCGGCAAGGAATTTTTTCATCCGGCCTTCGATCATCTTCTCGATGACCTGCTCCGGCTTGCCGCTCTCACGAGCGATATCCATCTGCACCTGGCGCTCTTTTTCCACGATTGCCGGGTCCAGCTCGCTCTCGTTCAGAGCTGCCGGGCGCGGGTCGGCGGCGGCGACGTGCATGGCCACCTGCTTGCCGAACTCTTCGTTCTCGCCGGATAGCGCGACCAGCACGCCGATCTTGCCCATGCCGGGCGCAGCCGCGTTGTGGACGTAAGACACAACCGAGGCACCTTCGACGGTCGCCATGCGGCGCAGGCCCATGTTCTCGCCGATGGTGGCGATCTTGTCGGTCAGCGTGTCGGCCACGGTCTTGCCGCCCATGTCGGCGTTCTTCAGCGCCTCAACGTCGGACACACCGAGCGCGGCTTTCGCGATGCCGGAAACCATGGTCTGGAATTCGGCGTTCTTGCCGACGAAGTCAGTCTCGGAGTTGACCTCGACAGCCACGCCCTTGCCGCCATCGACCTCAACAGCCACCAGACCTTCGGCGGCGGTGCGGTCAGATTTCTTGGCGGCCTTCGCAAGGCCCTTGGTGCGCAGCCAGTCAACGGCGGCTTCCATGTCGCCGTCGGTTTCGGTCAGCGCCTTCTTGGCGTCCATCATGCCCGCGCCCGTCTTGTCGCGCAGCTCTTTCACCAGTGCAGCGGTAATCGCCATGTCATGCTCCTTCGGGAGATCTTATTGCTAAACGTCCGGGCGGTTCTGCACCGCCCGTTTGTAAGTTTGATGACAGTGGGAGAGAGCCGTGTTGGCCCCCTGCCCTCTTGTCCCTCAGCTTTCGGCAGCGGCTTCTTCAGCCGGAGCCTCAGTGGGCGCCTCTTCGGCACTGGCTTCGGCGGCGAGCGCCTCTTCGACGGCAGCCTCTTCCAGAGCACCGATGTCAACGCCAGCAGCGCCCATCTGTGCGGTCATGCCGTCGAGCGCGGCACGGGCCACGAGGTCGCAATAGAGAGCGATGGCGCGGGCGGCGTCATCGTTGCCGGGGATGATGTAATCCACACCATCGGGCGAGCAGTTGGTGTCGACCACGGCCACAACCGGAATGCCCAGCTTCTTGGCTTCAGCGATGGCGAGGTCTTCCTTGTTCACGTCGATGACGAACAGCAGGTCGGGCAGGCCACCCATCTCGCGGATACCGCCAAGCGAGGCTTGCAGTTTGGCCTGCTCGCGCTCCATGCCAAGGCGCTCTTTCTTGGTGAGGCCCGCAAAACCGATGGAGGATTCTTCGTCGATGGCCTTCAGCCGCTGGATCGACTGGGAGACGGTCTTCCAGTTGGTCAGCGTGCCACCGAGCCAGCGGTGGTTCATGTAGTACTGCGCGCATTTCTCGGCGGCTTCGGCGATCGGGCGCTGAGCCTGACGCTTGGTGCCGACAAAGAGGATGCGGCCGTTCTTGGCCACGGTCTCACGCACGACGTTGAGCGCGGCGTCCAGCATGGGGACGGTCTGCGTCAGGTCGAGAATGTGAATGCCGTTGCGATCACCGTAGATGAACTCGCCCATGCGGGGGTTCCACCGCTGGGTCTGGTGACCGAAGTGAACGCCAGCTTCAAGCAGCTGACGCATGGAGAAATCAGGGAGCGCCATGTCCAAATCCTTTTCCGGTTTGCGCCTCGGCGGGATCATGAGGGCTGTTGCCCAACCGGCGGACCTTTGCGGGATGTCTCCCCGCAGGGCCCAAACCCCGCCTGTGAAGTGAGCGCGCGTTTAACGCGGGTGGCAGAAACTTGCAAGCCCCCTCCTCACTTCCTATCTGGATTAGGAGAAAGACCCGCCCTTGTGTTATTCTGGCGGCAGAATTTGACAGACGACCTTTGAATACGACCCATTTGATCGAGAGGCAAAGCTATGCTTGCTGCCCGACTGACCGACTTTCATGTGTGCCCGCTGGTCACACCCGGCGTTCCCCCAATCCCGCACGTTGGCGGCCCGATCCTTCCGACCTGCTCCATCAATGTGCTCACCTGCAACATGCCGCAGGCCCGGCTGACCGATAAGGCCCTGTGCGTCGGCCCGCCCGATGTCATCGTCTTTGGCTCACCGCTGGTTCTGGTGAACAATCTGCCTGCGGCCCGCTTGGGCGACCCCTGCGCCCACGGCGGCGCAATCACTACGGGTTGCCCCACTGTCCTCATCGGCCAGACATACGTGCCCGGCACCATGCTCCAGAACGCTGCTATGGGGGTGAACCCATCGGGCAGCGTGGTGAATTGCGGCAACTCCATCGACGCGGTGCTTGACCGTCTGGATGGCACAGACCCCAATGCTGTGGCACCGGCCACGCGGGACGGCCTCTTCTCAGACATCGAAGCGCGGCACAACACCAACCTGCAGTGGAACTCGAGCTTTCAGGACGCCTTCGACGCCGTGCAGCAGGGTGGCCCAGGCACGCGCGCCATCGTGGGCATCATTTATCCCAACAACGGCGGCTCGCATGTGGTTGTCATGGCCAATGACCGTGGCACAGTTGGAATCGTCGAAAGCCAGGATTGGGGGCCGGGGCAACGCCAAGAGGTGATCACCGATGCGAACAGGGCGAATACGCGCTACAATGGCTCTGGCAACAGCAATGTTGGCTGGGGCATTGTGCCTTGACCCGGGAGCAGGACTGATGGCGGGAGAGCGGATCAGCGCAGAAGCGGCAAAGGTGCTTGTCGAGGAGGAAATCTTCAAGGACAGCGACCATGATTTCGTGATCGAGGACGACAGGACCATGGAACGCACCTACGGTTGGATCTTCTTCTACAACACCCGCGCCTTTCTCGCCTCGGGGGACCCGATGGATACGATGCCCGGCACCGGACCGATCGTGGTGTTGCATGACGGCTCCGTGGTCCCCATGCCCACATCGATGCCACCGGAGCGGGCCATTCTCCGTTTCGAGGAGATGCTAGAAGACCCTGAGATGCTGCCCGAACACACGAAGTAGCCCGCCGCGGCGCAAGGCAGGGCTTGCCCCGGGCGCGCGGTGAGGCCACAAGGCTGGCATGTCGGCCTCTTCCATTCTCTGCATCGGTTCCGTTCTTTGGGATGTCATCGGGCGCACGCCTGCCTCGATGCGGCTGGGCGCCGATGTGCCCGGCAGGATCACCCGCATTCCGGGTGGTGTGGCGCTCAACATCGCAATGGCCCTGCGCCGTGCGGGGCTTGCGCCTGTGTTGCTCAGTTCGGTGGGCCGCGACGGGCCGGGCGATGAATTGGTGGCGCGTTGCACGCTTCTGGGCCTCGACACCGGATATCTGCATCGCTCCGACGATCTGCCGACCGATACCTATATGGCCATCGAAGGTGCCGGCGGGCTGGTGGCTGCGCTGGCGGATGCCCATTCACTCGAGGCGGCGGGAGACCGAATCCTCGCACCCTTGCGGGATGGCCGCCTCGGGAGCACTGACGCCCCCTACCCCGGCCTCATCGCGCTGGATGGCAACCTAACCGAAACGCTCTTGGCCGAAATCGCAGAGAGCCCGCTCTTTGCAGCCGCCGACCTGCGCGTGGCGCCCGCCTCCCCCGGCAAGGCGGAGCGCCTCCTGCCGCTCCTTGGTCATGACGGTACCACGCTCTACCTCAACCGCGAGGAGGCTGGACTGCTCGCACAGAAGGGCTTCGATGACGCCGAGAGCGCCGCGAAGGCGCTGGTCAAGCGCGGCGCGGGCCGGGTGCTCGTCACCGACGGAGGCCGCGCCACATGCGATGCGTCCCAAAACGCGTGCCATGTGTCCACGCCGCCTGAAGTCATGGTCGAACGCGTCACCGGCGCTGGTGACACCTTCATGGCCGCCCACATCGCCGCCGAGGCCGAGGGGATGGACCGGCCCGCAGCCCTCGCCCATGCCCAGGCCGTAACGGCGGCCTATGTCTCTGGAGAAACCCGCCTGTGAAGATGAATGTCACACAAGAAGTCTCTGATGCGATTGCAGAAAGCCGCCCTGTCGTGGCGCTGGAAAGCACCATCATCACCCACGGCATGCCCTACCCACAAAACGTGGAAACGGCTCGCGCCGTAGAGGATGACATTCGGGCCGCCGGGGCCGTGCCAGCCACCATTGCCGTGCTGGATGGCTCGCTCTGTGCCGGCCTCACCGAGGCACAGCTCGATGCGCTGGGGCAGGCGACTGGGGTAGCCAAACTTTCCCGCGCCGACATGGCACACTGCCTCGCGACCGGTGGCACGGGGGCAACGACCGTTGCCGCGACGATGATCGGCGCACGGCTCGCAGGCATCGAGGTCTTCGCCACCGGCGGCATCGGCGGTGTCCATCGCGGCGCAGAGCTCAGCTTCGATGTTTCCGCCGATCTTCGGGAACTTGCCAAAACCCCGGTGAGCGTGGTTGCCGCCGGTGCAAAGGCCATTCTCGACATCCCGAAAACGTTGGAAGTCCTCGAAACCTTGGGCGTTCCGGTCATCACGATGGGGCAAAAGGACTTTCCGGCCTTCTGGTCGCGCAGCTCCGGCCTGCCCTCGCCCCTTTCGGCTGAGACCGCCGCGGAAGTGGCAAAGGCTCATGTGATGCGCGGCGCGATGGGGTTGGAAGGCGGACAACTGGTGGCCAATCCGATCCCGATGGAAGCTGAAATTCCGGCCGAGGAGCTCGCCCCTGTGATCGCCGAGGCTCTCGCCGCCGCCGAGGCTGAAGGGATCGCCGCAAAGGCCGTTACCCCCTTCCTGCTCGACCGGATCTTTCACGCGACCGAGGGCCGCTCACTGACCGCCAATATCGCCCTCGTGCGCCACAACGCCCGGCTCGCTGCCGAAATCGCAGGCGAAATCGTTAAAATTCGCGCCGTTAAGCAGGGTTAACGCCCTCGCTCCCTTGCGGGCGGCCCCGGCGGCGCATATTTCTCATGCAACCGCCCAAGGAGTGCCCGAAACACGATGGCCAAGACGCCACCGCCGCCCGAAAATCCGCTCGACCCGAAACCCTACCGGCGCCCCGGTTGGCTCTCGGGCCTGCGCTCTTCGTTCTTTACAGGCTTGGTCGTTGTCGGCCCCGTCGCCGTGACCATCTGGCTGATCTGGACGGTCGTGGGCTGGGTCGATGGCGTGGTCATGCCCTTTGTGCCCGGCGCCTACCACCCCGAGACGCTGATCAACAAATACTTCAACTGCGCCGACTGTGAGCCGATCCGCGTCAACATCCGCGGCGTCGGTGTGGTGGTCTTCCTCCTGTTCACAGTGCTCGTTGGCTGGATGGCCAAAGGCTTTCTCGGCCGGTCGTTTCTTCGCTGGGCCGAGAGCCTTGTGGACCGCATGCCCGTCGTGCGCTCCATCTACAACGGCCTGAAGCAGATCGCAGAAACCGTCTTCGCCCAGACAGAGACGAACTTCGACAAGGCCTGCCTTGTCCAATACCCGCGCCATGGCATCTGGGCGATTGCCTTCATCTCGACCAAGGCAAAAGGTGAAATCGCCAAGAAGTCGCCAGTCGAAGATGAGATGGTGTCGGTGTTCCTGCCGACTACGCCCAACCCGACCTCTGGCTTCCTGCTATTTGTGCCCCGCAAGGATGTGATCATCCTCGACATGACCGTGGAAGACGCCGCAAAGCTCGTGATCTCCGCGGGGCTCGTCTACCCATCCGACAAGATCCCGGCAGCCCTTCCAGAAGCCGCTCAGGCTGTGGAAGAGCGCGAAAAAGGCGCCGCCTGAGGCACCTGCCGCGATTCCGGGCGCTCCGCTGGCAGCATTTGCGGCAATTCTGCGACATTACCGCCACATCTTGTGGCTGGACAGACGCGCTTTCTTGCGGCCAAACACGTTATGCCTAAGTTCACCCAAAGCAGATCCAGAATGGGATGTTCCCGATGAAACTCTTTTACGCAGGCCTTCTCTCCGCCGCCCTCGCCGCCCCGGCCTTTGCCGGTGGCATGAACGAGCCGGTGATGGAGCCGACGGTCACGACCGATGAGCCGCAGATGAGCCGTGACACCATTGCCGAAGACACCGCGTCTTCCGGCAGCCATGACATCATCGTGCCGATCACCGCGCTGATCCTCTTCGGGGTCGCGGTCGCCAACTGATCTGGCTAAAGCCGCAGCCATGAGGCCGCGTGGAATTCTCCGCTGCGGCCTTTTGCGCGTTTTCTACTCATCAAACGTGCGCCCCAGCCCGTCGCCGTAGATCGCCGCGAGGTCAACGCTGCTCTCTCTCCCCACCTTGCTTCCGTGGTGCCCCAGGAACCGGGCCGCAGCCCGGCGACCGGCTTCCTTGAGTTCGCTCATCACATAGGGGTTCGGTACGGTCTTGGTGGCGACAGATAGGTCGTTCATCAGGTCGTCGTCGGCGATCATGTGCACGCGCACGTTCTTCATCGCCCCCTCCGGCACAGTCCCGCTTTCGATCAGGCGATGCACGAAGGCGATGGCCCTGAGCTCGCTCATCAGGGAGGCGTTGAAGCTGATCTCGTTGACCCGGTTCGCTATATCCTGCGGCGTCTGCGGCAGTTCCTCGCGCTCCAGCGGGTTGATATTGATGATGATGATGTCGTCCGGCAAATGCCGCGCGAAGAGCGGAAACAGCGCTGGATTGCCCGTATAGCCGCCATCCCACCAGAACTCATCGGTCCTAGTCACGGGGTCTTTGGCTTCAACAGCTCGGAACAACGTGGGCAGGCAAGCAGAGGCAAGGATCACTTCGGGCGTGATCTCTTCTCCCCGGAACACCCGGATGCGCCCCGTGCGGACGTTGGTGGCGGATACGTAAAAGTCGGGTCCGCGCTCGTGGCATACGTGGTTGTAGTCGAAGGTCTCGACCACCTTGCGCAACGGGTTGTCGTAGAGCGGGCCGAGACTGTAGGGCGAGGCCACCCGCGCGGCTGTCTCCTGCAACCAGTAGGCCGGTGAATATTCCAGCATCTGGCTCACCGCCTGGGCGGAGGGTGCGAAGGGGGCCAGCCAATGCGTGATCTCGTTGTCAGGTAAGGCCCCCATACGCTCCCACAGCCAGTCGAGGTTCGCGCGGGCGACCTCGTTGCCCTCCGCCACATCGCCATCTGCCAGCCCGCGCACGAGCCCGGCCTTCAGTGCGGCGCCATTGACCGCCCCGGCGGAGGTGCCGGAGATCGCAGCGATCTCGAACTCGCCGGTCTCCAGTAACCGGTCCAGCACGCCCCAGGTGAAGGCGCCATGGGCTCCTCCCCCCTGAAGCGCTAGGTTTACGGCGATCTTCTGTTTCTTCGCCACCGGATCAACTCGCGGTCCAGCCACCATCGGCGCTGATCGTGGTGCCGGTGATCTGCGAGGCATGATCGGAGCAGAGGAACACGGCAAGGCCACCAAGCTGCTCGACCGTCACGAACTCCTTGGAGGGCTGCTTCTCGAGGATGACCTTCTCCACCACCTCGTCCTCCTTCATCTTGTACTCCTTCGCCGTGTCGGGGATCTGCGCCTCGACCAGCGGGGTCAGTACATAGCCGGGGCAGATCGCATTAGCCGTGATCGGCTCGCGGGCCGTCTCAAGGCCTACGGTTTTGGTCATGCCGACAATCCCGTGCTTGGCCGAGATATAGGCCGACTTGTAGGGCGAGGCGCGCAGACCGTGGGCGGAGGCTATGTTGATGATTCGGCCCCAATCCGCCTTCCGCATCAAGGGCAACGCAGCGGCGGTGGTGTGGAACGCCGATGAAAGGTTGATGGCGATGATTGCATCCCACTTTTCCATCGGGAACTCGTCAATCGGGGCAACGTGCTGGATGCCCGCGTTGTTCACGAGGATGTCGCAGGCGCCCGCCTCTTCGATCAGCTTGCGGCACTCCTCGCCCTTGCTCATGTCGGCCTTGATGTAGCGCGCCTCAACCCCATGCGCCTTGCCAATCTCTTCGGCGAGCGCGTGATCTTCCTTGCGGTCGGTGAACGAGTTGAGCACCACGTTGGCTCCAGCCCCGGCCAAAGCCCGCGCGACGCCAAGGCCGATCCCCGAGTTGGACCCGGTGATGACGGCGGTTTTGCCTTTGAGAGACATCTCTCTTCTCCTTTGTGAAATTCTGTCGGTGCAAAGCATAGATGCTGCACTTGCAAAGGAAACGGCGAATGTCGAAAGACGTTCCGGGGCTGCGTCAGTTTGTCGGCGTCAGAGCTGGGCAGCGATCGCGGCCACGTCGATCAGCGAGTGAACCTCCGCGATCAACCCCTGCTCGTAGCGATAGAACACGTGCTCAGTGAACTGCACCCGTCGTCCGTTGACCGGCAAGCCGAAGAGTTCCCCGACCGGCGTACAATCAAAGCTCAGCCGCGCGGCGATGCGCTCGGGCTCGGCCACCAAGAGCGCGATGGTGAAACGCAAGTCGGGAATCGCCCGAAAATCACCCTCCAGCATGGCCCGGTACCCGGCCAGCCCGAGGTGCTTTCCGTTGTGGCTCGCCTCTTCGTGAACGTACTCGCCCAGCTTTTCCCAATCCTGCCGATTGAGGCAGTCGATGTAGCCGTGGTAGGCGGCGATGCAGCCGTCGCGGGTCATGAAACCACTCCGATATCCGGCCCAAAAATCGGGCCAAAAAAAAGCGCCCGCACAAGGCGGGCGCAAGTTATTGAGGCAGGTTTCATACAGGCAAGAAACCTATCGAGCAGTGCCCTCTTTATACGCGTTCTGCCGCGTATGTCCAAGGTAAAAGTTTGAAAAGGCTGAACTCCGCCGCTAGGATTTGGGTCAAATAAACAAGGGCAGACAGGGATTGTTGCCAATATGGCCTATCATTTTTTCCAAGCAGCTTCACGGGTTTGCGCGACGCTCGCTCTGGTTTCCCTCGGGGGATTCGCGGGAGCCGAGCCAAAGCATGGTATCGCCATGTATGGTGAGCCCGCTTTGCCGGCTGATTTTACCGCCCTGCCCTATGTCAATCCCGAGGCGCCTAAGGGCGGCGAATACGTGCAAAGCGAGATCGGCAGTTTCGACTCGATGCACCCGTTCATCCTCAAGGGCCGCTCCCCATGGGCTTGGCGCGAGTTTGGTTTCGAGACCCTCATGGGCCGCAGTCAGGACGAGCCATTCACCCTTTACGGCCTGCTGGCTGAAACAGTCGAAACCGGGCCGAACCGCGAGTGGGTCGAGTTTACCTTGCGGCCCGAAGCTCGGTTTAACGACGGCTCGCCCGTGACCGTGGAAGATGTGATGTGGTCCTACGAGACCCTCGGCACCCTCGGCCATCCGCGCTACCACACCGCCTGGAAAAAGGTGGCCAAGATGGAGCAGGTCGGCGAGCGCGGCGTGCGCTTCACTTTCAACGAGGCCGACAACGAACTGGCCCTCTTGATGGGCATGCGTCCGATCATCAAGAAGGCTGATTGGGAGGGTATCGACTTCGAAGAAGCTTCGATGCGTGTGCCTGTTGGCTCCGGCCCCTACGTGATCGAAAATGTCGATCCGGGCCGCTCGATCACCATGAAGCGCAACCCCGACTGGTGGGGCAAGGACTTGCCATTCAATCGCGGCCAGCACAACTTCGACACGCTCCGCTACGAGTGGTTCGGTGATGGCGATGTGGCTTTCGAGGCCTTCCGCGCAGGCGAACTTAGCTACAACCGCGAGAACAACGTCGCCAAGTGGAACAGCTCCTACGACTTTCCCGCCGTGCAGTCGGGCGATGTGGTGAAGGCGCTGATCCCGCATGAGCGGCCCTCGGGGATCACCGGCCTCGTGATGAACACCCGCAAGCCGCTTTTCGAGGACTGGCGCGTCCGCGAAGCGATGATCCTCGCCTTCAACTACGAGTTCATCTCCGACAAGCTGAACGACGGCGGCGACCCGAGGATCTGCTCCTATTTCTGCAACTCCGAACTTGCGATGAAGCCGGGCGCAGCCGAGGGCAAGGTGGCAGAGCTGCTGGCACCCTTCGCAGCGGACCTTCCGCCAGGCACCATCGAAGGCTACGCGCTGCCCAAGGGCGACGGTTCGGTGCGCAACCGCGCCAATGTGCGGGCCGCGATGGATATGCTGAACGACGCCGGCTGGGCCGTGGATGATGCGGGTATGCTCCGCAATGAAGCAGGCGATCCCTTCGCCTTCGAGATCCTCCTGCAAACCGGTGCCCCGCAACCTGCCAACATCGCCGAGCTTTACGTTGAAGGCCTCAAGCGGCTGGGCATGGACGTAACCATCGAGGCTATCGACCGCGCGCAGTACCGCGAGAGGACCGACAATTATGACTTCGATATGACTTGGTATACTCGCCCCCTCTCCATGTCGCCCGGCAACGAGCAAACGCTTTACTGGGGCTCTGCGGGCGTGACCGAGCCGGGAACGCGCAACTGGATGGGCATGAACTCCCCCGCCGCCGAGGCGATGATCCGCGCGATGCTCGAAACAGAGGATCGCGAGGTATTTCTCGCCGCCGTGCATGGCCTCGACCGTGTTCTGACCGCAGGGCGCTACGTGATCCCGATCTGGTACAGCCCCGAGGCTCGGCTCGCGTTCAAGAAAGAGATGAAATACAACGCCGAGCACCTGCCGGCCTATGGCGATTGGGCCGGGTTCCTTCCGGATGTGTGGTGGTGGCAGGCGGAGTGATCCGCCCTGCCCTCCTCGCACTCGCCCTGAGTTCAGTGGCGATGACGGTTCAGGCTGAAACGCTTGAAATCCCCGGGCCTGAAGGCCCCTTGCAAGGAGAATTGCTCCTCCCTGAGCGCGCGACCCACGCCGTGGTGATCGTGCCGGGCTCCGGCCCGATCGACCGCGATGGCCGGTTCTCCACCGGTCGCGGCGCGCTCAGCTACAAGCTGCTGGCCGAAGCCTTGGCTGCAGAGGGCGTGGCCAGCCTGCGGATCGACAAGCGCGGGCTGTTCGGCAGCAAGGCGGCGATCTCCGACCCGGAGGCGGTAACGGTTGAAGCCTATGGCGAAGACGTGGCCCATTGGGCGACAGAGCTCGCAGGCCGGATGGGCCAAAGCTGCGTCTGGCTCGCCGGCCATTCCGAGGGTGGGCTGGTGTCCCTCGCGACCGCCTCTGCCGGTGCGCCCCACATCTGCGGGCTCGTCCTGCTCGCGGCGCCCGGGCGCCCGCTCTCAGTGATCCTGCGCGAGCAACTTGCCCGACAACCGCTGGCACGGGCCTATGACGACGAGATGGAGCGGATCTTTAGCACCCTCGAGCGCGGCGAGCGGGTCGATATCGAAACCCTCAGCCCTGCCCTCCGCCAACCTTGGCGCGACAGCATTCAGGGCTTTCTCATCAACCTCTTCTCCAAGGACCCGGTCGCGCTGGCCCGGGCCTATAGCGGTCCCATTCTAGTCGTCCAGGGCGCCCGTGACGTGCAGATCACGCCCGTTGATGCCGCAGCGCTTGTCGGGGCCAATCCTCGCGCAACGTTGCGCATATTCGCTCTCATGACCCACATGCTGAAGGACGATGTGGAGGGCGAACCCTATGCCACCTATGAGGACCCAGACGTACCGCTGACCGATGGCCTGGCCTCTGAAATCGCCGCTTTCATCAGCAATCCAGCCGCCGTTGCACGTTAACCGTGCATTAGGCACTGCTTCCTACCCTCACGACCTATCAACCATGACGCGAATTGATGGGAATCGGAAAATGCGATACGCTCCGGCGGACTTGGGAGGACAATCGATGGCTTGGAAACAGCTCTTCGAGAACTGGGCGGACGCCCTGCCTAGGATCGTTGACCTTTACCCGCACGTGGATTGCGTTGCGCTTCAAAGGTTTCGCGGCAACCGTTCGCTCTTCGTTGCCTATCTCGCCGCCACCCACGACCTCACCCTGCGTGAGGCCGAAGAAGGGGTGCAGGACATGCTTCGGCGTTTCGGACGCAGTCAAATGGCAGAAGCGGCCTGACGGTGCCCTAGTCGAGCGAGGTGACCCAGAGGATCGTTGCATCCTCGTCGCTCAGCGACACCACGTTATGCCCCATCGTCGCATCGTAATAAGCACTGTCGCCGCGCCGTAGCTCCACCGGGGAATAAAACTCGGTGTAGAGTTTGATAACACCCGTCAGCACATACAAAAACTCTTCCCCATCGTGCCGCACCCAACCGTCGAACTCCTCCATCCGGCGGGCCCGAATACGGGCGCGATAGGGCAGCATCTTTTTCTGGGTCAATTGGCTCGCCAACAAGTCATGCTCGTAGGTCGGGGTCATCTGATGATCCCCCTCGCCGCCCTTCGTCACGGCCATACGGCCGTTCACCTTCTCCTCACTCGGGGGAGTAAACAGCTGGGGCAGAGAAATTTTCAGCCCTTCGGCAAGCTTCTTCACCGCATCATAGGTCGGCGACATCTGACCGTTTTCGATTTTCGAAAGCGTGGAGCGGGCCAGCCCGGCTTGCCGCGCCGCCTGTTCAAGCGTCCATCCTTGCGCGGTGCGCAGGCTCCGCACCCGCTCGCCCAGATCGAGCGGCGCTGCTTCGGCTTGCTGGCCACTTTCGCGCGCAATACGGATCAGGCTCTTCGGATCGTCTCCCATGGCCAAGCGGTTTACGAGGCCCTTTGACCCCTTGCAAGCACGGCCTGCCAGCGCTAGCAGATTGGCCATGAGCGCCTCCTGCCCCTCCCCGTTTAACTTGGCAGCCTATGTGCTTGGTGCAGCTGAGAAAAGTCCAGACAAGACCGCTCTCGTCATCGCCGGCGCCAGCAAAGCAAAACGCTGGCGATACGGTGAAATCCGCGGACATGTCGCAGGCATCGCCGCTGTCCTGCGAGAGCGCGGCCTCTCTCCCGGTGACCGTGTGCTCCTCCGTCTCGGCAACACGGTAGAGTTTCCACTCGCCTACCTTGGCGCGATCTGGGCAGGCCTTGTGCCCGTGCCAACGTCCGCCGCACTAACCGCCCCAGAGATCACCGCCATAGCCGCAGAACTCCGGCCTGCGCTCGTTATTGCAGGTGAAGGCGTTGCCTTGCCCGAGAACTCCGCACCAGTCCTTCCCGAAGCTGCTTTGCATGAGATGAAGGGTGAGATGGACCCCGAGATGGGAAACCCCAACCGCCTCGCCTACATCATCTACACCTCCGGCACCTCCGGACGCCCGCGCGGCGTGATGCACGCGCATCGTGCTGTCTGGGCGCGGCGGATGATGTGGGAGGGCTGGTATGACCTGAAAGAGGATGACCGGCTCCTCCACGCTGGCGCCTTCAACTGGACCTACACCCTTGGGACCGGCCTGATGGACCCTTGGGCACGCGGGGCTACGGCGGTCATCCCGGTGGCGGGCACCAAGGCCGAGCAACTCCCATTGCTCATGGCCCGCCATGATGCCACGATTTTTGCCGCTGCACCGGGCGTTTACCGCCAGATGTTGAGGCATCATGAGAGACTCTCTACCCCCAAGCTGCGGCACGGCATTTCAGCTGGTGAGAAGCTGCCTGAAGCAACGAGCACGGCCTGGAGGTCAGCGAGCGGAACCGAGATCTATGAGGCGCTGGGAATGTCGGAGTGCTCCACCTACGTTTCCGGCAGCCCCAATCGTCCGGCCCCGGAGGGCGCCAGCGGTTACCCACAACCCGGTCGGCACATCCGTGTCGGGAAAGACGGGCAGTTGGCCATCCACCGCTCCGATCCCGGGCTGATGCTGGGCTACCTTGATGCCCCTGAGGAGACAGCGGAGCGGTTCGACGGCGAATGGTTTCTGACCGGGGACACGGTGGCGGAAGGCCCGGACGGCGCGATCACCTATCTGGGCCGCAACGATGACATGATGAACGCCGGAGGGTATCGAGTGTCGCCCCTTGAGGTCGAAGCCGTGATGGCGGGGCATCCCGACATCACCGGTGCTGCCGCGGTCGAGCACGAGGTGAAACCCGGAACCACAGTGATCCGATGCTTTTACACTGCCCCACAACCGATTGAAGTCGATAGTCTTTCAGGCTTCGCTGCAAGCCGATTGGCGCGCTACAAGTGCCCCCGGATATTCACCCATATCGAGGCGATCCCGACCAACGCCAACGGCAAGGTTAACCGCACAGTCCTGCGCAACCGGCCTCTCGACCCTGCGTAGGCGCACGCTGTGAAGGGGTTTTCACCCTTTCCTCCCGCACGCCCGCGTGACACACCTGACCCATGATCAAGCTCGATATCTTCTCCGACCCGATCTGCCCTTGGTGCTTCATCGGCAAGACCCTGCTCGACAGGGCGCTCACTGAAGCCGCGCAGAACCCCTTCACCATCGAGTATCACCCTTTCCAGCTGAACCCGGAAATGCCCAAAGGCGGGATGGACCGGCGCGAGTATCTTGAAGCCAAGTTTGGCGGCAAGGAGGGCGCGCTGGAGGTCTATGGTCGCATTGCAGAAGTGGCCGAGGAGGCCGGGCTGATGCTCAACTTGGCCGCAATAGAGCGCACGCCCAACACGCTGGATGCCCATCGAGTGATCCACTGGGCTGGGCTGGAGCAACGGCAAATCCCTGTCGTGTCAATGCTTTTCGACGCCTACTTCATGCAGGGTCGCGATATTGAGGACCACGAAGTCTTGGCCGACATCGCCGACAGCGCAGGGTGTGACGCCGCGGTCATTCAACGCCTTTTGGCGAGCGATGCCGACGCGGAAGACATTCGCGCCCGCGACGCCCACGCCCGAGAGCGCGGCGTCAGTGCGGTGCCGACCCACATCATCGCCAATCAGCATGTGGTGCCCGGCAGTCAGCAGCCTGAGCTGTGGCTGAAGCTGATCGATGAAATCAACGGCCAGATCGGATCCTTTCAATGAGCCTTGCCGAACGGGCGCCGTCCGCGGGGCGCTTGAGCCGCACGGAATTCACCGCCCTGATGGCGATGCTCTTCGCAACCATCGCCTTCTCCACTGATGCGATGCTGCCGGCGATGCCGACCATTGTCGACGAGCTGACGCCGGATAGCCCCAACCGCGCGCAACTCATCATCACCTTCTTCATGCTCGGCATGGGCCTCGGAACCCTCGTCACCGGCCCGCTGTCCGATGCCTTCGGTCGCAAACCTACGATTCTGGCCTGTGCAGGCCTTTACATTGGCGGCTCGGTACTGGCCTGGGTCGCGCCATCACTGGAACTGCTGCTCGCCGCGCGTGTCATTCAGGGCCTCGGCGCCGCCGGGCCACGGATCGTTGGCCTCGCAATCGTCCGCGATCAATACTCCGGCCGCGAGATGGCCAAGCTGACGAGCTTCATCTTCCTCGTCTTCTCTCTCTTTCCCGCCTTCGCGCCGCTTATAGGCGAAGGTGTGATCACACTCTTCGGCTGGCGCTCGATCTTCCTGGTTTTCGTTCTCTTCATTGGCATCTCGTCGCTCTGGCTCTTCTTCCGCCAACCGGAGACCCTGCCGCGGGACGCCAGGGTTCGCTTCTCGACCGAGACCCTGCTGACCAACGTCAAAACGGTGGTTTCAAACCGGACAGTGCGCTTTACGATCGCCGTGCAAATCTTTATTTTCGCACAGCTTCTCACGATCATATCCACCACGCAGCCGGTTTTTGACGAGGTCTTCGAGAAAGAGGCCAGCTTCGCGCTCTGGTTTGCCTTCATCGCGCTCTGCGCCAGCACATCGAGCTTTCTGAACGCGCGTTTCGTGATGACGGTCGGCATGCGCGGCATGGTGATCCGGGCGCTCGTTGCTGTTTCGGCTATCACGCTCTCGGCCCTTGTGATCACGCAATTCACCGCCCACGCCTCCACAGCGCATTTCGTGATCTACGTGATCTGGGTGATTACAATCTTCTACCAGATGGGCCTGACGATGGGGAACCTGAACGCCCTCGCGCTAGAGCCCATGGGCAAGCTGGCAGGCACCGCGACTTCGGTGACCGGGGCCATCTCAACGGCTCTTGCTGTGGTGGTTGGCACGCCAATCGGCCAGTTCTTCGACGGCACCACAACGCCCATTATCCTTGGGTGTTTTCTGTCGGGCCTCGTCGCTCTTGGCCTGATGCTCTGGATGGGCAATCCAGATAAATCCTAAGCGGTTACGCGGCTTTCTTCACTTTCTCAGCAAGGTCTCGTGCTATTGCAAATGCGCCTTTGATCTTGTCAGAAGCTTTCGCCCAGTCGCGCCGGACGACCAGCTTGTTGTCACGGATCTTCGCCAACCCGTTCTGCGCTTGAATGTACTCCACAAGCCCGGCCGGATTGCCGAACTTGTCATTATGAAATTGCACCGTCCCGCCTTTCGGCCCACCATCCAGCTTTGCGATGCCCGCGCGTTTGCACATCGCCTTGATCCGGACAATGAGCATAAGAGTGTTCACCTCTTTCGGCAGCGGCCCGAACCGGTCGATCAACTCGGCGGCAAACCCTTCCAGCTCGACCTTGGTGCTGAGCGACGAAAGCCGTCTATAGAGGCCAAGGCGCACATCAAGATCAGGCACGTAGGTCTCTGGAATCAGGACCGGAACGCCAAGGTTGATCTGCGGCGCCCATTGGCCATCATCATCAGTCAGCCCGTCAAACTCGCCTGATTTGATCTTGGCAATCGCGTCCTCGAGCATGGATTGGTAAAGTTCATACCCCACCTCTCGCACATGGCCCGATTGCTCCTCGCCCACAAGGTTGCCAGCTCCGCGGATGTCGAGATCCTGGCTCGCCAGCGTGAATCCCGCGCCGAGGCTGTCGAGCGAGCCGAGCACCCGCAGCCGTTTCTCGGCACTGTCGGTGAGCGGAATGCGCGGCCTTGTGGTGAGGTAGGCGTAGGCCCGTGTTTTCGCCCGCCCGACCCGACCGCGGATCTGGTAGAGCTGCGCCAGTCCGAACATGTCGGCGCGGTGCACGACCATTGTGTTCGCTGTTGGAATATCTAGGCCGGACTCCACGATAGTAGTCGCCAGCAGGATGCCGAACTTGCCATCGTAAAAGGCATTCATCTTGTCATCCAACTCACCGGCGGCCATCTGGCCGTGGGCAACCACGTAACTGACCTCGGGCACCTGCTCTTTCAGGAACTCCTCCACCTCGGGCAGATCTTTGATGCGGGGCACCACGTAAAAGCTCTGGCCGCCACGATAATGCTCACGCAGCAAGGCCTCACGGATCGTCACAGGATCAAATTCTGACACATAAGTGCGGATCGCAAGGCGGTCGACCGGAGGAGTCCCGATTATCGAGAGATCCCGGACACCTGTGAGCGAAAGTTGAAGTGTCCGCGGGATCGGTGTGGCGGTTAGCGTCAGCACGTGGATATCGGAGCGCATCTCCTTCAGTCGCTCCTTGTGACCGACGCCGAAGTGCTGTTCTTCGTCGATGATCAGCAGACCCAGATCCTTGAAGCGGATGGTCTTGGCCAGCACCGCATGGGTACCAATCACGATATCGACGGTGCCGTCCGCCAGCCCCTTGCGCGTATCGCTGGCCTGTTTGGCCGGCACGAACCGCGAAAGCTGGCGCACCTTGAGCGGGAAGCCCCGGAACCGCTCGGCAAAGCTCTTGGCGTGTTGCCGGGCCAGCAGCGTTGTGGGGGCGATCACTGCCACCTGTTTGCCCTGCATCGCGGCCACGAAGGCCGCACGCATTGCCACCTCGGTCTTGCCAAAACCAACGTCGCCGCAAACGAGCCGGTCCATCGGGCGGCCCGCTTCGAGGTCTTCCAGAACCTCAGCAATGGCCTTCAGCTGATCGTCGGTCTCGGTGTAGGGGAAGCGCGCGGAGAACTCCTCCCAAGCATGGGCAACTGGCTCCAGCACGGGAGCCCTGCGCAACAACCGCTCGGCAGCGGTGCGCATGAGCTTTTCAGCCGCAATCCGGATCCGCTCTTTGAGCCGCGCCTTCTTGGCTTGCCATGCCCCACCGCCCAACTTGTCGAGCAGCCCCTCCTCGTGGCCATAGCGGCTGAGGAGTTCGATGTTCTCGACCGGCAGGTAGAGCCGGGCCTGTTCGGCATATTCGAGGTGGATCATCTCGTGGTCGGCGCCAATAGCGTTGACGACCTCAAGCCCCATGTAGCGGCCAACCCCATGATCCACATGCACCACCAGGTCGCCGGTGCTCAGGCTCTGCGCTTCGGTCAGGAAGTTGTCGGCCCGGCGTTTGCGCTTGGGCGCACGGATCAGCCGGTCGCCAAGCACATCCTGCTCCGAGATTACCGTCAGCCCCGGCTCGGTGAATCCATGCTCCAGCGGCCAGATCGCAAGGTAAACGCCGCCTTTGCCCTGCGGCACATCGCGCCAGTCGGTGATCGGCGTCGCGCCCTCCAGCCCCTCATCGGCCATGAGCCCGGAGAGCCGCTCGCGGGCACCTTCCGAGTAGGAAGCGATCACCACCTGCCCTTGCCGCCTCTGCGCTTCAATATGGGCCTTCAACGCACCGAAAAGGCTGACGGATTCCTGTTGGCGCTCCGGCGAGAAGTTGCGGCCGATCCGACCCTCGGCGTCCAGCACACCCGGACCGGTGCCCTGCGGCAGCGGCGAAAGCTGAACCACCCGGCGGCCCCGCATGGCGGTTTCCCAGGCGTCGTCATTGAGGTAAAGACCGGATGGCGCTGCGGCCTTGTAGCTGCCCCCGACCCTCGCCTTGGAAGTCGCGGCCTCGCGCCGGTTGTCGTAGCTGTCGGTGATGCTCTCCCAGCGCGCCAGCCGCGCTGGGGTGAATTGATCATCCAGCATCACCGCCGCGTCTGAGAGGTAGTCAAACAGCGTGTCCAGTCGCTCGTGGAAGAGCGGCAGCCAATGCTCAAAGCCCGCATGCTTGCGGCCCGCGGAAACCGCTTCATAGAGCGGGTCATCCGAACCTGCCGCACCGAATTCGATGCGGTAGTTCTGCCGGAACCGGGTGATTGAGGCATCGTCCAGCACCACCTCGGAGGCGGGAGAGAGCTCCACCCGGTCCAACTTCTCGGTCGTCCGTTGAGTAGCGGGGTCAAACCGGCGCGCGCCGTCCAGAATATCGCCGAAGAGGTCGAGCCTCACGGGGCCGCCATCGCCGGGCGGGTAGATGTCGATGATCCCGCCGCGGATCGCAAAGTCGCCCGGCTCTAGCACGGTCGGCGCTTGAGAAAACCCCATGCGCACCAGAAAGCCGCGCAGCGCCTCTTCATCGACCCGCTCGCCCACGGTCGCGACAAAGCTGGAGGCTGCCACGAGGTCCTTCGCGGGCACCCGCTGGGTGGCCGCATTGAGCGTGGTCAGCAGCACAAACTTTCCAGTGAGCCCCCCCGCCAAGGCCGAAAGCGTGGCCATGCGGCGGGCGGAGATATCGGGGTTGGGCGAAACCCGGTCGTAGGGCAGGCAGTCCCACCCCGGAAACTCGATCACCGGCACATTCGGCGCAAAGAAGGCCAGCGCCGCGCGCATCTCGGCCAAGCGCTTGTCGTCTCGCGCGCAATGCACCACTGGCGCGCCGCGCTCCAGCTCGCGGGCGATCAGAAGGGCGTCGAATCCCTCGGGCGCGCCGCCCAGAGTTATGCGCGTCGTCTCGGTCATCAGGAGTTCTGAGGTAGTCCGGGCGCAGGGCGGGTGCAACCCGCCATCGGCGTCAGATCGCGCCGATCGAAAGGTTCTGGAACATGCCCCACATCGCGGTGACGAAGATCGAGAGCATTCCGATCACCTGCGTAGTAAAACGGTGCCGGTGCATGCGGTCGTAGAGCCCGTCACCATCTGCTGCGCGTATCCCGCGCGCGCAACGCACACCAAGCCCGAGCACAATGCTCATCGGCGCCGCCAATAGGAACACCGCCTGGCTGAACTCGGAGCCATACCAGAACCCGATGATGGCAAGCGACGTGAGGGTGAAAAAGACGATACCGATCAGCCAGAGCCCGGCCTGATCGGCGATGTAGAGAATGCGGTTCACGTTGACCCGCACCATGTCGTGCAAATCGGCTTCCGCTTCGCCGCCATTGCGCTTTGCGCGTTGCACTAGGTCCCACGGAACGCCGAGGACAAAGTGTGAAGAGGTCGACCACATGACTGCGAGGGCGATCCAGTACCACAGGTTCGAGAAGGATCGCATGTCGATCAACTCGAAGACGGTTTCGTACCAGTCCAGCACCCTGTGTCTGCCCCTTTGGCCGCTTTGGGCCTGTTGTAGAAGTTCGCGCAATCTAGCCACATGCGCAGGGAATGGAAGCCTTGTCGCGGCGCAAAATCCGTGGCACGGGCGTTCTGTGGCTGAAAAACGAGGTTGCCCATGCGTCCCACCGTCGCCCCCTACCCCGCCGCCCGTCTACGGCGCACCCGCGTAAGCCCTGCGATCCGCGGATTGGTTCGGGAAAACGAGGTGACTGCAGATGATCTGATCTGGCCGGTCTTCCTGCGCGATGGTGAGGGTGAGCGCACGCCGGTCCCCTCCATGCCGGGTGTCGAGCGGCTGACGGTGGATCTGGTGGCCGAGGCTGCGCAGGAGGCGGCCGAGCTCGGCATTCCCGCGATCTGCCTCTTCCCCTACACCGGCCCCGAGGCCCGAACGGAAGATTGCGCGATGGCGTGGGACCCGGAGAACCTCACCAACCGGGCGATCCGCGCAATCAAGGCCGCCGCGCCCGACGTGGCGGTGATGACCGACATCGCCCTCGACCCCTACAACATCAATGGCCATGACGGCTTTGTCGTCGACGGCCAGATCGTCAATGACGAGACGGTCGAGGCGCTGGTCAAGATGGCGCTGGCGCAGGCCGAGGCCGGGGCCGACATCCTCGGCCCATCCGACATGATGGATGGCCGGATCGGCGCAATCCGTTCAGCACTGGAAGAAGCCGGGCACCGCAACGTGTCGATCCTGAGCTATGCCGCCAAATATGCCTCGTCCTTCTACGGCCCGTTCCGCGATGCCGTTGGCGCATCCGCCGCGCTGACCGGCGACAAGAACACCTACCAGATGGACCCGGCCAATTCCGACGAGGCTCTCCGACTTGTCCAGCGCGACCTTTCAGAGGGCGCCGATATGGTCATGGTCAAACCCGGCCTGCCCTATCTCGATATCATCCGCCGTGTCCGCGACACCTTCGGCGCACCCACTTTCGCCTATCAGGTGAGCGGCGAATACGCGATGATCGAAGCTGCCGCCGCCAATGGCTGGATCGACGGCGAAAAGGTGATGGTGGAGAGCCTGATGGCCTTCAAGCGGGCCGGTTGCATGGGTGTGCTGACCTATTTCGCGCCCCGCATGGCACGGCGGCTGAAGGCCGGGTGAATAGTCGTGCGCATCTACTGCGCACCCGCGGGCCATTTTCCGCCCATTTCACCTCAACTTGTGGTGACAACCCCGCCCGACGCCCCTATAGATAGATAAAACCGGCGCAAAACAGCCGGATCGAGGCATAAGGACAGGCGGATATCATGAGCAAATTCCCCAATCGACGTGTATTCTTGGCCGGGCTCGGTGCGACCACCGCGCTTTCGGCCTGTGGCAACGGGATCGGCAACAACAACGGCCCCAAGATCGACGCCCGGGTCGACAGCACCCGCAACTACCTCTTCTCGCGCTATCCCGGCACTGCCGATCTCGAGCAGAAGGCGGCGGGCGTGCTCTACATGCCGCTCGTCACCAAGGCGGGCCTCGGCGTGGGCGGAAGCTACGGGCGCGGTGCGCTCCGGATCGACAATGCAACTGTCGACTATTACGCCGCCCTTCAGGCCAACTTCGGCCTCCAGATCGGCGCGCAGCAATATGCCCATGCGCTTTTCTTCATGACCCCCGCCGCGCTGCGCGATTTTCGCACATCCACGGGCTGGTCCGTAGGTGCGGACGCTGAGTACGCGCTCAACGACAACGCCGGCAACCTCTCCGCCGAGACCCTCACCGCGCTGGCCCCGGTCATCGCGGTAGTCTTCGGCCAGGCCGGGCTGATCCTCGGCGCCACGCTCGAGGGCAGCAAGTACAACCGGATCATCCCCTGACATCGGCGACATGCAGGACCAATGGGCACCCTTCGGGGTGCCTTTTTTGTCATGACAGCCACGGCCCACACGCATAAGCTGAAACCGGGAGGATCCAGCATGAAAAAGTCCACAATTGCAGCGGTAGTAGCAGCCCTCGCCCCTGCCCCCGCCCTAGCCCAGATCGCCTGCGCCGACATGGCCAGCGCCGCGCCCGAGGGCGTCACGATTACCGAGGCCACCGCCCTGCCGGAGGGCGATGACCAATCCATGATCCCACAGTGCCTCATGCGCGGTACAATGGCCGAGCGCACCGGCGCCGATGGCAAGCCCTACGCCATCGGTTTCGAACTGCGCTTGCCCGAGGCATGGCAGGGCCGGTTCATGCATCAGTTCAACGGCGGCAATGATGGCGAGGTGAAGCCTGCGCTCGGTGCCGGCACCGGCGTTGGCGCACCCGCGCTGGAGCGTGGTTTTGCCGTGGTCAGCTCCGATGCGGGCCATGATGGCAAGGCCCACCCCGATGCCGGGCTTGTCGGGGGCAACCTCTTCGGGCTCGATTTCGAGGCGCGGCGCGATTACGGCTATGGCGCGGTCGCCAAGCTTCACCCCGTCGCGCTCGCCTTGGTCGAGGCTCACTATGGCGAGGCCCCCGCCCATGTCTACGGCTACGGCACCTCCAACGGCGGGCGGCATGCGATGGTCGCCGCAAAGCGGATGCCCGAGGCGTTCGACGGCCTGCTTGCAGGATACCCCGGCTTCCGCCTGCCCCGCGCGGCGATTCAACATGCATGGGATGTGCAGCAGTTCCGCTCCGTCGCCCCGACACTGGCCGAGAGCTTCAGCCCCGATGAACTGGCATTCGTGGCGGGTAAGATCATCGCCGCCTGTGATGCGCTCGACGGGCTGGAAGATGGCGTTGTCGGCGATACCGCAGGCTGCCAGCAGGCCTTCAACCCGGCGGAAATGGTTTGCGATACCGGCCAGAACTCTGAATGCCTCTCCGCCGAGAAGGTCGCCGCGCTGGAGGCGATCCACGCCGGCCCGACAGATGGCGCTGGTGCCGCTCTTTATAGCGACTGGCCATGGGATCCGGGCATCGCCTCGGGCAACTGGCGATTCTGGAAGATAGAAAGCACGGTGCCGCCCTGGGGCATGAAGCCGATCATCGCGGTCATGGGCGCAGGCAGCCTTGCCCATGTGTTCTCCACGCCGCCCACAATGGTCGACGGCTCCCCCGAGGCCCTCGAAGCCTATCTCATGGCCTATGACTTCGATGTAGAGGCCGCAAAGGTCGACGCGGTGACCGAAGAGTTCCCCGAAAGCCCGATGCAGGTGATGAGCCCTCCCGGTGCCGACAACCCGGTGTTGACCGAATTGGAGGGCGCGGGCGGCAAGCTGGTCGTCTTCCATGGCACGGCGGACCCGGTGTTTTCCTTCAATGACACCGCCAACTGGTACGGCAAGCTGACCGCAAACAACCCGGCTGCACCGGAGTTCACTCGGTTCTACGCCATTCCGGGCATGCCCCACGGGCGCGGTGGTAACGCCGCAGACAGCGCGGACCTCCTGGGCGCGCTGATCGGCTGGGTCGAAGACGGCACCGCGCCAGAGGCCGTGCCAACCGCCTTCCGCGAAGGCAACACCGAGGCCGGTGGCAACGCGGGTGGCGAGCGCATGCTCTGCCCGTGGCCGCAGGTGCTGCGGTTCGAAGGCAGCACATTCTCCTGCGCTGAATGAAACAACGCGGGGTCGTTCACGCGGCCCCGCGCAGAATTTCGCTATACAGGACCGCGCGGCGCCTGTAGAGACGCGGCCTTACGCTCCTCTCTCCCCGGATACCTCCCTGTGAAACAAGCCCTCGCCGACGCCATAGCCGATCGTGGCTACACCTCTCTGACCCCGGTGCAGGAGGCCGTTGGCGCGCCCGACCACGCCGGTGCCGACATGCTGGTGTCGGCGCAGACCGGCTCGGGCAAGACACTTGGCTTCGGCATCGCCATCGCGCCAACGTTGCTCGGCGAGGCCGAGGCGTTCGAGCCGGCCGAAGCCCCTCTGGCCCTGGTCATCGCCCCAACCCGCGAACTTGCCTTGCAAGTAAAACGCGAGTTGTCGTGGCTCTACGCCAAGGCCGGCGCCGTGGTCGCCTCCTGCGTCGGCGGCATGGATATGCGCGATGAGCGCCGGGCGCTGGCACGTGGCGCGCATATCGTGGTCGCCACGCCGGGCCGCCTGCGCGACCACATCCTGCGCGGCTCGATGGAGATGCAGGCGATCCGCGCGGTGGTGCTCGACGAGGCCGACGAGATGCTCGACCTCGGCTTTCGCGAAGAGCTCGAGTTCATCCTCGGCGAAGCCCCCGAAGATCGGCAGACCCTGCTCTTTTCCGCCACCGTGCCGCCCGCCATCGAGCATATGGCCAAAAGCTATCAGCGGGATGCAGTCCGGATCGAGACCAAGGCCGAGGCCTCCCAGCACGCCGATATCGAGTATCTCGCCATGGCCGTGGCCGAGGCAGACCTTGAGCATTGCGTGATCAACGTGTTGCGCTATTACGAGGCCCCCAACGCCATCGTTTTCGCCAACACCCGCGCCACCGTGGGCCGCATCACCACACGCCTGGCCAATCGGGGCTTCAAGGTGGTCTCGCTCTCGGGTGAGCTGTCGCAGCAGGAGCGCACCAACGCGCTGCAAGCTATGCGCGACGGCCGGGCGCGGGTGTGCGTGGCCACAGATGTGGCCGCTCGCGGCATTGACCTGCCCAATCTCGACCTCGTGGTGCATGCCGAGTTGCCGGGCAGCCATGAAACCCTCTTGCACCGCTCCGGCCGTACCGGTCGCGCGGGCCGCAAGGGCGTGAGCGTGCTCGTCGTCACTCCGCGCAGCAAGAAAAAGGCGCTGCGGGTGCTGGGCATGGCACAACTCACCGCCAAATGGGCTGAACCGCCCTCGGCAGAAGCCGTGCAGGCCCGCGATGCCGAGCGGATGCTGGAAGATCCGGTCTGGGAAGAGGCCCCGCGCGAGGAGGAGGCCGATGCCATCGAACGACTGGTGGAGACCTTCAGTCCCGAGCAGCTTGCCGCGGCCTTCTTGCGCAACTACGCCAGCCAGCACTCCGCGCCCGAAGAACTCTCCGGCGGCGATCTCAAGCCGCGCCCGCGCGAGGAATTTGGCGCCTCCGTCTGGTTCTCGGTGAGCCAGGGCCGCAATCAGGGTGCAGAGCCGCGCCGGTTGCTGCCGATGCTCTGCAAGGGCGGCGGGCTGACGCGCGATGACATTGGAGCCATTCGCGTCGGGCCGGATGCAAGCTACGTGCAGGTCCGCGAGGGCGCGGTGCGCCGGCTTCTCGATCATCTGGGCGAGAGCATGACCATCGAGGGCAGCACCCGTCTGGCGCAGGTCGATGGCCTGCCCGATGAGTTGAACCGCCCGGCCCGTGGTCCCAAGCCCGGCCCCAAACCTGACCGGAAGGCAAAGTTCGACAAACCCGGCAAGCCCAAACGTGAGCCACGGCCGGAACACCCGCGCAGCGAGGAAAAGGTAAAGGCCCCGGCCCCGCAGCCCGAGCCACATGCCGCCCCGGAGCCTTCGGCAGATCCCAAGCCCGCCCGCAAACCGCGCCACGGCTCGCCTGCCGCAACCTACCGGAGCGGCGCCTCCGACCCGAGCGCGCCAATGGGTAACCCCCGCCGCAAAGGCCCGCCGCCGCCTCAGGGCAAACCGGGCAGCAAGAAAAACCGCGCCCGCGCAGCAGAGGCTGCGCAGGGCGGCGAGGCACGACCGTTCCGAAGTGGCGGAAAGCCTGGTGGCAAACCTGCGGGCAAGTTCGGCGGCAAACCCGGCGGAGGCCCCAAAGGCAAGTTCAGTGGCAAACCCGGAGGCACGCCGGGCACTGGCTTCAAGGGCAAACCGGGTGGAAAACCCGGCGGCAAACCCGCCAGGCCCAAACGTGGCAAAAGCTGACGGCGGTCAGCTCATGGTCAGTCGAAGGCTTTCAGGCGCTTGATCAGCGAGGAGGTATCCCACCGCCCGCCGCCCATCGCCTGAACGTCCTTGTAGAACTGGTCCACGAGCGCGGTGACGGGCAGCGCCGCACCGATCTCGTTGCCGGTCGAAAGACAGATATCGAGATCCTTGCGCATCCAGTCCACTGCGAAGCCGTGGGTGAACTTGTCATCCACCATCGTCTCGTAGCGGTTGGCCATCTGCCAGCTGCCTGCGGCGCCATCCTTGATCACCTGCACCACGGCCTTGGCATCCAGCCCGGCCTTCTGGGCAAAGGCGATGCCCTCGGACAGGCCCTGCACGAGGCCTGCAATGCAGATCTGGTTCACGCATTTGGTGAGCTGGCCCGCGCCGCTTTCACCCATCAGTTGGCAGTTCTTGGCATAGGCGGCAATGATCTGCTCAGCGCGCTCGTAGGCGCCCGCATCGCCACCGCACATCACGGCCAGCGCGCCATTCTCTGCCCCTGCCTGACCGCCGGAAACCGGAGCATCGACAAAGCTCACCTGCCCTACGTCGGCGGCAGCATACATCTCGCGCGTCACTGCCGCGCTCACCGTGGTGTGGTCGACAAAGACCGTGCCGGGCGACATGGCCGCCAGCGCCCCGTCCTCGCCCACGCATACCGAGCGCAGGTCATCGTCGTTGCCAACGCAGGCCATCACGAAATCTTGCCCGGCAGCTGCCTCGGCAGGCGTCTTGGCCGCTTTTCCGCCGTGCTCGGCCACCCACTTCTCCGCTTTGGCATAGGTGCGGTTGTACACCGTCACCTCATGCCCGGCCTTCGCCAGATGCCCCGCCATCGGGTAGCCCATTACGCCAAGTCCGAGAAATGCCACCTTCGCCATGTCTTTATCCTCCCGCGGGGTTCCATTACGCTTGCAACCTGATTACCCCGCCGGGGCAGAAGGTCAACCAAGGGACAGATATGGCGCGCATCTTTCGCTGGCTTCTGCGGGTCGTAACGGCGGGTCTGCTGCTGGCCTTTTTAGCCGGATGCATCGTCTATTATCTCGCCTCCCGCTCCTTGCCCGACTACAACGCACGTCTCACCGTGGCGGGTCTGAGCGGGCCGGTCGAGATCGTGCGCGACAACGCGAATGTGCCCCACATCTTCGGCTCCACCGACGAAGATGTGTATTTC
The DNA here is from genome assembly GCF_019801175.1 of Vannielia litorea. Lineage (NCBI taxonomy): Bacteria > Pseudomonadati > Pseudomonadota > Alphaproteobacteria > Rhodobacterales > Paracoccaceae > Vannielia > Vannielia litorea. The sequence goes on from NZ_JAHVJR010000001.1 coordinate 1,283,830, forward strand.
GGCCTCGGTTTCGCCCACGCGCAGGACCGCCTCTGGCAGATCACCATGGCCCGCCGGGCGGCGCAGGGCCGGCTTTCTGAGCTGTTCGGCGTTCGCACCGCCAAGACCGACGAACTGCTGCGCCGTTTAGGGCTGTATGAGGCGGCCTCGGCCTCTGTGTCTTCGTTGGACGCCGAGACGAGGGCCGCGCTTGAGGCCTATTCCGCGGGCATCAACGCCTGGATCGCCACAGTAAATGAGGGCGCACTGGGGCGCGGTGCACCGGAGTTCTTTCTCTTCTCCCGCCAGATCGCGCCTTGGCGCCCCGCTGACACCGTTGCGATGGGCAAGATCATGGCCTTGCAGCTCTCGGGGCAACTCTCCGAAGAGGTGCTGCGCGCACGGGTTTCGCTGCAACTGCCCGAGGCCCGGCTGGCAGATATCCTCCCCGATGTGCCAGGCCCCGGCACCGCCGCCCTGCCCGACTACGCCAGCCTCGTGCCGATCGACGGCCCGCAGGCCCCGTGGCGGCGCTACGCGCTCGACCGGATGTCGCCGGTCAAGCCACGCCAGCTCGCGGGCGCCTCCAACGCATGGGCCGCCGCGCCAAAACGTTCGGCGGCTGGCGCTGCCTTATTGGCCAATGACCCGCACCTCGAACTGACAGCGCCCACGGTTTGGTATCTGGCCCGCATCGAGCTGGAGAGCGGCGGCGTGATCGGTGCCACCATCCCAGGCATCCCTTTCGTGCTGTCAGGGCGTTCCGACGCGCTCGCATGGGGCATCACCTCGTCCTACCTCGACGATCAGGACGTTTTCATGGAAGAGCTTAACCCGGCCAACCCGCAGGAATATCGAACGCCCACCGGCTGGAAGGCCTTCTCGACCAAAAGCTCGATCATCCAGATCAAGGACAGCGAGCCGATCACCATAACGCTCCGTCGCAGCGAGAACGGCCCTGTGCTGCCCGGCTCCCATTACAATCTCTCCAGCGTCACGCCCGCCGGCCACGTCGCCGCGTTGGGGTGGACAGCTCTGTCTCCCCGCGACACCTCCATGCAGGCGGCGCTGGGGCTCCAGCGAGCCAAAAGCATCGAAGAGGCCATCGACGCGATGGAACTATACATCGCGCCGTCGCAGAACCTCACCATCGCAGAGCCGGGCCGCGTCGCCATGAAGATGGTCGGCGCGATGCCCAGCCGTAACCCGCGGCACAACAGCCAGGGCCGGATGCCCGCGCTCGGCTGGAAGGCCGAGAACCGATGGGCAGGCCGCATCCCCTATGCCCGTAACCCCGAGTTCGTGGACCCGGTGGGTGGCATCCTCGGCAATACCAACAACAAAACGGTCGATCGCCCTTTCCCCGATCATGTGAGCTACACGTGGGGCGATACCCAGCGCATCCAACGTTGGACCCGGCTGATGCAGACCCGCGAGGTGCACACCCGTGAGAGCTTCATCGACGCGCAGCTCGACACCGTGAGCGTGACAGCCCGCACCCTGCTGCCCCTGATCGCCAAGGATCTTTGGTTCACTGGCGAGGCCGCGCCTGAAGGCACGCAAGAACGTCAGCGCCAGCGCGCGCTTGAACTTCTGGCCAACTGGAACGGCGAGATGAGCGAGCATCTGCCCGAGCCGCTGATCTTTGCCGCATGGCTAAAGCACCTGCAGAACCGGCTCATCCGCGACGAACTGGGCCCGCTCTCCGCCGAATTCGCCCATCCCGAGCCTCTGTTCCTTGAGCGGGTGTTCCGGGATGTCGATGGCGCGGCCGTCTGGTGCGACGTGACTCAATCCACCGCGCAGGAGAGCTGCACAGACATTGCCCGCATCGCGCTGGACGAGGCTTTGCTCTGGATCGGTGAGCGCTATGGCACCCAGTTGGAAAGCCTCCGCTGGGGCGATGCGCACGAAGCGCACCATGACCATGCCGTGCTGGGTGAGGTGCCGGTGCTGAAGTGGATCGTAAACATCCATCAAAGCACCAGCGGCGGCGATTTCACCCTGCTGCGCGGGCGGACCAAGGGCACCGATCCCGATCCCTATGCCAACGTCCACGGTGCTGGATTTCGCGGCGTATATGACTTCTCGGATCCCGACAGTTCGGTCTTCATCACCTCCACGGGCCAGTCCGGGCACCCGCTATCGCGGCACTACGACGATCTGGGCGCGCTCTGGCGGAGGGGGGAATACATCCCCATGTCACTCGACCCCGAGCTGGCCCGCGCCGCCAATGTGGGTGTGACCGTGCTGACGCCTGCCGACTAAGGTCTAAGCGCCAATACTGCGAGTGCTCTACTCCCGGTCCTCAAGCGCAGCGCGGGTTCCAAAGTATCCGTAGTCCTTCACGACAAGCGCCAAATCACCGTCGGCGTCATACCCTGCATATACATCGGCAGAGAATGTCTCGAAGTTCGGATCGTAGATCAGGACCTGCCTCTCTTCGGCGGCCAGCGTGGCATAGAGCACCTGACCTGTGCTCGCTCCCAACGCGGTCTTCACCTCCTCCGCATCGAGCGCGGCCACTGCCTCCGGATCTCCCAAAGCAACCAGATCATCTATGCCGAAGTCGAAGTCGAGCGGGTGGCTCTTTCGGCCGGGTTTCTCCCAAGTGGTGACCTCGGCATCCGAAAACCGCAGCGCGACCATTCCGATCACTTTCGGCGCATCCGCCGGAACGAAGATCTCCACTTCGAACCGACCCTCGGGCACGTCTAAGTCAAAGGGTGCACGTGTGGGGTCTTCCACTGGATCGGTCAGCGTCAGCCCGCCTGCCCCGATATCGACAGCGCCCGCCTCGATTACCACGGCGCCCTGCTGCTCCGCATCGCCGGTCACCACTTTCGACTGGGGGAACACTCGGTTGCCGAACGCCTCGCCGATGCCGTCGCCATCCCCCCACATGGTCGCCCCGGCCACAAACACCACACCGCCCAGCATCAGCGCGCCCCAGATGGCACCGCCGATCCAGTAATAGTGTCTTTGGCTTTTCAACATGATCCGGCCTCCGCTGGTTGCGTGGCACAGGTGTAGCGCCTCGCCGCGCCATGTCCATCGCTCAGAGCTTGTCGAACTCGGCCTTCTGCCGGGGAGACCAGCGCACATCCAGCGCCCAGCCGTCCTCGCCCTGGGTCTCCTGTTCCACCACGTCGCGCTCATGGAGCCAGGCACGCTTGCGGCCCTCGGAAAATCCAAGGCTAAGGCTCTCCGCACTGCGCGCGCCTTCCAGATGGGCAGTAACGACCTCTTGCAACTCATCCAGCCCCTCGCCCGAGGAGGCAGAGATCACCAGTACATCCTCGCGCCGGGTCGCCTGATTGCGTAGGGCATCGGCCTGCTCAGGCGCGGCAAGGTCGATCTTGTTCCAAAGCTCCAGCCGCGGCACATCTTCCCGCACGCCGAGGCTCTCCAGAATGCGCTCGACGTCTTCGGCCTGCTCTTCCGTTGCCGGGCTGGCGATGTCGCGCACATGCAGGATCAGATCGGCCTCCAGCACCTCTTCCAGCGTTGCGCGGAAGGCCGCGACCAGCTCCGTCGGAAGCGCAGAGATAAAGCCCACCGTATCGGAAAGGATGACCTTCACCCCGCCCGCCAGTTCGATGGCCCGCATCGTCGGGTCCAACGTGGCAAAGAGCATGTCCTTCGCCATCACCTCCGCGCCGGTGAGCCGGTTGAACAGCGTGGATTTGCCCGCGTTGGTATAGCCAACCAAAGCAACCACCGGAAACGGCACCTTGGCGCGGGAGGCGCGGTGCAGAGCGCGCGTCTTGGTGACCTTGGAAAGCTGTCGCCGGATACGGGTCACCGCCTCGTCGATCGCCCGGCGGTCCGCCTCTATCTGGGTCTCGCCGGGGCCGCCCACAAAGCCAAGCCCGCCGCGCTGGCGCTCAAGGTGGGTCCAGGCCCGTACGAGCCGGGTGCGTTGATAGGAGAGCGCGGCCAGTTCGACCTGCAGCACACCCTCACGGGTGGCGGCGCGGTCTGCGAAAATCTCCAGAATCAAGCCGGTTCGGTCGAGAAGTTTGACCTTCCACGCCTCTTCCAGATTGCGCTGCTGCACCGGGGTCACCGGCCCATCGATCAGAACGAGCCCGATATCCTGCGCCGAGATCAGGGCCTTGATCTCATCCATCTTCCCGGTGCCAAAGAGCGTACCGGGCTGCGGTTGGCGCACGTTCACGACCTCTCCCGCCACCACATCCAGCCCCGGAAGCGCCAGTGCCAGAGCCGTCGCCTCGTCTAAGGCTGGCCCGGCCTCACGGCGCTCGGGGTCTGTCTGGATGTCGGGGTGGAGCACAAGCGCCCGGGTGGGCCGCTCCGCGGTATCGTGAAATCCCGCTATTCTTCACCCTCGTAGAGGCTGATCGGCTGCGCCGGCATGACGGTGGAGATCGCGTGCTTGTAGACAAGCTGCGATTGGCCGTCGCGGCGCAGCAGGACGCAGAAGTTGTCGAACCATGTGATCACGCCTTGGAGTTTCACTCCATTGATCAGGAAGATGGTCACCGGGACCTTGGTCTTCCGCACGTGGTTGAGAAATGCATCCTGCAAATTCTGTTTGTCACTGGCCATTTCAATGCCTTGTTCTTGTCGTTGCCTTCGGTCGTGCACGCATTCAGGAACCTTGCCTCAGACCATGGGCCCCCGTCCACGAGGCCACTATGGAGGCTGACTCTTCAAGATTCCACCCCCAAATTCAGGCCGCTAACGCCAGTGCGGCAGCCGGGCCTCAGGCGCGCCAGAATTCGGGGTTGAGTAGCGCGATGAGTGCGAGTGCCTCGACCCGCCCCAGCACCATCGCACCTGCGAGCACCGATTTGGCGACATCGGTGATCTGAACGTAGATGATCGCTGCGCCGCCCCCGACTTCGGCAAGTTGCCCTGCGGTCGAAAGCGCCGAGAGCGAGAGGATCATGGATTGCTCAAAGTTGAGCCCGGTCGCGCCCAGCATGGCCGAAACGCCCGCCAGCGAAATCGCGTAGAGCATGAAGAAGAGCCATGCGATGTATGCGCCTTGTTTCCGGATATGGCGGCCAAAGCTGCCCCCGGCTCCGCTGACCGAGTTCGGATGCACCAGCCGCTCGATCTCGCGGTGGCTGTGGCGGTAAAGCGCATAGACCCGCAGCAGCTTTACCCCTCCGGCGGTAGTGGCCACGCCGCCGCCCACAAGGGCCAAGCCCATCAGCACCATGCCCGGGGTCTGAAGGCCCGACCATGTTTCAGTCCCGCCCCACTCGGCGCTGGTAAAGCCCGTGGTGCTGAGGAAGCTCGCCACCGTAAAGGCCGCACCCCAGAGCGCTCGTAGCGCCGCGCCCACATCGGCTACGTCATCGACCTCGAAAGCCCCTATCCAGTGCCGCAGGAAGAGCGCCGAGGGCACGAGGATGATGCAATAAACCGCCATCCGCGCCTCGATGTCCTTGTAAACGGCACTCACCCGCACCGCCCCCATGCCATAGCCCGGCGAGAAGGTCTTGCGGCTGAAGGCGAAGATGAAGAACAGCAGGATGATCGCCTCGCCCAGCAGGCCAGAACGCGCCTGCGAGAGGCCTTCGACCGGGCTGATCCCCGAGGTGGAGAGCACACTCATCGCATGGCAGATCGCAATGAGCGGTTCTTCGCCAGCCACCACTAGTGCAATCCAAAGCACCCCAGTGAGCGACACGTAAACCGGCCCCATTTGCAACGCCAGCCGGAGCAGCCGTTCGCGCGGGTCGGTCTGAGCATCGGCATCCAGCACGCGGTCCCGCTTGGCGCCCGACCCGGGCCGCGCCATCGATGTCACTTCGAAGCCGCCCAAGTTGAGCGGCGCCATGATCGCCGCCGCAGTCACCCAGATGAACAGCCCGCCCATCCACCCCACAATGGCCCGCCAAAGGTGCAGGCTCCCGGGCAACCGCCCCGGCTCGAAGAGCGAAGCCCCGGTTGTGGTGAGTGAAGAGACCATCTCGAACCACGCGTTGAAGTAGGTCGTGTTCTGGATCGCCTCATAGAAGGGCCAGGCCAGCATGAAGGGCAGCAGCCCATAGGCCGCGACCAGCGCGGTGAGGTGGCTGCGGGCCAAGCTGCGCGGCTTCATGTGATAGGTGGCGATGCCGAGGAATATGACCAAGGTCAGAAAAAGCGTGCCCGCGTAAAAAAAGCTCCGCGCCGAGAGCCAGTCGCGCACTGTGACTGCGTGGAACACCGGCAAATACATCATCAGGGCGCAGAGCCCCATGAGGATCACGATCAGCGGCAGTTCGAGGATGCGGCGCACGGGCGGCGGGCCTCAGAAAAAGTCGATGGAGACCTGCAACAGCCGCTCCACCTCTGGCACATCATCGGCCATCGCGAAGATGACGATCACGTCGCCCTCCTCAATCCGCGTTTCCGCCACCGGCTTGATATAGGTCTCGCCCCGCATGAGCGCGCCCACGCAAACTCCTTCAGGGAAGTCGATATCGCGGATCTTCTGGCCCGAGAGCGGCGAGGTCGAGAGCACCTGTGCCTCGATCACCTCGGCCTCGGCATCCCCTATGGAGTAGACCCCGCGCACCCGCCCGTGACGGATGTGGCGTAGGATCGAGCTCACAGTGGTGGCGCGCGGGTTGATGAAGGCATCCACGTGAAGCGGGTTCATCAGCGGCACCAGTGTCGGGTCGTTCACCAGACAAATCGCCATCGGGCAGCCGTTGGACTTGGCGCGCACGGCGGCCAGCAGGTTCACCTTGTCATCGTCGGTCACGCAAAGCACCGCGTCGGCCTTGTCGATATTCGCCTCGATCAACAACTCCCTCGAGAGGCCATCGCCGTTGAGCACGATCGTCCGCTCCAGCGCGTCGGCGGCACGTTCGGCAATCGGCCGTGACCGCTCGATCACCTTGGCGCGGATGCGGTTGGTCTGCTTTTCCAGCGCCTGCGCCACGGCAAGCCCCACGTTGCCACCGCCAATGATCACCACCCGCTCCTGCTTGCGAAGCACCTTGCCGAAAATTTCCATCGTGCGCGTGGTGTCGTCGGTGTTGGCGCAAACGTAGATCTGGTCGCCGGCGAAAAGCTGGTCGCCGGGGTTGGGCGCGAAGAGCTTGTTCTTGCGCCGCACCGCCACAACGATCGCCCGCAGGGTCGAAAACAGATCGGTCAACTGCCGGAGCGGCGTGTTCAGCACCGGGCAGTCGTCGTCCAGATGAATACCAAGCAACTGCGCCTGCCCACCCAAGAAGCGCTCTGTGTCAAAGGCAGCAGGCGCCGCGAGCCGTTGCAGTGCAGCCTCCGCCACCTCGCGCTCGGGAGAGATCACCACGTCGATCGGCATGTGATCGCGGCGGTACAGGTCGGAATAGATCGCAGTCAGGTAGCTTTGCGAGCGCAGGCGCGCCACCTTGCGCGGCACCGAGAACACCGAGTGCGCGACCTGGCAGGTGACCATATTCACCTCGTCCGAATGGGTCGCGGCGATGATCATGTCCGCATCGCGGGCCCCTGCCCGGTCGAGGATGTCGGGGTAGCTCGCGTGGCCTGCAATGCCCTGCACATCCAGCGAATCCGTCGCCCGGCGCACCAGTTCGGCGTTGTTGTCGACCACTGTCACGTCATTGCGCTCACCCGAAAGATGCCGGGCGATCTGCCACCCGACCTGGCCCGCGCCGCAGATGATAACCTTCATGGCTCTGTGCGCCCTCCGGGGCCTGACGTTGCTCTTCCACACCCTGCTTGGCATGGGGCTTGGGTGGGGTCAACGGCTGCGGCATTCGGGCCGCGCCTCCTGCCCTATGTAGGCGCTTGTCACTTGACCCGGGGCGCAGCAGGCGGATCAATCGGCCCCATGTTGCGCACCCTCCTCTGCCTCCTCTTTTTCAGCCTCCCCGCCCTCGCCGCGGAAGAGGACGCCCCGCCACGGCTAACCTCAATGGAACAGTCAGACGAGATGTTTCAACTGGCGCAGCGGGTGCAGGGCACCAACGCCGCCCGCGCCATGCAGCAAATCGCGCTTCGCCTTGCCGCTCGAGCCGCAGGGGCCGAAGATCTCGCCATTGAGCGGCGCGATCTGATGGAGCAACGCGATGCCGTCAGTCGAGACCGCGCGATGGACCCGTCAGTGCGCCGCGCGCGCCTCGACGCGCTTCAAACCGCGCTCACGGTCAACGGCGACCGGTTGGCGCGCGGCTTCCCCGACTGGCGCAGAATTACGGCGCCGGAGCCGGTCTCGCTTTCCGAAGCCCGCAGCCTGCTGGCCGAAGACGAAGCACTCATCAGCCTGCATCAGGGTGAGGAGCACCTTTTCATCTGGCTCGTGGCCCGTGACCGGGTCATCTGGCACCGGGTTGCGATCACCCGGCCCGATGCCGCCGAACTGGTGGCGACCTTCCGGCAGGATATGGGCCTCACCGGCACCCTGCGCGGGGCGACGGCGCTCAAACCCCAAACCGCAGATGTCAGTTTACCTGCCTTCAACCGCCCGCTTGCCGCCAATCTCTACGTGCTCCTCTTCGGTGCCTTCGCCGAGGAACTGGCCGCCTATCCCCACCTCCGGCTCGTCCCCGATGGCGCCTGGCTCGGCCTGCCTTTCGCCGCCCTCCTCACCGGCTATGAGGACGCCACCGCGCCCTATGGTCCCGCCATGCTGCGCGAAGCCTCGTGGCTCATCCGTCAGCACGCGCTCACCGTCATGCCCTCGGTCGTCAGCCTGCGTGCCCTTCCGCGCCGCGAGGCAACCTCGGCTGGCACTCTCCTCGCTGTCGGAGACCCGATCTTCAGCGGCACGGCGAGCGCGATGGAGGTCGCCCGCGCAGGCGGCGGCGCGGCAGATGTCTCCGCCCTCGCCCCCCTGCCCGGCACCCGCCGCGAAGTGACCGCCATTGCCGGGGCCTTCCCCGGTGGTGCCCGCGTTCTGCTGGGCGCCGAGGCCACCGAAGCGGCCATCCGCAGCGCGGACCTGTCGGACCGCGATGTGATCGTTTTTGCTACGCACGGCCTGATCGCGGGCGAGCTTCAAGGGCTGGAGGAACCGGCCCTCGCCCTGACCCCACCGCCCGCGCCCTCATCCGCAGATGATGGCCTGCTCACCGTGGGCGAAATCGCCGGCCTGAGGCTCAACGCCGAGTGGGTCGTGCTCTCGGCCTGCAACACCGCTGCGGGCGATGGCGAGGGGGCCGAGGGCCTCTCCGGCCTCGCCCGCGCCTTCTTCGCCGCCGGGGCCGAGAGCCTTCTGGTGAGCCATTGGCCCGTGCGCGATGATGCAGCCGCCCGCCTGACCGCCACGGCCTTCGCCGAGCTGCGGGCCGCGCCGGGGATGCGCAAGGCAGAGGCGATGCGCCGCGCGATGCTCGCCCTCATGTCCGATGAAATCGATGCCAGCCTTGCCCATCCACTCGCCTGGGCGCCCTTCTTCGTCGTCGGAGGTGGCGGATGATCCGGGCCGCACTCCTGTCATTCTCCCTGCTCACGGCCCTGCCTGCGCAGGCCGAAGCGCCCGACCCGCTGGAGCTGCTCTCCCGTTTCGATGCGATCTTCGAGGCCGATGGCGGGCTTGGGCTGGAGTTCGAATTCACGACAGCCGTGGACGCTGCCCGTGCCGAGGGTGAGCTCGATGCCGATTGGGCGCGGGTCATGACCGTAGCCGCCGTCCAGCTAATGGCCGGGCTGGCCCGCTACGAACGCGGCTTCGCGCTTCTGGACGAGGCGGAGACCCTCGCCCCCAACGGCTCCGAGTTGCACAGCTTCATCCTCGCATGGCGCGCCTACTTCGAGTTCTGGTGGGGCCACGCCGACCGCGCGCGCGCCACACTCGCCCGGCTCAATAATCCACTGGGCACCCTGCTCGAAGCCGAGGAACTGGCCTTCATTGACGAGCACCGCGCCGATCCGCCGGACGTTGCCGCCTCTCTTGGCTTTCAGCGGACAACCCAACTTTCGGCAGAAGCCGGCAACATGATGATCGCGGGCGATGTGGATCAGGCAGAGCAACTCATGCGGGGCCTGCGCCTTCCCAATTGGATCGCCGAGCAGGTGCCACTGGTCGCCGTCAACAACGCGGTGATCTCTGTGCATTTCTTTTCCGCTGCCATCTTCCGCGGTGACCCTGAGGCAGCGCGCGAACACCTCGGCCTCGCGCTCGCCGAACTGGTCGATGAAACCGGAGGGCAGCCGCGCATCCGGCAGGCAATCCTCGACGATCCCCAATCTTGGGAGGCTGCCGAAACCCTGCTCTTCACAATCGCCGGTCATCTCGACCGTCCGCAGGACGCCGCCAACCGAGCGATGGTGCTTGATGTGCTGCGTCCCGGCCCCGATGCCAGCCCGATCCGGCGTGCCAGTTGGGCCCTGCAACTGGCCAACGAGGCGATCGAGGCGCAGGACTGGGACGGGGCCGCACGGCAGGCCGAGATCGCCGTGGCCTCCGGCGCGCTGGATCCGGATGACACGCTCTCATGGCGGGTTCTGGCCGGCGTCTTCCGCGCGCGCGCCCGCTATGCAGCCGGAGAGCCGGTGGACGGCGAGGCGCTCGTCGACCTCTACGTTGCCATCACCGAAGCGCCTGATTTCCTTCCCCTGCTCAAGGTCGCCCGCACCGCACAAATCGTCATGGCGCTCCACCGCGCTGGCGAGCACCACGCCACCGAGATCATCGGCCGCGACCTCTTTCGCTACCTCGCAGAGGTTCAATCGGCGACCCTGCAATCAGGGGAAACCATGGCCGCGATGGCCTCCTACTTCCGCCTCGCAGCCGATCACACAATCGCCTCTGGCTTCGTCATGGCACATTACCCGCCGGAGGGCGCGCAGGCCCCGCAGAGCTACTGTCAAACGTTCATGGAGATTGAGATGTGCACCGCCCACATCCCCTAAGGACGGGCGGTGCGCGTACTCAGATCGCGTTCGAGACCTGCACAGGGTAGATGAACCCGTCAATCATATAGGGCCGCCCATAGGCCGTGGGCTGGCTCTGTACCTTCACCAGCGACCAGTCGTTGGCATCGGACACGTCGATCACCGACATGCCGAGGCTGACCTGATTGCGCTTCCAGTTGGCGTGGTCGATCTCGATCTCACGGTCGGAGATGACCCGCGAAACCACGGCAACATGCCCCATCGGCAGCTTGCGCGTGCCCGAGAAGGCCATCACGGCCCCCACCTGAGGTGTCCGGCCACGGGCATAAACACCATCCGCGCTGCCCCACCACGTGTTCGCATTGCCTCGGATCTGCACACCGCTGGCGTTGCGGGCAAAAGGCACGCACCACACGCGGGCACCCGTGGCACGCAGGCTGCGGGCTTCGGAGATCGCATAATCCAGCAACTCGGGCTTGAGCTGCGGCGCGGTCATGGTGGAGAAGGTTTCGGTGCTCTGCTTGGCACCGCAGGCTGCGGTCAGCAGCAATGCTGCACAAAGCAGCGGAAGTCGCAGGGCATTTGCCCGTTTGATCGGCCCCAGCCTCATCTGTCCCTCGAGTATTGTTTCTCGTTCGGAAAAATTTCTCTCCGAAATGAAACCAAATTTCAAGTTCGCGTGTTAACCAAATTGAGCGTTGCGCCGTTCATGGCAAGAATCCGCCGCTGCCCGCCTACGCTGCGGCGCGTGTGGCCTTGCGGGCCTTGGCACCCCCTTCTCACGCTTACTCAACGTTAACTCCCGCTCCGTAAAGTCGCCCTCACGTGATGAGTATTGTGTTTCATGGCTGGGAGCGCCTGCATGAGTCCGACCAACTGGCTGCCGCACCTCGGGATCCGCAAGACCATTGCGCTCACCGCTGCCTTGCCTCTCGGCGCATTGCTTGTGATCGCCTTGCTGGAGATTTTGCGCGCAAACTCCGCGGCCCGGGACTTTGCGCAGCTGTCCGAAATGTCCGCACTTGCCACACGCCTTTCAGACCTTGTCCACGAGCAGCAAAAGGAGCGCGGAGCCACTGCCGTCTTCCTGTCCAGCAAGGGCACGGTGTTTGGCGAAGAACTGGCGGCGCAACGTGCTCTGACAGACCAGCAGCGCGCGAGGGCGGAGACCGTGATCGTGCGGCAACTCGCCCGGATAGAGGGGGCAAACGGCCTCCAGGAACACGTGATCACCCTCCGGGCGATCCAGAAATCCCTCGCGGAAATGGCAACTGTAAGGGCAACAGTCGACCAGCAAACCATTCAGCTCGCAGATACGATCAGCTACTACACGGCCCTGAACGCAGCCATGCTGGGTGAGGTAAAGGCGCTGTCGCACCTCACGGAAGACGGAGAAATCAACAGGCAGATCAATTCGTTCCACGCCTTCCTTCAAGCCAAGGAGCGAGCCGGGATAGAGCGAGCTGTCGGCTCCGGTGGTCTGGCGGCTGGCAGCTTCTCCATGACAGCGCTCCTGCGCTTCAAGGGCCTGGTAGACGCACAGGATACCTACTTGGCAGCCTTCATGGCCGATGCCTCCGCAGAGTCCCGCGACCGGTTGGAGCAGGTGAAGGAGAGTGAAGCCGCCCAGCTTGTTGATGAGGTCCGGGCGTACATCCTGAGCGCGGGTGCCGATGGCGATGTCAGTGCCTACACCGGCCCGCAGTTCTTTGCCGCGCAGACCACCCGGATCAATGCGCTCAAGGATCTGGAAAGCTTCATCGGCGCCGAGTTCAACAAGATGGTTGCCGCCCGGCGGGCAGAGCTGCGCCGCGCGGTTCTCATCACTTCCGCTCTGTCCTTGGCAGTCATGGCGCTCGCTGCATCCGTTGTTTTCATCGTATCCGGCCGTGTGAGCCGCAGTCTCGGGTCTGTCGCTAGCGCAGCGCGGGACATGTCGGAAGGTGCGCTCGACGCAGACCTGCCTGCAGCCACAAGGAACGAGGTCGGCGAAATCGTGGTCGCCCTTGATGCCTTTCGAACTTCGATTCTGGAGGGTCAGGCGCGCGAAGCAGAAGCCCGGACGCGGGAAGCAGCCGCCGAACAAGACAAAAGGGCCGAGAAGGAGCGTCGAGAAGAAGAACGCCGGAACCTCGAACTCGCCGGTCGCCGAAAGGAAGATGCCGATCGCGCGCGGGATGCAGCCATCGCCGAGGAGGTCGCTAAGCTGGTCGAGAGTTACGCCGCCGGCGACTTCAGCCAACAAATGGACCCCAGTGGCAAAACCGGCGCCTTCCTCGCCATCTGCAACGGCATCAACCGGATCGGATCGGGCACGGATGAAGCGCTGCGCGATATCTCCGCCGCGATGAAAGCCCTTGCCGCGCGCGATGTGACCTACCGCCTGAAGAAAAACTATCAGGGTGTCTTTGCGCGCATCGCGGAGGATGTGAACCAATCCATGATGTCGCTCGGCGAAGTACTTGCAGAAGTCCGCGGCAGCGGCCACCTCGCAAACGAGACCGCCAGCACTCTCGCCGCAAATGCGCGTGGCCTCTCCAGCCGCACAGAACGCAACGCGGCAACCCTCGAACAAACCAGCGCCGCCATGGCCCAGCTTCAGGCCTCGGTCCGACAGGCCACCGACGCGGCACGCGGCGCCCGGAACAGCGCATCCCGAGCATCTGAACAGGCCGAGGACGGGCTCGAAACCGTGGAAGGCACGCTCAGAGCAATGCAAGAGATCGAGGAAAGCGCGCAAGCCGTCACCAAGATCATCGACTTGATTGATGACATCGCATTCCAGACAAACCTGCTCGCACTCAATGCCGGGGTCGAAGCAGCCCGCGCCGGTGAAGCCGGGCGGGGATTTGCCGTTGTCGCCAGCGAAGTCCGCGAACTCGCAGCCCGCTCCTCGGGTGCCGCGCGAGAGATTGGCGGCCTGATCTCAGCCACAACTTCAAAGGTGGAGCACGGTGTCGCGCTCGCGCAGGCAAGTGGCGAGGCCTTGCGTGCTATCACCGGGGTGGTCCGCGAAGTTTCGGATCAGATCGACCATGTGGCCACCTCCTCGGGAGAACAGGCGACCAGCATTGATGAGGTCGTCACCGCAACCGCCGAGCTGGATCGCAGCACGCAGGAAAACGCAGCGAACTTCGAAGAGACAACCGCTGCCCTGACCACGATGCAAAGCGAGTTCGAGGCGTTGCTGACGACAGTGAACAGTTTCCGCCTCGACGCGACCGCCTCCAGGGTAGGTGTTGAGCAGGTCAAAGAAATCGATGACCGAGCCTCACTGACACCCGAATTCCGCCGCGCATCCTGAGGCGACCCGCTAGATTGCCTCGGATCGCCTACCCCTTACTCGGCGGCTTGGCTCTCGATATGCGCAATCCGCGCCCCGGCCTTCGTGGACGTCACGACCCCCAGCGACTTCAACTTGCGGTGCAATGCCGAGCGCTCCATGCCAACAAAGGTCGCCGTTCTGGAGATGTTGCCACCGAACCGGTTGATCTGGGTCAGCAGATACTCCCGCTCAAACAGCTCACGAGCTTCCCGCAGCGGCAGGGTGGCCAGCCCGCCCGAAAGCACCACCCGACCCTCGTCATCCTCCGGCGCATCGTTGCCCTGAAGCTCCCGCGCCTCGATCGGGTCGGTGGTTTCACCAAGGATCAGAGCTCGTTCAATGATGTTTTTCAACTGCCGCACGTTGCCCGGCAGATGCATGGTCTGCAGCAGCGCCTCGGCCTCTTCCGAAAGCTCACGCGCACTCAGCCCCTGGCTTGCGTTGGCTTCGGTGATGAAATGTCGGGCCAGTTCGGGGATATCCTCACGCCGTTCCTCAAGCCCCGGCACCCGGATCGGCACCACGTTGAGCCGGTGATACAGCTCCTCGCGGAAGTTCCCCCGGGCAATCTCGGCCTCGAGGTCTCGGTTGGTCGAAGAAATCACCCGCAGGTCCACCCGCACCTTGTCGGAGCCGCCAACCCGCTGGAACTGCTGCTCCACGAGCACCCGCAGGATCTTGGACTGCGTGCCCAGCGGCATGTCGGCGATCTCGTCGAAATAGAGCACCCCGCCGTGTGCCTCTTCAAGCAGCCCCTGCTCCACCCCGCGGGCATCGCTCTCACGGCCAAAGAGCACTTCTTCCATCCGATCGGGCTCGATGGAGGCGGAGTTGACCGAGATGAAGGGTGCAGAAGCACGGGAAGAATTAGCGTGAATGTAGCGCGCCGCCACCTCCTTGCCCGCCCCGGCAGGCCCGGTGAGCATCACCCGGCCATTGGACTTGGTGACCTTTTCCAACTGACTTTTCAAAGCCTTGAAGGCCGTCGAGTTGCCGACCATGTCGGTGACAGACACCTCCTTGCGGCGAAGCTGGCTATTCTCGCGGCGCAGGCGAGAGGTCTCCATCGCGCGGCGGATCACCACCATCAACTGGTCGATGTTAAAGGGCTTCTCGATGAAGTCGTAGGCCCCCTGCTTGATCGCCGCCACAGCAATTTCGATGTTGCCATGCCCGGAGATAATCACCACCGGAATGTCGGGGTTGTCACGCTTGGTGGCCTTGAGAATGTCGATGCCGTCCATCCGGCTGTCCTTCAGCCAGATGTCGAGGATCATCAGCGCTGGCGGCGCCTCGTTGATGGCGGCCATGCAGTCGTCGGAGTTGCCGGCGAGCCGGGTCTGGAAGCCCTCGTCGCGGAGGATGTCACCCACGAGTTCGCGGATGTCTCTTTCGTCGTCCACAATCAGAATATCGGTCATCTCTGCTCTTCCTTCCTCTCTCTCGTCATTCGGCGGCCGCACTGATCTCGACGCTGCGCGGAAGTCGAACCACGGCGAGCGCCCCGGCATGGGCGCCCTCCGTGAACGGCTCGGCATCGGTGAGATCAAGGCTGCCGCCATGTTCTTCGATGATTTTCTTCACGATGGGCAGGCCGAGGCCGGTGCCCTTTTCTCGGGTCGTCACATAGGGCTCGAACAGGCGGCCCCGGTCTTCTGGCAGGCCGATGCCATTGTCGGCCACTTCCACCACGGCTTCGGAACCTTCGGTAAAGAGCCGAACGCGCACTTCCGGCACGTGGCCCTCGGGCGCGCCTTTTTCCTGAAGGCTCTCAATGGCTTCGCCCGCGTTCTTGATCAGGTTGATCAGCGCCTGGCTGACCATGGTCTCATCGAGATCAGCCACCACACCGCCGGTTTCATCCTCATATTTCAGCGCCTCGCCCTGGCTCTCGCGTTGGAGCAGCACGGCATCGCGAAGTACGGCAGAAAGATCTACCGGCTTGCGGTCAGGTTCGGGCATACGGGCGAACTTGGAGAACTCGTCGACGATGCGACGCAGGTCACCGGTCTGGCGAACGATCACACCAGTGAGCTGATCGAGGCTTTCCGCCTCATCGCCCGCCATTGGCGTAAACTTGCGGCGGATGCGTTCGGCGGAAAGCTGGATCGGGGTCAGCGGGTTCTTGATTTCATGGGCAATGCGGCGAGCCACGTCGCCCCAGGCTGCCATCCGCTGGGCCGTCACCAGTTCAGACACGTCATCGAAGGCAACCACGTAGCCCTCGATCTCGCCTTCTTCCCCGCGCCGCCGGGCCATGCGGACCAGCAGCGTTTCCAACTTACCTTTGCGGTTTAGCCGGATTTCTTCGCGGGCGATCTCTTTTTCGCCGGTTCTCAGCCGTTCGAGAAGCCCCGCAAACTCGGGGACGGCCTTGCCAACCGCCACATGCGGATCGCTCTCGTCGTTGAGGTCGAGCAGCGCGAGCGCGGAGCGGTTCATGAACTCAACCTGCCCTGCCGGATCCAGCCCGATCACCCCAGCCGTGACGGAAGAGAGCACCTGCTCAAACAGGCGGCGGCGCTCTTCGATCCGGGCGGAGTTGTCGAGCAGCCGGTCGCGCTGGCCTTTCAGCTGCCGGGTCATCTGGTTGAAGATCCGGCCCAGCATGGCGATTTCATCGTCGCCGGATTCCTCAATTACCCGCACGTCGAGGTCGCCTTCACCCACCCGTTGCGCGGCGCCGGTGAGGCGGCCTACAGGGCGGCTCAAGCGCTCGGCAAACCAGAGGCCGAGCCAGACCGAGGCGAGGATGAGGATCACCGCAAAGCCCAGGTAAATAACGCCGAATTCAAACAACCTGCGCCCGCGCTCCTGCTCGAGTTGGTTGTAAACTGTCACCGTCTCCTCAGTGTCATCGAGAAGGCTCAGCAGCTGGCCGTCCACCTCGCGGGAGACGTATAGGAACCTGTCGGGGAAGGCGTTGAGCCGCAGAAGCGCGCGGAATTCACTGTTAGCCCAGTCCTCGATGATCACCGTCTCGCCTTCGCGGGCGGCCTGCATCTCTGTCTCTGTGGGCTTCTCGAAATCGAAGAGATAGCTGCGTTCGCCGCGCGCGCGGATCTCGCCGGTGCTGTCGATCACGAAGGCCTCTCGGAGGCCGCGCTGCACTTGCGCCTGCCCCTGCCCCAGCACCTGCCGGATCTGGCCGTCACTCACCGCGCCTCGGGCCGCGCGGGCGACATTGAGGTAGCCCGCGAGAACGGTGGCATCCTGCTCGAGATCCCGCCGGTGCTCCTCCTTGTAAGCCTGTGCGGCCTCCAGCGACGCCCCGACCACCTCGCGCACTCGGTCGGAGAACCAGCTTTCGAGGCCGAGGTTGATGGTGAGGCCCGCGAAGACGGCAACAAGCACCGTGGGCACGGCGGCGATCAGCGCGAACACGCCGGTCAGGCGGAGGTGCAGCCGGGAGCCGGCGGACTTGCGGCGGCGGGCGGCCACCAGCTTGCCCACCTGCCACAGCACCAGCGCCGCGACGATGAGCACATAGACGATGTCAGCAAGAAGAATCGCCCGGAGCGCGGGCGAGTTAGCACCCTGCCCGAAGGGGCCGAGTGTCAGGTATGTTCCGATTGCCAGCGCAGGGCCAAGAACCACCAACGCGAGCGTCGCCGCGTTGCGCAAACGGCGCAATCTACGCAGTTTAACAAGGCGTTCCCACCCAAACGCTCGTGCGGAGGACCCCACCGCGTGCCTCACATATCTTGTGCCCCCGAGGGGACATACCGCCATATCCCGTGATCTCAACGGAGGCCTGAGACCCCTCTGCCACGGCTCTGTTGCCCTTTTACATCAATTTGCGACGGCGTGTCACCTGAATATCGAGGTCATTTATCTTCTTGCGGAGGGTATTTCGGTTGATGCCCAGCAAATCGGCGCATTTGGCCTGATTGCCGCCCGTGGCATCGAGCGCGATCTCGATCAGAGGCAGTTCAACCTCCTTGAGAATGCGAGTGTAGAGGCCCGGCGGGGGGAGTGCGCCGCCATGCAGGTCGAAGTAGCGGCGCAGGTGCTTGGCGACCGAGGCTGAGAGCTTCTCGCCATCGCCGCCGCCTACCAGCGGCTCGATCTCGGGCTGGGAGGAAAGCACCGCCTCCACATCCGCGAGGCCGATCTGCTCTTCGGTGGCGGTCACCACGAGGCGGCGCACGGTGTTTTCCAACTGCCGCACGTTGCCCGGCCAGCTGTAGGCGCGGATCAGGTCCATCGCAGGCCCGGCGATACGGCGCGGGGCGCTGCCCTGCTCGGAGCGGGCCAGAAAGTGCTCGGCCAGCAGCGGGATGTCATCGACCCGTTCGCGGAGGGCGGGCACGTTGATGGTGACGCCGCCGAGCCGGTAGAACAGATCCTGTCGGAAGCCGCCGCCCTCCATCCGCTCCATCAGGTTGCCCTGCGAGGTGCTCATGACGCGTGGCGCGGAATCGCCGAAAGCATCGAGCATCCGCACGATACGGCCCTGCGCCTCATCGTCGAGATCAGCGATTTCATCGAAAAGGATCGAGCCACCTCGCGCCCGGGCAACCACTTGAGCCGGACCATCAGCGCCCTGAAGGTCACTCGGAGACACCACCACGAAGGGCAGCGTGCGCCGGTCGGAAAAGTCATGAATAGCACGTGCAATCAGGGACTTGCCAGTTCCGCTCTCACCCGTGATCAGCACCGGAAGGTCAGTGTTCATGACCTTTGCAACCAACCGATACAGCCCCTGCATCTGCGGCGTGCGCCCCACCAGAGGCAGATCGCTGTCAGACTGGGGCGCCTCCGTGGTGTCGGCCTTCTGCGAGGCCAGCCGCCGCTTGCTCTCCAGCGCGCGGGCGGCGCGCTTCATCAGGTCAGGCAGGTCAAAAGGCTTGGGCAGATAGTCATAGGCCTCGGCCTCGGCGGCCTGAATGGCAGTCATGATCGTGTTCTGCGCCGAGATCACGATCACCGGCAGACCGGGCCGCTCGGCGGAGATTTTTGGCAGCGTTTCCAGACCGTTGCCATCCGGCATGACCACGTCGGAGATCACCAGGTCGCCCTTGCCCTCCTCGACCCAGCGCATGAGCGTGACCAGCGACGAGGTGGCGTGAACGCGGCAACCGGCGCGGGTCAGCGCCTGGGTGAGCACCGTGCGTATCGTGCGATCGTCATCTGCGACCAGTACCGTTCCGTCCATCGCGACTAGCTCCTAGTAGTATTCACTATTGCTCAAGTCGGGCGCCACCTGCAGCGACACCCTGAAAACCGTTTTGCCCGGCACCGAATCCACCTGAATCCAGCCGTTGTGCTCGCCGATGATCTTGCTCACCAGCGCCAGACCGAGGCCGGTGCCGTTTTCACGGCCTGAGACAAAGGGCTCGAAGATCTCGTCGGCGATCTCCTCGGGCAGCCCCGGCCCGTTGTCGGTGATCTCGACCTGTAGCGGCACCGCCGCCCCGCGCCCGTCCTTGCCGCGCAGGCGCAGGGACAGGTCGTAGAAGGTGCGGATCTTGATCGTGCCCTCATGCTCCGGCCCCAGCTTCTCAGACGCCTCGGCGGCGTTCTTCAAAAGGTTCAGGAAGACCTGAAGCAACTGGTCGGCATCGCCCAGCGTGGGCGGCAGCGAGGGGTCATAATCATCACTAAACTTGATGCTGGCGGCAAAACCCACCTCGGCGGATTTGCGGGCGCGATCGAGGATATCGTGAATGTTTACCGGACGCATCAGCGGCGGGCGCACATTGCCGAACTGCTCGACCTGCTCTAGGAGCTTCACGATGCGGCGGCTCTCGGCCACGATCAGATCGGTCAGCTCCAGCTCGGATTTGGGCAGGTTCATCGAGATGAGCTGCGCCGCCCCGGTGATGCCCGCGAGCGGGTTCTTGATTTCATGCGCCAGCATCTCGGCCATGCCGATGGCGCTCTTGGCCGTGGCCTGAACCGAATGCGCACGGCCCAGCTTGCCTGCGATCTCGCGCGGCGAAATCAGCATGATGAGGCGTTTGCTGTCATCGTTGAGCGGGGCGATTTGCAGGTTGCAGTGAACCGGCGGGCGCTCGCCCGTGCCGAGATCGACATCGTTCACGAAGAGCGCGGCCTGGTTCTTGCGGACACGTTCGAAGCCGCCCTCGAGCGGCGCGGCGACCATGATCTTGTCCCACACATGGTGGCCCTGGAGCGAGCGCAGGGAGGTGTTCAGAAAGGTCTCGGCAGCCGGGTTAATGTCGGCGATCTGGTCCTTGTCGTCGAGCAGGATCGCCGGAACCGGCAGCGACACCCAGATGAGATCGTCTTCCATCATCAGGCGGCCTCGCTCTGGCGGGCGGGAATTTCGGCGATGAGAGCGCGCACCTTGGCCGGGTCTGCCTCGGTGAGCACCATACGGCGCAAGCCGGGCGGCGTGCCGCTGGCATCCATGTACCAGCCGAGGTGCTTGCGGGCGGTGCGGTTGCCGAGGGCCTCACCATAGAAGGCGATCATCGCGTCGTAATGATCGAGGATCATCGCGGCAAGGTCCGCGCCCTGTGGAATGCTCGGTGCTGGCCCCTGCCCCAACGCATGGGCAATCTCGGCCAGCCGCCACGGCGCGCCCTGCGCCCCGCGCCCGACCATGACGCCATCGGCGCCCGAGGCCTCCAGCGCGGCGCGAGCCGAGTCGGCGTCGACGATGTCGCCATTGGCGATAACCGGGATCGAGACCGCCTCTTTTACCGCCCGGATCGCAGTCCAATCGGCGCGGCCCTTGTAAAACTGGCAGCGGGTGCGGCCGTGGACGGTGACCATCTGCACCCCAGCCTGCTCGGCGCGCGCGGCAAGCTCAGGTGCGTTGATCTGGCCGTCATCCCAGCCAAGGCGGCATTTGAGCGTGACCGGCACGCTGACGGCGCCCACCACGGCCTCGATCAGCGTGAGCGCGTGGTCGAGATCTTTCATCAGGGCCGAGCCGGAGAGCCCGCCGGTGACCTTTTTGGCCGGGCAGCCCATGTTGATGTCGATGATCTGCGCGCCGTTTTCTTCAACCATCGCGGCGGCGCGGGCCATCCAAGTCGCGTCGCGGCCTGCCAGCTGGATCGAGGTGGCCTGTTCGCCGTAGCCGAGTTCGGCCTTCTCCCGCACGCCGGGCTTGGCCTGCACCATCTCCTGACTGGCGACCATTTCCGACACCACAAGCCCCGCGCCGAACCGCGCAACCAACTGCCGGAACGGCAGGTCGGTGATGCCCGCGAGCGGGGCGAGCAGGACCGGCGGGTCAAGTGTCAGGTTTGCCACGGAAACGGACAAATGCTTAATCCTTGTGCAACGCTTGCTACATATCCGATGGATTGCCCCGGAATGCAAAGCCTAGGGGTGGGGTTTTTCAGGGTCAGACGCAAAGCGATGAATTTTTAGGCGTGCGCTGGGAAGAAACCGCTTTGTGTTGCCCCTCGTTCCGGCAAAGCGTAGAGCGGTGCTGTGCAAAACCGCAGCCCGCATATCGCCGCATTGATCGTCGCCGCCGGGCGCGGAACCCGTGCGGGTGGCGCCATTCCCAAACAATACCAGAGCCTTGGCGGCATGCCGTTACTGGCCCGCACGGTGGGTGTTTTCGCCGCGCATGAAAAAGTGGCAAGCGTGTCGGTGGTGATCGGGGCGGAGGATGAAGCCCTCGCCGAGGCCGCCCTGCCGGACGGCGTGTCGCGGGTGGTCGGTGCCGAGAGCCGGGCCGGATCGGTGGCGGCGGGGTTGGCCGCGTTGCCCGAAGAGGCGAGCCATGTGCTCATCCATGATGGCGCGAGGCCGATGGTGTCGAAGGCGCTGATTTCACGTGTGATTCAGGCGCTGGAAGATGCCGATGGCGCGGCCCCTGCGTTGGCGGTGACCGATGCCCTCTGGCGGGCCGAAGGCGCGCGGGTGACCGGAGTGCAGCCGCGCGACGGGCTGTGGCGGGCGCAGACGCCGCAGGGGTTTGCGCTGGCACCGATCCGCGCAGCGCATGAGGCGTTTCATGGCGAAGCGGCGGATGATGTTGAGGTGGCGCTGGCGGCGGGGATCGAGGTGGCACTGGTGGCGGGCGAGGAGCGGAACCTGAAGGTGACCCACCCCGAGGACTTTGCCCGCGCGGAGCGGGTTTTGAAGGAAGATCAGATGGATATCCGGGTTGGCAACGGGTTTGACGTGCATCGCTTTGGCCCCGGAGACCATGTGGTGCTCTGCGGCGTTCAGGTGCCGCACGGGCGCGGGCTGCAGGGGCATTCGGATGCCGATGTGGGGATGCATGCGTTGACGGATGCGATCTATGGCGCACTGGCCGAGGGCGACATCGGGCAGCATTTCCCGCCCAGTGATCCGCAGTGGAAGGGCGCGGCGAGCGAGATTTTTCTCAAGCATGCGGTGGGTTTGGCCGGTGAGCGCGGGTTTGCCCTTGGCAATGTGGATCTCACGCTGATCTGTGAGCGCCCGAAGATCGGGCCGCAGGCGCAGGCGATGCGGGGCGAGATGGCGCGGATTATGGGGTGCGATGTGGGACGGGTCTCGGTCAAGGCGACCACCTCGGAGCGGCTCGGGTTTACCGGGCGGGAAGAAGGGATCGCGGCGATGGCCACGGTTGTTCTGGTGCCGAAATGAATGCACTAACACACGGGATCGCAACGTTTTTCTGGGTCGGCCACCTCCGCCCTGCCCCCGGCACATGGGGCTCGTTGGCCGCGCTGCCCGCAGGCTATGCGGTGGCCTATGTTGCGGGCTTCTGGGGGCTGGTGCTGGCAACGCTCACCGTTTTCGCGCTGGGGCTCTGGGCCACGGCGGAGGAGACGCGGGGCAAGGCTGACCATGACCCCTCGGAGATCGTGATCGACGAGGTCGCGGGCCAGTGGATTGCCCTGTTTCCAGTGATTTACGGTGCGTCGATGATGGGCGCGGAGCTGTATCGGCTGTGGCCAGGCTGGGTGGCGGCCTTCGTGTTCTTCCGGCTGTTCGACATCTGGAAACCGCTGCTCGTGGGCTGGGCCGACCGGCGGGGGGATGCGCTGGGGGTCATGCTGGATGACGTGATCGCCGGGGTGTTTGCGGCGGTGGTGGTTATCGCGCTGGCCGGGCTGGCGCATGGGGTTCTGATGTGAACATCGCTGCAGAACTACTTGAAACCGCGCGTAAATCCGGTGCGATGCTCGCCACGGCAGAAAGCTGCACCGGCGGGTTGATTGCGGGGGCAATCACCGAGGTGCCGGGCTCGTCGGACGTATTCGACCGGGGCTTCGTGACCTACTCCAACGCCGCCAAGCGCGAGATGCTGGGTGTGGAAAATCAGACGCTTGAGGCCCATGGGGCGGTGTCTGAGGAGGTGGCTGCCGAGATGGCGAAAGGTGCCCTTGCCCGCTCGCAGGCGACCCTTGCCGTCTCGGTCACGGGCATCGCCGGGCCGGGCGGGTCGGAGCACAAGCCGGAGGGGCGGGTGTGCTTTGGGCTGGCGTGGGATCAGTTTGTGATCACAGAGACGGTCGAGTTTGGTGCGATCGGCAGGAGTACGGTGCGGCAAGCAACTGTTAACCGTGCGCTGCGGCTCATGATTTCCAAGCTATCTCCGCAATAACAGCCTCTTACGCGCCTTTCTTCACCCCGTAGAGCGCCTCTGCCCGCCCTTCAAAGGCCCGCACGATGCGCTGCATGGCCTCGTTGAAGAACATCCCGGCCGCGCCTTGCAGAATCCGGTTCTTGAATTCGAAGTCGACCTCGAAGTGAACCTCGCAGCCGCCCTTCACATCCTTGAACTGCCAGACCGAGCGCATGTGCTTGAACGGCCCGTCGATGTAGCGGGTTTCGATCCGTTTTGAGTCGGGAAAGAGCCAGACCCTGCTCAGAAAGGTCTCACGAAAAACCTTAAACGAAATGACGAGATCGGCCTCCATGATCTCGCAGCGGCCGAAGCGCTGCTGGCCGTGCTCCAGCTCCTCCGGGGCGACCGGCTTGCGGGAGCGCACGCGGGCTGCGGCGGTCCAGGGCAGGAACTTGGGGTAGTTGGCCACATCGGCGACCAGATCGTACATTTCCTGAGCGGAATAAGGGAGTTGGCGGGTCTCTGCGTGACGGGTCATGAGGCCTGTATCATCGGGTCGGATTGCGCCATGATGAGCCCCAACGCGCTGGAGAATGCAAGGGGGACACATGCCGCAGCGACCGTATGTCATCGATCAGATGATCTCGGCCAAGGCGATTGCCGCGAAGATCGAGGAGCTGGCCCGCAGGATCGAGGCCGAGTTCAAGGGCACCGACAAGCTGGTGGTGATCGGCCTGTTGCGCGGCTCCTTTGTGTTCATCGCCGACCTCGTGCGCGAGATGGACCTGCCGCTGGAAGTGGATTTCATCGAGGCGTCAAGCTATGGCGACGCGATGGAGAGCAGCAAGGAAGTACGCATTCTCAAAGACTTGCGCGGCGAAA
This sequence comes from Vannielia litorea, assembly GCF_019801175.1. Taxonomy (NCBI): domain Bacteria; kingdom Pseudomonadati; phylum Pseudomonadota; class Alphaproteobacteria; order Rhodobacterales; family Paracoccaceae; genus Vannielia; species Vannielia litorea. The sequence continues at coordinate 1,308,321 of NZ_JAHVJR010000001.1, forward strand.
TTCATGGGCGCGATGTGCTCGTGGTGGAAGATATCGTGGATACCGGGTTCACCCTGCATCACGTGATCCACATGCTGAAGGCGCGCGAGCCCGCCAAGCTGCGCACCATCGCCCTGCTCGACAAACCCTCGCGCCGGGAAGTGGATTTTGCCGCTGATTTCATAGGCTTCGACATCCCGGATGAATTTGTCGTGGGCTACGGGATCGACTATGCGCAGCGCAACCGCGACCTGCCCTTCATCGGCAAGGTCCGGTTCACCGAAGAGGCATAGGGCGCTGGCTGCAGAATGCATTAACAGGCGGCGTTAATCCCGCTGCAGCGCCCATGCAGAAGTGATACACAACTGATGCACATTCCATGCGCATCTCAGATGACATAGGCCGAGGAACCTTTCGCGACCGCGCGGCGCTGTGATCACAGTTGCGACGGTCAATCCGCTGCGTTGATGCCCTCGGCAAAGCGCTTGGCCGCGTCTTCCTCCTCGACCGAGAGGTATTCGACCAGCGGCTCGCAGGTCTGGATGAAGCCGTCACGATCTGCATCGGCGGCGTTGTTGATGCCCCAGAGGCAGTAGCCGTAGCCCTGCACTGGATCCTGCCACCAGCCGGGGGTGGCGGTGACAAATTCGCCAAGGTTGATGCCGGCGAGGCCGAGCCCGCCATCCACCGCCATGCGGAAGGCGAGATAGGCGGCCTCGGGGTTGGGCTCGCCGACCATGCCGTGCTGGTTGAAGAGGCCCACCGCGTTCCACGCAGGGGCGTGCCCGAGGAGGGCGGATTCGGTGTAGAACTCCAGCGCCTTGCCCATGTCTTCCTCCACGCCCTGCCCGGTGCGGTAGAAGTTGGCGAGGTTGTAGGCGGCATTGCGCTCGCCCGCCTCGGCGCCGATGGCGTAGAACTCGGCGGCCTTGGCCAGGTCCTTTTCGACCCCTTGGCCGTATTCGTAAATCAGCCCCATGCCGTTGCCCGCCGCGCCATAGCCCGAATCCAGCGCCTGCTGGTAAAGCGCGCGGGCCTTCTCGTGATCGGGGGCCACATCGCCCACGCCCCATTGGTAGAGGTGCGCAAGGTTGTTCATCGCCTTCTGATGGCCTTGGGCCACGGCCTTCTCATACCATTCGATCGCGGCTTGCGGGTCGGCCTCGGTGCCTTCACCGTCCTTCAGGGCAATGGCGTAGACGTTCTGGGCATCCGCGTTCCCGGCCTCGGCGGCGGGGATCAGTACGGTGAGGGCCAGCTCCCAGTGCCCGTCGTTATAGGCCTGCCGCGCCTTCTCGACCTCGTCATCAGTTTGCGCCGCGAGGGGCGCGGCGAGCAGGCAGAGGGCGGCGGGGAGAAATTGCTTCATGCAGGTGGCTCCTTGAATACGCGGTCTGAAATCCCACGGAGTGTAACAGCCACCTGCCCCGAGAAAAGCAAAACCGCGCCAAGGGGCGGAGATGACAGTCATTTTCATGTCACGCAGATAACATCTGAGCGAGTTGGAGCCGGGGCGCGAGAAACTGCTTGCCGTAACGTAGGGGCGGAGGCCAGTCTCGGAGGGACCGCACCCTCGGGCTGCGGGCCGAACATAGCCAGTGAGTGCCGGGGCATGAGCTTTTCCGGCGCGTAGAACCAGCAGTTGGAGGATTTCATGAAGACCACAGCGAAGCGCATCAGCCTTATTCTGGCTGCATCCCTTGCCGCGAGCGCGGCGTTCGGCGCAGGCCATGCGATGGAGCAGCAGAAGGCCCGCGAAGACCTGATGAAGGTGATGGGCCAGAACCTCGGGGTCTTGGGCAAGATGGCCAAGGGCGAGATGGATTTTGATGGCACCGCTGCCGCCACCGCCGCCGAGGCGCTGCACGAGGCCGCGGTGAAGGTGACCGCCGACGAGATGTGGGAAGAGGGGATCGACAGCATGTCGGTCGATGACAGCCGCGCCCTGCCCGAGATCTGGGCGGACTACGATGACTTCAAGGCCAAGGGCGTTGAGCTGATCGCCGCGATCGAAACTGCGCAGGCGGCCACCGGTGAGGGGCTTCAGGCGGTGCAGGCCTCGATGGGCGCGCTCGGCGGTGCCTGCGGCGGCTGCCACAAGGTCTACCGCGCGCCGGAAGAGTAAATGCATCCGATCTTCAGATGGCTGATTGCGGCGGCGCTGGTGGGCGCCGCCGTGTTTTGGGTCGTGACCATCCCCGGTGACGTGGATGAAGAGGCGCTGGCCGGGCTCGAGGGCGACCCGGCGCGCGGTGAGGGCCTGTTCTGGGCTGCCGGATGCTCCAATTGCCACGCGGCACCGGGCGCTGAGGGCGAGGCGCGGCTGGTGCTGGCGGGCGGGCAGAAGTTCCCCTCTCCCTTCGGCACGTTCCTTGCGCCCAACATCTCGCCCGGAGATGAAGGCATCGGCGGCTGGAGTCTGCACGACCTCGCCCGCGCGATGACCAAGGGCGTGGGCCGGGGCGGCGAGCATCTTTACCCCGCCTTCCCCTACAATTCCTATGACGGCATGGCGCTGCAGGACGTGGCCGACATTCACGCCTATATCGGCACCCTGCCCGCCGACAGCACGCCGAGCCAGGCCCATGAGGTGGGCTTTCCGTTCAACATCCGCCGCAGCCTCGGCGGCTGGAAGCTGCTCTTCATGCGCGGCGGCTGGCAGGTGGAGGGTGACCTGACCGAAGAACAGACGCGCGGGCGCTATCTTGTGGAGACGCTGGCCCATTGCGGCGAGTGCCACAGCCCGCGAAACGCCCTTGGCGGCTGGACGGGCGAATGGCTCGCCGGCGCGCCCTCGCCCGACGGCAAGGGGCGCATCCCCAACATCACACCGGGCAAGCTGGACTGGTCGGAGGGTGATATTGCCGAATACCTGAAAAGTGGCTTCACGCCCGAGTTCGACACCGCGGGTGGCGAGATGGCCACGGTGGTCGAAAGCACCGCCAAGCTGACGGACGAGGACCGCGCGGCAATTGCGGCTTATCTCAAGGTTGTCCCGCCGATAGAGAACTGACCACGGTCATTTTGCCCCGACCCTCATCTTCATCTTGGTTCAAATATCTCCGGGGGGTGTGGGGGGCTGGCCCCCCACTAAAAGGCGCGGTGTGGGGGGGTGCCCCCCCACTCCAACCAGCCGCCTCAAACGCTATCCAAAGCCTCTTTTAGCGCGGCCCAAAGCGGCTCCACCGGCTCCGTGCCGACCGAGAGCCGGACAAAGCCCGGCGCCACCGCATCGCCCCAGCGCGCGCGGCGCTCGGCGGAGGAATGGACTCCACCGAAGGAGGTGGCGGGGCGGAGGAAGGGGCAGCTGTCGATGAATCGCTCGGCGTAGGCCTCATCTGCGAGTGTCAGCCCGATCAGGAACCCGTTTGTCGCCATCTGCGCGGAGGCGAGGTTGTGCGAGGGGTCATCGGGCAGGCCGGGGTAGCGGCAGGTCGAGATAGCCGGGTGGGCGGCGAGGCGCGGGGCGAGGGCCTCGGCGTTGGCGCACATGGCGGCGAAGCGCAGGTGCAGGGTTTCCAGCGACCGGTGAAGCAACCAGGCCTCGAATGGGCCAGGGATGCCGCCGGCCACGGTGCGCCACGCGCGCCCGCGCTCCATCAGCGTCGCATCGCGCGACGCGACATGGCCCATGAGATTGTCGGAATGGCCGCCCGGGGCCTTGGTGTCGGAGGCGACCACGACATCGGCGCCAAGGTCCAGCGGGCGCTGGCCGAGCGGGGTCATGGTGGTGTTGTCTACCACGGTCACCCCCCCTGCCCCGCGCACGGCCGCGCAGGTGGCGACGAGGTCAATGAGGTCGAGTCCGGGGTTGGAAGGGGTTTCGATGAAGACCACCGCGAACCCCTCGAACCCAGCCTCGGCAAAGCCCTTGGTGGGGCGCTCGACCACCTCCACCCCAAGGCCTTTCAGGAATTCGTCGCCCAGCTTCCGCACGTTGTAGTAGCCGTCGGACGGCACCAGCAGCTTGTCCCCTGCCTTCAGCGTGGCGAAAAGCGCGGCGGAGATCGCGCCCATGCCGGAGGGGAAAAGCAACGCGGGGGCCTCCTCCAGATGGCTCAGAAGGTGCTCGGTCGCCTCCCACGTGGGCTGCTCGGCGCGGCCGTAGCCGGGCACCCCGCCCGGCGTGCCCGGCAGGTGATACATCGAGGCGAGCGTGATCGGCGGCGCGATGGGGTCGCCCTTGGCGAGGGTCTGGCCCCGCAGGTGCAGCAGTTCGGCGGCTTTGGTCTCGGTGGTCATTGGGGCCTATGGCATGAAGTTGCAGGAGAGGAGCCGCTTCATCGCCTTGTCGCTTTCACTCACGGCGAAGCGGGCCAGCAGCTCGACATGGGGGGTGGCATCGGGCTGGGCCACAAAGACGGTGGGGCCTTTGAAGATCTCGCTTACGAAGTGCTCCATGTCATCGAGGCTCGCGAAGAAATGCACGAAGCTCCCGTGATCGTCCCAACTGCGGAGCTTGCCCGTGATCGGCGTGCTCTTTTCGCCCAGCGAGGCGAAGGAGAGAAAGGTTTTGCCATCGGGCACGCCGATGGTGGCCCGGGTGCCCTTGGCGAGCCGCATCATCAGGGTGAAGCGGGATTTGCGCCGTGCGGCATCGAACATAGAAAGCTCGATGGTGGCGCCATTGTCGGCCGTTGCGGTGAGCGCGCATTCGCCCGCCCCGGTCCCGGCGGCGGGGCGCTCAATGAGCGTCCAGCCCTCGGCCTGCGCGGCGGGAGCCGTAAGGATGACGGCCAGCAGGGCAACGAGACTTTTCTTCATTGCGAGCCTTCCGGGCCGGGATCACAGGCGAGCAGCAGGGCGAGCGCCTCTTCGGCCCCGTCCTCGGTCACGAAACCAGCCAGAACACCCGCCTCGGGATGAAAGATCGTCAGCCGCCCGGCGCGGGTGGCGAGCATGAAGCGGGCGGCGTCCTGCACCGAAGCGAAGGCGTGCGAGAAGCGCCAGAAGGCGGCATCGGGCTCGAGCGTGCCTTCGAGCTGGACGGCGGCGGCGCCTGCCGGGCGGAAGGCCATGGCGGTGGCGCCATCGGGCAGCGGGAGCAGCTCGCGCAGGCCGGCAGAAAGCCAGAGATCGAGGCGGAAGGGCGGCGTGTCTGGGCTGGCCTCGGCCACCGCAGGAGCGGTGATGGCCAGCGCCGCGCCGTCATCGGAGGTGAGCGCCGCGGTGCAGGTGGCATGGCTAGGGTCATTGCTGACCGTCCAGCCCGCGCCGGTGCCTTGGGCCGTGGCCGGAAGCGCCAGCGCGAGGCAAAGTGCCATGCCGGGCAGCCCCGGCGCGGCGCGGCGGGGCAGCGTCACGCCATCCCCAGCTTCTTCAGCCGGTTCTCGCGCAGGCGGGCAAAGTCATCCCCCGCGTGGTAGCTGGAGCGGGTGAGCGGCGTGGCCGAAACCATCGAGAAGCCCTTGCCCCATGCGGCCTTTTCATAGGCGGCAAACTCCTCGGGGGTCACGAAACGGTCCACCCGGTGGTGCTTGGGCGTGGGCTGGAGGTATTGGCCGATGGTCAGAAAGTCGATGTCGGCAGCGCGCATGTCATCCATCACCTGCATGACCGCCTGCTTGTCTTCACCGAGGCCAACCATGATGCCGGATTTGGTGAACATCGTCGGGTCCAGCTCCTTCACCCGTTGCAGCAGACGCAAGCTGTGGAAGTAGCGCGCGCCGGGGCGCACCTCGGGGTAGAGGCCGGGGACGGTCTCGAGGTTGTGGTTGAAAACATCGGGCTTGGCCGCGACGACCACATCCAGCGCATCGGGCGTGGAGCGGATGAAATCGGGCGTCAGGATCTCGATGGTGGTGCCGGGCGCCTGCTTGCGGATGGCGCGGATGGTCATGGCAAAATGCTCGGCGCCGCCATCTTCCACGTCATCCCGGTCTACGCTCGTGATGACCACGTGGTTCAGCCCCAGCTTCTTTACCGCATCGGCCACCCGGCCCGGTTCGAACACGTCGAGCGCCTCGGGCGGCTTGCCTGTGGCAATGTTGCAGAAGGTGCAGGCGCGGGTGCAGACCTCGCCCATGATCATCATGGTCGCGTGGCCCTGGCTCCAGCACTCGCCCACGTTGGGGCATCCGGCCTCTTCGCACACGGTGGTGAGCCGGTTCTCCCGCATGATCTTGGCGGTCTCGTGGTAGCCCTTGGACGTGGGCGCCTTGACCCGGATCCACTCAGGCTTGCGGGGCTGCGGATTGTCCGGCTTGCGGGCCTTCTCGGGGTGGCGCAGGCGGGGCGGGGATTGGTCGTTCATCTGGCTTGGCCTTTCGGGGCGCGTTTGCCCCATAGATAGCGCCAGAGTTGCGCCGGGGAAAGGGCTTGGGGGGTGAGCCATGCACAGGGCGCAGGGCTGGGTGCGGGGCGGTTGCGGGGCAGTTGGAATCGTTCTAGGCAGACCGCAGGAGGAGCGCTGCCCCGACGGGGTGGCAGATCGGATGAAACAGGTCCGGTCGGTGCCCTCCTATGGGTCTGGCTGGATGAACTTTGCGAGGCAAGCCCATGAAAACCGGAATGAAACTTCCTGACGTCACCTTCCACACCCGGGTCCGCGACGAGGCCGTGGGCGGCCCCAACCCGTTCCGCTGGGAAGACAAGACCACCGCCGATTACTTTGGCGGCAAGCGCGTTGTGCTGTTCTCCCTGCCCGGCGCCTTCACCCCCACCTGCTCCACCTACCAGCTGCCCGGTTTCGAGAACGGCTTTGCCGATTTTGCCGCCGAGGGCGTGGATGCGATCTACTGCATGAGCGTGAACGACAGCTTCGTGATGAACCAGTGGGCCAAGGCGCAGGGGCTGGAGAACGTGGCCGTGATCCCCGATGGGTCGGGCGAGTTCACCCGCCGCATGGGCATGCTGGTGCGCAAGGACAACCTCGGTTTCGGCCTGCGCTCGTGGCGCTATGCCGCCGTGGTGAAGGACGGCGTGGTGGAAGCGTGGTTCGAGGAGCCGGGCCTCTGCGACAACCACGGTGAAGACCCCTATGGCGTGTCCTCCCCCGAGACCGTGCTGGCCTGGCTGAAAGAGGCGAACGCGGCTGTGGCGGCCTGATCGGATCGCTTTGATCGGTGGGCAGGTTGCCCACACTACGGGCGCGGGGGAGACCTCGCGCCTTTGCTTTTTAGGGGGTCGGGCGGTCCGCGGTTTACGCCGTCAGAGCGCGCCAGGCGGGTTCGTCGACGCTGCGGAGACGGTCGAGGGCGGCGACGGCTTCGGCCCGGTACTCTTCCCGGCTCTTCGCCTTCACCGTCTCGACACCTGCCACCAGCTTGTCGATCTCGGGCAGCGGGGTGCCCGTCGCGGCGGAGAGCGCCTGAAGCGCCTCCAGCACCTTGCCGAGTTGCTTGCCGTAGCTGGCGACCTCGGTCTGTACGCGCTGTTCGATCTCGGGGATGCCCTCGATCTCGGGCGAGAGAAACCGGGGGGTGATCTCTTGGGTCACATCGCCGGAAAAGGGGGCGCGGAGGATGGGAGCCCAGATGTCGAATGGGGATGTCATGGCAATTCTCCTTTGAAATGCCATGAGGGTTCAGGGCGGTGCGGCTTGGGTCAAGCGCGGCGGGCGGGTGATGGGGGATTTGCGGTGCAAACAAGGGGGTCCGCCCGTTGTTTTGGCGGCGCTGCGGCCTGATTGCGCAGCTTGAGTGGCCGGTCAGACCGTGGCGCGGAGGGCCTTGGCGCGGGCGGGCGGCACGGCGCGGATCTCGAGCCCGGTGAAGACGTGGAGCGTGCCCAGTTCGGGATCGACAACCGCGTGGTCGGAGACCCAGCCGCCGAGCAACAGGTAACTGCGCAGCAGCGGCGGCATGCCCAGAAAGGCGCGGCGCGGGTCGGGTTTGCGGCGCAGCAGCCGCGAAAACCGGAAGACCTGAGGTGCCTTCACCCGCGGCAGCCAGCGGCGCGGGGCAAGGTGCTTTTCGCGCAGGAGGGCGAAGGCATCCATATAGGCCTCGGCCTCGGTGCCCTTGAAGGAGGAGCAGCCGAAGAGCAGCTCGACGCCGTGGCTGTCGACATGGTCTGTCATCCCGGCCCACGCGGCGCGCAGGATGTGCGGATCGCCCTGCAACTCGGGATGGATGCAGAATCGCCCCATCTCGACCATCGGCCCCTCGAAGCCTTCCAGCGGCGATACGTCGTAATACTGCGCCGAGTAGCTCGCCCCGATCTCGGAGCCGCCCGCGAGCGGCAGAAGGCGGAAGGTGCAGCAGAGGCGGCCCGTTCGGGCCTCTTCGATCATCACATGCAGGCAGCGGGTGTCGAAGGCATCTTCATCGCGTGCGGTCTCATCGCCGCGAAAGCAGAGGCCGCGCAGGGCCAGCACGGCGGCGAAATCGCCCTCGCTCTCCGCAAGACGCACGCGGTAACGGCCTTTTGTCAGTGCCTTCATCTGCCCGGCCCTCCGCGCATCATTGCGATTCCACGCTGTGCCTCTAGATATGGTTTGGCGCGATCCTAGGCGCAACATGTGACGGAACTGTGGAAGGCTCAGATGGCGGAGATCGAGAAGACGGATGCGGAATGGCGGGCGCAGCTGAGCGACCTTGCCTATAAGGTGACGCGCAAGCATGGCACCGAGCGGGCCTTTACACATGACGACTTCCCCAAGGACGCCGGCACCTTTGCCTGCGTCTGCTGCGGCGCGCCGCTGTTCGACCAAGCCGAGAAGTTCGACAGCGGCACAGGCTGGCCGAGTTTCTGGGCGCCCAAGGAAGGCGCCGAAGTGGGCGAGAGCGTGGATCGCAAGTTCTTCATGACCCGGACCGAGGTGCATTGCGCCCGCTGCGAGGCGCATTTGGGCCATGTCTTCCCCGACGGGCCGCAGCCGACGGGCCTGCGCTATTGCATCAACGGCGTGGCGCTGGAGTTCGAGCCGGAGGAGTGAGGCGCTTGGGGTCCGCCATGACTGCGCACCCTAGGCTGGCAGGCCAAGCACCGGGCGGCGGAGCGCGAGCGTGCGGCGGGCCTCGTCGGTATGGCCGAGTTTCATCAGCACATTGGCATAGGTGAGTTCGAGCAGGTCGCGTTGGGCGCGGCTGCCGCCGATGCGTTCTGCGGTGGGCAAAACGGTGGTCAGCTCGTCCAGCGCCGCCTGCCATTCCTGCCGCGCAACATGGCCCCATGTGCGGGCGATGGGGCCGATGAGATCGCCTGCAAAGCCTTTGCTCGCCTCTGTCAGCTTGGCCAGCCGCTCCCCCTGCCCGGCCATCGCGTGGGCCAGCGCTGCGTGCATATCGGCAAAGCTCTGGCCGGGATCGGGGAAGTGCTGGGCGGCGTAATCGCTGATCGCCTGCCAGCGGGTAGGGTCGACCTCAAACCCCGCCATTTCGGCGCGGTAGAGCAGCGCGGCGGTGTCCGTCAGCAGGTTGATCGGCAGGCTCTTGGCGCCGCCGGGGCCGACATGATTGTCGAGCAGCGGCCAGAGCGCCTCGGCATCGCCTGATTCCAGCGTCCAGAGAGCAAGATGCCAGCTGAGGTGGCCGTGCAAAAGGCCCCGGTCATCGTAGTCGGCCAGCCACTCCGCGAGGGTGGCGCGGCCGGCCTCTGTCTCGCCGTCTTCATATTGCGCATGGGCGCGGAAGTGGGCGGCGTGGGCGTTGCGCGGGTTGAGCGCGAGGGCCTCGGCCATCAGCGCGTGGGAGGCAGCGACCTGCCCGGTCTCGCAGAGCGAGAGCGCGTGCATCGACATCATCCACCAATCGCCGGGATACTGCGGCAGCAGCGCCTCGGTGAAGGCCAAGAGCTCTGCCTCGCGCCCGACCTCGCCGGAAAAGCCGATCAGGCCGAAGATGTTGGTGCAAAGCTGGGCGGCGAGCGCATCGCGCGGATGAGCCAGCACATGGGCCTTCACCGCCGCGCGGGCCTCGGCGGCGCGGCCTTGCGCGACGAGCGTGAGGATTTCGGCCTGCGCCTGCTCACGCTCCGTGGCCTCTGCGGCGAGGTCGCGGGCGGTGGCAAGGGCGGCGCGGGCCTCGCCCATCCGCCCCTCCATCATCCGGGCGCGGCCGAGTGCGGCATGGCCGGCGGCAAAGCGTGGGTCAGCCTCGATTGCGGCCTCGAAACAGGCCGAGGCGCCATAGCCTGCGGAGAGAAAGAGGTGAACGCCCGCGTCATATTGCGCCACGGCCTCTGGCACGGCGGTGCTCAGCGGGTTGCCGTAGTGATCGTGCTGCATAGGGCGCTCCGGGCCGGGGACGGATGCCCCCGAGCCTAGACGCTCAGTGCCCGATCAGTCGAGCCCGGTCAGTCGAGGAAGTCTTCGGCGCGGAAGCGGCCGAGGTTGCCCAGAAGCTGACGCAGGAAGCTCACACCCTTGATGTTGCTGTCGGTCACGCGGCGCGACAGGGCGACCACGTTGCCGTCGCGCAGGGTGAAGCGCTCAATGTTGCTCACGCGGCCAGACGGGTCGAAGGAGATCGCCAGAAGCTGACGGTCCACGAACTCCGGCTCGCGCGGGCCCCATGTGCGGGTGCGGGCGGAAATGTAATAGAAGCCGGATTCGCGCTGCACGCCGTAGCCTGCGGGCGAACCCACGGCCTCGACCACGCTTTCGCGGGTGTCCACGCCAACCTGGATTTGCGCAAGGTCCGCATCGGACGGTGTATAGCCGTGGTTGCGCATGCGCGCCGTGCAGGCAGCCAGCGACAGAACCAGCGCCAGCAGCATCAGCCCTTTCGCTGCGCCAGGGCCTGCCCTCCTCAAAGCCGCCATCTTCCCCTCGTGCCTCAGTTTCTTTTGTCTGGTAATCGGCTTACAGAAGGATCGAGGTTACATCAAGAAAGGAAGCGCATGACGGCAGGAGCTGACGCCCGGGTGATCCGGCTCGCGGATCTGACGGTAAAGCGCCCGACAGGGTTTGATCTGGAGCCCGGCGCGGAGGACCTGGGGCGGCTGGCCGATGAGCTGGGCCTGCTGGCGCTGCGCAAGCTGCGCTTTTCGGGCACGCTGAGCCCGGTGGGCAAGCGCGATTGGCGGCTGGAGGCCGACCTTGGCGCGACCGTGGTGCAGCCCTGCGTGGTCACGTTGGATCCGGTGACGACACGGATAGAGGAGAAGGTGCGCCGCCGTTACATGGCGGAGTTCTCCTTTCCGGAAGAGGAAGAAGCGGAGATGCCCGAGGATGATGAGGCCGAGCCGCTGCCCGCCAGCCTCGATCTGGCCGAGGTGATGCAGGAGGCGCTGGCCCTTGCCCTGCCCGCCTTTCCACGCGCCGAGGGCGTTGAGCTGGGCGAGGCGGTGTTTACCGAGCCGGGCGCGGAGCCGATGACCGAGGAGAAGGTGAAGCCCTTTGCCGGGCTGGCCGATCTGAAGAAACGGATGGAAGAGTAGCCGCCCGGCGCCAGAGGCGAGTCTGCTGAGTTTGACGGCTTGAAAAGGCAGCGGGCGTGCGCCCTGCCCCGCCCCGTGTTGCAGGCTCAAACTCCGGGCTTGCGTTTGTGGAAAAGTTTCGTATTTTGCCGCCTCCTCGCGGATCGGCGCTTGATCGGTGCTGCGGGGCGGCGTATGACGCGCCGGACGAGATTCCCGAAGACGCCGGGGCCGCGCGAGGCGTGCCCTGCCCAGACCCGAGGTTGTGACATGGCTGTCCCTCAGAATAAGATCACCAAGTCGCGCCGCAACATGCGCCGTTCGCATGATGCGCTGGTGGCTGACAATCCCGCCGAGTGCTCCAACTGCGGCGAGCTGAAGCGCCCCCACCACGTGTGCGGCGCCTGCGGCCACTACGACGACAAGGAAATCGTCGCTGCTGCCGACGAGATCGACTTCGACGAAGACGCTGCTTGAGTTTGATTGATCGCGCGTGCGGACATGAGTGACGCCGCCGACATCCAAGCTCCAAAGCTCCCGGCCCTTTCGGGCCGGGTTGTCATTTCTGTCGATGCGATGGGCGGCGATGCAGGCCCGGCTGCCGTGGTGGCCGGGATCGCGAAGTCTGCTGCCAAGAATCCCGATATTGCCTTCATCCTGCACGGCCCTGCCGCCGAGCTGCGCCCGCTGGTGGAAAAGCGAAAGCTGGCCAGCCGCGTGGTGATCCGCGATGCGAGCGGCGTGGTGAAGATGGATGACAAGCCGAGCCAGGTCATGCGGCACGGCAAGGACACCTCGATGTGGGCCACGATCCAGGCCGTCGAGAAGGGCGAGGCCTCGGTGGCGGTGAGCTGCGGCAATACCGGGGCGCTGATGGCCGTGAGCATGCTCCGGCTGCGCAAGATCGAGGGCGTGAACCGCCCGGCCATCGCCTGCCTCTGGCCCTCGCGCAACCCGCAGGGCTTCAACATCATGCTCGACGTCGGCGCCGATATTCGCGCCGACCAGCAGGACCTGCTGCAATACGCTCTGATGGGCATGAGTTACGCCCGCAACGGCATGGGGCTGAAGCGCCCGCGCGTGGGCCTGCTGAACGTGGGCACCGAAGAGCACAAGGGCCGCGCCGAACTGAAGGTGGCCCATGACATGATTCAGGATGCCGCCGCGAAAAACGATTTCGACTTTGTCGGTTTCGTCGAGGGCGGCGACATTCCGAGCGACCGGGTCGATGTGATCGTGACCGATGGCTTCACCGGCAATATCGCGCTGAAGACCGGCGAGGGCACTGCCAAGCTGATTGGCCAGTTCCTCCGCGAGGCCTTCAAGCACACGCCGCTGAGCCGCCTTGCCGCCCTGCTCGCGCTCACCTCGCTGAAGCGCCTGAACAAGCGGATCGACCCGCGCCGCGTGAATGGCGGGGTCTTCCTTGGGCTCAACGGCACCGTGGTCAAGAGCCATGGCGGGGCCGATGCCACCGGGGTTTCGGCGGCGATCAAACTGGCCTTCACTCTCGCCCAGTCGCGCTTCAGTGAGCGGCTGGCGGCGCGCCTTGCATCGGTGGGCCACGCGGGGCAGGATGCGCCGGATAACGAATGATTGCGGGCGCACTGCGCCTTGCACAACGAATGAGAAGAGGCATCTGAGAGCATGGTGGTGCGAGCCGTTGTGAGAGGCGTCGGGCATTATCTGCCCGAGCGTGTGGTGCCTAATGCATGGTTCGAGGACCGGCTGGACACCTCCAACGAATGGATCGTGTCGCGCTCCGGCATCGAGCGCCGCCACTTTGCCGCGCCGGGCGAGACCACCAGCCAGATGGCCGCCCATGCCGCCCGCAATGCGCTGGCGCAGGCCGGGTTGGAGCCATCGGATATCGACGCCGTCGTGGTCGCCACCTCCTCCCCCGATTTCACCTTCCCCTCCGCCGCAACGATGGTGCAGGCCGAACTGGGCATGGAGGGCGGATTTGCCTTTGATATTCAGGCGGTGTGCGCCGGGTTCGTCTATGCGCTCTCGAACGCGCAGGGGCTGATCCTCGGCGGACAGGCCAAGCGGGTGCTGGTGATCGGCGCCGAGACCTTCAGCCGCCTGCTCGACATGGAGGACCGCGCCACCTGCGTGCTGTTCGGCGATGGCGCGGGCGCGCTGGTGCTGGAGGCTGCCGAGGGCGAGGGCACGGTAGAGGACCGGGGCATCTTGGCCACCGATCTCAACTCCGATGGCCGCTACCGCGAGCTGCTTTATGTTGATGGCGGGGTCTCGACCACGCGGACCACGGGCTTTTTGCGGATGGAGGGTAAGGAGGTGTTCCGCCATGCCGTCGAGAAGCTGGCCGCCACCGCCCATACCGCGCTGGAAAAGGCCGGGCTGAGCGACGAGAACGTGGACTGGCTGGTGCCGCATCAGGCCAACCTGCGGATCATCACCGCCACTGCCAAGAAGATGGGCCTGCCGATGGAAAAGGTCGTGGTGACCGTTCAGGACCACGGCAACACCTCTGCCGCCTCGATCCCGCTGGCGCTCTCGGTCGGTGTGGCCGAGGGCAAGATCCAGCCCGGGCAGATCGTGGTCTGCGAAGCGATCGGCGGCGGCCTCGCCTGGGGTGCGGTGGTGCTGCGCTGGTAGCAGCGGCGCAGGCCGACTCACCCCGTGGAAGACCCGGCGCAGGGCATGCTCCGGCAGGCACCCGCCCACCAAACCGCCCACGAACCCCGCGCCAACGGCCAAAACCGGTGAATAAACAGCACCTTCCAAGCCGCTGTTATTGACTCGGAAATTCCCCTGCCCCATCCTCACCCGAAACCAATGGGGGACAGCACATGGCCGGCAAGACGTTGACGCGGATGGATCTGAGTGAGGCGGTGTTCCGTGAGGTGGGCCTGAGCCGCAATGAAAGCGCCCAGCTGGTGGAGACGGTGCTGAACCACATGTCCGACGCGCTGGTGAAGGGCGAGAGCGTGAAGATCTCTTCCTTCGGCACCTTCTCGGTGCGCGAGAAGGCCGCCCGCGTGGGCCGCAACCCCAAGACCGGACAAGAAGTGCCGATCAGCCCCCGCCGGGTGCTGACCTTCCGCCCCAGCCATCTGATGAAGGACCGGGTTGCGGACGGCAACCGCAAGTGACCCTGCCGCAGATGCGGGGCGCGTGACGAGGGACGAGAGCAAGGGATAACCGATGGGTAAAGCGCCAGACGCCTTTCGCACCATCTCTGAAGTGGCCGACTGGCTGGGCGTGCAGACCCATGTTCTGCGCTTCTGGGAAAGCAAGTTCACACAGGTGAAACCGCTGAAGCGGGCCGGTGGGCGGCGGTATTACCGCCCCGCCGATATGGAGCTGTTGGGCGGTATCCGAAAGCTGCTGCATGAGGACGGGCTGACCATCAAGGGCGCCCAGAAGTTCATCCGCGAGAACGGGGTGAAGGCGGTGGCCGAGTTGTCGCCGCCGGTCGAGGACGAGGGCGATTTGCCCGCCGGTGTTCCGACCGAGGCGGCGGCTGCGATGATGCCCGAGGCGGAGGCCGAGGTGCATGTGCATGCGGTTGAAACGCAGGATACACCCGAGGCTCCGGTTGATGTGACCGGCGAGGCCCCTGCCCCCGCCGTTGAGCCGGAACCCGAGGGATACTTTGACGCCGTCGATGTGACAGGCGAGGACGCTGCGCCCGCGGTGCAGCCTGAGCCGGAGGGATATTTCGACGCGGTGGATGTCTCTGCCGAAGAGACAGCGCCTGCTGCAGAGCCGGAGATTTCGGAGACGGTGGACGTGACCGGCGAGGCTCCTGCACCAGCGGCAGAACCCGAGCCGGAAGGCTATTTCGATGCGGTCGATGTAACCGGCGAGGAACCTGCGCCTGCGGCTGAGCCGGAAAGCGAAGCGGCGGAAGTTGCGAATCTCTTTGACGACGAGCCAGAAGACCCTGCTGACGACGTGAGCACACCGGCGGCGGAGAGCGACGAGGATGAGGAATTGGCGCTGCCGAGCTTCATCCGCAAGCCGATGGACGGGCAGGAAACCACCGTGCCGCCGCTCACCCCCGGCCCGCTGCCGCTTGGCGAAGAGGACCGCGTGGGCGAAGCTGCGCCGGAGGAAATTGACAGCCGGTTTGCGGGTGTGGGTGCGGGCGAAGTGCCCGACCGTGCGCCCAAACCCGAGGCGGAAGAGCCTGCCAACGCGCCGGTGGATTTTGTCGCCGCCGTCGCGCCGGACCCCGAGATGCCCCTGCCCCAGCAGATCACCGCGAGCGATGAGGCCGCGCTGGATGCCGCCGCCCTGCGACCGCTCTACGACCGTTTGCTGGCGCTGCGGGCGCGGATGGGGTGAGCGGCTGGTGCGGCGCGAAAATCGGCGCTGATCTCCCCTTGCATGGGCGGCAGAATCGTCTAAAAAGCCCGGACGTCGGGCTATGGCGCAGTCTGGTAGCGCGTCCGTCTGGGGGACGGAAGGTCGTAGGTTCAAGTCCTGCTAGCCCGACCAACAGTTTCATGAACGCCCGCACCCGAAAGGGTCGCGGGCGTTTGCTTTGACGGGGGTGCGCAAGCCATGAGCGAGACCACGGGCGTTCTGCCGGGGCAGGCGGTTTCGGCGATGATCGAACGGGGCAGCCTGCGCGGCGCGCCCGATGTCACCGAGGCTCAGATCCAACCCGCAAGCCTTGATCTTCGTTTGGGAACAGTGGCTTACCGCGTGCGCGCGTCCTTCCTGCCGGGCAAGGGCGCGACCGTGGCCGAACGGCTGGGCGAGTTCGGGATGCATGAGGTGTCGCTCGAGGGCGGCGCAGTGCTGGAAAAGGGCTGCGTCTATCTCGTGCCGCTGATGGAGAGCCTGAGCCTTGAGCCGGGGCTGACGGCGGTGGCCAACGCCAAGAGCTCCACCGGGCGGCTCGACCTGCTGACGCGGCTTGTGACCGACCGGGGCGTGGAGTTCGACCGGGTCCCTGCGGGCTACGAAGGCCCGCTCTATGCCGAGATCTGCCCGCGCAGCTTTTCGGTGCTGGTGCGGCCGGGGATGCGGCTGAACCAGCTGCGCTTCCGGCGCGGGCAAGCGGTGCTGGACGACGCGGCGCTGCGCGCGCTCCATGCCGAGGTGCCGCTGGTAGATGGCCCGGCAGTGATCGACGATGGGCTTGGCTTTTCGGTCGATCTGGAGCCGGGCAAGGACGGGCTGGTGGGCTACCGCGCCAAGCCGCACACCGGGATCATCGACCTCGACCGGATTGGTGAATACCCGGCGGCGGAGTTCTGGGAGCGGATCGAGACGCGGGAGGGGCGGATCATCCTCGATCCGGGGGCCTTCTATATTCTGGTGAGCCGTGAGGCGGTGACGATCCCGCCGATGTATGCCGCCGAAATGGCGCCCTATCTGGCGCTGGTGGGCGAGTTCCGGGTGCATTACGCGGGCTTCTTCGACCCCGGGTTCGGCCATGCCGAGGCGGGCGGCGCAGGCTCGCGCGGGGTGCTGGAGGTGCGCTGCCACGAGGCGCCCTTCGTGCTTGAGCACGGGCAGGTCGTGGGGCGGCTGATCTATGAACGCATGGCCGAGCGGCCCGAGCGGCTCTATGGCGCGGAGATCGCCTCCAACTACCAGGGCCAGGGGCTGAAGCTGGCGAAGCACTTCAAGGTTTAGGCCGGTGTCCCAGCCAGCGCGGCTGCGCCTATGGCGACCTCGGGATTGAGTATTTTCAGCAAAAAATGAAGCGGTTGCGCCCTACCCCTAGACCGGGAGCGCGGCGAGGCGGCTTTGGCCGGCTTCGCGGAGGATCTCGGCGAGAGTGGTGAACCAGCCGTCATCTGTGGCGGTCCGGCGGCGCAGCAGGCCGAGCGTGCGGGCGGGCTGCGGCTCGGAGAAGCGGCGCAGGGCGAGTTTGGGCGCGGCGGCCAACTCGGAGGCGGCGGCCAGCTCGGGCAGGAAGGTGAAGCCGAAGCCCTCGGCCACGAGGCCCGAGAGCGTGGCGAGGGAAGAGGCCCCCAGATCGACCCGCGTATCGGCCCGGCGCAGAGCGCAGACCTCCAACGCCTGATCGGCGAGGCAATGGCCCTCTTCAAGCAGCAGCAGACGGTCGGGGTCGAGCGCATTGGGGCTGATCGAGGCGCCCTGCCCGGCCAGCGTGGCGGCATTGCCGGCCAGCAGGAAGCGGTCGGCAAAGAGCGGCTCTTCGATCATCCCGGCCCGGCCCGAGGGAAGCGCGACCACGGCAGCATCAAGCCGCCCGGCCTCCAGCGCGTCGAGCACGGATTCGGTTTGGCTTTCGCGGATGCGCAGCTCAAGCGTAAGGTTGCGCGAGCGGATTAGCGGCAGGGCCACGGGCAAGAGATACGGCGCAACCGTGGGGATGACGCCAAGCGCAAGTCGCCCACCCAGCCCTTCGCGCCAGCGCGTCGCCTGCTCCAGCGCGTCCATCTCGGCCAGCACCGCACGAGCGTGGGCCAAGAGCTCGTGGCCTGCGGGCGTGAGCACAGCGCGGCGCGGCTGACGCTCCACCAACCGCAGGCCGGTTTGCGCCTCCATCTCTTTGATTTGCTGGCTCAGCGCAGGCTGGGAGATGTGCACAAGTTCCGCCGCCCGCACAA
Organism: Vannielia litorea; assembly: GCF_019801175.1. Lineage (NCBI taxonomy): Bacteria > Pseudomonadati > Pseudomonadota > Alphaproteobacteria > Rhodobacterales > Paracoccaceae > Vannielia > Vannielia litorea. Next base: position 1,326,164 of record NZ_JAHVJR010000001.1, read on the forward strand.
AACTTCCGGTTTCGGCAAGGGCGGTAAAGGAGCGAAGTTGGCGGAGGGTGAGGTTCATAAAGCGAGCTAATCGCAGCGCGGCGAAAAAGCAATTTCCATCTCGGAGCGAATCCGGGCAGAAACTGCGGAATTCCACCACTCCGGAATGAAGCCGGGCCGTCAGGCCGGTTTCTGGCGGGCCCCGTCCCCAGCGGGCGCCCGCCACCTTGACCGAGCGCAAGGAAAGGCCCGCGGGCGCATGGCATGCTGGTTTTGCAGCCAGCCAGATGAGCCAGACATGCCCCTGACCGACCACCTGAAGCAGATCACCTATGGCGGGAATGACGGGATCGTCACCACCTTTGCCATCGTCGCCGGATTCGCCGGCGCAGAGGCCGAAGGGGCGGCGGGAATCGGGGCGCTGGCGGTGCTTGTCTTTGGGCTGGCAAACCTCTTTGCTGACGGGGTTTCGATGGGGTTGGGCGAGTTTCTTTCCACCCGCTCGGCGCGGGCACTCTACCGGGCGGAGCGGGCGCGGGTGCTGGCCCGGGCGAACCGGGCGGCGCTGGTGGCTGTGCTCGGGCAGCGCGGCCTTGGCGCGGGTACGGCGGCGCGGGTCGCGGAGGGGTTGGAGGAAAGCCCGGAGCTGGTGGCCGACCTGCTGGCGGGTGCGGGCGTGGCCCTGCCCGACTTGCGCAGCGCCCGGCCTGCGGTGGATGGCCTCGTGACCTTTGGCGCCTTTCTGGCCTTCGGGCTGGTGCCGCTGCTGCCGTTCCTGCTCACCGGGCCGGAGGCGGACAGCGCGGCTGCCTCGGCATTGGCGAGCCTCGGGGCCTTGCTGGCGCTCGGCCTGCTCAGGGCGCGGGCGACGGGTGAGCGGGTGGCACGCGCGCTGGCGGAGGTGGTGGGCGTGGGGGCGCTTTGCGGGCTGGTGGCCTTTGCTGTGGGGGCTTTGGTGGGCTGACCACGTCACGGGGCATAACGAAAAGCCGCACAGGGTGATCCCCGCCCCTGACCAAGAAAAAACCCGCGCGGGGTGATCCCCGCGCGGGCTCCAGCAGTGGAGACTGCTCACCTCAATCTTGCGTCAGCCGATCATATGCGCCTCCGGCCCGTAGGCCTCTTCGTAGTGCCGCTTCAGCCGTTGGAGCGCGATGCGCAGCACGATCTTGCCGGAGCGGGCCGACCAGCCCATGCGCTTTTCGGTGGCTTCCAGCCCTTCGAGAAAGCAGCAGCAGCGCAGCACCATGTCGCCCAGTCCGGGGCCAAGGTCGCGCAGCGCCTCGGCCACGCGGGCGCGGCTGGCGGCGGGGCCGTTGGCCGGGCCTTTGCCTGCCTCGATCCGGCCCCGGGTGCCGCCGGTGAGGAAATTGTCCCAGTTCTGGGCCACGCGCGGGCCCATCTGCGCCATCTCGAAATCTTCGCGCAGGCGCTCGGCGGCGGCGACCAGATCGGCACCGAGGAAGGGCTTGCCATCCTTCTCGCGGCGGCGGGCCAGCGCCGTCACCGGGCTTTCGGCGCGGTTGTAGCGGATCTTGCGGGGCTTATCCTCGCCCGCGTCGGCCTCTTCGATATCGGCGTGCTGCCATGTGAAAGGGGTCATCCCCTCAGCAAAGCCGCCTGCCCCGCCCTCGGTTTCGGCCAGCATTCGCTTCAGCGCGGCGCGGCCTGCGGCGGTGATGGTGTAGCTGGCGACCCGGCCGGGCTTGCGCAGGGCGATCCACTCCTTGAGGGCGAAGGCTTGCGCCACCTCCCGGTCGACCACGGCGGTGCGGGTGGAGCGGCCATCGGCAAGGCTGCGCACCACGGCGGCCTTTTCCAGATCGGCGGCCACGGCCAGCACCGCGCCCGATTCCGACAGGCGGCGGAGGATACGGCGACCCTCGCGGGCGACGGTGGCTTCATCACAGATCTTGCGGTCGGGGGTGAAATGGCGGCTCATGCTCAGCGTCTCCTTGGCGGCCCGGGGCTTGCCCGCGGCCTCACACAGGTTGAAATGCACCTGCCCGAGACTGGCGAGAGCCTCATCGACAAGCGGATCGTCACGACGCTGTTCAAATCGCCTTATCTGCCTGAGAATCGTGGAGGCATGGACCCCCTCCGACCGCGCCAGCCCCCGAATGGAGAGCCCCGCCTCGGTGTGTTTCAGGTAGTGCAATGCGCTTCTGGGCACCCATTGTGGCACCGCTGCGGAGTCCTCCAGGTCTCCGATAATCCCGGTCATCCTCGCCGTCCCCTTCGATGTGCCCCTTGTGATCTTTTGTTGGGCAATCTCTGATGTATCAATCTCCAGCACATACACCCTAGGGGCGAATTGGTTACTCAGAAGTTAACAATGCGTCGTAAGGCTCAGCTTTGTCTAAAATTTGTGAAAAATTACTGCCGGTGCGTGCGCTCAATCGCTGATTGCGCAACACCCGTATAGGTTGTGCAACTGTGGCCCCGGCAACTCTGGGAGACCACCATGACAGATCAAACCCCCATTCGCACCGAGGGTCATCAGGCCCGCAAGACCACTGGCCCGCTCGGCGGGCTGCGCCGGCCCAAGCTGTTGATTCGGGCCGCGCGGCTCGGGCTGGCCGACTATTCCCGCACCCGCGATCTGAAGCGGATCATGCGAGTGGCCACCCTTCCCGCCCCCACCCAGGCCGTGCGCGACCTGATCCGCACCGAGGCGGAGATGGAGGAAGGGCGCCAGACCGGGCTTTCGACCTATTCGGTCATACGCCACGTCGAGGTGATGATCGCTCTGCTGGCCGAGGCCCGGCTGCTGCCGCAGGAGACCGCCGAGGGGTGAGCGGGGCTTTGGGGGCCTGAGCGCCCCCGCGCCCGATCTCCTGCCCGCTCACGACATGGAGTCGGGCAGCACCTCTTTACGCTTTGCCACGAAAGCCTCCAGCTCTTCGCGGATACCCTCGTCGAGCGCCGGGGCCTGATAGGCGGCGAGCAGCTTTTGCACCCGGTCGGCGGCCAGCGTCGCGGTATCGCGCGCGCCTTCCTCTTCCCATGTCTCGAAGGGCTTGTAGTCGAGCACTTCAGACTTCCAGAAGGCGGTTTGATAGTTGGCCTGGGTGTGGGCGCAGCCGAGGTAGTGGCCGCCGGGGCCGACCTCGCGAAGGGCGTCCATCGCCTGACCGTTCTCATCGACCGGGACGGGCGCAGCGAGGCGGTGCAGGATGCCGAGCTGGTCGGCGTCCATCACGAACTTCTCGTAGGACGACACAAGGCCGCCCTCGAGCCAGCCGCAGGCGTGCAGCATGAAGTTGACGCCGGAGAGCAGGCCCATGTTCAGCGAGTTCGCGGTTTCATAGGCGGCCTGCGCATCGGGCAGCTTGGAGCCGTTGAACGAGCCGGAGGAGCGGAACGGCAGGCCGAGGCGGCGGGCGAGCTGGCCCGCGCCATAGGTGACCTGGCTCGCCTCGGGGGTGCCGAAGGTGGGGGCGCCGGAGTTCATGTCGATCGAGGTGACGAAGGCGCCGAAGATCACCGGCGCGCCGGGTTTGACCAGCTGGCTGTAGGCCACGCCTGCCAGCACCTCGGCCAGCACTTGTGTGAGCGTGCCGGCCACCGACACGGGCGCCATCGCCCCGCCGACGATGAAGGGAGAGATGATGCAGGCCTGCCCGGCCTCGGCATAGGCTTCGAGCGCGCCCATCATCACCGAATCGAAGGTGAGCGGCGAGTTGATGTTGATCAGCGAGGTCATCGCGCAGCGCCCGTTCAGCCCGCCCTCTTCGCCCTTGAACAGGATCTCGGCCATCGCCACCGAATCCACCGCGCGGCTTGGCTCGGTGACCGAGCCCATGAACGGCTTGTCGGAAAGCGTGATGTGGCTCATCAGCATGTCGAGGTGGCGCTTGGCGACCGGAATGTCGGTCGGCTCGCAGACCGTGCCGCCCGAATGGTGCAGCCACTTGGACATGTAGCCCAGTTTCACGAAGTTATCGAAGTCGGCCATGGTCGCGTAGCGGCGGCCGCCCGAATTGTCGCGCACGAAAGGCGGGCCGTAAACCGGGGCGAGCACGAGGTTCTTGCCGCCGATCTCGACGTTGCGCTCGGGGTTGCGGGCGATCTGGGTGAACTGGCCGGGCGCGGTTTCGCAGAGCTTGCGGGCCAGCCCGCGCGGAATATGCACCCGCTCGCCCTCGACCGTCGCCCCCGCCTCGCGCCAGCGCTCCAGCGCCTTGGGGTTCTCGACAAAGGCCACGCCGATCTCTTCGAGCACGGTCTCGGCGTTGTGCTCGATGATTTCCAGCGCCTCGTCGTTCAGGATTTCGAGGTTGGGGATGGCACGGGTGATGAACTTCGCGGCCTCGATCTTGAACCCGGTGCGCTCCGCCCGGCGCGCGGCTCCGCCGCCACCGCGCCCGCGCCGCCTGCCTGCCGCTGCATCCGTCATACCCGAATCCTTTCCCTCAGAAGGGTTGCCTTTGCAGCCTGATAGCGGATGCCGGACGGGCTGCGAGGGCGGATTGCGCCGCCTCGGGGGGAAAAGCGACATGCCGAGGGCGTGCTGCGACGCGGCTTTGACCGGACGGGGGCAAAGATGCTTGAATGGCAGCCCATCGCGGAGGGAGGCCGCCATGACAGCATCCGCCAGCCCGGCCCCGGAGAGGGGCGCCCGGCGCGGGACCGAGGAGCGGCTCACGCTGACCTCCTCGGAGATCACCGCGCTCGCCCACCTCTACCGCGGCGAGGTCTATCGCAGCACCATCTGGCGCACCCGGCTCGACACCACCACCAACTGGGCGGTGGTGACGCTGGGAGTGGCGCTTTCGATCAGCTTTTCCTCGCCCGGTGCCTCGCCCCTGCCGCTGGTGTTGGTTGGCGTGCTGATCCTGCTGTTCCTGATGCTGGAGGCGCGGCGCTACCGTTACTTCAACGTCTGGCGGGCGCGGGCGCGGTGGATGGAGACCCATTTTTACGCGCCCATGCTCTATGACGGTGACCTGCACATGGAAGACGAGTGGCAGAAGGTGCTGAGCGAGGATTACCTGCGCCCGCATTACCACGTGAGCTTCTGGGTGGCGCTGGGGCGGCGGATACGGCGGAATTACCTGTGGATTCTACTGATCCAGAGCCTCGCCTATGCCGGCAAGATCGTGGTGCATCCGAATGCCATCGAAAGCTGGGAGCAGGCGGTGGTGCGGGCCGATGTGGGGCCGCTGCCCGGCGAAGTGGTGATCGGGATCGGGCTGTTTTATGTGACAAGCTGGTCGGCCATCGCCTTCTGGAGTTATCGGCACGACGCGGCGCTCGCGCGCAAGCGGGGCAAGAAAAGCTCCAGCTCGATGGGCTGAGGCCTGCGTAGGCGCCGGCCCCGCGCCCCCGATTCCCGCGCTTTGCAGGCTTGCACCCTGCCCCGGCGCGCAATATTGCCTTGCCCCATGAGCACATCCCTTCCCGAGCGCCACCACGAGCGCCTTCTCATCATCGACTTCGGCTCCCAGGTGACGCAGCTCATCGCGCGGCGGCTGCGCGAGTTGAGCGTGTATTGCGAGATCCACCCGTTCAACACGGTGGATGATGCCTTTCTGGCCGAATTCGCCCCCAAAGCAGTGATCTTCTCCGGCGGTCCGGACTCGGTGACCCGCGAAGGCTCGCCGCGCCCGCCGTCGTCGGTCTATGACCTCGGCGTGCCGATCCTCGGCATCTGCTACGGCCAGCAGGCGATGATGGAAGACCTCGGCGGCAAGGTGCATGGCGGCAAGAACACCGGCGGCGGCGGCACCGCAGAGTTCGGCCGCGCGAAGGTGACGCCCTCCGACGCCCGGATCGGCCTGCTCGAAGGCTGGTTCCTCGACGGGCCGGAGCAGGTGTGGATGAGCCACGGCGACCACGTGGCCAAGCTGGCGCCGGGCTTCGAGGTGTATGGCACCTCGCCCAATGCGCCCTATGCGATCACCGCCGACCTGAGCCGCAATTTCTATGCCGTGCAGTTCCACCCCGAGGTGCACCACACGCCCAACGGCGCCACGCTCTACGAGAATTTCGTGAAGCTGGCGGGATTTGCCGGCGACTGGACGATGGGCGCCTACCGCGAGGAGGCCGTGGCCCGCATCCGCGAGCAGGTGGGCGACGCCAAGGTGATTTGCGCGCTCTCGGGCGGCGTGGATTCTTCGGTGGCCGCCGTGCTGCTGCACGAGGCGATCGGCGAGCAGCTGACCTGCGTTTTTGTCGACCACGGGCTGATGCGCAAGGACGAGGCCCAGGAGGTCGTGGGCATGTTCCGCGAGCACTACAACCTGCCGCTGATCCATGCCGATGAGGGCGAGCTGTTTCTGGGTGAACTTGACGGCGTAAGTGACCCGGAAACCAAGAGAAAGATCATCGGAAAGCTCTTCATCGACGTGTTCCAGAAGCACGCCGACGAGATCGAGGGCGTGGAGTTTCTGGCCCAAGGCACGCTCTATCCTGACGTGATCGAAAGCGTGTCGTTTTCCGGCGGCCCGTCGGTGACGATCAAGAGCCACCACAACGTGGGCGGCCTGCCCGAGAAGATGGGGCTGAAGCTGGTGGAGCCGCTGCGCGAGCTGTTCAAGGACGAGGTTCGCGCGCTTGGCCGCGAGCTGGGCCTGCCGGCGAGCTTCATCGGCCGCCACCCCTTCCCCGGCCCGGGCCTCGCGATCCGCTGCCCCGGCGAGATCACGCCCGCCAAGCTCGACATCCTGCGCGAGGCCGATGCCGTCTACATCGACCAGATCCGCAAGCACGGCCTCTACGACGAGATCTGGCAGGCCTTCGTCGCGATCCTGCCGGTGCGGACCGTGGGCGTAATGGGCGACGGCCGCACCTACGACTACGCCTGCGCCTTGCGCGCGGTGACGAGCGTGGACGGCATGACCGCCGACTACTACCCCTTCACCCACGAGTTCCTCGGCGAAACGGCGACCCGGATCATCAACGAGGTGCCGGGCATCAACCGCGTGACCTACGATATCACCTCGAAACCACCGGGGACGATTGAGTGGGAGTGAGCTACGCTTAACTGCCTTCGCAGCGATCTGCAGGATCATTATTGTGATTGATGACAATGGCTTCAAAGAATGGCTGGTTGCAACCGGCGATGCGCCCAACACGGTGAATACTCGCGTTGCTACCGTGCGGCGGTTAGAGAGTGCCTATGGCGATCTAGCTAAGGCATTCCAGAACGATATCTGCGAACACATTCTTACAGAGCTGACTTACTCTGCGTCCGATGCAAGGAGAGGGGAGCCAAATCCTTCTCGCTTGGAGATGGACGGAGACATCTATAAAGGATTGGCAAGTTGCCGCACTCACCTTAAAAAATACATCGCCTATTTGGCTCGCGAGGAAGAAGATCCCCGCGGTGACGAGGTAAGCGAAGAAGTTTTGGAAGCCGCGGAAGCCAGATTTGGACTGGAAGCCGACCTGCAGACCGCACTACGCGCAAACATCAGCCAACTCGAAAAAGGGATGACTATTGCAGATGGCGGGTCAGAGCAAAGAGTTTCAAGTGGTTTCATAGACATTTTGGCCAAGGATGCAGATGGCCATCACGTCGTCATAGAACTCAAAGCTGTCACGGCCAGAAAGGATGCCATAGCTCAGTGCCTAGCGTACATGGGCGACTTGGCGGAAACGTTAGGCCAATCGCCACGTGGTATCCTGATTGCTCCTGACTTTGACGCAAAAGCAGTATCAGCGGCCCGCGTGGTACCTTCCCTCACATTGAAGCGATACAGCTTCACGTTCTCATTCACGGACTTCTAGCCGCGTTTCTTCAAGCTCCTCAAGTCATGAATACCCGCCCGCGTGCGCGGATCCTCCCCACCCGCGAACAGCGCGTGTTTTTGCACCTTCTGCGTTCCGGTGACCGGGATCTCGTCGACGAAGAGGATCCAGCCCGGGGGCTTGTAGTAGGCGAGTTGGGCGAAGGCGGCGGTGAAGATGGCCTGGGCGGTCTCGGCTGTTGGGGCGTGGCCGGGGGCGAGTTTAATGGCGGCCAGAACTTCTTCTTCGCGGGTCTCGTCGGGGCATGGGAGCACGGCGACGTTTTCCACCGCGGGGTGGGCGAAAAGGGTGTTTTCGACTTCAGCGGCGGCGATGTTTTCCCCTGCCCTTCGGATGATGTTTTTCTTTCGATCCACGAAGCTTATGACGCCTTCTTCATCCATCGTCACGGTGTCGCCGGTGTGAAACCAGCCGCCTGACCAGGCCTCATTGGTGGCGTCGGGCTTGTTCAGGTAGCCGGAGAAAAACCCGCGCCGGGGGGTGGCGGCGGAGTGGCGGATGACCATTTCGCCGGGGGTTCCGGGTGCGACCCGCGCCCCGGCGTCATCCCAGACCTGCACCTGCAGATCGGCGCGGGGGCGGCCCATGGCGCGGGTGTGGGGGTGGCGCGGCTCCTCTTCCATCGAGAGAACACGGCACATCTCGGTCATGCCCCAGAGTTCCACCAGCGGGATGCCGAAACGGGCCTCGAACCCGGTGTGCAGCGCGGGCTCGACCCCGGCGCCCAGCCCTGCGCGGAGCGCGCCGAGGCGCTCGGGGCCTGCCGCTTTGTCGGCCATCAGGACGGAGATCACCACGCCGAGATAGTGAAAGACGGTGGCGCCGGTTTCGGCGCAGTCTTCCCAGAAGCGGCTGGCCGAGAAGCGCGGCGGCTGGATCAGCGTCGCCCCGGCGAGCATCACGCCGAAAAACGTCAGCACGCCTGCGTTCACGTGGAAGGCGGGCAGCGGGTTGAAGATGCGGTCGTCGCCCGTCACCGCCATCGCGCCGCGCGGGCGCAGGTAGCTTTCGCCCATGAGCAGCTCGTAATCGTGGCTCAGGATGCAGCCTTTCGGGCGGCCAGTGGTGCCGGAGGTGTAGAGCAAGCTGGCCTCGGTTTCCGGGGTGATCGCACCGCCGGGCGGTGCGACAGGCGCGGCGGGCAGATCAAGGTCGCCCTCGAAGGGGCTGAAGAGCGGCGGATTTTCCATCTCGGCCGCAGCAGCCTGCGCAAGCTCTGCATGCTCCGGTGCGGCGATGATGAGCGTGGCGGCGGAATCCTCCAGCACGTAGGCCAACTCGCCGGGGCGATAATCGGGGTTGATCGGCACGAAGGAGATGCCGAGCCGGTTCATCGCCAGTTTCAGCAGGAAGTGCTCGGGCCTCGTGCCAAGGCAGACGGCGATGCGATGGCCCGCACCATAACCCGCCACAGCGAGCGCCTCTGCGGCCGCATCAACCCGTTCAGCCGCCTCCGCATAGCTCAGCGCCGGGCCGCCGGGGGCGACCAGAAACTCCGTCGCGCCAAAGCGGCGCACGGCCTCTTCCCACACCTCGCCGATGGCGCGGCCCTCGGTGCTGATCGCCTGTGGCTCGGTCATGGCACTCCTCCTCGCGGGCAGAGTGCCTTCGGATCGCGGGAAGGAAAAGGGGCTGCTTAGCCCTCGGCCTCGCGGCCCTTGAACCCGGTGGCGACAACGAATTTTTCGGAGCTGTCGGAGCGGCTTGCGCCGGGCTTCACGTTGGCGACCTTGGCGAAGCGCTGTTTCAGCAGCTTCTGCAATTCGCCCTCCGCCCCGCCGGCCAGAACCTTGGCGACGAAGGTGCCGCCCGGGGCGAGCACGTCGAAGGCGAGATAGGCGGCAGCCTCGCAGAGCGCGATGATGCGCAGGTGGTCGGTCTGCTTGTGGCCCGATGAGGCGGCGGCCATGTCGGACATCACCACATCGGCCTCGCCGCCGAGCCATGCCTTTACCTTGTCGTCGGCGCCATCTTCAAGAAAATCAAGCACATGCAATTCGGCCCCGGCGATCGGCTCCACCTCTTGCAGGTCGAGCCCGATGATCCGGCCCTGCGCCTTGCCGGACTTCTCGCCAAGTGCGTTGATCCGCGGCACGGCGACCTGGCACCAACCGCCGGGGGCGCAGCCAAGGTCCACCACCCGCGCGCCGGGCACCAGAAAGCGGTACTTGTCGTCCAGCTCCATGATCTTGAAGGCGGCGCGGCCCCGGTAGCCCTCTTTCTTGGCGCGCTGCACGTAGGGATCGTTCAGCTGCCGCTCGAGCCAGAGGGTGGAGGAGAGCTTGCGCCCACGCGCGGACTTCACCTTCACGCGAAGGTCGCGCATGCCCCGTCCGGAGCTGTTTTTACCTGTGGGTTTCTTGGCCATGTCGCCTAGGTGCGTTGCGCCAGCCGTCCTGTCAAGCGCAGGTCGGGCCTTGCCCGGCCTCCGGCCCTCAAAACGGCCCGTCTTCCAGCACCCCGTCGGCGGACATCTGGGCGTAGAGGAGCCCTTCGCGCAGCCCCCGATCGGCGACCGAGAGCCGGTCGGTCGGCCAGGCGCGCATCAGGGCCTGCAAAATCGCCGCGCCTGACATGATCAGCGCCTGACGGTCGCGGCCGATGCGCGGGTCGGCCCGGCGGCCGGCGTCGCCCATGATGAGGTAGCCCCGGATCACCGCGTCGATCTGGGCGGTGGTCATGCGCAGCCCGTCCACCTTGTTGCGGTCGTAGCGCCGAAGGCCAAGGTGCGAAGCGGCCACGGTGGTGACGGTGCCGGAGGTGCCGATGATCTGGAAGCCCTCGCGCCGCACGCCCGCCTCATAGGGGGTGAACTCGGCCAGCATATCCTCGAAATAGCAGGACATGAGCGCAAACCTAGCGCCATCGCCCGCCACGTCGCGGAACTGGTCGCGCAGGGTGGCAACCCCGAGGGGAATCGAGATCCAGTCGACCACCTTGGCGGCTGGAAACAGGCTCTCTTCGGTCACGAAACCCTTGTGCAGCCGCATGATCGCGCGCGGGCGCTCAGGCCGGGGCACGCGGGAAATGTCGATCCAGACAAGCTCGGTGGAGCCGCCGCCGATGTCGACCACGAGGAGCTGATCGGTCTTGGTGGAGACCAGCGGCGCGCAGCTCACAACGGCGAGGCGGGCCTCTTCCTCGGGCTGGATGATCTCAAGCTCCAGACCGGTCTCGCGGGCGACCATATCGATCAGCTCAGGCGCGTTCTCGGCCCGGCGGCAGGCCTCGGTGGCGACCAGCCGCATCCGCTCGACGTTGTGTTTTTGGAACTTCTTGCGGCAGATCCGCATCGCCTGCACCGTCCGCCCCATCGAGGCGCGGCTGATCCGGCCGGAGGCCTCAAGCCCCTGCCCCAGTTGGACAGACTTCGAAAAGCTGTCGATCACATGAAACTGGCTGCCTTTCGGCTGGGCCACCAGCATGCGGCATGAGTTTGTGCCAAGGTCCAGCGCGGCATAGGTGGCAACTGGATCGGCAACCGGCGGTGCAGGTGGTTCGACCGCTTTGGGGAACGCGCCCGCACCAGTGGGACGCTTCGCGGGCATGACGCCCTCCATTTCGAGTTGAGGCCAGCGTAACGCCCAAGGGTGCGAGATGGCAACTGTTTTGCCCGATCACCTCCGGCTCATGATCTGCATGAAAAATCCGATGATCCGGCCCCCTTTCACCGCCCGGCCCTGCCCGGTAGGTATGGATGCGACCGGCGCTTGTCGTTTCCGTTCCTCACCATGTCGAAATCCGCGCGTGGGGGGCGGGGTTTTCCGCGTAGACGGGAATGCGAGAGGTGCCTTTTGGCAAGCGTGAAAGGACAGGCCACATGGCCGAAATCACCATCGTCTACTGGCGGGATATCCCGGCACAGGTCATCGTCGGCAAGGGTCGGCGCGGGTCGAAGGCGGTGTTGCCGGAGCGTTTTGAACAGGCCATCGACCGCTGCGCCATGAAGATCGGCGCGAAGGACAGCGATGCCTACCTCTCGGAGTGGCGCAAGGTGCCCTCCGGCACGGCAGAGGGTGACCCCGATACCGTGGCGAAGGAAACCGCCCTGCGCCTTGAAAGCGAGCATGGGCCGGAGGAGATCAAGGCCCTGATCGCGAATGATGGCTGGGCCCAATCGGCCTGACATGATCCGTTTCTGGGAGCGCGCCATGAACATCCTCAACTTCCGCCGCAAAAGCCCCACCCCGATGAACGGGGATGTGGCTGGCTACATTCAGGGCTACTCGATCGAGGTGATGCCCCGCACCGCCGAGAAGGTGGAAGATTTCCGCGCGATCCTGCCCGAGGGCACCCGGGTCTACATCGCCCATATCGACGGCACCCCGATTGACGACATGGTGGCGACAGCCAAGCGCATCGCCGGTGAAGGTTTCGAGGTGATGCCCCACTTCCCGGCGCGGATCATCCCCAATGCCGCCACGCTGGCCGATTGGATCGCCCGTTACCATGGCGAGGCGGGCGTGACCCAGGGCCTGCTGCTGGGCGGCGGGATCAGCCAGCCCCACGGCGACTTTTCGGACTCCATGCAGCTGATGGAGACCGGCCTGTTTGATCGCGCCGGCTTCAAGCGTCTGCACGTGGCCGGCCACCCCGAGGGCAACCGCGATATCGACCCGGATGGCGGCATGAAGAACGTCATGCAAGCCCTTTGTTGGAAACAGGATTTTGCCGAGCGTTCCGATGCCGAGATGGCCATTGCAACGCAGTTCTGCTTCGAGGCGGACCCGGTGGTGAAATGGGCCGAGGATCTTGCCGCCGAGGGCGTCCGCCTGCCGATTCACATCGGCATCGCCGGGCCAGCCAAGCTGCAGACCATGATCAAGTTCGCCATCGCCTGCGGCGTCGGCCCCTCCCTGCGCGTGCTGCAACGCCGCGCCAAGGACGTAACCAAGCTGGTCCTGCCTTTCGAGCCGGGTGATGTGCTGGCCGGCCTTGCCGCCGCCCGCGCCGAGGGCCGTGCCACCAATATCGAGCAGGTGCATTTCTTCCCGCTGGGCGGGATCAAGACCTGCGCCACTTGGGCCGCCGAAAACGGCGCGCCCGCCACCGCCCAAACCGCCCGAGCCTGAACACCCGAGCCCAAAGAAAGCGCCCCATGACCCGTACCGTTATCGAGTCCAAGACCAAGACCGTCACCATCGGCTTCGACGAGCCCTTCTGCGTGATCGGCGAGCGGATCAACCCGACCGGCCGCAAGAAGCTGGCCGCCGAGCTTGAGGCCGGGGATTTCAGCACGGTCGAGCGTGACGCGCTGGAGCAGGTGGCTTGCGGCGCGACCGTGCTCGATGTGAACTCGGGCGCCGTCTTCACCAACAAGATGGCCGAAGACCCGCGCTACGCCGACAACAACTTCGTCGAGCCGATGCTGATGAAGCAGCTGATCGAGAAGGTGCAGGCAGTGGTCGACGTGCCGCTCTGCATCGACTCCTCCGTGCCCGGCGCGCTGGAGAATGGCCTCGAGCAGGCCGAGGGCCGCCCGCTGCTGAACTCGGTAACCGGCGAAGAAGAGCGGCTGGAGCTGGTGCTGCCGCTGGTGAAAAAATACAACGTGCCGGTGGTGGCGATCTCCAATGACGACACTGGCATCAGCGAAGACCCCGACGTGCGCTTTGCGGTGGCGAAAAAGATCGTCGAGCGCGCCGCCGATTTCGGCATCCCGGCGCATGATATCGTGGTGGACCCGCTGGTCATGCCCATCGGCGCGATGGCGACCGCCGGGCATCAGGTGTTCACCCTCGTCCGGCGGCTCCGCGACGAGCTGGGCGTGAACACGACCTGCGGCGCCTCCAACATCAGCTTTGGCCTGCCGCACCGCCACGGCGTGAACGCGGCCTTCCTGCCGATGGCGATTGGCGCTGGCATGACCTCGGCGATCATGAACCCGGTGCGCGCCGTCGAGATGGAAGCGATCCGTGCCGCGAACCTGCTGATGAACCACGACCCCAACGGCGGCGCGTGGATCGGCTTTTCGCGCGTGCTCGATGCAGTCGAGGCCGGCGAGAGCTTTGCCGAGGCCTCCAAGGCGGCCTCTTCGGCCGGTGCAGGCCGGGGCGGGCGGCGCCGTCGCCGGGCCTGAGGCCGATTTGTTTCAAAACGTCGGTATCATTCCCGCCGCAGGAGCTGACGCGCTTAACCGCTTGTTAGCTCCTGTGGCGCAAATTGGACGGTATGGACATGGGGGGCCGCACTTCCCCCGCCGCCCAGAACGGGCCTGCACTTCACCCCCGCACCGCTCAGCCGTGTCTGACCGGGGGATTTGCGGCCCACTCTTGCGCCCTTCCCCGTCGCCGCGCCCTCACTTGCCTTCTCGAGGGCCACGCCGCAATCTCTCCCGCAGTGTCTGCAGATCTGTCTCCAACCCGGACGGCCGCGATCGTCCTGCTCGTCATCGCGATGGTGGCCGCCTTGGCCGCCGCCCTCGCGACCCCCTTCCTCTCTTGGCTCGACCGGCCCGGCTTCTCGGCTGCCGATCTGCAAATGCCGATGGAATGGACACACGATGGGGTCAGTTACCGAGCAGATTTCGCGATTGGTGGATGGTGCGGCTTGCAGGTCACCACGGAGGTGCTTTCGCCACCCGAGCGCAAGGCCGAGTCGCGCGAGTGGAGTTTGATCATGCGCGAGTTGGGCGATGCCACGCTGCTGGTGGCGCCAGAGGCGCCGATGGGCCTGCCCGCCGCCCTCGTCACCCGGTCCCGCAGAGGCGAGGAGTTTGTGCATACCTGTCGCACCGGCGCCGGAGACACCTGCGCCCCATCAGAGCGTGGCAGCGCAATCATCCCGATTCCCGCCGAGCTGACCGAGCATGCACAAGCCATTCTCGACGACCTGCACGCCCAGATACGCCACTGCCGCAGCGCGACCTGAGCCGCCTCTTGCCAGAAGGCCCCCAAGCGGGCATCCAAGGGCCGTCCGCCCGGAGGCTCGCCGCGTGAAACCCGTCATCATTTCCATCGCCGCCCTGCTGGTGCTGGCCATGGTCGCCGCGCTGGCGATGGGCCTTGCGCGCCGGAGCCAGACCGCGGGCAGCGGCGAAGATCAGGCTTTCCCGACCGAGTGGAGCGCGGGGCAGTTCACCTATCGGACCGATTACACCCTCGCAGATTGCGAGATGCGCATCACCACCGAGGTGGTGGAGCCCGAGGGCTTCGAGGCCGAGAACCGGGTGCTGATCGCCCCGCTCACCGCGCTGGACCCGGCGCGCATCGAGACCACAGCGCGCAACCCCGTGCTTGGCCTGCCCGGACTGCTGACCTTCCATGCCAAGCCCGGAGCGGCGGTGCGTTGCGAGTTGCGCGCAGGCGGCCCCTGCCCTACGGCGACACGCGACAAGGCGGAGCTTCAGCTGCCGCCCTTCTGGGCCGACCGGCCCGATGACCTGGCCCGGCTTGTCCGCGCCGAGATTGACGGATGCACTGCCCCATGACCGACCCGCTCGTGATCTTCACCCCCTCGGGCAAGCGCGGCCGCGTGCCCGCCGGCACCTCGGTTCTCACCGCCGCCCGCAAGCTTGGCGTCGACCTCGACTCTGTCTGCGGCGGGCGCGGCATCTGTTCCAAGTGCCAGGTCAGCCCCGGCTTCGGCGAGTTCTCCAAGCACGGCGTCACCGTGGCCGAAGACGCGCTCACCGGGTGGAACGATGTCGAGGCCCGCTATGACCGGGTGCGCGGGCTGAAGGAGGGTCGCCGCCTCGGCTGCCAGGCCTGCATCGAAAAGGACGTCGTGATCGACGTGCCGCCCGAGAGCCAGGTGCACAAGCAGGTCATCCGCAAGAGCGCCGACACCCGCGCCATCGAGATGGACCCGGCGGTGCGGCTCTATTTGGTGGAGGTCGAAGAGCCCGACATGCACGCGCCCACGGGCGACCTCGAGCGGCTGAAGGTTGCACTGGAGAAGGCATGGGGGATCAAAGGCTTGCAGGTCGATCCTGACCTGCTCACCGGGCTGCAACCGGCGCTGCGCAAGGGCAACTGGCAGGTCACCTGCGCGGTGCATGATGCGGGGCAAGGCCCCCGCCTGCTTGCGCTCTGGCCGGGCTTTCACGAAGGGCCGCTGCATGGCCTCGCCATCGACCTCGGCTCCACGACCATCGCCGCCCATCTCTGCGATCTGGAGAGCGGCACGGTGCTCGCCTCGTCAGGCGTGATGAACCCGCAGATCCGTTTTGGCGAAGACCTGATGAGCCGCGTCAGCTACGCGATGATGAACCCCGGCGGCGCGGCGGAGATGACCGCCGCCGTGCGCAGCGCGCTGGCCGACCTCGCCCGCGCCTGCGCCGAGGAGGCTGGGGTCGCGCCCGACTCGATCTTCGAGATCACGCTGGTCTGCAACCCGGTGATGCACCACCTCGCCCTCGGGATCGACCCGGTCGAGCTGGGCCAGGCCCCCTTCGCGCTCGCCATGTCGGATGCGCTGGAGCTGCCCGCCGCCACGCTCATGCCCGGCGCGATCCACCCGCAGGCCCGCGCCTTCGTGCTGCCCTGCATCGCCGGCCATGTGGGCGCCGATGCTGCCGCCGTTGCGCTCTCGGAAGCGCCGCACAAGTCGGACGACCTCGTGCTGGTGGTCGACGTGGGCACCAACGCCGAGATCCTGCTGGGCGACAAGCGCCGCGTGCTGGCTTGCTCCTCGCCCACCGGCCCCGCCTTCGAGGGGGCGCAGATCAGCTCGGGCCAGCGCGCCGCGCCGGGCGCCATCGAACGGGTCGAGATCGACCCAGAGACCAAGGAGCCGCGCTTCAAGGTGATCGGCTGCGAGCTGTGGAACACCCAAGAGGGCTTCGACCTTGCCACCGCGACGACCGGCGTGACCGGCATCTGCGGCTCCGGCATCATCGAGGCGGTGGCCGAGATGCGCATGGCCGGGCTTCTCGACCGCTCCGGGCTGATCGGCTCGGCGGAGGCCACCGGCACTGCGCGGATCACGCCGCAGGGCCGGACCTATGAATACCTCATCCACGACGGCACCGCCGAGGGCGGTCCGCGCATCACCGTGACCCAGGGCGACATTCGCGCCATCCAGCTGGCCAAATCGGCGCTCTATGCAGGGGCGCGGCTGCTGATGGATGAGCTGGGCGTCGACACGGTGGACCGCGTGGTTCTGGCCGGGGCCTTTGGCGCCCATATCAGCCCCAAGCACGCGATGGTTCTGGGGATGATCCCCGATGCGCCGCTCGCCAAGGTTACCAGCGCGGGCAATGCCGCCGGCACCGGCGCGCGGATCGCGCTGCTGAACCGGGCGGCGCGGGGCGAGGTGCAGAAGATCGTGCGCGAGATCACCAAGGTCGAAACCGCAATCGAGCCGCGCTTTCAGGAGCATTTCGTGGCTGCCAACGGCATCCCCCATGCCTCCGCCCCCTTCCCCGAGTTGAGCAAGGTGGCGCCCATGCCGGAGCCCTCCTTCAACACCGGCGGCAGCGGCGAATCGGGCGGGCGCAGGCGGCGGCGCAGCGGCTAAGGCCGCTCGGATCGGCGGGTTTTATCCCATGACAGGCTTTGTCATTGGTAATGCGAGGGGCGAGGCCCCATATCAGTTTCAACGCAGCGCAGAGCTGACGGACTGAAACGATATCAAGGCAATAGACCGATGAGCATGGCCCTTTTTTCAACCCTCGCAGCGGCGCTTGGCACCGCTGCGAAGCGCGCACCGAGCGGTGGACCCGTGAGGCAACCCGCCCCGGCCGCCGTGGCCGCCCGCGCAGATTAAGTCTCCCTCCGGCGACTGACGGACGGCACCCCAAGTCATCCTCCCCTGAACGGCCCGATTTCTCCGCGGGCCGGGGGTGCCGTCCGCGCCGGCCCTGCGGGGTGGAGCGTGGCAGGTCAGGCCCTGCCCCTCCGCCCCGCCTCTTTTTCAGCATCTTGACGGCGGCCCCCGGCCCCCGTATCTCAGCCTTCGCGGCGGGTATGATGTAATGGTAGCCTGTCAGCTTCCCAAGCTGAACGCGCGGGTTCGATTCCCGCTACCCGCTCCAGATTTCTCTAGACGCAGCTCCGAACGAAGCGCCAAGACGGCAGCGCTTTTGGGCCATGAAGCGTGCGCCTTCAAGGCGCCCTGCCGCCCTCACCGCCGTTTGCGGATGAAATCCACCAGCATACGCGTGCTGTCGTCCTTGTCGGCGCCATCGCCCTCGCCAGCGACGACGGGTTGAAGGGCCAGTGCCAGCTCCTTGCCCAGCTCCACGCCCCATTGGTCGAAGCTGTTGATCCCGAGGATCACCCCCTCAACAAACACCCGGTGCTCGTAGAGTGCGATGATCATGCCCAGCACCTCCGGCGTCAGCTCGGGGTAGAGTAGCATGGTCGAGGGGCGGGAGCCGGGGAAGGTGCGGTGCGCGGCCTGCCGCTCCAGCTCGGCCCCCTCGAAGCCCTTGGCCGCCATCAGCGCCATCGCCTCCTTCTTCGAACGACCGTTCATCAGTGCCTCGGCCTGCGCGAGGCAGTTGGAAACGAGCAGCTCGTGCTGATGGGCCAGCTCGCTCTCATGGCCGCGCGCCGCGACCATGAACTCACAGGGCACAACCCCGGTGCCCTGATGGATCAGCTGGTAGAAGGCATGTTGGCCGTTGGTGCCCGGCTCGCCCCAGACGACCGGGCCGGAGGGCACCTTGAGCTTTTCGCCATCCATCGCCACGCGCTTTCCGTTGCTCTCCATCTCCAGCTGCTGGAGGTAGGCGGGCAGCCGGGCGAGGCGCTGGTCATAGGGCAGCACGGCGCGGGTCGGGTAGCCGCAGATCTGGTGGTGCCAGATGCCGACGAGGGCCAGCAGCACTGGCAGATTGTCTTTGAACTCGGCGGCGCGGAAATGCCTGTCCATCGCCTGCCCGCCGCGCAGGAAGGCGCGGAAGCCCTGCGGCCCGATCGCCAGCATGAGCGAGAGCCCGATCGGCCCCCAGACAGAGTAGCGCCCGCCGACCCAATCCTCGAAGCCGAAGACGCGCTCCGCTGGGATGCCGAAGGCGGCGGTCTTTTCCATGTTTGTCGAGAGCGCGGCGAATTGCGCCTTCGGATCGCCCCCGCCCTCGCTCATCCAGGCTTTGGCGGTGGCGGCGTTGGTCATGGTCTCGATGGTGGTGAAGGTCTTGGAAGCGACGATCACCAGCGTGGTCTTGGGGTCGAGGCCGCGCAGCGTGTCGGCGATATCGGCACCGTCGACATTGGCGACGAAATGGGTGCGCGGGCCGTCGTGATAGGGCGCGAGGGCGAGGCAGGCCATCGCGGGGCCAAGATCGGAGCCGCCGATGCCGATGTTCACCACATCGGTGATCGCCCCGCCTGCGCCGGTAAAGCGCCCCTCGCGGACCTCGTCCGAAAACGCCTCCATCCGGCCGAGCACTTCCTTGATGCCGGGCATCACATCGGCCCCGTCCACCATGACAGGCCCACCATCGATGCCCCGCAGCGCCGTGTGCAGCACCGCGCGGCCCTCGGTGTCATTGATCTTTTCGCCAGTGAACATCGCCTCGCGCTTGGCGGCCACCCCCGCCTCTTCGGCGAGTTGCATCAGCAGCCAGAGCGCCTCGGTGTCGATGCTCGTCTTGGAAAAGTCGAACAGCATGTCGCCCATGCGGGCCGAAAAGTTGCGCGCCCGGTTCGGCGTGGCAAAGAGCTTGGCGATCGGGCGGCGGGCATGTTCGGCGTGATGGGCCCTGAGCTTCTCCCACATGGGTGGCATCCTTTCCGTCAATCCGCCTCGCGGACTCTATTGCTCCAAAATCGTGCAGGAAGGTTTAACGCCTTCCGAATGCTGCCCGGCGGGGCCGCTCAGGGCGCCCAATGCACCGTGGCTTCGCCCAGAACCGCCCGCACCGGGGCCTCCTCGGCGCTCAGGCCGCGGGCGCGGTGCAGCGCGGCCAGCTTGGCCTCGCCGGTGATCAGGATATGGGTCGAGAGCGCGCCCTGCAGCACCGGCGCGGAGAGGGTGATACGCGGCTCGCCCGCCTCTTCGGCCCGCATCGGGAGCAGGATCGGCGCGTCATGGCCAAGCGCCTCCTCCAGCCGGTCGGCGCCGGGAAAGAGCGATGCGGTGTGCATGTCGGCGCCCATGCCCAGCAGCAGGACCGAGATCGGCAGATGCGGCTTCAGCCCCTCGGCCAGCGCCTCCATCGCGTCTTCCGGGCGCTCTGCCTCGGCGTAGAGCGGCACGTAACGGGCGGCCTCGGCGGGGCCGGTCAGCAGGCGCTCGCGAATGAGCCGGGTGTTGGAGCGCGGGCTGCTCTCGGGCACCCAGCGCTCGTCGTTCAAGAACACCGTGATCCGACTCCAGTCGAGCGATTTGCGGCCCGACAGCAGGTCGAAGATCGGGCCGGGCGTGGTGCCGCCGGGCACGCAGAAGCTGGCCGCCTCGTGGGTTTCGAGCGCCATCGTCAACTCTGATGAGATCTGATCGGCCAGATCCATCATCATCATCTCGATATCGGGGTATTCGCGCAGTTTCATGCCTTGATGTCCCGCCATTTGCGGCCGTCGCGATGCATCAGCGCCAGCGCATCCTCGGGGCCGGAGCTGCCTGCGTCATAGGGCTTTGGCACGTCATTGCGCGATTGCCAGCCGTCGATGATCGGGTCGGTCCAGGCCCAGGCGGCCTCCACCTCGTCGCCGCGCATGAAGAGCGTCTGGTTGCCCCGGATCACATCCATAATGAGCCGCTCGTAGGCATCTGGCACATCCTCGGCATCGGGCCCCAGCGCCTCGGCGAACGACATGTCGAGCGGCACGTCCATCAGGCGCATGCCGCCGGGGCCGGGCTCCTTGATGGTGACGCCAAGTTCCATGCCCTCGTTCGGTTGGAGCCGGATGGTGAGGATGTTGCGGTGCAGCCCGGCCTCGGGGCCGAAGATGCTGTGCGGCGTGTCCTTGAACACCACCGCGATCTCGCTGGCCCGCGCCCGGAGCCGCTTGCCGGTGCGCATGTAAAACGGCGTGCCGGCCCACCGCCAGTTGGAGATGCCGACCTTCATCGCCACGTAGCTCTCGGTGCGTGAGCGCGGGTCTTCCACATCCTCGCGGTAGCCCGGCCCGTCCTGTCCGGCATCATATTGCCCGCGGACGATGTGATGCGGGTCCACCTCGTCGAGCGCGCGGATCACCTTGAGCTTTTCGTCGCGCACCGCGTCCGGATCGAACTTGGCGGGCGGTTCCATCGCGATGAGGCACAGAAGCTGCATCAGGTGGTTCTGCACCATGTCCCGCATCGCGCCGGACTTGTCGTAATAGCTGCCGCGCCCGCCCACGCCGACGGTTTCGGCCACGGTGATCTGAATATGGTCGACGTATTGCGAGTTCCACAGCGGCTCGAACAGCATGTTGCCAAAGCGCACGGCCATCAGGTTCTGGACCGTTTCCTTGCCGAGGTAATGGTCGATCCGGTAAATCTGGTGTTCGTCGAAATGGGCGGCCAGATCGGCGTTCAGCGCCTTGGCGCTGGCGAGGTCATGGCCAAAGGGCTTTTCAACCACGATCCGGCTGCGCTCGGTGGCAATGCCGTGGCTGCGCAGGCGCGAGGCCAGATCGCCAAAAAGGCTCGGGCCGACCGAGAAGTAATAGGCCCCGATCACGCCGGGGCGCATCTTGCCCTTCAGTTCTTCCCAACCGTCCTCGCCGCGCGCGTCGATGGCCACGTAATCCAGCCGCTCCAGAAAGTCGCTCACCCCGGCCACGTCGCTGGCGTGCTTGGGGTCGCCGAACTCCTCGATCGCCTCCTTCACCATCTGCTGGTAGCCCGCGCGGTCGAGGTCGGAGCGGGCGGCGCCGATGATGCGGGCCTCGGGGGGCATCTGGCCGGAGGCCATGCGGCGGTAGAGGCCAGGCAAGATCTTGCGGCGGGCGAGGTCCCCGGTGCCGCCGAAGATCACCAGATCAAACGGATCGACGGGAATGACGCGTGAAACCATGGGTTCTCCCTCGCGGCTTTCCGCCTCTCTTTCGGGCGGGCGTTAGCGCTAACGGCCCCGGTTTACCCGCAAGCCTTTCGGAAGTCTAGCACCCGTGGGAGGCCGGGCAACCCGGCGAATGAACGGATTTGTCACGTGAAGCCGGGTTGACCGAGGCGGCATAGGCGGCAAGTCTGGCCGGGCCGGTGGCGCCCATGTTTTGCCAGTGGTGACAGATAGAAACGCCGATTTTGCAGCCCCCACGGCTGCCCAATTCTGACCGAGGTCATTTATAACCCTGCGCCGCCGGAGCCCTGCCACAAGGCCCGCGCCGCCTCCCCTAGACGAAAAGGACTGTTCATGCCTGCCCTCAAGCCCCTTGCGCTCGCCGCCACCCTCGCCCTTACGCCGCTCGCCGCCACGGCCCAGAGCGGCCCGGCGCTCATCGACCAGTCGGACCCAGAGCATGTGGCCCGCGTCGCTGGCGTGCTCACCGGCATGGGCTTTCAGGTGGAGCAACTCAATGGCAGCGAGCGCTGGGGCTTTCTGGCCACCTACAAGGGCAGCAAGCTGCTGCTGGCGCCGGTGAGCTGCAATGAGGGCAAGCCCTGCAACTTCCTGCGGTTCGAGACGCGCTACAGCTACCCTGCTCCGTTCGACGAGGCCGATATCTCCGACTTCAACACCCGCGCGTGGTGCTGCAAGATGGTCCAGCCGGAGCCCGGCAAGATCCACCTGTCGATGACCCTGCCCTTCACCGCCCCGATGACCGAGGAGTATCTGCGCAGCAGCCTCGTGGTGCATTACTCCATGCACAACACCGCGTGGGACATGCTGACAGAATGGAACGAGCGCGGCGCCAGTGTCGCCGCCGCCCCGGCGGGCCCCGCGCCCGATACACCCTCGCTCGGGGTCAGCCCCGCCGAGATCAAGGGCGCCGCCCCTGCCGAGCAGCCAAAACTGGGCGTCGGCATAGGCAGCTTCAGCCTCGAGGATCTGATGGAATGATCTGGTCGGCGATGAGAGTCCTGAAGGCTGCAGTGCTGGCAGCGGCACTGCCGCTTTCCGGGACAGCCCCCGCTGTTGCAGGGACCGAGCGGAGCCCCACACCCGAAACGCTCCGCGGCTGGCTCGTCGAGTTGGGCCATGAGGCAAAGGTCGTCGAAACCGGCAGAATCCCGGTGGTCAGTTTTACCACCGGGCTGCACAGCGGCATCTTCCGGTTCAATAGCTGTTCCGCCCTCGACAACTGCCTCTTCGTGATGCTGGTCACAACCTTCCCGCACGATCAGAAGGTGAGCAATGCGAAGATGGCAGACCACAATCTTAAGAACTGGTGCTGCAAACTGGCGCGTACGCGAGACGGAATCCGCTTTTCAATGCCCTTCCTTGCGCGCGGCGGCTTCGACAAGGAGATGATGGCAGAGGCGCTGCGGATCTATCCGGGCCAGCTCTCCTACATCGCATCGACCTACGGGCTGCGCCAACCTGAGCCGTGATCTGGCCGAGAGCCTTATCAGGCTTCCAGCTCGGCATCCCAATACAGGTAGTCGACCCAGCTGTCGTGCAGGTAGCCGGGCGGGAAGCGGCGGCCCATGTTCATCAGCTCGCCCGCGCTCGGCGGCCGGGGCGGTTTGCGCAGGCTCATGCCGGTCTGCGCCAGTTGCCGCGAGCCCTTGCGCAGGTTGCAGGGGGCGCAGGCGGCCACCACGTTCTCCCAGCTGGTGCGCCCGCCACGGGCGCGGGGCACCACGTGATCAAAGGTCAGATCGCCCTTCGCGCCGCAGTACTGGCAGCGGAATTCGTCCCTCAGAAACAAATTAAAGCGCGTGAAGGCCACGCGCTTTTGAGGTTTCACATAGTCTTTGAGGACGACGACGGAGGGGATCCTGATCTCGGTCGAGGGACTTCGGACCACCTCGTCATATTCGGCGATGATGCTCACCCTGTCGAGCCAGGCCGCCTTCACGGCCTCCTGCCAGGGCCAGAGCGAGAGTGGATAATAGGATAGCGGACGGTAGTCGGCGTTCAGCACCAGTGCGGGGTGGTGTTTGAGGTTCGTGGGTTCTCGGACGAAAGTCGTCCTGAAGTCACCGTCCATTTGCCGTCTCTCCGTGCTCGTCTGCCTGCTTTTCTCGCTTCTCGCGCCTGAGTCTTTCCCCGACTATATCTTGGGTTTTACCCCGCGCAACCCCCGCAACATGCGGTGTTGTCTGAACAAATGCCCCGATTCCATGACAGGGGTGTAACGGGCGCGCGACAGTTATCCACAGGGGGCCGTCCGGCGCGATGCTGCGATGCCGCATATAGCGCGGGGTCGCGGCGGGGCCAGTTTGGCCTCAGGCGCCGGCAAGATCGAGCATCATCGTGAGCAGCCCTAGCTCCGGGTCCGCCTCCAGCCTCCCCTTGGCCCGCCACGCGATCGAGAGCGCCACCTTGGCCGCCGCCCAGCCCAGCATCTCGGCCTCGCTGACCCCGGCCACCGGGGCAAAGACCGAGGCGAGGTGCCGCGCGCGGGCCGGGTCGGCAATGAGCGCCTCGGCGCCCTTGGGGTTGCGAAAGGCATTTGCGAGGTCGAAGGCACGCGGCCCGACGATGCCCTTGGCGTCAAACGCCGTCCAGCCGCGCGGGCCGTCCTTCACGTTGTCATGATGCAGGTCGCCATGCAGCGCGATGGCCTCGCCCGCCCCTTCGATCAGGCGGCGCAACAGCGCCCTGCCCCGCTCCATCGCCGCCCGGTCGGCTTCCGCCAGCTCCGGGCCGAACTCCAAGGCAAAGAGCGCCCGGCACCAGTCTTCCGCGCTGACCACCCGCGCCCCCGGCCAGGTCGTGGGCTGGCTCCAAAGCCGCGCCGCAACTCCCGCCAACAGCTTCGTGGCATCCCCGTCCCGCCCCTCGCGCACGAGGTCTCCCAAAGACGGCCCGCCGAGCCACTCCATCAGCAGCGCGCCCTCCGCGCGAGCAAACAGCCGCACCGCGCCCTGCTCCCGGCGGATCGAGAGATACTCCACCCCCTCCGCCTCATTCACCATCGACGGATCATGCCAGACCTTCAGCGCCGCAAGGCCCCGGCCCCGCTGGACACGCCAGACCCTTGCAATGGCAGTTTCGGCAACGAACTCGGGTGAGGAGACGGCAAAACGCTCCAGTAGCGCGGTAGGCGGCTCTGTCATGCCAAAGGGCGGGACTGGTCCCACAGTAGAAATACGAGCCGCCGCTCACCCATCCTTCAGCAGAAACTCCCGCAGAAACGCAAACGCCTGGCTCAGTCCCTCGGGCGCAATCCCGTGGGGCGTGCCTTCCATCGTGAAGGTATATACCGGGAAGCCCGCCGCGTTCAGCGCCTGTGCGGCGAGGTTCATGCTCTCGTATGGCACCAGCGGGTCCTGATCGCCATGCGCCAGCAGGATCGGGAAGGTGCTCTTTTTCTCCGCCGCCAGCCGCTCCGGCTCCAGCAGGCGGCCCGAGAAGCCGACCACACCGGCAAAGGGCTCGGCCCGGCGCGGGGCAACGTGGAGGCTCATCATCGTGCCTTGCGAGAAGCCGACCAGCGCCACCTGATCCGGGCTCACGCCCTCGGCCTCCAGCACACCGTCCAGAAAGGCGTTCAGGTCTTCGATGGATTGCGCCATCGAGGTTTCGGCCTCCTGCTGGCTGGAGCCATCCATCATCGGGATCGGAAACCACTGGTAGCCCATCGGGTTGTTGCGGCAGGGCTCGGGTGCATCGGGGGCCAGAAAGAGCGTGTCGGGCATGTGCTGGCCCAAGGGCTGGGCGAGGCCGAGCAGATCGTTGCCATCCGCGCCGTAGCCGTGGAGGAAGATCACCACCTGTTTCGTGGTGCCCGATTGCGGCTCGACCCGCCCGACCTTCAGCTCTCTCGGTGCCATCTAGCTTATCCCTTCGCGGTTTTTCTCCACCCGGAAGTAGGCCCAAAGCAGCCGGGCCGCAACCGCGCGCCAGGGCGACCAGGCCAGCGCCATCTCGCGCAGGGCCTTCTCCGTGGGGCGCTCGGGCAGGCCATAGAGCATCCGGGCGCTCTCCTGCAGCGCAAGGTCGTTGGGGGCAAACACATCGGCCCGGCCAAGGGAGAAGATCGCGTACACCTCCGCGGTCCAGCGCCCGATGCCCGGCACCTGCGTGAGCGTGGCGATGACCGCCTCATCAGGCGTGCTGCGCAGGGCGGCATAGTCGATCCGCGCCTCCGCCAGCGCGCGGGCATAGCGCGCCTTGGGGCGCGAGAGGCCGCAGACGCGCAACTCGTCATCGCTGGCGTCGCGCACCTGCGCAGGGTCGCCAAAGCCCGCCGCCTCCACCCGGCCCCAGATCGCCGCCGCCGAGGCGACAGAGACCTGCTGGCTGACGATCGCGTTCAGCAGCGCCGGAAAGCCATCGGACCTCAGCCGCAGGGGCACCTCGCCGCAGGCCTCCAGCGCATGGGCCATGCGCGGGCATTCCGCCGCCAGCCATGCCGCCCCCTCGGCCACGCAGGCCGGGGTTTCGATGATCCGGCCAACCTCGCCTTGGGGGCAAGCGCTCACAGCGCCTCCACCCAATCCATCGCGTCCTGCAGGCTCTCGGCCCGTGCGACGCCTTCCGGCGCGGGCGGGCGGGCCAGCATCGCCACCGGCAGGCCCATGGCGCGGGCGGCATCCAGCTTGGGCCGCGCCCCCGCGCCGCCCGCGTTCTTCACCACCAGCCAGTCGACTTCGAGCCGGTGGAAGAGCTTCATCTCTTCCTCCACGCTGAACGGCGGCACCGAGAGCAGAAACTCCCCACCCTCGAAGGGAAACGGCCCATCCGCCATGTCGAGCTGCCGGCAGATGATCCGGCGGCCCTCGAGGCACGCAAACCGCTCCAGCCCGGCCCGCCCGGTGCCAAGGAACACGCAGGCACGCTCGGGGATCAGGTTGCGGCAGTCCTCCGGCGCGGCGATCTCGACCCAGTCATCCCCCGGCCCGGCAACCCAGGGCGCGCGCTCATGGTGCAGCAGCGGCAGGCCCAGTTCGGCGCAAATCTCGGCGGTGCGGGCAGTGATGGCCTCGGCGTAGGGGTGCGTGGCGTCGATCACCGCGTCGGGCTGCCACTCGGCCAGAAAGGCCCGAAAGCCCTCTGCCCCGCCAAAACCCCCCGTGGTCGCCGGCACCGGAAAGGCCCGCCCCCGCATCGGCCTTGCCAGCCGCGCGTGCAGGTCAAACCCCTCGCGCCAGGCCAGCGCCTGCGCAAGCGCACGGCTCTCGCCGCTCCCTGCCAGCAGCAGGATCTTCTTTGCCCCGTCCTTCGCCATCCTGCGCAAGACCATAGAAGTGCCGCATCCGGGGGCCAAGGGCGGTGTGGCAAACAGACTGTTCGCGCTGCGGCACCCCGGCCGCTTGCGCCGCCCTGCCGCTTGGGCTCTATAGCCTGCATGAGCAGTGCCGATATCCCCGCCCCCTCCGCAGATGATCGCAAGGCCCGCCGCAACGTGGCGGTGCTGGTCGCCGCCCAGGCGATCCTGGGAAGCCAGATGCCGATGATCTTCACCATCGGCGGGCTGGCGGGGCAGAGCCTTGCACCCAACATCTGCTATGCCACCCTGCCGATCTCGCTGATCGTGCTCGGCTCAATGCTCTCGGCCACCCCGCTCTCGGCGCTGATGCAGCGCTACGGACGGCGCGCGGGGTTCTTTGCCGGGGCCTTGGGCGGCGCGCTCGGCGGGGCCATCGGCGCATGGGGCCTCTATGTGCAGAGCTTCCCGATCTTCCTGCTCGGCTCGCTGCTGACCGGCATCTATATGTCGGCGCAGGGCTTCTACCGCTTCGCCGCCGCCGATACCGCCTCAGACACGTTCCGCCCCAAGGCGATCTCCTATGTCATGGCGGGCGGGCTCGCCTCTGCCGTGCTTGGCCCGCAACTGGTCAAGCTGACCGCCGATGCCTATGTGATCCCCTTCCTCGGCACCTATGCGGCGGTGATCGCGGTCAACCTGCTCGGCTCGCTGCTGTTTCTCTTCATCGACATTCCGCGCCCGCCGGTGCCCTCGGCCGATGCGCCCAAGGGCCGGAGCCGGATGGAGCTGCTGAAGACCCCGCGCATCGCCGTGGCGGTGATCTGTGCGATGGTCAGCTACGCGCTGATGAACCTCGTGATGACCTCCACGCCGCTCGCCGTGGTTGGCTGCGGCTTCGAGACCGGCGATGCCGCCGATGTGGTCACCGCCCATGTGCTCGCCATGTTCGCGCCGAGCTTCTTTACCGGGCACCTGATCGCCCGCTTCGGGGTCGAGAAGATCGTCGCCACCGGCCTCGTGATCCTCGCCGGTGCCGGGGCCGTGGGGCTCTCGGGCGTGGAGTTGGAGCAATTCTTCATCGCGCTGGTGCTGCTCGGCCTCGGTTGGAACTTCGGCTTCATCGGGGCGACCTCGATGCTGGCAGGCGCACACCGGCCCGAGGAGCGCGGGCGGATGCAGGGGCTGAATGACCTGATCGTCTTCGGCGGCGTCACGATGGCCTCGTTGGCCTCCGGCGGGCTGATGAACTGCTCGGGCGGCACGGCCCAGGCCGGATGGACGGCGGTGAACCTCGCAATGGCGCCCTTCCTTGTGCTGGCAGGCGGCGCCCTGATCTGGCTCGTGCTGCGCCCGAAGGAGGCGTAGGGCGGCATTTGCAGCGCCACTTGGCGAGCCGCAAGCCGTGCAGCGCCGTCCCGCGGGGTGGCGCTCACAACGGCCACGCATGCCACTTTATCGCACAGCAGTCATCTTCCCTTAGAAGTTAAACCCAACCTCACCAAAGCGCCGCCCCGGGGGGCGGGACGGCGCTGCACGGCGCCTTCGGCTTGATTCCGTGCGGGTGTATTCCAAAACCGCCCCAAAACCTCCCCCCACAAAGAAAGGCCCGCCCCGAAGGACGGACCTTTCCCGGAGAGCGCCGGGCCACCACGCCACCGGGCTCCCCTGCCTGGTGAGGGGTAAGGGTTAGACGCCGCTCACCGGCTGACCGGAAATCCGCAGGATGGCCTGAAGCCCCCAATCGGAGTTGTCCTGCTTGTCGTCCTCCGTCAGCATCCCGCTGGCGAGTTCCGCCTCCGGGGTCCAGCCGGGATCGACGTTGACGAAGGCCTTCGGGTCGCCCTTCAGCAGCCCGGCAAAGACCGCCGAGACGATGGTGGAGCCAAGCCGCCCCAGCCTTGCGCCGCCCTGCCCTTCGGCCTCGCGGAGGATGTAGTACCACAGCGCCGCCGGCTCATCGTCTTCAAGCGTCACCGTCACCGGCACGTTCAGCTTGGCGGCCACATCCGGCCCGGAGGGCAACTCCATCATCACGCCGCGAATGAGGTTCCGCGCGGCGAGCTTGTTGGCCACGGAGGCTGGGTTGCCGTCGTCCTCGCCGAGGAACAGGAGCGCGTTGGCCAGCTTGGTGTCGATCTTCCGCGCCCTCTGCGGGAAGAAATCGGCCTCGTTGCCCATGTCGAAGTACCAGTCCCACTGCACCGTGGTCACCTCCGTCCGCGGGCCGAAGCCGCGCAGATCGGGCTCACTGGCGCCCGAGCCGGCGGTGGTGTTGTTGAACAGCGGCACGCGGTCGAGCTGGTTGTGGGTGAAGTTGGTCTGGTAGCCATTGCGCACCATCGAATGGCCGAACCGGTAGGCCGCCACCGAGAACTCCAGCGGCATGAAGGGATTGTACTCCCAGTTGTACACATCCTTCAGCCCGAGCCCCCATTGCACCCGGCCGTCCTTGCCCTTCATCTTGACGAGCGCGGTATCCACCACCTCGTCGATGCAGATCCGGCGGACGAAATCCTCCCAGACGCAGTGCTGGTAGAGCCACGTCAGCACCCGGCGCGCCTCCATGAAGGGGTCCGCTTTGCCAGCATCCACGGCACGATCCACCAGCGTGTTATGCGCGGTCAGAAAGGCCAGCTGGATCTGGCTGACGATGGCATTCTCGTCATTACGCATGTCGCCAATGATTGCGCGTCCCAGCGGGTTGCGCGGCAGGTCGTCGAGGTCGGAGCCCTCGATCTTGCCGATCAGGAACTTGCCCGCGCCGTCATACATATACGGTTGGTCATGCGGGCCGGAGCCATAAACGCAGTCGAGATCCAGCCGCGGCGTGCGGAAGTTGTCGAGCCCCTCGGGGTCGGTGATCTCCACACCCAGCGGCGTCGGGTCGAAGGTGATGTCATGGTCGACGAACTGGCCGAAATAGGTGTAGCCCGCCGGGATGGCCGAGCTGAACTCCGCCTCCAGCTCATCATCGATTTCGATCGCCTCACCGGGGCTGAGGCCGGGGCGCTCGGTCATGTGCTCATTCGCGAAGGCGACGAAATGCGCCTCGATCTGCTCGGGCGGCACGCCCGGCGGCGACCAGGGCGTGAGGCCGGGGCAGATCCGGCCGAACCGCCCTTTGTAGAGCTTGGAACGCGGGGCGAAAGCGGGACGGGCGGGGCCTTTGGCATGTGACATTGCTACAGTCCTCCTGACTATGGGGCCGTGCCTCGCGCACGGCTCACCTGTTGGGGCGCCGGGCGGCCATCGGGGGAAGCGAAAGCCTGCCTTGGGGCTGGCAAGGCCGTCCGCCCGGCGCCTGCAAAAGCAATGCGCCTGGGCTGACGCTGCGGCAATTTGGGCGAGGGGCAATTCACGCAGATGCACCGGAGCATTCACGTTTCCGTAACGGAAGGCGCGCACCCCTGCCCCGCGCTTTGCCGGAATCGCCGCCCGTGCTACGCTCGCCCGGTAACCAGGAGGTAGATGACCCATGAAGACGAAGACTGCCCTGGCCGCCCTCGTGCTGGCCTTCGCTCCCGCGTTCGCCTACGCCGAGTGCTCCTCCGCGCATGAGGTGACCATGTCCTGCGCCGATGGAAAGGTCTGGGACGCCAAGACCGCAAGCTGCATCACGCCCACCGGCTGATCGCACGCCACGCGCCTGCCGGAGGGCTGGAAACCCGGCCGCCGGTAACCCTGCCTTAAGCCTCCACGCCTAGGATCGGTGAGAACGATACCTGCTCAAGGCGCGAGGCGCTGATGTCCACTTCCCTCTCCCCGCTTCCCGGCGGGCTCGGTGACTTTGGCTCCGGGCCGGATGACTCTGGCTCGGGCAAAGGCTCTGCTGGCCTGCCTGCCATGTCCGGCGGCCTCGGCGGGCTTGGCGGCGGCAGCGCGGCCGCCCGCAAGCTCTCCCGCCGCCAGAAGGCCGCGATCATCGTGCGTCTGCTGGTCAACGGCGGCGCCAAGCTGCCGCTCGCCGAATGGACCGATGGCATGCAAACCGAGCTGACCCGCGCGATGGGCGGGCTCCGCATGGTCGACCGTGACACGCTGGCCGAGGTGATCGAGGAGTTTCAGGGCGAGCTGGACCGCGTGGCACTCTGCTTTCCCGGCGCAATGGAGGGCGCGCTCGGCCTGCTCGATGGCCATATCTCCCCCATCACCGCCGCCCGCCTGCGCCGCGAGGCCGGGGTCGCCGCCAAGGGCGACCCGTGGGAGCGGATCTCGGGCCTCGATCCGGCCAAATTGGCCCCGATGCTGGAGGAAGAGAGCGTGGAGGTCGGCGCCGTGGTGCTGGCCAAACTGCCCACCGGCAAGGCCGCCGAGGTACTGGGCAAGCTGCCCGGCGAGAAGGCGCGGCGCATCACCCACGCAATGTCACGCACCGGCCGCGTGGGGCCTGAAACCGTCGCCCGCATCGGCCTCACCCTCGCCGCCCAGTTTGATGCCCAGCCGGTGCAGGCCTTCGATGGCGGGCCGGTCGAGCGGGTCGCCGCCGTGCTCAACTTCTCGCCCTCCGCCACCCGTGACGACGTGCTCAAGGGGCTGGAGGAGGATGACGCCGAGTTCGCCGAAGAGGTGAAGAAGGCGATCTTCACCTTCGTCAACATCGCCGAGCGCCTCGCCGCCCGCGACGTGCCAAAGATCACCCGCGGGATCGACCAGCCGGTGCTCGTCACCGCCCTCGCCGCCGCGCAGGGTGAGGCCGAGCGCTCCCGCGATCACATCCTCGACAACATGTCCAAGCGCATGGCCGAGGGGCTGCGGGAGGAGATGGCCGAGTTGGGCAAGGTCAAGGAGGCAGAGGGCGAAGAGGCGATGACAGCGGTCGTGGCCGAGATCCGCAGGCTCGAAGCCGAGGGCGAGATCATCCTGATTTCGCCCGATGACGAGGAATAGCCCGTAAGCCGGCGCTTCCCCTGCCGCTCATCCCCGCACAGTGCCCCCGCAAGCCTGCGCCACGCAGCCCCCTTCCCTTCACGCGTCGCCGCCGCTAACCCTGTGCCACCACCGGGGAGAGCGCCGCATGGCCGCCAAAGAGACCGACGCACCGCAGGGCACGGCAGCCGACTGGCTGACCGACAAGCTGCTGCGTGGCTTCATCGGCGGCGCCCGCCTGCTGCCCTACGCAACCCGCATTCCCGCCTTCGGCAAGCTCACCCGCAGCGTCATCGGCCCGCTGGCAGGCTACGGCAAACGAGCGCAGGCCAACCTCACCTACGTCTGGCCCGACATGGAGCCGCCCGCCCGCGCCGCCCTCGCCGCCAAAGTCTGCGAAAACGCGGGCCGGGTGCTGATGGAGAATTACTCCAATCCCCAGTTCTTCGCCCGGGCCTCCGGCTTCTCGCTCTCCGGCCCCGGCCTGCCCGCGCTGGAAGAGGCCCGCGCCGCAGGCCGCCCGGTGATCGCCGTCACCGGCCACTTCGGCAATTACGAGGCCGCCCGCGCCAAGCTGAACACCTCGGGCTACCACTTCGGCGGGCTCTACCGGCCGATGGCCAACGCCTTCTTCAACCAGCACTACGTGGCAACGATGGAGGCGGTGGGCCGCCCGGTCTTTCCGCAGGGCCGCAAGGGCACCGCCGCCTTCATCCGCCACCTCAAGGCGGGCGGCATGTTGATCATCCTGCATGATGTCCACGCATGGCGCGGCGAGGTGATCGAGTTCATGGGCCGCCCCGCCCGCACCGCCACCTCCGCCGCCGAGATGGCGCTGCGCTACGATGCGCTCATGGTGCCGCTCTACGCCACCCGGCAGAACGGCGGGCTGGATTACGCGATCGAGGTCGAGGCCCCGATCCCGCATAGCGACGCGCTGACCATGACCGAGGCGGCCACGCGCAGCCTCGAAGACCGGATCGAGGCCGACCCCGACCAGTGGTTCTGGATCCACCGCCGCTGGAAAGTGAGCCGCTGAGCGCGCGGAACATCCGGCCTGCTGTCACGTTGAGAGGCTCAACACACAAAACAGGAGGCACCCCCATGATCAATCGCAAGGCATCGGCCCATTGGAGCGGCAACATCAAGGAGGGCAAGGGCACGGTCTCGACCGCCTCCGGCGCGCTCTCCTCCCAGCCCTACGGCTTCAACACCCGCTTCGAGGACGCCCCCGGCACCAACCCCGAAGAACTGATCGGCGCGGCCCACGCGGGCTGCTTCACCATGGCGCTCTCCAAGGTGCTCGTCGACCAGACCGGCCATGAGGCCGAGGCGCTCGACACCACCGCCACCGTCTCGATGGACAAGGAGGGCGACGGCTTCGCTGTCAAGAAAATCCACCTCGAGCTCAAGGGCCGCGTGCCCGGCATCGACGCCGCCGCCTTCATGACCGCCGCAGAGGCCGCCAAGGCCAACTGCCCGATCTCCAAGCTGCTCGAGGGCGGCGCCGAGATCACGATGGACGCCACCTTCGAAAGCTGATCGCAGCGCTATCGGCTCACAGGTACAGCCCTATGAGCCAGGCAATTGCTGCCAGCCAACCCACCGCCAGCACCCGCCCTGCAAACAGGCAGGCGCGGGTCTGGCCCGGCGCAAAAACGCTCTGCTGCGCGGCGATCAGCGCCGGAATGCCGAAGAAAAAGCCGAAGGCGAGGCTGTAGAGCACGGGCTCTATCCCGCTGCCCTCGCTGAGATGCAGCACCGAGACGGCCAGCGCGGCAGAGAAGATGAGCGCGGCCAACACGAGGCAGGCACGCCCGGCCATAGCGCGCCAGATCGGAACAGGGGAGAATACGGCAGGATCGGTCAGATGCATCTGGGCCTCCAAAGGGCTTGGTCGCTGAATAGGGTCTTGCAAAAATCAATGCCCGCAAGGTGGGCAGCCCCGGCCCCGCCCGCAACGGCGGCGTGCGAAGTTTCACGTTTTCGCCACCCAATTCACGCCCGCCTTCCCCTCGCCCCCTTGCCGCGCCATATATCTGGCGATGCTCAAGCTCATGCCCATCCTCCTTGCGGTCGCCTACGGGCTGATCCTCTGGCGCTTCTCGGCGTGGCGGCTGGCCCGCCAACTCGACAGCCAGAGCACCCCGCTTGACGATGCGGCGCTGCTTAAGCTGACAGCCCGCATGGCCCGCACCCTCGATCTGCCCAAACTCCGCGTGCATGTGCTGGAGACCCCCGCCATCAACGGGCTGGCCGCGCCGGACGGGCGGATCTTCATCACCCGGGGCTTTCACAATGCGCTGAAACAGGGCGCGGTGACCGAGCAGGAGCTGGCCTCTGTCATCGCCCATGAGTTGGGGCATGTGGCACTCGGCCATTCTCGCCGCCGGATGATCGACTTTTCAGGCCAGAACGCCCTGCGCGTGGGCCTTGCAATGGTGCTCAACCGCTTTCTGCCGGGGATCGGCGCGGCGATTGCCTCGGGCATCACCTCGCTGCTGATGGCCCGGCTCTCGCGGGCCGATGAGTTCGAGGCCGATGCCTATGCCTCGGCCCTCCTGACCAAATCCGGCATCGGCATCGCGCCGCAAAAATCGCTCTTCGCCAAGCTCGACAAGCTCACCGGCGCGGGCGGGGCCAAGATGCCCGCATGGTTCATGAGCCATCCGCCCGCCGCAAAGCGCATTGCCGCCATCGAGGCGAACGAGATCAAGTGGCGCGCCGAGTAGCCCCCTACTCCGGCACCATCCTGAACACCGCGCCCTCGCCCACCGACAAAAACCAGATCGCCCCGTCCGGCCCCTCGCGCACATCGCGCACGCGGCTGGTTTCCGGCGTTTCGATCCGCTCCAGCTCTGTCCGGCCATCGGCCGAGAGCCGCGAGATCATGTCGAACTTCAGCGAGCCGACAAAGACCTGCCCTTTCCACTCCGGAAACATCTCGCCGCCGTAAATCATCAGGCCAGAGGGCGCGATGGACGGGTCCCAGTAATGCACCGGCTGCTGCATGCCGTCCTTGGCATTGCCCTCGCCGATCTTCGCGCCCGAGTAATGCCGCCCGTAGGAGATGACAGGCCAGCCGTAGTTTGCGCCCGGCTCCAAGAGGTTCAACTCATCGCCGCCTTGCGCACCGTGTTCCACCACCCAGAGCCGCCCCTCGCCATCCAGCGTGGCGCCTTGCGGGTTGCGGTGGCCGTAGCTCCAGATTTCGGGCTGCGCGCCCTCCTGGTCAACAAAGGGGTTGTCTTCCGGCACCGAACCATCGCGGGCGATGCGCACCACCGAGCCATTCTCGCGGCTGAGATCTTGCGCCGAGGGCCGGTCGCCCCGCTCGCCGATGGTTAGGTAAATCAGCCCGTCCGCGCCTTCCACGATCCGGCTGCCAAAGTGCCGCCCGCCGCTGGAGCCGGGCTCCATCTCGAAGATCACCTCGAAGCCCTCCAGCGCGGTGCCATCGTCACTCAGGCGGCCCTTGCCAAGCGCGGTGCCCGCCCCGCCGCTCTGCGGTTTGGAAAAGCTCAAGAAAATCTCGCGGCTCTCGGAAAAATCGCGGGGCACCATCACGTCAAGCAAGCCGCCCTGCCCGCTGTCATAAACCTCCGGCACGCCAGAGATTGGCGCGGCCTCACCATTTATGACCGCGGTCAACTCTCCGGCCCGCTCGGTCACCAGAAACCCGCCGCCCGGCAAGAACGCCAGCCCCCACGGCTCGTCCAGCCCGCTGGCCACGGTTTCCATCCGCACGCCCTGCGCCTCCGCGGCCTCCCACGCCCCAAGGGCTGAAAGCCCGATCACTGCCGCTGCCAATCGTCCGTTCATGCTGAAAACTCCTCTTTGCACACAACCTAAGGCCTGCCCCGGCCCCGCCCAGCCACCCTGTCGTTCAACTTTCCGCAAGGTCCGGCCCATGCCCCCGCTTTCCAAAGCGAAATTCCCGGTCTAGGCTCACCCGCAGGACAATGTTCCAACAGGGAGACCAACAATGAAAAAACTGATCCTCGCCACCACGGCCATCGCCGCGCTGGCTGCCCCGGCCTTCGCCGAGAGCCACGGCTCCGAAGTGAAACTGGGCATCATCCTCGGCTTCACCGGCCCGATTGAAAGCCTCACGCCCCACATGCGTGACGCCGCCAAGATGGCCATGGCCGAAGTGACCGAAAGCGGCGCGCTGATGGGGGGCACCACCGTGACCGCCGTCGAGGCCGACTCGACCTGCATCGATTCTGCCGCCGCCTCCGCCGCCGCCGAGCGCCTGATCACCTCCGACGGGATCAAGGGCATCATGGGCGCTGACTGCTCCGGCGTGACCGGCGCGATCCTCACCAACGTCGCCGTACCGAACGGCATGGTGATGATCTCCCCTTCGGCCACCTCGCCGGGCCTGTCCAACACCGAAGACAACGGCCTGTTCTTCCGCACCGCCCCGTCTGACGCCCGCCAGGGCGAGGTGATGACCCAGGTGCTGATGGACAACGACGTGAAGACCGTCGCTCTGACCTACACCAACAACGACTACGGCAAGGGCCTCGCCGACAGCTTTCAGGCGGCCTTCGAAGAGGCCGGCGGCACCGTGACCATCTCGGCCGCGCATGAAGACGGCAAAGCCGACTACTCGGCCGAGGTCGCCTCGCTGGCCTCCGCCGGTGGCGATCTGCTGGTGGTGGCAGGCTACGTCGATCAGGGCGGCGCCGGCATCATCCGCGCCTCGCTCGACTCCGGCGCCTTCGACAAGTTCCACTTCCCCGACGGGATGATCGGCACCGCGCTCGAAGAGAACTTCGGCTCCGAGATCAACGGCTCCACCGGCCAACACCCCGGCACCGACAGCCCCGGCAACGCCATGTTCGTCGAGCTGGGCACCGCCGCGGGCTTCGATCCCACCTCCCCCTTCGCACCCGAGAGCTATGACGCCGCCGCGCTGATCATGCTCGCGATGGAGGCCGCCGGGTCCGACGATCCGAACGTCTACAAGGAAAAGGTGATGGAAGTCGCCAACGCCCCCGGCGAGCAGATCTTCCCCGGTGAGCTGAAAAAGGCGCTCGAGCTGATCGCCGCCGGTGAGGATATCGACTACGTCGGCGCCTCCGCCGTCGAGCTGATCGGCCCCGGTGAAAGCGCGGGCAACTACCGCGAGATCACCTTCGAAGACGGCAAGATCGCCACGGTCAAATACCGCTGATCTTCAGCACACAAGCTTGATGCGGCGGGGGCAACCCCGCCGTATCCCATCGGGGACATCTCAATGATCCAGGTCGAGAACCTGCACAAGCACTTCGGCGGCTTCCACGCCGTCGACGGCGCCACGCTGACCATTCAGCCCGGCTCCATCACCGGCCTCATCGGCCCCAACGGCGCAGGAAAAACCACGCTTTTCAACGTGGTAGCGGGCGTTCTTGAGCCCACCTCCGGCCGGGTCACGATGAACGGCGAGGATATTACCGGCCTGCCGCCGCACGCGCTTTTCGGCAAGGGGCTGCTGCGTACCTTCCAGATCGCCCACGAATTCAGCTCCATGACCTGCCGCGAAAACCTGATGATGGTCCCCGGCGGCCAATCCGGCGAGGCGCTCTGGAACACGTGGTTCGGCCGCAAGCGCATCGCCGACGAGGAGCGCGCGCTGAAGGCCAAGGCTGACGAGGTGCTGGAGTTTCTGACCATCGAGCATCTGGCCGACCACAAGGCAGGCCAGGTCTCCGGCGGGCAGAAAAAGCTGCTCGAGCTGGGCCGCACCATGATGGTCGACGCGCGCATCGTCTTTCTCGACGAGGTCGGCGCCGGGGTGAACCGCACCCTGCTCAACACCATCGGCGACGCCATCATCCGCCTCAACAAGGAGCGCGGCTACACCTTCGTCGTCATCGAGCACGATATGGATTTCATCGAACGCCTCTGCGACCCGGTCATCTGCATGGCCGAGGGCAAGGTGCTGGCCGAGGGCACGCTGGCCGAAATCAAGGCCA
Source organism: Vannielia litorea (assembly GCF_019801175.1). NCBI lineage: Bacteria > Pseudomonadati > Pseudomonadota > Alphaproteobacteria > Rhodobacterales > Paracoccaceae > Vannielia > Vannielia litorea. Next base: position 1,363,869 of record NZ_JAHVJR010000001.1, read on the forward strand.
ACGAACACGTCATCGAGGCCTATCTGGGCACCGGACTGAAGAACAAAGAACAGGTCGGCGCATGATCCGCGCCACGCTCACTGCCCTTGCGCTGCTCGCCAGCCCTGTCAGCGCGCAGGAGGATGAGCCGCTGTTCACAACCGATTTCCGGGGCCATGAGATTGTTGTGCACCCCAATGGCACTTGGCAATTCTCCGACCCCGATGTGACCCTCGCCACCATTAGCCCCTTCGCCAGCGGAGGCTGCCTTGCCTCCTCGGGCGGGCGGGTCACCTACTGCGGCCTGCCTGAGGGCTTTGAGGCCGACCGGCCGGTGAGCGCCCACGGGCTTGAGGAACACGGGTTCACCGATCAGGCAACGCGCCTTCAGTTCACCCTCTCGCTCGATACCAACTACGGCCATGGCGGCGACCTCGCCTATTACAGCCAGTTGGGCTCCAGCGTGGGTGAAGGCTTCATGCTCAAGGCCATGAGCTTTCTGACCGGATTTGAATTCGAGGGAGAAACCGCCACCGTCCGCGACGGGATCGCAGTGGTCGAGAATGGCTTCACGATCGAGACCGAGGGCGGCAGTGGGCTCACGGATTTTTCGATCGAGGTCATGACCGAAAAGGAAACGCTGAGCGTCCAGGCAAGCGCATGGAGCAGCGCAGATGCCGCCCTGCCGGACATGGAAGATGTGCTGGCCCGCCTCACCGCCAACCTGAGCATCGACGGCAAACCGCTGGCCGCATGGAAGGCCGCTGAATGATCCGCGCTGCCCTCCTCTCCCTCGCCGCCGCCCTGCCCGCACAGGCCGAGCCCTGCCTCGAGCAGATCACCCCCAGTTTCGACCTCTGCCTCGACGGCACCCGCATGGCCGGTGCCTATCTCGAGCAGTTCGGAGATGGCTCCCGGCTGGAGATTTCCGAGGTGTCACTGGACTACATCGAGGACTACGCAGGCCGTGGCACCGGCACGCTGGAGCAGGATATGGCCGCCTTCAACGCCACCTTCGAGATCCCGCCCGAAAACACCTTGCTCACCACCAGCCACAGCTCCGAGGGACGCACCGCCTTTGTTGAGGTCGGCAATGAGCCGGATTCCACCCGCCGCGTCGCCCGCGCGGTTACCGAGCTGGGCGGCACCCGTCTGATGGTGATCTACGGCGCCCCGTGGGACGCATGGCCCGAAAGCCTTGGCGAAGGGGTGATCGAAATGGTTGAAGCCCTGCGCCTGCGCTGCGAAGGGAGCTGTTGAAATGCTGTTCTTTCGCCTCCACCCCGCCAAGCCCACCCTGCGCGCGCTTGCCGCCGTTCTCGCGGTCTCAGCGCCCTCCGCCACGCTGGCCGAAGACTGCGTGCCGCTCGCCTCGCTCACCGGCCAGCTCTGCCCCGCGCCCGCCTATGGACCCGGCAGCGTCACCGACCCGTCCTTTATCGAGATGCAGCCCGCAGGCCCCTTTGCCGATATGCCCGAGGGCTATGCCGTGCTCACCCCGATGACGCTACAGGACGGCGCCAGCGCCGCCGCCACGGCCGAGGCCTGGCTCGCCAAGGTGCGCAGCAAGGACCCCGAGAGCCTGCCGCGCCTCGCCCTGCGAGACGTGGACGGGCGCAAGGCGCAAATTCTCGATGCTTCGGGCGAAGGCCGCATCGGGCGCATCGCCCTGATCGAAGACCCGGGCGCAGGCGTGGCAATGTTGAGCCTCAGCGCCGCGGGCACCGCCGCACCCGACCGTGTCGACGCATGGGCAGATGCGCTGCTCGATGCGCTCGATTTCCCCGGATCAAGCTGAACAGGAGGGCCGGATGAGCGACGCCTACAGCAACCGCGGCAACGCAGACCGCTCCATCACCAACCCCCGCCCCGGCGGCACGCTCACGGCCTCGCCCGGCAGCGCCGAGCGCGCGATGACCGGCAACGCCTTCCTGATCGGCGACAGCATGACCGGCGGCTACGGCGCGGGCCCGGACATCCTGCATGATTGCACCATTGCCGTGGAGCCCGGCGAGATCGCGGTGATCGTCGGCCCCAACGGCGCGGGCAAATCCACCGCGATGAAGGCCGTCTTCGGCATGTTGAATCTGCGCAAGGGTTCCGTCCGCCTCGCCGGGCAGGACATCACCGACCTCACGCCACAGGCGCGCGTTCGGGCGGGCATGGGCTTCGTGCCGCAGACCAACAACATCTTCACCTCCATGACCGTGGAGGAAAACCTCGAGATGGGCGCCTTCATCCGTGACGATGACATCTCCGGCACGATGGCGCAGGTTTACGATCTCTTCCCGATCCTGAAGGACAAGCGCCGCCAGCCCGCGGGCGAGCTTTCGGGCGGCCAGCGCCAGCAGGTCGCCGTGGGCCGCGCTCTGATGACCCAGCCCAAGGTGCTGATGCTCGACGAGCCAACCGCCGGCGTTTCGCCCATCGTGATGGACGAACTCTTCGACCGCATCATCGAGGTCGCCCGCACCGGCCTGCCCGTGCTTATGGTCGAGCAGAACGCCCGGCAGGCACTGGAGATCGCCGACAAGGGCTATGTGCTGGTACAAGGCCGCAACGCCCACACCGGCACCGGGCAGGAGCTTCTGAACGACCCCGAAGTCCGCCAGAGCTTTCTGGGAGGATGAAGATGCTGCGCCAATGCCTTGTCATCGCTGGATTTATCGCGGCACCTTTTGCAGCGGTGGCGCAATCCGACGAGCCGCCGCAGGAATGGCTCTGCACCTCCGAGAGCCACAGCCTCGCCGTCTCCGTCCTGCCGTCCGACCGCCGCCCCGCGCTGCTGACGCTGAACGAGACTGTCCAGCTCGACGCCACGCTGAACCGCCGCAACGACAACCTCCGCCTCTTCGCCACATCCACCGCTGACAAGCTCTTCCTCGCCCTCCACCTGCGCGACGATGGCAGCAGCGAGATCATGCACCAGCCTATGGGCGGCGACACCGCCTTCGAACCCGCCAACTGTGAAGACCGCGCCGGGCTGATCGCCTATCTGGAGAGCCGCCTGTGATCCGCCCCGCGCTCTCTGCCACGCTCCTCCTTGCGGCGCCCCCCGCGCTGGCACTGGATTGCATGCCGCAGACCAGCTGCAGCATCGAGGGCAGTTGCGCGCCCGTGAGCGGCGAAGGCGGCTTTCGCCTCACCCGCGACCTCGCCAGCTACATCATAACTTCCCTGCCCGAGAACGCCCCCGGCGAGCCGCCCCTGCAGCTGGCAGAAGCCCCCCGTGCCGACAAGACCATGCGCAGCTTCATCACCCCCGCCTCGCCCAGCGGCGACGCGGTTCTGTTTTCGCTGATCGAGGGACGACAGTTCATCCTCTCGATCCACGGCCAGCTCAATGGCACGCCCTACGCCTTCCTCTCCGAAGGCACCTGCGAGGGGAGCCTCTGATGCGCGGCGTCACCCTGCCCTCCGCCCTCGCCCTACTCGCGTGGCCCTCCGCCTCGCAAGCCGAGCAGGAGCCGCTGGCCACCTGCAGCTCCGCCTCCTATGAGGTCTGGGTGACGGCGCAGGATGACCCGGCCCACCCGGCTCTGCTCACCCTCATCGGCAGCCGCCCCCAAGCCGCCCGGCTCAGCCGCGCCGAGGGGCTCTGCCTCACCGCCAGCCAACGGGCCGAAACGCCCTGCGTCTCGCTCCTGTTGCAGCCCGATGGCAGCACGGCGATCATGGTTCACACACCCGGCGCCGCACCCGTGGTGGAACTGGCCGATTGCCCTGCCCGCGCCGCCCTCATCACCTATCTGGAGGCCAAAGCATGACCCTTCGTACCGCCCGCACACTCACCCTCGCCCTGCTCTGCGCGCCCCTGCTCGCCGCCCCGGCACTGGCGGCGCTGGAGTGCACCGCCGAGCAAGTTTGCAATGCCAACGGTGCCTGCGAGGCCGCCGGGCTGAGTGATGACTTCAAGCTCGAGCGCAACGGGCGCGGGCTGGCGATCGTTTACCCTGAGCGGATCGTCACCAAGCAATCCCGCTCTCACACCGATGATGTGCCCGGCGGGCGCGTGCAGGCAGGCCCCCGGATCAGGGAGAAAGGCCGGGCCTACCGGGTCGAGCCCGTCCCCGGCGCGCGTGGCTCCTATATTGCCAACACCGGGCGCGGCGGCGATGCGCTGCTCCTCTCGGTCGGGCGCGGCAGCTTCATCCTCACAACGCAGGGCAGCGACCGCAGCCGCCCCGAGGCCCGCATGGTCACCGGCCGCTGCGCCGGGCGGCTCTGATGCGCGTCCTCGCCGCCCTCTTGCTCCTTACCCTCCTCGCGGCCCCTGCCGCGGCGCTCTCCTATGACTGCACCTACACCCGCTACTGCGTGGAGGAACGCTCCTGCCAGCCCTCCGGCCTGACGCTGAACATCCGCCCGCGCGCGGAGGCCGAAAGCCCCGACCAGTGGGAAATGGAAACCGGCGGCGCGGCTTCGGCCCGCGTCATCCCGGTGAGACAGCTACGCGACCCGCTGGGCGACAGCTTCAGCTACGTCTCGGCCATGGAATTCGACACCATTCACCTCGTCTCGATCTTCAAACACGGCATCACCCGCTACTCGATGCACAACTCGGTCGAAGGCATCCAGAGCCAGAACTTCCACGGCACCTGCGTGGTGGCCCCGTGAAGGCGCTGGTGCTCCTCGCGGCGCTCGCCCTGCCCACGGCCAGCCAGGCCGAAGGCGCCCGCGTGATGCTCGATTGCGACTTCCTGCGCAGCTGCACCGAGGCGGGTGACTGCACGCCATATGGCGGCTCGCAGAGCATCACCCTCGCCCCCACCGCGACCGACGCCAGCGGCACCGGCGACTGGAAGATCACCCTTGGCGACGGCCCCGCGTTTGAGGCCCGCGGCCTCGCCCGCACCGGCCCGTGGGTCTGGCAGCCGGGCGATGGCCACCTGCACACGCTGGCGCTCTCCGGCACCAAAAGCGCGCTCTGGATGCGCCAATGGCTGCCCACCGAGCGCTACCCCGACACCTACGCCGAAATTGACATCATGACCTGCGAGATCACCGCCTGATGGACCTGCTGAACGCCCTCGTGGCCCTGACCAACTTCGTCATCATCCCGGCCGCCACCTACGGCTCGCAGCTTGCGCTCGGCGCGCTCGGGGTCACGCTGATCTACGGCATCCTGCGGTTCTCCAACTTCGCCCACGGCGACACAATGGCCTTCGGCACCACCGTCACCATCCTGTTCACATGGGCGCTGCAGGCGATAGGCGTCACCTTCGGCCCGCTACCCACGGCCCTGCTGGCCCTGCCGCTCGGCATCGCCGCCACCGCCCTGCTGGTGCTGGGCACCGACCGCGCCGTCTATCGCTTCTACCGCCGGCAAAAGGCCGCGCCGGTGATCCTCGTGATTGTCTCGATCGGGGTGATGTTCATCCTCAACGGCCTCACCCGCTTCATCATCGGGGTCGATGACCAGCGCTTCGCCGATGGTGCCCGCTTCGTGATTTCCGCCGGTGATTTCAAAAAGATGACCGGCCTTGCCGAAGGCCTCGCCCTGCGCTCGACCCAGGTGCTTACCATGGTCGTCGCCGCGATCTGCGTGGCGCTGCTGTTCTGGTTCCTGAACCGCACCCGCACCGGCAAGAGCATGCGCGCCTTCTCCGACAACGAGGATCTCGCCCTGCTCTCCGGTATCAACCCCGAGCGCGTCGTGGCCGTGACATGGGTCATCGTCGCCGCGCTCGCCACCATCGCGGGCGTGCTCTACGGGCTCGACAAGTCGTTCAAACCCTTCGTCTACTTCCAGCTTCTGCTGCCGATCTTCGCCGCCGCCATCGTCGGCGGCCTCGGCTCGCCGCTCGGCGCCATCGCGGGCGGTTTCGTGATCGCCTTCTCCGAGGTCACCGTCACCTACGCCTTCAAGAAGGTCGCGACCTACGTGCTGCCCGAGGCGCTCGCCCCCTCCGGCCTGCTGCAACTGCTGACCACCGAATATAAATTCGCCGTCAGCTTCGCCATTCTGGTGATCGTCCTGCTCATCAAACCCACCGGCCTCTTCAAGGGGAAATCCGTATGATCCGCGCCGCCGCCCTCTGCCTCTTCGCAGCCCCCGCCCTGGCCGACACCCGCGCTTCGGTGGATTTCACCTGCACCTCCTCTCAGCGCTGCGAGCCCGGCGCGGGCTGCTCCCCGGTCAAGCGCGCCGTTCAGCTGCACCTCAAGGGCAAGGCGCCCGATATCTTCCTGACCCATAACTTCATGTTCAGCCAGGATCAGCCCCCGGCCCGCGCGATCCCGGTCGAGGCGCAATCAGGGCCCGACCGGCTCACCTTCGTCTTCTCCGATGGCTTCCCACCCGTTCCGTTGCTCACCATCCACGCCGATGGCAGCTTCCGCGCCGATACCGCGCTGGCCACCACCACGCCCTACCTGACAGGCACCTGCACCGGCAGTGCGGCAGGCTGGCATGACCTCGGCGCCCTTCCCGCCGCGCCCCGGAGGCTCGCATGAAACTCCCCCCTGCCCTCCTCTTCGCGCTCGTCGCGGTGCTCTACGTCGGCACCGGAATGTTCCAGAGCTGGAACACCTCGCTGACGATCCTCAACATGGGGCTCGTCTCGGCCATCATGGCGCTGGGGCTCAACATGCAATGGGGCTTCGCCGGGCTCTTCAACGTGGGCGTCATGGGCTTTGTCGCGCTCGGCGGTCTCGCTGCCGTGCTCATTTCCATGCCGCCGGTGCCCGATGCCTGGGCCGCCGGCGGGGCGCGGATCTGGGCGGCGATGGCGCTGGGGGCTGCCACCGTAGCCGGGGCCGCCTTTGCATGGCAGGGCATGAAGCCCGGCCGCCTGCGCGCCCTTGTCGCCTTCGCCATCCTTGTCGTGGGCTTCGTACTTTACCGTGCCGCCTTCGACCCTGCCCGCGATGCCGTGGAGGCGGTGAACCCCGCTCTCGAAGGCTATCTCGGCGGCCTCGGCCTGCCGGTGATCCTCGCATGGCCCGCAGGTGGCTTGCTCGCCGCCGGGGCCGCATGGCTCATCGGCAAAACCGCCCTCGGCCTGCGCTCGGACTATCTCGCCATCGCCACCCTCGGCATCGCCGAGATCATCATCGCGGTGATGAAAAACGAGGACTGGCTGGCGCGCGGGGTGAAAAACGTCAACGGCATCCCACGGCCCGTGCCCTACGAGATCGACCTCCAGCAGAGCGAGAGCTTCCGCGGCTGGGCCTCGTCGTTCAAGCTCCCGCCCGAGACCGCCTCAACCCTCTACGTCAAGCTCCTCTACGGCTGCCTCTTCGCCGCCGCGCTCGTGCTCATCATCGTCGCCCTCCAACTGGCGCTGAAGTCGCCCTGGGGCCGGATGATGCGCGCCATCCGCGACAATGAAACCGCCGCCCGCGCGATGGGCAAGGATGTCACCCGCCGCCACCTGCAAGTCTTCATCCTCGGCTCCGCCATTTGCGGCATGGCCGGCGCGATGATGACCACGCTGGACGGGCTGCTCACCCCCGGCACCTACCAGCCGCTGCGCTTCACCTTCCTCATCTGGGTCATGGTGATCGTCGGCGGCTCGGGCAACAACCTCGGGGCGCTGCTCGGCGGGCTGCTGGTCTGGTGGCTCTGGATTCAGGTCGAGCCGCTGGGCCGCCTCTTCATGGAAACGCTGACATGGCCCCTGCCCGATGGCAGCTGGCTCAAGGATCACCTGCTCGACTCGGTCCAGCACATGCGGCTGCTCACAATGGGCATCGTCCTGCTGCTGGTGCTGCGCTTCTCGCCGCGCGGGCTGATCCCCGAGCGGTGAGGCGCGCGCCTCAGCTTTAACCGATTAGGCCACCACCGCGCGGGGCGTTAACCTCCGTTAACGCCTCCTTGAGCCATACGCGCGTATGCATGGGTTGTGCATCGGATGTGCATCACTTGTGCATCCCCTCTCGGCCACGGTTAACCCCCCCGTTAACCCGCCCGGACGCACCCCGTTTCCGACACGCGATGTCGCAGAACGGCCAGCACATGCCGCGTCCGGCCCACAGTCTCAACCCAACAGACACGAGGAGTCGCCCCATGAAAACAACAGCCCAGGTCTGCGTTATCGGCGGCGGCGTCGTCGGCTGCTCGGTACTCTACCACCTCACCAAGCTCGGCTGGTCAGATGTGGTGCTGCTCGAGCGCTCCGAGCTGACCTCCGGCTCCACGTGGCACGCCGCGGGCGGCTTCCACACCATGAACTCCGATACAAACATGGCCGCCCTCCAAGGCTATACCATTGGTTTGTATAAGGAACTTGAAGAGATCACCGGCATGTCCTGCGGCCTGCACCACGTCGGCGGCATCACCCTTGCAGAGACACCCGAGCGCTTCGACATGCTCAAGGCCGAGCGCGCCAAGCACCGCTACATGGGCCTCGACACCCGCATCGTGACGCCCGAGGAAATCGGCGAACTGGCCGAGCTGGTGAACCTCGATGGCATCCTCGGCGGCCTCTACGACCCGCTTGATGGCCACCTCGACCCCTCCGGCACCACCCACGCCTACGCCCGCGCCGCCAAGATGGCTGGCGCCGAGATCGAGACCCACTGCAAGGTCGAAGACCTCCAGCAGCGCCCCGATGGCTCTTGGGACGTGATCACAAACAAGGGCACCCTCCACGCCGAACATGTCGTCAACGCTGCCGGGCTCTGGGCCCGCGAGGTCGGCGCGATGGCAGGCGTCTACCTGCCGCTCCTGCCGATGGCCCACCAGTATCTGGTGACCGACGACATCCCCGAGATTTACGAGCGCGAAACCGAATTCCCCCATGTGCTTGATTGCGCCGGAGAATCCTACTTCCGGCAAGAGGGCCGCGGCCTTTGCATCGGCTTCTACGAGCAGCCCTGCGAGCCTTGGGCGCTCGGCGGCACGCCTTGGGATTTCGGCCATGAGCTGCTGCCCGACAACCTCGACAAGGTCTCCGACAGCATCGAGATGGCCTACAACCGCTTCCCCGTGCTCGAGCGCGCGGGCGTGAAGCGCGTGATCCACGGCCCCTTCACCTTTGCCCCCGATGGCAACCCACTGGTCGGCCCCGTGCCCGGCCTGCGCAACTACTGGTCCGCCTGCGCCGTCATGGCGGGGTTCAGCCAAGGCGGCGGCGTGGGCCTGACCCTCGCGCAATGGATGATCGAAGGCGAGCCGGAGCGCGATGTCACCGGCCTCGACGTGGCCCGCTACGGCAAGTGGATCACGCCGGGCTACACCGTGCCCAAAGTCATTGAATTCTATCAAAAACGCTTCTCGGTCAGCTACCCGAACGAGGAGCGCCCCGCCGCCCGTCCGCACCGGACGACGGCGATGTATGACATTTTTAGTGAAATGGGCGCAGTCTGGGGCCACCAGTTCGGCCTCGAGGTGCCCAATTACTTCGCGCAAGGAGACGAGCCCACATACGAGAAGCCCAGCTTCACCCGTTCCAATGCTTTCGAAGCCACAGGCCGCGAGGTGCGCGCCGTCCGCGAAAGCGTCGGCATTAACGAAATCCAGAACTTCGGCAAATTCCGCGTCACCGGCCCGAAAGCCCGCGATTGGCTCGACCGGATCATGGCAGGCCGCGTCCCGCAGGAGGGCAAACTCACCCTCACGCCGATGCTCTCGCCCAAAGGCCGCATTATCGGAGACTTCACGATCTCCTGCACGGGGCCAGAAACCTTCGCCCTTACAGCGAGTTACGGCGCGCAGGCGATGCACGGGCGCTGGTTCGAGCAACATGGTGCAGAGGGCGTTAGCGTTGAGAACGTCTCCGACCGGCTCACCGGCTTCCAGCTCGCCGGGCCAAAGAGCCGGGCGGTCCTGCAAGCCTGCACCGATGCCGATGTCGCCGCACTGCCCTTCCTCGGCGTCGTCCAAATGACCGTCGGCCAGGTCGCCTGCACCGTCCAGCGGGTCAGCTATACCGGCGATCTGGGCTACGAGATCTACTGTGATCACATGGACCAGCGCCACCTCTGGCACGCGCTCTGGGCCGCCGGACAAGAGCACAACATCACCCCCTTCGGCATGCGCGCCATGATGTCCCTCCGGCTCGACCGCTTCTTCGGCTCCTGGCTCCGCGAGTTCTCACCCGATTACACGCCCGCCGAAACCGGGCTCGACCGGTTCATATCCTTTAAAAAGGACAGTGACTTCATCGGCCGAGCTCACGCAGAATCCGAACGCACAAACCCGCCTGCCCGCCAACTCGTCGCCTTCCTCGTCGATGCCGACAACGCCGATGTGCACGGCTACGAGCCGGTCTGGATCAATGGCGAAGTGGTCGGCTTCTGCACCTCAGGCGGCTACTCCCACCACGCGCAGCAATCCGTCGCCATGGCGCTCATCCCCCGCGAATTCGCGCAGGAGGGGCAGGACGCCGAAATCGAGATCCTCTCCCAGATGCGCCCCGCCAAGCTCACCACCACCCCGCTTTTTGACCCGGAGGGCACAGCCCTCCGCGCTTGAGCCAAACCCGCGGCAGGGTTAGGTAAATCCATGACCCTGCCGATCCTCATCCTCGCCGCCGGGGCCGCCTCCCGCATGGCCCCGCGAGACAAACTGCTCGAGCCACTCCACGGCAAACCCTTGCTCACCCGCGTTGCTGAAATGGCGTGCAAAGTCAGTGACTTCACCCTCGTCGCCCTGCCGCCAGACCGCCCCGCCCGCTTTGCCGCAATCGAAGACACAGGCGCCCGCCCGCTCACCGTGCGCGACGCCGCCGAGGGCATGAACGCCTCCCTCCGCGCCGGGCTCGAGGCCCTGCCACAGTCCACGGCTTTCATGCTCCTCCTCGCCGACCTTCCGGAACTCACAGAAGACGACCTGCGCGCCGTGATCACAAGTTACCAGACCCACCCCGACGCCCTGATCTGGCGAGGTGCCACAGAAGACGGCAAGCCCGGCCATCCAGTGATTTTCTCGTCAAAGCTCTACGCTGAAATCGAACAACTCCAAGGGGACGACGGTGCCAAATCCGTCGTCACCGCCGCTGGCGACCGCGTCCACCTCACGCCCCTGCAAGGCCAACGCGCCCGGCTCGACCTCGACACGCCAGTGGCTTGGGCAGCTTGGCGCAAGGCCACGAACACACCCAACTGACCTCATTTTCTTGCTCTAAATATCTCCGGGGGGTGTGGGGGGCTGGCCCCACACCGATCCGGCTCCACTCAGTGGAACAGCGCCGTAACTTCCCGCTTTTTCAACGCCATACGCGCAGTGACAATGGAGTTCGCATCCGCGCGCAGCTCCGGGAAGATCTCGAAGATCTCTTCGCGCTGCTCATCCTCCATCTCGCCCAGCACATGGGCACCGGGCTGGTAGCTCTCGGTCCATGCGCCCTCGGCCATGATGATTTCATGCGCGTCGAACATGATGTGGATGTAGATCACCTCATCCACCTGCACCTGCTCGATCCCCGGCAGGCCAACGAGATGGACCGCAGACACCAGCACCTCATGCTCGCCAAAGAGCATCTCGGCGCGGGCATCGGAGATCAGCATCTTGTGCTGCGGGCTCACCATGATGTCGCGCTCCGGCAGGCCATAGCCCAGGGCGCCAGTCTTGATCAGCACCGGCATCAGCCGCGGGTTGGCCTTGAGGTGGTGCTCATTCAGCAGCCGCTGGCCGACCCATTGCAGGCGCTTCACCCCGTGGTCGCGGGTCAGGACCCGGTCGCCGGGGCCCAGCTCTTCCACCGGGCGCGGGCCCTCGGGCGTGGCAATCATCGTGCCGGGCGTGAAACAGGGGATGAAGTTGACCGTCTCGATCTCGGAGAAGGTCATCGTACCGGTCACATTGCCCGTCCCGTCGAGGAACTCGACGGTTCCGCTCTCGGGGGCGCTCTCGTCATAGATCACGCGGGTCGGGCCCGCGCTGGTGAGGTCGAGCACGTCGGCGTCTACGCCGCCCTCGCCGCCCTGCACGTGGTCGCCATCGCCCGCGTAGAACGTGTCGGCATCGTCGCCGCCCAGCAGCGTATCGGCCCCGTCGCCGCCGATCAGCACGTCATCACCCGCGCCGGTATTGGCGCTAAAGCCGGTCGTGGCCGCGGCGCCATCGATGGTGTCGGCCCCGGCGCCGGTCTCGAAATTCTCGATCTCGGAGAAGGTGGCGGTGTCGGTGCCGTCGGTGACGGTGCCAGCCTCGGCCCCGGTGAGGGCGATGGTCACATCGCCAGTCACAGAGGTGGTGTCCAGCGTGTCGCCCGTGGTCTCACCGCCCTCGCCGCCGGTGATCACATCGGCACCAAAGCCGTCTTCCAGCACGAAGCGGTCATCGCCGTCCTCACCGTACACCTCGTCATCCCCGGCCCCGGCGTAGATGGTATCGTCGCCGGCACCGGCCTCGATGATGTCGTCATTCGCGGCCTCTCCGGGCAGAATCGCATCGCCGGAATCGACGAAATCACCATGCGGATCAGAGGTATAGCTGGCGTCGATCACATCATCGGCCGCCGTGCCGCTGACGATGCCATCGCCCGGAATGCCCGCCGCGATCAGCCACATCGGCTGGGCGGCGTCCGCCGGGCTGATGCCCACCAGCGTCAGGCTCTCGCCGCCGGGGAAGCTCAGCACCGCGTTGCCGGAGCCGTCATCGGTGACCACCACGTCATGCACCGACACCGGGTCGCCGCCCGCGTCGGTCATGCCGCTCACGTCGATCTGGTCGACCCCGGTGAATGTGCCATCGCCGTTGTCGGTGGGCGCGTGGAAGCCCAGAACATAATCGGACCCGTCGCCATCGGCGAAGATGAGCGTGTCGGCATCGCCGTCCGCGCCGAGGTGATAGGCATCGTCGCCTGCACCGGCGTCGATCGTGTCGGCGCCCGCGCCGAGGAACACGGTGGTTTCAGTGCTGTCGGAGCCGATCACCGTGTCATCGCCGGAGCCGAGCACGTAGCTTTCGACCCCGGTGAAGGTGACGGTATTGGCGCCATCGGTCAGCGTGCCGTCTTCCGGCGAGCCGCTCAGGTCGAGGGTCAGGTCGGCGGTGACGGCATCGGCCCAGAGAATATCCTGATCGCCGCCGCCCGCATCTTCACCCGCGGTGAAGCTGTCGGTGCCCCAGCCATCGGTGATGACAAGGTTGTCGTTGCCCTCGCCGGTATCGACCACATCATCGCCGGAGCCACCGCGCACGCCGTCGTCACCCGCGCCGGTTGATACGTTGATGCCGCCGGTGGTGGCAGTGGCATCAATCAAATCATCGGTGCCGCCGGTGGTGATGCTCTCGATCTCCGAGAAATCCACGCCTCCATCGGGATGGCTCAGGCTGCCCGCCTCGTCACCGCTGTAGGTGATGGACATGCTGCCCGCGCCGATCGCCGTGGTGTCCAGCGTGTCGCCGTTGGTTTCGCCGGTCTCGCCACCGATGAAGGTGTCCTGATCGAAATAGCCGGAGATCTGGAAGGTATCGTCGCCGCCCTCGCCGAGCACGAGGTCATCGCCCTCCCCGGCGTTGATCACATCGTCGCCTTCGCCTGCATGAACGATGTCGCTGTTCAGGCCGGTCATCGGGTCGTTGAAATTATCGAACCCGTCGATGACATCGCCATGCGGGTCGCCCGAATAGCTGGCATCGATCACGTCATCGCCGGAGGTGCCTTCGACGATCCCGTCGTAGGGGATGCCCGCCGCGATCAGCCAGAACGGGTCCATCGCTGCGGTGGGCGCAATGCCCATCAGCGTCAGGCTCTCGCCGTTCGGGAAGCCGAGCACCGCGTTGCCGGAGCCGTCGTCGCTCACCACGACGTCCTGCACCGTGACCGGGTTACCATCGGCATCGGTCATGCCGGACACGTCGATCTGATCGATGCCGGTATAGGTGCCATCGCCGTTGGCGGTGGGCGCGTCGAAGAAATAGACGGTGTCTTCACCATCGCCATCGGCAAAGATGATGGTGTCGGCCGCGCCGTCCGGCGTGGCGAAATCGCCTGTGGTGCCGAGGCCGTAGGTGTCATCGCCTGCGCCCGCGTTCACCGTATCGGCGCCCGCGCCGGTATCGAACAGGTCGGCACCGGCGGAGCCGGTGACGGTGTCATTGCCGGAGCCGAGGGTGATGCTCTCGAACTCGGCGAAGCTCAGGGTGTCGGTGCCGTCCGAGATGGTGCCTGCCTCGGGGCCGCTGAAGGTGAGGGTCACATCGCTGATGACGCCATTGGCCAGCAGCACGTCGCCCACCAGCAGCCCACCGAAGACGAAGCTTTCACCGCCTTCGCCACCCAGCAGTGTATCGTTGCCAAAGCCGTCGAAGACGGAGACAAAGTCGTTTCCGGTGCCCGCATCCAGCGTGTCGTCGCCACTGCCAAGGACAATGTTGTCGTCGCCCGCGCCAGTGGCCACATTCACGCCGCCGGTGGCCGCCGTCGCGTTGACGGAATCGCCGCCGCTGCCGGTGACGACGCGCTCGATCTCGGAGAATGTCGCCGTGTTGCCGCCCTGGGTGACGGTGCCGCTCTCGTCGCCGCTGAAGGTGACATTGACGCCAGAGGTCATGCCGCCCGCATCCAGCAGGTCGCCCGCCGTCTCGCCGCCCTCGCCGCCGGTGATCTGATCGTTGCCGAAGGCCTCGCCGAGGGTGATCACATCGTCGCCGGCACCGGCAAAGATGGTGTCGGCCCCGGTGCCAAGGGCAATGCTGTCATCTCCCGCGCCGGTAATTACCGTCTGATCGCCCGCATCGCCGGTCACGGTATCGTTGCCCGCGCCGGTCACCACGTTCTCGATCTCGGAGAAGCTGGCGGTGTCGGTGCCATCGGTGAGCGTGCCCGCCTCGGCACCCGAGAACACCACCGTCTGGTCGCCGCTCACCAGCGAGGCATTGACCGTGTCGCCATTGGTTTCGCCGGTCTCGCCGCCGACTATGGTGTCGGCGCCAAAGCCGTCTTCAAGCATGACGGTATCATCACCCGCCTCGCCATAGACTTCGTCGTCCCCGGCCCCTACATAGATGGTGTCATCACCCGCGCCCGCTTCGATGATGTCATCATCGCCGCTTTCGCCGGGCAGGATCGCATCGCCGTTGTCGACCATGTCGCCGTGCGGATCGCCGGTGTAGCCCGCGTCGATCACATCATTGCCCGCGGTGCCGCTGACGATGCCATCACCCGGGATTCCGGCGGCGATTAGCCACATCGGGTCGGCGGCCTCGGCGGCGCTCACGCCCACAAGCGTGACGCTCTCGCCATTGGGGAAGGTCAGAACCGCAGAGCCGAAGCCATCGTCGCTCACCGCAACGTCATGCACCGAGACCGGGTCGCCACCCGCATCGGTCATGTCGCTCACGTCGAGCTGGTCATTGCCGGTGTAAGTGCCATCGCCGTTGGCGGTGGGCGCCTCGAAATCGAAGACGGTGTCATTGCCATCTCCATCGCCCATCACAACGGTGTCCACCGCGCCATCGGCCGCGCCGAGGGCGACGGTATCATTGCCCGCCCCCATCTCTACGGTGTCGGCCCCTGCCCCGGTTTCGATGTAATCGTCACCGGTCGAGCCGGTAACTGTATCGTCGCCGGAGCCGAGAGTGACGGTCTCGATTTCAGAAAAGCCGGTAGTCGCCGTGCCATCGCCCAGTGTGCCGGATTCGGGGCTGGTGAAGGTGACAGTCAGATCATCGGTCACCGCGCTGGCGTCGATGCTGTCGCCAAAGCTCTCACCAGTCTCGCCGCCGGTGATGGTGTCATTGCCGAGGCCGTTCTCGACGATGAAATCGTCATCGCCCGCGCCGCCGGTCAGCGTGTCGTCGCCGGTGCCGCCACGGATCTGGTCATCGCCATCACCGCCGTGGATGGTGTCGTTGTTGGCGCCGCCATCGAGCGTGTCGTCGCCGCCGTAGCCATAGATCGTATCGTCACCCGCACCGCCGGAGACGGTATCGTTGAAGCCCCCGTCATCGGGGATGGTGGTGAACTGCACATCGGTGAGCCACAGCGCCTGACCGCTCGTGCCACCGTTCTGATAGGTGACGATGATCTGCGCCACCGGGCCCTCAACCGTGATCAACGCCGAGCCGTTCGACTGCGCCGCCGAGCCGCTGCCAGCACCGTCGATGGTGTCGGCGTCGTACATGCTGTCGTCGCCGTCGAGCTGGAAGGTGACCGGCACCTCGTTGCCCTGCGCGTCATAAGCGACCACGGTCACGAGGTCGTCCCAGCCGCCTTGATCGAGGTCGTTGATCCGGAAGGTGGCGTTGCTCACCTCATTGGCCATGCCCGACCCGGCGGCGGCGTCGAAATCGATGGTGACGGTCGCCGTGTTGGCAAAGCTGGAGAGCGAGCTGCCCGCGCCACCGAGGTAAAGCGCGGAGTTGGTGTCGAAGGTCTCGCCCGCGCCGGTGTTCACATATTGCTGGTCGGTCGAAACTTCAGCCGCCGTCAGGCCGCCATCGTCGGCGATGCTAACGGTCACGTTCATCGTGCCGGTGTTCTGGGTGAACCCGCCGCTGATATCGGTGGTGTCGCCGCCCTGATCCGTCCAGTCCAGCGTTTCGCTGGTGGCGCTGACGCTGGCATTGTCGGCATGGATCACATCGTTGCCGTCACCGCCCACGATGGTATCGGCGCCGCCACCGGCATAGATCGTGTCTGCTCCGGTGCCACCATCAATCACGTCATTGCCGGAGCCGGCCACGACCGTATCGTTGCCGGCGCCCGCGTTGATCGTGTTGCCGTTGCCGTCGATCTCGTCGCCCTGGGCGTCCTCGTACTGGCCATCGATCAGGTCATTGCCTGCGGTGCCATCCACCGGGCCAGGCGCGGCAGGCGTGTAGGTCGGGGCGCTGGTGGCGGTCGCGGTGAAGACCGGGTCGACGAAATAGTTGTTGGGGACGAAGTAAACGAAGCCGTCGGTGCCCAGGTAGTAGGTGCCGGTATCGGTGATGTTGGTGTAGTTGTTGTTGTTGCCCGTGTAGGTGCCCGACCAGCGCCACTGGCCGGTGCCAATGGTCTCGTCGATGGAGAAGGCTTCCATCCCGCTCTGGATGGCATCGCCGTTATTCAGCGTGCCATTGCCGAGGTTAACTCTATAGCCAATCGCCATTGCGTTGCGTCCTGCTCTTCACCTTCGTTTGCGTGGGTGTCTCTGCAACCATCGCAGTCGGTAAAAACGTCCATGCAGAGCCAATGCGGCCCCTTCCCATGGACGGATATGGCGGACTAAAGCGGCAAAACTTTGAGAAAAGCTGAAAACCAAAGGGTTATTTGGCGGCAGGAATGAGGCAGCAGGTTAAAAAAAGCATGCGTTTTCAACCATTAGGAGTAATTCTACCCATGGCTGCAAAGGGGCGTTCAGCCCCCGTCAAAATGGAGTTTTCGGGGCCGTTCAGACCGCGACCAGAGCCGCCTCATGACGCTTCAGCACCCGGCGTGCAGCGAGGTAGCCATTGCAGCCTTCCGGGGCCGAAAGTTCGGGGAAGAGCGTGAGCAGCTCGTTGCGCGCCGCGCCGTCGAGGCCCGCAAGCGTGCGGTCGCCCGGCTGAAAGCTCTCGGTCCACGCGCCATCGGAGAGCACGACCTCGTGCTGGTCGAAGAGGACGTGGATATAGGTCACCTCTTCCACGTCGGCCCGGCGGATCGTGCTGTCATTGATCATGTGCAGCGCGGCCACCAGCACCTCGCGGTCCTCGAACCAGAGCGCGGCATGATCGCCGGTCACCAGCAGGCGGTGCTGAGGGCTCACCAGCATGTCGCGCTCGGGCAGCCCCTGCCCCATTGCGCCCTTGGCCACGCGCACCGGCCGCAGCTCGGGCTGGCGCTGCAGCGCGGCCTTGCCGAGCGTCTTGCGCCCGACCCAGCGGATGGTCTGGAGGCCGTTGTCGCGGGTCATCACCCGGTCGCCGACCTTCAGCGTCTCCACCGGCACCTCGCCTTCGGCGGTAGCGATCATCGTGCCCGGCGTGAAGCAGGGAATGATCTCTTCGATGTCGGTGAAGTTGACGTTGGCCCAGGTGTTGGTCAGCGGGTTGTAGAGCTGAATCTGACCATTGAACCCCGGTTGGCCGTTGTTTTCAGGGTTCAGAACGAGGTTCTGAATCTCGAAGCCCTGCGCCAGCAGCGGGGTGATATCCAGCGTGTCAAAGTCGTTTCCGCCCGAGCCGCCGTTGACCGTGGTTCCGGTGATCCCGGAGGAGCCAAGGGTGTTGATGATGAAGGTATCGGCATCGTCGCCGCCGTTCAGCACATCGTTGTCGCCACCGCCGAAGATCGTGTCATTGCCGGTGCCGCCATTCACGGTATCGAACCCGTCACCCGCGATCAGCGTGTCATCGCCGCCACCGCCATTGATGAGGTCGTTGCCCGCGCCGCCGTTGATCACGTTGGCCGCCGAATTGCCGGTCAGGATGTTATTGCCGTTGCCGCCCAGCAGGTTCTCGAAATTGGTCGCCGTGGTGATCCAGTTGCCGGTCACCGTGCCATTTTCGGAGATGGTCGCGTTCAGGTTGAAGTTGGTGACGGCGCTGCCAGCGAGGGAAAACGTGTCGCTCCCCGTGCCGCCATCGATGATCTCATTGCCGAGCGTGGGGTAGAGAAACCCGAGTTCGGCGGTGTCATCGCCCTCTTCGAGATAAACCGTATCGTTGCCGCTGTCGGTGCCGTCTGCGAGCCAGAAGTCGTTGCCAGCGCCGCCATAAACCGTGTCATCGCCCGTGCCACCGGAGATCACGTCATTTCCGGCACCTGCGAAGATCGTATCGTTCCCGCCAAAGCCATTGATGATGTCATCGACGGCGGTCCCGATCAGCGTCTCACCGTTATTGGTGCCATTGATGATGGCCATGTTCAAATCCCCCACGGATCCGGCCAGACGATACTTATGCGGCAGCGCAGCAAGGTCCGGCACCTGTTAGCAGCGCGCCTCCGTTACACCATAAAACCGGTCAATTTCTGCCTAATTGTTCGTGACGTGGCGGCATTTCGCCCTGTTCTGTTCACGAACAGTGAACAATCCCGTGAGTTCCGCAGGGTCAGTTTCTCTGCAACGCAGAGTTTGCTGCAATCTTGGGCAGGGCTCTCCGCTTCTGCAGCGCGGCACCGCGAATCCCCGCCCCGGGCGGAGAATTGTCCGCGTGGCTCACACCACGCGGACAGGCTGCATATGTCCCCTCGGGGATCGCCCGTGATCGGCTGCCACCATAGGCCCTTGCGGACCCGCCCCAAGGCAACCGGGGCGCGGATCGGTCTTCTGTGCCCCGCCCGGCCCAACTAGGAGCCGGAGCGGCACGGCACCCGGCGACGCATAAGGCCGCCGGGCGTTGGGCCGGTCACTCGGAGAGCAACAGGGCCTCGTGCTTCTTCAGGGTCTTCCGCGCGGCGGTGTAGCCTGCGAGGCCCTCTTTCTCCTTCAACTCGGGGAAGAGCGCCAGAAGCTCCTCACGCTGCTCGCTGTCGAGCCCGTCGAGGGTGTAGTCGCCGGGCTGGAAGCTTTCGGTCCAGGCTCCGTCGGAGAGCACCACCTCATGCTGGTCGAACATGAAGTGGATGTAGGTCACCGAGGCCACATCCTGCGCCTCTGCGATCCCTGCCCCGTTCACCAGATGCTTGGCCGCCACCAGAACCTCGCGCTCCTCGAAGTAGAGAGCGGCGCGGTCGGAGGCCACCAGCACGCGGTGCTGCGGGCTCACCAGCATGTCACGCTCCGGCAGGTTGCCGTCGAGCGCGCCCTTGGCAATGCGAACCGGACGCAGCGCGGGGCGCTTCATCAGCTCCACAGTGTCCACATCGGTCCGGCCCAGCCAACGGATCTCCTGGATGCCGTTGTCGCGGGTGATGACCTTGTCGCCCACCTTCAGCTCTTCCACGGCCACCTCTCCACGCGGCGTCGCGATCAGCGTGCCGGGGGTGAAGCAGGGAATGACGTTCTCGATTTCCTCGAAAGTCATCGTGCCGCCATCGTTGAAGTGCACGATGCCGTCCTCGCGGTCGGGCGAGGTGTATTGGATGTAGTCCACGTCCGAGCCGGTGAGGTTCAGCGTGTCGTAGTCATCGCCACCCGAGCCGCCGTCAACGTGGTCGCCCGCGTTGCCGCCGAGGAAGGTGTCACGGTCATCGTCGCCGTAGAGCTTGTCGACACCCTGGCCGCCGATGATCGTGTCATTGCCGGTGCCACCGTAGATCTCGTCGTCGTCAACGCCGCCGTCGATGTAATCGTCGCCCTCGTCGCCGTAGATCAGGTCGTCATCGTCCTGGCCGTAGATGGTGTCGTTGCCGGCACCGCCGTGGATCACGTCATCGCCGTTGTCGGGGCGCAGATCGCCCGCGTCATCGGGGATATTCAGAGCATCGGGGAAGACCGGGTTCAGGCCACCATAGATGATGTCATTGCCCGCGCCGCCGTCGAGGTAGTCGTTGCCCTCGCCGCCTACGATGATGTCGTCGCCGTCGCCACCCAGCACGGTGTCGTCGTCGAAGCCCGCATCGATCTTGTCGTTGCCAGCACCGCCCTCGATGTAGTCGTCATCGTCGCCGGTGATGATGGTGTCATTGCCATCACCGCCATAAACGGTGTCGCGGTCATCATAGGGGTCCGCATCAGGCGCCCAGATGCCCGGATAGCCCTGATCGGGCGAGCCGGACACACCATAGGCATCGAGATTGCCGGAGGTGTTGATGTAGTCATCAGAGCCGCCACCCTCGACGTAATCGGAGCCGTCGCCACCGATTATGTGGTCCTTGTTGTTGCCGCCGATCAGCGTGTCATTGCCGGAGCCACCATCGATGAGGTCTTCGCCGCCACCGCCTTGAATGGTGTCGTCGCCGGCTCCACCGGAGAGAGTGTCGTCACCGCTCATGCCGTCGATGGTGTCGTTGCCGTCACCGCCTTCGATCACGTCGGCATCCTGACCACCACGGATCCAGTCGTCGCCCGCGCCACCGTCGATCTGGTCGTTGCCGCCCTGACCGTAGATGGTGTCGTTTCCTTCGCCGCCGGCGATGATGTCGTCGTTCTGGCCACCTTCGATGTAGTCGTTGCCCGCGCCACCATCGAGAATGTCGTTGCCGCCGCGGCCGTAGATGCTGTCGTTGCCGTCACCACCGAAAACAACGTCATCGCCCACACCGGCCTTGACCACGTCATCGCCTGCGCCAGCGTCGATGATGTCATCGTCCGGACCGCCGCCAAAGATGTTGTCACCGCCGTCGACCATGTCGCCCTCGGGGTCACCCTCATAGGCTTCGTCGATGTAATCGTTGCCGGCCGTGCCCTCCACGATCCCGTCCCGCAGGGTAACGGTCACGCTGGCCGTGTCGAACCCGCCTTTGCCGTCGCTGACGGTGTATTCAAAGGTCACGTCGCCATCCACGGTCCCATCGGGGGTGAAGGTCACGGTGCCATCACCATTGTCCACCACGGTGCCGCCAGCAGCGGGCTGGGTGATGCTGTCGATGGTCAGCGTGTCGCCATCCGGGTCGGTATCGTTGCCGAGCACGTCGATCGTGACCGGGTTCAGGATGTCACCCTTGGCCACATCATCACCCGCCACCGGCAGCTGGTTGGCCGGGGTGCCGTTGATGTTTTCGATCTCGGTGAAGGTCATCGTCTCGCCGGTCGGCTTGCCATCGGCATCGACGTAGACAACCGTGCCGTTCCAGCCGTTGCCGTTGGAGTCGGGCTCCAGATCCTTCAGGTAGAAGGGCTCGCCGAGGGTCAGGTCGAGGGTGTCGTTGTCGTCGCCGCCGGCGCCGCCATCAACCACGTCGCCCGCGCCGCCCACGATGGTATCGGCATCGTCGCCGCCCATCACCGTATCGGCGCCTTCGCCACCGTCGAGGTAATCCGCCCCGGCGTTGCCTTCGATGTAGTCGTTGCCCAGACCGCCAAGGATAGTGTCATTGCCCGGCACACCTTCGCCCTCACCTTCACCGGTGATGGTGTCGAAGTAGATGTCGGTGACGTTCACGCCGCTGTCGCTGTAGCCGTCCTGAACATGGGTGATGACCAGTTTGGCTACCGGGCCAGGCACGCTGACCAGCGCCGAGTAGGTCGGCGAGGTGTCTGCGGCGCCGCCGCCTTTGGACACGGCGGTATCGAAACCGGCCGCGCTGTCGTTGTCGTAGAGCGAGACGCCGTCGCCCGCGCTCATGTCGACCGGGATCTTGTTGCCCTCGGCATCATAGGCGGTGATGACCACGGTGCTGTCGAAGTCAATGTCGTTCACCCGGAACGACACGTTCTCGGCGTCTTTCTCGAACTCCAGCGTGTAGGTCTGGCTGTCGCCCTTGTAGTCCAGCTCGCTCTCCAGCGAGGAGTGGGCATTTGCGCCCGGCAGCTCACCGGTATCGATCGAATGCACCTTCTGCTGATCGGTCGAGAAGGTGTTGTCGTACGACTTGTTGAGCGTCAGGGTCACCACGTTTTCGCCGGTGTCCTGGCTCTGGCTGACGATCTTTTCGCCGTTCTGCAGGCTCCCGCCGTGGTAGTCCTTCAGCTCGGACCACTTGAAGGCTTCCTGGGTCGAGGTGGTCACTCCCGCGCCATTGCCATAGGGGCCGGAAGCATCGCCGATCAGGATATCGTCGCCCGCGCCGCCCTCGAGCGTGTCGGAGCCGCCGTTACCATAGACCTCGTCATTGCCCTCACCGGCCAGCACGGCGTCGTCGCCGTCACCGGCCACAACGATATCGTCGTTCGGGCCTTCGCCGGGCAGGATCGCATCATTGTTGTCGATCTTGTCGCCCTCGGGGTCGCCCTCGTAGGTGGTGTCGATCAGGTCGTCACCGCCGGTGCCTTCCACGATGCCGTCACCCTCGGGCGCAGGCGTGGTGTAGGACACGTTGTCGACGGCGCCGGAGCCGTTGAACACGACCTCGACCTTGCCGACACCTTCGATATTGCCGAAGTCCACGTTGCACTGGCCGTTGTTGGCCGTGGTGACGTAATGGTAGCCCATGTAGTGGCCATTATCGTCGTAGAACTTGATCTTGGCGCCCTCTTCCACGTCCAGCAGGGTCAGCGAGTGGAAGGTGACCTCTTCGGTGAAATCGAACACCAGCGTGCCGCCGCAGGCCTCGTCATCGGGGTCGTTCGAGTCGCCATCCTCAGAGATGATCAGCACATTGCCGAGGTTCGAGGTGGCCAGGTCATGGTCGCCGCCCGTCGGGTTCGACGTGTCGAAGATCATCGCCGGGCTCTTGTAGTAGTTGACCTTGCCGTCAACGATCGAAGAGATCGTCACGCCTTTGGAGGCATACTCGTCGTCTATGACGGTGCCTGCACTTTCGCCGTTGAAGTCCAGCGTTACCTTCGTCATCACATCTTCCCCTGCGACGCGGATACGGCCTGCAGCGACCCCGCGCGTTTCATTTCACCAGCGGCCCCAAACGGCCGGATCGAACACCATGGGTCGGGAACTGCGGCGACAGGGGAAATGCCCTGTCTTACACTCGAGCTAGGCTCGCACTGCCTTGTCCGTCGTCCTTCAAACGTTCCTTCACTACACACCCGCCGAGCGGCGATACCGGCCAATAGCGGTTCCGCGCGACACGCACTCGTCAGCCAAAAGGGGAACGGTGACCGGAACGCCAGCAAACGCTCCGGTTTGGTTTTCGGAAGGTCACAGGTCTGCAGCGACCGGTCGCTTCCTCACCTATCGTGTTCGGCTGTCAGATGGGGACAGCGCACACGCACCGATCCCGCAGAATGTCCTCTGCGTCATCGAGCGGCCGCCCCCGCAGCCAGCAAACTTCGCCCCCCAGTTGGGCAGGTTCGGTATACCCATGCATCGGCCCGGCCCGGAAGTGAAAAGTGGCACCTTTGGGGCAAAAGCGTGCCGGGCGCATCCATACCTGCCCAGATTTGGGCACGCTTTTGTCGCACCTCGCGAAACTGCTGGTCGGCCCGCTGCGGGGTCTAAACTGCACTGCATTCATCTCTCTTTTTACGTATATTCAATAAGTTAACATGTTATGAGCGATTTCCCGCCTGCCGAGCCACCTCAGCAGAATGCAAAGCTTGACGTGAAATTGTTTCGCGTTTCGCAACGGTTAACCCTCCAGATCACATTTTTGGCGTCGGAGATTGTGGCAACTATGAGGCGAGCGGAAGTGTTCGCGATTTTGCACCAATGCCCGGACAGACCCCGGATTGACGTTGGGGTAGGCCAGAATTTTCGTCGAATCGATTCCGCGCCCGCGAACCTGGCTCGAAATCGCCCTGCCGGACCCGACACTGCAACCTATTGGCGAGGCGGAAGAAATTCTCAACCGCAAAGCGAGGAGCCGCATTTTCCGCTCCTGAACCCACACTAAAACGCTGCCACCTGCGCAAACGCACAGGTCTCCCAGCGGAGGCAAATCACGCAATCGAGAAGTCTTGGTGCCGGTGGAGAGACTCGAACTCTCACGATGTTGCCATCGGGGGATTTTGAATCCCCTGCGTCTACCATTCCGCCACACCGGCACAGCACCGCACGCCCGATACCTGCTCCCATTCCGCCGGTCAATCCATGCCGCGCATTCGGCGCTTGCGTGCGCCCGGCCGAAGCCTACTGTGCAGGCGCGCTTCGGCGCTTCATTTTACAGACCTGCCAATTAACCGGAGACGATCCATGGGCGTTTATGACCAATGGTCCAAGCTGACCCCCGCCGAAAAAGCCTTCATCGCGACGCACCCGCAATATGCGGTGATCATCCGCAACTCCAAGGACATCGCCTATAACGAGACCAAGGCGGTGATGGGCCACAACGGGCTCAACGACAAATCCGATGCCTTCCGCCACTGCTTCTGGTCTTCGACCCTCTCGCGTGACATGGGCTATGCCGATGCCTATCTCTTCGTCTCCGCCCATGAGAGCGATCCGGCCAACCCGCCGGACCAGAAGGCGATGGACATGCACAACAACCTCGTCGGCCTCTCGATCGGCTCCACCTTCTTTACCGAGGTGAACCACGCCGCCGACAATATCGTGCCCTTTTCGATCAGCGGCATGATCAACTCCCGGCTCTGGTCCAACAGCAACGCCGAGCTTTCGGCCATGTGCAAGGAGGCGCTCGACAATGGCCGCCTCAAGGTCATCGCGCCATGATCGGGCGGGTCTGTAGGGTGGCCGTTCTCGGCAGCCTGCTCGCCATGCTCGGCGCCTGTAAGGAAGAAGGCGCCGATCCGGCGGCATGGTCACGGCTTGGGAGTGAGAGCTTCACGCCCGAGGCCTGGGCCGGGGCAGATCAAGAGGGCCGCGGGGCGATGGTGGCCGACCTTCTGGCCAGCAACAGCCTCGTCGGCGCCACGCCCGAGGCGGTGGAGGCCCTGCTCGGCACCCCCACCGGCTACTACGACTACGAGACCAACATGGCCTATGTCGTCGGCCCCAAGGGCGAGGTCGAGAGCAGCTATGCCGATGGCTACCTGCTGGTGTTCGAGACCGACGGCGGCGAGGTCAGCAAGATCCTCGCCGTGCCGGACCTGTAAACCTTAGAGGCGGCTGGTGCCGAATGTGTCGCAAGCATCCATCCGGCCGCTCTCATACCCCCGCGCGAACCACTCCTGCCGCTGGGCAGCGGAGCCGTGGGTAAAGGTGTGCGGCATCGGCGTGCGCCCGGCGTTGCGCTGAAGCGTATCATCCCCGATCTGCCGGGCGGCGTTGAGCGCCTCGTCCAGATCGCCCGGCTCCACCGTACCAAGCTGCGCCTCGGCATAATGCGCCCAGACGCCCGACAGGCAATCTGCCTGAAGTTCGGTGCGCACGCTCAGCTCGTTGCGCCGCTGCTCACCCGCTGCCGCCTTAGCCTCGTTCACCTGACCGAGAATGCCCAACTCGTTCTGCACATGGTGGGCGATCTCATGGGCCACCACATAGGCCGCCGCAAAATCGCCCTTTGCGCCAAGCCGGTTTTGCAGCGTGGCAAAGAATTGCGTGTCGAGATAGGCGCGCCGGTCCGCCGGGCAATAGAACGGCCCAGTCGCCGCGCTCGCGCCGCCACAGCCCGAAGCCACCCGGCCCGAGAACAGCACAAGCTGCGCCGGGCGATACTCGCGCCCCACTTGCTCGGGGAATACCTGCCCCCAGATTTCCTCTGTATCGGCCAGCACCACACTCACGAACTGCCCGGCGGCCTGCTCCTCGGCGCTCAACTCACGCGTCTCGGTCGATTGCACCGGCACGCCGCCGCCGTTCAGTAGCGGGGTCACGTCGATACCAAGGAAGTAGCCCACCACCAGCACGATGATCAGCCCCACCCCGCCGATGCCACCCGCCTTGCCCGCGCTCACGCCGCGCCGGTCGATCACATTCCGGCTGCCGCGCCGTCCTCTCCACTTCATGATGGTGTCTCCCTTGACGTCACCGAGCCTGCATGGCTACTGGCCCCAAACCGATAACGGGCACCGAGCATGTTGCGTTCCCTCTATGACTGGACGATCCGCCAAGCCACAAGCCGCTATGCGTTTTGGGTGCTGGCCGCGGTCGCCTTTATCGAAAGCTCGGTCTTTCCGATTCCGCCCGATGTGCTGATGATCCCGATGGTGCTGGCCATGCCGCACCGGGCCTGGCTCATCGCAGGCATCGCCACCGTCTCCTCGGTGCTGGGCGGCCTGCTGGGCTATGCCATCGGCGCACTGCTGTTCGACAGCGTCGGCCAGCCGATCCTCGCCGCGCTAGGCAAGGGCGACGCGATGGCCGAGTTCAACACCCGCTTCAACGATTTCGGCTTCTGGGCGGTGCTGACGGCTGGCCTGACCCCCTTCCCCTTCAAGGTGATCACCATCATGTCGGGCTGGACGGGGATGCCGCTGGCCACCTTCGTCATCACCTCGATCATCGCGCGCGGCCTGCGCTTTTTCATCGTCGCCGGGCTGCTTTGGAAGTTCGGCACGCCGATCCGCGATTTCATCGAACAACGCCTCGGGCTGATGTTCACCCTCTTCGTGGTGATCCTCGTCGGCGGCTTCTTCCTTGTGAGATACATCTGATGCTCAAACGCTACGCCTCCCTCGCCGGTCTCGGCTCGCTCGCCATGGTGATCGGCGCATGGGTATTTCAATACGGCTTCGGAATGGCGCCCTGCGCGATGTGCTTTTGGCAGCGCTACCCCCATTGGGCCGCCTTCGGCATCGCTGTGCTGATCATGCTGCTGCCGGGCCTCCATGCGGGCCACCGGCTGCTGGCCTGGCTCGGGGCACTGGCGGCGGCGACCACGGCGGGCATCGGCATCTTTCACACCGGCGTCGAGCGCAAATACTGGGATGGCCCCTCCTCATGCACCGGCACGGGCCTCGGCGGGATGGACGGCGCCTCGCTGCTCGACCCTACGGGCGCGGCCCCGGTGATGTGCGACCAGTCGGCGGGCGAGTTCCTGATGCTCTCCATGCCCTCGTGGAACGCGCTCATCTCTCTCGGGCTCATGGCGATCTGGATCTACGCCGCCACCCGCCGCGCCTGAGCAAAAAAATTTTCACGAGAATTCTTGGTGCCCGAGAAATCTTCGGGAAGGCTTTTCACCCCGCTCCGCTGAGCATCAATGATAGGTGAACTCACCGGTCACGTTGCGCCACTCACCGGGCGAGATCATCTTGCGATGGGTGAACCGCACCGAGTGCAACGGCCCCTCGATCTCGTCCTGCCAGAACTCGATGAACTTGAAGAGCCTCGGATGATCCGGCGCAAGGTCATAGTCCTGCCAGATGAAGGTATTGAGAACGCTCTGAAAATCCGGCATCCGGTAGAACAGCTCCGCCGTCGTGAGCCCGTATCCCCTGAGCATGAGTTCGGTTTCCGATTCCGCCATACCGCGTCTCCTTTCCGCCTCTCAATGTCACCCCCCTGTTACAGAGCTTGCCACGCTTCGATTACTTTTCAATAAAAACAACGCCCTATCACGGTGTTGCGTTGCACTTTTGCCTAAAAGGGAGGCGCAGGTTGCACCCCATATCGTGTTGGCTGTATAAATCCGCAACAAAATCTAGAAGCGCCCAGCCCACGCGGCGCCGATGCGGGACCCCTTATGAACGACACGCCAGAACCTCCTGAAAACACTGAGGATACTCCGCCCGAGCGCCCGGAGTACCACGGCCCTTCGATCACCATCGAAGAGGAGATGAAAGCATCCTACCTCGATTACGCGATGAGCGTGATCGTGAGCCGCGCGATCCCCGATCTGCGCGACGGCCTCAAGCCGGTGCACCGCCGCATCCTTTTTGCGATGCACGACACCAACAACACCCATGACAAACCCTACCGCAAATCGGCCCGTCCGGTCGGCGACACGATGGGTAAGTATCACCCGCATGGCGACGGCGCGATCTATGACGCGCTGGCGCGGATGGCGCAGGATTTTTCCATGTCGCTGCCGCTGCTCGACGGTCAGGGCAACTTCGGCTCGATGGATGGCGATAAGCCCGCCGCCATGCGTTACACCGAGATCCGGATGGAAAAGGTCGCGGGCTCCCTGCTCGCCGACATCGACAAGGACACTGTCGATTTCATCGACAACTACGATGGCAAGGATCAGGAGCCCACGGTCCTCCCTGCCCGCTTTCCGAACATGCTCGTCAATGGCGCGGGCGGTATCGCCGTGGGCATGGCCACCAACATTCCGCCACACAACCTTGGCGAGGTGATCGACGCGACGCTGGCCCTGATCGACGACCCCGATCTCGACAGCGCCGGGCTGATGGAGCATATCCCCGGCCCCGATTTCCCCACTGGCGGGGTGATCCTCGGCCAGTCGGGCGCCCGCAAGGCCTACCTCGAAGGGCGCGGCTCGGTGATCCTCCGGGCGCGGACCCACACCGAGGAGGTCCGCAAGGACCGCTACGCCATCGTCGTCGACGAGGTGCCCTATCAGGTCAACAAGTCCTCGATGATCGAAAAGATCGCCGAGCTTGTCCGCGACAAGAAGCTGGAGGGCATCTCCGGCATCGCCGACGAGTCCGACCGGCATGGCGTGCGCGTGGTGATCGAGCTGAAGCGCGATGCCACCCCTGAGGTGGTGCTCAACCAGCTTTTCCGGTTCACCCAGATGCAAACAAGCTTCGGCTGCAACATGTTGGCGCTCAACGGCGGCCGGCCTGAAACGCTCACTCTGCGCGGCTTCCTTTCGGCCTTCGTGTCGTTCCGTGAAGAGGTCGTGGCCCGCCGCACCGCCTACGAGCTGCGCAAGGCCCGTGAGCGCAGCCACATCCTCTGCGGCCTCGCCGTGGCGGTCTCCAACGTCGATGAAGTCGTCGCCACCATCCGCGCCTCCGCCGACGCCGCCGAAGCGCGTGAAAAGCTGATGACCCGCCGCTGGCCCGCCTCCGAGATCGAGGGTTACATCCGGCTGATCGACGACCCGTCGCACACCATGAACGACGATGGCACCTACAACCTGTCCGAAGCGCAGGCCCGTGCCATCCTCGAGCTGCGGCTCCAGCGCCTCACCCAACTTGGTGTGAAAGAGGTCACTGACGAGCTCGAAGAGCTGGCCGGCAAGATCAAGGATTACCTCGACATCCTCCGCTCCCGCGACCGGATCATGGAGATCATCGCCAACGAGCTGAAAGAGGTGAAAGACGAATTCGCCGTGCCGCGCCGCACCGAAATCGTCGACTGGTCCGGCGACATGGACGACGAAGACCTCATCGAGCGTGAGGAAATGGTCGTTACCGTCACCCAGTCCGGCTACATCAAGCGCACCCCGCTGGCCGACTTCCGCGCGCAAAAGCGCGGTGGCAAGGGCCTCTCGGGCGGCGACCTGAAAGAGGAGGACGTGGTCACCACCCTCTTCGTCGCCAATACCCACACGCAGCTGCTGTTCTTCACCACCGACGGGATGGCCTACAAGCTGAAGACATGGCGTCTGCCCCAAGGCGGGCGCACCTCGCGCGGAAAGGCGATCATCAACATCCTGCCGATCCCGCAGGGCGTCTCCGTTGCCGCGATCATGCCGGTGGACCGCCCCGAGGAAGAGTGGGACGACCTCCAGATCGTCTTCGCGACCGACAAGGGCACCGTCCGCCGCAACCGCCTTTCCGACTTCACCAACGTCATGCGCAACGGCAAGATCGCGATGAAGTTCGAGGACGAGAACGAGGGCATGAGCCTCATCAACGCCCGTATCTGCTCGGAAGACGATGACGTGATGCTGGTCACCGATGCAGGCCGCGCCATCCGCTTCTCGACCACCGATGTGCGTGTGTTCAACTCGCGCAACTCGGTCGGCGTGCGGGGTATCAAGCTCTCGAACGGCGACAAGGTGGTCTCCATGTCGGTTATCCGCCACTTCGAGGCGACCTCCGAGGAGCGCGTGGCCTACCTCAAGCAGCGCCGCCTCATGGCCGGGCTGACCGAAGAGGACGAGGCCGACGACGAAGAGGAAGTGGTGGCCGAGGGCCAGCTCTCTCAGGAGCGCTATGCCGAGATGTCTGCCGCCGAAGACCTGATCCTGACCGTCACCACCAAAGGTGCCGGCAAGATCTCCTCGTCGCACGACTACCCGATCCGCGGACGCGGCGGCATGGGCGTCACGGCATGGACCAAGGGCATGCCCCACGGCCCGATCGTCGCCTGCTTCCCGGTCGAAATGCCCGATCAGGTCATGCTCGCCACCTCCACCGGCCAGTCGATCCGCTGCCCGGTCGAGGGCATCTCCTTCCGCTCGCGCTCCGCAGGCGGGGTGAAGGTGTTCAACACCGCCAAGCGTGAAGAGGTAGTCTCGGTCGCCTGGATCGCCGAGCAGGACGAGGACGACGCCCCCGAAACCGAGGGCGGGACGGACGCTACGCCAGAGAGCGGGACCGACACCGGGGGTGAGGAATAATGGGGAGCGATCCCCAAACCCTCTCCTTCATCGCCGGTCTCATTCCGCTCGTCATCATCACGGGCATCGTGGTCGCCATCATGCTGGTGTCCGGCGCCCGCGCGGCCCGGCAGCAACGTACGCTGGACCGCATCCTCGAGCAAAACGAGCGCCAGACCGCCCTGCTCAAGGAACTGCTCAACCGCTCCGGCCCACCGCCCTCCGGTTGACGTAAGGACACTTGCTTTCTGCAAGGATTTTTGTGCAACACATCACCCGGTTGTGCTTAACTGGGCCAACTACCGCCATTGAGACGCACTCTACTTTTCTGCAAAACCGTTCTACTAATTTTTAGCAGTCGTCGAATCGAACGATCAGAACAACGAGCAGGAGCACAGAATGCCCGCGTGGGACGACCTCAAGTTTGCACTGGCCCTTTCGCGCCATGGCCGGATGAACTCCGCCGCGCAGTCGCTGGGCATCAACGTTGCCACCATGTCCCGCCGGATCGAACGCCTTGGCGAAATCCTCGGTCAGCCGCCCTTCGTGAAAAAGGCCGACGGCTGGGAGCCGAGCCCGATGATCCACGGCTTGCTGCAGATCGCCGAGGATGTCGAACAGCGGCTCGAAACCGAGATGAACAGCATCCGCAACGGCACCGCTGGCCAGAGCACCCGGCTGTCCATCGGCTGCCCGCCCATCGTCTCGCTCTTCGTGCTCTACCCCAACATCGCCCACCGCAGCCCTGCCCTGAGCAACGTGACCTACACCTTCACCCAGCGGGTGATGGAGGACGGCCTCGGTGAGAATGATCTCGTGCTCCAGCACAAGCGCCCGGAGTCGGGCCGCGTGATCACCCAGAAGGTGGCCACCCTCACCTCCAGCGTCTATCGCCGCCGCGGCGCCAAGGAAAATTCGGGCTGGGTCTCGCTGAGCGACCACTTCGACCCGACCCCCTTCAATCAGGCGGCCTACCAGTTCTTCCCCGAGCCTCCCTCGATGCGGGTGCAATCGATGTACGAGCTCTACGAGATCGTCGGCGCCACCGACATGGCCGGTCCGCTGGTCGATATCGTCGCCGCCAGCAACCCCGATCTCGAGGTCGTGCCCGGCGGCGAGGAGCTTTCGAGCACCGATATGTGGATGATCTACCACGCCTCCCGCAAGGGCGATCCGGTGATGGATGGCACCATAACCTGGGTCAAAGAGAGCTTTGCGAAGATGCAAACCGCCCGTAGCGAGGTTGTTAACCTACGCCGCGCCTGACCGGGAGGCTTACGTCAAACCCCTTGTTTACAAGGCGCGGATTGTTTCGTGCTGCGCGAATATATGTGCGGATTGCACATTTTGTGTTTTCCGTTTTGCATAATTTTCTATTTTCACGTTAAGCATTTGCGCTCATGCTCAACTCAACGATGAGATACATCATCACTTGAGGCAGAGCAGATAATGACCCTTACACCGATGGTGCAATGCGCCTTCCGCCTATCGTTCGCGTTCCTCCTCGCGAACCAGGCACTCTCCACGCTCGTGGTTCCCACCTTTGCCGCTCAGGCCTCAACCTGGCAAATGGGCTTTCGGGCCCCGGTGGAAACCGCCCAGTTCATCGCCGTCAACGCGCTCCTGATCGTCATCGCGATCTGGGTCGCCTTCGGTATCCGTACCCGCCTCGTCACCTCCATCGGTCTGGTGATCTACGCGGGCTACACCCTCACAAGCGGAGGATACGAGGCCGACAATCTCGGCATCGGTGTCCTTGTGGCCTGCGGCCTCGCCCTGCCCCTCATCGTGGCTGGCGGCGGCGCCTACTCCATGTACCGCAAAGGATGGTCCGGCTTGACTGATCTCTAGCATCGTAACCGCACTGGTCGAACGGACTTAACTTCAGGGGCGTCGCGTGTTTTGCGGCGCCCTCTTTTCTTTTGGCGAGGCATGTCAGACTTAACCCGGTCGTAACGGCCAGTGTGCATGGTCCTTCCGCACCACGCGGGAGACCGGGCCTTGATCCTCTACCACTGCATGATCGAACTGAAGCAGGGCAGCCGCGCCCTTGGCTTTGCCACCGCCACCGAGGCCTGGATGACCTGGCTGCTCGCCAACGGCCATATCGGCAGCTACCGGTTGGTGCGCCGCAAGGTCGGCCTCGCCTCGGGGCGTCACACCGACTTCCTGCTCGATATCGAGATCCCCTCACTGCGCGCCCTCGATACCGCACTCTCATCGCTCACCGAGAAGGGGCCGGATGCCGAGCGGCTCTATGAGCAGATGCACCAGATGATCGCTTCGATCGACGTGGGCCTCTACCGCCCCTACCCCGACCCGACCCAGCGCGAAACCATCGCGCTGGTCTGAGCGCCGCGCCGCCGCACAGGTTAACCATCCGTTACGGTAATTGTTCTAATTGAGCGCGAATTCGGGCAAACCTTAAGCTGAACGGACGGGCCGGTGGATCGGGGGCCCTGACACTCACATCGAGGATCAGACCATGAAAACCCGCATCACTGCGGCAGCCCTTGCCGTGGCCAGCTTCCTGCTGCCCGTCCCTCTCAGCGCCCAAAGCTCCGCCATCGGCTTCTCTGCCGCCGAGCTCACCTTCGGCCACCTCTCGGGCGAAAGCGGCAGCCTCTCCACGCTCGACGCCAGCGCCGATTTCGCCATCACCGCGCATCACGGCTTTCAGCTCGATGTCGGCGTGGTCGACTATGGCGAGGTCTGGTTCGGCAATATCGCCGCCCACCTCTACCTCCAGCCATCGCAGCAGGCCAAATACGGCCTGTTCCTCGCCTATTCCGATGCCAATGACACCGAGGCAAGCACCATCGAGGCCGGGATCGAGGGAATCTGGAGCCTGACCCCCGCCACCACCCTCACCGCCCGTGCCGGCATGGGCCGCGCCGACCCTTCGGAGATGGATTACATCTTTGGCTCCATCGGTCTGGAGCAGGCGATCACCGACCAACTCGCGATCACCGGCAGGCTCGCCGTGGTCGATGCCGATGAGGCCAGCACCGCCCTCACTGCCACCACGCTCGACCTCGGCCTGCGCTACCACCTGCCCTCCGCGCCCGTCTCGCTCTATGTCGGCGCCAGCCACAGCCACATCTCCGGCACTATCTCCACCGACGAAACCCGCCTCGCCCTCGGCCTCACCGCCGCCATCGGCGGCCCCCGCAGCGCCCGTGCGCCCGCCGCCACGCGCCAGTTCGCACCGGTTCGCCCCCTGCGCCCCCTGCTGGAGCGCAGCATGGTCTGGGATTTCGTCGGCCAGCGCTGAGGGCTTTCCAAATCGGGGCGGAGGCCCTATCTCCGCCCCATGACCAAGCCCCTCCATATCATCGGCGCAGGCATGGCCGGCTCCGAGGCCGCCTGGCAGGCCGTTTCCGCCGGCCAGCCCGTGGTGCTCCACGAGATGCGCCCCCATGTCGGCACCTTCGCCCACCAGACCGGCAACTTTGCCGAGATGGTCTGCTCCAACTCCTTCCGCTCCGATGACGACGAGCAGAACGCGGTGGGCCTCCTCCACTGGGAGATGCGCGCCGCTAAGGGCCTCGTGATCTCCTCCGCCGACCGTCACGCGCTGCCCGCCGGTTCCGCCCTCGGGATCGACCGTGAGCCCTTCGCAGAGTGGATAACGGGCCAGTTGAAGAGCCACCCGCTAGTCACTGTTTCGGAACAGGAACTCACCGCCCTGCCCAAGCCGGAAGACGGCCCGGCCATCATCGCCACCGGCCCGCTCACCTCGGGTGCGCTCGCCGAGGCAATTGCCTCTGAAACCGGCGCCGAGGCGCTCGCCTTCTTCGATGCCATCGCACCCATCGTCCATGCCGACACCGTCGATATGAACGTCGCCTGGATGCAGTCCCGCTACGACAAGGGCGAGACCGAAGAAGAGCGCACCGCCTACATGAACTGCCCGATGACCAAGGCCCAATACGAGGCCTTCATCGACGCGCTGCTCGAGGCCGACAAAACCGAGTTCCGCGAAGGCGAAACGGCGAAATACTTCGACGGCTGTCTGCCCATCGAGGTCATGGCCGAGCGCGGCCGCGAAACCCTGCGCCACGGCCCGATGAAGCCCATCGGCCTCACAAACACCCACAAGCCGGATGAGAAGGCCTATGCCGTCGTCCAGCTCCGGCGCGACAACAAACTGGGCACGCTCTACAACATTGTCGGCTTCCAAACCAAGATGAAGTACGGCGCGCAAACCTCTGTATTCCGGATGATCCCCGGCCTGGAGAACGCCCAATTCGCCCGCCTCGGCGGCATCCACCGCAACACCTTCCTCAACAGCCCCACGCTGCTCGATTCCGAAATGCGCCTGAAATCCCAGCCCCATATCCGCTTCGCCGGGCAGATCACCGGCGTCGAAGGCTATGTCGAAAGCACTGCAATGGGCCTCCTCGCCGGGCGCCTCGCCGTGGCGGAGCTGCGTGGCGAAACGCTCCCCCCGGTCCCGCAAACCACCGCCATGGGCGCGCTCGTCACGCACATCACCGGCGGCGCCGAGGCCAAGACCTTCCAGCCGATGAACGTGAATTTCGGGCTCTTCCCCCCGGTCGACGCCAAAGGCGGGCGGCGCGGCCGCAAGGACCGCTACAAGGCCTATACCGACCGCGCCAAGGAAGACTGGCAGGCATGGTTGAACTCTGCCGCGCAACCCGTTGAACCGGCGTGACATTCACCACCCGCTTCGCCCCATCTCCCACCGGCCCGCTGCATCTGGGCCATGCTTATTCGGCCATGCTCGCCCATGACATGGCCCTTGAGGCCGGTGGCACCTTCCTCCTCCGGATCGAAGACATCGACCAGTCCCGCGCCCGCCCGGAATGGGAAGGGCAGATCTTCGACGATCTGCGTTGGCTTGGCATCTGGTGGCCCGAGCCCGTTCTGCGCCAATCCACCCGCCTTGCCGCCTACAGGAACGCGCTTGCGCACCTCTGGCGCGAAGACCTTCTCTTTGCCTGCACCTGCAACCGGCGCGACATTGCCGCCGCCGTCTCCGCCCCGCAGGAAGGCACGCGCCATTTCGGCCCCGACGGCCTGATCTACCCCGGCACCTGTCGCGGCAATGGCACCCGTGGCGGGCTCGTCGAAATGCCGGATGACACCGCCCTTCGGCTTGATATGCACAAGGCCATGAGCCTGCTCGCTCACCGGAACGACCTGCCTCTCCGCTATGTCGAAACCGGTCCGGAGGGTGCCGGAGAGCACCTGATCGACGCCGATGAGATGATCGAAACCGTCGGCGATGTTGTTCTCGCGCGGCGCGACATGGGCACCAGCTACCACCTCGCCGTGGTGATCGACGATGCCGCCCAGCAGATCACCCATGTGGTGCGCGGCGCTGATCTCGCCGAGGCCACCAAGATCCACGTTGTGCTCCAACGACTCCTCGGCCTGCCCACCCCGCGCTACCACCACCACCGCCTCATCCGCGACGACGCCGGCAAGCGCCTCGCCAAACGCGATGACGCCCGCGCCATTGCCCGCTACCGGGATGATGGCCTCTCGCCCGAAGATATCCGCCGGATGGTCGGCCTCTAGCCCGCGATCGGCTCCGAGATCACCACCTCTTCGCCGTCCCGAACTGCAGTGTAAAAGCAGCTGCGCCGGTTGGTGTGGCAGGCCGGGCCTTCTTGATGCACCAGCAGCAGCAGGCAATCGCGGTCGCAATCTACTCGCAGTTCCACCAGCGTCTGCACGTGGCCCGAGGTCTCTCCCTTCACCCAGAAGCTTGCGCGCGAGCGCGACCAGTAGGTCACCCGCCCGGTCTCCAGCGTCCGCGCCACGGCCTCGGCGTTCATCCACGCCACCATCAGCACCTCGCCGCTCTCGGCGTCCTGCGCCACGGCGGGGATCAACCCCTTCGCGTCATAGACCAATGTCTCGGTGTCAAACGACATGCCCGCTCCTTTGCATTCCGCCGCCGCGCCGCTATCTAAGGGGAGCACGCGCCGGAGGCCAGCTTATGAACGCCGAAAACGACCTGATCAAGCTCTACTCGGGCAAGATTCTCTCGCTGGCGGGCGACATCCCCCTGACCGACCGGCTGGAGTCTCCGCAGGTCACAGTCAAGAAGCGCTCCCCCCTCTGCGGCTCCACCGTCACCGTCGATCTGGTGATAGAAGAGGGCCGCGTGGCGCAATTCGGGCAGGATGTGAAAGCCTGCGCCCTCGGCCAGGCCTCAGCCTCCATCGTCGGCGCCCATGTGATCGGCCGCACGGCGGACGAGATTACCAAGGCCCGCGACGAGTTGAAGGCCATGCTCACGGCAGACGGCCCGGTGCCCTCCGCCCCCTTCGAAGACTACGAGGTGCTGCTCCCCGCGCGCGACTTCCGCAACCGGCACGCCTCAATCATGCTGGCCCTCGAGGCCACCGCCGAGGCGATGGAGCAGGTCGCCGCCTGAGCCGGTTACCCTAGTCCAACCCGCCCACCCCAAGATCCTACCGCCGGATTTCCCGCAACGCCGTTCACGCCGGGGCCCTCTCACTTCCACCAAAAAAAACCGCCGCGCACCCTTTCAGGTGGCGGCGGCAGTTGAAGACGGAGACAGGAACCGGACGCCGGGCGGGGAAGGCCCGTGAATGGCGCTCGGGACAGGCAAATGAGCGCGCGCATCTCAAGTTGGGGACAGGAAGATGCGATGCGCCCGGTCCCTGGACCGCAGGCAAGCCGGGTGACAAGAGGCAGATGCCACCCCGCAGAGAAACTCAGAGCATACCCGGCAGATGCAGCCCCCCGACCAGCAGAACCATCAGGGCGACGGCGCCGATGGCGTCTTGCGCGAGGGGCGGGATCCGGCTGGAGAGCTTGGTGATCATGGGCGGTGATCCTTGAAGTGTTTCGTTGCCCCTTTGTTCTCACAACGAGAACGCTCTGTCCAGAACTTTTTGAGAACATTCGTGAACAAAGCGCCATTCTGACGTTAACCTTTTGCAGCGGCGGCAAAATTAACCAACCGAAAGCAGCCGGATCGCCCTGTCCTGTTCCGTCAACCAAAGCAGCATTCGCGCCGCCTCTCCCCGCGCGCTCTCCAGCGCCGGGTCACGCTCCAGCAGCGCACGGGCGTCGCTCTGCGCCACCTCCGACAGCCCCACCATGCGCTCCATGTCGGCAATGCGAAACTTCGGCAGCCCCGACTGGGCCGTGCCCAGCACATCGCCCGCGCCGCGCATCTCAAGGTCCACCTCCGCGATCCGGAAGCCATCCTCGGTTTCCCGCAGGGTCGTCAGCCTCTGCCGCGCCGTCTCGCCCAGCGGCGGCGTGTAGAGCAGGATGCAGGTGCTCTCCGCCGCTCCGCGCCCGACCCGCCCGCGCAACTGGTGCAGCTGCGCGAGGCCAAAGCGCTCCGCCTGCTCGATCACCATGATCGACGCATTGGGCACATCGACCCCGACTTCGATCACCGTGGTCGCGACCAGCACACCCGTTTCCCCGGCCAGAAAGGCAGCCATCGCGGCATCCTTCTCGGCGGGCGGCATCTGGCCATGCACCAGCCCTACCGCGCCCTCGCCGAGCGCCGCGCGCAACTGCTTGAACCGCTCTTCCGCCGCCGTCGCCTCGCTCACCTCGCTTTCGCCCACCAGCGGGCAGACCCAGTAGCACTGCCGCCCCTCGGCCACCGCCGCGCGCAAGCGCTCCACCACCGATCCCAGTCGCTCGGCGCTCACCATCGCCGTCACAACCGGCGTCCGCCCCGGCGGCTTTTCATCCAGCACCGAGACCTCCATGTCGCCGTATTGCGTGAGCGAGAGTGACCGCGGGATTGGCGTGGCCGACATCACCAGCACGTCCACAGCTGCGCCCTTGGCGCCAAGACGCGCGCGCTCGTTCACGCCAAAGCGGTGCTGCTCGTCGATCACCGTCAGCCGCAGGTCGGCAAAGCTCACAGCGTCCTGAAACAGCGCATGGGTGCCCACCACGATCTGCGCCGCGCCGCTGGCAATCGCCGCCAGCTTGGCCTCGCGCTCAGCCCCCTTGTCGCGCCCGGTCAAGATCTCGATCCGCACGCCTGCCGCCTCGGCCAGCGGCGAGAGAGAAGCCATGTGCTGGCGGGCCAAAATCTCGGTCGGGGCCATCATCACCCCCTGCCCGCCCGCCTCCACGGCGATGAGCAGCGCCATCAGCGCCACCAGCGTCTTGCCCGCGCCGACATCGCCC
The DNA here is from genome assembly GCF_019801175.1 of Vannielia litorea. Lineage (NCBI taxonomy): Bacteria > Pseudomonadati > Pseudomonadota > Alphaproteobacteria > Rhodobacterales > Paracoccaceae > Vannielia > Vannielia litorea. The sequence goes on from NZ_JAHVJR010000001.1 coordinate 1,402,673, forward strand.
TGAAGCAACCGGTTCATCCGCTTGGGCGCGCCCATGTCTCCGGCGATCTCCGAGACCGCGCGGGTCTGCGCGCCCGTCGGCTTGTAGGGCAGCGAGGCCAGCACCTTCTCCTGCAACGCGCCCGTTCCGGTGGAGCCGATGCCCGGCTTGGCGCGGCTGGTCGAGCGGGCCAGCGCCAACGTGAGTTGATGCGCGAAGAGCTCGTCATAGGCCAACCTGCGCCGCGCCGGCGACGTGTCAGACACCTCCGCCGCCGTCTTCGGCAAATGCGCCGTCTCCATCGCCGCGCGCCAACCCGGCCAGCCCTCGCGCTCCAGCAGCGCCCCGTCGATCCACTCTTCAAGCTCCGGCGCCCGTGCCAGCGCGGCTTCCGCCGCCTTGCCCATCACCCGCTGCGTCACCCCGGCGGTCAGCGGATAAATAGGCTCATGCTCGGGGATCTCGCCCGCCTCCTCGACGCGCAAGATGTGATCGGGGTGGACCATCTGCACCATCCCGTCAAAATGCTCCAGCTTGCCAGAAATCACCCTCCGCTGGCCCGTGGGCAGCTGCTTTTCGATCCACTTCGAGCCGCCGCGAAAGAACACCAGCGTGATCGTCGTGGCCGCATCCTGCACCTCCACCCGATACGGGCCGCCGGGTCGCGACGAGCCGCGATGCCGCCCCACCGTCACCTCGACCGTCACCACCGTGCCGGGCGGCACGCCCTGCACCGTGTCGCGCCGCCGTCGGTCGACCATGCCATGCGGCAGGGTGAACAGCAGGTCGCGCGGGGTGGCGATGCCCGCGCCCTCCAGCGCCGCCTTGATCTTGGGTCCCACGCCCGGCAGCGTGTCGATCTCCGCGAACAGCGGAAAGAGCCGCGGCGGCCGGGTGCTCATGCGTCCCCGATGAGGGTGAGCCAGCCGTCCTCATCAATGGTTTCCACGCCCAGGTCTGCCGCCTTTTTGGCCTTGCTGCCCGCGCCCGGCCCGGCCACCAGCAGGTCGGTCTTGGCCGAAACGCTGCCCGAAACCTTGGCCCCCAGCGCCTCCGCCCGCGCCTTGGCCTCGGCGCGGGTCATCTTCTCGAGCGTGCCGGTGAAGACCACGGTTTTGCCCGCCACGGGGCTGCCGGTTGCCCGCGCCACCGGGGCCTGCGGGCTGAGATGCGGCAGGAGCCTGTCCATCGCCGCGCGCTCGTCGGGGTTGGCGAAGGCGTCGGAGAGCGAGAGGGCCAGCGTCGGGCCGATGCCATCGGTGCCGATCAGATCGGCCCAGGCCTCGGCGGCCTCTGGCGGCACATCCGGGGCGGCTGCGGCCCGCGCCTCGGCCAGCTTCGCGCGCCGCCCCTCGGCGGCCGCCTTCGCCCGCTCGGCCTCGGCCGCCTCTTCGCCCGCCCGATGGGCCAGCGCGGCGGGTCGGGCGCGATCCAGCGCCTCGGCCATTGCCTCCCAAGCGCCGTAGTGCCGCGCCAAGTCTTGCGCTGCGACCTCGCCCACATGCCGGATACCCAGCCCGAAAATCAGCCGACCAAGCGCGATTTCACGCTTTTCATCAATAGCTTGAAACAGGTTCTTCGCACTAGTTTCGCCCCAGCCATCGCGATTGGCGAGTTTGGTCATGTTCTCCGCATCACGCGCCTTCAGCGTGAAAATGTCCGCCGGCTCCTTCACCGCGAGCTGGTCATCGCCATAAAAGGCCTCAACCTGCTTGGCCCCCAGCCCCTCGATGTCGAAGGCCGCGCGGGAGACGAAATGCTTCAGCTTCTCCACCGCCTGCGCCGGGCAGATCAGCCCGCCGGTGCAGCGCCGCACCGCGTCGCCCTCCTCGCGGATCGCGGGCGAGCCGCATTCCGGGCAAGTCTCGGGGAAGACGTAGGGCTTCGCATCGGCAGGCCGCTTGGCGAGGTCCACGTCCGCCACCTTCGGGATCACGTCTCCCGCGCGGTAGACCTGCACCCAATCACCGGGCCGAATGTCCTTGCCGCCTCGGATCTCGCCACCCTTGGCATCGCGCCCGGCGATGTAATCCTCGTTGTGCAGCGTCGCGTTGCTCACCACCACGCCGCCCACCGTCACCGGCTCCAGCCGCGCCACCGGGCTGAGCGCCCCGGTCCGGCCCACCTGAATCTCGATCTCCCGCAGCCAGGTCCAGGCCAGCTCGGCAGGGAACTTGTGCGCAATCGCCCATCGCGGCGTGGTGGACCGAAAGCCAAGCCGCCCCTGCAGGGCGAGATCGTTCACCTTGTAAACAACGCCGTCGATGTCATAGCCCAGCGTCGCGCGCTTCTGCTCGATGCTGCGGTAATGCGCCAGCATCTCCTCCGGCCCGTCGCAGAGCGCGGTGAGGGGGTTGGTCGAAAACCCCATCTTGGCCAGCCGTTCGATTGCGGCAAACTGCGTCTCGGCAAGCGGCTCCGAAAGCTCGCCCCAAGCGTAGGCAAAGAACCTCAGCGGCCGGGCACGGGTGATTTCGGCATCGAGCTGGCGGAGCGAGCCCGCGGCGGCGTTGCGCGGGTTGGCGAAGAGCTTGGCTCCCGCCGCCTCCTGCCTTTCGTTCAGCGCCGCGAAGTCCTCGTGGCTCATGTAGACCTCGCCGCGCACCTCCATCACCTCCGGCGCGCCCTCGACTTCTTCTGGGATGTCGGCAATCGTTCGGGCGTTGGCGGTCACGTTTTCGCCGGTCTCGCCATCGCCCCGGGTGGCCGCTTGCACGAGCTTGCCGCCCTCGTAGCGCAGGCTCAGCGAAAGCCCGTCGATCTTGGGTTCGGCGGTATAGGCGAGCCCCTCGTCGCGGCCCAGATACGATCGCACCGACCGGTCGAACTCCACCACGTCGCCATCCTCAAAGGCGTTGCCCAGCGAGAGCATCCGCACAGCATGGCGCACCTTGGAGAAGGTCTCCGAAGGCGCCGCGCCCACCTGATCGGAGGGCGAGTCGCCCCGTTTCAGGTCGGGAAAGGCCGCTTCGATCGCCGCATTGCGCCGCTTCAGCGCATCGTACTCGGCGTCATCCATCACCGGCGCATCGGCGGCGTGATAGGCGTCATTCGCCTGCCCCAGCAGCGCTGCCAGCCGCGCCAGCTCGGCCTCGGCCTCTGCCGCGCTCAATGCGCCGATGTCATCCGTCTCGCGCGACGTGCTGTCAGGCTGGTCAGGCATCCCCGTCCTCTCCGATGGCTGCCCCCGATTGATAGGAGGCCGCCCCGGAGAGGTCCAGAGAGGCAATGTGAGTGGTGGTCTTTATCCTGCCGCCCGCCGACTTGCCTCGCCGGCCCGCGGCAGCCGCCCCGGATGTGGAGGCATCCGGGGTCTTTGCCGGTCAGGCGCCTACGGCCATCCGGCTGTCGCCGCTGTCTTCCATCGGCTCAGGGTCGCGCAGCACGTAGCCGCGGCCCCAGACTGTCTCGATATAGTTGTCACCGCCCGTCGCGGTGGCCAGCTTCTTGCGCAGCTTGCAGATGAACACGTCAATGATCTTCAGTTCCGGCTCATCCATGCCGCCGTAGAGGTGGTTGAGGAACATCTCCTTGGTGAGCGTCGTGCCCTTGCGCAGGCTCAGAAGCTCCAGCATCTGGTATTCCTTGCCGGTCAGGTGCACGGGGCGCGCATCCACCTCCACGGTCTTGGCATCGAGGTTCACCACAATCTTGCCGGTCTTGATCACGCTCTGCGCGTGGCCCTTGGAGCGGCGGATGATCGCGTGGATCCGCGCCACCAGTTCCTCGCGATGGAATGGCTTGGTGAGGTAGTCGTCGGCACCAAACCCGAAGCCCTTGATCTTGTTTTCGGTGTCATCCGCGCCCGAGAGGATCAGTATGGGCGTATCGATCCGGGCGAGCCGCAGCTGGCGCAGCACCTCGTGCCCGGTCATGTCGGGCAGGTTCAGGTCCAGCAGGATGAGGTCGTAGTCGTAGAGCTTGGCAAGATCGATCCCCTCCTCACCGAGGTCGGTAGAATACACGTTGAGGTTGGCATGGGTGAGCATCATCTCGATGCTTTTGGAGGTGGTAGGATCGTCTTCAACCAAGAGTATACGCATCGGAATGCTCCGTTTATCTACTGTTCAGCATCGACCATGCATCACAATGGTTAATTGCCGGTTACCAATGGTAAACAGTTTCGAGGCACAACTCTGCGTTGTCCATCTCACTATTTTGGGGGAGTGGGAATTTCAGGGCGCGGATTGCTCGAAATAAGTGCCGCCGCCCGTATTGGGGCCGACTCGGCCCTGTAATTGCCGGGACGATGCCGCCTCAGCGGAATTTCTGCAAGCTCGTGGCCTTCAGCGCCTGTTCGCCGTGCTGCTCCACCGCGCTGGACCAGCTTGTGTACTCTTCCTCGGAGACTCCATAGGTCTCCTTGCATTCTTCGATAGAAATCAACCCGTTCTCTACGGCACGGACCACCGCCGCCTTGCGGCTCGCGACCCATCTGCGGGTGTCACGCGGCGGCAAATCGGCCCGGGTCATCACCGAGCCGTCTGGCAGCGTCACCGCGCGGGGACCATCTATGCGTTTGAGGAACATCGCCGTCTCTTCATTCGCCTGAACGGGTGCATTTAGGCACGTGGGGCTTAACGGGGAATGAACCGACCCTTGAGAGTGCTTAGGATTTTCCTATATTCCCCCCTTCTTCTCCGACTCAAGGTCCCTCCCCATGCCGCTCGATGCGCTCAACTCCCTCGGATTTGCCAAGCCGCCGGCCGAGACCCGCGTCGTCGTCGCCATGTCGGGCGGGGTCGACAGCTCCGTTGTCGCCGCCGAGCTGAAGGCGCAGGGCTATGATGTGGTGGGCGTCACGCTCCAGCTCTACGATCACGGCGCCGCGCTGGCCAAGAAGGGGGCCTGCTGCGCCGGGGTCGACATTCACGATGCCCGCCGCGTGGCCGAGACCATGGGCTTTCCCCATTACGTGCTGGACTACGAGAACATCTTCAAGGACGCGGTGATCGAGGAATTCGCCGAGAGCTACCTCGCCGGCGCCACGCCGGTGCCCTGCATCCGCTGCAACGAGCGGGTGAAGTTCAAAGACCTGCTGGAAACCGCCAAGGATCTCGACGCCGACTGCATGGCCACCGGGCATTACATCCAGCGCAAGATTGGCAGCGCCGGCCCCGAGCTGCACATGGCGGGCGATCCGAACCGCGATCAGAGTTACTTCCTGTTCTCGACCACGCCCGAGCAGCTCTCTTTCCTGCGCTTCCCGCTGGGCCACCTTGTCTCCAAGGAAGAAACCCGCGCGCTCGCCGCCAAGCATGGCCTCGCCGTTGCCGACAAGCCCGACAGCCAGGACATCTGCTTCGTACCGAACGGCAACTACGCCTCGGTGATCGAAAAGCTGCGCCCCGGCGCCGGCGAGCCGGGCGAGATCGTCGACATGGACGGCAACAAGCTGGCCGACCATAGGGGCGTGATCCACTACACCATCGGCCAACGCCGCGGCCTCGGCATCGGCGGCCTCTCGACCCCGCTCTACGTGGTCCGGCTGGACCCCGACGCGCGGCAGGTCGTCGTCGGCCCCAAGGAGGCACTGGCCAAACGCACCGTGCCCGTGCGCGAGATCAACTGGCTGGGGGATACCCCGCTGGCCCCGGGGCATGAGATCGAGATCCGCACCCGCATCCGCTCCACCCGCCCCCCGGCAGAAGCGGTGCTGCGGCCACTGGCCGACGGCACGGCGGAGGTGGACCTGCTGACCGCCGAAGAAGGCGTTTCACCTGGCCAAGCCTGCGTGTTCTACGCCCCTGAGGGCAGCCGGGTTCTCGGTGGCGGCTGGATCTGGCGCGGGGCCTGACCTTGCGGGCCTGAATTACCGAGCGGCGAGCCCGAGGTCACGCGCGGCCGCAGGTGATGCAACAGCCTGCGGCATCGCCACGCCCTCAAACAACTCTTCCACAAGGCACGCGATCAACTGCCCGCGGCTGTTGTAGCCCGACTTGCGATAGACCGCGTTCATCTGGCTCTTCACCGTCGAGGCGCTGGTGCCGCGCAGGCTGGCGATCTCGCCGTTGGAGAAGCCCTTCATTGCATAAACCGCCACGCTCTGCTCGCTCTCTGACAGGTCCCACTGGGCAAAGAGCTGTTGGAGGTGCTGCGAGAAGTTGCCCGAGGCCACGTCGACCTGCCGGTTCAGCTCGCTCACCCGCCGCTGGCTCCGCCGCAGGTAGAGGCCCGAGGCCATCAGCCCGATGATCAACCCGACCGAGGCCAGCAGCTGAATGACCTCCTGCCACTCATAGGGGATCGGCGCAGTGCGCAGGCCGAGGATCTCGCTCCAGAGGTCGCCGACGAAGAACAGCGCGCCGAGCGCCTGCAGCGCGAAGGCGGCATAAAGGCTCCCCCGCCCGGCATAGCGCACGATTTGCCGGCCGGAGCCGAGCAGCGGCACCGGGCCTTGCGCCCCGCCGCCGTCCATCGGGAAATCAGTTGCCAATGCTGACACCAACGCCGCCGACGCTCGCAGAGACACCGCCGCCACCCACGCTGGCCGAAACACCGCCGCTGCCGCCAACGCTGGCCGACACGCCACCTCCGCCCACGCTTGCGGAGACACCGTCATTGCCGCCCACGCCGACAGAAGCGCCGCCGCCGCCCGAGCCGCCGCCGGTATCCACATCCACCGTGCCACGGCCGGACTTGCGAGAACGCTTGGCAGTCACATCCTCGGCCCGCTTGCGGAACACCTTGAGGATCACGTCATGCTTGATCTCGCCGGTGGAACGGCTCACCACGATTTCGCGCAGGTGCACCTTGTTCTGGGCGATGATCTTCACCCGCCCGAGCATGGTGCTGGTCATCTTCACCACGCGATACCCATCGCCTTCGAGGTTCGCGATAACGTCGGTATAGCTCTGGCGCGCGAGGATTACGGACCCATCCGGCGCGGCCTTCACGCCACTGCGCCCGGCTTCGGCCGGCGCAACCCCGACCGCCCCGACAACGACAGTGGCCGCGAAGATCGCGGTGAACTTGGCAGATTTCCTGGTGGTCATGGCAGACACCTCCTGTTGATTCGACGCTGCGCTCGAAATGCGGCGAACCTGCGGTATTTGAATGAAATAAGATCGGCTTGGGGGCCTAAATACGGCCTCTCCACCCTGGGTATGATCGGTGAATTCAGGTGGTTTTTCGGCGCCTTAGCACCCGATAACACGTTAAATGCCTTAAAAACCGCTCATCCCTTGGGTGGAAGCGGGGGCCTTACCCCCATCGGCCAATTTTATCGTCCGCCGCATCGTGGCCCGATCATCTCATCAACCGCGGCACCGGCCTCCGCCCCGCCGCAGCCACCACAACCTGCACCCGCTGCAGCCCCTGAAGGAACCGAACCGATGACCAAGCTCTCCGCAATCGCCCGCCACCGCCGCGCCGCCGCCCTCTCAGCCCTCGCCGGCGCGGGAGAGAGCAACGTCATCCATGTCGACTTCCGCGCCCCCCGCATCCGCCCGGTGCTGCCGCCCGATCTCGGCATGCGCCCGGCGGCCTTGCGCTCCGCCCCCACCGTCACCGCCCTGCCGCTCGCAGCCTGAACCCCAACAAAGGAAACGCCCCAATGACCACCCTCGCAAACCTCGCCCGCGCCAACCGCAAATCCGCCCTGCTCGGCCTCGCCCGCCGCCGTGATGGCAATGTCCTAAAAGTGGCCTTCGGGCGTGATCGCACAGCTCCCGTGCCGGTGCTCGATTTCGGCGCCCGTCGCCGCGCCTATGCCCAAATGGCCGCCGAGGCGGTCTCCGAACTGCCGCCGATGCCCCGCACCGCGCGGCAGCCTGCGCTTCTTCTCGTTTCCAGCGCAGCCGAGCTGCCCAAGGCCGCCTGAGCCTTGCAGCTCCGGAAAGGCACGGCCTACGGCCCTGCCCTTCCTCCCGCTCTCCGCACCCCCGCGCTTTTCCGGTTCGGCCGGGGCCGGAGAGCGGGCCCTTCGGGGCCCTCACCGCACGCCGAACCCGAAAATCTCCACCTCCATCGCCACCACCACCCCCGGCAGCGTGCCTGCGGCCCGGTCGACCTCCAGCCGGAAGCTCTTGACCATCCGCCCTTGGCGCGGCGCGGTGTCTCCGCCGCGATACACCATCCTCCCGGCGCGCGAGCGGTCCCTGTCCGAGGTCCATGTTTCCAACAAGGGCTGCGCCCCGCGCACCAGTGCCGCCTCCAGCCCCTGCCCCCAGAACACCCCGTAGGCCTCGCAATAGAGCCGCACCTCCGCCCCGCCGGGCCATGGGCGCAAGCCGGGCTGGCGCAGCGCGATCAGCGCGCGGTGGCTGTCGTAGCCATGTTGGGTGCAGGTGAGAGTCAGCCCGTAGGGCGGCGTTGCCAACCCGCCCGGTGTCTGGATCACCGCGCTCCAGAACCACGGATCACCCTCCGTGGACGGGTCCGGGCCGAAGCCAGTGCGGCGACTGCCGGGCCATGCGGCTCCAATTTCCGCCAGAACCTCGCGTTCATCTCCAGCCGTCAGGTCAAGCAGCACGGCCAAGGCCCCCTCCGCCTCGGCTTCCTGCGCCGCACCGGGGCGCCCGTGGCCACACAGCGCCACGGCAAACGCCAGAATGCCCGCAAACATCATGGAGACCCGCCGACCCAACAGCATCCTCCCGTCACGAGATAAGGCTGCCAGTCTACGCCCGGAGGAGTTTTCTACAAAGCCCGTTGCGGTTGAGGACTGTTGTCAGCTTTCTGAAACCCGCCCCGTCGCGCGGAACCAGGCCACAAAACTGACCACGGTCACCCGATCTGCGCCAGCACCGATCGCGCCGCCCGCAGGCCGGGCGGCTCATCACCCCGGCCCAACCGGTCCATCGTGACCGCCATCGCCTCAAGCTGCGCGCCGGGCGCGGCCATCACGGCCTTCAACCCTTCGGCGATCTTGGCGGGTTTACACTCCGCGCCGATGAACTCGGGGATCGTGCGGCTCTCGGCCACGAGGTTTACCAGCGTCACCGTGTCGATCTTCAGCATCCGGCTGATGATCTGGCGGCTGAGCCAGTTCATATCGTAGGCGATCACCATCGGCAGGGCCGCTGCCGCCAGCTCCAGTGAAACCGTGCCCGAGGCCGCCAGCGCCACATCCGCCGCCGCAAATGCCGCCCGTTTCTCGGCCTGCGCTTCCTTGGCGGGCTTGCCGCGCGGGTCCACCAGCACCGGGGCGCCGGGCCAGCGCGCGGTCAGCTCCTGCACCAGCCCCGCCGTGGAGGCCACGCAGGGCACCACCACCCGCGTCTCAGGCCGGGCCGCCACCACCGGGCGCAACGCCTCACCAAAGATCGGGGCCAGCCGCCCAACCTCGCCACGCCGCGAGCCGGGCAGCGCCATCACCAGAGGCGCGTCGCCAATCCCATGCGCGGCCCTGAAGGCCAGCCCATCCGCCTCATTCGCCACCGGCTCCGAGACCACCGGATGCCCGACGAAATCGCAGCTCATGCCCGCCGCTTCCATGTAGGGCGGCTCGAACGGAAAGAGCGCGAGCACATGGTCGATAACCTGCGCCATCTTCTCGGCCCGCCCCGCCCGCCAGGCCCAAACCGTGGGGGCAACGTAATGGATGGTCTTCACCGTCGCCTCGGCCTTCACCCGCCGCGCCACCCGCAGGCAAAAGTCCGGCGAGTCGATGGTCACCAGCGCATCTGGCTGCCACGCCACCACCTCCGCCGCGCATTCCTTGATCCGCCGCATCAGGTGCCGGTACTTGGGCAGCACCTCGGCGATCCCCATCACCGAAAGCTCCTCCATCGGGAAGAGGCTCTCCAGCCCCTCGCCCTCCATGCCCGAGCCGCCAACGCCCCTGAACTCCACGCCCGGCGCAAGCGCCTTCAGCCCGCCCATCAGCGCGGCCCCCAGCCTGTCACCCGAAGGCTCGCCCGCGATCACGAAAATCCTCATTGGGCTTCCTTGGGCCGCACCCAGATGAACAGCCCCACCGCATCGGCCATCGCCACCACCGTTTCGAGGTCCAGCACCATGACGCCGCCCGCCTCCACCACGATGCCGCGCAACTCCGCCTCTGCCGCCAGCATCACCGTGGCCGGGCCGATCACGGGCAGGTCGGCCCGTCGGTCCTGCCCGGGCTTCGGCGCCTTGTAGAGCAACCCGCCCTCCGGCAGCGCCTTGTCCCGCTCCGGAAGCCGCGAGGGCTCAGAAGCGGTCAGGAACTCCTTCACATCCGCCACCCATTCCGAGGCCCGCTCGAAGAGGGTCGCGCCCTTCAGCAGCTCCTGCTCCTCGCGCCGCACCGCCTCTGGCACGCGCATCAGGCTGCGGATCATCCAGTCCGTCCCGCCCGCGGCCTCCACCGCCAGCACCTGACCGGAGGCCACCACGCAGGCCTGCCCAACATCGGCGGCCCCCATCGCCGCCACCACCGACTCGGCGCGCGTGGCATCGGCATGGTCGCCGGGCCCGGGCGTCGCCCCTGTCAGCACACCGCTGGCGGGCAGCAACTCGGGCGCAATCTCATGCGCTGCTTCCACCCGCAGGCCCGCTTCCTCGAAAATCGCCATGATCTCGCGCAGCGTGCCGTCGTCGCCCCGCTCCATCGCGCCCGCCAGCCGCACGATCAGCCCGTGCGTGGCCGGGTCCACCCGTGCGCGGTCGATACGCGGGCGCTTCACTGCCCCCGCAAGGCACACCGCCTCGCAGCCACCCTCGACCAGCCCTGCAATAAAACTCCCCAGCTCCTCCAGCCGAAACCGGGTGACAGGCCTGTCACCCACCTCCGGCTCGAAACCCTCGAGCGCGTAAAGCCTGTAGTCCCGGCCCACACGCTCCAGCGCGGCCACCAGCCGCGACGGCAACAGCCCCTGCCCCGCAATCAGCGCCAGCAAGGCCCTACTCCGGGGTCAGGAAAGAGCGGTCGCTCTCCCCGGTGACGAAATCCACGATCCGGCGCACATAGTCGCTCTCGGTCTCTTCGCCGAGCCGCCGGGCGCGATCCTGAAACGCCCCCTCGCCCTGCGCCAGCATCTGATAGGCCGCCCGGAGCGCGGTGATATCAGACCGTGCCACGCCCTTGCGCTTGAGGCCCACGAGGTTCAGCCCCTCTAGCCGCCCCCGACTGGCCTCGACGAGGCCATAGGGGATCACATCGCGGGTCACCATGCTGACCGCACCGATGATTGCACCCTGCCCGATCCGCACCCACTGGTGAATGCCCGAGAGGCCGCCGATGATGACGTCATCCTCGATCACGCAATGCCCGGCGATGGCCGCCGAATTGACGATCACCACCCGGCTGCCGACCTGCGCGTCATGCGCTACATGCGCGCCCGCCATGATCAGGCAATCATCGCCCACACGGGTCACGCCGCCACCGCCCTCGGTGCCGCAGTTGATCGTGACATGCTCGCGAATGCGGTTGCGCGCGCCGATTACCAGCTTGGTCTTCTCGCCGGCGAACTTCAGGTCCTGCGGGATCTCTCCGATGACCGCAAAGGAGAAAATCGTGCACTCCGGCCCGATCTCGGTGTTGCCGGTGATCACCGCATGGCTCTTGATCAGGCAGCCCTCGCCGATCACCGCCTCGGGGCCGATATAGGCGAAGGGGCCAACATCGACCCCCGCGCCAATCACCGCGCCCTCGTCGACGCAGGCGGTGGGGTGGATCGTGGCGGTCGAGGCGACGCTCATTTTGCCTCCGCAGGCATATCCATCATCGCGGTGAACTCGGCCTCGGCGGCCATCTCGCCTTCCACCTTCGCCTCGCCCTTGAACTTCCAGACCTTGCCGCCGGGCTTGCCGCGGGTCACCTGCACATGCAGCTCCAACACATCGCCGGGCACCACCTTGCGGCGAAACTTCACGCCCTCCATGCCCATGAAATACACGAGCATTCCCTTGTCTTGCAGCTCAAGGCTCGCACCCACCATCACGGCAGCTGTCTGCGCCAGCGCCTCGATGATCGTGACCCCCGGCATGATCGGCGCACCCGGAAAATGGCCCTGAAAATGCGGCTCGTTGAAGGTGACGTTTTTGATCCCGCAGGCGCTCTCGCAGAACTTCACGTCCCGCACCTTGTCGACCAGCAGAAACGGGTAGCGATGCGGAATGATCCGCTGGATCATCTCCAGATCTACGGTGTCCGGGGTCTCGCTCATGGTCTGTCCTTCCTGATCGTCACTCTGCCGGGGCAGTCTCTTCTTCTACCGGCTCCCCGGTCGAGAACGGAACTTCGTCCGTCTCTTGCGGGGCGTCCTCGGCCTCGTCGGCGGGAACCGCCAGCGTGCCGCCATCGCCCAATATCGCATCAACCCGCGCGCGCACCACATCCGTCACGTCCACATCGGCCACGGCGAGCAGGATTGCGCGGGAATCGAGTATCACCGAGGCACCGCGCTCTTCGAGCACCTCCCGAACCACCGGCCCGATCGCGGAGCTGAACACCTGCTGGCTGCGTTCCTGCCTGCGCTGCAGGCTGCGGGTCTTGGCCTCCTGCTCGGCGCGGATCTCCGTCACCTTTTCGTCAAAGGCATCGGCAAGGTCGCGAAAAGCGGCAGGCTCCATCGTCTCCCGCTGCGCGGTCAACTCGGCCTCCTCGGCCTCCAGCCCTTCCTGAATGCGGGCATTCTCGGCGATGAGCTCGCTGCGGGCCGTGTTCAACTCGCTTTGCAAACGCTGGCCAAACAACGTGGTCCTGAACAACCGTTCCTGATTGATCGTCAGCACCGAAGGCGCGGCCCGGCCCGTATCCTGTGCACAAACCGGCCCGACCAGAACCGCGCCGCAGAGCCCCGCCGCCGCCACGCCTGCCCGGAGCACCCGCCCCAGGCTATGTGAGCGGCGTGGCATCAGAACTCGGTGCGGATCGAAATATCGAAGCTGCGGGTCTTGTCGTAGTCCTGCTTCATGATCGCTTCGGAGAAGTTGAAGCGCAGCGGCCCGATCGGCGTATCCCAGAACACCGAGACACCGATGGCCGACCGCCAGTGCAGATCGTCGTCCACCTCAAAGGTGCCGTCCGGTCCGCCACCGGTGTTGTCGAGGCCCCAGACCGACCCGATGTCATAGAAGACACCGCCCGAGATGCCGTATTCCTCCGGCAGACCCAGCGGGAACTCGGCTTCGAGCCGCGCCACGAAGAAATAGTTACCGCCGAGCGCATCCTCGTTGGTCACGTTCAGGTCGCGCGGGCCAAGGCCGTTGGCCTCGAAGCCGCGCATCCGGCCGTTGAGGGTGAAACGGTCCAGCACGGTCGAGCCGCCCGAGGTGTAGTGCAGCGCACCGCCCTCAAGCTCGGCCCGCAGCGTGACCTCTTCGTTCCAGACCCGCGTCTGCGCCGTCATCGCCGCCGTCGTCTTGATGTACTGGTTCTCGCCGTCCAGCCCGCCAAAGTCCTGCCCGAAGGAGAAGCGGATCGCCGCATTCGGGTTCAGGCCGGTGATCCGGCTGTCGTAGATGTAGGTGTAGCCCACCGAGGCATCCCAGCGCTCGCCCTCTTCGGTCCGCAGGATGAAGGACGAGCCAGTATCGGCCCCACCGTCGCCCATGTCGATGCCGGAGAGCTCCTTGTAGTTCACAGCCGTGCGCAGCTGCATCCGGCTGCGCTCGCCGAGCGGAAACTCGAACAACGGGCGGATAAGGCCGATGGCCGAGTCGTAGCGCGAGTTCTCCGATTCCGTCTGACGGAAGCTTGCATCGAGGCCAAAGGTCACCTCGCGACCAAGGAAGGCCGGCTCGCGGAAGGCAAAGGTCACGCTCCGCGACGAGCTGGTCGTATCCACACCAAAGCTGAGCGACTGGCCCCGCCCGAGGAAGTTGCGCTCGGAGAAGTTGATGTTGAAGCCAAGCCCCGCGTCGGACCCGTAGGAGGCGCCAAAGCCCAGCGAGCCAGTGGAGGCTTCAACCACGTCAACGTCCACGATCACCTGATCTTCCGAGGAGCCCTGCCGCGCGTTCACATCCGCCGTCTCGAAGAAGCCGAGCGCCCGGATGCGCTCTGCCGCCTCGCGGATTTCACGCGGGTTGAACGGGTCGCCCTCGACCACGCGGAACTGGCGCCGCACCACCCGGTCCAGCGTCGAGGCGTTGCCCTCGATGTCGATCCGCTCCACAAAAATGCGGGGCCCCTTGCTGATCGCAAAGTTGATGTCCAGCGTCTGGGTCCGCTCGTTGCGGCTGATCTGCGGCTCGACCCGCAGAAAGTTGATCCCCTTCTGGGCGGCGAGCCGCTCCATCCGGTTGATGTTGGTTTCCACGATCTGCGGGTTGTAGACCCGGCCGCTGCGAATGCGCAGCGCGTTGCGGAACTCGTTGGCGTTGGCTTCCGCCATGCTGGAGGTCACCGTCACCCGCCCGATACGGAACTGCTGACCCTCCTGCACATTGAACGTCACCAGAAAGGCGTCGCGGTTGCGGGTGATCTCGGCAGTCGCGCTCTGAACGCGGAAGTCGATGTAACCCCGGCTCAGGTAGAAGTCGCGCAGCACCTGCTTGTCGAACTCGATCCGCTCTTCCACAAGCGTGTCACGCTGGATGAGCTGGCGGAACAGACCGGCCTGCTTGGTCTCCAGCGCGCCGCGCAAACGGCGGTCCGAGAACTTGCGGTTGCCGACAAAGCTGATGCGCTCGTTCTCCACCACGCGGCCTTCGCGCACCTCGAACACGAGGTCCACACGGTTGCCGCTGCGACGGATGACCTTGGGCGAGACCGTGGCCGCAACCCGGCCCTGAACCCGGTAAAGCTCAGTCAGCGCAGCCGCATCCGCCTCGACCTGGCTGGGCTGGAACACCCGGCGCGACTGGCTGCGGATCGCGGCGGCCATGTCCTCATCCTTCAACCTCCGGTTGCCCTCGAAGGCAATGCGGTTGATCGTCGGGTATTCCCGAACATTGATGACAAGCGTGCCGCCCCGCGGGATCACCTCAACTGTCTCGAAAAGACCGGAGGCGAGGATGTTCTGATAGGCGTCGTTGATCTGGCCCGCGCTCACCGTTTCACCGCGAGCGATTCCGGCGTAGGAGACGATAGTGGCCGCATCAACCCGCTGGTTGCCGTTCACCTCGACCCGGCTGAAGCTGAACGATTGCGCTGCCACCGGGCTCGGCGCCACGGTGCAAGCTACTGCAAACGTTGTGAAAATAACCAGCGCGATGCGGTGCATCAGCCCCTTCGCCGCGCCCAGTTCTGCGCCGGTCTCGCGTGCTCGCAACATGCCCTCAGCCCCCAGTTTTTACCGCCTTTTGTTATCCAACTTCACTAGCGGGTTCTGGGGATGGTGTCAAAGCGCCGAAAGGCGCCCGAAGGCGCCTTTTTCATTTGCCTGTCTGTCAGGCCACATCAGTGGAAGAGCGAGCCGATCCATGCGCCGCCGCCAAGGGCGGTTGCGATCGTGGCCACATAGAGCAGTCGGTCCGAGTTGAGGCGGACGATCAGGCTCAGGCTCTGGTATCCTTCAGTCATCGTTTGCATGGGCGTTTGCCTTGCGTCTCCGGTTCTGGTTCGCCCAAAGTTCTAGACGCCGACTATGGCGCGAATTTGGCCGCCCGACCGGAGATTGTGGCAAGATTGGGGCACGGCCCTCAGGCCGCCCCTGCCCTCACTCGAAGAGGCCGCGCAGCTTCCAGAACAGCCCGCCCTCGCAGAACAGGTCATTGCCGAGCGCAAAGACCATCAGGCTCAGGATCAGCGTCAGCCCGATCATCATCAGCACGTTCAGCGCCTTCTCGGGCGGAGGCTTGCCGCTGACCGCCTCCCAGGCGTGAAACACAAGGTGCCCACCATCCAGCACCGGGATCGGGAAGAGGTTCAACAAGCCCACCGCAGTCGAAAGCACCGCAACGAACCAGATAAAGCTCTGGCTGCCCTGGCTCGCCATCTGCCCGGCGGTGGTGGCAATCTTCAGCGGCCCACTCAGGTTGCAGCTCGAAATGCCCCCGGTGATCATGTTGTAGAGCCCGGAGATCGAACTGGTCACGATGAACCACGTCTGCCGCACGCCATATTCCACGGCCTCCAGCGCACCCAGCCGCACCGTTGCAGGTTCAAAGGCCAGCCCGCCGTTGATCCCGATCAGGTAACGCTTCTCAAAGCTGCCATCGGGCATCGGCACGTCGGTTTCGCGCGGCTTGAGGGTGAACTCCTCGCGGCTGCCCTCGCGCCACACGTCCAGCTCCACCGGTTCACCGCCGCCGCTGGAGATCACATCCTGCAGCTGCCGGAACGCGGTGATCGGCGCACCGTCGATCCCGACGATCACATCCCCCACCTGAAGCCCCGCATCGATCGCCGCCGAGTTGGGCGACACCGAAGAGACCAACGCCGGAAACGGGGTCGTCCCCTCCAGCTCCAACTCCTCGCCGCCGCGCTCCACGCGGTAAATCACCGGCTGGCTCAGATCCAGATCGCGGCTCGCCTCGTAGACGCTGCCCAGATCGGTGATCTCGGCCCCGCCGATGGAGAGGATCACATCACCCTGCTCCAGCACCCGCACTTCTTGCGGCAGCGGCTCCAGCGCGCCCACCTGCACCGGCTCGCTCGCCACGCCGCGGATCAGCGAGATCGCCCCGAAGACGATGAAACTGAGGATAAAGTTGAACACAGGACCGGCCGCCACCGTGGCCGCACGCGCCCAGAGCGGCGCGCCCGGCATGGTGCGGCGCTTCTCGGCCTCGCTCAACCCCGCCATCGCCTCGCCATCCACGCCCGCCGAGGCGGCATTGGCATCGCCCATGAACTTCACATAGCCGCCAAAGGGCAGCGCGGCGACCTGCCACTCGGTGCCATGCTTGTCTGTCCGGCTGTAGAGCACCTTGCCAAACCCGAGGCTGAACACCTCGGCATGGATTCCGCACCAGCGGCCCACGATGTAATGGCCGTACTCATGCACCGCCACGATGATCGAAAGCGCCACCACGAAGGCCACGACATAACCTGCCGTGCCTCCCAGAATCCCGAAAAATTCCATGCCTAGCCCGTTGCCTCTTTTGTCTTTGCCATGGCCTCGCGGGCCAGTTCTCGTGCCATCTGGTCAGCTTGCAGCACGTTATCAAGGGTCATCATGTCATTGTTAAGGCCGGTTTGCGAGGCCATCCGGCCCATCACCTGCTCCACGACCTGCGCCATTTCGGCAAAGCCGATGGTGCGCGCGATGAACCCGTCCAGCGCCGCCTCCTTGGCCGCGTTGAAGACCGCGCCCATCAGCCCGCCCGCCCGCATCACCTCCCACGCGAGGCCGAGCGCCGGGTAGCGGGCCGGGTCGGGTGCGGCAAAGTCGAGCCGCCCCAGCGCGGCAAGGTCGAGCCGCTCCACCGGCAGCTCGGCCCGCTCCGGCCAGTTCAGCGCGTAGCCGATGGCGTGGCGCATGTCGGGCGCGCCCAGATGCGCCATCATCGCCCCGTCCCGAAAGCCCACCAGCGCATGCACCGCGCTCTGCGGGTGGATCAGCACCTCGATCTGCTCAGGCTCCAGCTCAAAGAACTCATGCGCCTCAATGACTTCCAGCGCCTTGTTGAACATGGAGGCCGAGTCGATGGTGATCCGCTGGCCCATGTCCCAGTTCGGGTGGGTGGCCGCCTCTTCGGGCGTGGCGCGGGCGATCTTCTCCAGCGGCCAGTCGCGGAACGCGCCGCCGCTCGCGGTGATCACCACCCGCTCCACCGCAGCCATCTCCTCGCCCACCAAGGCCTGAAACACCGCCGAATGTTCGCTGTCCACCGGCAGCACCGTGGCCCCCGAGTTGCGCGCTGTCTCCATCAGCAGCGGCCCGGCGCAAACGAGGCTCTCCTTGTTGGCCAGCGCCAGCGTGGACCCGGCCTGCACCGCCGCGAGGCTGGGCTGCAAGCCCGCCGCCCCGACGATGCCGTTCAGCACCAGGTCCGCAGGCCGTGACGCCGCCTGCGCCACCGCATCCGGCCCCGCCGCAACCTCCACGCCACTGCCTTCAAGCCGCGCTGCAAGCTCTTCGTAACATTCGGGAAAACAGGTCACCGCCAGCGCCGCACCGGTCTCTACCGCTTGCTCCGCCAGCCGCGCCACGTTGCGCCCGCCGGTCAGCGCCTCCACCTCGAACCCGCCGCGCCCGATCAGGTCAATCGCGCTCTCGCCGATGGAGCCGGTCGCGCCAAGCAGGCTGACCCGCTTCAAATCCGCACCTCGGGCACGTCAACGATGAGCGCCACGAGCAGCATCAGCAGCGACGCACCAAGCAACCCGTCGAACCGGTCGAACAGCCCGCCGTGGCCGGGGATCAGCGAAGAGCTGTCCTTCACCCCCATCCGCCGTTTCAGCGCCGATTCCGCGATGTCGCCCATCTGGCTGGCAAAGGCGAGCACCGCCGAAATCCAGATCAGGTCACGTCCGGCGTTGGTGAAGGTCAAAAACAGCGCGCCCACGCAGGCAGCGCCGACCCAGCCCGCCACCGTGCCAGACCATGTCTTCTTCGGGCTGACCGCCGGCCAGAACTTCGGCCCGCCAAGCATCCGTCCGGCAAAATAGCCTGCCACATCCGTCACCACGACCACGAAGACCAGCCAGAACAGCCATGTGCCGCCATAGACATCGCGGAAGCTTACCAGCCCCCACCCCGCCGTCATGATGCCGAGCGCAAACAGGAAGAACGTCAGCCGCTCGCGCGGCATCATCAGGGCGCCCACAATGGCAGGGGCAAAGAGCAGCAGCAGTGCCCAGTTCGCCTCATGCGCCAGCAGGCCCGAGAGCACCGAGGCGGTGATGGCCGCCAGCAGCATCGCGCTTTCGCCCTCCCGCTTGATCATGCTGGCCAGCTCCCAGATCATGACCGCGGTCACGAACACCGCCAGCATCTGAAACCAGATGCCCCCGGCCCTTATGCCTGCCACGCCGACAACCACCATCACCGCGCCTGCGATCACCCGCGGCGCCAGATCGTCCCACTTTCCACTCATGCCTTCACGGCTCCAAATCGCCTGTCCCGAGAGGCGAAGCCCCGGGTGATCTCTGCAAAGCACTCCGCCGAGAAGTCCGGCCAGAGCGTGTCGATGAACTCGTATTCCGCATAGGCTGATTGCCAGAGCAGAAAGTTGCTGATCCGCGCCTCGCCGCTGGTGCGGATCACCAAGTCGGGGTCGGGCAGCATGCAAGTGTCCAGAAAGCGGCCTAGGGTTTCAGCATCCACATCCTCGGGCCTCAGCCGCCCCTCGGCCACCTCCACCGCCATGCGCTGGGTCGCGCGGGTCACCTCGTCGCGGCCCCCGTAGTTGAGCGCAATGGTCAGATGCACCTTCTCGTTGCCCGCCGTCAGCGCCTCCAGCTCGTCCATCAGCGCGACCAGCTTGGCATCCAGCTTCACCCGGTCGCCGATGAACCGCACCCGCACGCCCTTGGCCAGCAGGCGCTGCGCCTCCTTGGTGATGTAGCGCCGGAACAGCAGCATCAGCCCGGCCACCTCGGCCTGCGTCCGCTTCCAGTTTTCGGTCGAAAAGGCAAAGATCGTCAGATACTTGACGCCCAGATCAGGGCAGGCCTCGACGATCTCGCGCACCCGCTTGGCGCCCGCCTGATGGCCAAAGAGCCTTGGCCGGCCCCGGCGCGTTGCCCATCGGCCGTTGCCATCCATGATGATGGCCACGTGCCGCGGTGCCGCCCCTTCGCTCGCCTCTGTCGCCATACTGCCGGCCTCCTCGCCGTGTTGCCCGTTCTGGGCACCGGCACTGCCGTCTTTAGCGCGGCAGGGCGGCCATTGCCAGAATGTCCCGGCGGCCGCCCGGATTTGCTGCGGGTCTGCGCGGCAGGCCGAGCCCGGCTCCAGCCCTACGCGCATCGCGTTGCAATCGGGTTACCAGATCCCTTTCACAGGTTCAGACCTGCATGATCTCGCCCTGCTTGGCCTCCAGCGCCCCGTCGATCTTCTTGATGTGGGCGTCGGTCATCTCCTGCACCGACTGCTCCCAGAATTTCTGGTCATCCTCGGCCAGCTTGTCGGCCTTCTTGATCTGCTGCATCCCGTCCTGACGGACGTTGCGCACGGCGACCCGGGCGTTCTCGGCATATTGCGCCGCCACCTTGGTCAGCTCCTTGCGGCGCTCTTCGTTCAGCTCGGGGATCGGCAGCATGATGATGGTGCCGTTCATCTGCGGGTTGATGCCCAGCCCGGAATTCCGGATCGCCTTTTCAACCGCGTTCACCAAGCCCTTGTCCCAGACATTGATCGTCACCATCCGCGGCTCGGGCACGTTGACCGTGCCGACCTGGTTGATCGGGGTCATCTGGCCATAGGCCTCCACCTGCACCGGCTCCAGCATGCTGGCACTGGCACGGCCCGTCCGCAGGCTCGCAAACTCCGTCCGCAGGTTGGCGATGGCGCCATCCATCCGGCGCTCCAGATCGTCGGTATCCAGCTCGAATTCGTCAGACATCAGCTCGTCCTCTTCTCAATCTGCCCGCGCTTCTATGCCAGCGCGCTTTGCATTTCCAGCGCCGTAGGGTTGGTGCAACCCACCATTTGCCCCAGCACGGGCGATCCCTCAGCCCTTCACCATCGTATAGGTGCCTTCGCCCGCCAGAATGCTGGTGAAGCCCCCCGGCTCGTCGAGGCTGAACACGATAATCGGCAGCATGTTGTCCCGCGCGAGCGCGATGGCGGAGGCATCCATCACCTTGAGGTTCTTCATCAGCACCTCGTCGTAGCTCACCTTGTCGTAGCGCTTGGCCTCGGGGTGCAGCTTTGGGTCCATGTCATAGATCCCGTCCACCTTGGTGCCCTTAAAGATCGCCTCGCAGGCCATCTCGTTGGCCCGCAGCGTCGCCGCGGTGTCGGTGGTGAAATAAGGGTTACCCGTTCCGGCGGCAAAGATGCACACCCGCTTCTTCTCGAGGTGGCGCACCGCGCGGCGGCGGATGTAGGGCTCGCAAACCTGATCCATCGGGATCGCGCTGATCACCCGGGTGTGGATGCCGAGCGATTCCAGCGCCCCCTGCATCGCCAGCGCGTTCATTACCGTGGCCAGCATCCCCATGTAGTCGGCCGTGGTCCGCTCCATCCCCTGCGCGGCGCCCGCAAGCCCGCGAAAGATGTTGCCGCCGCCGATGACCATGCAGATCTCGACGCCCAGATCGCTGACGCTCTTCACCTCGCGGGCAATGCGCTCCACCGTGGGAGGATGCAGGCCAAAGCCCTGATCGCCCATGAGCGCCTCGCCGGAAATTTTCAGCAGAACCCGCCGATACTTCGTTGCCGCCCCATCTCCGATTGCATCCATCATCGCGCTCTCCCCGGGGCCACTTGCATCTGGCGCGCAAAATGTCGGAATTTGCGGGCGGGTTCAACGGCGGATGTGTGCAGGCGACATGATAGACTGGAAATCGCTGGATGCCGACCGCCCCGTGCTCATCGCCGGGCCCACGGCATCAGGCAAATCCGCCCTCGCGCTCGAGGTGGCCGCACGCTCCGGCGGGGTGGTGGTGAACGCAGATGCGCTTCAGGTCTTCGCCAACTGGCGCGTGCTCACCGCTCGCCCCTCGGCGGAAGAAGAGGCCGCCGCCCCGCACGCGCTCTATGGCCATGTGCCCGGCGATACCGCCTATTCCGTTGGCCATTGGCTGCGCGATATCGCCCCTCTGCTCACCGGCGGCGCCCGCCCGATCATCGTGGGCGGCACCGGCCTCTACTTCACCGCGCTCACCGAAGGGCTGGCCGAGATCCCCGAGGTGCCGCCCGAGGTCCGCGCCGAGGCCGATGCCCTGCCCCTCGCTGCCCTGCTCGCCGCGCTGGACGAAGAGCAGCGCAGCCGGATCGATTGCGCCAACCGCGCCCGCGTCCAACGCGCATGGGAGGTGCTCCGCGCCACCGGCAAGCCGCTCTGGCGCTGGCAGGATGAAACCCCGCCGCCGCTCCTGCCGCTCTCCAACGCCCAGCCCTTCCTCGTCGATGCCCCAAAGGAGTGGCTCACCCCCCGCATCGCCCGCCGCTTCGACCTGATGCTGGAGGCCGGCGCACTGAACGAGGCCCGGGCGAATCTGCCCCACTGGTCCCCCACCCTGCCCTCCGCCAAAGCCATCGGCGCGCCGGAGTTGATCGCCCACCTGCGCGGCAAGATGAGTCTCTCCGAGGCCGCCGAGCGTGCCAAAATTTCAACACGGCAGTACGCAAAACGGCAGCGCTCATGGTTTCGGGCGCGGATGCAGGCCTGGCAAACCGTCTCCGCCAGCGCGCTCTGACCGCAGCATCTTGGGGCCACGCTCAACGCCCCTCCCAGATATCGCCCCCAACCCTCGATTGCGCCGATTTCCTCAACAATCCGGCGCAATGGGCCCCATTTGCACATTTCCAACATAACCCTTGAAAGCGCCCCCGCGCCTCGGCAATCATCCCGCCATCTGCCCGCCTTCCGCTCACCATAGTCTCGCCATTTTCAGCCATTTCGCCGTTTCAGGACCTGCTGCCGCCATGCTGCCTCGCACCACCCACCGCCCCGTGACCGGACCGCTCACCCCGGCGCCGCCCAAGGCCCCGATTGAACTCGTGCCGCTCGCCCGGCTGGCGACGGGCGGCAAGTGGCGCACCGAGGCGATGCGCAGCTACCGCACCCCGCTGATGCTCTGGTTCACCCGCGGTCAGGGCCGCATCACCGTGGCTGGCCTCACCCGTGGCTACGGCGCCCATAACGCCATCTTCATCCCGCCCCGCACCATGTTCGGCTTCGAGGTGACGGCGCAGGTCTATGGCACCGCCGTCTTCTTCAACGAGAACTCCGGCATCGAGCTGCCCGCCGCGCCCTGCCACCTGCGGGTGCGCGATGCGCTGGCCCAGGGCGAGGTCACCACCCTGCTCGAGTCGATGCAGCGCGAGATCGACGGCACCCGCCCGGCCCGCGACAAGGCCCTCACCCACCACGGCGGCCTGCTCTCTGTCTGGATCGAGCGCCAGCACGCGGGCGCACAGGACACCGCCGCCGATACCGCCTCGCGCCGTCTGGCCCAGCGGTTCACCGATGCGGTCGAGCGCGGGCTCTACACCGGCCAGTCGGTCTCGGAGTATGCCGAAACCCTCGGCGTCACCTCCACCCACCTCTCCCGCGCCTGCCGCCAAAGCTGCGGCCGTCCAGCCTCTGCGATCCTTGCCGACCGTCTGGGCTACGAGGCCCGCCGCCTGCTGGTCGAAACCGACATGCCGGTGCGCCGCGTTTCCGAGATGCTGGGCTACCGCTCCTCGGCCTACTTCTCCCGCGTCTTCCACGAGCGTACCGGCCAGACCCCAACCGCCTTCCGCGCGGCGCGCAAAGCCTGACCTTGGGGCAGCCGCGATCCCCTGCTCGCGCGGGCAAGTCGTTGAAATCCCGGCAAAGCCCGAAACGCCCGTAATCCGTCGCTGCTGGCGCGCCATGTCGTTTTTGGCTCGCGCCCATGTCGCTTTTGTTACATGCTATGGCGGAAAGCGACATTGACGCGGGGCCATCGCTGAGGCCTCATTGCGTTATCGGGGGGATGCGGCCTGCGGGCCGGATTGCACAAGCAACGGCGCGCGAGATCAGGCCACCGCGCATCCTCCGGCAAAACAGAACAGGCGCCGCTCAGGGGCCGACCCAAAAAACTGTGTCACAGGGAGAACAAGATGACGCACCCCACCCAAGCCACCAAGCCGGTGCATGACGCCGCGCGGATGTATGCCGCCGAGCATCTCGACGGCAAGCTAGACCGCCGCGAGTTTCTGACCCGCGCCACCGCGCTGGGCGTCACCGCCGCCGGGGCCTACAGCCTGATCGGCGCCACGCCCGCCGCCGCCGAAAGCCACGGCATGGAGCCGCAGATGGGCGGCACCCTGCGCGTGCAGATGGAAACCAAGGCGCTGAAAGATCCGCGCAACTACGACTGGTCGCAAATGGCCAACTTCTCGCGCGGCTGGCTCGAGTATCTCGTCCAGTACAACGCCGACGGCTCCTTCGAGGGCCGCCTGCTGGAAAGCTGGGAAGCCAACGAGGACGCCACCGAATACACCCTCAAGGTCCGCCCCGGCGTGACCTGGAACAACGGCGATGCCTTCACCGCCGAGGATGTGGCCTTCAACTTCAACCGCTGGTGCGAAAAGGGCGTCGAGGGCAACTCGATGGCCTCCCGCATGTCCTCCCTGATCGACGAAGAGAGCGGCGCCGCCCGCGAAGGCGCGATCACCGTGGTCGATGACATGACCGTCAAACTGGTCTGCTCCGCGCCCGACATCACCATCGTGCCCGGCATGGCCGACTACCCGGCGGCCATCGTCCACCAAAGCTATGATGGCGGCGACCCCGCCGAAAACCCCATCGGCACCGGCCCCTTCCTGCCCGGCGAAAACGAGGTCGGCGTCAAGCAGACGCTGGTCAAGAACGCCGATCACACGTGGTGGGGCGGCGAGGCCTACCTCGACACCATCGAGTTCATCGACTTCGGCACCGACATGGCCGCATGGATGGCCGCGATGGACGCCGATGAGGTCGACATGACCTACCAGTCCACCGGCGAGTTCATCGAAGTGCTCGACGGCATCGGCTTCGAGAAGTCCGAGGCCGTGACCGCCGCCACCATCTGCGTGCGCTTCAACCAGAGCAACGCGCCCTACGACAACGCCGATGTCCGCAAGGCGCTGCAAAGCGCGGTCGACAACGCCGTTGTGCTCGAACTCGGCTACTCCGGCCTCGGCACCGTGGCCGAAAACCACCACGTCTGCCCGATCCACCCGGAATACGCCAAGATCGAAACCCCCGCCCCCGATCCGGCGGCGGCGATGGAGATGCTGACCGCCGCAGGCCAGGCCGACACCGAGTTCGAGCTGATCTCGATCGACGACGACTGGCAGTCCGCCACCTGCGATGCCGTGGCCGCGCAATGCCGCGACGCCGGCATCAACGTGAAGCGCACCATCCTGCCCGGCTCCACCTTCTGGAACGACTGGCTCGCCTACCCGTGGTCGGCCACCGAGTGGAACATGCGCCCCCTCGGCGTCCAGATCCTCGCGCTGGCCTACAAGTCCGGCGTGGCCTGGAACGAGGCCGCCTTCGCCAACGAGGAGTTCGACAACCTGCTCGCCGAAGCCATGTCGATCTCCGATGCCGCCACCCGCTCCGAGGTGATGGCCAAGCTGGAGCAGATCATGATCGACGAGGGCGTGGTCATCCAGCCCTACTGGCGCTCGCTCTTCCGCCACTACAAGTCCAACGTCCACAACGTGGACATGCATCCCACCTTCGAGATGCATCACTATAAGTGGTGGATGGAACAGGCCTGATCGGGCCCCACAGCTGAACACGGCGGCGGGGCCATCACCCGGCCCCGCCGCACCCATCCACACCGCGCCACCAAGAACGCATAACCACGCGCGGCCAGACAGGGATATTCCATGGGCCTTTTCCTCGTCCGACGGATCGGAACGATGCTGCTGACGGCCCTCTGCCTCAGCTTCATCGTCTTCTACCTCACCAACCTCGACAGCAACCTCGAGAAGCTCGCCAAGTTTCAGGGCAACTCGCGCATGTCGGACGAAGAGGTGCAGGGCTGGCTGGCGAACAACGGCTTCGGGCAGCCCATGGTGGTCCGCTACGGCGAATGGCTCGGCGTAGTGCCCGGCTGGACCCGTGAGGGCGACGGCGGCGAGGTGGTCGCAGGCCGCTGTGTCGGCCTGGCCGAAACCCCGGCAGAGGCGCCCAGCTTCTGCGGCATCCTGCAAGGCTATTGGGGCGAGAGCACCGTGTTCCGCGACTCCGTGGCCTCGATCATCGGCACGCGGCTAGGGCTGACCGCCAAACTCATGCTCTGGGTCATGCTACTCATGGTCCCCTGCGCCCTGCTGATCGGCGTGCTCGCGGGGATGCGCGAAGGGAGCCAGACAGACCGAACACTGTCGACCGTATCCATCACAAGCACCGCCATGCCTGAGTATGTATCGGGTGTCATCCTCATCGCGCTGCTGGCCAGTTCAGCCAATGGGCTTTCACCGATGTTCAAGGAATGGGGCTTCATCTCGGATCGCACAATTTTCAAGGGCACCGCCACAGCGGCAATGGATGACGCCAATTTCAACAACTTCTTCCTCCCCGTCCTCACCATCGCCCTATACGGCATGGGCTACATCGCCCGGATGACCCGCGCCTCGATGGCCGAGGTGATGACCGCGCAATATATCCGCACCGCCCGGCTGAAGGGCGTGAGCTTTCCGAACATCGTGATGAAGCACGCCCTGCGCAACGCCCTGATCGCCCCCTTCACCGTGATCATGCTCCAGTTCCCGTGGCTGCTGAACGGCGTGGTGATCGTCGAGAGCCTCTTCAACTACAAGGGCTTCGGCTGGGCGCTGGTGCAGGCGGCGGGCAACAACGACATCGACCTGCTGCTCGGCGTCTCCATCGTCTCCGTGCTCGTCGTGCTGATCACCCAGCTGATCTCCGACATCGGCTACGTCCACCTCAACCCGCGCATCCGCATTTCGTAAGGAGAGACAACAGATGGACCCCCTTACCTGGACAGGCGCGCTCTCCTTCCTCAACCCGGTCTTCCTGACCGCAGGCGCGCTCCTCGTCATCGCCTTCCTCGTGCAATTCCTGCTCGGCCTCTTCGGGATGAAATCCGGCGAACTGATCATTCAGCATGACGGCACGGCCGTGCGCACCCGAACGCCGATGGATTACATCGGCTACGTCACCATGGGCGCCCTGCTGGTGGCGCTGGCCTGCATCCTCGCCTACGCGCTCGTCGGCATGCTGCTGCCCGGCGGCTCCAAGGGCATTATCGGCCATATCTCGGCCCGGCTCCTGCCGGTCTGGATCGGCATGGCCGTGGTCTTCGCCCTTTCGATCACCTTCAAGCGCCGCCTCGGCCTCTACGGCAAACTGTTCGACAGCACAGTCGGCATGATCGGCTTTGGCATCGTCCTGTTCTGGATCTTCACCGCGATCTTCTACCAGATGATCCTCACCCACGAGCCGCTCACCGCCGTCTCGGGCCTCAAGAACAAAGTGCCCGGCACACCCGTGCCCGAGGGCACAGAGGGGCTGGAGTGGTATCTGCTCGGCGGCGACAATCTTGCGCGCGATGTCTTCTCCCGCATGGTCGCAGGCAGCTGGGAGGTGATGAAGATCGCCCCCTTCGCCACCATCTTCGCCTTCATGGTCGGCATCACCCTCGGCCTTCCCGCAGGCTACTACGGCGGCAAGCTCGACACCTTCCTGAGCTTCCTCGCCAACCTCATCCTCGCCTTCCCGGTGATCCTGCTGTTCTACCTGCTGGTGACCCCCGAGATCGTGGCAAGCGGCCTGCCCCGCTACATGGCGGGCGTGCTCTTCCTCTTCCCCATCGTGTTCCTCGTGGTGCTGTTCAACTCGCGCTACTTCACCGACCCGATGAAGAGAAACCTCTACATCGGGCTTTCGCTGCTGATCGGCGGCTACATCTACCTTGGCGTGGCGTGGAACGCCGACCCCTTCGGCCTCATCTCCATGCCCGGCAACATCCTCGTGGTCTTCGTCTCGGTGGTCTTCGTGAACTCGCCCACGGTGTTCCGTATCGTTCGCGGGCTCGCGCTCGACATCAAGACGCGCGACTACGTGGCCGCCGCCCAGACCCGCGGCGAAGGCCCATGGTACATCATGCTCTGGGAGATCCTGCCCAACGCGCGCGGCCCGCTGATCGTCGATTTCTGCCTGCGCATCGGCTACACCACCATTCTGCTCGGCACCCTCGGCTTCTTCGGCCTCGGCCTGCCGCCCGACAGCCCCGACTGGGGCACCACGATCAACTCGGGCCGCAAGCTCCTGTCGATCTACCCCCACCCCGCCCTCGCCCCGGCGCTCGCCCTCATGAGCCTCGTCCTCGGCCTAAACCTGCTCGCGGACGGCTTGCGCGAAGAGAGCCTGAAGGATTGATGATGCAGGCGCGCTTCGCCGCAGGATGGGCGCAACCCACCCGCCGAAATCCCGTCAATCCCCTGCGCACGCTGGGGCAAGACTTCACCCCCTATGTCATCCGACATGCGCATGGGATGTGCATCGGATGTGCATCACTTGTGCATCGCCCCCAACGCATGGTTAACGCCGGAGACTCCCATGGCTGAAGAAACTTACGACGGCCCCATTCTGGAGATCGACAAGCTCTCCATCTCCTTCTTCACCCGCCTGCGCGAGATCCCGGCGGTGATGGACTTCTCGGCCAAGGTGATGCCGGGCGAAGCCCTTGGATTGGTTGGAGAATCCGGCTGCGGCAAGAGCACCGTGGCGCTCGGCGTGATGCAGGATTTGGGGGTCAACGGCCGGGTCGTTGGCGGGTCGATCAAGTTCAAGGGGCGCGACCTCGGGCAGATGAGCCTCGAGGAGCTGCGCGACATCCGTGGCAAGGAAATTGCCATGATTTATCAGGAGCCTATGGCCTCCCTGAACCCCGCGATGAAGATCGGCAAACAGCTGATGGAAGTCCCGATGATCCACGAGGGCATCGGCGAAAAAGAGGCCTGGGCCCGCGCGCTGGAGGTCGTCACCGACGTGAAGCTCCCCGATCCAGAGCGCATGCTCAAGAGCTACCCACACCAGCTTTCCGGCGGCCAGCAGCAGCGCATCGTGATCGCTATGGCTCTGATGTCAAAGCCTTCTCTGCTCATCCTCGACGAGCCCACCACCGCGCTGGACGTAACCGTTGAGGCCGCCGTGGTCGAGCTGGTGAAGGACCTCGGCAAGAAATACGGCACCTCGATGCTGTTCATCTCCCACAACCTCGGGCTGGTGCTCGAAACCTGCGACCGCCTCTGCGTCATGTATTCCGGCGAGGCCGTCGAACGCGGCTCCATCGAAGACGTGTTCGACGAGATGCAGCACCCCTACACCCAGGCCCTCTTCCGCTCTATCCCCTTGCCCGGGGCCGATAAAAACGCCCGCCCGCTGGTCGCGATTCCCGGCAACTTCCCCCTGCCCCACGAGCGACCCCACGGCTGCAACTTCGGCCCGCGCTGCGATTATTTCGAGGCCGGCCGCTGCGACGCCGACGCGATCCCCATGTTCGACGTGCCCGGCAACGACCGCCACGCCACCCGCTGCCTGAAGTTTCAGGAGATCGACTGGAGCGCCCCCATCGTCACCGAGACCACCCACAAGAAGGCCGAGCCGGGGGATGTGGTCCTCAAGATGGACAACCTGAAAAAATACTACGAGGTCGCCTCCAACGCCCTCTTCGGCGGCGGCGATACCCGCGTGGTCAAGGCCAACGAGACACTCAGCTTCGAGGCCCGCGAAAGCGAAACCCTTGCCATCGTTGGCGAATCTGGCTGCGGCAAGTCCACTTTCGCCAAGGTGCTGATGGGGCTGGAGACGGCGACCGAAGGCCAGATCCTGCTCTTCAACCAGGACATTCAGGACACCCCCATCGAGGCCCGCAACCCCGATACCGTCTCCTCCGTCCAGATGGTGTTCCAGAACCCCTTCGACACGCTCAACCCCTCAATGACCGTCGGCCGCCAGATCATCCGCGCGCTGGAGATTTTCCGCATCGGCAAGAATGATAGCGAACGCGAGCAGCGCATGCTCGAACTGCTCGATCTGGTCAAACTCCCCCGCGCCTTTGCTGAGCGGATGCCGCGCCAGCTTTCGGGCGGGCAAAAACAACGGGTTGGCATTGCCCGCGCCTTCGCAGGCGGCGCCAAGATCGTGGTTGCGGATGAGCCGGTCTCGGCGCTGGACGTGTCGGTGCAGGCCGCCGTGACCGACCTGTTAATGGAAATTCAACGCGAAGAGAAGACAACGCTCCTGTTCATCAGCCACGACCTCTCGATCGTGCGCTACCTGTCAGACCGGGTGATGGTGATGTATCTCGGCCATGTGGTCGAGATCGGCGATACCGAGCAGGTCTTCGCCCCGCCCTATCACCCCTACACCGAGGCGCTGCTCTCGGCGGTGCCCATCGCCGATACCAGCGTGGAGAAAAAGCACATCGTGCTGGAGGGCGATATCCCCTCCGCCATGAACCCGCCTTCCGGCTGCCCGTTCCAGACCCGCTGCCGCTGGAAAGACCGGGTCCCCGGCGGGCTGTGCGAAACCGAGGTGCCGCCAATGCGGCAAATGGCAAGTGGCCACCAGGTCAAATGCCACCTGCCCGACGAAGAGTTCGCCGGGATGGAGCCGGTCATCAAGGTGGCGGCTGAATGAGGATTGCAGAGCAACTCGCTGTAAATGCGGACTAACCCCGCTTGAGAGCTTCGATCATCTGCTCGATCCGCGCCGCCCGCGCCGGGCCTTGCCGGGCGGCCTCGATCCGGGCGAGGTAGCTCATCCGCCGCTCCGCCGGGGCAGCGCCATAACGGGCCAACAGGCCGTGCTTGGCAAGTTCGGCCCGCACATCGGCGGGCATGTTGCGAGGGGGCGGAGTGCTGGTCACGGGTCAAACCTTTCGCGGGTCTGCCCTGCATCTAGTCCGCCCCTGCGGCCCCTGCCAGATCGGCCGATCACCCGCGGCAGAAATCAACCTATCCGGGCTATGGGGTTCGGCCAAAACCCGCCGTTTAAGCTGAAATCATTCAGAAAAATCGCCTGACCAGCTTCGCGATCAGATCTCCCACTCTTCCTGCCCCGGAGGCGGCGCACCGAAGTGAAAGCGGGTGATTTTCCACTCTTCGCCCAGCTTTTCCAGCTCCACAAACACCGGCAACACCGTGTCATCGGAGCGGGTATAGCTGCCCCGGATGCGCGCCTTGCTGTTGTTGATCGACCGGCCACTGAAGCTGAAGCTGCCCGCGTCGCCCCAGATCTGCTGGGCGCGGAACTCACGCTCGAACTCGGCAATCGACACGCGCTCCTGTAGCTCCGGCGCGAGGAAGGCATAGGCCTTTTCATCCTCGTTCTCAGCCATCGCCGCATGCATCGCGAACACCGGATCGTCCATCTCGGTGAAAGTCTCGGCCACTCCGGTTACCCATCGGTAACCCTGCCATGCCACACTGCCGATCCCGATCAGGATCACCGCGACGATCAGAGGAACGAATAGCTTGCGCATGGGAAGCGGCTCAGGAGCCCCAGATGACCTTCACGTAATTCTTGGTCTCGCGGTAGGGCGGCACGCCGCCGTATTTGTCCACCGCGCCGGGGCCAGCATTGTAGGCCGCAAGGGCAAGTCGCCAGCTCTTGTAGCGGTCGTACATGAGCCGCAGATACTTGGCGCCACCTTCGAGGTTCTGCTTGGGGTCATGCGGGTCCACGCCCATCTTGGCAGCGGTGAACGGCATGAGCTGCGCAAGGCCAATCGCGCCCTTGTGGCTCTTGGCCTTGGGCTTCCAGCCGCTCTCCTGCTGCACCAGCCGCAGGAACAGGTCTTCCGGCACCCCGTGCTTGGAGGCCGCCGCCTTGGCCATCGGCAGATAGACCCCCTTGTAGGAGCCGTTGAAGCGCGGGCCGGTCCCGTCATACTTGGAGGGCGTGTTCACCGTCGGCGGCTGCAACCGCACCGAGGCCGCGTATTGGCTGGCGGCCCGGCTGTCGAGCAGCTTGGTCTGGTTCAGGAAAAGCTTCTTGCGTGACTTCGACGAAAAGCTCTCAGCCATCAATGGCGTTGCCATGCAAAGGCAGACAACCGCCGCAACTGCTCGTTTCATGCCCCTCGGCCCCGTTCCTTCCGGGCCGTTCGGCCCCCTTGCAGCCCGCATTCTAGCCAAAATCGCTCTCGGGGCCACCCCGCAATTCCGCACAGTTGCGTCAGGCGCCGTAAACCGGTTTTTAACCATGTTCAGGTGGTGTAGCGTCACCGAAAGATTCGAGCCACAAGATATGGGGAGGTCCGGGCATGGCCGGTTCCGTGAACAAGGTGATCCTGATCGGCAATCTCGGCCGCGATCCCGAAACCCGCACGTTTCAGAACGGCGGCAAGGTGTGCAACCTGCGCATCGCCACATCCGAACAATGGAAAGACCGCAACACAGGCGAGCGCCGCGAGCGGACCGAGTGGCACTCGGTGGCGATCTTTCAGGAAGGGCTTGTGCGCATCGCCGAGCAGTACCTGCGCAAGGGCTCCAAGGTCTACATCGAGGGCAAGCTGCAAACCCGCAAATGGCAGGACCAGAACGGCCAGGACCGCTATTCGACCGAGGTGGTCCTGCAGGGCTATGACGGTACGCTGACCATGCTCGACGGCCGCGGCGAAGGCGCCGGCGGTGGGGGTGGCGGCGGCTACGGCGGCGGCTCCTCCTCCGGTGGCGGCTACGATGACCGTGGCGGCTATGACGACCGCGGCGGCAGCTCGGGTGGCGGCTACGGCGGCGGAAACGCCCCTGCTGGCGGCGACATCGACGACGAGATTCCGTTTTAAGCCAAGCACATGCGCGGGGCGCTCACACTGACCGCCGCCGCACTCCTGCGATTTGTAAAAGGCTGTCACCGCCCATGGCGCGTTTGGGCGTTATGGACGGCGCTCGCCTTGCTCTCGATCGTGCCGCTCATCTTCATGAGCACGGCCACTGTCGCCGTCTTCTTGCTCGCGGTTCTGCTCTCAGCGGCGCCCTGGGCCGTTGCCGCAACACTGCGCCACATGATCGCCCGGCGCGGCGTCCCTGCGCCACCAACTGGCCTGTTCTGGCGCGCGGCCTTCTGGCTCTGGGCCATGCCGTTGGGCTGCTATCTGTTCATCACGATCATCTACCTCGTCACCGAGTTCGCGGCGGGCGGCTGGGAGTTTATCCCCGAGCCCGATGCCATTCCGCCTCCTCGGCAAGCTATCATCGGTCCCGCGCCGCGTGAGGTGATCTACCTCTCCGTCGCCTGGAGCGCTCTGGTATTACTGCAGGCCGTAGGCCTCGCGAAGCTCCTGCCTGATCACCCTGCGCCTGGCTTCGCAGCACGGGTCTTCGCGCTCGTCGCGGGTGGCGCACCCATCTTGGTGCTCCACTACGGCCTCAGCACCCTGCTCTTCGCAATCACCAGCAAGGCCTCACTTGGCGCGCCGGTCTATCTCTTCATCATTCTCGGAGCAGCGCTCTGGGCCCGCTGGCTGGCGGCGCTAGTGGACGCTGGCACGCGCGTGGCACTGCACAGCAGAGGTCCTTCGCAAGCCAGCCCGCCGGGCGACGGGCCGCAGGCTTCGCCCCTTTAACCGAGAGCGTCTTCCAACACGCCCAGCACCGCATCACGCGGCACATCCGAGGTCACAAAGGCCTCACCGATCCCTTTGGCGAGAATGAACCGCAGCTTGCCGTCCACCACCTTCTTGTCCTGCCCCATTAGCTCAAGCAGCGCCTCGGCGCCCGGCAGTTCGCCGGGAATGTCGGCCAGGTCCTTCTTCATCCCCATATCGGCCAGATGCGCCCGCACGCGGCTCGGCGCTTCCTGCGCACAAAGACCAAGTCGCGCCGAGAGCTCGAAGGCAAGCGCACAGCCGATCGCAACGCCTTCACCATGCAGCAGCTGGTCGGAGTAGCCCGTGGCGGCCTCCAGCGCGTGGCAAAAGGTATGGCCAAGGTTCAAAAGCGCGCGGTCGCCTTGCTCGGTCTCGTCACGCAGCACGATCTCGGCCTTCATCTCCACCGAGCGCCGCACCGCATAGGCCCGCGCCTCCCGGTCGCCAGAGGCCAGCGCAGGGCCATTTTTCTCAAGCCATTCAAAGAATTGTGCGTCGCCGAGCAGCCCGTATTTCTGCACTTCGCCGTAGCCTGCGAGAAAGTCGCGCTCGGTGAGGCTCTCCAGCGCCAGAATGTCGGCCAGCACGAGGCTGGGCTGATGGAAGGCGCCGACGAGGTTCTTGCCGAGGGGCGAGTTGATGCCGGTCTTGCCGCCGACCGAACTGTCGACCTGCGCGAGCAGCGAGGTCGGCACCTGCACAAAGCGCACGCCCCGGCGAAGCACGGCAGCTGCAAAGCCCGCAAGGTCGCCGATCACCCCGCCACCCAAGGCCACGACCACATCCCGCCGCTCGACCTTTTGGGCGATGAGCCATTCCACCGTGCGGCCGAGCTGCTCCCAGCTCTTGGTCGCCTCTCCGGCGGGCAGCACCAGCGAAACCGGTTCGATTCCCTCCGCCCGCAGGCCCGCTTCCAGTGCCTCCAGATGTGCCGCCGCCACATGGGCATCAGTCACCACGGCCACCCGTTTCCGGGCCAGCAAGGGGCCGATCTCGGCGCCTGCACGGGCGATGAGCCCTTCGCCGATCCGCACGTCATACTCACGGCCCGGCAGGGCAACAGGCACGATCTCGGTCATGGAAATACCCCTATCGTTTCAATCTCTTGAAAGCACGTCTTCACGTGTGGCGAGAACCTTCACCACTTCCTCTACCATCTCGGCGATAGAGTATTCAGGCCGCGCCTGCGCCATCAGCTCGGCCAGCGCATAGGATGGCTCGCGCTTGGCGACCAGTTCCTCCAGCGTGGCGCGTGGATCGGCGGTGCGTAGCAGCGGGCGAGTCGTCTTGTGCCTGACCCGGTTCCACAGCAAATCGGTATCAGCCTTCAGCCAGAGCGCCACGCCCTTGGTGTGAATCAGCTCTCGGTTCGCGGCAGAAAGATAGGCCCCGCCCCCGGTCGAGAGGATCCCCACCTGCCCCACCAGAAGCCGCGAAAGCACCTCCGACTCGCGCGCCCTGAAGAAGGCCTCCCCATCGCGCTCGAAGATCTCGGCAATGCTCATGTTGGCGGCCTGAACGATGGCGGCATCACTGTCGAGAAACGGCACGCCAAGGCGCTTTGCCAGCGCCGTTCCCACGGCGGTCTTGCCCGACCCCATCATCCCCACGAGGGCGACTGTCTTTTTCAGCCGTTCCGCCAAGCTCTTGGCACCTTCCTGCCGGTCAAAAAATTTTGTCGCCCTCAATGGCGTGAACTCGCGCGGATTGCCATATATAATCTCGCCAGCCGGGGGAATGAGGCACAAAAACAAGGGCAGGACGGCAGGGCATATGCTCCGAATACTCAAACTGATCGTGGTATTACTGGTGCTCGGGTTCATCGGGCTGGTAGGGTTTGCCTATCTGGGCGATCTCAGCCCCGAGATGGAAGAGGTGCGCGAGCCGGTGGAGCTCGACGTGGATTGACGATGAGAATTGCGCAGGCGTTGGGGTTGGGAGCAGCCGGGGCGATGAGCCTTGGCACGGCGCTTTGGGCGCAAGAGGCCCCCATTTCCTCCATCGACTGGCTCTCTGACAGCCTCGCCACGCCGGTTGTGGCCGTTGCGCCCTCGAATGAGCCGCCGGTGGCCAGTTCTGCCGGGATCGAGACCGTAACCGTCACGCCCCTCGGCGCCCCCTCGCCTGATGGAATCGGGTTGATCGGGCGGCGTGAGGCCGGGTTTCCCGGCAATATCTGGGGCAGTTCCGAGCTGGACCGGTTGCGCCGCCTCATTGCGGAGCTGCCGGTTGAGCCGATGCCGGCCCAGCAGGGCCTGATCCGCCTTTTGCTGCTCACCGAGCTGGACCCGCCCATTGGCGCCGGCCCCGAAGGCCTGCTGTTTCAGGCCCGGATTGACGCGCTACTGGCCCGCGGGGCGGTGGATGAGGCCGCCGAGATGCTCAAGCGCACCGGCTCCAAGGCTCCGGCGATCTTTCAGCGCAGCTTCGATGTGGCGCTGCTTCAGGGCCACGAGGATGCCGGTTGCCAGCAATTGCGCGCCACGCCGGGGATCTCGCCTAGCTACAGCACCCGCATCTTTTGCCTTGCCCGCACCGGCGAATGGCAGACTGCGGCGCTCACGCTCGATACCGCCAAGGCGCTCGGCCACCTCTCGGACGAGGAAGATGCCCTTCTGGCCCGCTTCCTCGACCCGGAACTGGCCGATGGAGCCGTGCCCCTGCCCGCGCCCGAGCGCCCCTCGCCGCTTGTGTACCGGATGTTGGAGGCTATCGGCGAGCCGGTGCCGACCACGCGCCTGCCGCTGGCCTTTGCCCATGCCGACCTGCGCGACACCGCGGGCTGGAAGGCCCGGATCGGCGCGGCGGAGCGTTTGGCCCGCGTGGGCAGCCTGCTGCCCGAGCAACTCATGGAGATCTGGTCAGAGCAAAAACCGGCGGCCTCGGGCGGAGTTTGGGACCGGGTCGGCGTGATGCAACGTCTTGATTTTGCGCTTGAAGAGGGCAATGCCGACGCTGTGGAGCGTCACCTTCCCACGGCTTGGGCGCAGGCGGAATCCGCTCATTTGGAACTGGCCTTCGCCAACCTCTTCGGCCCCCGGCTGGAACAGGCCGACCTGAGCGGCGAAAGCGCCGTGCTGGCCTGGCGCATCGGCCTGCTGACGGAGGCTTACGAGCGCCTTGCGCTGACCGAAACTGCTCCGACCGGCCCAATGGATAATTTCCTCGCCGCCCTCGCCCGAGGGCTGCCGGAGGATGCGACCGCGCCCGACAGCCTTGCCGAAGCGATCACCGAGGGTTTTACCACCACCGAGGTGCCAGAGAGCCTTGCCCGCCCCGCCGGGGAGGGCCGGATTGGCGAGGCGATCCTTCTTTCGATGGATGTGCTGGAGAACGGCGCCGAGGGCGACATCGACGATGTGACCAATGCCATCGCCTTCCTGCGTTCCGTCCGGCTCGAAGATGTGGCGCGGCGCTATGCGCTCCAGCTGATGCTGCTGGACCGCCGGGGCTGATGCGCGATGCCCGGTACGGCGGAACGGTGGATCAGCGCCTTCATCGCCACGCAGGCCGCCGAGCTGGATGCCGCGCGCAACACGCAACTGGCCTACGCCCGCGATCTGACTGATTTTGCAGCGTTTCTCGACCGCAAGACTGTGCAGATCGAGGCGGCCGACAGGGCAGTGATCGAGGCCTATCTGGTGGATTGCGAGGCGCAGGGGCTCGCCAAAGCCACCCGCGCGCGCAGGCTCTCGGCGATCAAACAGCTCTACCGATTTGCCTTCGAGGAAGGGCTACGGGGCGACAACCCGGCCCTGCAAATCAAGGGGCCGGGCCGCTCCAAGGCGCTGCCCAAAACGCTCTCACCCGAAGAGGTGGAGCGCCTGCTTGAGGCCGCGCCAGAGACCGGGCGGGGCGAAGACCGGATGCGCAACGCCTGCCTCATGCGGCTGCTCTATGCCACCGGGATGCGGGTTTCGGAGCTGGTCTCGCTGCCGGTGCAGGCGGCACGTGGCGACCCGCGGATGCTGCTGGTGAAGGGCAAGGGCGGAAAGGAGCGGATGGTGCCGCTCTCGCCCCCCGCGCGTCAGGCGCTGGCTGAATGGCTGAAGCTGCTGGATGCGGCGCAGGAGCAGGCCAAGGCCGAGCGGGGCACGCCGCCGTCGCGGTTTCTCTTCCCGTCCGGCTCCAAGGAGGGTCACCTGACCCGCCACCGGTTTTACGCGCTGATCAAGGAGATCGCGGTGGTCGCCGGGGTCATGCCCTCGCGCGTCACCCCGCACCGACTGCGCCACGCCTTTGCCACCCACTTGCTGGCCGGAGGGGCAGACTTGCGCTCGATTCAGGTGCTGCTGGGCCACGCTGATATCTCGACGACCGAGATTTACACCCATGTTCTGGAAGAGCGGCTGAAGGCGCTGGTGCTGGAGCATCACCCACTGGCGAAAGACGGGTAAGCTGACGGATTTTCCTTACGACGGGAAGTAGATCAGCGAAGAGGCATCCCACTCCAGCCGCGCCGCCGCGCCGCGTTCCAGCACGGGGCGCCCTGCCCGGTTCTTCATAGAGACAGTCAGCCGCTCAGGTGCGCCGGGCAGCGCGATCTCGTAATAGGTCATGTCGCCGTAGTAGATCACCTCGGCCACCTCGCCCTCGGCCACCTCACCGCGCGCCTGCTCGCCGTCGAACAGCACCGAAAGGCTCTCGGGGCGCACGCCTACCGCGCCGCGGCCGTTGACGAAGCCTGCCGGGCATTGCTCCTGCTCCAGCACGGTGCGGCCGAGGCCGGCGATCTCCACCGCGATGTCGCGCCCCTCTTCCAGCCGCGCCTCGGCGGGCAGGAAGTTCATCACCCCGATGAAATCTCCGACCCGGCGGGACACGGGGCGGCGGTAGAGCTCCTGCGGCGGGGCAAGCTGGGCGATCTGGCCATCGAACATCACTGCGATCCGGTCGGACATGATGAGCGCTTCTTCCTGATCGTGGGTGACGAGGATGAAGGTGATGCCCACCTGCCGTTGCAGACGCCGCAGCTCGCTTTGCATCTGCTCACGCAGCTTCTTGTCGAGCGCCGAGAGCGGCTCGTCGAGCAGCAGCACCTTGGGCTCGAGGATCAGCGCTCGGGCCAGAGCGACCCGCTGGCGTTGCCCGCCCGAGAGCGCATGAGCCGCCCGCCCGCCAAGCCCGGCGAGGCCGACCATGCCGAGCGCTTCTTCAATCTTCTTGGCCTTCTCGGCCTTCGACAGCTCCGACCGGCGCAGGCCGAAGCCCACGTTTTGCGCCACCGACAGATGCGGAAACACGGCGTAGGACTGGAACACCATATTGGTGGGCCGCTTGTTGGCGGGCACTGTGCTCATGTCGCGCCCGTCGATGCTGAGCACGCCGCTGGTGGGGGTCTCGAAACCGGCGATGATCCGCAGCAGCGTTGTCTTGCCGCAACCGGACGGTCCGAGAAGCGAGAAGAACTCGCCCTCCCCGATCTCGGCCTCGATGCCCTTGAGCACCTCGACATCGCCGAAGCTCTTGTGCAGGCCGGAGAGGGTGATGAGTGGTTTCATGGTCAGAGGAAGCCTCCGGTGTCTTTCTTGCCGGCCTTCTTGAGGCCTCGGCGGCGCATGATTTCGGCGAGGGTGAGCATCACGATCGAGGCGGCCACGAGGATGGTGCCGAGCGCCATGACGATGGGCAGCTTCTGCGGAAAGCGGAGCTGCGACCAGATGTAGACCGGCAGCGTCGGCTCCGCGCCGGTGAGGAAGAAGGCGATGATGAACTCGTCGAGCGAGATGGTGAAGGAGATCAGCAGCGAGGCGATGATGCCCGGCATGATCAGCGGCAGGGTGATGAGCCGGAAGGTACTGGCCGGGGTTTCGCCAAGGTCGATGGCGGCCTCTTCCAGCGAGGTATCGAGCGACTGGTAGGAGGCGTTGAGGATGGCTACGGCGAAGGGCGTGCAGATCAGCGTGTGGCCGAGGATCACCGTCCAACTCGACAGCGGCAGGCCGAGGATCGAGACGATCACCACCAGCAGCGAGACGCCGACGATGATCTCTGGCAGCACCAGCGGCACCATGATCAGCCCCATGATCGGCCCCTTGCCGGGGAAGCGGTAGCGCACGCCCGCCCGTGCGGCGCAGAGGCCGAGCGTGGTGGCCAGCAGCGCCGAGGTCACGGCGATGAGCAGCGAGGTTTTGACCGCGCCGGTGAGCGCAGGCACGCCGGACAGGCCCGAGAACCACTCGGTGGTGAAGCCCTGCAACGGAAAGGCGATGACCGTGCTGTCATTGAAGGCGAAGGTCGGCAGCAGGAAGATCGGCGCGTAGAGAAAGACGAGGTAGAAGATGGCATAAACGCCCAGCCACCCGCCGCGTTTTGACAGCCAGCCGCTCATGCGCCCCTCCGGCTCCAGCGCATCGTGACCAGCACGATGAGCAGCGAGATGACCGAGACGTAGACCATCGCGATGACTGCCAACGCGGCGCCCATTGGCGCGTTGTTGAGCTTGAGGAACTGGGTCTGGATCATGTTGGCGATCATCAGCCCGTTCGGCCCGCCCACCAGATCGGGCGTCACATAGTCTCCGATGGTGGGGATGAAGACGATCAGGATCGCCGCCACCACGCCGGGCATGGCCAGCGGCAGGGTGACACGGGTGAAGGTGCGCACAGTCCCCTCGCCAAGATCACGCGAGGCCTCGAGCAGCGAGCGGTCGATCTTTTCGAGCGCGACGAAAATCGGCAGGATCGCAAAGGGGGCGAAGGCGTGGGCCAGCGTGATCACCACAGCGTTGGCGTTGTACAGGATGAAGGTCAGCGGCTCGTCGATGAAGCCCACGCCGAGCAGCGCGGTGTTGAGCACGCCGTTGTAGCCGAGGATCACCTTCCACAGGAACACGCGGATCAGGTAGCTGGTCCAGAACGGGATGGTGATGAGGAAGATCCAGAGCGACTTGCGCTCTGGCCGCACGTGGAACGAGACGAAATAGGCGATCGGGAAAGCGAGCAACACGGTGACGAGGGTGACCGCGCCGGAGATCAGCAGCGAGCGGCCCAAGAGCAGCATGTAGAGCGGCTCGGAGAAGGCCTCGCGATAGTTCTTGAGGGTGAAGCTGCGGTCCAGCGTCAGAAAGTCCTGGCTCCAGAACGACAGCAGGAGCACCGCGCCCAGAGGGACGGCCAGAAGAAGGATGGCGTAGAGCCCCGGCGGCGCGGCCAGCAGCAACCCCTTTTTCGCTTCGCTCAGCCCCTGGCCTGCGCTCAATCGCCTGTCCCCCGACATTGCTTTGGTTCTGGGGAGGTTATGCGAAACACAGTCACGCTCAAGGGGTGATTTTCGGCAGCGCGGCAAAAGGGATGTTTGGCGGTAGGAAGACGGAATCAAATGGGGCGTGCTTCCAATGAAACACGCCCCAGGAGATCGTGAATAGATATAGGTCAGGACTGCAGCCCTGTCAAGAGACTGACACATCGGAGCGCTCCGGCCTGCGCGGCGGCCCGGTTTTCAGGGCCTGTGATTGCAGGGCTTGTGGGATGGGCAGAACTCTATACCAATGAGGGTAACACACCATGGGGGCTGACCGATGCAGAGCAAATTCACCACTTCGACCCTGTTCCTGACCGCCGCACTCGCGGTGCTGGCGGGCCCGGCGCTGGCGCATACTGGCGAGGGGCTTGCGGGCGGATTGCTCTCGGGCTTCCTGCACCCCATCCTCGGGTGGGACCACGTGGTGGCGATGGTCGCCGTGGGCCTCTGGGGCGCTGTGCTTGGCGCGCCCGCCATGTGGGTGCTGCCGGTGGTCTTTCCGCTCGTGATGGCCTTTGGCGGCGCGCTGGGGGTGATGGGCATTCCGATCCCGGCAATCGAGACCGGCATCGCTCTTTCGGGCGTGGTGCTCGGCCTGCTGGTGGCTTTCTTCGTGAAGGCGCCGCTTTGGGTGGCGGCGGTGATCGTTGGGGCCTTTGCCATCTTCCACGGCCATGCGCACGGGACCGAGTTGCCGGAGGCCGCCAACCCGCTGGCCTATGGCGTGGGCTTCGTGGTGGGCACCGGGCTGCTCCATGCCATCGGCATCGGGCT
This sequence comes from Vannielia litorea, assembly GCF_019801175.1. Classification (NCBI taxonomy): domain Bacteria; kingdom Pseudomonadati; phylum Pseudomonadota; class Alphaproteobacteria; order Rhodobacterales; family Paracoccaceae; genus Vannielia; species Vannielia litorea. The sequence continues at coordinate 1,443,684 of NZ_JAHVJR010000001.1, forward strand.
GGGCCTGTTCACCGGCCATGCCGCCGGGCGGATGGTGGTGCGGGCTGCCGGTGTGGTGATTGCCGCCGTGGGCGGGCTGTTTCTGGCCGGTCTGGCCTGAGCGTGACACCCTTTGGACGGCGCGCCGCCCGTGCGGCGGCCTGCATGGCTGCGGCCCTGCTGGCCACGCGGGCTGCAGCGCATGAGTTCACCGCCGGAGCCGACCAATACGCCAGCTTTGTCGAGGGGGCCTCTGTGCCGCTGTCATGGCCCCCTGCCCTTGTTTGCCTCGTTGCGCTGGGCATTCTGACCGGGCTTTGGCACCGGCTGGGAGCGCGGCCCTTGTTCATTGGCTTTCTGCCCGGCATTGCCTTGGGGATTGCCCTTTCGACGTTTCAACCCACATTGGCTGGCCTGGCCCCGCATGTGGCCGGGCTCTGCGTAGCCCTGCTCGCCGCCTCTGGGCTGGCGCCACAGCGGGCGCTCGGCACGTCGGCAGGGTTCGTAGCGGGCATCGCGGTAATGCTTGGGGCGCTCGATGAACATCCATTTGGCAGCCTGCCGGTCTCGATCTACGTCGGCATCTGCTTTGCGACGCTGCTCATTGCCGTGGCCACGACTGCCGTTGTGCGGATGAGCTTTGACCGTTGGGGCGAGGCCAAGTGGCTGAACATCGCATGGCGCACCGGCGCGTCGTGGTGCGCGGCCATGTTGCTGCTGGCACTGGCCTTCGAGTTGCGCCCGCCGGTCTGACCGGCCTCCACCACCCCAAAAGCAAAAGGCCCACCGGAGCGGCAGGCCTTCCACAAATCTTGTGCTCCGGAGCTTAACGCTTGGAGAACTGGAAACTCTTGCGGGCCTTCGGCTTACCGTACTTCTTCCGCTCGACCACGCGGCTGTCGCGGGTGAGGAAGCCGGCGGCCTTGAGGGCGCCACGGAGCGAGGGTTCGTAGAGCTGCAGGGCCTTGGAGATGCCGTGCTTCACCGCACCAGCCTGACCGGTCAGACCGCCGCCTTTGACGGTGGCGTGCACGTCGAACTCGCCTTCCACACCAGCAACCTGGAAGGGCTGGCGGAGGATGAGTTGCAGCACGGGGCGGGCAAAGTACTTGTCCTGATCCTTGCCGTTCACGATGACCTTGCCGGAGCCGGGCTTGATCCAGACACGGGCGACCGCGTCCTTCCGCTTGCCGGTGGCGTAGGCGCGGCCCAGCTCGTCGCGCTGGGGCTCACGGTTGATGACTTCTTCGGTCACGGGGGCAGCGCCTTCGGCGACGGTGCCCAGCTCTTCGAGCGAATTCACTTGGTCGGCCATCTATCAGACCCTCGTGTTCTTTTTGTTCATGGATTTGACGTCCAGCACCTCGGGGCTCTGGGCCTCGTGGGGGTGCTCGGCGCCTGCATAGACGCGCAGGTTGGTCATCTGCTGGCGGCTCAGCTTGTTGCCGGGCAGCATGCGCTTGACGGCCTGCATGACAACGCGCTCGGGGTGGGCACCCTCGAGGATCTGGCCGGTGGTGCGGGACTTGATGCCGCCCGGGTAGCCGGTGTGCCAGTAGTTCGGCTTGTCACGCTTGGCGCCGGTGAGCTGCACCTTGTCGGCGTTGATGATGATCACGTTGTCACCCATGTCCTGCGACGGGGTGAAAGTGGCTTTGTGCTTGCCGCGAAGGCGCATGGCGACGATCGAGGCGAGGCGGCCCAGAACCACGCCCTCGGCGTCGATCAGGATCCACTTCTTGTCGATGTCTGCCGGGGTGGCAGTGAAGGTTTTCATCTCTCGTTCCTCTTGGTGGGCGCCGCCGGGGCGCCCTTGGCATTCGATTGCGCCGTTCTAAGCATCTGGCGCGGCCAGTCAAGAGGCATTGCCTTGGATTAATGGTGCGATTTCAACGGCTTGTAATAACGGTATTATTTTACCCCATTATTCGGGGCGTTTTGGCGGGATCGCGTAGGTCAGGCTGGCCCGTGCAACCACCTCTTCGCGGCCCTCGGAGCGCAGGTGGCACTCCCCCACCGCGAGCGTGCGGCCCAGTTTCAGCAGCCGCGCGGTGCAGATCAGGTCGCGCCCGGCTTCGGGTTTGCGCATGAAGTCGATCGAACAGTTCGTGGTCACGGTCAGGGCGACCGGGCCGATGCGGGAGAGCACGGCGAAATACATCCCCACGTCCACCAGCCCGAACATCGACGGCCCCGAGACCGTGCCGCCGGGGCGCAGGTGCTTGTCTTGCGTTAGCAGCCGCACCAGCACGCCATCTGGCGTGATCTCCTCCACCGAGAAATCGCCCTGCACCTGGCTGAACTCGGTTTCGATGAACCGCTCCAGCGCGCTCTTGTCCATCACCACCTGATCGAACATGCCCCCTCCTCTTGCACTCCGTATCTCTGCGGCCCAGAGTTTCTGCCATTGGGAGGAATGGCAAGATGACTGACCCTGTGCTGACCCGGGTGGACCGGGGTAACGTTGCGGAACTCACGCTGAACCGGCCCGGCGCGCTGAATGCGCTCTCTGACGAGTTGCTCGCCGCGCTGGCGGGCGAGATCGCGGCGCTGGAGGGCGACAGCACGGTGCGCGTGGTGATCCTGCGCGGGGCGGGCAAGGTGTTTTGCGCCGGGCATGACCTGAAGGAGATGCAGGCCGGGCGGCAGGCCGAGGACAAGGGGCGCGGATACTTCGAGGATCTCTTTGCCCGTTGCTCGGCGGTGATGATGGGGTTGCAGACCCTGCCCCAGCCGGTGATCGCGCAGGTGCATGGCATCGCCACCGCGGCGGGCTGCCAGCTGGTGGCGAGCTGCGACATGGCGGTGGCCGCTGAAGGCACGCGGTTCGGGGTGAACGGGGTGAACATCGGCCTCTTCTGCTCGACCCCGATGGTGGCGCTTTCGCGCAACGTGGCGCCCAAGGTGGCCTTCGAGATGCTCACCACGGGCGAATTCATCGAAGCAGGCCGCGCCCGCGAGGTAGGGCTGGTCAACCGGGTGGTTCCGGAGGCGGCGCTGGAGGCCGAGACCCGCGCGCTGGCCGATGTGGTGGCCAGCAAGCTCGGCGCGGCGGTGAAGATCGGCAAGCGGGCGTTTTATGATCAGCTTCCTCTGACGACAGCCGAGGCCTATGCAAATGCGGCGGAGGTGATGGTCGAGAACATGCTCTGGCGCGACACCGACGAAGGGATCACCGCTTTCATCGAGAAGCGCCCACCGGATTGGCAGGGGTGAGGATGGCGTAGAGGGTTTACGAAGCGTTTAAGGGGGCGGGCTCAAATTCTCCCGACTTTCCAGCAAACTCCCCTGTTCCACGCAAGCCGGGCAGCGCCGTCCCGTGGGGTGGCGCTCGCAACGGCGGTTCGTGGCATTTTATGGTTGGGTGGTCATCTCACGTCAGAGGTGACTCCCAACCTCACCGAAGCGCCGCCCCGGGGGACGGGACGGCGCTGCACGGCGCCTTTGGGTTGATTCCGTGCGTGGCATTGCTCGACCGTAGGGTGCGCATTTATAGCGCACCGCCCAAGTCACAGCTTGTAGATCGCACCGAACTTCTCTTCGAGATAGTCCAGCAGCGGGGCCTCGGAGGGGGCGAAGCCGCAGGCGTGCTGGATGGTGTCGCGCGGGGTGCGTAGCCCGCCGTGCTGCTGGAGGTTCGCCTTGAGCCATGCGGTGGCCGGGGTGGCATCGCCCGAGGCCAGCGCGGCATCAATGCCCGGCACGGCCTCGCGCAGCGCCTTCATCAGGCAACCGGCGTAGACATTGCCGAGGCTGTATGTCGGGAAGTAGCCGAAGAGGCCGACCGACCAGTGGACATCCTGCAGGCAGCCGTTGGAGGGCTTGTCGACCGGGTAGCCGAAGTCGCGCTCGAAGCGGGCGTTCCATGCCTCCTCAAGATCCGCCGCCTCCAGCTTGCCGGCCACGAGGTCACGCTCGAGGTCGAAGCGCAGCAGGACGTGGAGGTTGTATTGCACCTCGTCGGCCTCGGTGCGGATGTAGCCGGGCTTCACCTTGTTCACGGTGGCATAGAAGGCATCGGCATCCGTTCCGAGCGGGCCGAAGGCCTCTTCCATCTGGCTATGCAGCCAGCCGGTGAAGGCGCGGCCCCGGCCCATCTGGTTTTCGTAGATGCGGCTCTGGCTCTCATGCACCCCCATCGAGACCCCCTGCCCCATCGGGGTCAGCAGGTAGTCTTGCGAGATGTTCTGCTCGTAGCAGGCGTGGCCGACCTCGTGGATGGTGGAGTAGAAGCAGTTGAACGGGTCATCCTCTGCCACGCGGGTGGTGATGCGCACATCGTTGCCGGAGCCGGAGCTGAAGGGATGCACGGCCTTGTCGATCCGGCCGCGGGAGAAATCATAGCCGAAGGCCTCGGCGAGCTTGCGGGAGAGCGCGATCTGGGTGGCTTCCGGGTAGTTGCCTGTCAATTCGGCGGGCTGATGCTCGGAGCCGAGGACGGCCTCGCGCAGCGCCACGAGGCGCGGGCGGAGGGCGCCGAACATGGCTTCGAGGTCCGCCGCCTTTGCGCCGGGCTCGTAATCATCCAGCAGGGCATCGTAGAGATCGCCGCCGGAGGCCAGCGCGGCGGCCTCCTCACGCTTGAGTTTCAGCACCTCGTCCAGCACCGGCACGAAGGCAGCCACATCCTGCGCCTTGCGGGCCTCAGCCCATTTGCCCTGCGCGATGGAGGTGGTCTTGGCGAGCTGGGCGGCGAGCTTGGCGGGCACCTTGGTGGTGCGCTCGAAGCTGCGGCGGATGAGACGCAGAGCCGCGTCTCCGGCGGCATCGGGGGCCTGCGCGGTGCCGAGCCAGTCGCCGATGCGCGGGTCGATCCGGCGGGCGTGGAGCACGCCGGAGAGCGCGGCCATTTCGTCACCGCGCTGCTCGGCAGAGCCGCGCGGCATCATGGTTTCCTGATCCCAGCCAAGGCGGCCCATGACCTGGCCGAGGGCCTCGGTCTCGCGGTTGTGGGCCATCAGGTCATCGAATGCGGTCATGGTTTAAAGTCCTTCCCGGAGGGTTCCGGCCTTGGGGTAGCCCGCGAGGAAGCGGGCGCGGATGATTACGACCCAGAGCGCCACGCCGAGCGCCTGATGGGTTATGGCGATGTGCCACGGGGCGGAGTGCATCACCGTGACGATGCCCAGCACCACCTGCCCGAAGAGCAGCACCATCGCCCAGTCGAAAGCACGGCGGGTGGCGGCATAGGCGGAGCGGCGCGAGCGGACCCATGCGAAGAGGCCGAAGGCGAAGAGCGCATAGGCCACCATGCGGTGGATGAACTGCACGGTGCCGTCATTCTCGAAGAAGTTGCGCCAGAGCGGGGTGATCTCCCACATGCCGGGGGGCGTGAAGCCGCCCGCCATCAGCGGCCAGTCGATATAGTTGCGGCCTGCGTCGATGCCCGCCACCAGCGCTCCGATGAGGATTTGGAGGAAGGCGAAGTGCATCAGCCCGGTGCCGAGGCCGAAAATGCGGCGCTCGCGGGCGCGGCGGGCCTGCATGATCTCGCGCTCGGGGCGGGAAAGCATCAGGATGTACCACGCCAGCAACCCGAGGATCGCGAAGGCAAGGCCGAGGTGGGTGGCCAGCCGGTAGGAGGCGACATCGGTCATCTCGCCGGAGAGGCCGGAGTGGACCATCCACCAGCCGATGGAGCCCTGGATGCCGCCCAGGACGCCGGGGATCAGCAGGCGGGTTTTCCAGCCGGTGGGGATTTGCCCGCGCAGCAGGAAGTAGAGATAGCCGGCGGCCCAGACCAGCCCGATCAGTCGGCCAAGCTGGCGGTGTCCCCACTCCCACCAGTAGATCGTTTTGAACTCGGCCAGCGACATGCCCTTGTTCTGCAATTCGTACTCGGGGATCGTCTTGTATTTGTCGAAGGCAAGCTGCCAGTCGGCCTCGTTCAGCGGCGGGATCGCGCCCTTGACCACATTCCACTCGGTGATCGAAAGGCCGCTGTCGGTGAGCCGGGTGAGGCCGCCGACGAGGATCATCACCACCACCAGCGCAAAGAGCAGCACCAGCCAGCTGCGGATGTTCAGGCGGGCGCCGGAGCGGCTGCCCTTGTCGATCAGCCCGGTTTCGCGGGGGGCGCTGCGGGGGACCTCGCCCTCACCGACCTCTTCGAAGATGCTGCGTTTTCCGGCCATTGTCGTTCCTGTGCTCGCTCGTCTGGCTGTTCGCGCATTCAGGTAGCGCGGCCAGCGACGGGTCTCAAGACTTGCCGCGCAGGAGCTGCTTGAGCGCGCCGTGGAGCATTTGCACATCGGAGCGGGTGAGCATGAGGCGCGGCCACATGTTGCGGAGCACCAGTTTCATCCCGGCGGCCTTCTCCTCGGGGAAGAAGAACCCGGCCTCCTCCAGCCGCTCCTCCCAGTGGTCGCCGAGCTTTTCGATCTCGACCCCGGAGGCGGGTTCGGCCGGGGCCTCCTCGCCGCGCGGCAGGTCGTGGCGGCCATACTCATAGGCCATCAAAAGCACGGCCTGGCCAAGGTTGAGCGAAAAGAACTCGGGGTTCACCGGCACGGTGATGATCGAGCTGGCGCGGGCGACATCCTCGTTTTCCAGCCCCGAACGTTCGGGGCCGAAGAGCACCGCCACGCGCTGGCCTGCGGCGGAGCGGCGGCGGGCGTCGGCCATCGCCTCTTCGGGGGTCAGCACCGGCTTGGTCAGGCCGCGTGGGCGGGCGGTGGTGGCATAGATGGTGCGGCAATCGGCCACCGCCTCGGCGACGCTGTCGCAGATCTTGGCATTGTCGAGCAGCCGCCCTGCCCCGCTCGCCAGCGCCGCCGCGCGGGGGTTGGGCCAGCCGTCGCGCGGGGAGACGATGCGCATCCGGTCGAGGCCGAAATTCCACATCGCACGGGCCGCCGCGCCGATGTTCTCGCCCATCTGCGGGCGCACAAGTACGAAGACGGGATCCATGTTGTCAGCACCTTGCTTGCCCTGCGGAATGGCGCGGGTGATACGATACCTGTGCATCTGGCACAAGTTGGCCGGAGATTTCACGGAGGAGCCGGTGCAATGGCCTATGACGAGGGGATCGCGGAGCAGCTGCGCGAGGGGCTGGAGGGCCTGCCCGACGTGGAAGAAAAGCGCATGTTCGGGGGGCTGTGCTTTCTGCTGAAGGGCAACATGGTCTGCGGCGCTTCGGGCTGGTCGGACACGATGTTTCGGGTCGGCAAGGAGGCGGAAGGCGAGGCGCTGGCGCTGCCCGGCACGCGGGTGATGCAGATGGGCGGGCGGCGGATGGGCGGGTTCATCCGCGCCGATGACACGGCGATGGGCGACGATGACACCCGCGCGCGGCTGATGGCGCTGGCGCTGGCCTATGTGCAGGCGTTGCCGCCGAAGTAGCCAAGCCCGCAAATCCCCGGTATAGGGCCGGAAACCCGCGACAATGGAGCCGAAAATGGCCGAGCCGCAAGAGGCGCCCCAGATCTACCTCATCACCCCGCAAGCGGTGGAACTCTCCAGCTTTCCCAATCGGTTGGCGGCGGTTCTCGATGCCGTTGAGGTGGCCTGCCTGCGGCTGGCGCTGGCCTCGAACGACGAGGATGAGGTGGCCCGCACCGCTGACAGCCTGCGCGAGGTGGCCCATGCGCGCGACGTGGCGCTGGTGATCGAGCGGCATCTGAACATGGTCGAGCGGCTGGGGCTGGACGGCGTTCACCTGACCGACGGCGCGCGGAGTGTACGGGCGGCGCGCAAGGCGCTGGGCGAGGATGCGATCGTGGGCGCCTATTGCGGTGCCTCGCGGCATGACGGGATGAGCGCCGGTGAGGCGGGCGCAGATTACGTGAGCTTCGGGCCGGTCTCCGCGACCGGGCTGGGTGACGGCACGGTGGCCGAAGACGGGCTCTTCGAGTGGTGGAGCCAGATGATCGAAGTGCCGGTTGTGGCCGAGGGCGGGCTGAGCGCCGGCCGGATCACGGCGCTGGCCGGGATGACCGATTTCTTCGGGATCGGCCCGGAGATCTGGGCCGAGGACGACCCTGCGGCGGCGCTGCGGAGCCTGATGGCGGGGGCCTGAGCGGGGTTTGCTGCGGATTTCTGTGCATTTGCGCACATGAGGCGGTTTTTCGGGGCGATTTTGGCGTTAACCCTGAAAACCGGGGATGCAGAAGTGATGCACAACTGATGCACAATCCATACATACGCGATTCTCGCACAATCGGCAGAGGTTAACGGATCGCGCGGCCGGGGTTGCCAGAGTTTCGGGGCGCACTGCCGGGCCGCCCGTTGTAGTATCGGCTGCACAGAACGTCTGCCATGCGAGGGCCCGTTATGCGGGACATTCCGGCCATTTAACGAAGGTCGGCTATCACTGCCGTTGGACAAAAACCGCGATTCAAGGCGCTGACCGTGAAATATTGGCGCTCGAAAGAAATTCTCCCCATGTCAGGGCGTATACCAGAGAGAAAAGAGAAAAACCAACGGGAAACACAAGATCAGATGCAACTCTTATATTTCTGTAGAGAGTATATTGAGATTTTATTTTCTCATACTTCATTCTAATGTTCTTTTCTTCACCGGTATGTGTTAGAAATGTCCGAAGCTCCTTCTTCGCTATACCTTCAATTATTTCACCTTCGGTCAGCTCAACTCTAGTATTACTTGAAACTTCATCTTTAAAAATTTTCTCTAGTCGATCAAGCTCAAAGCGGTACCGCTCTGGGCCCGTAGAGTAAGAGAAGTCTTGCAGAGCGTATATCAAGAATATAATCAGCAGATAAACCGTACCGGTAAAAAAAACAAAGTTCAAAACCGCACCAGGGGCTTCGATCTCAATTCCAAATCCAGGTATGTTTGTCAGTTCAACATCAAACAATTCAATGATAAAAAGAATGGAAGACGCGGTTAGTAAGCGTGACTTCGCCTGCCGGGATGCTGCGCTTAAGGGGTCATAGGACATTTTGTACTCAGAGCGACGGTGCAAGCAAGGTACTTGGCGACAAGGAAGATTGAGCCAGAATGACTCTGACCGGTCAAGTGAGCCGACACTCTTGCTGCGTGTCTCGCTTGCTGACTGTGCGCGCTTGATACCCCAAGACCGCTTGGTGAAGAACGGTCGTTTTTTGCCCCTCCTCTCCTGCGGTCGCCAAGTCTGTCGGTTAGCCTAGACAAAACCCCGCCGGGAAACCTTAGCGGTTCCGGCACGTTTGTGACTGTTCGCGGGGGCTAGAAGCTGACTTAGACTTTATCGTTTTGATGGTGTGGCCGCGGCACGCGCAAGCATCTCGATGTTCCGCTCAGTCGGGGGCGGCTAGCCGGGCCTCCAGCCCGTCGCGCACCGCCTCTTCGCAGGCCGCCGCCAGCGCCTTGCGGCCCCCTGCCCCGGCGACAGGCATCGGCTCGTGGAAGACGATCTCCACCGCGCCCTGCCGCCGGGCGCCGAGCACGCGGAGGAGGCCGGTGCCGAAATCCATCTCGCCCCACCAGCCGTAGAAGCGGGCATCCTCACCCGGCGGGGCGTGGTAGGCCACGGTGACCGGCTGAATGTGCAGGATTTCGGGCATGTCGTGGGCGTGGAAGGCCTGAAACAGCGTGGGCTTGAAGGGCAGCACGCGGAGGCCGTCGGTGCTGGTGCCTTCGGGGAAGAACAGCAGGCGGTGGTTCATCCGCAGGCGCTCCTCGAAGACCTCCTGCTGGGCCTTGGCCTCGCGCCTGTCGCGGCGGATGAAGACGGTGCCGGTGGCCCGCGCCAGCCAGCCGATGCCGGGCCAGCCGGCGACCTCGGCCTTGGCGACGTAGTAGATCCGCTGCGGGGCGTTCAGCGCGTAGATGTCGAGCCAGCTGGCGTGGTTGGCGACGATGGCGCCGCGATGGGCCATCGGGGTGCCGAGGGTGCGGTGGCGCATTCCGAGGCAGAGGAAGGCGGATTTGCAGACGAATTGGGTGATGAAGGGGGTGACGGGGCGGTGGTGGCCGCAGAGCGGGCGCTCGATGAGGCGGCAAAGCAGCAGGAGGGCAAGGCAGCCGAAGGTGATGATGCCGAGGGGGGCGCCGCGCAGGATCACCCGCGCCCAGCCGAGGGCGTCGAGGCGTGGCGGGGGCAGCTCGGAGGCGCCGTGCCAGAGCGGGGTGGCGCCGGGCGCGCTGCTGCCGTCTCGGCCGGAAAAGCGCGTCACCCGCTGCGGCCTTTGCGATAGATCGCGACCTGGCGCGGGCTGACCTGCGTGGCGTCGAGCACGAGGCAGACATCGGTGGTGTTGAAGGCGTGGTCGACCCAGGCCCCCTGCCCGACCCAGCCGCCGAGCCGCAGGTAAGCCTTGATGAGCGCGGGCACGGCGCGCATGGCTTCGGCGCGGTTGAGCGCGGCTTCGGGCATGAGATCCATCGCGGTGCCGTGGGGCGGCAGCGCGGCGGGGCGCAGGGCCTCGGGGGCGAGGTGGTTGTGGTGCAGCATGGAGAGCGGCGCGGCCAGCGCGGCAGTGTCGGTGCCGTGGAAGGAGGCGGTGCCGAAGAGCACGTCGATCCCGCGGGCCTCGACATAATCCCAGAGCGCGCCCCAGAGATGATACATGGCGATGCCGCCGCGATATGCGGGCGCGAGGCAGGAGCGGCCCAGCTCCAGCAGCTTGCGGCCAGAGGTTTTGAGCGGGGTGAGGTCATACTCGCCCTCGGTATAAAAGCGCCCGGTCTCCGCCAGACGGTCGCCGGGCAGCAGGCGGTAGACGCCGACAACCGCGCCGCCGCCATCGGGGGCGAGATCGGCGCTGCGGGCGCGGTCGATCAGCAGGAGGTGGTCGCAATGGGGGTCGAAGGCATCGGCCTCGCGGCGGGCGGCATGGTCGACCATCTCGCCATCGCCGCCGAGTTCCTCGACGAAGACCTCGTAGCGGAGCCGCTGGGCCGCGGCGAGATCGGCGGCCGATGCGGCCAGCCGCAGCTCGAATTCTGGTGCGTCGCCGCTCATCCTGACCGCCTCAACCCTGGCCCTCGGCCCCTGCGCCGGGTTTTAGGCAGCCCGCCCGCCCCATGCAACCCGGCCAGCCCCGGCGGAGGGCTGCCGCACGGGAGCGATTTCCGGGCGGGGCATTAATGACATGTTAACCAAGATTGACGTAGCTCAGGTGTCAAAGACAATTTCGAGGAGGATGCGCTTGCCGTCGATCGTCACCTTGCCGGCGTGCTCGAAGTTCACCGTGATCCGGCCGCCGATGTTGGATTGCACCTGCCCCAGCCCCCAATCGGGCTCGCCGGGGTGGCGGACAAGCATGCCGGGTTCGAGGATGGCGTTGAGATCGGCGGACATGGGGCGCTCCGGAGGAGAGAAAGATGGATGACGACTTCGACCTGGCCGCGAAGCTGGCCTCGCGCATATGCCATGACCTGATAAGCCCCGTGGGGGCAATCGGCAATGGCATGGAGCTTCTGGCGATGACCGGGCTGAAGGGCAGCCCGGAGCTGGCGCTGGTGGAAGAGAGTGTGGCGGGGGCGCAGGGGCGGATCAGGTTTTTCCGCGTGGCCTTCGGACGGGCGGAGCCGGGACAGGCGGTGAGCGGCAGCGAGATTGCCGACACGCTGGCGGGCTACATCGGCGGCGGCCGGGTGGCGGTGGACTGGCCCGAGCCGGGCGCGGTGCCGCGCGACGAGCTGCGGGCGATCTTTCTGGCGATCAACTGCCTCGAGGTGGAACTGGCCTATGGCGGGGTGATCACGGTGCAGCCGGGTTGGGAGATCGTGGCGCAGGCCGAGCGGATGCGCGGCGAGGAGGAAGCCTGGTGCGTGGCACAGGGCGGGCCGGGTGAGGTGAGCCCGGCGAAGGTGCAGTTTGCGCTGCTGCCGAAGGCGGTGGCGGCGCTGGGGCGAGATTTGGAGGTTGTGCGGGGGGATGGGGAGATTGTGGTGAGGTTTTGAAGGGGGATTGGGTCGGGTCTCGACCTACGGTGCGTGTCCCGCGCTGCTGAAACGGTGCGCTAGTGGCGCCGTCAGTCAGTGGGGGGCCAGCCCCCCACACCCCCCGGAGATATTTAGAGCAAGAAAATGAGCGGGTTACGGGTAGATCACGGGCGGGTCGTGCCGTCGCCTGTGACCAGATATTTGAAGCTGGTGAGTTGGGTGGCGCCGACGGGGCCGCGGGCGTGCATCTTGCCGGTGGCGATGCCGATCTCGGCGCCCATGCCGAACTCGCCGCCGTCGGCGAACTGGGTCGAGGCGTTGTGCATCAGGATCGCGCTGTCGAGCCGTTGGAAGAAGCGGTCGGCGGCGGCCTGATCCTCGGTCAGGATCGCCTCGGTGTGTTGCGAGCCATATTTGCGGATATGGGCGATGGCGGCGTCGATGTCGTCGACCACGCGGGCGGCGATTTTCATGTCGAGGAACTCGCGGCCGAAATCCTCCTCGGTGGCGGGCCGGGTGCCGGTGAGACCCTCGGCATAGACTTCGACGCCGGCTTCCATCAGCGCGTCCACCAGTTTCTGACCGAGGTCAGTTTGGCTGCGGTGGATCAGCAGGCATTCGGCGGAGCCGCAGATGCCGGTCCGGCGGGTCTTGGCGTTGAGCACCACTTTCATTGCCTTCTCGGCATCGGCGGCGGCATCGACATAGACGTGGCAGATGCCTTCGAGGTGGGCGAAGACAGGCACGCGGGCCTCGCGCTGGACGAGGCCGACGAGGCCCTTGCCGCCGCGGGGCACGATCACGTCGATATAGGCGGTCGCCCGCAGCATCTCGGCCACGGCCTCGCGGTCGCGGGTCGGCATGAGCTGAATCGCATCCTCGGGCAGCCCGGCCTCGCGCAGGCCGGTGACGAGGGCGGCGTGGATGGCGCGGGAGGAATGGAAGCTCTCGGAGCCGCCGCGCAGGATCACCGCGTTGCCGGACTTCAGGCAGAGCGCCCCGGCATCGGCGGTCACGTTGGGGCGGCTCTCATAGATCACGCCGATGACGCCGAGGGGCGTGCGGACGCGGCGGATGTGCAGGCCGGAGGGCTGATCCCACTCTTCCATCACCTCGCCGACGGGGTCGGGCTGGGCGGCGATGGCCTCGAGACCGTCCACCATGCTTTGCACGCGGCCTTCGTCGAGCATCAGGCGGTCCATCATCGCGGGGCTGAGGCCCTTGTCGCGGCCATAGTCCATGTCGGCGGCGTTGGCTTCGAGGATCTGCGGGAGGGAGGCGATGAGGGCGCGGCCGGCGGCGGTGAGCGCGGCGTTGCGAGCTTCGGCAGGGGCATAGGCCAGCTCGGCCGCGGCGGCGCGGGCGCGTTGGCCCATGTCGGCTACGAGGGCGGGGATATTCTGGTCGAGGTCTTTCATCGCGGGACTCCCTTTGGGAGGAGGATGTAGCGCGCAGGGCGGCGCGGCTCAATGGGCTTGGCGTGCGGCGGGGTCAGGCGGGGCGGTTCTGGGCGGCGATGGCCTCGCCCACGATGCGCTCGACCGTCTGCGTGCTGACCCCTGCCCGCTCGGCGGCCTGCCGGGTGGAATAGCCGCGGGCATAGCACTCCAGCACCAGTGCGGTGGTCTCTTTGTCAGGGCTATTCCCGTTCATCTGTGCGCCTCCGGGCCTTTCAGCCCTGATAGCACGCCGCAACAAAGAAGGCCCGCCCGTTGCCGGGCGAGCCTCCTTCTTCTGATAACGAGGGAAATCGTATCAGTTGAAGCTGTAAACGAGGCTCACGCCGAAGGTGTTGTCGGTGTTCTTGTCACCGGGCAGCGGATCGGTGTGGTACTCGGTGGCGATCGAGGTGCGCAGCGCCAGAGCGTTGGACATGCGCACGTTCACGCCGAGGTCGTTGTAGATCACGTTGTCGGACTCCGAGAAGATGAAGTCGGTGTCGTTGGTCAGATAGACCGTGTCGGTGATCCGGGTCTGGAAGTTGGAGCCGATGGAGGCGGCCTCTTCCTCGATCTCGGTGCCGTCTGCGAGTTCGGCCCAGCGGTAGCCGGGGCCGGCCGACACGTACCATGCGGTGTTGGCGGTCTCGACGACCTTGTAGCCCACACCGAAGCCCGCGAAGGTGTCGCGGCGGTAGGAGGCGAAGTCGTCCTGGCTGCCTTGGACCTGACCGTAGGCATACCAGCGGTCGCCGAAGTCACGGGTGTATTCGAGGCCGTAGAGCAGGCTCTCGGTGTCCTTGATGCCGTCGCTCTCGCCGTAGTCGTAGACCACGTTGAAATCGAAGCCGTTGGTGCCGTCGTACCAGCCGAGGTTGGCGCCGAGGCCGAGGTCGAAGCTGTCGCTGTTGCCCGATTGGGCGGTAGAGCGCAGGGCGACGGAGCCATCGAAACCGAGCTTGCGGCCGGTGTTGCCGAAGGCATCGACATCGCGGTCGTAATCGTCGGTGATGTCTTCCTGCAGGTCTTCGAGGCGATCCTCGGCGGCGTCGCGGTTGTCGAAGGTGGTGGTCTGGGCCAGCGCGGCGCCAGCGGCAAAGCTGGTGACGGTGCCGAGCGCGATGGCGGCGAAGGTGGCGGGTGCTTTCATTGTCTCCTGTTCCTTCTCAGAGGGTTCGGCGGCCTCGTGGGCCACGGGATGGGCAGAGAGATAAGGGGATGGAGACCGAGGGTAAGGACACGATGGGCACACGAAATCGTGCTCGCCCAAAGCGTTGCGACACAGGCACATCAGCGGAGAGTGGCCGACGATTTATGCCAGCGATTTCAGCGGGTTCCATATGCCGTGGCGTAAGCTCACGGGCTATTTCATGCCGAAACAGGGTGTGCTCCCGCACAGGGCCGTGAGGCGCGGGCGGCTCAGTTGCCGGGCAGGAAGGGCACGTCTGTCACGCCCGGGTCGACGCCGATGGAGGTGAGCATGGCGTGGACTTGGCCGCGGTGGTGGGTCTGGTGGTTGAAGAGCTGGGTGACGCAGACGCCCATGGGTTTGCGGTAATGCGCGTCGTAGTCCTTGGAGTACCACGACAGGTCCCCCACGAGCGCGACCTCCTTGAGCCCCGCGGCCCAGATCTTGATGCGCCCGTCGAGCTGGAAGCGGGCGGCCTCCCACGCGCCGGCGGTGGGGAAGCAGGCGGCGCTCTTTTTCTGGCTGCACTCGGGGCCGGGGCCGCGATCAAACCGGCTCATCCAGAGCAGGTCGCCCCAGACGATGTGGTTTAGGGTGCCGAGAATGGAGCCGAAGAAGGCGCCGCGATCCGCTGTCAGCTCGGCGGCGGGGATGCGGCGCACCGCGACCATGAGCTGCTCGTTTTGCCAGGCGTTGTAGCGCGCCATCATGCGCACCCATTCGACCCCGATCATCGCCGTCCCTCTCGTTGTTCGGGGCAAGTTTTGCCAGCGGGCGCGGCGCTGTCAATCTGGCCGGCCCTGCCCTAGGCTGGCGGAGATGACGGCAGGCGGGGGCGGACGGATATGGCACAGCGCAGGCTTTACCTTGGGCCGCTGACAGACAACCGGCGGTGGGAACGAGTGGCGATCCGGCCCGATGACGTGATCGTCGTCACCCCGCCGAAATGCGGCACGACATGGATGCAGACCATCGTGGCGCTGCTGCTCTCGGGCGACCCGGGAGTGGAGACCGAACTTTCGATCCGGATGCCGTGGGTCGATATCCGGCTGCGTGACATCGACGAGGTGGCCGCGCGGCTGGAAGCGATGGCGGAGCGGCGGAGCATGAAGAGCCACACGCCGATGGATGGCGTACCGCTGGACGGGGCGGCGCAGTACCTCTGCGTGTTCCGGCACCCGCTCGATGCGCATTTTTCGTTCCGCAACCATGTGCGCAATACGCCGCTGCGGTGGTTCGATCACTGGTATCCCGAGGAGGACCCGGGCGGCATTGCCTTCAAGCGTTTTATCGATGGCGGGCCGGAGGGGTTTGACACCGATGCGATGCCGCTGGCGCATATCTTGCGGCACTACGAGGCCGCGCGGGCGGTGGCGGAGCGGGACAACGTGCACCTGTTCCATTTTGCCGACATGCGCCGCGATCTGGCGGGGGCGTTCGCGCGAGTGGCGGAGATCTTGGGCGTGACCCACCCGCCGGAGCTGATGGCCCGGCTGGTGGAGGCGGCGACCTTCGACAACATGAAGGCCGATGCCGCGCGGTTCTGCCCTTCGGGTGGCAAGGGGTTTTTCCGCTCCGATGCCGGGTTCTTTGCCAGCGGGGCGAATGGCCAGTGGGAGGGCAAGCTGAGTGCGGCGGAACTGGAGGCCTATGACGCGGCGATGCAGGCGGAGCTCGATCCGGAGGCCCGGCGCTGGCTGGAGTTTGGGGCGGAAGCCTGAGGCGGATGATGGAAGCATGGCACGCGTCGGCGGTTCGCCGCGGCCCTGCGCTGCCTGCAAAACAGGCAGGGCGGCTCCCCTGCCCTGCACAGCGGCGACCGCGCGTTTTTATCCTTGTGAGGCAGGCCGGGCGCGTCTAGCGTTCTGAACCGTGATCACACCCGCCAACCGGAGGACCCACCACAAATGGCGCGACACTTTTCTGCTGCTGCGGCGCTTCTTCTCTCCACCACGCTCACCGCAAGCGCGGCCGACTCCGAGCTCCTGATCTTCGACTGGTCGGGCTTCGAGGACCCGGGCTTCTTTGGCGAGTACATCGAGAAATACGGCGACAACCCGACCTTCACCTTCTTCGGCGAAGAAGAGGAAGCCTTCCAGAAGCTGCGCTCGGGCTTCAAGGCCGACATTGCCCACCCCTGCTCTCAGTCGGTGGACAAATGGCGGCAGGCCGGGCTGATCGAGCCGTGGGACATTTCGAAGATCCCGCGCTACGCGACCGTGGCCGAGAGCTACAAGGCCGACCCGATCTTTACCGATGGCGATCAGGTCTATTTCATCCCGGCGGACAACGGCTCGACGGCCATTGCCTTCAACGCCGACGAGATGACCGCCGATGATCTGACCACGCTTCAGGTGTTCAAGGACCCGCAATATGCGGGCCGCATCTCGCTGCCCGACAACGTGGATGACATCTACGCGCTGGCCTATCTGGCGACCGGCGTGAGCGACTGGACGCAGGCAACTCAGGAAGATTTCGAGGCGGCCAGCGCATGGCTGCGCGAGGTGCACCCGAACGTGCGCGCCTATTGGGCCGATGGCGCCGAGCTGGCGCAGCTGATGGCGACGGGCGAAGTGCTGTTCTCCTGGGCTTGGAGCGAGACGCCTGCCTCGATGCGCGGCGATGGCTACAACATCGGCTTTCAGCGCGAGGCGGAAGAAGGCTCCTCGGTCTGGTTCTGCGGCTACGTGAACCTCGTCGATGGCCCCGGCTCGGAAGACAAGGCGCATGACTTCATCAACTCGTGGCTCTCGCCCTCCTCGGTCGAGTACATCGTGAGCGAATGGGGCTACGGCAACTCCAACACCGAGGAAATGGCCAAGATCGACAGCGGCACTCTCGACGAGGTGGGCCTTGGCGAGGTGAGCGCCCCGGTGCTGGCCCAGCTGCCGATGGACAACGCGCTGCGCGAGCAGATGATCGCCGAGTTCGAGAAGATCAAGGCCGGGTTCTGACCACGGTCATATCCGGATGCGAGCGGCGGCCTTCGGGTCGCCGTTTTCGTTTGGTGGGGCGGCGGTGCGCCATGAATGCGCACCCTACGCAGGCGCTTCCATCGGCAGGATGCGGCCCCATTGCGTGTCGCGCGGGGGGCCGGAGATGGTGAAGCCGCATTTGGTATAGGCGCTGATGGCGCGGGTATTGTCGGGGTGCGGATCGGTGCAGATCACCGGCGCACCGGCGGCGTAGAGGCTGGCCATACGGGCGCGGATGAAGGCCGGGCCATGCCCCTGCCCCAGCAGCTCTGGCAGGCCGATGAACTGGTCGATCCCGCGCGATCCCGGCGGCAGGTGGGCAAAGGGGTGATCGGGCCAGCCGTGGGGGTCGTAATCTTGGATATAGGCGAAGGGCTGGCCCTCTAGCGAGACGATGTGCGGCACGTGGCGGGTGCCCTCCAGCGCCTCGGCATCGAAAGGGTCGTCCTGCCCCCACCAGCGGGCCACCTCGGCCACGGCCAGCCAGCGCCGGAGCATCGGCAAATCGGCCAGTGTGGCGGGGCGGAAGGTGATGCGGGCGGGCATGGCGCGAGTTTAGGCGGCGGAGGGACGTGCGGGAAGTGTCGCGCCATCTTGAACCTGCTGCCCCCGCACCCCATAACTGTGCCACCATGAGGCAACCCGGCCCCCTTTCGTGATCGACACCGCATTCTGGCTGACCGCCGGCAGCATATTGTTGCTGCTCATCTGTTCCGCATTCTTCTCTGGCTCCGAGACCGCGCTCACCGCGGCCTCACGTGGCAAGCTGCGCTCGAAGGCCGACAAAGGCGAGCGCGGCGCCGAGGTGGCGCTGGAGGTGACCGAAGACAGCGAGCGGCTGATTGGCGCCGTGCTGCTGGGCAACAACGTGGTGAACATTCTCGCGGCCTCGCTCGCGACCGCGCTGTTCACCCGGATTTTCGGCGAGGGCGGCGTGGCGCTGGCGACGCTGGTGATGACCCTGCTGGTGCTGGTCTTTGCCGAGGTGCTGCCGAAGACTTATGCGATCTCCAACGCCGAGAGCGCGGCCAGCCGGGTGGCGCGGCCGATCAGCCTGCTGGTTACCATCCTGTCGCCGGTCGTACGCACCATTCAGGCGCTGGTGCGGGCGATCCTGCGGCTCTTCGGGGTGCAGACCGACCCGGACGGCCAGCTCTTCAGCGTGCATGAAGAGATCGCCGGGGCGCTGGCGCTGGGCCATTCCGAGGGTGTGGTGCAGAAGGAAGACCGCGACCGGCTGCTGGGCGCGCTGGACCTTGGCGACCGGACGGTGGAGGAGATCATGCTCCACCGCTCGCAGATCGAGATGATCGACGTGGATGCCACGCCCGACGAGGTGCTCGCGCAGGCGCTGGAAAGCCGCCACACCCGGTTGCCGCTCTACAAGGACGACAAGGAAAACATCGTTGGTGTGATCCACGCGAAGGATCTGCTGCGGGCGATCCACCGGGCCGCGCTGGCCTCTGGCGGGGCGCCCGAGGCGCTGAGCACGCTGGACGTGATGGATGTGGCGATGGAGCCCTATTTCGTGCCCGAGACCACCACGCTGGACGACCAGATGCGCCAGTTCCTGCGGCGGAACACGCATTTTGCGCTGGTGGTGGACGAATACGGCACCCTGCAGGGTTTGATCACGCTAGAGGACATTCTCGAGGAGATCGTGGGCGAGATCACCGACGAGTTCGACCTCGACGAGGATCACCCGCTGCGCCGCACCGATGCGGGTGACTGGATCGTGGATGGCGCCATGACCATCCGTGACCTGAACCGCGCCACCGATTGGAACCTGCCGGACGAGGAGGCCAACACCGTCGCGGGCCTCGTGATTCACGAGGCGCAGGCGATCCCGACCGTTGGGCAGGTGTTTTCGTTCCACGGCTTCCGGTTCGAGGTGGTGGCGCGGAAGGATAACCGGCTGACACGGTTGAAGCTGCGGCCTTTGGCGACGCTGGCCGAGTAGGCTGGTTGTGGGGCTGCACCCGCCCTACTGAAAGCAGGTCGGTTCGGTGGGCAGATTGCCCAGCCTACGCGCCGGCGTCGGCCACGGCGGCGGGGGTTTGCTGGTGGCTCATCATCCGCCAGCCGTCGCCATCATCCACATATGTCGAGGCGCAGAGCGCGGTGTAGTCTTCACCATCGCGCTCTGCCTGCGCCTTGTAGGCCAGCACCGCCACCGGCCCCTGCCGGGTGAAGCTGTGGTCGTGGAAGGTGACGGAGCGCCAAGGCGCGGCGCCCTCCAGCCCCTTCATCGAGGCCTCGGCGCCAAGGATGCCCGCCGGATAGGGAAAGACGAATACCGCATCGTCACGGGTGACCGAGCGGGCATAGTCGGCCCCGCCGGTCCAGTATTTCTCTTCCATCTTCCAGAAGTCTGCCTCGGTCATGTCGGGCCTCCTTTCACCCGCTCAACGGGCGGTGGGCGGCGCGGGTTCCGGATGACGGGAACGTGAGGCGGCGGCTTGCCTGCGGGGTGCTAGCCTCGCGCCGGGATGACGCGGAACCTCGGGAACAGGGAGACCTCCGATGAACAAACCGACAGGCCGGATGACGGCAAGCGACTTTCACCCTAAGCTGCTCGAAATGTACGATGGCTACGTGCACGGCAAGATGAGCAAGCGCGACTTTCTGAAGGGCGCGGGCAAATACGTGGCGGCGGGCGTGACCGCGGCGGCGGTGCTGGAGAGCCTGCAGCCCAACTATGCGCTGGCCCAGCAGGTCGCCCCGGATGACCCCGATATCGAGACCGAGGTGGTGGAATACGACAGCCCCGAGGGGCATGGCACCATCAAGGCGTTGATGGCGCGGCCTGCGGGCGTGGAGGGCAAGCTGCCCGCCGTGCTGGTGATCCACGAGAACCGGGGGCTGAACCCCTATATCGAGGATGTGGTGCGCCGCGTGGCCAAGGCGGGCTTTCTGGCGCTGGGCCCCGACGGGCTGACCCCTGCGGGCGGCTATCCGGGCAATGACGACGAGGGGCGCGAGATGCAGCGCGAACTCGACGGCGCCAAGCTGATGAACGACTTCTTCGCCGGGTTCGAGCACCTGATGAACCACGAGGGCAGCACCGGCAAGGTGGGGGCCGTGGGCTTCTGCTATGGCGGCGGCGTGTGCAATGCGCTGGCGGTGGCCTACCCGGAGATGGGGGCGAGCGTGCCGTTCTATGGCCGCCAGGCCTCGGTCGAAGATGTGCCGAAGATCCAAGCGCCGCTGCTGCTGCATTACGGCGAGCTGGACGAGCGGATCAACGCGGGCTGGCCGGATTACGAGGCGGCGCTGAAGGAGCATGGCAAGGTCTATGAGGGGCATATCTACGCCGGGGCCAACCACGGGTTCCATAATGACACCACGCCCCGGTATGACGAGGACGCCGCGACGCTCGCTTGGGAGCGGACGGTGGAGTGGTTCAACCGCTATCTGACGTAGAGCGCGGGGCGCGCCGGGCAGCGCCGAGCCGAGGGGTGGCGCTGCTGACGCTCGCTCATGGCACTTTATGGCGCAGCTCAGGCGCTCGCTGTATGCTCCGCACACCCCTCACCAAAGCGCCGCCCCGTCCCGCCAAAGGCGGGCCGACAAAAACTCGGCGCACCTCTGGTGCGACGGACGGGTCGGCGCTGCCCGGCGCCTTACGGCGCGCATCGGGCGGGGCCACTCTGAAGCGGCGCGTCAGAGGCTTGGGGACACGTCCCGCACCTACCGCCCCGAAAACAGCGTGCCGAAGATGCCGCGCACCAGTGCCTTGCCGCTGCGGGTGCCGAGCTGGCGGGCGAAGCTTTTGGCAAAGGCCTCGCCCACGGAGTCCGAGCGGGAACTGCGGGAGCGGGTCGGCTTGGAGGTGGAGCGGGAGACGCGGGTGCCGGAGTAGCGGCGCCCTGCCTTGAACTCGCGCTCGGCCATCTCGGCCTCGTCCTCTTTCTCCTCCGCCGCTTCGGCCTCCTTGGCTGCCGCCTCGGCGCGTTTGGCGAGCATCTCGTAGGCGCTCTCCCGGTCTACGGCGGTGTCATACTTGCCCGCCACAGGCGAGGCGCCGATGACCCCGCCGCGCTCGGCGGCGGAGATCGGGCCGAGTTGCGACGAGGGCGGGCGGATCAGGGTGCGCTCCACGATGCCGGGCGCGCCCTTCTTGATCAGGAAGGAGGTAACGGCCTCGCCGGTGCCGACCTCGCGGATCGCGTCCTCGGTCGAGAAGCGGGGGTTGTCACGGTAGGTTTCGGCGGCCTGACGCAGCTCGCGGCGGTCCTTGGCGGTGAAGGCGCGGAGCGCGTGCTGCACCCGGTTGCCGAGCTGGCCGAGGATATCCTCGGGCACATCCGCCGGGTTCTGGGTGCAGAAGTAAACGCCCACGCCCTTCGAGCGGATCAGCCGCGCCACCTGCTCGACCTTGTCGACCAGCGCCTTGGGCGCGTCGTCGAACAGCAGGTGCGCCTCGTCGAAGAAGAACACCAGCTTGGGCTTGTCGGGGTCGCCGACCTCGGGGAGCATCTCGAAGAGTTCGGAGAGCATCCAGAGCAGGAAGGTGGCGTAGAGCCGGGGCGCGCCCATCAGCCTGTCGGCGGCGAGGATGTTGATGCGGCCCCTGCCCTCTGCGTCGGTCAGGAAGAGATCATCGAGCGAGAGCGCGGGCTCGCCGAAGAACTGGGTGGCGCCCTGGTTCTCGAGCACCAGAAGGCGGCGCTGGATGGCGCCGATGGAGGCGGTGGAGACATTGCCGTAGCGCAGGCTCAGCTCGGACCGGTTTTCGCCGACCCAGACCAGCAGCGATTGCAGATCCTTGAGGTCGAGCAGCGGCAGGCCCTGCTCATCAGCCACGCGGAAGGCGATGTTGAGGATGCCCTCTTGCGCCTCGGACAGCTCCAGCAGGCGGGCCAGCAGCAGCGGGCCCATCTCGGCGACGGTGGTGCGCACCGGGTGGCCCTGCTCGCCGTGGAGATCCCAGAAGGTGACGGGGAAATCGCTGTAGCTATAATCGGAGAAGCCGATCTTGGCGGCCCGCTCCAAGAAGGGGGCGTGCAGCTTGGCCTCGGGCGAGCCGGATTTGGCAAGGCCGGAGAGATCGCCTTTCACATCCGAGAGGAACACCGGGACGCCATTGGCCGAGAAACTCTCGGCGAGGATCTGGAGTGTCACCGTCTTGCCGGTGCCGGTGGCCCCGGCGATCAGCCCGTGCCGGTTGGCGTAGTTCAGCAAAAGCTCCTGCGGATCGCCATAGCCCTCACCGCCGCCACCCACGAAAATCGACCCGCTCATATGGCCCTCCAGTCCTGTTTCGGGCCCAACATAAAGTATTAACCTTTCTCTGCCAGTATCGATCTTGTTCGGGCCTCCGTCCTCTTGGCCCGGATTGACTTCCTCCCTGTCAGACTGGCCGCGTCACACTCGTGACGCGGCTTTTTTCTGAGCGTGTTCAAATTCTTGGGGGGTGTTCTTTTAGCTGTTGACGGCTGCGGCAAGTTGCCATAGCGTCCGGGCATCAAGTCGGCCAGTCCGGCAGGGAGAACCAAGAACAGGCAGCCCTCGTGGTTGCACATAGCGGCAAAAAACAGCCGTTCGGGCCGGTAAACGGACCCGCACAAAAGGGCCTCTCGGGGCCCTTTTTCAGGTCTTGAGCCGCGCCGCGGAGCGCCGCCGATCTGCCCCCTCACGGTCCTGTCAGAGCGCCCGCATTTCTCCCTGACATCCCCTGCGCCCTGTGCTAGACGGCGGCACGATTTCAAAACCCGAGAAGGTTGTTGAGGACTATGCAGAATCTGACAAAAGCGAGTTTTCTGGCGCTGATGATCGCGGCCACGCCGCTCTGGGCACAGGACGCCACCACCACCGAGGAAGCCCCTGCCGAAGAGACCACCACCGAAGCGCCCGCCGAGGCTGCCGGTGAAGGCGCGGCGGATGCGGCGGCCGAAGAGGCCGCCACCCCCTCCCCCGATGCCGGGCTGAACATGGGCACGCCGGAAGGCCAGGCCGCCGCCGGGACCGACCCCGCCGCGCCCTACACCAAGGAAACCCACGGCGACTGGGAGCTGCGCTGCGCCAAGGTCGAGGGTGTTGAGGAAGAGCAATGCCAGCTCTACCAGCTGCTGAGCGATGAAGGCGGCAATGCAGTGGCCGAGATCAATCTTTTCGCCCTGCCCGCCGGTGGCCAGGCCGTGGCCGGCGCCAATATCGTCACCCCGCTGGAGACCCTGCTGACCGAGCAGATCACGCTTTCGGTCGATGGCTCGCAGGGCAAGCGCTACCCCTACACCTTCTGCACCCGGATCGGCTGCATTTCGCGGATCGGGATGACCCAGGCCGATGTGAACGGCTTCAAGGCCGGCAGCGCCGCCACGCTTTCGCTGGTGCCCGCTGGCGCGCCCGATCAGCGCGTGCGTCTGAAGGTGTCGCTCACCGGCTTCACCGCCGGGTTCACCTCGCTGCAGGCGCAAGTGGCCGGCAACTGAGGTTAGCCAAAGATCGAGTTTGAAGCGCCGCCCTTCGGGGCGGCGTTTTACGTTTAGGCGGCAAGAATTCGGCTGACCACCGGTGAGAAGAGTGGGCGCATGGCCTGCGCGAGCCCCGGGGTGAGCGCGGCCCAGCGGTAGGCAAAGATCAGCCCTGCCTCGGCCGGGCTGCCCTCGGCCACGTGATCCCAGCACTCGGGCAGGCCTGCGGGCGCCTCGAAGGCGAAGAGGTGCCAGAGCTGGGGCGCGGAATAGCCTTCCTCCCACGGGCGGTGCCATGTGCCGATGCCGGTTGGGTTGGAGAGGATGAGGCCGGATTCTTCCTGCAGCTCGCGGATGGCCGCCTCGGCCGGGTCTTCCCCCGGCTCGATGGTGCCCTTGGGCAGCTGGTCACCGGTGAGCGGGTGGCGAAAGATCAGCAGCTCGCGGGCGGTGGCGGGGCCACGGAGGACGGCGGCGAGGGCTTTGGGCGTGGGTGGGTGTTGGGCAGGGTGCATTGGGCGAGTTTGGCGGGCGTATCGCAGTTTGCAAGCGTCGGAGTGGGGGGCCAGCCCCCCACACCACGGCTTTCAGTGGGGGGCCAGCCCCCCACACCCCCCGGAGATATTTGAACCAAGATGAAGATCAGGGGCGCGGTTTATCAGGGGCGCATTTGATTCAAATGTTCCGAACAGGTGTGCTTGCCGCTGGGGCCAGCCCTCTGCTGGTTCGGCCGGGTGAGCCGGAACGGGCGGCAGCTGTTTCAGACCTTCTTCAGTGCCAGCACCGCGTTCAGCCCGCCGAAGGCGAAGGCGTTGGAGAGGACAACATCGACCTTGGCGTCGCGGGCCTCGTTGGGCACCACGTCGAGCGCGCATTCCGGGTCAGGCTCCTCGTAGCCGATGGTGGGGGCGATCACCCCGTCGCGCAGGGCCATGATGCAGGCCAGAAGCTCCACCGCGCCGGTGCCGCCGATCAGGTGGCCGTGCATCGACTTGGTGGATGAGATCATCAGCTTGTCGGCGTGGGAGCCGAAGACATCGGCCACCACGGCACATTCGGTCTTGTCGTTGGCTGCGGTGCCGGTGCCGTGGGCGTTGATGTAGCCGACCTCGGCGGGGGTGATGCCACCGTCGCGGAGCGCGCCGCGCACCGCACGTGCAGCGCCCTGCTTGGAAGGCATGACGATATCGGCAGCGTCCGACGACATGGCGAAGCCCACCACCTCGGCGAGGATATCGGCGCCGCGCGCGCGGGCGTGGCCCATCTCTTCGAAGACGAAGACCGCCGCACCCTCGCCCTGCACCATCCCGTTGCGGTTGGCGGAGAACGGACGGCAAGCGTCCTTGCTCATCACCCGCAGCCCCTCCCAGGCCTTCACCCCGCCGAAGCTGAGCATGGCCTCGGCCCCGCCGGTGACCATCGCGCGGCTGGCGCCGGAGCGGACCATGTGGAAGGCCTGCCCCATCGCGTGGTTGGAGGAGGCGCAGGCTGTGGAGACCGAGTAGCTCGGGCCCTTGAGGTTGTACTCCATGCTGACGTGGGAGGCGGCGGCGTTGTTCATCAGCTTGGGCACGACGAAGGGGTGGACCCGGTTCTTCCCCTCCTCATAGACCGTGCGGTAGTTCTCATCCCAGGTGTTCACCCCGCCCCCGGCGGTGCCGAAGATCGCGCCTGCCTCATCGGCCAGCAGCCCGTGAAACTCCAGCCCCGATTGGGCCAGCGCCTCCTTGGCGGCGAGCATGGTGAACTGGGTGAAGCGGTCGTAGAGCGCGATCTGCTGGCGGTTGAAGAACTCTTCGGGATCGAAGCCGCGCACCTGCCCGCCGATCTGCACCGAGAGGCGCTCCACGTCGCGGACGTTGATGGTATCGATCCCGCAGCGGCCTTCGGCCATGGCGGTGAAGGTCTCGGGCACGCTCTTGCCGAGCGCATTGATCGTGCCCATGCCGGTGATCACGACGCGGTTCATGGCTCGGGGCATCGGGCTTGCCTTTCGGGGTCTTGCTGCGGCCGTCAGGCCTGTTCTTTCACCAGCCCTTCGACGGCCTCGACGATGGCCGCCACCGAGGAGATATCGAAATCGCTCTCGGAGGGTTCGTTGGCGTTGAAGGGCACCTGAATGTCGAAGGCCTCTTCGATGGCAAAGATGCTCTCGACCAGCCCGAGGCTGTCGATGCCGAGGCTTTCGAGCGTGCTGTCCATCTTCACGTCCGATGGTTCGAGCACGGCCTGCTCGGCGATGATCTGGATGACCTTGGTTTTGACTGCGTCCGACATACCGCCCACCTGTCTGTTACGCCCTTGTGCCCATTTATGTGCTGGGGCCGGGTTTGGAAAGCTTCTTTCGCAACTCTGTAACGTCTGCATGAAGGCGCGGCAGACGGCGCAGGCCCTTGTAGGCTTCGATGCTGGCCTTCATCTCCATCGCCGGATTTCCCAGCATCACCCGACCCTTGGGCTGGTTGGTGCGCAGCAGGGTGCCGGCGCCTGCGATCACGTCATCGCCGATGTCGAGATGGTCGGTGACGCCCGCCTGCCCGCCTAGCACCACGCGGTCGCCCAGCCGGGTGGAACCGGCGATGCCGACCTGCCCGCAGAGCAGGCAATCGCGCCCGGTACGGACGTTGTGGCCGACCTGCACGAGGTTGTCGATCTTGGTGCCCGAGCCGATCTCGGTGGGGTGGATGGTGCCTTGGTCGATGCAGGAATTGGCGCCCACCTCGACGTCGTCGCCGATGACCACGCCGCCGAGGGAGTGGATGCGGGCATAGGCCTGCTGCACCGCCTCGCCGCGTTCGCCCAAAGTTGCCCGCACAGCCTCGACTGCGCCCGCCTCGGGGGTGACGAAAGAGAAGCCGTCGCCGCCGATCACCGCGCCGGGCTGGGCGATGAAACGCTCGCCGATGGTGACGGAATGGCCGATGCGCACGCCCTCGCGCAGCAGGCAGTCGGCCCCGATCTGTGCGCCGCTGGCCACGCTCACATGGGCGGCGATGCGGGCGTTCGGGC
Organism: Vannielia litorea; assembly: GCF_019801175.1. Taxonomy (NCBI): domain Bacteria; kingdom Pseudomonadati; phylum Pseudomonadota; class Alphaproteobacteria; order Rhodobacterales; family Paracoccaceae; genus Vannielia; species Vannielia litorea. The sequence continues at coordinate 1,470,520 of NZ_JAHVJR010000001.1, forward strand.
CGATGACGGCTCCTGCCCCGATGACCGCCAGCGGGCCGATGGCGGCGCCCTCGCCGATGATCGCGGTGTCATCCACCACGGCGGAGGGGTGGATGCCGGGGGCGATGCGCGGGCCAGCGTCGAGCATCGCGGTCAGCCCGGCCATGGCGTAGCGCGGGCGGGGCGCGAAGATGACCGCGGTCAGGTTCATCGCCTGCCAGTCGGCTCCTTCCCAGACCATCGCCGCCTTGGCCGCCCCTTCCGACAGCCCGGCGGCAAATTTCGGGTCCATCGCCAGCGCGAGCGCGTCGGCACCCGCGCGGGCCGGTTCGGCGGCGTGGGTCACCTCAAACGCACCATCGCCCTCGAAGCGGGCTCCGAGGGCGATGGCGATGTCTTCTATCTTCAGGGGTATCACGGTGTCAGCTTTCGACTCCGCGGAGCTTTACCCCCATCTCGGCCAGCGCATTCCAGATGCGGGCGTCGCGGCCATAGATATCGTCGCGGTAGTTCATTTGGCCGCGGGCCTGGGTGAAGGCGGTGCGGTAGATCAGGTGGACCGGCACCTGCTCGTCGAGATCGACCCGCGTTTCAGACCCGGTGCGCAGGCGCGACTGGAAGGCGCCAACAGGATCGTCGGTCTGCCGGGCCAGCAGGGCATAGGCAAAGTCGAACGGGTCGGCCAGACGGATGCAGCCGTGCGAGAAGGCGCGGACATCGCGGTTGAACAGGCTCTTGGAGGGCGTGTCGTGCAGGTAGATGTTGTACTTGTTCGGGAACATGAACTTCACCAGCCCGAGCGCATTGCCGCGCGAGGGCGGCTGCTTGATGGCGAAGGGGAAGTTGCGGGCGTTGTAGGCGCGGAAGTTCACCGCGCCGCGCGGCACCACCCGGCCCCGCCGGTCGATTACCCGCAGGTGGCTGACGGCGTTGGGGTTGCGCTGCAGCAGCGGCAGATATTCCTTGGTGGCGATCGAGCGCGGCACGTTCCAGGTGGGGTTGATCACCATGTGCTCCATGGTGTCGGAGAACTCGGGCGTGCGCTGGTCGGGGACGTTCTTGCCCACCACCGAACGGGTCTCGAAGGTGACCTTGCCGTTGTCGATGATCTGGGCCTTGAAGTTGGGGATGTTCACCAGCACGTGGCGCTCGCCGCGCGGGCGGTTCAGCCAGCGCTCGCGCTCCATGGCGACGATGACCGACTCCAGCCGGGTGACCGGCGAGACGTTGAGCGCGGCGATGGTGCCCGGCCCGGCGACCCCATCGGCGGAGAGGCCGTGATCGATCTGGAAGGTCTGCACCGCGCGTTCAATCGCGGCGTCGTAGCTTTGCGAGGCCGAGCGGGCGAGATAGCCCATTGCGATCAAGCGGTTACGCAGAGCGACTACGGCAGGCCCCTCCTGCCCCGGCTCCAGCGCCTTGGCCTGCACCGTGGGGCCCCAGCCGCCACGGGCGACCGTTTTCTCAAGCTCCAGCTTGCCGCGCATCAGCCGCACATATTCGGGCGTGCGGGGCATGAGGCCGCGGAAGAACTGCGCCGGCTCCTTGCGGGTGAACTCGGTGAGCAGCGCCTCTGGCGCGCGGCGCGGGATCTCGCGGACGATGCCACTGTCGATCCTGCGCGGCTCGGTGGCGCCCGACTGCAGATCGCGGGCGAATTGCACCAGCATCTGCGCCGCCAGCACCTCGACCCGGCCCCGCTCGCGGGTGGAGCGGGCCTGCGCGAAGGCGGCCTTCAACTCGGCGGGGTCGTAGCGGACGGAGGGCAGCCCGTGATCATCGGCCGAGGCCAGCGCCCGCAGCAGCGCCGCGCGGCGCTCCACATCGGCTTCGCCGGTGAAGAGCGGCTGGTAATCGCGGTTGCGGTAGAAGGCCCCGATGCTCTCGTTCTCCGAGGCGAACTCGGCCACCGCCTGCTTGAAGGCAGAGATCTGGAACTGCGAGCTGACGTCTTGCGCCGTGGCCGGAAGGCTTATGGCCGCACAGCCCAGAAAGAAGGCGGCAAGGCCTGCGCGCCCAACACGGGCGGGGCGGAACGTCATCGAAAGGGGCATATGGTCCTCGGGACTAAGTGTTCGCTTCAATCAGGATTACCCAAGGTTTCCCGAAGCTTCCATGATTGTCGATTCACATTTGAGTCGGTTTGTGCGGAGCGGAGGGGGGCAAACTGTGCCGAATTGGCAATTAACTGTTTCTAATCAGAGCATTGCGCGGCAAACCTAAGGGCTTGCGCTGTTGCGCCAAAGCCGCGCCACGGCACTGCTGAAAATTGTTCCAGATCAACGCGATCTTAAGCAAATTCCTGCTTATTTACCCCCGAAACAGGGGCGTTGCAGAATTGCGCCTTGGCCGGAGAATCGCTTTGTGGCATAGAAAACGTGCATCTGGGGATGGGATGACAACGCGGTCAGCCGAAAAGGCGGCCAAGTGCAAGAGACGGGCACGGGGACAGGCATGACAATCGAGACAGGCTCTTCCAAAATCTCGCGGCGCGGGTTGCTCGGAGCGTTCGCCGCTACGGCCCTCGTGGCCGCACCCACCTACACCAAGGCAGCAGGCTTCCTCCGCGGTGCTGGCGATATCCGCCGCATCCGCATGTACAATGGCCGGACCGGCGAAAGCATGGACGCGATCTACTGGATCGAAGGCGATTACATCAAGGACAGCATCAAGGAAGTGAACTACTTCATGCGCGACTGGCGGCGCGACGAGGTGAAGGCGATCGACATTCGCACCATCGACATCATCGCCGCCGCCCACAACCTGCTGGATGTGCGCGAACCCTACATGCTGCTCTCGGGCTACCGCAGCCCGGCGACCAACGCCATGCTGCGCTCGCGCTCCAGCGGCGTGGCCAAGAACTCGCTGCACCTCAAGGGCCAGGCCGCCGACCTGCGGCTGAAGTCCCGCTCGGTGAATCAGGTAGCCCGGGCCGCCGAGGCCTGCCGCGCTGGCGGCGTGGGCCGCTACCACGGCTCCAACTTCGTGCATATGGATTGCGGCGTGGTCCGCAGCTGGGGCGGCTAAGCCCCCTGCCCTCACCGGCCTGCTGAAACGCGCCCGGGTTTGCCTCGGGCGTTTTTTGTTGGGGGTGGCGTCATCGGGTGTGAGGCAACATGCCCGCGCGCCCGCCGCGACACGCGCGCTTCGCTTGCCCGGCGCGGGCAAGGCGCTAGATGCGCGGGACCACTGCAAGAGGCCCCCCGATGATCCCCTATTCCGTGCTCGATCTCGCCCCCGTTCCGCAGGGCGCCACCACCGCCGATGCGCTGCGAAACACGGTTGAGCTGGCCCGCCATGCCGAGGCCTTGGGCTACTGTCGCTACTGGCTGGCCGAGCACCACAACATGGTCGGCATCGCCTCTGCCGCGACGGCGGTGCTGATCGGCCATGTGGCGGGCGCAACCGAGAACATCCGGGTCGGCTCCGGGGGCATCATGCTGCCCAACCACAGCCCGCTGATGGTGGCCGAGGCCTTCGGCACGCTGGCCACGCTCTACCCCGGCCGGATCGACCTTGGCCTTGGCCGCGCGCCGGGCACCGACATGGCCACCGCCCGCGCCCTGCGCCGGGGGCTGGGCCGCGAAGATACCTTTCCGCAGGATGTGGTGGAGCTGATGGGCTACTTGGCCGCGCCGGAGGAGGACCAGAGGGTGCGGGCGGTGCCGGGCATGGGCACGCAGGTGCCGATCTGGATGCTGGGCTCCTCGCTCTTCGGCGCGCAGCTGGCCGCCCACCTCGGGCTGCCCTATGCCTTCGCCTCCCATTTCGCCCCCGGTGCGCTCGACGATGCCATCGCCACCTACCGCGCCAATTACCGGCCCTCAGAGGCGCACCCCGAGCCGCATTTCATGTTGGCGGTCAATGTCTTCGCCGCCGACACGGATGCAGAGGGCACGCGGCTGCGGACCTCGATGCAGCAGGCCTTTCTCAACCTGCGGCGCGGCACGCCGGGCTACCTGCCCGCTCCGGTCGATGACATCGCCGCGCTGGCCTCCCCGCCCGAACTGGCGATGGTGGAAGAGGCGCTGAAGGTGAGCGCCGTGGGCAGCCGCGAGACGGTGGCCGCGAAGCTCCAGAGTCTGATCGCCCGCTATGCACCCGACGAGCTGATCCTCACCGGGCAGATTCACGACCATGCCGCCCGGCTCAAGAGCTTCGGGATCGCCGCCGAGGTGCTCGGCGGCTGAGCCTGTTGCGCCCCTGCGCCGAATTAACCCAACCGTAAGCCTGCCCTGCGGAGCCGATTGGTAAGCACCGCGCCATTGGGTAGACTCGGCGCAAGCAACCGAGCCCGCAGGGGCCATGAGGAGCAGAGTGACATGCGCGTGACGTCGATCACCCCGATGAAGAACGAGGGGCCGTATATTCTGGAGTGGGTCGCCCACAACCGGGCCATCGGCCTGAACGACATGCTCGTCTTCACCAACGACTGCACCGACGGCACCGACCAGATCCTCGAACGGCTCGACGAGATGGGGCTGGTGCGGCACATGCCGAACCCCTCAATCCTTCACACCAACCCGCGCCACCACATCATCCTGATCCGCTACATCAACGAGGTGCTCCGCCTGCGCCGCTCCGACTGGGTGACCAATCTCGATGCCGACGAGTTTGTGCGGGTGAACACCGGTGGCGGGCGGCTCGAAGATCTCTTCACCGCCCTGCCCGAGGCCCATTGCATCACCATGTCGTTGCAGACCTTCGGCAACGGCGGAGTCGACGAGATTGCGCCGGGCGACAAGCTGGTGACGGAAACCTTTACGCGGCGCGGCGACAGCAGCCGCCACAGAAGCCCGGTGAAATACCTCGCCCGCGGCGACTTTCCTTGGCTCAAGTTCAACAACAACTCCCCCCAGATCGCCGAAGAAGACCTCGACCGGGTCAACTGGGTCAACGGCAATGGCACCCCGCTGCCGCGTGAGCTCATCGCCGAGCCGTTCAAGGGGATGAAGGCGGTGCACACGGGCTTCGATCTGGTCGAAGTGGCGCATTACACCATCCGCTCCTACCAAGGCTTCCTGCTTCAGCGTGACCGTGGCTCGGCCAATCCGCTGAAGGGCCAGACCGAGACGGTGCTGAACATGGAAGATGCCATGAAATACTGGCGGCGGTTCAACAGGAACGACGTGGAAGACACCAGCTTCACCGCCCTGCCCGGGTTGCGCGACGCGGTGGACGAGCTCCTGAAGGACCCTGAGCTGAAGCGCCTGCACGAGGCGGCGCTAGCATGGCACCGCAACCGGGCGCAGGAGTTGATGCAGGTGCCTGAGTACCGCGAGCTTTACGACACGATCCGGGCGCAGCACGCGGAACAGATGGCGGGCTAGCGCCGCCGCCCCGCAGGCCGCCCCTCTCCCGCGATGCTACCGCAGATCACGGCGCATCACGGGTTTGACATATCGCCGCCGTCATGCTCCGATTTCACGGCCCGAGGGCACGCACGCGTTGCCGGTGCGTGGTGGGCAGATGAGCGGGGAACAGATGACCATTGCGCAGCAAGGGCTTCGACCTGACCGGGTTTTGCGGGCGCTTCTGCTTCTGCTGATCTGCCTCTGCGCCGCGCCCGCGCTGCGCGCGCAGGACCGCTCCGCGATTGCCCTGCCCGCCTCCGCCGGCTCCCGGCTGGCACTGGTCGTTGGCATCGACAATTACGACAACGTCACCCCGCTCCAGAAGGCGAACAACGACGCCACCGCCGTGTCGGAAACGCTGGCGAGCGTCGGCTTCAAGGTGACCCGGGTGCTGGATGCCGACCGGCGCAGCCTCAACCGCGCGGTCTCGCATTTTTCGGCTGAGATCAGGCCGGGCGACGAGGTGGTGTTCTATTTCGCCGGTCATGGGATCGAGGTGAACGGGCGCAACTACCTGCTTCCGGCCGATGTGCCCTCTGCCCTGCCGGGGGATGAGGAATTCGTCGTCAGCGAGAGCATCGCCGCCGACCGGGTGCTCAGCGGGTTCAGGTCGCGGGGCGCGCGGGTGACGCTGCTGATCCTCGACGCCTGCCGCAACAACCCCTTCCCCACCAATGCGCAACGCTCGCTGGGCGGCGCGACCGGGCTGGCGCGGATGGACCCGCCGGAAGGCTCCTTCATCCTGTTCTCTGCCGGCTCCGGGCAGACCGCGCTGGACAGGCTCTCGGATGGCGACCCGGACCCGAACTCGGTGTTCACCCGCGCCCTGCTGCCGCGTCTTCGGCAACAGGGCATGGCGATCCACGATCTGGTGCGGGCGGTCAGGACCGATGTGCGCGACATGGCCGGTACGGTGCAGCACAACCAGTTTCCGGCGTACTACGACCAGCTTTCCGGGGACTTCAGCTTCAACCCAGCAGCAGCCTCAATGGCGGCGCCCGCCCTTCAGGCCACTGAACCGCAGCTGCAGGCCGCGCCCCGCGCCATCGACCCTTGCGACAGGGCGCGGAGCGATTGGCAGGTGCTGGCCACCACAGAGAGCGCCGAGGCGCTGAAGGCCTTCCTGCGCAAATATCCCGACTGCCCGATCTACCTTGCCGCCGCCGAGGAACGCCTCGCAACCCTGCTCGCCCCAAGCGCGCCGACGCCCCCCGCGCAGCTTGCCGTGCCGGCCGGAGACAGCTGCTTCAACCTCTGGTACGCGCGCAACCTGATCTTTCATCAGAAGGGCTTCTGCTTCCAGTCCGACAAGGCCAAGCAGTACTTTGACACCAGCCGCTGCACGACCCGCTCGCCGCGCCTGACCGCAGCCGAAAAGCAGCAGGTCGAGATGCTGCAAGCCACTGAAAAGGCGCAAGGATGCTGAGATCGAAGCTCGCCGCGCTCTCGCTGGCGCTGGGGCTGATGCCCCCTGCCAGCATGGCAGACTGCCTGGCGCGGGACTTTCTGGCGCTGCCACTGCCGGCGGCCCCCGAACGCCCTGCCATCGCGCTGGCGCTGGAGCTGGCCTACGAGGGGCTGGCGGTGGATGAGGCGGCGGGCGTGCTCACCTACAACGGACAAACATTCGCCCTGGGAGAAGATCCGGGCCGCACACCGCAAGAGCGGCTGGCCGACCCGTCGATTGCCGAGACATTCGCGCAGGTCTACCCGCTCGCCTTCGACCTCGGCGCGAGGGCGCAGCCTTGGTTCGACCCGGGCCGCGCCCGCAGTGACGCGCTCTTCAAGGCGCTCTATGGCGCGAGCGAGGCCGAGGTGGCCGCGAGCCTCAAGCGCGCCGACTTCCGGCGCGGCACCACGGCGGCCCGGTTCTCGGCCAGCAGCCGGCAATGCGTGGCGACCCAACTCCAGGCCGCGCTTGATGCCATTGCGGCAGAGGGGCCGGAGGTGGAGAAGGTCTTTGCCGAGGTGGGCGGCAGCTTCAACTGGCGCAAGATCGCCGGCACCTCCCGCCTGAGCGCCCACAGCTTTGGAATCGCAGTGGATTTCAACACCGCACTGGGCGGCTACTGGCGCTGGTCGGGCGGCACCGAGGGCAACGCGGGCAACTACCGCAACCAATACCCCGAGGCGCTCGTGCGGCAGATGGAACGCTACGGCTTCATCTGGGGCGGCAAATGGCACCACTTCGACGGCATGCACTTCGAATACCGGCCCGAACTGATCCTGCACGCGAGGCTCGTCGGCGGCTAGGCGTGCTGGCGTGCCGAAGCATCTGTAAGATCGGAGAAATCTGGCGGACCCAAGAGGATTCGAACCTCTGGCCTCTGCCTTCGGAGGGCAGCGCTCTATCCAGCTGAGCTATGGGTCCGCGTGGCGCCTCGTATAGCCGCCCCGCCCTGCTCCCGCAATCGGGAAATTCAGGCGAAAAGCTCGTGGCAGAGCTCCAGTGCCGAAACCAGCCGATCGACCTCGTCTTCGGTATTGTAGAGGCCGAAGCTGGCGCGGCAGGTGGCGGTGACGCCCAGGTGCTCCATCAGCGGTTGGGCGCAGTGGTGGCCGGCGCGCACGGCGACGCCGCGTTTGTCGAGCACGGTCGAGATGTCATGCGCGTGGCCTGCCCCCTCGAGGGTGAAGGAGAAGATCGCGCCCTTGCCCGCGGCGTCGCCCTGCACGGTGAGCCAGTTGAGGCCGAAGAGCTTTTCACGCGCGTAGTCGCGGATGCGGGCCTCGTGGGCGGCGATGTGCTCCATGCCGAGCCCCATCATGTACTCCAGCGCCGCGCCGAGGCCGATGGTGGCGACGATGCCGGGCGTGCCGGCCTCGAATTTCATCGGCGGGTCGGTGTAGCTGACGGCCTCGCGCCCCACTTCGCGGATCATGTCGCCGCCACCCATGAAGGGGCGCATCTCGGCCATGCGGTCCTTGCGGATGTGGATCGCGCCCGAGCCGCTCGGCCCGTAGAGCTTGTGGCCGGTGATTGCATAGAAATCGGCGCCAATCTCCTCGACGTTCACCGGCATGTGGACGGCGGCCTGACTGCCGTCGATCAGCGTGGCGACGCCCTTCTCGCGGGCCGCCTTGCAGATGGCGGCCACGTCGACGACCGTGCCGAGCACGTTGGACATGTGGGTGACGGCGACAAGCTTTGTTTTCGGGCCGATCGCGTCGATCACCTTTTGCGCAGGCAGCGAGCCGTCGGGCTCGGGCTCGACCCACTTGAGGACCACGCCCTGCCGCTCGCGCAGAAAGTGCCAGGGGACGATGTTGGCGTGGTGCTCCATCACCGAAAGCACGATCTCGTCGCCCGCCTCCAGCCGGGGCGCGGCCCAGCCGTAGCTGACGAGGTTGATGCCCTCGGTGGTGCCGGTGGTGAAGACGATCTCGTGCTCGTCCTTCGCGCCGAGAAAGCGAGCGATGGTGCCGCGCACGGCCTCGTATTTGTCGGTCGCGAGGTTGGAGAGGAAGTGCAGGCCGCGGTGGACGTTGGCATATTCCATCTCGTAGGCGCGGGTGACGGCCTCGATCACTGCGCGAGGCTTTTGCGCTGAGGCGCCGTTGTCGAGATAGGTCAGCGGCTTGCCGTTCACCTCGCGGGCGAGGATCGGAAAGTCGGCGCGGATGGCGGAAACGTCATACATTGGGCGGGGTTCCGGGGATGGTCACGCCGATGATGGCGAGCAGGATCGACAGGGCGAAGATGGCACCGAGGCCGGTAAGCAGGATGCCGAGAAACACCAGCGGCGGCTTGGTGAAGCCATGGAGCTCGGTGGTCATGCTGGTGAGCAGGTAGAAGAAGACGAAGACATTGAACAGCATCACCCCGGCAGCCAGCGGCGGAAAGATGAGGATCAGCAGGATCTCTACCGCCTGAAGCACGATGAGGGCAAATTGCAGCAGCGCCATCAGCAGGATCGCATCCTCCAGCCGCCCGCTGCCGCCAAAGGCGCGGCCGACCCAGTGGATGCCGAAGACCATGAGGATCAGCAGGCAGCCCTGAACCGCGCCCAGCAGCATGGGGCTGAGGGCGAGCGCGGGGGCAAGGGCATTGTCCTGCGGCATCTCGACCGGCCCCATCATGAGGCCGAGCACGTGGGCGAAGATCAGTTCGATCACCAGAACGAGGGCGAAGATCTGCCATGCGGTGGAGGCGGCGAGGCGCATGTCTTTCACCCGGGCCATCGCCTCGCGCGGGCGGCGGGCGGTGAGCTCGAGCAGTTTCAGCAGGCTGGGCGCGTTGGTCATGCGCTGGCTCCTTCGGCGGAGGGGCCGAACTCGGCCTCCGTAAGGCAGAGGCCCCAATGGGCAAAGAAGGCGATGGTGACGATGGCGCCGACCAGCGTGGCCTCGGCCCCGTCACCGATGAAACCACGGGTGAGGCCGTAGAGCAGCATCAGAGGCGAGATCACCAGCACCGTCCAGAACAGGGCCAGACGGGCGCCATAGGCCGTGCCGCGCCCGCCGAGCGCCTTGCACACCAGATGCGAGAGCAGCGCCACGAGGTAGAACACCAGCGGCATGATGAAGAGCCATGCCAGCAGGGTGCCGCCGATCAGCATTTGCAGCGGCTGCTCGGCTTCTGCCCCGAGCTTTTGCAGCTCGGCATCACGCGCCAACCGGGGCCATTGCGCGATGAAGATCACGAGGCAGCCCGCCATGAGCAGCATCAGCGCCCGCTCCTCACGGGGCGGGCCTGCGAGCATCCGGCGCAGCGTGGCGCGCGGCGCCCGCAGGCTGGCCAGCATATTGGTGGTGACGGCCATGCCCTGCCCTTCAGCCGCTGTGCCGCTGGAGCCATGCGGCAAGCCGCTCGGTCAGCTCACCGGCGAGATCCTTGTTCTCGATCTCCTCGATGGCCTCGGCAACGAAGGCCAGCACCAGAAGGCTCTGCGCCTCCTTACGCGGGATGCCGCGCGACAGGAAGTAGAACAGCGCGTCCTCGTCGATCGCCCCGGTGGTGGAGCCGTGGGAGCAGGCGACATCGTCGGCGTAGATCTCCAGCTCCGGCTTGGCGAGAAACTGGCTGTCATCGTCCAGCAGGAGCGACTGGCTGATCTGGTAGCCGTCGGTCTTTTGAGCGCCTTCCTTCACGAGGATCTTGCCTTGGAACACGCCCTTGGCGCCGTTGCGCAGCACCTTCTTGAAGACCTGCCGGCTTTCGCAGTTCACCGCGTCATGAGTGATGAACACGGTGTCATCGTGGTGAAAGTCGCCATCGCCAAGGCAGGCGCCCGCGATATGGGCCACCGCATCGTCGCCGGTGAACTCGATCACCGCCTCGTTGCGGGTGAGCACGCCGTTCACCGTGAGTGTGAAGCTCTTGAAGGTGCTCTCCTCCCCCAGACGGGCGAAGATATGGCTGACGGCGCGGCGCTCGTGGTCGCGGCCCTGCGCGCGGATGTGGTGGAAGGCGCCGGTATCGGCCACGTCCACCTCGAGCACCTTGTTGAAGCGGGCGGCGGCAGGGCCGTTCTCCAGCAGGGTCAGCTCGGCCCCGGCCTCGACCTTGACCACGTGATGCAGGATCGCGTCGGAGGCCTCGGCATTGTGCAGGTAGGTGATGTGGACGGGCTTGGAGACCTTGCCGGTCGCCCGGATCAGGATGCCGTCACTGGCCAGCGCGGTGTTGAGCGCGGCGAGCGGGCGGGCCACGGGCTGCTGCCCACGGGCCTCGAGCGTGCCGTAGAGGCTTTGCGCCCAGTGAATATCAGCCGCCTCGGCCTCGGAGAGCCGGGCAATCTCGAGCCCCTCGCCCTCAAGGCTGTCGGAGGCCTCGGCATCGAAGACGCCATCGACGAAGGTCAAGTGCAGCCGGTCCACGCCGCCGAAGATCAGCGTTTCCTGCGGATCGAAGGTGGCGGCCTTCACCGGCTCGGGCTGGCTCAGCGTGGTCGGGTCGGTGAACTTCCAGTATTCGTCGCGGCGGTGCGGCAGGCCGAGGTCGATGAGGCGGCTCAGCGCCTCCTGACGGGGCGTGGCGGACCAGCCGGAGGCGGCGGGCATGGGCGTGGCGGCAAGCCGCGCCTCGGCCAGCGCCCGGCGGTCGGCGGCCATGATCTCTTTGCGGGATTGCGCTGCCATCAGGCCATCTCCGCCAGAATGTCGGCGTAGCCGTTGTGCTCGACCTCGAGCGCCAGCTCGGGGCCGCCGGTCTTGACGATGCGGCCATCGGCCATGATGTGCACCACGTCGGGTTTGATGTGATCGAGCAGGCGCTGGTAGTGGGTGATCACGAGGAAGCTGCGGCCCTCGCTACGCAGGGCGTTGACCCCGTCGGCCACCAGCTTCATCGCGTCCACATCGAGCCCTGAGTCGGTCTCGTCGAGGATGCACATCTTCGGCTCGAGCATCGCCATCTGCAGGATTTCGTTGCGCTTTTTCTCACCGCCGGAGAAGCCCATATTGACCGGGCGCTTCAGCATCTCGGCATCGATTTTCAGGCTCTTGGCCTTGGCGCGGACCTCCTTGAGGAAGTCGGTCGCGCTCATCTCTTCCTGCCCGCGCGCCTTGCGCTGCGCGTTCACGGCGGTGCGCAGGAAGGTCATGTTGGACACGCCCGGAATTTCGACCGGATACTGGAACGCCAGAAACAGCCCCTCGGCGGCGCGCTCCTCGGTCTCCAGTTCCAGCAGGTCGGCGCCTTCCATCACGGCGGAGCCTTCGGTCACCTCATAGCCCTCGCGGCCCGAAAGCACGTAGGAGAGCGTGGATTTGCCCGAGCCGTTCGGCCCCATGATCGCATGGACCTTGCCGGTTTCGACGGTGAGATCGACGCCCTTGAGGATCTGCTTGTCCTCTTCTTCAAGTTTGACGTGGAGGCTTTTGATTTCCAACATTTTTCTTACCTTTGCAAAGCGAATGGCCCGGCGACCCAGAGGGGTGCCGGGGGTGTGAGAAACCGACCGTGGAATGCGGTCAGAAGATCGAGAAGCTGTAGCCCGCCTGCACCAGCGAAACGAACTGTTGATTGAAGAGCGCGGCCGAGAGGCCGGGGGCAAACTCGGGCAGCATGGTTTCGGCCGACATCTCGCCAACCACCCCGGCCACAAGCGCGCCCTGCCCCAGAAAGCCGCGCGCCCTTATGCCTTGCGAGAGCACATAGGCGATGACCATGATCGCGATGATGCCCACCATCGCGCCCGTGCCCTCCAGATAGGCCATCGCGTCGCCGCCCAGCCAGAGGTGAAACTCCACCATTGAGGCGCCAAGGCTGGCCACCGCGCCCAGAATCAGGCCGCGGGCCACATCCCCTGCGCCCGGCTCGTCGCTCCCCGGCCGTGCCGGGGCCTGCGCCGAAGGCTCCGCCGCCGTGGCGGGCGCGGCTTTCGGCTGCGCATCCAGCCGGGCGAGACGGGCCTGAAAGTCCTGCTGCGCCAACGCCCTGCCCTCCTACACCGGCAACCGCTGCAACAGGTGCCCGTAGAGCACCGTGTTGGGATCGGTCGTAGAGATCACCGCGTTCACCCATGTCGGGCCGAAGAACTGGGCAAAGAGCTCGGGCGCGCGATGCACCAACATATGCATGGTGAGCGTGCCGGCCCCGGTGCCGACCGTGGCGACAACGACCTGCGTGACCGAGCGCATCTGCACGATCTGGCAGAGCACGAAGGTCAGAATCACGGCCATCACCGCATCCACCGCCAAGGTACTGGTCAGCACCTGCCCGCCCTCGGGCACGCCGCTCACCGCCAACCGCCCGTAGCGCGCCACGGAGATCGCCAGCAGACCGATGGCAAAGGCCATCGGCAGTGAGACGGTGTGAAACACCCGCGCGACCGGCCCGTTCTTGCCCTTGCGACGCTGCTGCTGGATCGGGGAATGCACAACGCCGTCCGGGGCCCATTGCTTGCCCTTGTTGATCCGGGAGATCCGGTCGTTGAACGTATCCAAGCTCGCCACGGGTGCCCTCAGCCTCATCGTCGGTCTTGCGTGTTGGTGAACCAACTATCAACCGATTGGGGCAGGATTGGGGAAAATGCGTCTCGAAAGGCGGGCATGGTAAACCGCCCGCCGGGCCATGGCGGCGCTGTGGCGCAGATGCGCAGGAGAGAGAAACAGCGACCTGCATCGTCTAGACTTTCGCAGCTCCCACCGGATCGGCAGGCTGCGGCGCCTCCTCCGGCTCTTTCAACGCCTCTTCGGGCACCCGGCCCATGTAGTGGCCCACAACGTGGCTGGCGATCGCCCCGCGATCCTGCAGCAGGGTCAGGCAGAAGGCGCAGAGGTCGTAGCTTTCGGCAACGGCATCGGCCAGCAGCGCGAGAGCCTTCAGCTGGAAATCGCTCAGCTTTTCAGGGGCTTCCATGTTGCGGATGTAAACCGCATCGCCATCGAGCAACTGGCTGCCCGCCTTGCGCTTGAACTGCTTCCAGCGCCGCGACGAGAGCACAACCGACTTCTGGTGCAGGAACTTGTGCAGCACAAAGCCCTGCCGCCGCAGCTCTGTATCCAGCTCGGCCCAGGTCGGCTCATCCTCGTACATCTGGTAAAACCGCACCTCGGGGATCACCATGACCGCCTCGGAGAGCGTTTCGGGGCCGCCCTTCATCACATCCAGCTCAGCGCCCTGCACATCCATCTTCAGCAGGTCGAGCTTGGGAAAACCCTTCACCTTGTCGAGCGCCACGAGGGTCATCGGGATCTCGGTGATCTCGCGCTTGGTCCAGAACCCCTTGTTCAGGTAGCGCGCGCAGGCCTCGGAGAACTTGAAGACCGAAGAGAGCGAGCCGAGCTGGTGGGCATAGAAGGTCGCCTTGCCCGGCTTGCCGACGGCGGCGTTGTAGAGCGTGGTGCGCTCCGGCTTGGCCTCTTCCAGCTCGGCAAAAGCCAGCGGCTCGGGCTCGAAGGCATGAAGCTGCGCCGCCCCCGCGCCCATGATCAGCCGGTAGCCGGGCTTCTCATTGGTCAGCCGCGCGCCGATATCGGCCACGTTCAGCTCGCGCTCCAGATTCAGATTCTGGATCAGCCATTCGGCGCGTTTCTTGCGGTTCAAGGCCATGCGTGGCTCCTAGCCCAGAGTCACAGCCGTGCCCGAGGCACTGACCATCAGCATGTTGTTGATGACCTCGTAGTCGAGATCGACCCCCACCACCGCATTGGCCCCCAAAGCGGCGGCCTTCTCCTGCATTTCGCGCAGCGCGGTCTCCCGCGCGCGGCCCAGCTCTTGCTCGTAGGCCGCCGAACGCCCGCCGACGATGTCGCGAATGCCGGCGAAGAGATCGCGGAAGATGTTCGCACCAAGAATGGCCTCGCCGGTGACGATGCCCTTGTAGCCGGTGATGCTCTTGCCCTCGACGGAGGGCGTGGTGGTAACGATCATCTCACTTCTCCCGTTGGCGCCAGACGAAGCGCGCGAAGAGCGAACCAAGGAACCCCGACACGAAGGACACCAAGACCACGGCCCCGAGCGGCAGCATCCCCGCCACCTGATCTACGCCCACGGCGAAGACGGCGCAAAACGCCCCGGTGGTGAATGCCGCGATCAAGGCCGCCTTCATGGCTCACCCCACCGACCCTTCCAGCGAGATTGCCACAAGCTGCTGGGCTTCCATCGCAAACTCCATCGGCAGCGCCTGCAGCACCTCCTTGCAGAAGCCGTTGACCACCAGCGCCACGGCCTCCTCTTCGTCCATGCCGCGCTGGCGGCAGTAGAAGAGCTGGTCGTCGTCCACCTTGGAGGTGGTCGCCTCGTGCTCCACCCGGCTGCTGTTATTCTTCACCTCGATGTAAGGCACGGTGTGCGCCCCGCAGTCGGAGCCGATGAGCAGGCTGTCGCATTGGGTGTAGTTGCGGCTGTTCTTGGCCTTGGGGTGCATCGAAACGAGGCCGCGATAGGTGTTTTGCGCACGGCCCGCCGAGATGCCCTTGGAGACGATCCGGCTGCGGGTGTTCTTGCCCAGATGGATCATCTTGGTGCCGGTGTCGGCCTGCTGGTAGTTGTTGGTGATGGCGATGGAGTAGAACTCGCCCTGGCTTTCCTCGCCGCGCAGGATGCAGCTGGGGTATTTCCATGTCACCGAGGAGCCGGTCTCGACCTGCGTCCACATCACCTTGGCGCGGTCGCCGCGGCAGTCGGCGCGCTTGGTGACGAAGTTGTAGATCCCGCCCTTGCCGTTCTCGTCGCCGGGGAACCAGTTTTGCACGGTGGAATACTTCACCTCGGCATCGTCCATCACAACGATCTCGACCACGGCCGCATGCAGCTGCGAGGTGTCGCGCTGGGGGGCGGTGCAGCCTTCGAGGTAGCTGACGTAGGCGTTGCTGTCGCAGATGATCAGCGTGCGCTCGAACTGGCCGGTGTTCTCGGCGTTGATGCGGAAGTAGGTCGAAAGCTCCATCGGGCAGCGCACGCCGGGCGGCACGTAGACGAAGGAGCCATCAGAGAAGACGGCCGAGTTCAGGCAGGCATAGAAGTTGTCGCCCTGCGGCACGACGGAGCCGAGGTATTTCTTCACCAGCTCCGGGTGCTCCTTGATCGCCTCGGAGATGGAGCAGAAGATGACGCCCTTGCTGGCCAGCTCGGCCTTGAAGGTGGTGCCGACGCTGACAGAGTCGAACACCGCATCGACGGCGACCTTACGGCCCTCGGCCGGGGCGCTCTCGGCGCCCTCGACGCCCGACAGAATCATCTGTTCTTTCAGCGGGATACCGAGCTTTTCGTAGGTGGCCAGAAGCGCCGGATCGACCTCGTCGAGCGACTTCGGCTTTTCCTTCATCGAGGCAGGCTTGGCGTAGTAATACTGCTTCTGGAAGTCGATCTCGGGGTAGTCGACCATCGCCCAGTCAGGCTCTTCCATCTGCTTCCAGCGCTCGAAGGCCTGCAGCCGCCAGTCGGTCATCCACTCGGGCTCGCCGTTATTAGCGGAGATCAGGCGGACGATCTCCTCGTTCAGCCCCATCGGGGCGAAATCCATCTCGATGTCGGTGTTCCAACCGTATTTGTAGGCGCCCATCGCCTTTACGGCTTCAACGGTTTCGGCGTCCACGCCTTCTTTCACGTCAAGATCGTTCATCGTCTTTCCTTTCAACGGCTTGGGGAGCGTTCTTCACGCAACCCGCGCCTGGTGTTTTCTGTGTGCGGCGGCCCAGCTTTCGGCAAAGCGGGCGATATCTTCTTCAACGGTGTCGGGCCCCAGCGAGACCCGGATGGCCGAGCGGGCAATGGCCTCATCGAACCCCATCGCGCGGAGCACCCGGCTTTCCTTCACCTTGCCCGAGGAGCAGGCGGAGCCGGCGGAGATGGCAAAACCGGCGAGGTCCATCGACATAACCTGCGTCTCGCCCTTCCAACCGGGCGCGGCGAAGCAGGAGGTGTTGGGCAGGCGTTTCGCCTCTTGCCCTATGAATATGGTCTCCGGCGCGGCCTCTGCCACCAGAGCTTCCAAAGTGTCGCGGGCCTTGGCCACGCGCGCCCAGTCTCCCGCGGCAAGCCGCTTTTCCGCCGCTTCAACGGCGGCCCCGAAGCCCGCGATTCCAATCACGTTTTCGGTGCCGGAGCGGCGGCCCATCTCCTGCCCGCCGCCCTTGAGCAGCGGGGCGATATCCAGCCCCTCGCGGACGATCAGCGCACCCACCCCCTTGGGGCCGCCCAGCTTGTGGGCCGAAAGCACCGCCAGATCGGCGCCGGACCAGCCGAAGGCAAAGGGGATGCGGCCAACGGCCTGCGTCACGTCGAGCAGCAAAAGCTCGCAGGGGTGCGGCTCGGGCACCTCCGAGATCACCCCGGTCTCGCTGTTCGCCAGCCCCATCGCATAGATCCGGCCTTCGGGCACGTTGTGGGCCCAGAGCGCATCATGCGCCGTTGGCTCCACCACCGCGCCGCCTGACAGCACCTGCGCCGCCTCGGTCGCCCCGCCGGTAAACACCACCTCCTGCGACTTGCAGCCCACGGCAGCCGCAACCTGCGCCCGCGCACGCTCGACCGCGGCCTTGGCCGCCCGCCCCTCGGCGTGAACGGACGACGGGTTGCCGACGATCTCCATCGCCTGCAGCATCGCCGCCCGCGCCTCCGGCAGCAGCGGCGCCGTGGCGTTGAAATCGAGGTAGCTGCGGCTCACGCCTCGGCCTCCGCCTCTTCCTCGTCCACCACCATGAAGAAGTTGGGCACCGCCGGGCAGGTCGCCATCGGCTTTTCGATCACCGAGGCCAGCGTGGCCTGATGCAGGTAAACGTAAACATGGGAGGAAAGCCCCTCCCACAGCCGGTTGACCATGCTCTGCGCCCGGCTGCCCGAGACGGCACCCTTGGAGCCTGCCCCGGTGTGCAGCGCGCTCACGGTCTCATCCACCGCTTCCAGCACCTCGGCCACGCGGATCTCTTCGGGGCAGCGGGCCAGCCGATAGCCGCCCCCCGGCCCGCGTACGCTCTCCACCAGCCCGGCCTGCCGGAGCTTCACGAAAAGCTGTTCGAGATACGACAGAGAGATGCTCTGCCGCTTGGAAATTTCTGAAAGCGACACCAGCGCCGTGGACTCACCCTTCTGCGACAGGGCGAGGTCGGCCAGCGCAACCATCGCGTAGCGTCCTTTGGTCGAGAGCTTCAATCGCCTGATCCTTACGGCAGAGAGCCCCGAGGGGCCAAATTGCATTGACGACAGAGGCAATGGTGATTACCTCCGTCGCACCCGTTCGGGTGGGGTCGCGCCAATTTAGAATAATTCTAGATTTGCCCCGCGACCACGTCAACCGCCCCCGGGCATAAAAGAGGACAAAAAAGGTCAGGTATGCCCGAAGTGATTTTTCCCGGCCCCGAGGGCCGGCTCGAAGGCAGGTATCACCCGCAGCAGGGTGTCAAAGACGCCCCCATCGCCATCATCCTGCACCCGCATCCGCAGTTCGGCGGGACGATGAACAACCGGGTCGTGTACAACCTGCATTACACCTTCCACAAAATGGGCTTCACCGTGCTGCGGTTCAACTTCCGCGGCGTGGGGCGCTCCCAGGGGGAATATGACCAGGGCATCGGCGAGCTGAGCGATGCCGCCTCGGCGCTGGATTACCTCCAGTCGATGAACACCAACGCCAAGCATTGCTGGGTCGCGGGCTTCTCCTTTGGTGCGTGGATCGGGATGCAGCTGCTGATGCGGCGGCCCGAGATCACCGGGTTCATCTCGGTCAGCCCGCCCGCCAACATGTATGACTTCTCCTTCCTCGCGCCCTGCCCCAGCTCGGGCCTGATCCTGAACGGCACCGCCGACCGCGTCGCGCCGCCGAAGGACACCCACACGCTGGTCGAAAAGCTGCACGAGCAGAAGGGCATCACCATCACCCACACCGAGGTGGAGGGCGCGGGCCACTTCTTTGAAGATCCCTACATGGACGAGATGCTCGGCGAGGTCGACACCTACGTGCGCCGCCGCCTGACCGAAACCACGCGCTGAGGGAGGCCGGCATGGGCGTTCTGGAAGACCTCGCCGACAAACTGGCGAAAGACACGATCGACCACGCCGCCAAGCTCGGCGAGGAGGATGACGTGATCCGCGCCGTGGCCAAGAAGCTGGGCATCTCCTCCCCGACGATGGAAGAGACCTTCATGACCTCGATCCGCGTGCGCCTCGCCGAGCGCCGGGCGCGCCAGTTTCTGGAAAAGCAGATCGAGCAGGGTTTCTTGGAAAAGGACACCGGCCCCAAGCTGATGGACGATGGCCATTAGCGGCGCCGGCGCCCCTACCCCCGATCGCACCCCCGATCTCGACCGGCAGATCGCCTTTCTGACCGAGGCCTGCAAGCTGCGCGGCATCGAGCGGGCCTCCAAGCTGGCCGACGGCTCGCGGCACGAGAACTCGGGCGAGCACTCGTGGCATCTCGCGCTCTTCGCGCTGGTGCTGGAGGGTGAGGCGCCCGAAGGGGTCGATATCAACCGGGTGATCCGCATGGCGCTGATCCACGATCTGGTGGAGATCGACGCAGGCGATGCGCCGATCTTCGAGGCCGGGCTGGACCAGGCCGAGATCGAGGCCGCCGAGGCCGCCGCCGCCGACCGCATCTTCGGGATGCTCCCCGAGGCGCAGGGCGCGGCGCTGCGGGCGCTCTGGGACGAGTTCGAGGCGGCAGAGACCGCCGATGCGCGCTTTGCCAAGGCGTTGGACCGCTTTCAGCCCCCGGTGCTGAACCTCGCCAACGGCGGCGCAAGCTGGACCCCGTTCAACGTGGGCTACGGCCAGGTCGAGGCCCGGCTCCGCCCGCCGATTGAGCGTGGCGCGCCCACCCTCTGGGGCTGGATCGGCCCGCGTATCCGCGCCTTCTTTGCTGGCGAGGCCAGCTGAGGCCCGGCAGGGCAAAACGCCGGGTATATTTGCCACAGCCCTGTCGGATGACACATCGGCCCGGCAGCCCGCCACATTCTCGCCACATTTCAGCCCGACCTTCGCCCCAGACCCGGAAAACCGGGCAAAAACAATGAGGCAGGCGCGGGTTTACCCCGCGAGACGGAGACGGGAATGGGGACCGAACTGGCGCAGGCACAGCGGCTGACGCGTGCCGAGATTCAAGCCGACATCGAAGAATTCACTGCACATACGGTCAGCGAGACCGGCATGTTTTCCAAGGCCTATGCGGCCCCGGGGCTGGCGCAGCTTCTGCCCAACGCCCGGCGGATCAGCCGGGCGCTGAAGCCGACGCTCAAGAGCTTCACCCGCATGCCCGAGCCGGGCACATGGCTCGAAAGCGCGGTCTCGACCGAGGCCCGCATCCTCACCCCCGAGGGCGCCACGCCTGCCGGGCAACTGAGCGTGGGCGATGTGGTCGAAACCAAGGATCTGGGGCCGCTCAAGGTCAAATGGGTCGGGCTGACGCGGGTCACCCGCGAGCAACTGTCGCAAAGCCCGGCGCTCTGCCCGGTGCGGATCAAGGCGGCCAGCATCGATGGCACCTATCCGCGGCAGGACATGGAGATTTCGCCCAACGCCGGGCTGCTGATGCGCTCCAACGCCGACCCGGAAGATGAGCGTCTGGTCTCGGCCACCGCTCTCACCCGGCGCGACGGCTTCTGCAAATCGATCCCGCGCAATGGCATCACCTACGTTCAGATCCTGCTGGAGCGCCACGCGCTGATGGTGGTCGAAGGGCTGGAGATGGAGAGCTTCCACCCCGGCAACCTGCGCCCCACCGCCTCCGAGGCGAGCCTCTGGTCGGAGATCATGGAAGTGCTGCCGGAACTGGAGCACGAGATGGAAACCTATGGCCCCCGCGTCCGCCCCGGCCTGAGCGACCGCGCGCGCGGCTAGGCAGATGGCCCGGCCAGAGAAGCACTCGCTGACCCTCGCCGGGCATCGCACCTCCGTGTCGCTGGAGCCTGAGTTCTGGGCCGCCTTCCGCGCCATTGCGGATTATAAAGGTATGACGATCAATGCCTTGGCCGCCGAAATTGATGCAGATCGCGGGATCGAGCGCGGCCTGGCCTCGGCCATCCGGGTCTATGTGCTGCGGCATCACATGGGCCAGGGCTGAACCCAGGCGCGAGCCTACCGCCGCGACACCTTCAGATGAATGCCCTCCGCCGCCCGCACCGTCAGATGGGCCACCGGTCGGGGTACCCTGCCCTCCACCGTCCCGAACCGCAGACGCCGCAGCAGCATCGCCAGAATGAGCGGCCCTTCGACCATCGCAAACCCGGCCCCGGTGCACACGCGCGGCCCGGCGGAGAACGGCATATAGGCCTCCCGCCCGCAGCGCCGCCCCTCCTCGGTCGCCCAACGGCCCGGATCGAAGCCATCGGGATTGCTCCAGAGCCGCTCGTTGCGCTGCTGGTGCCACGGGCTGAGAACGATCTGGCTGCCGTGCTTCACCGTCCGGTCGCGGAAGGTCTCGGGCTTCACGTTCTCCCGCACCATCATCGGCACCGGCGGGTAGAGCCGGAGGGTCTCGCGGAATACATCGCGGATGAACTTGAGGCCGGAGATATCTGAAAATCCTGGATTTTCCGGAAGCGCGGCCGCCTCCTCCGCAGCCCGTTCCTGCACCTCGGGGAAGGCTGCGAGCAGGTAGAGCGCCCAAGCCAGCGCCGAGGCGGAGGTCTCGTGCCCGGCCAGAAAGAAAATCGCCACCTGATCGACCATCTCCTCGGTGTCGAACCGCGCGCCGGTCTGCGGGTCTGCCGTGGTCATGATCTTGGTCGCCAGATCGTCCGGCGCCCTGCCCGCCGCGATCTCTGCCGCCCGGTCCGCCGTCAGCCCGGTGATCAGCCGCCGGATCGAGGCCGCCGTGCGCTTCACCTCGCGCTTGTGGAAGCGCGGAAACCACCGGGGCAGCGGCAGGAAGGCGGCGATATTCAAGATCGGCTGCGCCCGCTGGTAGGCGCGAAACTCGGAGAAGACCTGCGCCGCGATCTCATGCTCGATCGGGATCGAGAACAGCGTGCGAAAGATCACATCCGCCGCCGCGTGGGAGGTCTCCTCCTCAACCTCGATCTCACCAGTCCGGGCCTCCATCCGCGCCACGCAGGCCTGCGCCGCCTCCAGCATCGCCGGAAAGGTCTCCTTCAGCCGCCCGCCCTCGAAGGCCGGGTCGATGATCCGCCGCTGCCGCTTCCATGTTTCGCCGTTGGTCACGAAGACCGAGTTGCCCAAGAGCGGCGCCAGCCCCTCGCGCACCCGCCCCGACTTGGGAAAGTCATCGGGCCGCTCCTTCAGCACAAGGTCCACCAGCGCGGGCTGATTGATGAGGTAGCTGCGGAAGAACGGCGTGCGGAACTCGGCCATCCACGCGCGGTAGAGCTTGGCAGGCTGGGCCGAGAGGATATCGGCCCGGAACAGCCGCGCGTAGTTGAGCAGCGAGGTTTTCTCGGGCCGCGAGGGCGGCTTGGGCGGCAGATGCGGGCAGCTCATCGCGGCGTCACGCCGCCCGCGAGGTATAGCGCGAGGCAGGGGTTTCGATGCGCGATTTCGAGGGCATCCGCTCGGCATAGCGGGTGCCGAGCGAGAGCGGGCCTGCGGTGATCAGGAAGTAGTCGTAATCGCCGGGCCGGTCGAAAGCGCAGAGATACTGGAAATGCAGCCGGAAGAACCGCCGCTTCACCTTGGCCCATGTCTCGGGCGACAGCGTTTGGGTGAAGGCGGCAGAGAACACCAGCGGCCAGCGCTTGCCCTGCTCGGGGGCAACGCCCGTCACCGCCACCGGATCGCAGAGCGCAAAGGCGCAGCCATCGCCGGGCGCGGTCACATCGACCCATGTGATCTGGTCCCATTGGCACAGGTCGTGCAGATCGGCGCGCAGCCGGTCGGCCTTGGGCAGAAAGCTCACCATCGGCACCACATGGCCGAGGGTGAGAAAGCCAAGGCGCGGCCCGCTGCCCTGAGTCCACCCGCTGCGCATCAGGTCCGCCAGCACCGAGATGCCAATATGCGCGCCCGAACTGTGCCCGACCACCAGCACCTCATCCACATCGCTCGCCAGCGCCTCCTCCACCCGCGCGCGAAACGCAGCGATCCGCGCCTCCAACTCCGGCGGGTTGGCGCCCTTGTCGCGGGCGGAGTAGCTGTAATCATGCATCAGGTAATAGGCGAAGAACTTGTTGTCCCGCTTGCGAAACCAGCTGAGCACGCCCCAGGTGACCGCCACGAAAAGGATGATCCCGAGCATCACTCCCGTGGTGCCCAGATGCACCGGCACCGGCAGTTGCAGCAGCGCCCAGGCCCCCAGCCGCGCCGCGTTATAGCCGAGCGCCACGGCCAGCAGGAGTTGCCCAAGCAGAAAGACGATGGGGTAAAGCGCGGCGATCACGGGCCCCTTGCGCAGCCGCATCAGCCGAAAGAGCGCGCCAGAGGCGATATAGGTACATGCGGTGCGCAGGAGCATGGCGTAGGTCGCCGGGATCGAAGGATTCATGGAGGCTTTCACGATATCAGACCAGAGCAGCACCTCGATCTGCGCCTCGGTCCGCGCGCCGCCAACCACGCACTCCACGCCCCATGCAAAGGGCCCCTGCCCCTTCGCGACGTGCTGGCTGATCTCATAGCCCGAGATTGCCGCCTGCGCGGCACTTTCTTTGCGGTAGAGCTCGCGATAGCGGCGCGGATGAAACGGGTCGTAGCCGGGGATATAGATCACCCGGCGGCGTGCCACATCCTGCTCAACCCGCGTCTCAGCCATGGCCCCTATCCTTGCCGTTCCGGCGCTCTTAGCAAGGGATTTTGGCGAAACTAGGGAGCGTCACCCCACGGTCGCCAGCGCCGGGAAGATCTCGAGCAACCAGTAGGAGAAATCCGAAAAGGCGCCGGTGAGCATCAGCAGCCCGACCGTCCAGAGCAGCAGCCCCATGATCCGCTCGATCTGGCCCATGTGCCGCTTCATCCAGCCCATCAGCCCCTTGAGCCGCGGGAAGAAGGCCGCCACCGCGATGAACGGCAGGCCCAATCCGAGGGCGTAGAGCGCCAGCAGGAAGGCCCCGCGCGCCACGTCGCCCTCCATCGCCGCCATCGAGAGGATCGCGCCGAGGATCGGGCCAAGGCAGGGGGTCCAGCCGAAGGCGAAGGCGAGGCCCAGCACATAGGCCCCCATCGCCGAGCCGCCCCGGTCGCCCGCATCGATCCGCGCCTCGCGGTTCAGGAACGGCAGGGTGAAAACGCCGAGAAAATGCGCGCCGAAGACCATGATCACTAGCCCCGCCCCCATGGTGAACCACTCGCGGTTCTGCAGGAACACGCCGCCAAGCGCCGAAGCCGCCGCGCCGAGCAGCAGGAACACGGTCGAAAGGCCCAGCACAAAGAAGCCCGCCGCCACCAGCACCCGCCGCCGCCCGGCAGAGGCGCCGCTGCCTTCCATCTCGTCCATCGAGATCCCGCCCATATAGGCCAGATAGGGCGGCACGATCGGCAGCACGCAGGGGCTGACGAAAGAGATCAGCCCCCCCACGATGGCGATGAGAATGGCCGGCAAGAGCGCGGCGTCCATGATGTCGATGCCAAACATGCCTTCCCCTTTAAGCCGCCCGCACGGGGCCGAAAACCCCCTGCTTCCTCACAACCCCGTGGCGCATCACCGCGCCCACCTGCCCTTCATCTTGGTTCAAATATCTCCGGGGGGTGTGGGGGGCTGGCCCCCCACTGCATGACGGTGCCACCGAAAAACACGCTCTCCACGAAAACCAGGCCCTCTCAGCCCCCTTCCCCATCCCCCGGCCTTCCGCTACCCCTTGCGCCATGACCCACAACGCCCATCTCGACGCCACCGGCCTGCTCTGCCCTTTGCCCGTCCTGAAAACCGCCAAGCGGCTTCAGGCGCTGGCGCCGGGCGAGGTGCTGCGGATCGAAACCGACGATCCCGCCGCCCTGATCGACATGCCGCATTACTGCGCCGAGTCGGGCCATCTGCTGCTGTCGCAGGAAGAGGCGGGTGCGGCCATGGTCTGGATGATCCAAAAGAAATAGGGGCGCGCCCGGCAAGGCACGCCCCCTTATCACTCTTCGTATCGCCGCAGGCTCAGCGCCCGAGCGACCACCAGCCCTTGCGCTTTGGCTTGGCCGGCTCCTCGCTGGCTTCGGCCTCGGCCGTCTCCAGCACCGGTTCCGGCTCGGCGGGCGTTTCGGCGGCAACCTCTTCAGCCGGGGCCTCAGCCTCGGCGGCAGGCTCTTCTGCCGGCGTTTCCGCAGGGGCCTCGGCCGGGGCCTCTTCGGCAACCGGCTCAGGCGCGGCCTTCTTGCGGGTGCGGCGGCGCTTGGGCTTCTCCTCGGCCACCGGCTCCTCGGCAGGCGCTTCTTCAGCCGGAGCGGCCTCAGCGGCCTCAGCAGAAGCCTCGGCCGGTGCCTCGGCGGCCTCGGTGCTTGCGCCCTCTTCGGCCTCGGCAGGCTTCTTGCGCGACCGGCGGCGGCGGGAGCGCTTGGGCTTCTCCTCGCTGGCAGCCTCTCCGCCCTCGGCGGCCTCCTTGGGCGCATCGCCCTCGGCCCCGGCGTCAGTGCTTTCAGCCTGTGCCGCCTCGGCACCACTGTCGTCAGACTGACCCTCGTTCTGGCCCTCGTTCTGGCCCTCACCCTGGCTCTCGCCCTGGGCCTCCGCGCCATTCTCTTCGCCATTGCCGCTGCCACGACGGCGGCGACGACGCCGGCGCTTGCGCTTGGGCTTGTCCTCTTCGTCACTGCTGGCCTCGGAGGCCTCCGCAGCCTCGGCCTGCGCCAGATCCTCCTCTTCCTCCTCGATGTCGGGAAGGTCGGTGGTGTCGATCGAGATCACCGGGGCAGTCACCTCGGCGATGCTGCGGGTCGCGGTCTTGAACTTCTCCAGCGCGAAATCGGGAGAGATCATGTGCGCATCGGCTTCCAGCCGGACCGAAAGCCCGTAGCGCGCCTCGATGGAGGCGATGTGCTCGCGCTTCTGGTTCATCAGGAAATTGATGATGCCCACCGGCGCCTTCAGCAGCACCTCACGGCTCTTGCGGCGGGTGCCCTCCTCCTCGATCTGGCGCAGGATGGCGAGGCCGATGCTGTCATCGGAGCGCAGCAGGCCGGTGCCGTGGCACGAGGGGCACGGCTGGGTGGAGGCCTCGAGCATGCCGGGGCGCAGCCGCTGGCGCGACATTTCCAGCAGGCCGAAGCCACTGATCCGGCCCACCTGAATGCGGGCACGGTCGGTCTTCAGCTTGTCCTTGAAGCGCTTCTCCACGGCGGCGTTGTTCTTGCGCTCTTCCATGTCGATGAAGTCGATCACGATGAGGCCGGCAAGGTCTCGCAGGCGGAGCTGACGGGCCACCTCTTCGGCGGCCTCGAGGTTGGTCTTGAGCGCGGTCTCTTCGATCGAGCCTTCCTTAGTGGCCCGGCCCGAGTTCACGTCGATCGCCACCAGCGCCTCGGTGACGCCGATCACGATGTAACCGCCCGACTTGAGCTGGACGGTCGGGTTGAACATGGCGGCGAGGTAGCTCTCGACCTGGTAACGGGCGAAGAGCGGCAGGCCCTCGTTGTACTGCTTCACGTTCTTCGAGTGGGACGGCATGATCATCTTCATGAAGTCCTTGGCGGTCCGGTAGCCCGTCTCGCCCTCGACCCAGACCTCGTCGATCTCTTTGGAGTAAAGATCGCGGATCGACCGCTTGATGAGGTTGCCCTCCTCGTAGATCGGCGCGGGTGCCACGCTCTTCAGCGTCAGCTCGCGGATCTGCTCCCAGAGCCGCTTGAGGTATTCGTAATCGCGCTTGATCTCGGTCTTGGTGCGCTTGGCACCCGCCGTCCGCACGATCAGCCCCGCGCCCTGCGGGACGTCGATCTCGGAGGCGATCTCTTTCAGCTTCTTGCGGTCGGCGGCATTGGTGATCTTGCGGGAGATGCCGCCGCCACGGGCGGTGTTGGGCATCAGCACGCAGTAGCGGCCAGCGAGCGACAGGTAGGTGGTGAGGGCGGCACCCTTGTTGCCACGCTCTTCCTTGACCACCTGCACGAGCATGATCTGGCGGACCTTCACCACTTCCTGAATCTTGTAGCGGCGGGGGCGCGGCTTGCGCGGCTGGCGGATCTCTTCCTGCACGTCCTCTTCGGCGACGGACTCGATCTCTTCGTCCTTGTCGGCGGCGGTGGGCTCGTCGCCCTCGTCGCCGTCGTCCTCGTCGTCGCCCGTGTCGTCGTCATCGTCCGACGCCGTCTCGGGGGTGGCCTCATCGGCCGCCTCTGCGGCAGGTGCCGCCTCGGGGGTCTCTTCGGTCTCGGTGCCAGCCTCGGCGGCGGTCTCTTCAGCCGCAGCCTCGGGCGCGGCGCCCTCTTCGCTCACCAGCGTATCGGCCTCTTCCTCGTCACCAAGGTCGACCACATCCATACCGGCGATGGCGCCATCCACTTCCTTGGTGGTGACGGCATCCTTGGTGTCGGATTTCTTCGAGCGCGAGCGGCGGCGGCGCGACTTCTTGGGCGCCTCCTCTTCAGCGGCCTGAGCCTCGGCATAGGCGCGCTCTTCCTCCAGCAGCGCCTGACGGTCGGCTACCGGGATCTGGTAGTAATCGGGGTGGATCTCGCTGAAGGCGAGAAAGCCGTGGCGGTTGCCGCCGTAATCCACAAAGGCCGCCTGAAGCGAGGGCTCCACGCGGGTCACTTTCGCGAGGTAGATATTGCCTGCTAGCTGGCGCTTGTTGACTGTTTCAAAGTCGAATTCCTCGACCTTGTTTCCATCGACCACGACCACCCGAGTCTCCTCGGCGTGGGTGGCGTCGATAAGCATTTTCTTAGCCATATTAACTCATTGCACGGCGAAGCTCGCCCACGCCCTGGCGGGCTGAGGCTTGGATGACCGTGTCTGGATTGGGGATGGGCGCGGAACATGAGCGGCAGGGCGCGTGCTGATGCAGCTTCCCTTGCCTCCTCGCCTGTTCTCACGCGTTGCATCGCGGTTTGTCTCCGACGCGTCCCGGCCATGAGGCGGTCGCGCCCGTTCGGGGGGCTGGCCTGCACGCGGCGGGCCGGGCCATGTGGCCCTTCAAGTCAGATGCTCTCGGGGCCGGTTAACTCTGGCGGATGGGCGGTGGCGGCGCTTGCGGCTCGCGGTAGGCCCGTCCCTGCCAGGGAAATCGCTCCGGACCACCGCGCGGCACATGCCTCGGACGGTCCGTGGACCGACCATAACGGAGTGCGGTGTTGAAAGACAATGGCAAAAGCGCGGGGGAAGTACACGCAGGGGTTGAGCGCGTCGAAGCCGTGCAACACCGGCCCGGGGGACGGGACATGCTGAAGGCATGCCTCCAGCGTGCCGCTGCACGGCGCCTTTGGCTTGGCTCTTTGCAGGCATGCCGCACAGCCGCCTGCGCGGCCCTCACCTGTAGAGCAGCGAGCGCCCATCCGCGAAGAGATGCACCTTCTCCGGCGCCGCCGTCAGCCGCACCGTCTTGCCGCGCATGTCGCGGACCACGCCGGGGAGCTTGGCGATCACCGTGTCGGTGTCTTCATCCATCTTCGGTGCGGCGAAGTAGAGCTGCGTCACCTCGCCGAGCGCCTCGGTGATATCCACCGTGCCCTCGAAGGCGTAGTTTACATCCTCGGTCGGCAGCATATCCTCGGGGCGGATGCCCACGTTCACCTCGCGGTTCACGTCATCGCCCGTTGTGGGCACGTCCGACCAGATCATGCCGCCGCCATCACCCACGGTCACGCCGGTGCGCTCGCCCGTCTCCACGACCACACCCCGCAGCAGGTTCATTGCGGGCGAGCCGATGAACTGCGCCACGAACTCGTTCTCCGGCCGCTCGTAAAGGTCCAGCGGGGTGCCGACCTGCGCGATGCCCTTGTTCGCCAGCACCACGATCCGGGAGGCCAGCGTCATCGCCTCCACCTGATCGTGGGTGACATAGATCATCGTGCTCTCGGGCATGGCCTCCTTGAGCTGCGCGATCTCGATCCGGGTCGCCACACGCAGGGCGGCGTCGAGGTTGGAGAGCGGCTCGTCGAAGAGGTAGACCTTCGGGTCACGCACGATGCTCCGGCCAATCGCCACCCGCTGCCGCTGCCCGCCCGAAAGCGCCTTGGGCAGACGGTCGAGATAGGGCTCGAGTTGCAGTTTCTTCGCGGCGGCATTCACCGCAGCGTCGATCTCTGATTGCGACTTCTTCGCCAGCTTCAGCGCGAAAGACATGTTCTCCCGCACCGTCATATGCGGGTAGAGCGCGTAGCTCTGGAACACCATCGCGATGCCGCGCTCGGAGGGCGGCACATCGTTCACCACCTGCCCGTCGATCTCCAGCGTGCCGCCGGTGATCTTTTCGAGCCCCGCGATCATCCGCAGCAAGGTGGACTTGCCGCAGCCCGAGGGGCCGACGAAGACGATCAGCTCGCCCTGCTCGATATCGAGGTTGATGTTCTTCAAGACATCGACGGTGCCGCCATAGGTCTTGGCCACATCGGTCAGTTTCAGCTCCGCCATGGCGGTCTCCTCCCTCTTTCCTCAGCGGCCCAGCAGGGCAAAGCCCCACGACCCCAGATCAACCTTGCCGCCCGTGGGCGCAGCGGCGCCCAGCCCGGCGGCCTCGGGCAGCGGCGCCCATCCGGCCTCCACGGCGTGGCTCACGCGGCCATCCCCGAGATTGAACAGCGCCAGCACCTCCCCGCCCTGCCCGCTCCGGCGGATCACCAGCAGGTCGCCCTGCGCCTCGATCTCCTGCGCGCCCTTGGCCAGCACCGCATGGGCGCGGCGCAGCGCGATGGCGCGGCGGTAGTGGGCCAGCATGGCCTCGGGGTCGCCTTCCTGCTCGGCCACCGCCTTGGGCAGATGGTCGGCAGAGACCGGCAACCAAGGCCGCGCCTCATTGCCGTGGCTGAACCCGCCATGCACGCCCGCGTCCCAGACCATCGGCGTGCGGCACCCGTCGCGGCCCTTGAACTCGGGCCAGAACTCGATGCCATAGGGGTCTTGCAGGTCTTCGAAGGCCACATCGGCCTCGGGCAGACCCAGCTCCTCGCCCTGGTAAAGGCAAGCGGAGCCGCGCAGGCACATCATCAGCACCACATAGGCGCGGGCGGCCTCTTCAGAGAGGTTCCAGCGGCTGATGTGGCGCGGCACGTCATGGTTGGAAAAGGCCCAGCAGGCCCAACCGTCCGCGGCCACCCGCTCGACGCGGTGCATGGTGTCGGCCACGTAACCGGCGGTGGGCATGTCCTTGGCGAGCAGCTCGAAGGCGTAGCACATGTTCATCATGTCATCGCCCGCTGTGTATTGCCCGAGGATCTCCAGCCCCAGCTGCGCATCGCCCACCTCGCCCACGGCGGCGGCGCCATAGGGCTTCATCACCGCGCGCAGGCGCTTGAGAAAGGCGAGGTTCTCGGGGCGGGATTTGTCGTAAAGGTGCTCCTGCCAATTGTAGGGGTTCACCGCCGGGGCCGTCTGGTCATTGCGCAAGGCCGGGTCGAGCGCCGGGTTGTCGCGCAACTCGGCGTCGTGGACGTAGAAGTTGATCGTATCGAGGCGGAAGCCATCGACCCCACGCTCCAGCCAGAACTCGGCCACGCGCAAGAGCTCGTCCTGCACCGCCGGGCAATGGAAGTTCAGGTCAGGCTGCGAGGTGAGGAAGTTGTGCAGGTAATACTGCATCCGCCCGCCATCCCACTGCCACGCGCTCCCGCCAAAGATCGAGAGCCAGTTGTTGGGCGGCGCACCGGTCGGCTTGGCATCGGCCCAAACATACCAATCCGCCTTGGGGTTGGTGTGATCCTTCCGGCTCTCCTTGAACCACGGGTGCTGGTCGGAAGTATGGCTGAGCACGAGGTCGATCAGCACCTTCAGCCCGAGGTCATGCGCCCTGTCGATCAGCGCGTCAAAATCCGCAAGGCTGCCGAACATCGGGTCGACATCGCGGTAATCGCTCACGTCGTAGCCGAAATCCTTCATCGGGCTCTTGAAGAAGGGGCTGATCCAGAGTGCATCCACCCCGAGCGAGGCAATGTGATCCAGCCGCGCGGTGATGCCCGCAATGTCCCCCACCCCGTCGCCCGTGCTGTCCTGATAGCTGCGCGGGTAGACCTGATAGATCACCGCACCACGCCACCAGTCGGGGTTGGCCGCGCGTTGGGCGATCGCCTCTTCAACCTTGTTCATATCTTTCATTGTCATCTCACTTCACCGAGCCGGCCAGCAGGCCGCGCACGAGAAACCTTTGCATTGCGAAAAACACGCAGAGCGGCACCGCGATGGAGACAAAGGCCGCCGTGGCCAGAATCTCCCAGTTGCCGCCCCGTGTGCCGAGGAGTTCAACGATCTGCCGGGTCATCACCGTGGTGTCGCCCGAGCTGTCGATGAGAAAGACCAGCGCCACCAGCAGGTCATTCCATGTCCAGAGAAACTGGAAGATGGCAAAGCTGGCGAGCGCCGGAAAGCTGAGAGGCAGGACGATCTTGGTAAAGATCTGAAAGTCCGTCGCCCCGTCGACCTTGGCGTTCTCGATGATGTCACGCGGCAGGCCGACCATGTAGTTTCGGAGCAGGTATATGGCGAGCGGTAGGCCAAAGCCCGTATGCGCCAGCCAGACCCCCAGATAGCCCTTGCCGATCCCCACCTCGTTGTGGAGCTTCAACAGCGGGATCAGCGCCAGTTGCAGCGGCACCACCAGGAGCGCCACGATGGCGGCGATCAGCAGCGCCCGGCCCGGAAAATCCATCCACGCCAGCGCATAGGCCGCGAAGGCCGAGATCAGGATCGGGATGATCGTCGCCGGGATCGTCACCGTGAGCGTGTTGAAGAAGGCCTTGGCCATGCTGTCCGTCCGGTCGCCCGAAAACAGCACCCGCTCGTAGTTGGCGGTGGTAAACTCGGGCGGCGTGGTTGTGGTGACGAACACGCGCTGCCCGCGCCCCGATATCTGGTCATCATTGCCGCGCCATGTGTAGCTGCCGTCTTCCTCGACGGTCATGCTCTCGTCCTCGCCCATATCGGCGGTGTCGCCGGGAGCAAAGGCGCCCACGTCGCGGGAGGAAACGCCAAACGCTTTCACAGAGCCGCCCTCCTCGCCAAAGAGGTTGCCGCTCACCACGAACCCGGCGCCATCGGCCACGCGGGCGTCATCGGGGTCGTCGGTGCGGTACTGCACCACCTGCTCGGTCGGAAACAGCGCCTTCCACCAGCCGGTCGCGCTGATCTGGTCGGCGGTGCGGAACGAGCTGACCAGCAGCCCCACGGTCGGAAAGAGCCAGAGCAGCACGAGAAGCACGGTGGAGATCTGAACGGCCCAGGAGAGGCCCGATTTGGTGCCCGCAATGTTATCCATCAGCGCATCTCCTTGCGGGCGTTGTATACGTTCCAGACAAGGATCGGCGTCACGAGCAGCATGATGACCATCGCGGAGGCCGAGCCGACGCCCCAGTCATTCGCGCGGAAGAGCTTGTCGTACATGTAATTGGCCAGAACCTGCGTCTCCCATTGCCCGTTGGTCATGGCAAAGACGATGTCGAAGATCTTCAGCACGACGATGGTGATGGTGGTCCAGACCACGACGATGGTGCCCATGATCTGCGGCACCTTGATCTTGAAGAAGATCTGAAAGGGGTTGGCCCCGTCGACGATGGCCGCCTCCACCGTCTCTTCGGGGATGCCGCGCAGGGCGGCCGACAGGATCACCATGGCAAAGCCGGTTTGAATCCAGATCAGCACCGCCATGAGGAAGAAGTTGTTCCAGAACGGCACCGTGAGCCATGCTGTCGGCTCGCCGCCGAGGCTGACGACGATGGCGTTGAGCACGCCGATCTGCTCTTCGCCCGCCGCGCGGTAATCGTAGACCAGCTTCCAGATCACCGCCGCGCCGACGAAGCTGATCGCCATCGGCATGAAGATGATGGACTTGGCCACCGCGCCCCATTTGATCCGGTCGGTCAGCTGGGCGGCCAGCAGGCCGAAGGCGGTGGAGAGCGCCGGCACCACGAAAAGCCAGAGCATGTTGTTGAAAAGCGCCTCGCCGAACTTGGGGTCGGCCACCATCTGGCTGTAGTTCTCGAGCCCCGCCCATTCATAGCCGCCCCCCGGCACACGGTTGGTCAGCGAGAGCCGCAGCGTCTCCACCACCGGATAGGCGAGGTAGAGGCCAAGCGCGATCACGGCGGGCGCGAGAAAGAGCCAGGGGCGGATCAGGTTGGCGCGGTTGATGTTGCGGCCCGCATTCGGCCCGCGCGCCGGGTAGAGCACCTTGTCTAGGAAGAGGTTGGAAAAATAGAAGTAGGCCACGCATCCGCCGACACCGACGATGATGGTGATGACCCCTTGTAGTGCCGGATGCATGATGGCGCCCCTCCCCGGGTGGCCGCTGCGGCGCCCCTGCGGGCGGTCTGGCGGCGGTTGCGGCAGGCGGTGGGCGGGAGCTGTCCCGCGGTCGCGCTGGCCGTTGGCGCGCGGCGATCTCCCGCCGCGCGCCGGTTCACGAGTGGTGGATTACTTCGCCGCGTCCCAGCTCTGCTGGATCTCGCTGGTGACGGTGCCCACGTCCTTGCCGCCCACATAGTCGACCATGCCGGTCCAGAAGCTGCCCGCACCCACGGCGCCGGGCATCAGGTCCGAGGCGTCGAAGCGGAAAGTGGTGGCGCCCAGCAGGATGTCGTTCATCTTGCGCAGGGTCGGATCGGAGAAGGCATCGAGGTTCACGCCCTTGTGCGGGGTCAAAAAGCCCTTGCGCGCCATCCAGATCTCATGCGCCTCCGGGGTCTTCAGGAACTCGATCAGCTCATGGGCTGCCGGGCTGTCGTTGGTGATCGCCCAGACCGTGCCCGCGCCGAGCACCGGCTGGCCGAGGTCACCCTCGCCGCTGGCCGGGAAGTAGAAGAAATCCACATCCTCGCCCACTTCCGACCCTTCGGGGAAGAAGGAGGGGATGAAGCTGGCCTGCTTGTGCATGTAGCAAGCGGGCGGCGCATCGAAGAGGCCCTTGGGGCTTTCGCGGAAGTCGGTGGTCGCCACCGCGCCGGTGCCACCCGAGACCCATGCGTCATTGAGAGCGAACTCACCGAAGGCCTCGATCGCACCGACAACGGCCGGATCGGTGAAGGGGATCTCGTTGCTCACCCATTGATCGTAGACCGAGGGAGGCTGGGTGCGCAGCATCATGTCTTCGACCCAGTCGGTCGCGGGCCAGCCGGTGGCGCCGCCCGAACCGAGGCCGATGCACCACGGCGTCTCGCCATCATCGGCAATCTGCTGCGAGAGCGCCTTCAGCTCCTCCAGCGTTTCCGGCACCTCATAGCCGGCATCCTCGAAGTTCTCGGGAATGTACCAGACGAGGCTCTTCACATCGACCTTGTAGAAGAAGCCGTAGAGCGCATCGCTGCCGTCCGGCCCGGCATAGGTGCCAAGGTCGACCCAGCTCTGCCCTGCGGCGTAATTCTCGTTGATCCAGTCGCCCGTGCCCTCGGCCAGCGGGGTCAGAAAGCCGCGCTCGGCCATCACCGCGGCAAGGCCGGGCTGCGGGAAGACCGCGACATTGGGGGCAGAGCCCGCCTCGGCGTCGATCACGATCTGCTGCTCGAAGCTGTCGGAGCCGGTGTAACGCACGTCATGGCCCGAGGCCTCGGCGAAGGCGCCCAGCACCGCCTGCACATGCTCCTCGTCCGCCCCGATCCACGGGCCGGCGACGGTGATCTGCTCGGCCAGCGCCGGTCCGCTCATCAGCGCCAGAACGGCACAACTGGACTTGATGGTATGCTTCATGAATTTATCCTCCCGGTTGCAGGGCGACGCGCGTGGCGCGCCCCTCTGTTCTTCCCGCGCCTTCTGTTGATCAGGAGTGATCCGACTCGATCCTCCAAAGCGCTTTGGACGCTTTCAGCATGGCCTAAGCCGCCCTCTGCGTCAACATGGCAGCGCAGATAGTGCTTTTGTTTCATTGGGCAATGCTGCACCCGCAGCATATGCGTGCTGCAGACACAGGCTTTGACGCCTGCTCAAAGCGCGGCTAGTTTGGGCTGGAGTTTAAAGCGCTTTGGAAGACACGAACCCATGAACCTAAAGGAGCTCGCCGCGAATCTGGGCCTCTCCCAAACCACCGTGAGCCGGGCATTGAACGGCTATCCGGAGGTGAACGAGGACACCCGCAAACGGGTGATCGCCGCCGCATCGCAGCACAACTACCGCCCCAACACCCGCGCCCAGAGCCTCGCCACCGGGCGCTCGATGGCGATCGGCCACGTGATCCCGATCAGCACCAACCACGAGATGATGAACCCGGTGTTCGGTGACTTCATCGGCGGCGCGGGCGAGATCTATGCCCGCGCAGGCTATGACATGATGCTCAGCGTGGTGCCCGATGATGCCGAAGACGGCGCCTATCGCTCCATGGCGCAGCGCAACTCGGTCGATGGCATCGTGATCCACGGCCCCCGGCGCGACGATCCGCGCATCGCATTGCTCAAGGAGGTCGGCCTGCCCTTCATCGTTCACGGCCGCGCCCCGGTGGATGACACCGATTACTCCTATGTCGATGTGAACAACCGCCGTGCCTTCGAGCGGGCCACCCTGCATCTGGCCGATCTTGGGCACACCCGTATGGCGCTGCTGAACGGCCTTGAGAGCATGGATTTTGCCATCCGCCGCCGCGAGGGTTTCGAGGCGGCGCTGAAGGCCCGCGGCTTGCCCTTCCTGCCCCAGTTCCACCGCTCCGAAGAGATGACAGAGAGCTACGGCTATCAGGCCGCGCGAGAGATGCTAGCCCAGCCCGATCCGCCCACCGCCTTTCTCGTCTCCTCGCTGATCACAGCAATGGGCGTGCGCCGGGCGGTCGAGGAGCGCGGGCTGCAGATGGGCCGCGACATCTCGATCATCACCCATGACGACGATCTGGGATACTTCAAGAACGGCGGCGAAGTGCCTGTTTTCACGGCCACCCGCAGCTCCGTCCGCGAGGCAGGCCGGATCACCGCCGAGATGCTCCTCGGCCTCATCGACACGCCCCAGAACGGCCCGCGCCAGCACATCATGGAGGCCGATCTGACCCTCGGCCTCTCCACCGGCCCGGCTCCGCGCTAGCCCTGCACTTCGCCACAGGAACGCTCCCATGCTCACCCACAGCCGCGCCGACTTTCCCGAAGGCTTCCTCTTCGGCACCGCCACCTCTGCCTATCAGATCGAGGGCCACGGCATGGGCGGCGCAGGTCGCACCCAATGGGATGATTTTGCCGCCACCCCCGGCAACGTGGCCCATGCCGAGCACGGACAGACCGCCTGCGATCACTTCAACCGCTGGCCGCAAGACCTTGATCTAATTGCAGATGCCGGGCTCGACGTGTATCGCTTCAGCCTGTCCTGGGCGCGCGTCATGCCCGAGGGCACCGGCCCGGCCAACCCCGAGGGCGTCGCTTTCTATGACCGGCTGGTGGATGGCATGCTGGAGCGCGGCCTCAAGCCCGCCGCCACGCTCTACCACTGGGAGCTGCCCTCGCCCCTGCTCGACAAGGGCGGCTGGCGCAACCGCGACATCGCCAAGTGGTTTGCCGACTACACCTACACCATCATGTCCACGCTGGGAGACAGGATCTGGTCCGCCGCGCCGATCAACGAGCCGTGGTGCGTGGGCTGGTTGAGCCATTTCATGGGTCTGCACGCGCCGGGCCTGCGCGACATCCGCGCCACCGCCCGGGCCATGCACCACGTTTGCCTCGCCCACGGCGAGGCCATCGCCGCGATGCGGGCGCAGGGCATGGGCAACCTCGGCGCTGTGTTCAACTTCGAATATGCCCAGCCCGCCGATGCCTCCCCCGAGGCCGAGGCCGCCGCCCGGCGCTATGACGGCATATACAACCGCTGGTTCCGCTCCGGCATCTTCATGGGCGAGTATCCTGCCGATGTGCTGGAGGGTCTCGGCCCGCATATGCCCGAGGGCTGGCAGGACGATTTCGCCACCATCACCGCCCCGCTCGACTGGTGCGGCCTCAACTACTACACCCGCAAGCTCATCTCTCCCGCCCCCGATCAGCCATGGCCGCATTACACCGAAGGCGCGGGCGACCTGCCCAAGACCCAGGTTGGGTGGGAGATCTACCCCGAAGGCCTGCACCACTTTCTGACCGACACCGCCGCCAACTACACTGGCGATCTGCCGCTCTACGTCACCGAGAACGGCATGGCCTGGCCCGATACGACCGGCGTGCCAGACGACACCCGCATCGCCTATCTCGATGCCCACCTCGGCGCGGTCAAACAGGCCATCGCAGAGGGCGTGCCGGTGCAGGGCTATTACATCTGGTCGCTGCTCGACAATTACGAGTGGGCGCATGGCTACGGCCCGCGCTTCGGGCTGGTCCATGTGGATTACGACAGCTTGCAGCGCACCCCCAAAGCCTCCTATGAGGCACTGAAGGCCGCGCTGAGGACCAACGGATGACCGACACCGCCCTGATCGCCGATATCGGCGGCACCAACACCCGTCTGGCGCTGGCCCGTGGGCCGGAGCTCGAGGTGTCCAGTATCCAGCGGTTCCGCAATGCCGATTACCCGGATTTCGAGGCTGTGGTGGCCGCCTACCTGCCGCAGGTCGGCGCGCCTTCAGTGCAGGGCGCCTGCGTCGCTGCGGCCGGCCCTGTGGTGGATGGCGTGGCTGAGCTGACCAATATCGACTGGACGCTGGATATCCCCACGATCGCCCGCGCCGCCGGCTGCGCGGATGTGGCCCTGCTGAACGATCTGCAAGCCCCCGGTCACGCCGTGGGCCGGATCGCCCCCGAGGGGCTGGTGCCGGTGATCCCATCGGCCGAGGCCCCTGCCCCCGGTGCGACCGCGCTGGTGGTCAATGTCGGCACCGGCTTCAACGCCGTGCCGGTCCACACCACCCCCGGCGGGCGCTTCGTGCCGCCCTCCGAGAGCGGCCATGTGAACCTGCCGATCCGCACCGAGGCCGACCTGCGGCTGAGCCATTATGTCGATGACAGCCACGGCTTTCCGGCGGTCGAAGAGGTGCTCTCGGGGCGCGGGCTCGAGAGCGTCTATCGCTGGCACTGCGCCGAGACCGGGGCCGCCCCGGAGCTGCGCGGCAGCGAGATCATCGCCGCCGCCGAGAGCGCCCGCAGCCCGCAGGCCGTGGCCGCGGTGCAGACCTTCCTGCGCTTCATGGGCACCGTCTCGGGCAACCTCGCGCTGGAGCATCTGCCCTTCGGCGGCGTCTATCTGGTGGGCGGCGTGGCGGTTGGGCTGGCCGGGCTGCTGAAGGGCGGCGCCTTTGCCGAAGGCTTCCGCGACAAGGGCCGTTTCGGCGAGTTCATGCAGGATTTCCCAGTCACGCTGGTGACCGACGACCGCGCCCCGCTGATCGGCTGCGCGAGCCATCTGCACGAGCGCCGCAGCGCCTGAAAGGCCGCCTGCCCCGGGCCTTTTGGGCCGGATTGAAAATTCCTCTCCCCCGCGTGCGATTTCCTCACCGGCTGTAAGTTAATCTTAAGACCTCTCGGGCATCCCTGCCTTCATCCGACCGACTGGATGAAGGAGTCGTCCCATGCTTGAGCCCTTCGCCTCGCCTGAGCGGGAGCCTGCCCGATGAGCGCCGCCAGCCTGCCGCTCCCGGCCCGGCTCGACCTGCCTGCCGCCGCGCCCCTGCGCGAGGCGCTGCTTGGCCACAAGGGCAAGCCCCTGAGCATCGATGCCAGCCCCTGCGAGAGCATAGGCACCCCCGGCCTGCAGGTGCTGCTTGCCGCGGCCAAAAGCTGGCGCGAGGCCGGGGTGAGCCTGAACGTCGAGGGCCTCAGCGACGATTGCACGGCCCAGCTCGCCGTCTTCGGCCTCTCCCCCGATGACCTTTGTAGCAAGGAGCTCGCCGAATGAGCCTCAAGATTCTGGCGGTGGATGACAGCCGCACCATCCGCGACATGCTCAAGCTCGCCCTCGCCCAGGCCGGGTTCGAGCCGCAGGTCGCCGAAGACGGGCTGCATGGCCTCGAAGTGCTCGAAGACATGGTCGATGACGGCACGCCGCCCGACGCGATCATCACCGATATCAACATGCCCCGGATGGATGGCTTCGGCTTCATCGACGCGGTCCGCGCGCGCGATGACCACTCCGCCATGCCGATCCTCGTGCTCTCCACCGAAAGCGCCGACGAGTTGAAGGCCCGCGCCCGCGCCTCCGGCGCCACCGGCTGGATCGTCAAACCCTTCGACCCGGTCAAGCTGGTGCGCGCCATCAACATGGTCGCCGGAAAAGGAGCCGCCTGATGCCCAACGACCCGATGGCCGAAATCCGGGCCAGCTTCTTCATCGAATGCGAGGAGCTACTCGAAAGCCTGCAAGACGGGCTGACCGCAATGGATGACGGCGACACCGACAGCGAGACCATCAATGTCTGCTTCCGCGCCGTGCATTCCATCAAGGGCGGCGCAGGGGCCTTCGGGCTCGAAGACCTTGTGCGCTTCGCCCACCGCTTCGAGACGGTGATGGACGAAATCCGCAATGGCCGGCTGGAGCCCACGCGCGACACCATCGCGCTCTTCTTCCGCGGCGCCGATGTGCTCTATGACATCGTCCGCGCCTCCCGCGACGGCGAGAGCCTCGACACCGCCACCACCGAGGCCGTACTCGGCGACCTCGAGGCACTGGTGGGCGGCGTGATCGAGGAGGAAGAGGCCGAAGAAGAGATCGACTTCGCCCCGATGACCCTCTCGCTCGACCCGATCGACGACGACAGCGCCGATGCCCCGGTGGAGGCCACGCCCCCCGGCCTGTTGATCCGTTTCCACCCGGCGGCAGAGCTCTTCTCCTCCGGCAACGAACCGCGCCATATGCTGGCCGCGCTGCGCGACCTCGGCGAGATCACCACCACCTGCGACTTCTCCATGCTGCCCGCCCTCGCCGATTTGGTGCCTGAAGAGGGCAGCATCGGCTGGGAGGTTTCGATCGCCACCAATGCCAAGAAGGAAGAGGCCGCCGAGGTCTTCGAATTCGTCGACGGGCTCTGCGAGCTTTCCATCGAAGCCACCGGCACCCCCTCCGCCGGGCTGCCCGACCTCGACAGCATCGTCATCCCCGGCACCGTCGATGACGGCGAGGCCCCCGAAGCCGCATCGGGCGAGGAGCCCGAGCCAGACCCGGAGCCGGAGCCTGTGGCCGCAACGCCCACCCCTCCTCCGGAGGCCGCCCCGACGCCCGCCGCCAAGCCCGTACCCGCCCCGGCCGCCAAACCGCAGGCCGCAGCCCCCGCAGGCGGCAAAGATAGCAAACAGGCCGCAGGCGGCGCCAAGGCCACCGTCCGGGTGGACCTCGACCGCATCGAACGGCTCGTCAACCTCGTCGGCGAGTTGGTGATCAACCAGGCCATGCTGAGCCAGAGCGTGGCCGAGGCCGGCATCCCCGCCAACTCCGCCGTCTCCTCGGGGCTTGAAGAGTTCCTCCAGCTCACCCGCGACATCCAGGAAAGCGTGATGATGATCCGCGCCCAGCCGGTCAAATCCCTGTTCCAGCGGATGAGCCGGATCGTGCGCGAAAGTTCCGCCATGGTCGGCAAATCGGTGCGCTTCATCACCGATGGTGAGCAGACCGAGATCGACAAGACGGTGATCGAGCGCCTCGCCGACCCGCTCACACACATGGTCCGCAACGCCGTCGACCACGGGCTTGAAACCACAGAGGGCCGGATCGCCGCCGGCAAACCCGCCGATGGCGTCGTCACCCTCACCGCTGCCCACAAATCGGGCCGCGTCGTGCTCGAAATCAAGGACGACGGCGGCGGCATCAACCGCGAGGTGGTCAAGGCCAAGGCCGAAGAGAAAGGCCTCATTCCCCCCGGCGTGCCGATGTCGGACCAGGAGATCGACAATCTCCTGTTCCTGCCCGGCTTCTCCACCGCCAAGGAGGTCTCCGACCTCTCGGGCCGCGGCGTCGGCATGGATGTGGTCCGAAGCTCGATCCAGGCGCTCGGCGGCCGCGTCACCATCACCTCCGAACCGGGCATCGGCACGACCTTCTCCATCTCCCTGCCGCTCACCCTCGCCGTTCTCGATGGTATGGTGGTGGAGGCCGGCGGCGAGATCCTCGTGGTGCCCCTCGGCTCCATCTCCGAAACCCTCACGCTTCAGGCCAGCGACATGGAACAGCTCGGCGCGGGCACCCAGCTGGTGCGCATCCGCGAAGAGTTCGTGCCGATCCTCGACATGGCCGAAAAGCTCGGCTTCCGCTCCCCGCTGGCCAGCTACGAGGGCAGCTCGGTGCTGCTTATCGCGATGGAAGACAACACCCGCTCGGCGCTGGTGGTCGACCGGATCGTCGAGCAGCGCCAGGTGGTGATCAAGGGCCTGCAAGAGAGCTACGGCCGCATCCCCGGCATCGCCGCCGCCACCATCCTTGGCAATGGCCGCATCGCCCTGATCCTCGACCCCGCCGACCTGATCGCATCGGCCGGCAGCAGTCGCACCATGCCAGCCCTTGATCTCGCCGGATAACGCTCAAGGCCCACCAACGGACAGAAGCAGGACAAGACCATGACCACACCCGATGACAACGCCCACGATCCCACGCGTCAGGAGCTGCTGAGCTTCCACGTCGGCACGCAGGAATATTCCATCGATATCATCTCGGTCCGCGAGATCCGCAGCTGGACAGAGGCCACCCCCCTGCCCCACGCCCCGCCTTACGTGCGCGGCGTCATCAACCTGCGCGGCACCGTGCTGCCGATCATCGACCTCGCCAAACGCCTCGGCATCGCGGCGGGCGAAAAGAACGACCGAAACGTGATCGTCGTAGTCCAATCCGGTG
Source organism: Vannielia litorea (assembly GCF_019801175.1). NCBI lineage: Bacteria > Pseudomonadati > Pseudomonadota > Alphaproteobacteria > Rhodobacterales > Paracoccaceae > Vannielia > Vannielia litorea. The sequence goes on from NZ_JAHVJR010000001.1 coordinate 1,511,953, forward strand.
ATGATACCGTGGGCCTTCTGGTCGACGCGGTCTCCGACATTTTCGCCGTCTCCGAGGCCGAGCTTCAGGCCCCGCCCGACATGTCGTCCGACGGCTCACTGAAATGCGTGCGCGCCCTCACCATCCATGAAGAACGCATGCTGCGCGTGCTCGATCTCGCCGCAGTCCTGCCCAATGTCGATGCCGAGGCCGCGTGAACGTCGCACTCCCCTCCTCTCCGGCCAGCGCGGTCCAGGCCTTCGCCGGCTCCGGCCCCGAGCCGCTCACGCCGGAAAAGCGCGCGCAGTTCGATGCCATCGCCCGCATGGCCCGCGAGGCCGCGGGCCTGCACATCGTGCCGGAAAAATCCGCCATGGTCTTCTCCCGCATCGGGAAGCGCCTTAGGGCGCTGAAGCTCACGAGCATCGATGACTACATCGCGCTGGTGCAGGGTCCCAATGCCGCCGACGAGCGCGAACACCTGATCTCGGCGCTCACCACCAATGTCACCAGCTTCTTCCGCGAGAACCACCATTTCGAGCACTTCGCAAGCGAGGTTCTGCCCGACCTCATCGAACGCGCCCGTCAGGGTGGCCGCGTCCGCCTGTGGTCCTCCGCCTGCTCCTCCGGGCAGGAGCCCTACAGCCTCGCCATGGTGGTGCTAGAGCAGTTTCCCGAGGCCGCGCAGCACGATCTGCGCATCCTCGCCACCGACATTGATAACCAGATCCTCGCCGCCGCCCGCGCCGCCACCTATGCCGCCGATCTCGTCACCCCGCTCGAGGCGAGCGGGCGTGACAGGTTCCTGCGCCCCGCCGGCGGCGGCGACATGGTGGTCGCCGACGAGGTCCGCAGCCTCGTGGCCTTCCGCCACCTCAACCTCATGGGCGACTGGCCGATGAAGGGGCAGTTCGATGCGATCTTCTGCCGGAATGTCATGATCTACTTCGATCAGCCCACCCAGAACCGTCTGATCACCCGCTTCGCCCAGCTCTGCGCCCCCGGCGCCATGCTCTACCTCGGCCATTCCGAGCGCATCGATCCAGGCCTGGGCGCGCCCTTCCGCCAGGTCGGACAAACCGCCTTCGCCTTCGGACCCGCCGCCCAGCCCCCCGCCCCGCAACGCCCCGGCCCCCATCAGGAGTAACCCGATGTCCCTCCGCGAAAAACTGCACGTCATGGTGGTCGACGACATGTCCACCAGCCGCGGCCTGATCCTGCAAGCCCTCGACGCCATGGGCGTGACCAATGTCCGCTACACCGCCGACGGCAACGCCGCTCTTGCCGAGCTGGAGAAGAAGCCTGCACATCTCGTGATCTCGGATTACAACATGCCCGGAATGGATGGCCTACACCTGCTGAAGGCCCTGCGCACACACGCTCGCCTCAAGGGCATCGGCTTCATCCTGATCACTGGCAAGGCCGACAAGCAGATCATCGATACCGGCCGCGCGCTCGGCATGAACAACTTCATCAAGAAGCCCTTCCAGCCAAAGGATCTGCACGCCTGCATGGAAGCCGTGGTGGGCCGGCTATGAGCGGTGGCGCACTCGCAACCCAAGGTCCGGCCGCGGCTGACCTGCCAATCTCAGCACTCCTCGCCCGGCTGGCCGACACGCTCGATGGCCTCGCCTTCCGCACCGCGCAGATGCAGGACGACCTCGGGAGCTTTCTGACACAGGCAGGACACCCCACGCGCGCCGAACTGCGCGAACTACAGGGCCTCGACCTGATTCACCAGACCCTCGACGACCTCCGCGCCGCCGCCCACCTCGCCGCCGACGCAGCAGGCCGGAACGACCACATCGACATCGCAGCCCTCGCCGATCTCCTCCGCCTTGAAAGCTGTCGTATCGCCCTGCTTCAAGGGGGTGAGGCCGCGCTCCAGCAAGAACAACCAAGCGGCGAGGTCGACTTCTTTTGATGGTGGGGGGGGAACGTCCAAAGTCCTTTTTACGTACCTCGAAGCATCAGAATTTGACCTCAGAACCCCACCGTAAGATGACAGCCGATCTCAAAAGGCGTGTACACAGCCGGACGGGGATGAGGTGATTGTACGAGTAAACTTTAAAGGCTGGCGTTTCGGCCCAAGACCGCCACTGACCGCCACTTAATCTCGCACTGACGCTACCTCGCGAAAGCTTCGATTCAGCAACAAGCTTCTCCGCGCGCATCGCATGGCCGGGGCCGTTCCAGCGTCTGGGGTCCGACCAGACTGACGGGAAGTTTGAAACGAGCATCAGCGTGCCCTGCACTACGCGTCAAAACAGCTCGAGGTCATCCTCCGCCGACGCAAGCACGGGGGCCGGCGTCGGTGTTGTGGGCTCCTCGAATTTCGCGATTAGCATCTGGCGCGCCCGTCCGCTTTCGGGCCAGAACTGCACTCGGCGCCCTTGGGTGCCACCCAGGGATTGCCCCTTCAGCGGAATATTCTCCCGTTCGAGAAACTCCGTCACAAAAGCCCCATTCCGCGCTCCGATGTCTGAGCGCGCCGCGATCATGCGCGCCCCGCCGAAGATCTTTGCCTCAAGACAGTCCCGGCGGGCACCTGCCTTCAGCATCCCATTGATCAGGAGTTCCATGGCATTCGCGCCAACGGCAGCCTCGTAGAGATCGGTGCCTCCACCGCCAGGCAGGAGGATGTGGTTCATCCCGCCGAGCCGCGCCTGACTGTCCCATAGGCAAACAGAGACGCAGCTACCAAGGATTGTCGTCAGCAACATCTCCGGGTCGGCGGATACGCCGAACTCCCCCTGCGCCACATGCTGTGTTTTCTCGCGTGATATCATTTTGGTTTCCCGCCCCCTCGCCCGCAAATCTGCAAAATCTGGCCGCCGATGTCGTTCAGCGGTACGAGCGCCTCGGCCGCACCCGTTTCCCAGGCTACGCGGGGCATACCCCAGACCGTGCTGCTTTCCTTGCTCTGTGCGAGGGTACGCGCTCCACCGCCACGCAGTTCCAGCAGCCCCTTTGCGCCATCCTGCCCCATACCGGTAAGGAGGATTGCTAGGCTGCGCGGTGCGACATTCACCGCCGAAGAGAACAGGCGATCGACGGATGGGCGGTGCCCGCTGACGAGGTCGCCCTCCACAAGTCTGCAACGTGGCAAGGCACCTAGCCCCGGGCCCGCGGCCATTTCAAGGTGGCATGGTCCGCCGGGGGCGAAGACCACCATGCCTTGGGTCAGGGCCATGCCGTCCCGCGCGAGCCCCACGCGTGGGGCAAGACGGCCCGAGAGGCGGTGAGCAAGGCTCTCCATGAACTGCGCCGGCATGTGCTGAACGACCACGATCGGCGGGGCGTTGGAGGGCATCGCCCCTAGCACCTGCTCGAGCGCCTCGACCCCGCCGGTGGAGGAGCCGATGAGCACGATCTTTCCGTTCCAAATGAATTCGGTATGGCTCACCGGTACGGGCCGCGAGGCCCGAGGCTCCACACGGGCCAGGGACGCCTCGAAAATGCGTTCGGCCACATCGGCGGCCTTCTCCGGGCGACCGAAGCCATCCTTGCCGAGGCAGTCGATGGCACCGAGGGCAAGGGCCTCGATCGCCATGTCGCTGCCGGGGACGGTGCCCGAGGACAGCATCACCACCGGCAGAGGCCGGAGCGAGACGATCTTTTCCAGAAAGCTCAGCCCGTTCATCCGGGGCATCTCCACATCGAGCGTCACCACATGCGGATGGGTGGACTTGATCACCGCTCGAGCCTCGAACGGGTCTCCCGCCTCGCCCACCACCTCGAAACGTCCATCGGCGAGGAGCAGGCGCGCGAGCATGGCGCGCATGCTGGCACTGTCATCGACGATCACCACCCGGCGCTTCTCGGCCAATTCCGACACGTGCTTCACCGCCCAGTCCCCGCGAAATCAGAATTCTTCCCAGTCTTCGTCGGTCGGGTCGACAGCGAGGGCCGCGTTTCCATCCGAGCTTATGGCCGGCGGGCTCGTGCGCCCGCTGCGAAAGGTTGGGGTGGAAGGTAGCTCCTCTAAGACAGGAGGCGCCGGTGCCTCCTCGGGAGCCTCTGACATCTCAGACTGGCCTGTACCGCCAGTGCTCGCAGGCTCCGGCACGGCCTCGGGCCTGTTCGTGGGCTCTGGTGCCGAGGCCAGCTCGGCTGCAGCATCGCCTATGCGGAAGCGGCTCATGGTGCGTTTCAGCGCATTTGCCTCGCCTGAGAGCGACTGGCTGGCGGCATTCGTCTCTTCGAACATGGCCGCGTTTTCTTGGGTCACCTGATCAAGCTGGTTCATCGCGGTGTTGATCTCATCGAGACCGCTGGACTGTTCCTTAGCCGAACGGGCAATCTCGGACACATGGGCGGCGATATCGCTCACGCTGGTCACGATCCCGCTGAGGGCCTCGCCGGTCTGCCCGACGAGCTCGACCCCGCGTTTCACATGATCACTGGAAGAGGAGATCAGGCCCGAGATCTCGCGCGCCGCGTCGGAGCTGCGCTGTGCCAGAGCCCGCACCTCGGAGGCGACCACCGCAAAGCCACGACCGGCCTCGCCTGCGCGGGCGGCCTCGACGCCCGCGTTCAGGGCCAGCAGGTTGGTCTGGAAGGCGATGTCCTCAATCACCGAGATGATCTTCGAGATCTGATCGGAGCTCTGCGAGATTTGCCCCATCGCGGCCACCGCTTCGCTCACCACTTGTCCACCCTGTTCGGCATTGCCGCGTGCTTCGCTGACCATCTTGTTGGCCCGGTCAGCGCCCTCGGAGGCCGAGCGCACGCTGGAGGTCAGCTCATCGAGGGCGGCGGCGGTCTCTTCAAGGGTCGAGGCCTGATGCTCCGTGCGGCGCGACAGGTCGTCGGCGGAGGAGGCGATTTCGCCGACTTCGCGGTGAATGACGCCTGCATTCTCCATCACCATGGCGATGGCTTCGCGCAGCTTGCCAGCGGCCTCGTTGAAGTTGAGCCGCAACTCCTCGTAATCCTCGGCAAACCGTTCTTCCAGCACGCGGGTCAGGTCGCCCTCCGCGAGCGCATTGAGGCCGATCCGAAGCCCGTCGACCACTTGGGCTTGGGCCTCGGCGAGGCGCAACTGCTCTTGCTCCGCCGACAGCAATTTTTCCCGGTCGGCGGTGATGTCGGAGCCCATGAAGAGGTACATGGCGGGCTGACCATCGGTATCGAGCACAGGGGCGAATCCGCCTTGGAGCCAGTGCAGCGCCCCGTCTGCGCCGCGCAGTCGGAACAGGCCAAAGACGGAATCGCCCTTTTCCAGACGGTCCAGCACCGCGCCGTTCTGCTCGGCCAGATCGGCGTCGAATTCAAAGACATCCAGCGCCGCTGCCCCCGCCATCCCCTCTGCCGGGCGCCCGAGCACGGTGGCCATGGTGTCATTGACCTCGAAGATCCGCGCCTCGCGATCCATCTTGATGGTTGCCAAGAAGCTATCGATGGTGACCATCAGCGCCCGGTCCATGAACTCCTGCGTGGCATTGCTCAGCTCGACCACCGAACCGATGATCTGCCCCGCCTCATCGGCCACGGCGCCCACCCGCATGGAGAGCCGCGTATCGCCAAGGCGGAAGAACAGGCTGCGCGGGAGTTCTTCGGGGCTGGCCACGGCACGCTCAAGGCTGTCGGGGTTGGGCATCAGCCGGTCGATGCTCTGCCCGGTGAGCGCCTCGGAGCCGTCGAAGAGCCCGGCTGCGGCAAAGACGCCAGCGTTTTTTTGCATGAACTCTGCCGCCGCGTCATTGGCGTAGCTCACGCAGAGATCGCTATCGAGCATGAGCATCGGGGCGGAGCTGGCCTGAAATCCTGCCCCGCGAAAGATGTTGTCTTTCTCGGCAGCGCGGGCCTCTTGCAGGGCGCCGCGCAGCACCTCGGCGCTGCGGGCCATCTCGCCAAGCTCGTCACCTCGGTTGGCCCCTGGAATTGCCCGCTCGTAGGCACCGCGGGCCAGATCTTCGAGGCCGCGGCGCATGCCGTTCACCGGCGCGACGATACCGCGCGACAGGCCAAAGCCGACCAGCGAGGCAAAGACGAGCAGGCCCGCCCCCGCCATGGCGCAATAGGTGATGAGCCGGTTGATCGCGTGAAAAGCCTCGGCATCGGTCATCTCGGCGGTGATCGCCCAGGTGAAGGCTCCCAGATCGATCGGGCCATAAACCGCAAGGCCAGTGCTGCCATCGCTGAGGATGCCGCGCATCTGGCCGCGCTCGCCGGCATGGGCGCGGGTCAGCGCCTCGCTGCTCACCGGCTCCAGCCCGGCCTCGCCCACGTGGTTGCGCGGCAGGCCATCGGGGCCGGTGATGATCATTGACATGCCGCTGTGGCTGATGTCATTGGTGCTCAGCATCGGCGCGATCTGGTCGGTGGGCATCTGCACCGCGAGCACGCCTAGCAGGGTGCCGTCCTCCCCGGTCAGCGCGATGGAGGCAAAGCCCGCCGCCGCCCCATGCGAAGGCCCGTAGGGTGCGAAATCGACGAAGGTCACCGCATCCTCGCTGCCCGCCTTGGCCACCGCGCCGCGAAACGCCTCGCCAAGCCCGCTGTCGGCCCACGGCCCCTCCATCAGGTTGGTGGCAAAATCCAGCTCCTTGAATACCGTGTAAACGAGGTTCCCCTCGGCATCGAAGAGGAACACGTCATAGTATCCGCGAGTCTGCTGCAGCGCGCGAAAGAAGCCATGAAACCGCTTGTGCGCAATCGAGTAGCCAGAGCCGTCGCGGGCGAAGTCATACAGGTGCTTCTCGCCCAGCGGATGCGGGTTTTCCTCGATATAGATGCGCTGCAACTCCCCCACCGGGTCATCGCCCATCGCGGCAAAGGCGCCGGTGAACTTGCTCAGCGCGGCCAGCACCGTGCCCTCGGTGGAGTTGAACTGCAGGTCGTTCCGGATCCGGTCGACCCACTCCTGCACTGCGCCCTGATCCTGCTCGAGCGTGCTCTTCAGCCGCGCATTGGCTGCCTCTTCAGCGTTCTTCCAGCCTTGCATCGCCAGCAGGCCAACAAAGCCGGCAACCGTGATGGCGACCGTGAGAGAAATGAGCAGCGGCAGCTTTGTCCGCAGTTTCATGTTGCGCAGCAGGGGCATGCAAAATCTCCAGATCCTGAATGTCCGGCCCGCGCAACACGCGGCGGCCAGACCTCAGGACCGGAAATGCACGAAGGGTGCTAAAATAGGCTTAATCCTGCCCGGAAATCGTCAGCCCGCGCCGCTCAGGCCGCCTGCCGCACCCGCGAGAGCACCACCCAGGCCAGCGTGGCCGAGGCCAGACCGCAGGCAGCGATAGCGGCGATCATCGGCGTGGCGGTGCCGTTGTGGAAGGGCGTCGCGATGCCCACGGCCACCCCGCCCGCCACCATCTGCAAGGTGCCGCCGAGGCTCGAGGCCATGCCCGCATTCTCGCCGTGATCGTCCAGCGCCATCACCATCGTCGTCGGGATCACGAGGCCGAGGAAGGCGTTGCCGATGAAGAGCCCCACCATGACCACCACGAGCGAGCTGCCGCCCGTCGCGACCACCGCAAAGAGCGTTGCCGTGGCAAGGCCAAAGCCGGTCGCCCCGCCCAGCACCACCCGGGTCAGCCCGAGCCGGTCGGCCAGCGGCCCTGCGGCCTGGCTGGCGCCAAAGAACCCGGCCGCATTCACCGCGAAGGCGAGCGAGAACTGGGTCGGCGTCAGGCCGAAATCCTGTGTGTAAACAAAGGGCGCCAGCGCGATGAAGATGAAAAAGCTCGCCATCCCGAAGCCGCCCACAAAGGTCAGCCCCATGAACTTGGCATCGCGCAGCAGCATCCCCGCCACGCGGGTCAGCGCGGCCACGTTCACCTTCACCCGGCGCTCCGGCGGCAGGGTCTCGGGCAGGGCAAAATGCATCAGCGTCACGCAGGCCACGGCGGCCACGGCCAGCACCCAGAAGATCGCGCGCCAGCCCGCCACGGCGGCCACGCCCGAGCCCGCCAGCGGCGCCAGCATCGGCGACACCGAGATCACCAGCATGATCAGCGCCATCATCTTGGTCGCCGCCGCGCCGGTGTGCATGTCGCGGATGATCGCCCGCGGCACCACCATCACCGCTGCCCCGCCGAGGCCCTGCACAAAGCGCCAGGCCACCAGCGTGCCGAGGCTCCCGGCCATCGCCGCGCCCACCGAGCCGATGGCAAACACCCCGAGCCCGAAGTAGATCGGCAACCGCCGCCCCGATTGGTCGGCCCATGGGCCATAGATCAACTGGGCAAGGCCGAAGGCGATGAAGTAGCCAATGATCGTGGCCCCCATCGCGGCCTCGTCCACGCCGAGCGCCACGCCGATCTCGGGCATCATCGGCAGGTACATGTCGATCGCGAAAGGCCCCACCATCGACATCAGGCCGAGAATGAGCGCCGAGCGGAAAAGGCCCTCTGGCCGGGCGGCGGCCTGCTGCATGGTCTGTCCTTTCAGATGAGCGCGCGCGGGCATTCTGCGGCGCGGCGTTGCGCGGAACCTAGCGAGTTGGGCCGCCCCGTCCAGAGGCACGGGCAAAAATTCTTGCTCCCGTCATGTATCTGCTGACAAATGCAGCCTTGAGCCACTTTGAAATGCCATCCCTGAGCCGAACCAAAACGCCAGCCCCGCGCCAAAGGCGAAAGACCGATATGACAGACCTGCCCACCCCCTTCGCCACCCATCGCATCGCCGGACAGGGCGGCACCGCCCTCGCGGTGGCCGAATACGGCGCGCCGGATGGCCCGCCGATCCTCTTTGTTCACGGCTGGTCGCAGAGCCACCTCTCCTTCGCCCGGCAGTTCGCCGCGCCGGAGCTCGCCCGCTTCCGCATGGTGGGGTTCGACCTGCGCGGCCACGGTGCCTCCGAAAAGCCCACCGCGCCGGAGGCCTATGACGGCTCCGAGCCTTGGGGCGGTGACATCGCGGCGGTGATCGAAGCGCTCTCGCTCCACCGCCCGCTGCTGTTGGGCTGGTCGATGGGCGGCAAGGCGCTCTGCGATTACCTCGCACTCCACGGCGATACCGCGCTGCGGGCCACGGCGATGATCGGCACCGGCCCGACCTCCGGCAAGTTCATCCCGCCCGAGGCCCGCGAACTGCGGATGGCCGATGAGGCGGTGCTCGCCAAGGACATGCTCTCCGATGTGCTGCCAGAGAACCTCGCGGCCACGCAGGCCTTCCTGCGCGCCTGTTTCCACCAGCAGCCCTCCGAGGCCGACTTTGCCACCATGCTCGGCTTCAACATGATGTGCCCGCCCGAAATTCGCGGCCAGACCCGCCAGCGCCACGCCGATTATCGCCCGGCCGCGCGGGCCACGATAAACCCCTGCCTTGTGGTCTGGGGCGGGCATGAGCGGGTCATGCCGCGCCCGATCTTCGATGAATGCGCCGCCGAGTTTGCCCACGCCGAGCCCCATGTGTTCGAAAACTCCGGCCACGCGCCGTTCTGGGAAGAGCCGGAGCGGTTCAACGCGCTGCTGGCGGAGTTCGCCTCTGCCGGGGTCTGATCCGGCGCTGCGCATCGCCCTACCCTTTCACCGCCGCCTCGATCTTCGCCACGTCGATCTTGCCCATCTCCATCATCGCGGCAAAGGCCCGCTCGGCGACCGCGCCACCCTGCGCCATCGCCTCCGTCAGCACGCGCGGGGTGATCTGCCAGTGGATGCCCCAGCGGTCGGAGCACCAGCCGCAGGCGCTCTCCTTGCCGCCGTTGCCGACGATGGCCTCCCAGTACCGGTCCGTCTCGGCCTGATCGTCCGTCGCCACCTGAAACGAGAACGCCTCGCTGTGTGAAAAGATCGGCCCGCCGTTCAGCCCGAGGCAGGGGATGCCCAGCACGGTGAACTGCACCGTCAGCACCTGCCCCTTGGTTCCGCCGGGAAAGTCGCCCGGAGCCTTGTGAACCGCCTCCACTGCGGTGTCGGGGAAGGTCTCGGCATAAAACCGAGCCGCCCCTTCGGCATCGGAATCGTACCAAAGGCAGATGGTGTTCTTCGCTATGGTCATGCTGGCCTCCCATTTTAGGTTGATATCCACCTACATGAGAGAACCGGGCCGAGTCAATGGCCCGGATCAGGGGTTTGCAATGCAGGCGCAGAAAGTCATGCTGCACCTGCGATATGCATGGAATGTGCACCGGATGTGCATCACTTGTGCATCCGGTATTCCCTTACCCCATTTGCAACAGCGTTGCCGCTTAACCCTCTGGCTTCACGTCGAAAACCCGCCTGACTCCGGCGCCGAGCCTCACCCCGCCATGCCGCAAGGCAGAAACTTTGCAAACTTCGATCATCCCATTGATTTACCACGCGATTTCGCGCCGTTAACCCGATTTTAGCGGCTCTCGGCTAACATCCACTCACCGCGCGGATAAAACGCGTGAAACGCAAAGGCGAACATCAGGTCATGGGCCACATCCCGCCCAGCCTTGTCGCGCACCCGGATCATGCCCACGTCGCGCCCCTTGGCGATGGCGGCGCTGTCGAGCGCGCTGGCCTGCCCGGCGGCCCAAGAGATCACCACCCCCGCCTCGCGGATCTCGCCCGCCTCCGCCACCCGCGTCAGTGGCCACGCCCGGTTGCCGACGCGTACAACACGCAGCAGCGGCGGCACCCCGTGTGGCGGCATTTCTCCATTGAAAAGAAACGGCTTTTTCGAGCTGTCATAGCCCTTGTAAGGGTTCTGCCCATAGGGCCGGTTGTGCCTCGGCTCGGCCATCACCCGCCCTTTCGGGTGCCGTTTGGCAAAGCTCTCCCAGCTCTCCATCCAACTCGGCACCGCCTTCAGTTCCGCCCCGGTCAGCTGCCCCACGATCGCGCGGCCAAGCGCCTGCTGCCACCAGCTTTCGGTCTGCCGGTCATACATCACCATATCCGAATGCCGCAGCTTGCCCGTCACCCCGAATTCCAGCTCCCGCCCGCGCAACCGACGGTCGAACACCAGCGCAGAATTGCAGAGCGGACAATAGGTTACGGCAATCGGCACCCCGCCCATCCGGTCATTCACGATCTCATGCCAGATCAGGTAGCGCAGCGGATAAGCCCGCGCCTCGCCGCCCATTTCCACTGTGATCACCGGCTCCCGCGCCGAGAGCTTCGCGCCCTTCACCGCCCTGAACTCCGGCCCCGTGATCGCCGGAATCCCATCCTTCCCCGGCCCGCCCGAGAGGATCTCGACCCAGCTCTTCACGCCCGTCCTGGAAAAGTCGGTGCGCGGCCATTCGTGCTTCCAGAACCCCGGATCAGCCCCTGCCAGCCCGGCGCTCAACAGCAGCCAAGCCATTGCCCGAAAAAGAAAACCCATGGCATCCTCCCTCCCTGATCGGGGCTAGGATGCCATGGGCCATTGTCTCGACAAACCCCGCTCACGCAGGGTTTACGTCACTGTGCGATGGTCACGCTCTCCATCACATCCGGGGTCTCGACGATGCCGCTGCCCGGCATGCCACGGGTGATCGCATCGACCACCTCCATGCCTTCCAGCACATTGCCGACCACGGTGTACTGCCCGTTCAGATGTTCCGCCGGAGCGAACATGATGAAGAACTGGCTGTTGGCACTGTTCGGGTCGTTGGTCCGCGCCATGCCCACGGCACCGCGCGCATAGGGCGCGTCGGAAAATTCCGCTGGCAGATCAGGCAGATCGGAGCCACCGGTGCCCGCGCGGCTCAGGTCGTCGCCCTTGCCGAACTGCACATCGCCGGTCTGGGCCATGAAGCCCTCCAGCACGCGGTGAAACACCACACCGTCATAAGCACCGGACTCGGCCAGTTCCACGATCCGCTCCACATGCTGCGGCGCGAGGTCGGGGCGCAGGTCGATCACCACATCACCCTTGCCAGCCACGGTAATCACCATGTTCGGCCCGGCGGTATCTTCGGCCGCCGCGGCCTCCGTCACGGTGCCGTTGGTGAAGAGGAAGAAGGCCGCCAGAAAGGCCAGCCCCACGGCAAAGAGCCCGCCCGCAAAGACCTTGCTGTCAGACATCTGCCGCCACCTTCACGCTCTTCATCACGCCCGGCTGCGCGGGCGGCTCGCCGCGCGGGATCGCATCGACGTGCTCCATCCCGTCGATCACCCGGCCGTAGACAGTGTAGTTTCCATTGAGGAAATGGACGTCATCGAAGCAGATGAAGAACTGGCTGTTCGCGCTGTCGGGGTTCTGGCTGCGAGCCGCACCCAGCACGCCACGGTCGAAGGGCAGCTTGTTGAACTCGGCCGGCACGTTGGGCAGGTCGGAGCCGCCAGTGCCCGCGCGCCGCAGGTCGCCGCCCGCCTTGCCGTGGGCCACATCGCCGGTCTGGGCCATGAAGCCCTCGATCACGCGGTGAAACACCACGCCGTCATAGGCACCGGAGCGGGCCAGCTCCTTCATCCGGGCAGAGTGCTGCGGGGCCACATCGGGCAGCAGCTCGACGGTCACGGTGCCGCCGTCCAGCTCGATCAGGATGGTGTTTTCGGGGTCTTTGATCTCGGCCATACGCGCCTCCTCAGTCATAAGTCGCGCGCACCCTATTCGGCGCGCTGCCAAAGGGAAACCCCCGCGTTGACCGCGCCGATCAAACCAGCGAGAACGGGGCGACAGATGGAGGATCGCATGGCCTGGAAAACCCTTGATGACATGGACCTAAGCGGCAAGCGCGTGCTGGTGCGGGTCGATATCAATGTGCCGATGGATGGCGGCAAGGTCACCGACACCACCCGCATCGACCGGATCGTGCCCACCGTCGAGGATATTCTGGCCAAGGGCGGCAAGCCGATCCTGCTGGCGCACTTCGGGCGGCCCAAGGGCAAGGTGGTACCCGAGATGTCGCTGGAGCAGGTCGTGCCTGCCCTTTCCGAGGCGCTCGGCCAAAAGGTCGCCTTCGCCGACGGCGGCTGGGATGCCGCCGTGGCCACGCTCTCTGCCGGCCAGGTGCTGCTGCTGGAGAACATGCGCTTCTTCCCCGGCGAGGAGGCCAATGATCCGGCCTTTGCCAAGGAGCTGGCCGCGCTGGGTGACATCTATTGCAACGATGCCTTCTCCGCCGCCCACCGCGCCCATGCCTCCACCGAGGGCGTGGCGCACCTGCTGCCCAACTGCGCGGGCCGCAACATGCAGGAGGAGTTGGAAGCACTGGAGGGCGCTCTGGGCGACCCGATCCGCCCGGTGGCCGCGGTGGTCGGCGGCGCGAAGGTCTCAACCAAGATCACCCTGCTCTCCAACCTGCTCGACAAGGTCGACCACCTGATCATCGGCGGCGGCATGGCCAATACCTTCCTGCTGGCGCAAGGTCACGAGATCGGCCAGAGCCTCGCCGAGGCCGAGATGACCGACACCGCGCTGGAAATCCTCGAAAAGGCCAAGGGCTCTGGCTGCCAGATCCACCTGCCGGTGGACGTGGTGGTGGCCGAGGAGTTCAAGGCCCGCGCCCCGCACAAGGTCTGCCCCGCCGAGGCCTGCCCGGCAGAGGGCATGATCCTCGATGCCGGACCAAAGACGGTGGCCAAGATCTGCGAGATCTTCGACGAGAGCGAAACCGTCATCTGGAATGGCCCGCTCGGCGCCTTCGAGATCATGCCGTTCGGCGCCGCCACCTATGCCGCCGCCCGTCAGGCCGGGGCGCTGACCGACAGGGGCGAGCTTATCACCGTGGCCGGCGGCGGCGATACCGTCTCGGCGCTCAACAACGCCAAGGCGGTGCACCAGTTCACCTATATCTCCACCGCCGGCGGCGCGTTTCTGGAGTGGATGGAGGGTAAGACCCTGCCCGGCGTCGCGGCGCTGGGGGGCTGAGGCTGACCGGACCACGAATTCTGCTACAGAAACTCGCCGCCCCGGCGGCCCGGAACCGGCGTTAGCGCAATCACCTTTGCCTTCCCCCGCGCCCGCCGCTATCCCTCTGCCCGAAGGTCACAAACGAGGGACGACCCATGCCGAACGCCGAGCAAAAACAAAAGATCGCCGCAGGTCAGGGCTTCATCGCCGCGCTCGACCAGTCCGGGGGCTCCACCCCCAAGGCGCTCCGGCTCTACGGCGTCTCCGAAGAGCGCTATGCCAATGATGACGAGATGTTCGACCTCATCCACGAGATGCGCTCCCGCATCGCCACCTCGCCCGCCTTCACCGGCGACAAGGTGATCGGCGCGATCCTGTTCGAAAAGACGATGGACCGCGACATCGCAGGCAAGCCCTCGGCGCAGTTCCTGTGGGAAGAGCGCGGCGTTGTCCCCTTCCTGAAGATCGACAAAGGGCTGGAAGAAGAGGCCAATGGTGTGCAGCTGATGAAGCCCATTCCCGGCCTCTCCGAGCTGCTCACGCGCGCCGCCGACAAGGGCATCTTCGGCACCAAGGAACGATCGGTGATCCATGCCGCCAACCCCGAGGGGATTGCCGCCAACGTGGCCCAGCAGTTTGAGCTTGGCGCGCAGGTGGTGGAGCATGGGCTGGTGCCGATCCTCGAGCCGGAGATCAACATCAACGCGCCCGACAAGGCCGAGGCCGAAGCACTGCTGCGCGACGAGATCCTCAAGCGTCTCGATGCCCTGCCCGGCACATCTGACGTGATGCTCAAGCTCACCCTCCCCGAGGAAGCCAACCTCTACAAGCCGCTGATCGACCATCCACGCGTGCTGAAGGTCGTGGCGCTCTCGGGCGGCTACTCCCGCGAAGAGGCCAACACCCGGCTGGCGCAGAACACCGGCATGGTCGCCAGCTTCTCCCGCGCGCTGACCGAGGGCCTGTCTGACGACCAGTCGGACAGCGAGTTCAACGAAACTCTCGGCTCCGCCATCGGCTCGATCCACGCGGCCTCCGTCGCCGGTTGATCTGCGCCCGCCCACAGCGCCGCCCGGCACGGCGGCGCTGCAACGGGGCGCCTCTGCCCCCTGCGCACGCCCCTGACCGCACCGTTAACCTGTTTGCCACTGATTTCAGTGCATTTTCGGGTGATCGGGGCAGAAAGGGGATTCACTTGACCGCCGGAGTGTGTCAGATTCATTGCACGAGGTCCGCAAAGAGGCCCGTACGAAGAGGCACAACGGTATGGCAGTTTCCCGCAGACGTCCGGCATTTGGGGTAGTGATCTATTTCGCCGTCACCCTGTCGCTTGGTCTCTACTTCACCTTCGCGGCGGTTCAGGGCGACTATGGCCTGTTCCGGCGCATCGAGATCGAAGCCGAGGCGAGCGAACTGAAGGCAGAGCGGGAACGGCTGAAGGTTGAGGTTGCCGCACTGCGCAACAAGGCGCGCCGCATGTCGGACGACTACCTCGACCTCGACCTGCTCGATCAGCAGGCGCGCGATGTGCTGGGCCTGATCCGCGCCGACGAAATCGTCATTCGCTGACCTTCCCTGCTGCGCTGCGGCATCGCAAGCGCGGCCTTTGCACGCCGACTTCCCCCACCGCACGGTCCGTTAACCTCCTGTCAATACAGGCGGAACGCCGCCGCCCCTGTCTGCGTTAAAATTTCATGTGCATGTCCGGAAGGGCAATGCTAAGACATGGTTCAACGTTAAACTACTTTTCAAGACTCGGGGAGGAGAGGCTGCCATGGCGGCTCGGAAGACCACCAGAAAGACACCCGCGAAGTCCAACACATCGAAGGACGACCTGCTCGCCTACTACCGCGACATGCTGCTGATCCGCCGGTTCGAGGAAAAGGCCGGCCAGCTCTACGGCATGGGCCTGATCGGCGGGTTTTGCCACCTCTACATCGGTCAGGAAGCCGTTGTGGTGGGGCTCGAAGCCGCTGCCAAGGAAGGCGACAAGCGCATCACATCCTACCGCGACCACGGCCACATGCTGGCCTGCGGGATGGATCCGAAAGGCGTGATGGCCGAGCTCACTGGCCGCGAAGGCGGCTACTCGAAGGGCAAAGGCGGCTCGATGCACATGTTCTCGAAAGAGAAGCATTTCTACGGCGGCCACGGCATTGTCGGCGCGCAGGTGCCGCTCGGCGCTGGCCTCGCCTTTGCCGACAAGTACAACGAGAACGACAATGTCACCTTCACCTACTTCGGCGACGGTGCCGCCAACCAGGGCCAGGTTTACGAGACCTTCAACATGGCTGCCCTCTGGAAGCTGCCGGTGATTTTCGTGATCGAGAACAACCAGTACGCCATGGGCACCTCGCAGAACCGCTCGACTTCGACCGAAGACATCCACACCCGCGGCGCGCCATTTGGCATCCCCGGCGAGATCGTCGACGGCATGGATGTTCTGGCGGTCAAAGAGGCCGGCGAGAAGGCCGTGGAGCACTGCCGCTCGGGCGAAGGCCCCTATATTCTCGAAGTGAAAACATACCGTTATCGCGGCCACTCCATGTCTGACCCGGCCAAGTACCGGACCCGTGAGGAGGTGCAGAAGATGCGCGAGGAGCGCGACCCGATCGAGCGCGTCCGGGCCATGCTGCTCGAAGGCAAGCACGCCTCCGAAGACGACCTCAAAGGGATCGACAAGGAGATCAAGGACATCGTCAACGAGAGCGCCGAGTTCTCCAAGGAAAGCCCCGAGCCCGCGCTCGAGGAACTCTGGACGGACATCTACGCCGACGTGGCGCCGCAGGAAGCCTGAGGGGAGAACTGAGAGATGGCAACCGAACTGCTCATGCCCGCGCTTTCCCCGACGATGGAGGAAGGCACGCTTGCAAAATGGCTGGTGAAGGAGGGCGACACCGTGTCGTCCGGCGACATTTTGGCCGAGATCGAAACCGACAAGGCCACGATGGAATTCGAGGCCGTTGACGAGGGTACCATCGGAAAGATCCTCGTGTCCGAGGGCACCGAAGGGGTGAAAGTGAACACCCCCATCGCGGTGATCCTCGAAGAGGGCGAAGATGCCTCTGCCGCCGAGAATGTGTCTTCCGGCAGCAGCGAACCCGCTGAAGCCAAAGAAGAGCCCTCTGCCCCCGCGGCTGCGAAGCCCGAGGCCGAGGCGCCGACCGATTTGAAGGTGGATGCCTCGCCCGATTGGCCCGAGGGCACCGAGATGGTGCAAACCACCGTCCGTGAGGCCCTGCGTGACGCGATGGCCGAGGAGATGCGGAAGGATGACAACGTCTTCCTGATGGGCGAAGAGGTGGCCGAGTATCAGGGCGCCTACAAGATCTCCCAAGGCATGCTCGACGAGTTTGGCCCCAAGCGGGTGATCGATACGCCGATCACCGAGCACGGCTTCGCCGGTATCGCCACGGGTGCCGCTTTCGGCGGTCTGCGTCCGATCGTGGAGTTCATGACCTTCAACTTCGCCATGCAGGCGATCGACCACATCATAAACTCGGCGGCCAAGACGCTTTACATGTCGGGCGGCCAGATGGGCGCTCCGATGGTCTTCCGCGGCCCCAACGGCGCAGCGGCCCGCGTGGCGGCCCAGCACAGCCAGGACTACGCGGCATGGTACGCCATGATCCCCGGCCTGAAGGTGGTGATGCCCTACTCGGCAGCCGACTACAAAGGCCTGATGAAGACCGCAATCCGCGACCCAAACCCGGTTATCTTCCTCGAGAACGAAATTCTCTACGGGCGCACTTTCGACGTGCCCAAGCTCGATGACTTCACCATCCCCTTCGGCAAGGCCAAGATCTGGCGCGAAGGTGATGATGTGACCCTGGTCAGTTTCGGCATCGGGATGCAGTATGCCCTTGAGGCGGCTGAGAAACTCGCCGAGGACGGGATCTCTGCCGAGGTGATCGACCTGCGCACGTTGCGCCCGATGGACACCGCCACGGTGATCAAATCGGTGATGAAGACCAACCGCTGCGTGACGGTCGAAGAAGGCTGGCCGGTGGGTTCCATCGGCGGGCATATCTCCTCGGTGCTGATGCAGGAGGCCTTCGATTATCTCGATGCGCCGGTGATCAACTGTACCGGTAAGGACGTGCCGATGCCCTATGCCGCCAACCTCGAAAAACACGCGCTGGTGACCACCGACGAGGTGATCGAAGCCGTGAAAAAAGTGACCTACCGGTAAGGAGAGAGAGCGATGCCCACAGAAGTTCTGATGCCCGCCCTCTCGCCTACTATGGAGCAGGGCACCCTTGCGAAATGGCTGGTGAAGGAAGGCGACACCGTTTCCTCCGGCGATCTGCTGGCCGAGATCGAGACCGACAAGGCGACGATGGAGTTCGAAGCGGTCGATGAAGGCGTGATCGGCAAGATCCTCGTCGAGGAAGGAACCGAAGGCGTGGCGGTGAACACCCCCATCGCCGTGTTGCTCGAAGAGGGCGAAAGCGCTGATGACATCAAGGAAGGCGGCTCCGCACCGAAGGCAGAGGCACCTGCGAAAGAGGAGGCAAAGGCCGAAGCGCCCGCTGCATCCGCCCCTGCTGCAAGCGCCGCCCCTGCGGCACCGTCAAAGGATGGCGAGCGCATCTTTGCTTCGCCGCTGGCCCGCCGGATTGCCGCCGACAAGGGCATCGACCTTGCTTCGATCAAGGGCTCCGGCCCCAAGGGGCGGATCGTGAAATCGGATGTGGAGAACGCCAAACCGGGCGCGGCCCCGGCGAAGGAAGAGGCCAAGGCTCCTGCCGCCGCTGCTGCTGCAGCACCCGCTGGCCCCTCTGCCGATGCTATCGCCAAGATGTACGAAGGCCGGGAGTACGAAGAGGTCAAGCTCGACGGGATGCGCAAGACCATTGCCGCGCGTCTCACCGAGGCGAAGCAAACGATCCCGCACTTCTATCTGCGCCGTGACATCCAGCTCGACGCGCTGCTGAAGTTCCGCAGCCAGCTGAACAAGCAGCTGGAAGGCCGCGGCGTGAAGCTTTCGGTGAATGACTTCATCATCAAGGCCTGCGCCCTAGCGCTTCAGGCCGTGCCCGATTGCAACGCCGTTTGGGCCGGTGACCGGGTGCTGAAGCTGAAGCCCTCCGATGTGGCCGTGGCCGTTGCCATCGAGGGCGGTCTGTTCACGCCGGTGCTGAAGGATGCCGACACCAAGAGCCTTTCAGCCCTCTCGGCGGAGATGAAAGACCTCGCCACCCGCGCCCGCGACCGCAAGCTCGCGCCGCATGAGTACCAGGGCGGCACCTTTGCCATCTCCAACCTCGGCATGTTCGGGATCGACAACTTCGACGCGGTCATCAACCCGCCCCATGGCGCGATCCTCGCGGTGGGTTCGGGCGTGAAGAAGCCGGTTGTGGGCGCCGATGGCGAGTTGACCGTGGCCACTGTGATGAGCGTGACGCTCTCGGTCGATCACCGGGTGATCGACGGCGCGCTTGGGGCCGAGTTCCTCAAGGCCTTGGTGGAAAACCTCGAAAACCCGATGGTGATGCTCGCCTGAGCCACCTTTGCACCCAGCTACAGGGCCGCGCGAAACCCTCGCGCGGCCTTTTTTCTTGCCAGAATGGCCAAAGCGCTTACGCTCTCTGCATTCAATTTTGATGATGAGAGATTGCTATGAACATTCCGAGCCTCGCGGAGGTCGAGTCCGCCGTTGCAGAGACCATCAAGGAAAGCCCGCTTTACCCACCGCTTGCCAACGTGCTGGGTGGCGTCAAAGGCATTGCCCGCGCTGTGCATGAAACACTGCTCGCGATTGCCAAAACCGGGGTGAAATCCGCTACTAGCCTGCTGCATTCTGCGAAGTCGCGCCTGCTGAAGACGTTGACCAAGATCATCGGCAAGGCGGTGTCGCTGCTGAAACCTCTCATCGGGTTTGTCGACAGCCTCTTGAACCGGCTGGCCAAGGTCGTCGACAAGGCCGCCCGTATTGGTGGCAAGGTAGCCAAATTCGGAGCGGACAAGGCCGTGAATGCCGCGAAATCAGTGAACAAGATGGCCCAGAGCATTCTGGGTACGGGCAAGCAAGCCGCTGGCAGCGCCTGGAATTTCGTCGACGATCTTTGGTGATTAGCCCTAGTCGGCTCCGCCAAGAAGTTGGTTCATCGAGACCGACGGCTGCGAGCAGCCCGCCTTGCCAACGATCTTGGCTGGCACGCCCGCCACGGTGCTCTCGGGCGGCACGTCGTGCAGCACGACTGAGCCCGCGGCGATGCGCGAGCAGCAGCCCACCCTGATGTTGCCGAGCACCTTGGCCCCTGCCCCTATTAGCACGCCATCGCCGATCTTGGGGTGGCGGTCCTCATCCTCCTTGCCGGTGCCACCGAGGGTCACCGAGTGAAGGATCGAGACGTTGTCGCCAACAACGGCGGTTTCGCCAAAGACGATGGAATGGGCGTGATCGAGGAAGATCCCTTTGCCCACACGGCAGGCCGGGTGAATATCAACCCCGAAGGTCTCCGAAATGCGCATCTGGAAGAAATACGCCATGTCGTGGCGCCCCTGCTTCCACAGCCAGTGGCCCACGCGATAGGCTTGGATCGCCTGATAGCCCTTGAAGTACATCAGCGGCTGCAGAAACCGGTGGCAGGCCGGGTCACGCTCGTACACCGCCACAAGGTCGGCCCGTGCGGCCCGCCCAATCGCGGGATCTGCGGCATAGGCCTCATCGGCGATTTCGCGCAGGAGTTGCTCCGACATTTCGCCCGACGCCAGCTTCATCGAAATGCGGAAGGCCAGCGCCTGCTCCATGGATTTGTGGTGCAAAACGCAAGAGTGCATGAGACCGCCCAGAAGCGGCTCAAGGGTGATCGCCTCTTCCCCTTCGCGGATGATCCGGTCCCATACGGGATCGACTTCGCTCAGCTTGCTCTTGGTCTGGGCCATGGTCATGTCCTTGCGCGTGCTGTTAGCCTTCTAGCCCAGATAGGCCCGTCTGGCCAATTGCAAAGACTGATGTGGAGGAAAAGGAGCGGTGATGGAGGGGGAGAGGCAACAGGCATTTCGCGCCCACCTGTTGGCACGGCTCGAAGAGCTCGCCGCTGGTGAGGCGCTGGGACGGGGTGGCAAGAAGGTGGTGGAGCTTGATCAGCAATCCGTCGGGCGGCTCAGTCGGATGGATGCGCTGCAATCGCAGGCCATGGCACAGGCCGCCAGCCGGATGCGCTTGGCCGAAGAGCGGCGCATCAAGGCCGCTCTGGTGCGCTTGGATGAGGGGGAGTTTGGCTATTGCACCGATTGCGGAGATGAGATCACTTCTGCTCGGATGGAGCATGACCCGGCCGCGGCACTCTGCATGTCCTGTGCCCGCGGATGACCCTCAGAGCAACAGCCGCCGCCCGGTGCGAAACTGGATGACAGCATCGAGCACCATAGCCCAGCATTGCGCATAGTCGAAGTCTTCGAAGCTGCGTGCCAGACCGCGAGGCTGTCGGGCCACTGCCGCGCCCAACGTGCCGTCGCCCCACGCCTTGTGCGCCCGTCCGGTGACTTGCCGAAACCGGTCGGCAGCTTCAGCAAATGCAATGAACCGCTCAAGCGCGCGCGGGCGTTCATGTTCGTTCAGCGGCATGAGCACACGGGCGACTTCGCAGATGTCGCTGTGATGCAGCGGGCGCATCAGGCGGTGGGCAGATCAATGGTGTAGTAGTGCGCCGCCACACGTATTGCGCCGCCGGCAAAGTCACCGCCGACCGCAGTCAATTTCAGTGGCGCCGCAGAGTACCAAGTGGTGGGCGAGCCGAGCAGTCCGGTGCAGTAGGAGCCTTGCCCGAGTCCAAGTCCCGAGCCGAATTGGCTTTCGGACCCGGTGATGCCGAAGCTCCAGCTCGTCAGCGTGCCGGTGATCGCCGTGATCACCCGCGCCGAGACTGCAAAGACCATCGAGTTGGCCGGCACCTGCGTCGAGGTGCTGTCGCTCGCGCCCGCAGAGATGGCGTGATCAAACTCCAGCACCTGCATCTTCGATGCCGCGCCCGAGGGGCTGGCGGCCATGAGCGGCGGTTGCCATGCAGAGCCGTCCCATAGCGCATCGGTCGCTGTATCCATCATCCAAGCGCGCCACCCGATTTGGGGTTCTAGAAACACCCAGCCCCCGTTGTCGCCAATGGCAATGTGTCCTGCCTGCCCGGCCCATGCGTTGACCGCGCCTGTTGGCACGAACCAGCATTCACCGTCCACCACCACGCCCGGCGGGGTCGTGGTGCTCGCTGATTGCAGGCGCAGCTGTGCTAGCCCGTCGAGCCGCATCAGAGCGGCATTCACCGTCACGTGCTTTTGTGCCTGGCTGGCCTGCACGAGCGGCAGTTTGAGCTGCGTGGTCTCAGTCATGGATTTCACCCTTTCCAAAAAGTCCCGGCCCGTAGCGCTCGGAGATCTGCGCCACGTGAACTTCGAACGCCCCGGTCACGCCATCGCTGGCCTGCAGCGCAGCACCATAGGTCCAGGCAGGCGTGTCTACGGTTGCCTCTCGCACCACCACGCCGCCTTGAACCACCCGCAGGAGGTAGGCTTCGCTCGCCTCGCCAAGCGGCACCTCCGGCACGTCCCATCCGTCACCGTCAATCCGCGTTCTGCGCACCCAGCTGACAGCCAGGTCCCCTGCCCCATCACGCCGCCCGATAATGTGGACCGGCGCATAAGGCCGAAGCCCGTTGCCATCGAATGCTTCTTGCCGCTCCACGAAAGACGGATCGTCATAGGGCCGTCCAGCAGCACCGATCCGATATGTGCGCGCAAGCCTCCGCGCCCCGCTCGCCAGTTCAATCTGGGTCAGGCTGTCGTCGAGCAAGACTACTTCGCTGCCCACCGGCCACTCGGGCGGCATCAGCCCGTCCGTGCCAAGCTGGCCACGCAGCCGCAAACTAAGCTCATAGGTGCGCTCACCCACCAATTCGGCCTGCGCAAACTGGAAAATCTCCCAATTGCCAGATGAGCCGTTTCCAATTGCCACGGCGTTGCGCCCGGCTAGCACCTGCGCTTCGCTGGCAGAGGAGAGCACCCCGGCGCTCAACCGCACCCGCAAAGGCGCACCCCGGTCCCATTGGCCTGAACGCGCGGCGGCAAGCACGCTTTTCGTCTGCCCGATCGTGGAACGTGAAGAGATCAGCCGGTTCAGCTCATAGTGTTCCCCAGCCACCGACGAATACACGGCCACAGACCCCGGCCAAGGCACCGCCGTCGCCGCGACATGCGGTGCATGCTCCACCTCCGATCCGGTCAGCAGTGGCAGATCCAAAAACAGCGGATACACCGGCAGAGGCGGCACGAAAGGCACCAAAGCAACGGGGTCTTCGATAGCATCACTCGGCTTGTAGACCGATGGCTCGACCCTGACCGCATCGATGATCTGGCTGCCCGCCTGCTCGACCCGGTCCACGCGATAGTCCCACACCCTGTCATCGGTCGGCAGTGTCACGACATCCCCAGCCCCGATCCCCAGCCGCGACGGCGGCAGGGCGAACCGCGCCGTATCGCGTGCTACCCGGCTCTCCGCCAGCCAACGCTCCACGATGCCCTGAGCCTCCGATTGGGTCAGCGCCAGCGGCAGTTCGGAATGCGCAACGCCATAAGAAACCTCGTCAGGGAAGATCGCTTCCGCCGCCCGCACTTCGTAGTCCCCATTGGTCTCAACGTAGTTCAAACGGACCCGGCCCGCCGTTTCTGCCGACGGCGCGCGGATGAGGGTGATATCCGCGTCCAGATCATCCGTCACGGCAAGCGCCTCACGGTAAATCCCGTCTCGCGCCCGCCCCGTTCGGCTCGCAAAGCGCAACACGCCTTCTCGTTCCACAGCATCGAAGCCAAACGCCAGCATTAGCGGCTGCAGCGCAGCCCTCGCGCCGCCAAGATCCTCAACCGTGTATCCGCGAACCAGCCCGTATAGCGCGCCAAGATCGAGCGCATCCAACGAAACGCCCGACCGCAAGCACAATTCGGCAACCACCGTCGGCAGCGCTTCACTCGTGGCTCGCCCATTCAGCCAATGCCCCCGCGCATAATTCTCGCCATCGCTCCAGGTCTCCAGAGCGGCTGGAAAGTAGGGGAAAGGCCGCGCATCCCACGCCCACACGTGGGCGCGCGCCATGTCCACCATCGGCCCGCCGTACTCGGCAGAGACCGGGTTGTTTTCAACCGCCTCGTAATACGCCGAGATCGCCCGGAGATATTGCGCCTGGATCAGGTCATCCCGCGTTCCATCGGAGTAATGTGGCAACCCGCTTTCCGAGCTTTTGGCATCGAGAAACTTGTTCGGCTGGTTGGTGCCCTTGTCGATGGCCGCACAGCCCAACTCGGTAAACCAGATCGGCTTGGATTCCGGCAGCCAATCCGTCGGCGCTGACTGCCGCACCCCGCCGATCCGTTCGTGATGGGTGTTCTGCCACCAGCTCTTCAGATCCTTGTAGCGCCACACCCACGGCTCGCCATAGGCACCATCGGTGATCGGTGTGCGGATCTGGGCATCGCGGGCCGCCTGGTGGGCGTAGTACCAGTCATACCCTTCGCCCCCAGCCACACTATCCTTGAGGTAGGATAGGTCGTAGATCGCGCCCGCCGATGCATCCGCATGATCCTCGCCATCCCGCCAGTCCGAGAGCGGCATGTAGTTATCGATCCCGACGAAGTCGATTTCCGGATCAGCCCAGAGCGGATCGAGGTGAAAGTACACGTCACCCGTTCCATCCTGCGGATGATACCCGAAGTACTCACTCCAATCGGCGGCATAGCCGATCTTGCACCCCGCCCCCAGAATGCCGCGCAACTCAGCCGCCAGAGCCTTCATCTGGGCAACCGCAGGAAAGCCGCCTGCCCCCCTGATCTGCGTCAGGCCCCGCATCTCGGAGCCAAGGCAAAACGCCTCCACACCTCCTGCCGCCGCACACAGATGTGCGTAGTGCAGGATAAACCGGCGGAACGACCACTCTGCCGGGCCGCTGTAGTTCACCACCTTGCCGTTTACGGAAAAGTCGCTGGCCGACGCAGTGCCAAAGAAGCTGGCCACCTCCGCATCCGCCGTGGCTGTGCCATCCGGCGATCCCGCTCGTCCCGCGGCGACCGATTGGGTGATCCGCCCGCGCCAAGGCAGCTTCGGCTGGTCGCCTGCCCCGGTCCACGGGTCAGGCAACCCATTGCCCTCCTGCTGGTCCATCAGGATGAAGGGGTAAAAGATCACTTCCTGACCCGCCGCCTTCATCGCCGTGATCGCCTCGATCACCGCCGCGTCCGCCGGGGTGCCGCCATACACCGGCCGGTCCTCTTCATCGCGAGGGGTCAGCTGCGCAGCCGAGCGTGTCACACCGTTGACCCGCCAAGCCATCGGTTTGCCGTCAAACCCGGCCTGTTCGACCTTCGGCCTGATCTCGCAATTCCCACACCGCAGATCACTCCCGAACCAACTCACCACCAAGGAGACTGACCCGCAGGCGGGCAGCTCATCGTTCAGTGTCTCAAGCGAAAGCGCAAAGTCAGTCTTGCCCGTCGGGTTGTTCACATTCGCCGACTGGCTGTGCCCTTGTCCAAAGTCATAGTGCACCGGCGTTGTGGCCAGCGCATATTCCCCGGTGCCGGGCACAAGGGCCACCGCCTTCACCACCCGGCTGAGGCTGCGGGCCTCGGGCGTGTCGACCTCCTCCGTCACGGGCCGCACGACCTCGAAGGACAATTGCGGCACACGGTTTCCAAACTCCGCGAGTTGCAGGTCCTCGATCACCACGTAGGCCACGCCGCGATAGCTTGGCACGTTAC
The DNA here is from genome assembly GCF_019801175.1 of Vannielia litorea. NCBI lineage: Bacteria > Pseudomonadati > Pseudomonadota > Alphaproteobacteria > Rhodobacterales > Paracoccaceae > Vannielia > Vannielia litorea. Next base: position 1,537,378 of record NZ_JAHVJR010000001.1, read on the forward strand.
CCTCGCCCTCGACGGCCTCCATCTTCGGATCCGGCAACTGATCTTCGCTGCCCGTGTACACCCGCATGTTCAGATCGGCGGGCGCAATTTCCACCCCATCGGCCCAGACACGTCCAACCCGGCTGATCTCGCCTTCGCACAACGCCACCGCGAGGCTGATCGAGTAGGAGTAGCTCCGCACCGTCGGGCCGCTCGGCGCACCCTTGCCGCCCGTGCTCTCCTCCCGCACCCTCTCCTTGAACTGCGTCGCCCAGATCACCTGCCCGCCCACGCGCATCCGCCCGTAGATCTGCCCGATCGGGGCGCCTTCACTGGCGCCGGTCACGCGGAAGCGTTCAACCTTGCCGGTCTCAACAACCTGGCTGCCCTGCCCCATCACGCGCTGGTCGATGGCCCGGCCCAGGGTAGCCCCGACCGCCCGGCCTATAACCGCGCCCGACAGGCCCAGAAACGTGCCGCCCAGCGTGGAGCCAAGCGCGGCCCCCGCCGCCGAAAGTAAGATCGTCGCCATCAGCGCCCCCCTTCGGGAAATTCAAATCGTGCCGCCACGCGCCGGGCCCAGGGCCGGGTGAACGAACTTTCCACCACCCCGTGGCCGGAATAGGCATGGATGAAACTGGCCGCCGGGCCGATCCGCGCCTGCAAACCCAGATGTTTCGCAACTGACCCTTCGCGCATCCGGAACAGCAGCACATCCCCGGGCGCTGGTAGCTCGCCCGCCGCCTTCTCCCGCAAGTGCCGCCGAGCCGCCTGCCACAGCGCTTCCTCCCGCGCGGGCTCAGACCAGTCGCGGCTATAGGCCGGCACCGCTTCGGGTTCGCCGCCGAAGAGCTCGCTCCAGATTCCACGCAGCAGGCCAAGGCAATCGCATCCAGAACCTTTGCAAGAGGCCTGATGGCGATAGGGCGTGCCGAGCCACCCGCGTGCCGCCACCACGGTCCTCGCCCCCATATCACCCGCCATTCTGTTGGCCCGTCAGAAGGGTCAGAATGGGTGACAAGGGCTTGGGTGCCAGGCTACCGCCATCCTTTTCGCTGCCGCCGGACTTAGGGTAACTCATCAGCCAGTCCTCGCCGGGGATGTGTGGAAAGCCCCGAAAATTCAGAAAGTTGTCAAACTTCAACCGGCAGGTTTGGGCCCGCTTGTCACACCCCGCTTCAATCCGAACCATGTGGCCCACCGCAATCTGCGCCGGCAGCTGCTCCCACAATTCAACCTCGCGCCGCGCGTTGCTCAGACGGTCATTCTTGACCAGCCCGACAAGGCCCGCGGCCTCCCCACTCAGCACCCGCAAACGCCCCCGCTCGAACCACCGCTGGTCGAACTCGGCCATGCCCGAAAACCGAAAGATCCTCCCGTCCTGCACCTGGTCCACCGCCACCTCGGCGCTGTAGCCGGGGGCAGACGTATCAAACCGGCACATCCCGTCACCCAGCACCGCGCTGCACTGCGGCTGATAAACCCGCCCCTGCGGCTGGTTCAGCGCCTCCGTCAGCCCGCGCAACTCCGCCTCGAACGCCCCGTTCGCCCGGCTGACCTCGCCGATGGTCCCGCGAAACAGCATCAGCCGCGCGTCTGGATTGGCCCAGTTGACCATCCAAGCCCGCACCTCCGCGCCGTCATAACGCCCGGCAAGAATGTCTTCCTCGGTGATCGCCTCGCTCATCAGCGCACCCAGCGCCTCTGTGTTGTCCACCGCCAGCCCCGTGCCCTGAACCAACGCCTTGGCGGTCAGCCCGGAGTTCGCCTTGAAGGCAATGCCGTCAAAGCCAAGCCCCTCATCGTGGTCGGTAAAGCCCAGCACAACACCATCGCGCCGCTCGACCGCCCAACACCGGCAGACCGTTGTGATCCCGCCGCCCAGATGCGCACACAGCGCCGCCGCCTCCACCCCGCTCACAGCCGCAACTCCACCACCGGGACCGTCGGCACATCGCCCACCTTGAAGCTGGCGACCGAGGTTTGAATCCGGTCGGTGTCAAATCGCACAGGCACATCGAACTCAAAGCCCGCCGTCACCGCGAAGCCGATCGACGGCGCATCCTCGAATGTGATCATTCCGGTCGTCGTCTCGACCTCGAAGTGAACCCCCTGCTGGTAAAACGTGCCCTCGATCCCCGCCGTGACCGAGCCGAAGACCGGCTTGGTGATCGGCCGGGTGTAGCTGGCCTCGCCCGAGCGATAGGTCTTCGAAAGCTGAAAGCTCTTCGTCACCCCGTCGCCGGTGCCGATCACCTCGTCCTGCCAGCCCGGTGTGCCACTGGCCGCACCGGTCTTGAAGTCCGACCAATCCTTCCAGCGAAACCCGTGGAGTTGCCCACGCCGCGCCTCGAAGAAGGCCAGCAGCACCTCCACGTCATCGAGCGAGCGCATGCCCAGCCCCGCGTCATAGCGCCTGCGCGAATGTGCCCAGGGCGTGTTGCGCTCCTCGAAGCCGTTGGCCAGCGTCACGATCTCCGTTCGCCGCTCCGGCCCGCCCACCGAGCCAAAGCTCAGGCTGGCCGGAAACCGCACCTCGTGAAATCCCATGTCCGATCCTTCCAATTGCTGCTCTTGCAATCCGCCTCAGCGATTGCGATGGCCCTGCGCCAGCACCCGGCTCATCTGCGCCGCCACCTGCGCCCGGCTCCGCTCGAAGCCCTTCACATCCGGCGTCGAGATGTTCATCACCACGTTGATCGGTCGGCCCCCGCCCTGCGTCTTCACGCCCAGCGAGCCATCTGCCCCGCGCGACAGCGGCATGATCGCCTCCGGCCCCGCCTCCCCCATCAGCCCGCGCCCGCCGCGCATCGGGAAATACGTGGGCGATGAGACGACCCCGCCCTTGGCAAAGGGCTGCACCCGCCCCTGGCTGAAAGCCCCGCCCTTCTCGAAGGCGAGCCCCCCGGTGATGAAATTCTCAATCCCAGTGCCGATCAGCCCCCCGAAGTGATCGGTGATCGGCTTCATCGCGGCATTGTAAGTGGCATTGATCATCGCCTCCGCGACGGTCCGCAGCGCCTCCGACAGGCGCATGCCGTCAAACACGAGCCCGTCGAAAGCCTTGCGCAGGCCCCGCCCGATCTGGCTGGAAAGCTGGCCCACATTGGCCTGCGTCACCGTCAAGCTGGCCTGCATCCGCAGCAGCTCGGCATCGAAGGCCGCCACCATCTGCGCCGCACCGCCAAAGGCGCTTTCCAGCGCATCAACCTGCGTTTCGAGGGCCTCGGCCTCGTCGAAATCTGCCATCTTCAGTCCCTCTGCTTGTCAGGAAAGGCGGCGGAAAGCTCCGCCATCCGGGCGCGCGTAAGCGGCGGAGCTGCCTGCTCCAGCCCGAGCATCACCATCAGTTCCACCGGGGTGAGCGCCCAGAACTCCGCAGGCCTCAGCCGCAACTCCAGAAGCCCCCGGCGGAGCAGGCCCGCCCAGTCCATCTCAGGCGCCCTTAGGCAGGGCGAAGGCCCGGGCCAGCAATTCGGCCGCAACCCGGGCCGCCTCCACCGGACCACCGCCGATCTCAACTGTCAGCAGGTCCGCCCCCCGGCCCTGCCAGCCTCCGCCGCGCAGCCCGGCGACCAGCAGCGCCAGCACATCGCGGGTGCTGAACCGTCCGCCCTCGAAGCGTTCGACCAACTCCATCAGCGTGCCGGTCTCCAGCGCCGCCTCCAGCTCGGCCAAGGCACCCAGCGTCAACTTGCAGCGGTGCTCGGCGCCATCCAGCACCAGCACGGCTTCTCCTGCCCAAGGGTTGGCCATGCTCAGATCGCCGTGAAGCTCAGCGCACCCGCCGACGCCAGCGCCAGCTCATAGGTCGCCTCGCCGTCATGGCTGCCCGCGTATTCCACCGAAGTGATCTGGAACGGCCCCTCCACCACGCCGAAATCGGGGATGATGACCTGAAACTCCGGCGTCTCCCCGTCGAAGAAAATCTGCCGCGCGCGCTCGTCGCTGTCTTCATCCCTAAACACCCCCGAGCCGCTGATGTTCGCGCTCTTCACGCCAGCGCCCGCCAGCAACTCTCGCCAGCCGCCCTGGCTCTCCAGCGACGTCACATCCACGCTTTCGGCGTTAAAGCTCACCCGCGTGGCCCGGAGGCCTGCCACGGTCTCGAACAGGCCCGATCCGGTCATGTCCATCTTGATCAAAAGGTCCTTGCCGTTCTGGGCAACCATCTGCGTTCTCCTTGAAAATGAAGGTCAGTCGTCGATCCGCGCAGCAAAGCGCAGGTCGATCCGGCGTTGGTCGCCCTCGCCCACCCGTCGGGCGCGAGCACGTTCAAAGTTCAGCGCAACCAGCGTGCCGCGCGTGAGCGTGAGCGCGGCACCCGCCAGCGCATCGCTGATCGCCCCGGCGATTTGCTTGGCCCCGCCAAAGCCCGCCGCATCGGTGACCACGCTCACCGTGAAGCGGTGCAATGCGCCATCGCCGGTGCAGTCGCAGCGAGAGAGCACCTCCTCCGGCCCGAGGCTCACATAGGTGCCGGGCGGGCTGCCCGGCGGGGCGGCATCGTAGATGTCACTGCCCACAAGCGATGTCACGCCCGAGTCCCCGATGAGGTGCTGGTAAACGGCCGCTTGAAGCGCCGCAGAGGCTCCGTAGCTCATGCCGATACCTCCTCGCGCGCGTAGCAAGTCAGGTAGCGGCCATGCTCATCCCGCTCGGCCACCGCCAATATCCGAAAAATCCGGCTCCCTTCCCTGAACCGCTGCTCCGGCTTGGGGCGGCTCATCGCACCGGGCGGGGCCGCCCGCACGGTGATCCGGTACGGCACAGAGGACACGGTCAGGAACTCATCCGCCCGCTCGCTCCCACTGCCCGATTTTACCTCTGCCCAAAGCTGCCCCAGCTCGGCCCATGTGCGGCTCCAGCCGCCCAGGCCATCCGGCACCCGCTCCGGCGTTTCCAGCACCAGCTTGCGGTTCAAAACCGGCGACGCCTTCATGTCCGACCCCCGGTGATGCGGATGCTCCGCCACCGCTCGATCAGCGCCGAAACGCCATAGGGGATCACCCCCTCACCGGGCCGCGCCTCGTGACGATAATCGTAGTAATGCCCCGCCAGAAGCAGCACCGCTTGCGCGAGATCCGCCGGAATATCGGGCCAGCCCGGGCCGAAGCCCGCGTCGAACTCGATCACGATCTTCCCGCCCTTCGGCACGCTCGGAAAGGCCGTGCCCGTGGCATGGATACGCGGGCGGTGCGTATCCGGCTCCAGCCGGTATTTGCCCGGCTCCACCGTGGTTTCCCAATCCAGCAGATCCACCGTCTTCACGGAGGTGATGCCGCTCACCGGGGCGACCGGCAAAGTCATCGCATCCGCCCCCCGCCAGCCTGCCAGCACCCAGCGAAAATCCCGCTCCAGCAACACCTTGCCGGTCCAGGCCTCGACCGCGGCAATCGCCGCCCGCAGGAGCGATTCCAGCAAACCGTCCTCCGCGCCCTCGTCCGAAAATCCGGTGCCCATGCGCAGATGCGCCTTGAACTCGGTCACCGGCAGCGCGGTGGCCTGCACCGAGGTCAGCTCGGTCAAAATCATGTGTCAGTCTCCCGAAAACTCAGCCCTCCCCCGCGCAGCGCGGGTGGCCACGGGCGCACGCCCCATGCGCCGCCCGGACGGAGGGGAGCAGCATCGGCACCGCATGGTGCAGCCGGTTGCCCGACCACCCCGGCGCACGCCCGTGTCCCTTGCTCCGGGGGCGGTTGCACACCCCCGGAGCACCCTCAGCCTCAGGAGGCCGAGAACTTCAGGAGCTTGATCGCCTCGAAGTCGCTCACATCGCCGCCCACGCGCTTGGTCGCGTAGAACAGCACATGCGGTTTGGCCGAGAACGGATCGCGCAGCACCCGCAGGTCGGGGCGCTCGGCGATGGTGTAGCCCGCGTGGAAGTCGCCAAAGGCAATGGCATGGGCCCCCGTGGCGATGTCGGGCATGTCCTCGGCGATCAACACCGGGTAGCCCAGCAGCCGCGCAGGCTCGCCCGCCGCCAGCCCGTCCGACCACATAAAGCGCCCGTCCGCGTCCTTCAGCTTGCGCACGGCGCCCGCTGTCTTGGAGTTCATCACGAAGGTGCCGTTGGCGCGGTATTCGGCGCCCAGTGCATAAACCAGGTCCACCAGCGCGTCGGCATCGCCAATGTCCCCATCCGCGCCCGTGGCGATGTAGCCCAGCTCGCCCCAGGTCTGGCTGCCTTCGGCCACGATGGTGTGGTCCAGAATGCCAGTCGGCTTGTCGGAACCATCGCCGTTGATGAAGGCCGCCGCCTCGGAACGGGCGAACTTCTTGGCAATCCGGTCGGCGAGCCAGCCGTCGATGTCGAAGGCGCTGTCGTCCAGCAGCCGCTGGCTGGCCTTGGGCAGGGCCGAAAGCTCGTGCAGCGGAATGGTGATGCGCTCGATGGTCGGCGTATCGGTCTCCACCGCCGCGCCGGTTTCGGTGGCCCAGCCCGCGCCAAGGTCGGCCCGGTCGATCAGCACGTCGAAGGAGGTCGCCTCCACCGTGACCACATTGGCAATCGCCCGCAGGCTCGCAGTGCTGGAGAGCACGGTCTTGATCGTTGCCGATGTCTCGGGGTCCACGAGGTAGCCGCCGTCGCCCGCTACCGCCGTCGACAGGCCCTTGCCCTCCAGTTCGAGGCCGCGCAGCCCGTCGTCATCGCCGTTGCGGAGATAGGCGTTGAAGGCCTTCTGGTGCGGTGCACCGGCCTCTTGCGCGGCGGAAAGGGCCGGACGCCCGGCAGGGATGTTCTTCTTGTGCAGCATGGTCAGTCGCTCTTCCTGTTTCTGAACGCGGGATTGCAGGTCGTCCTGGAACGATTTGAATTCGCCCAGAAACTCCGTGAGCGCCGTGGCCACCTCGGCCACCGGCGATGCCTGTGAGGGCGCGGGTGCAGGCACGCTCCGCCCGCCCCCCGACCCAGTCTCGGGAGTGCTCATCGCAACTCTTCCTTTCATGAGAATGGTTGGAGGCATCGCTGCCCCCGAAGGTTCAGGCGGCCTTAACCCGCCAGCGCCCGGCGAGCCGCCCGCAGCGCCTCCGCCAGCTCTTGCCAGCCCTCGTCCGCCGCCGGGGGCAACTCGTCCCCCTTGGCACCCGAAAGCCTCGCCTCGCGAAGCATCGGGAAGGTCACCAGTGACACCTCCCAAAGCTCCAGATCGTGCAGCAACCTGCGCCCCTGTGCGTCCCTTTCCGCCCGCTTGGTGCGGTAGCCGATGGAGAGGCCGTCGATGGCGCCTGCGTTGATCAGCGCGGCGGCCTCGCGGGCGCGGGCGACCTCCTTCAACAGGCGTCCCTTAACCCACAGGCCACGGCGGTCCTCGCGCACCTCATCCCAGATCCCGATCGGCTCGCGCGGGTCATGCTGCCAAAGCATCCGGATCGGCTGGCCCTTCGCCGCCATCGCCTTGAGCGACCGCGCATAGGCCCCTGCCACCACTACGTCGCCACCCTGGTCGGGCGCCCCGAAGAGTGAGGCGTAGCCTGAAATCTCATACCTCTCATCCACCGCCAGCTTTGCCTCCGGCGCACAGAACTTGTGCTCTAACTCCGGCCCGTAATCCATTGCCATCGCTTGCCTTTCTCTCTCACTCATCGCCCGTCTCCAGCGGCGGAAGCCCGAGCAGCGCCCGCTTCTCGCCCGCCGTCAGAAAGTCCGCCTCGCTGACCCGCCGCCACTGTGCCTCACGCTCCGTGGCCAGTGCCGGCACCCCGTCGAGATCGGGCTTCAATTCCACCGCCTCGCCGCCCAACCCGCTCAGCCAGTCGCCCAACGCTCCGCTGACCTTGGCCACCAGCGGCAGCACCGTGAGCCGATAGAACGCGCGGTTGGCCTCCTGATAATTGGCGTAGGTCGCCTCGCCGGGGATGCCGAGCATCATCGGCGGCACGCCAAAAGCCGTGGCGATCTCCCGCGCGGCGGCCTCCTTGGTTTTCTGAAACTCCATGTCCGAGGGAGAAAACCCCATCGGCTTCCAGTCCAGCCCGCCCTCCAGCAGCATCGGGCGGCCCGCATTGGCCGCGCCTTGGTGGTGCGAGGCCATCTCGTCCAGGAGCCGGTCGTATTGATCGGCGCTCAGATGCCCCGACCCATCCGCGCCCCGATAAACAATCGCTCCCGAGGGCCGGGCCGCATTGTCGAGCAGCCCCTTCGACCACTTCGAGGCTGCGTTATGCACATCCAGCGCATTGGCAGCGGCCTTCAGCGGCGAGAGGCCATAGTGGTCGTCCTGCGGGTGGAAGGCCTTGATATGGCATACAGGTTTCAGCTCGCCACTGGCATCGAAGCGGTGTTTCCGCCCTCCCACGGCGTATTCATAGGCCACCGGCCAACCATCGCCGCCGGGCACCACGCTCATCCGGTCGGAGCGCAGCACATGTAACTCCCCCGGCAGCCCCACGTCGGCCAGCACCGCCTCCACGTAGCCATCGCCCGAGAGCAGGATCTGCCCGTAAAGCGCCTCCAGAAACTCCGAGCGCCCCTGCGCCCCGTTGGGCCGCCGCATCAGGTCGGCCACCGGATGTGTCTCGTAGCGCCGCTCACTGTCCTGGCAGATCAGCGGCACGGCAGCGGCGGCTTCGGCAATGAGCTTCACCGCCCGGAACCCGACCGGGTTACCGGTAAACCCCGTCTTGGTGAGCGAAACTGTGTCGCGCGGGCTCCACGCCACCCGGCCCGCGCCGTGATATGCAATCACCGGCCCGGTGGCCGAGGCCTTGGTTTCAGGCACGGCTCCGCCGCCCCGCTCCCGCTTGAGGAAGTCGAAGACCATCCGTCTCTCCTTTGTCGATTTCCGTACGGTGGGCGAAACCCACCAATCGCGTCACAACGTCCGCATCTTCGGGCGCCGCCAGCGGGCCGCGGGCTCAAGGATCAGCTCGGTCAGTGCCCAAACCAGCGCATCCACCCGGTCGGGCGAGCCGCTGCCCTGGTAGCCTTCCGCCGTCATCCGGCCCATCTCGTCTTCCAGCGCGCCCAGCCCGGCCAGATGCCGCACCCGGCCCTGCTCGTAAAGCGCCGCCACCGGCTCGGCCCGCGCGACCTTCCCGCGCGAGGCCCTTACTGCCCTGAACGGCACCGTCGGGTCGATCTGCCTCAGCAGCGTCTCCACCAGATCGCCGCCCTGGTTGACCTCCGCCACCACCCGCTCCGCGCCGTGGCGCTCGGCGGCCTCCAGCGCGGCTTTGGCCCAGTCCAGCGGCGAGGCGGCCTGCACGCTTGCATCCTCCAGCACCACGGCGCGCCAGTCCTTCGGCTCACCGCTGCCCGCTTCCAGCCCGGCCACGATGATCCCGCAGGCGTCCGATCCCTTGTGCCCGGTCACCGGCGGGTCCACGGCCACGACCACCCGCACCAGTTCGGGCACCTCGCGCAGCCGCGCCGCCTCGATCGCCTCATGCCGCCAGAGCGCGCCGTCGATGTCATCCAGCATCTCGCCTTCCAGCTCCTGCCGCCCCAGAGAGGTGCCACCGTAACGGGCCTGCACCTCCTCAAGGAACGAGGGCGCGAGCCAGGCCCGGTTCGCCTCGGTCCCGGCGCGGGTCACCACCGTGCTCTGCCGCTCCAGCAACTCCCGCAGCAGCGCCTGCTTGCGCGGCGTGGTGGTCACGCACATCCGCGGGCTGTCGCCCAGCCGCAGGCCGAACTGGAGCATGTCCCAAGCCTCCTGCGCCTTCTTCCACTTCGCCAATTCATCGACCCATGCGCCATCAAACTGCGGCCCCCGCAGCGCCTCCGGGTCGCTGGCCGAGAAGACCTGCGCCACCGCGCCATTGGGCCACTCCAACTGCTTGCGGCCCGCCTTCCACTCCGGTCTCCGGTCAGGTGGCGAACACGCCAGGATGCCACTGTCTCCGAACACCATCACCTCACGCGCCTGGTCGATGGTCTCGCCCACCAGCGCCATCCGGCGGCAGCGCCCCTCGTCGAACGGCCCCGCGCCTTCCACCTGCGAACGCACCCACTCCGCGCCCGCGCGGGTCTTGCCCGCGCCGCGACCCCCGAGGATCACCCAAGCCCGCCAGTCGCCCTCCGGGGCAAGCTGATGCGGCAGCGCCCAGAACTCGAAGAGCCAGGGCAGCGCCGCCAGCGCCTCAGGGCTCAGCCCCTCCAGAAAGATCTCCTGTTCCTCCCGCGTCGCGGAGGCGAGCCAGGCGGCGCCCGATTTCAGCCCTTGCAGCATCGAGGTCGAGCACGCGTCCTGCGCCGTCCCCTCGCGCGCCTGTCCCGCTGTTTGCACCGGGTCCACCGCCACCACGGGGCTGTCCTGTGCCGCCGCCGCCTCGCTTCTGATGTTCCGCAACACGTTCTTTCTCCTGGTAGGCTGCAAGGAGCAGGCGCCGCAGCTGCCGGATATCGCCCAGCACCACGTCCGGAACCGCCCCCGGCCCTGCCCCACTCTGTCCAATCACCGCCGAAAGCGCCCCCGCGCCCTCGGCCACGAGCTGCTCAGCCGCAGACAGCACGCCGCCTGCGTCCCCGCCCTCGCGGTCGGGTCGATCATCCATGGTCATGTCTCGCTAGAGGCCGGTGTCCCGCAGGGCCGGCATTAAAAAAGCGGCACACCCCCCAAGGGTTGCCGCGCCCACCTCTCTCATCGTGTCACAACCTATAGATGAGAGCGTTCGCGGAGTCAAGCCAAATCAGCGAGCGCCGCGCGCTAAGCGATTGTTTCGTTAGGGTTTTCTTAACCCTCGACCCACCGCACCTCAGCGCGCGGCGCGCAAGCCCTTCATTTCGGGGGCCAATTCCCCTCGGCGATCCGCTTCTTCACATCGTTGGGCTCGTAGTACTGCCCGAGCATCCCCCGCTCGTTCAGAATGGCGCGCACCTTTTCCAGCGCTTCAAAATCCGGGTTTCCTTCTTTCACCCGACTCGTCGCCGCCAACCACGGCATGGTCATGCCGCGCCGGTCCACCGCGCCGATGAACGCCCCGCGCTCGATCAGAAACAGCGCCATCGGCCAGCTGTCGGCCACGGCGGCCTTCAGCAAGGGCGTGGCAGACTGGAAGCCCGGCGCCTCGATGTCGCCGCCCGCCTCGAGCAGCGCCTCGATCTTCGCGAACTCCTCGCGCTCCACCCACCAGTGGATGATCGGCAGGCCATCCGGCCCCTTCTCTTCGATATCGACGGTGCTCATCGCCCCTCCAGTCTCAAATGCGCCGGAGCGCAGGGCCGCCCACATGCCGCCGCCGAGTACCGCGAGGGCGAGCGCCGCCCCCAAGGCCCAGCCGCGCCGGTTCATGTGCAGCCATTGTCCTGCTGATCCTGACGGATCTGCTGTTCCTGTGCCTCAAGCGAGCGCTGCATCTCCTCGATGGAGTGAAAGCGCAGCTGCTGGTTGGCCTTTTCCTGCGCCGCCCGCTTGGCATCCAGAGCAGGCTGCTCCACGAAGTCCGGCACGTAGTTGTCCGGGTTCGCCATCTCGCGCGGCACCCTGTCACTGGCGGACCAGATCTCGGTCGGCTCCATCTCGCGGCGGTTGCCGAAGGCCTGTGGCATCGGGCTCCAGCTATGGTCCTGCGCGGCATTGAGCGGATCGGTGCGAAGGTAGTAGGCCTCCACGGGTGCATTCGGGTCGCCGCCTTCCATGGTATTCTCATGCAGGCCGGCCGCGTTGAACGTATAGGCCGGATCGCCCGAGGCCGTCGCTGCCGCGCTGGCCATGCCCCCGCCCAGCGAGTGGCCGGTGTAGCGCACCTTGCCCGGTTGGGCCGCGCTCGCGGTGCGCCCGATCTCGTTGGCGCGGCGGTAGTACTCGGTCTGCATGCCCGCGCCCTGGCCAAGGTTGGCGCCCCAATCCCCGGTCGAGGTCGGCGTGGTGCCCTCAAAGGCCACGGTGTAGCTCTCTTCGCCCGTCACCGGGTTGGTGTGCACGAAGACATCGGCGTTGAAGTCGCTGTCCGGCATCGCGGTGAGGTCATTGGTGCCATCATGCAGGCCAAGCGCCTCCAGATCGGCCTGCGTGGCGCGGCGGGTGTTGGCGGGCAGGTCGCCGCCCTCACCGTCGAGGTATGCCGCCGCCGACATCGCCGCCATATCCTGCGCGGTCTGGTTCTCGGCCAACTCGGCAGCGAGCGTCACGCACACCGGCCTCGGGTTCATCCCCGGCATCGCCCCTGCGCCGCCACCAGCGCCACCTGCCCCGGCAAGACCGATGAGCACGTTGGGTTGGCCCTTGGTGATGACGCCGCCCTTGGCGGTCGGGTCGCCCATGCGCGCGGCAGGCTGGTTCATCACCAGCACCGTCGGCGAGCCGAACACGATGGCATCTATCGCAGCGGGCGGCGGGCCGATGCAGGCACAAAGGTCGCCCAAGCGGGCTTGCGGCAGGTTGCCGGTCAGAACCGTAATCGCGCAGGGCGGGATGATCGGAAGGCCGGGCGGCACAGGGCACATCGAGCAGACATGCGTATCCGTGATCCGGGCGGCTGGTTGAGACATCAGAATAAATCCGTAAGTGCAATGCACCTCATCAAAGCATCGGGCGGCGCCCTGTCAAGGTCACCGCCCGAAGATCGTCTCGCAAATCTCTGCACTGTGCGGCCCGAGGCCCGGTCAGTTGTTGCCTTCCGGCTCGCTCGCGGCCCGCTCGGCCTCGATCTCGCGCCAGCGCGCCACGTTCTCGTTATGCTCTTCCAGCGTCTCGGCAAAGGCATGGCCACCGGTGCCATCGGCCACGAAGAACAGGTAAGGCGTGGTCTCGGGGTTCAGCGCCGCCTCGATGCTGAGGCGCCCGGGGTTGGCAATCGGCGTCGGCGGAAGGCCGTCGATCACATAGGTGTTGTAATCGGTCCGCGCCCGCAGCTCGCTCTGCCGCAGCCCGCGGCCAAGTGAGCCCCGGCCCTGCGTCACGCCATAAATCACCGTCGGGTCGGTTTGCAGCTTCATGCCCACCTCAAGCCGGTTGACGAAAACGCTGGCCACCTGTCCGCGCTCCTCGGCCACGCCGGTTTCCTTCTCCACGATAGAGGCCATGACCAGCGCCTCCTCGGGGCTGTCATAGGGCAGACCCTCTGCGCGCTCGGCCCAAGCCTCGGCAAGGATCGACTGCTGCGCCGACTGCATCCGCTCGATCAGCGTGGCCACCTCTGACCCCTCGCGCACCTCGTAACTATCGGGCGCAAGGCTGCCCTCCGCGGGCACCTCCACCTCGCCTTCGAGGAAGCCCGAAGCCTTCAGGCTCTCGACCACCTGCCAGCTGGTCACGCCCTCGGCCAGCGTCACCCGAAAGCGCACATCCGAACCGCCGGTGCCCTCTACATATTCTGCCGGGGCCTCCTCTGCGGCGGGGTCGTATTTGGCGACCTCCACATATTCCTGCGTGGCCGGGTCCAGCTCGCGCATCACCAGTTCGGCACGGAGCACGCCGATCCGGTAGTTCACCTCGGTGCCACAGGTGCTGCGGCCCGCCGTGGTGATGCTGTCGACAATCTCCTGCATCGAGGCACCGGGCGGCACCAAAAAGGAGCCTGCTTTCAGCAACTGCGTCCGGTCGGTGTATTCCGCACCCATCCGGAAGATCATGCCATTGCTGACAGCGCCGCGCTCAACCAGCTCGTCGCTGACCACGCCCATGTTTGAGCCAGACCGCACTTGAAGGCAGATCGCCTCGGCCAGCGGCCCTTCACCGGTGTATTGCTTCTGCGCCCACGTCACGCCCACGGCGAGAGAGATCATCAGGACGATGATCACCGTAAGGCCGTTGGAGGCCAATGCACGCCACATCAGTCAGAGACTTTCCGCAGGATCAGGCAGGCGTTCGTGCCGCCGAATCCAAAGCTGTTGGAGAGCGCCACATCGATCTCGCGCTCATGCTTGGCATTGGCCGCGAGGTTCAGCTTGGGCTGCACCGCCGGGTTGTCGAGGTTGATCGTCGGCGGCGCCACCTGATCGCGGATCGCCAGCGTCGCAAAGATCGCCTCAACCGAGCCGGCCGCGCCCAGCAGGTGGCCAATGGCGGATTTGGTTGAAGACATGGTGGCTTTGCTCGCCGCCGCATCTCCCATCATCCGCTCCACAGCGCCAAGTTCGATGGTGTCGGCCATCGTCGAGGTGCCATGCGCGTTGATGTAGTCGATATCCTCGGGGCTGATCCCGGCCCGCTTGATTGCCGCTTCCATCGCGCGGTAGCCGCCCTCGCCATCCTCGCTCGGCGCGGTGATGTGATAGGCATCGCCCGAGAGGCCGTAGCCGATCACCTCGGCATAAATCTTCGCGCCCCGCGCCTTGGCGTGCTCGTACTCCTCCAGCACCACAACACCCGCGCCCTCGCCCATCACGAAGCCGTCGCGGTCTTCGTCATAGGGGCGGCTGGCGGTTTCGGGCGCATCGCCCCGCTTGGTGGAGAGCGCCTTGCAGGCGTTGAACCCGGCAATCCCGATCTCGCTGATCGGCGATTCCGTGCCGCCCGCCACCATCACATCGGCATCGCCCCACTGGATCAGCCGCGCGGCGTCCCCAATCGCATGGGCGCCCGTCGAACAGGCGGTCACCACCGCATGGTTCGGCCCTTTGAAGCCGTATTTGATGCTCACCTGCCCGCTGACGAGGTTGATCAGTGCACCGGGGATGAAGAACGGGCTGACCCGGCGTGGGCCCCGCTCCTTCAGGAGCACGGCGGTATCGGCGATGGAGTTCAGCCCGCCGATACCGGAGCCGATCATCACACCGGTCCGCAGCCGGTCTTCCTCACCCTCGGGCGTCCAGCCCGCATCTTCCACCGCCTGCATCGCGGCGGCCACACCGTAGAGAATGAAGTCATCCACCTTCCGGCGGTCCTTCGGCTCCATCCAGTCATCAGCATTGAAGGTGCCGTCCGAGCCGTCCCCCATCGGGATCTCGCAGGCATAGGTGGTGGCCAGATGGCTCGCGTCGAAGCGGGTGATCGTCCCCGCCCCCGACTTGCCCGCCAAAATCCGGCTCCAGGTCTCTTCCACGCCGCAGGCCAGAGGCGTAACCATCCCCAGCCCGGTAATCACGACACGCCGCGTGCTGTCTGCCATCTGCTCGGCCCCCATTCTTGGTGTTCTCGGTCTTCTCGGTCGGTTCAATTACACGGTAATGTGGTGGCGCGGCAAGGCACGATCAATGCTGCCGCGCGGCATCCCGCCCGCGGATGAACACGCCCCCAAAAATGAAAAACGGCGCCCGGAGGCGCCGCATTCGTGCTTGCTGCCGATCCTTGGTGGATCAGGCGGCTTCAGAGATGAACTTCACCGCATCGCCGAAGGTCTGGATGGTCTCGGCGGCGTCATCGGGGATCTCGATGCCGAACTCTTCTTCAAAGGCCATGACCAGCTCGACGGTGTCGAGGCTGTCCGCGCCCAGGTCGTCGATGAACGAGGCGTTCTCGGTCACCTTGGCTTCTTCAACGCTCAGGTGCTCGACAACGATCTTTTTGACCCGATCAGCGATATCGCTCATGAAATTTCTCCGTCAGTGTTTCCGGGCCTTTGCGCCCTTCCGGTGTCCCTTGCCCCGGGTGGAAGCCCCACCTAGGCCCTGCCTGCCAAGCGCTATTCGCCCCCGGCCGCTCGAAATGTGCGCCGCCTATAACATGGTTTCAGGCGGACGCAAACGCTTTCCCAGAGGCGCCAAATGGCCCCCTCCGGGTCAGATCATGGCCATCCCGCCGTTCACGTGCAAGGTGGTTCCTGTAGTGTAACCAGCCTCGTTACTGGCAAGATATAGCGCAGCCGCGGCGATTTCCGCCGCATCGCCCATCCGGCCCGCCGGGATCTGCCCCATGATCGCGCCTTTCTGCTCATCGTTGAGCTTGTCGGTCATGGCAGTGGTGATGAACCCCGGCGCGATGCAGTTCACCGTGATGTTCCGGCTGGCCACCTCATAGGCAAGGCTCTTGCTCATGCCGACAAGCCCGGCCTTGGAGGCGGCATAGTTGCCCTGCCCCGGGTTGCCGGTGGCGCCCACGACCGAAGACACGTTGATGATCCGGCCCCAGCGGTTCTTCATCATGCCCCGCAGCACGCCTTTGCACAGGCGGAAGGCGGCGGTGAGGTTGACCTCGATCACTTGCGCCCACTCTTCCTCGCTCATCCGCATGAAGATGTTGTCACGGGTCACACCAGCGTTGTTGACCAGAATATCCAGCCCGCCCATCGCCTCGATCGCCTGCTTGGGCAGCGCGTTCACCGCATCCGCATCGCCGAGGTTGCACGGCAGCACATGCGCCCGCTCACCCAGCTCGGCGGCCAGCGCCTTCAGCGGCTCCTCGCGGGTGCCGCTCAGGCCCACCGTCGCGCCCGCCGTATGGAGCGCCTTGGCGATCTCGCCGCCAATACCGCCCGATGCGCCCGTTACAAGGGCGCATTTCCCTGTCAGATCAAACATTCCTGCCTACTCCTCGTTCAGCGACTCGACCGCCGCCGTTACCTCATCGGGCGTTCCCACAGCGCGGGTCGCCACTTCCTTGTCGATCCGGCGGATCATGCCGCTGAGCGCCTTGCCCGCGCCGATCTCCCAGATCTCCGTCACACCCTCATGGGCCATGAACTGCACGGATTCGCGCCAGCGTACCCGGCCCGTCACCTGCTCCACCAGCAGCGAGCGGATCGTCGTCGGGTTGCTCGTGGCATGGGCCAACACGTTGGTCACCAGCGGCACCTTGGGGTTCACCATGTCCACCTCGGCAAGCGCCCGCGCCATGACCTCTGCGGCAGGCCCCATCAGTTCACTGTGGAACGGCGCCGAAACCGGCAGCAGCATCGCCCGCTTCGCACCCCGCTCCTTGGCGATCTCGCAGGCCGCCTCAACGCAGGCCTTGGTGCCCGAGATCACCACCTGCGACGGGTCGTTGTCATTCGCCGCCTGGCAAACGCCGTTCTCGCTGGCATCCTTCGCCACCGCTTCCACCGCGTCAAAGTCCAGCCCGAGGATCGCGGCCATCGCGCCCTCGCCCACCGGCACCGCCGCCTGCATCGCCTTGCCGCGCGTGCGCAGCAGCCGGGCCGTGTCGGCCAGTGTCAGGCAGCCCGCCGCGCAGAGCGCCGAATATTCGCCAAGGCTGTGCCCGGCCACATACTTCGCCGCCGTCACCTCCACGCCTTCGGCTTCCAGCGCCCGCATCGCGGCCATCGAAGTCGCCATCAGCGCCGGCTGGGCATTGGCGGTGAGCGTCAACTCCTCCGCTTCACCTTCCCAGATCAGCGCCGAGAGCTTCTCTCCCAGCGCCTCGTCCACCTCTTCGAAAACAGCTGCCGATGCCGGGTAGGCTTCGGCCAGCGCCTTGCCCATGCCGATCACCTGCGCGCCCTGACCGGGAAATACGAACGCCCTCATCGCCCCCTCCATGGTTGTTTGGCCCGTCCTAGCCTGTCGCGCCCCGCACGACAAGCATGGCCCCCATCTCCTGCGCCAGAGCACTTACGCGCCGGGTCGACGGTTTATTCTGTGCCTGCGCGCACAACCGGCCCTCACATCCGGCCCCTACTCTCCGGCTCCGCACATGCGTATCTTCGCGCCCAACAACCGGAGACACCTGATGCCCCTCGCCAATACTTCCTCCAGCTACGGCACCATCGCCAAGAGCTTCCACTGGATCACCGCCCTCCTCGTCCTCGCCCTCTGGCCGCTGGGATGGTTCGCCAACTCGTGGCCCTACGATACGCAGGAGGCCTTCGATACCAAGTGGCTCCTGTTCTCCCTGCACAAGACCCTTGGCGTCGCGCTCTTCATCATCGCGCTGGCCCGCATCGGCTGGACCCTGACCCAGCCCCACCCGCGCCACCTTGGTGAGAACCGGGTCGAGAGCCTCGCGGCCTCCACCATCCATTGGCTGCTCTACGGTTCCATCATCGCCCTGCCGATCACCGGCTGGATCGAGCACGCCGCCTCCGAGGGCTACGCCCCCATCCTCTGGCCCTTCGGCCAAGACCTCCCCTTCATCCCCAAAGACGTGCCCCTCGCCGTCGCCTTCGCCCATATGCATGTGGCGCTCACATGGGTCATTCTCGGCGCGATCGGCCTCCACATCGCGGGCGCCCTCAAGCACACGGTCATCGACCGGGATGGCACCCTCGCCCGCATGTGGTTCAGCCGCAAAACACCGCCGACCCCGCCCGAGGGCAAGCCCCACGGCGCCCTGCCCGCCCTGCTCGCCACCGCCGTTCTCGCCGCCGCCCTGGTCTTCCCCTTCGTCACCGGCGAAGAGCAGAGCCAGGCACCCGTTGCCGCCGCAGAGGTCTCAACCGAGGCGCCCGCAGCAGCCGAAAGCCCCGCCGAAGGCCCGATCTGGACCGTCCAATCCGGCACCATCGGCCTTTCTATCACCCAGATGGGCAGCGCCGTCTCGGGCAGCTTCCCCGACTTCACCGCCACCATCGCCTATGACCCCGAGGCCCCCGGCCCGCAAAAGGGCCAGGCCGATGTCACCATAGATATCGCCACCCTCGCCCTCGGCTCCGTCGCCGCCCAGGCCCAAGGGCCGGACTACTTCGACAGCGCCCAGCACCCCACCGCCACCTACTCCGGCCCCATCGTCGAGGCCGAGGATGGCACCCTCACCGTCGATGGCACCCTCACGATCAAAGGCCACGCCGCCTCCGTGGCGCTCCCCTTCACCCTCACCATCGAGGGCGACACCGCCACCGCCTCGGGCACCACCACGCTCGACCGCCGCACCTTCCACGTCGGTGACAGCATGACAGATGAAGGCTCCCTCGCCTTCCCCGTCGAGATCTCCATCGAGATCACTGCCACCCGGTAAGGCGGCGCCCGTCGCACCAAACCACGCGCGGGGCGCACCTTGCCCTACCAAACAAAAAAGGGCCGCCGGATCACTCCGGCGGCCCTTCGCATTCAATCCCGCGGGATCACTCGGCCTTGCCGGCCTCGATCGAGATCTCAACGGCAACCTCATCGCTCACCATCGGGGCGAAGGCGCCGAGGTTGAAGTCGCTGCGCACCAGCGTGGTGGTGGCGCTGAAGCCCGCCCACGGCACACCGGCCATCGGGTGGCTGTCGGTCTGGCCGTTCAGCTTGGCATCCAGCACGACTTCCTTGGTCACGCCGTTGATCGTCAGATCGCCAGTGATCAGCGCGGTATCCTCGCCGGTCACTTCGATCCCGGTGGAGGCAAAGCTCACGTCCTCGCCCGCATCCGCACCAAAGAAGTCACCGCTCATGAAGTGCTCGGTGCGCTCGTCCCAGCCGGTGATCAGGCTGGCTTCAGGGAAGCTCACGGTCACGCTGGAGGCTGCCGGGTCTTCCTTGTCCCACATGATTTCGCCGTCAAAACCGGAGAACATGGAGGTCGTGGTCGAGAAGCCGAAGTGGTCGTATGTGAAGACGATCTGGCTGTGGCTGGCGTCCAGCGCGTATTTTTCGGTCTCGGCAAAGAGCGGGGCGGTGGTGGCAACGGCGACAGCAGCGCCAAGGAAGTGGGATTTCAACACGTTGGTGTCCTTTCAGGAGTGTATCTCTCCCCAGACACATCTGATGCCGCAGCGCAGAAGGCAACGCGCATCACCGCACAGAGCCTGTGGCATCCCGCGCAGACTGTGCATCATGTAACGAATTTGTGTCTTGTGACCGCCCTCGACGTGAGCGTCCTCAGCCCGCCTGACGCCCCCGCAACAGATCACTGCCGATCCGCCGCGCAGCTTCCCGCAGCGCGTCCGGCGCGCCCCGCAGAACCGCCCCTTTCCGCCCGGCGGACTGCACAAAAAGAGCACCGCGCCCTGCATCGTCCTCCACGTCGATCCCCGAGATCGAGTCGAAGCTCCACTGCGCTACAAGCTGCGCCTGCCCCGAGGCGGTCAGCCTCCGGCGCCGCAGCAGGCGTTTCTCGAGGTCCACATCCAGCTCCATCCGCGGAGCGCGGCTTGCCCGCACGGCAATGATGCCGCCCGCGATGATCAGCACCACGCCGATCACCAGCTTTGTCAGCAGCCCAACCGCCATCGGCACCGCCAAGAGGCCCAGTCCGGCCACGATCAGGCTCACGCCCAACAGGCGGCCCATCGGCTGCCCGGCGGCAATCTCGCCATCTTCCGAGAGCACATAGCCCCCGAGCCGTTCGGTGATCCGCAATCCCTCGCGTGTCGAATGCATCTCGATCGACGCCATCGCTCTGCCTGCCTCTGTGTTATAGCTGCTTCGGGCTTTCCGCCCGTTTGCACCCATCTTGCCGCCTAACCCGACGAAATTAAGACAGAATCTCACCGGCCGCGCCGCATTCCCCTCACCCCGAGTCCTTTGCGCAACAGCCCCGCCCCGCCCCCGCACCGCCCACAAGGCTTGCAACCTGCCTGCGCTCGTGTAAAAGGCCCCATCTCTTCGCAAACCTATCCACAGCGGAGCCACTCGTGCCCGGGCCGCGAAGAGTGCAACGGCCCGGCTTTGAAGCCCGCTCGAAACAAAAGGAACTGCCGCATGCCGCTCTACGAGCATGTCTTCATTTCGCGCCAGGATCTCTCCGGCGCCCAGGCCGAAGGCCTGATCGAACACTTCTCCTCCGTCCTCGGTGACAACGGCGGCAAGGTCGTCGAACACGAGTACTGGGGCGTGAAGACCATGGCCTACAAGATCAACAAGAACCGCAAGGGGCACTACGCCTTCCTGCGCACCGAGGCCCCCGCGCCCGCCGTGCAGGAAATGGAGCGCCTGATGCGTCTGCATGACGATGTGATGCGCGTCCTGACCATCAAGGTCGACGAGCACGCCGAGGGCCCCTCCGTGCAGATGCAAAAGCGTGACGAGCGCGAGCCGCGCCGCGAGCGCCGTTGATCCTCAACCTGAGAAAAGGACAGTAAGCTATGGCTACCAAACCGTTTTTCCGCCGTCGCAAGGTCTGCCCGTTCTCCGGTGAGAACGCGCCCGCCATCGACTACAAGGACACCCGTTTGCTTCAGCGCTACATCTCCGAGCGCGGCAAGATCGTGCCCTCCCGCATCACCGCAGTCTCGGCCAAGAAGCAGCGTGAACTGGCCCGCGCCATCAAGCGCGCCCGCTTCCTCGCCCTGCTGCCCTACGCCGTGAAGTAAGGAGAGACCGACATGGAAATCATCCTGCTCGAACGCGTCGCCAAGCTCGGCCAGATGGGCGAAGTGGTGAACGTCAAAGAAGGCTACGCCCGCAACTACCTGCTCCCGCAGGGCAAGGCGCTGCGTGCCAACGAAGACAACATCGCCCGCTTTGAAAACGAGAAGGCCCAGCTCGAGGCCCGCAACCTCGAGACCAAGAAAGAGGCCGACGCTCTCGGCGCCAAGCTCGACGGCGAGACCTTCATCGTGATTCGCTCCGCCTCCGACGCCGGTTCGCTCTACGGCTCCGTCACCCCGCGTGACGCTGCCGATGCCGCCACCGCCGCCGGGTACACGGTCGACAAGCGTCAGGTCGCGCTCGCCGCGCCGATCAAGGAGCTTGGCCTGCACACCGTGCACGTGGTGCTCCACCCCGAGGTGGAAGTCTCCATCACGCTCAACGTGGCCCGCTCTGAAGAAGAGGCCGAGCTTCAGGCCTCCGGCAAGTCCATCCAGGAACTCGCCGCCGAGGAAGAAGCCGCTGCCGAGTTCGAAATTTCCGAACTCTTCGACGATATCGGTCAGGCCGCCAACGAAGACTTTGGTGACGAGCCCTCCCCCGCTGCCGAAGCGGTGGAAGAGGCCGAAGGCGACGACGAAGAAAACAACTGAGTTTTCTACAGGTAAGAAACGCAGAAAGGCCGCTCCATCCGGGGCGGCCTTTTTCTTAGCAGCTTCCTGTAAATGACTGCGGTCAATTTCCGTATAAGGTGAGCAATCTGCCCCAAAAGCCAGACGCTCCGGGCCTGAAACTCAATACCCCACCATCGCCAGCATCTGCCGCATATCCTGCGTCAGAAACATCCAACTCCCGGCGCCCATCGCGGCCAGCATGGCCACGCCAAAGCCCTGAAGCGTCCGCAGCTTGCACCAGCCGCGCCACGCCTCTCGCCTCCGCGCGGCCATCACCCCGCGCCCTGCAGCCAGCAGCCCTGCGCCCAACGCCTCCGCCACCCGCCGCGCCTCTCCGGTCAGGCTCCGCGAGGGGTGCAAGCCGGGCTGTTCCGCCACTGGCAGCCCCTTCATCGGCCGCACAAAGGCCTCGGGTACCGAACACACCGCCGCGCCCTCCTGCCACCCCTCGTGCCGGGCCCGGCGCACCACACGGCGCAGCCGGTGCCGAAAGCAAAAGGCCTCCGCCCGCGTAATCTCGAGCGCCTGCACCGTGTAAAACCCGGCCTCGAACCGCTCCACCAGCCGCTCCATCGCCGCCGCCAGCCGCGCATCCTCGCGGGTGCCCATCCAGACCTCCGAGTCGAACAGGCTCCAGAAAAGCCGCACCGCGTTGGAGCGGTCCAACTCACGGCGGCCCACCATCCACTCCAACGCCCGGCCTTCCGGCGTGTGCCCCTGCCCCTCCAATCCGCGGATAACATGGGCCCAAACCTCTTGGCTCTGACCGACCAGCCACTCAGCAAGGCACGCACCGCTGTCCTCCGGATTATCGCGGAAGAACCCCTCAACCGTGCCGTGCTGCCCCATATGCCTGCTCCTCTTATGCGAGTCGTTTGTTGAGCCATCCCAGCATTCGAATTGGGGCAGAAATGCGGCATCGGCCCCGTCCGGATCGGCAAATATCCCCCCTGTCGCCCCGCTGCCTCTCGCCAAGCCTCCGCCATCCTGCCACCCTCGCCGGATGACGACTCGCCGCGCCTTTATCGCCTGCCTCGCCGCCCTGCCGCTCGCCGCCTGCGGCGGGGGCAGCCCCGAACCTGCCAGCCGTGAGGCATTCGACCCGCCGCTCTACCCGCAGGAAACGCCGGAACTGCGAGCGCTGATCAACAAATACGCGGCGATCCACGACATCCCCCGCGAGCTGATCCACCGGGTCTGCATCCGCGAGAGCACCCACAACCCCAAGGCCCGCAACGGTCCCTATTACGGGCTGATGCAGGTGCTGCCGCAAACCGCGCGCACGATGGGCCACCGCGGCCCGCCCTCCGAATTGCTCGATGCCGAGACCAACCTGAAATACGCGGGCAAGTACCTCAAGGGCGCCTGGCTCGTCTCCGGCGGCGATATCGACGAAGCGATCGGCTGGTATGCCCGCGGCTATTACTACGAGGCCAAGCGCCTCGGCCTGCTATACGAAACAGGTCTCAGAACCTGACACACCCGCGTTACAAGGCCGGGGCACACCGGCGACAACGCACAACAGAGAGGACCGCCCCCATGACCATCACCCTGTCCCGCCGCAGCTTTCTCGCCTCCACCGCCGCAGGCAGCCTCATCGCGCTGCACCCCTTTTCGCTGCGCGCCGCCGCCGGTCAGGCCCACCTCCGGGTGATGGAAACCACCGACCTGCACGTTCACGTCTACCCCTACGACTATTACGCCGACCGCGAGGTCGACACGCTGGGCCTCTCCCGCACCGCCTCCATCGTGAACGAGATCCGCGCCGAAGCCACCAACTCCCTGTTGCTCGACAACGGCGACTTCCTGCAGGGCAACCCGATGGGCGATTACATCGCCTATGAGCGCGGCATGAAGGAGGGTGACAGCCACCCTGTCATCACCGCCATGAACACCGTCGGCATCGAGGCCAGCACGCTGGGCAACCACGAGTTCAATTACGGCCTCGAGTTCCTCACCAAGGCCCTCGCCGGCTCCGGCTTCCCGGTGGTCTGCGCCAACATCGTGAAGCCCGGCAGCAGCGAGACCCTGCTGGAGCCCTACGTCATTCTCGACCGCGAGATCACCGATGGCGCGGGCGAGGCCCACCCGATCAAGATCGGCATCATCGGCTTCGTGCCGCCGCAAGTGATGAACTGGGATCGCAAGCATCTTGAAGGCAACGTCGAGGCCCGCGACATCGTCGCCACAGCCCGCGCCCTCGTGCCCGAGATGAAGGAAAAAGGCGCCGACATCGTCATCGCCCTCTCCCACTCCGGCATCGGCTCGGCGGATGAGACCGAGATGATGGAAAACGCCTCCGTCCCCCTTGCCACCGTCGACGGGATCGACTGTATCCTCACCGGCCACAGCCACCTCGTCTTCCCTTCCTCTAACTACGCCGACTTTGCCGCCGTCGATGCCGAGGCCGGCACCATCCACGGCAAACCCGCCGCGATGGCCGGTTTCTGGGGCAGCCACCTCGGCCTCATCGACCTGATGCTTGAAAAAGACGGCTCAAGCTGGCGCGTCACCGGCCACAGCTCCGAGGCCCGGCCAATCTCCCAGCGCAACGAAGACCGCTCGATTACCGCGCTGGTGGAAGATGACGCCGCCGTGCTGGAGAGCGTGAAGGCCGAGCACGAGGCCACGCTCGAATACGTCCGCCGCGCCGTCGGCACCACCGCCGTCCCGCTCCACAGCTATTTCGCCCTCGTGGCCGACGATCCCTCGGTCCAGATCGTGAGCAACGCCCAGACCTGGTATATCGAGCAGATGATGCAGGGCACCGAGTGGGAGGGCCTGCCCATCCTCTCCGCCGCCGCCCCCTTCAAGGCCGGTGGCCGTGGCGGCCCCGAGTATTACACCGATGTCGCCCCCGGCGCCGTCGCCATCAAGAACGTGGCCGACCTCTACCTCTACCCCAACACCGTCCGCGCCGTGCTGATCGACGGCGCCACGGTCAAGGACTGGCTCGAGCGCTCGGCGGGCATGTTCAACCAGATCGAGCCGGGCAGCCAGGATGCCGTGCTGCTCAACCCCGATTTCCCCTCCTACAACTTCGACATCATGGATGGCGTCACCTACCAGATCGACCTGTCCCAGCCGTCGAAGTACGGCCCCAAGGGCGAGCCACTGAACCCCGAGGCGAGCCGCATCGTGAACCTTCAGTTCAATGGCGCCTCCATTGATCCCGAGCAAAAGTTCGTCGTCGCCACCAACAACTACCGCGCCTCCGGCGGCGGCAGCTTCCCCGGTGCCGATGGCTCCACCGTGATCTTCGAAGGCCCAGACACCAACCGCGACGTGATCGTGCGCTACATCGTCGACAAGGGCGAGATCTCTCCCGCCGCCGATGCCAACTGGACCTTCGCCCCCCTCGACGGCACCACCGTGATCTTCGAGACCGGCCCCAAGGCCGCCGATTACGCGGCCTCGGTCGAAGGCGTCACCATCGAACCGGCCGGCGACGGCGCAGACGGCTTCGCCGCCTTCCGCATCACGCTCTGACCCATCCGGGCAGACCCTGCCCGCCTCCAAACACAGCGCCCGCGCCGCCCAAGCGCGGGCGCTTGCATTCCCGGCCAGATGGCATAGGTGATGGCCATCAAGGAGGACGACCTCCGGCCACCAAGCCACGCATTCGGGACGGCCCGCAGATATCGAAAGGGCCACCCCATGCGCAGCACCAGATCCCGTATCATCCACGCCCTCAGCTTCGAGCTGATCGGCCTCGCCATCGTTATCCCCGCCTTCTCACTGCTCTTCGGCGTCGACATGGGCGAAGGCGGCGTTGTCGCAGTGGTCGGCGCCACGCTGGCGACGGTCTGGAACTACCTCTACAACCTCGGATTCGACCACGCGCTGCAGCGCCTGCAAGGCCACACGGCCAAAAGCATGCCGCTTCGCATCCTGCACGCGCTGCTCTTCGAGGCGGGCCTCCTGCTGGCGCTCTTGCCCTTCATCGCATGGTATCTCGGGGTGTCGCTCTGGCAGGCGCTGCAGATGGATATCGCCTTCGCGTTCTTCTATCTGGTCTACGCCTTCATCTTCAATTGGCTCTACGACCTGATCGACCCGCCCCGCAGGCCCGCCTGACCCACTGGCGCCCGCTACCCCAAACTCTCGATCAGCCCCGCCACCTCGCCATCCTCCGCCCGGTAGCTCACCACCCGTACGTCCAGCCCGGCGTTCCGATACATTCGCATCGCCCGGCCCATCGCCTCCAATATCCACCACTTATCGTTGCCAAAGGCGCCGCCGCCCAGCAGCGTCAAAAACACCGGCACCTCCAGCCGTGCGGCCAGCCCCAGCGTGATCTCGTAGGCCTCTTCAAGCACCAGCCGGGCGAAGAGCTGCCATTCTCCCTCGCCGCCGTAGGCCACCGGCAGGGCCGAGCAATAGACCTGATGCACCTCATGCCCGCCGCCCTCTAGCGTCACCTCGGTGCCCCGCTGCAGGCCCACCTCCAACAAACCGCGATAGTCGTCAAACCGGCCCAGTAGCTTCTCCTGCACCTCCTCTAGCCCACCGGGGTGCGGCAGGGCATAGCCGTTGCGCATCTCCCAGAGCGTGCCCCACTCATTGCCCAGAGCCTGCCCAAGCGGCGCAAGGCAATCGATTTGCCGCTCGCATTGCCCGACATAGCCATCATGCTCCGCAAAGTAGTTCCGCCAGATCGTGCCCGCCGCGCAGGCAATCGCGCAGGCCGGCCCCTGTGTCGGGTCGCCTGCATATCGGGTGATCCCCATCGCAGGCGTCACATCCGGCCCTATCATCTCCAGCAGGTTGAACTGCGAGGCCACCTGAAACAGCGCGCCGGGGTGCGCCAGATGCAGCGCCTGCGCATCCTCCACCACCTGTGAAAACCGCGATGCCCCCCGCTCCGGCACCGGCCCCAGCCCGGCACTCGTCACCCGCTCCAACACGCCCGGCCGCATCACCCGCCCGTTCACCCGGCTGCGCAGAACGCCCCCCTCCGCCACGAGGTTCTCCCGCACACGCTCCGGCCCGCGCTCCACGAAGCCGGTCAGCCGCTCAAAGAAGTCCATCCACCGCTCCCAAAGCAAAAGGGCCGCCCCAGTGGGCGGCCCTTTCCAATTCCATGCAAGGTAAAACTCACTCGTCTTCGAGCTTGTCCACGGCCTCTTTCAGCTCGTCCTTGCTGACTTCCTTCTCGCTCACATCGGCCAGCTCGAAGATGTAGTCCACGACCTTGTCCTCGAACAGCGGGGCGCGCATCTGCTGCTGCACCTGGGCGTTGTTCTTCACGAACTCGAAGAACTCGCGCTCTTGGCCGGGGTATTGCCGGGCCTGCGCCATGATCGCTTGGGTCATCTCGGCGTCAGACACCTCGATGCTGTTCTTCTGGCCCATCTCGGCGAGCAGAAGGCCAAGGCGCACGCGCCGCGCGGCAAGAGTCTTGTGCTCTTCGGTGGTCTCGATCTCGGGGTGATCGTGGCCTTCCACCTCGGGGTTGTCCTCATGCCACAGCTGGTGGGCAATCTGGCCGGCCTCGGCGTCCAGCAGGGTCGGCGGCAGCTCGAAGCTCACCAGCTTGTCCAGCTCGTCCAGCAGGCCACGCTTCATGACAGCGCGCGAGGCACCGGCATATTCGGCTTCCAGACGCTCGGTGATCTGGCCCTTCAGCGCCTCGAGATCCTCGGCACCGAACTGCTTGGCCAGCTCGTCGTCGAGCTTGGCCTTGGCCGGCTTCTTCACTTCCTTGATCTTGCACTCGAAGACAGCGGCCTTCCCGGCCAGATGTTCGGCCTGGTACTCCTCGGGGAAGCTCACTTCCACGTTCTTCTCGTCACCGGCCTTCACGCCAACCAGCTGCTCTTCGAAGCCGGGGATGAACTGGCCCGAGCCGAGCACCAGGGGAAAGTCTTCCGCAGCGCCGCCCTCGAAAGCTTCGCCATCGACCTTTCCGAGGAAGTCCATGACCACCTGGTCACCGTCCTTGGCCGCGCTCTTCTTGGTCTCGAAGGTCTTGGCCTGCTCGGCCAGCCCTTCCAGCGCCTCGGTCACGGCGGCATCGTCGGCCTTCACCACGAGCTTTTCGAGTTTCACCTGCTTGAGGTCCACCTCAGGGATCTCCGGCAGCGCCTCGTAAGACATGGAGACGACAACATCGTCGCCCTCTTTCCAGTCGTCGTTGGTCATCTTGACCTCGGGCTGCATCGCCGGGCGGTCGCCGCTGTCTTCAAAGTGCTTGGCCATGGCGCCGTCGATGGCTTCCTGCATGGCTTCGCCCAACAGGCGCGGGCCGAACTGCTTTTTCAGCAGGGCCATCGGCACCTTGCCCTTGCGGAAACCCTTCATCTCGATGTCAGGGCGGGCTTCTTCCAGCTTGCCGCTCACCTTCTCGTCCAGCTCACCGGCCGGAATGGTGATCTCGTAGCCGCGCTTGAGGCCTTCGTTCTGGGTCTCGGTGACCTGCATTCCTGCTTCCTTCTTCGTATAAGCACCGCAACCCCCTCGGTGCCGAGGGGGTGATAAATCAGGCGCCTTTTAGGTGGCCAAGGGCAGGGTTGCAAGGCGATTCACGCGGGCGCCGCTTGCCCGCCCGGCCGCGCCCGGCGCCCATCCGCCCAAAGCGGGCATCGTCATGAAACTGTGAGCCCGGAGTAACGCGCCTGTCACCCGCCCGGCAGAGCTTGCCCGCACCGCGCCCGGCGCGCGCCAGCCAGCACATTCACGCCCGCAAGAGGACAGACATGACCCAACTCAAAGGCCTTTCCCGCCGCAACCTTCTCATCGGCGGCTCCGCCCTCGCCACCACCCTCGCCATGCCCGCCATCTCGCGCGCCCAATCGCGCCCGGTCTTCACCCACGGCGTGCAGTCCGGCGATGTCGATGCGTCCTCCGGCATGATCTGGACCCGCACCGACCGTCCCGCCAAGGTGATGATGGAGGTCGCCACCACCGAGAGCTTCTCCAACGCCCGCCAGCTCGCCCCGATGAACGCCCTGCCCGGCTCCGACATGGCGATCAAACGTCTGGTGGATGGCCTGCCCTCCGACCAGGACATCTTCTACCGTTTCACCGCGATGGACCTCTCTGATGTCAACGCCACCTCCGAGCCGCTCGTGGGCCGCTTTCGCACTGCCCCCGGCTCGCGCCGCTCGGTCAAGTTCGCATGGTCCGGCGACACCGCCGGTCAGGGCTGGGGCATCGACGAGGAGGGCATGGCCTGCTACCGCACAATGGCCTCCCACCAGCCCGACTTCTTCCTGCACTCCGGCGACACCATCTATGCCGACGGCCCGCTGGAAGATGAGGTGACCGACGAAAGCGGCACCGTGATCTGGCGCAACACGGTCAACACCGATGCCAAGCGCAAGGTCGCCGAAACCCTCGACGAGTATCGCGGCCAGTGGCTCTACAACATGATGGACGAGCACGTGCTGGCCCTCAACGCCGAGGTGCCCACCTTCTTCCAGTGGGATGACCACGAGGTGATCAACAACTGGTCCTCCTCCCGCTCGATCATGGAAGACGAGCGCTACTCGGAAAAGAACATCCACGTCCTCGCCGCCCGCGCCGCACAGGCCTTCCACGAGATGGCCCCGATCCGCTACACCCCCGCCGAGCCGGGCCGCGTCTATCGCAAGATCAGCTACGGCCCGATGCTCGACATCTTCTTCCTCGATCTGCGCAGCTATCGCGGCCCGAACTCCGACAACATGCAGGAGGAGCTGACCGACGAGAGCCGCATCCTCGGCGCCGAACAAATGGCGTGGCTCAAGCGTGAGCTGACGAACAGCCGCGCCACGTGGAAGGTCATCGCCTCCGACATGCCCATCGGCCTCGTCGTCGGCGGCGGCGCCGAGGCAGTCGCCAACGGCGACAACGGCCCCGCCAAGGGCCGCGAGCTTGAGATCGCCGGGCTGTTGCGCTTCATCAAGGCGGCCGAGATCAAAAACACCGTCTGGCTCACCGCCGACGTGCATTACACCGCCGCCCACCACTACTCGCCCGACCGCGCCCAGTTTCAGGATTTCGCCCCCTTCTGGGAGTTCGTCTCCGGCCCGATCCACGCCGGCACCTTCGGCCCGAACGATCTGGATATGACCTTCGGCCCCGAGGTCCGCTACGTGAAGGCCCCCGAGGCCGGTCAGGCCAACCTGCCGCCCTCCGCCGGGCTGCAATTCTTCGGTCTCGTCGAGATCGACGGCGCGACAGAGCAGCTCACCGTCCGCCTGATGGACCGCGCCAACACCGAGCTCTGGGCCACCACGCTGGACCCCGAGCACGCCTGAACAAGCACCAAGGGGAGCGGCCTTTCCCAAGGCCCCTCCCGCCCCTCCTAGCCGCCCACAGTCACAAACGGCGCCCATGCCGCCGGATGCGCATAGCGCGGGCGGGCAGGCTCATCGATCATCCCCAACATCGCCGCCCTCAGCGCCCGCGCCCCCGCCGCCGGCCCCGGCTCTGCCTCCGCCATCGCGTCGAACATCCCTGTCGTCAGCTCCACCGTCGCCAGCGAGTCCACCGCCCAATGGCTCACCAGCAGCCGCCGTGCGCCAGCATAAAGGAACGCCCGCGCAAGCCCCGAGAGCCCCTCTGCCCCCTCGCCACCCGGCCCCAGCGCCGTGTTGCAGGCCGAGAGCAACACCCAGTCGGCATCCAGTTCCAGCAGCGCGATTTCACTGGCCGAGAGCAGCCCGTCGCCCCCGCCCTCCGGCGCGGCCAGCGCCAGCGCAGGTTCGGTCAGCCCCGCCGCCTCGCCGCCCAGCAACCCGTGGGTGGCAAAGGCAACCACCCGCGCCGCGCCCAGCGGTATCTCCGCCCCCAGCGCCGCCTCCTGCACCGCTGCACCCGTCACCAGCCGTCCCGCGCCGCCCGCCACCGCGCCGTTCAGCGCCTCCACCTCGCCCACCGTCTCCGGCAGGCGCGGCAGGCTCAGCCCGGCCTGCGCGGCCCCAAAAGCCGGGTCCGCGAGACCCAAAAACGCCAGTTCCCCCGCGCTCGCCCCGGCCCCGTCCCTCAGCGCCCGGAGCGAGGCAGGCAGCGGCAGCGTGGCAAAAGCGTGGTGGCGGATCGCCCAATCCATCTCGCCCCAGCCGTCCCCCTCGCCCGCAGGCGAGGCCAAGAGCACCCCGAGCGGCAAGGCCTGAAACGCCCCATCCGGCACCGCAAAGATCACCGTCTCCTCGGGCACGAACCCCACCGCCGCCCCCAGCGCAGCACCGTGCAGCCTCTCCGCCAATGCCCGGTCAAACACCTCCGGCGCTTCCTCTGCCGCCTTCAGCGCCACCGCAGCCCTCTGCGGGACGGAGGGGTCCAGCGCGCGCCGGAGCCGCCGCACACCCTCGCCAATCTCACCTGCGCTCACGTCACTCCGCTGCCAGACCACCACATCGGGCGTCACGATGAACACGTGAAAGCCCCGCGCCGTCTGCAATTGCACCAGCAGCGCCTCGCCCTCGCCCAGCAGGTCTCGCGCCTCCTCCAGCCCCAGCGGCTCCGGCGCAGCGGCGGCCTGCCACTCTGGCGCGGTCTCTGCCAACGCCGCCTCGATCCTGTCCAGCTCGGCATCCACCGCAGCGACCTCCGCCTGCCCCGCAGGCCCCCGCGCCACCAGCGCGTCGCGCCGCACCAGCGCCGCATCTCGCGCCCGCAGCAGCCGGCCCACCTCGCCGCCCCCTGCCGCCAGCCGCGCCGTCATCGCCTCGATCGCCCGGCCCGCCGCGCTCTGCCGTGCCGATTGCATCATGCCAAAGGCCTCCTCCAGCCGGTCCACCCAGAACCGGCCCGCCTCCAGCGGCACATAGCTATCCGCCTCCCGCCACGGAAACACGTAAGGTCCGCTCTGTACGAAGTCGGTCACATGCGCGGCCCCCATCGGCCCCATCGGCGGGTCGGCCTCCATCCGGTCGTAGATCGCATCGACCCCACCCTCGAAGAGCGCGGCATAGGCCTCCTGCTGGCGCCGCGCTTCCGCGCTCATCCGTGACGGCACCGCCTCCACCTGCCCCCGCGCCACCTGCGCGGCGGCGTATGCAAAGCTGGTGAGAATCTCTGGCCGTTCGCCGCCCACGCGCGACAGCCCAGCCAGCGCCACCGCCAACTCGCCCAGCGTCGCATCCACCTGCAAGCGCACCGCGCTGTAATGCGCCTGCGCCGCCTCCGCCTTGCCCTCCGCCTCCAGCATCCGCGCCAGATCGAGCCGCAGCGCCGCAATCAGCCGCCGCCCGTAGCCGTCCTGCGACATGGTGTCGAAATCGAGCAGCGGCGCGGGGATCTCCAGCGCCGCCACTTCCGGCCGCTCGCCCTCGGGCGCGGCGGCCACCACCTGCACCAGCATCGTCATCAGTTCGAGCAGGTCCACCATGTCGGCATGCACATAGTCCGTCCCCGGCTCCGGCGCGAAACGGGCGACCAGCGGGGCCATCGCCGCCATGTCCGGCACGCCCTCGGCGGTGAGCAGCATCACCGCCTCCATGAGCGCCGCCCGCTTCGGCCCCAGCCCGCCATCAGCCAGCGCCGCCTCGGCCTCCTTGCGCGCCAGATCTCTTCGCCCAAGCCGCCAGTCCGCAAGCGCCGCCAAGGCCAGCAGCCCGGCGCGCAATTCGCTGCCCTTCGCCTGCGCCAGGTAGCCCTCCCGCGCCGCAAGCAGCTCGCCCCGGTATTCCTTCATTCTCAGCGGTAAAAGCGGCAGCACCGCCCCGCCCGGCTGCCCGATCACCGGCGCCAGCGCGGGCAGCAACGCCTCCGCCTCGGCCACCCGCGCGCCCTCATCGGCCACCCAGGCCGCCCGCGCCTCGGCATGCAGCCCGAGCAGCTGCACCCGCGCCCGCGTGGCCGTATCAAACCGCTCCGCCCAGCCGCCAAGCGCCATGTAATCCGCCGCATTGCCATAAGATGCCCCGGCCTGCGCGAAGAGCCCGAAGCCCGAAAGGATCTCGCCCCGCAGATAGGCCCTCTCGGGGATGCGCTTGGTCAGCATCGGCTGCCTTGCCCCGGCCTCGTCCAGCCGCGCCAGCGCCGCGCTCTCTTCCCCTGCTGCGTGATGCGCCAGCACCAGCGCAAGGTAGATGTCCGAAAGCAGGAAAGGGTCATCCACCCCGTCCTCATCATAGCGCGCCACCAGCCCGCCCAGCTGTTCGGCGGCGGCCCTGGCATCCTGCGCGATCTGCCCGTAGGCCGCGCCCAGCTCCTCGTAGAGCGAGCCCTGCGCCCGCGCCCCGCCCGCGATCAGCAGAGCCAGCCCAAAAGCCAAACCGAAGCGCGTCAAAACAGCCAATCCCATAGCCGCGACGCTACCAGCCGCCCGCCGCCATCTGAAGACCTGCCTTGAGAGAATTTCGGTGCGGGTGGAGGGACTTGAACCCCCACGCCTCGCGGCGCCAGAACCTAAATCTGGTGCGTCTACCAATTTCGCCACACCCGCTATCCGTGGGTGCGGTGTCTAACAGCGCCGCCCGGCCCACGGAAGCCCGAAAATCAACCGCCACAAAAAAGGCCAAAGCCTGTGGATAACTCTGGCCATAAACGCTTCCTTTACGGTAGCGTGAAAGAAAAACGAGGCAGTTTCATAGCGAGCACCCCATGTCTGACATGACACTGGGAGGCCTGCGCCGGGCAGCGCAGGTGCAATCTCCCGATCTCGGGCCGGCGGGCATTTCCGCCTCCGCCCGTATTCTGACCGCCGATGGCGAGCGCCGTCTTGGCGAGTTGGAGCCCGGAGACAGGATCGTCTCCCGTACCTCCGGCATGATCCGGCTGACCGGCCTCGCCCGCTTCACCTGCGAGGCCGTGCCCATCGCGTTGGCGCCCCATGCGCTCGGCAATGGCCGGCCCTCCGACCTGCTGCACGTCAGCCCCGCGCAAAAACTCCTGCTGCGCGACTGGCGCGCCAAGCTGCTCTACGGCAGTTCCGCCGCCCTCGCCCCCGCCGCCGCGCTGGTCGACGGCGGCTACATCACCCGCACGCCCCGGCTGAAGGGGATGGAGATGGTCACGCTCCAATTCGACGCGCCCCAGATCCTCTACATCGGCATGCTCGAATGCGCCTTCGAGCCGGACGAGGCTGCACAAGCCGCCTGACCAGCACACCACCGCTTGAGGTGCGCATTCACTGCGCACCGTCCCCGGCTTCCAGCCGCGCCAATACGCGCGGCAACATCTCCGGCAAATCCTCCGCAATCAGCCCCGGCCCGAATTCCCGCGCGCATTCCACATGCAGCCAGGCCGCCGCCTCGGCCATCTGGTGCAGGTCCGCCGACACCGGCGATGCCGCCAGCCCGGCAATCAGCCCCGCCAGCACATCCCCTGCCCCCGCCGTTGCCAGCCACGGCGCGGACCGCTCGTAGTCCGCCGAATGCACACTGGCCCCGCCGCTCGGCGAGGCAATGATCGTGTCGGAACCCTTCAACAGCACGACACAGCCCGCCCGCGCCGCCGCCGACCGCGCCCGGTCCACCTTCGAGCCGTCGGTAAGGTCTGGAAACAACCGGCGGAATTCGCCCTCATGGGGCGTCAGGATGCACCGCTCGTGCAGCAGGGCAAATAGCGAAGCCGGGTCCTCCTCGAAGCTCGTCAGCGCATCCGCGTCGAGCACCACCACTGTCCTGCGCCAGTCATCCTCTCGCGCGCAGGCCGCCGCGACGATCTCTCTCGCCCTGGTGCCCACGCCCAACCCCGGCCCAATGACAAACCCGCTCACCCGAGGATCTACCACTTCATCGAACCCGGCGACATCCCCAAGCCCGCGCAACATTACCGCATCCAGACGCGCTGCATTCTCTATCAGCGCCGCCTTCGGTGCGACCACCGTTACAAGCCCCGCACCCACCCGAAGCGCCGCCCGCGCCGCCAGCCGCGCCGCGCCCCCGCG
This sequence comes from Vannielia litorea, assembly GCF_019801175.1. NCBI lineage: Bacteria > Pseudomonadati > Pseudomonadota > Alphaproteobacteria > Rhodobacterales > Paracoccaceae > Vannielia > Vannielia litorea. Next base: position 1,571,849 of record NZ_JAHVJR010000001.1, read on the forward strand.
CCCGACGCCGCCGGCAAACACAGCAACGCTGCCGTGGTCATACTTGTGCGCTCCGCCACGCTTGCGCCCCATCAGGCTCAGCGGCCAAACCCGCGCTGCAGGTCCGTCCGGCCGCGCGACTAGCCGCACGCGTTCTCTGTCGGGCGGCAGGCCGATCATGCCGCGCCCGCGATCCTTGAGACCGATGTCCACGACCTCGACCCGGCCACAGAGCGTCGGCCCCAGCCCGAGAAAATGCCCCAGCTTGGGCGCGTGGAACGTCACCGTCAGATCCGCGGAAATGAGATGTTGCGGAATCTCCGCATCACAGGCCAGCGAGATCATCCCGTCATCCAGGTTCAACCCGCTCGGGCAATCGACCGCCACCCGTTTCACCCGGCCCCGGCCCTTCCAGCCGTCGGCCCGCTTCACGTCGAGTGCCTCGGCAACCGGTTCCGGCAGCGGCCGCGTCAGCCCGGTGCCAAACACCGCGTCGACAATGAGAGCTGGCCGCTCGCAGGCCGAGACCGCCGCCGCCCCCATCTCCCGGCTCTCGCCGCCCCACAGTTCCCGCATCCGGGCCGCATCCACTGGCAACCTCTCTGGGTCTCCCCAATGGAACAGCTCGACCGTCCAGCCGCGTCCTTCCAGCACGCGGGCAATGACGAACCCGTCGCCCCCATTATTCCCCGGCCCGCAAAGCACCACCGCGCGGTAAGTCCCCGCCGCCAGCTCCGGCCATTCCTCGAACACCGCCTCCACCACGCCGCGGCCTGCGCGCTCCATCAATTCCAGCCCGGTGACCTCTCCGGCCTCGATCGCCGCCGTCTCGATGGCGCGCATTTGTGCAGATGTCAGAAGTTCCACCGGCCCCTCCGCCCAAAAAGTTTCCAAACCGCCTAAGCGCAAATCGACTTGCACATTTTTTCATCACACCCGAGAATTCACCCGAGACGCTCACCCGCGCGTGAGGCGGCCCCGTTGCCGCCCTGCGCGATAAGTGTTCTCACCCCTAGCGGAACGGACATCAAGGGAGTCGGTCTGTCATGAAAAAGATCGAGGCAATCATCAAACCCTTCAAACTCGACGACGTGAAGGAGGCTCTCCAGGACATCGGCGTGCAGGGGCTTTCCGTCATCGAGGTCAAGGGCTTCGGGCGGCAGAAGGGGCACACCGAGCTGTATCGTGGCGCCGAATACGTCGTCGATTTCCTGCCGAAGGTGAAGATCGAGGTGGTGCTGGCCGATGACCAGCTCGATGCCGCCATCGAGGCGATCATGAACGCCGCCAAGACCGACAAGATCGGCGACGGCAAAATCTTCGTCTCCACCATCGAACAGGCCATCCGCATCCGCACCGGCGAAGACGGCGAAGACGCGCTCTGAGCGCGCTGCCCAACCGCCCGAGACCATACTTCTAGCAAGGAGAAAGAGAAGTCATCATGAGCAACAAGGACGTTCTCAAGACAATCAAGGATGAAGACGTCGAATACGTCGACATCCGCTTCACCGACCCGCGCGGCAAGCTTCAGCACGTCACGGTCATGTCTGATCAGGTCGACGAGGACTTCCTCGAAGAGGGCTTCATGTTCGACGGCTCCTCCATCGCCGGCTGGAAGTCGATCGACAAGTCCGACATGAAGCTGATGCCCGATGCCTCCTCGGCCTACATGGACCCGTTCTATGCCGAGAAGACCCTCTGCGTGCACTGCTCCGTGGTCGAGCCCGACACCGGCGAAGCCTACAACCGCGACCCGCGCGGCACCGCCCAGCTGGCCGAGGCCTACCTCAAGTCCTCCGGCATCGGTGACACCTCCTACTTCGGCCCCGAGGCCGAGTTCTTCCTCTTCGACGACGTGCGCTACTCCGTCGAGATGAACAAGGTGAGCTACCAAGTCGATGCAGGCGACGCCGCCTGGAACACCGACACCGAGTTTGACATGGGCAACATGGGCCACCGTCCCGGCATCAAGGGCGGCTACTTCCCCGTGAACCCGACCGACGACGCTCAGGATCTGCGCTCCGAGATGCTCTCGACCATGAAGCGCATGGGCATGAAGGTCGACAAGCACCACCACGAGGTGGCCTCCTGTCAGCACGAGCTGGGCCTGATCTTCGGCTCGCTCACCAAGCAGGCCGACGAGCTTCAGAAGTACAAGTACGTCATCCACAACGTGGCCAACGCCTACGGCAAATCGGCCACCTTCATGCCCAAGCCCATCGCGGGCGACAACGGCACCGGCATGCACGTGAACATGTCGATCTGGAAAGACGGCAAGCCGCTCTTCGCAGGTGACAAATATGCCGACCTCTCCGACGAGGCGCTCTACTACATCGGCGGCATCCTGAAGCACGCCAAGGCACTCAACGCCTTCACCAACCCGTCGACCAACAGCTACAAGCGCCTGATCCCCGGCTTCGAAGCCCCGGTTCTGCGCGCCTACTCGGCCAACAACCGGTCGGGCTGCATCCGTATCCCGTGGGCGGAGTCGCCGAAAGCCAAGCGCGTCGAGGCCCGCTTCCCGGATCCCTCGTCCAACCCCTACCTGTGCTTCTCGGCCCTGCTGATGGCCGGCCTCGACGGGATCAAGAACAAGATCCACCCCGGCGAAGCCATGGACAAGGACCTCTACGACCTGCCGCCCGAAGAACTGGCCGGCATCCCCACCGTCTGCGCCTCGCTGCGTGAGGCGATGGAAGAGTTGGAAAAAGACAGCGACTTCCTCACCGCCGGCGATGTCTTCACCCAAGACCAGATCGAGGGCTACATGGACCTCAAGTGGGAAGAGATCTACGCCTACGAGCACACGCCGCACCCGATGGAATACAAAATGTATTACTCCTGCTGATAAAGCGTGGGACAGTGAAAACCAAAGGGGCGCTCCACGGGGCGCCCCTTTTTCGTGGGCAGCTCCACAGCCCCTTTCCAACGGCCCGCAGGGTGGGCAATCTGACGCCCGCACCACCCGCCTCGATCACCCGACCGAAAGTCTGCCCATGCCCAACTGGCTCAAAGCCCTCCTCCCCGGCGCCCGCCCCGATCCGCTCCCCACGGAGCGCGCCGAGCAGAGGGCCTGGGTCAAGGCCCGCCATCGCGAGTGGCAGCTGGCCTGGCACGACATCTTCGACCGTGACGAAAAGCTCATCGCCGAGTGCAGCACCCGCGACGACCCGCTTCCCGACGAGATCAACCGCGACTACCGGCTGATATGCGAGTTCTCCCGCACCCTGCCCGAAACCCGCCGCGCCTGCCTTGCCCTCCTGCCACTCGGCGCCGAGCTGCACCGGCGGACAGAGGCCTTCCTCTCCAGCCGCCCCGCGCCGATGCCAGAGGCCGAGGCCCGCGCCGCCATTCCCGGCCTCGCCGCCCTCTTCGAGCAGGTCGGAACAAACGAGCCCTGGGAGTTCTCCATCAGCGCCGTCGCCGACAGCACCACTCCCGAGGGGCAGGAGATCCTGCGCAGGTCCGATGACATCACGGTGCTGCTCGAAGGCTCCGTCCTCGCCCCCATTCCACCCGAGACCCTTCCCACCGAGGCCGCGCGCGACTTTCTCGACGAGCCGCTCTACATGGCCGGCGGCAACACCTACGCGCCCCGCGACTGGATCACCGCCGCCCTGCTCACCGAGGACGAAAGCCGCCTCTACGCCGAGCTTTTCCGCCTCTGGCAGGGCGGTTGGTTGGTGCGCCTCCACGAGAGCGGCCTCGCGCTGGTTCATTTCCCGCTCTGACCGCCCGGGCGGGCACCCATGCCCTGCTCCCATCCCCAAACCGCCAAAAAACCCGGCAAACCCGGCGCATCCGGCCGGAAAACGCACAACGCCGTGCCCTCCGCCCCGCCGCCCGACCCCGCTCCATTGGCGAAGCGCCCGCCCCGGGCGCAGCATTCCACCGGGGGAGCGGCCTGCGCGAGGCTGCCCCTCCACGACTTCGCATTGAAGGACATGACACCGAGGGGGACACCGATGTCAGACCAGAGCACGCTGATCTACGGGCTTGAAGACACGCCCGCCCCCGGCCCCGCCGCCCTTGCCGCGCTCCAGCACATCCTCGCCTCCATCGTCGGTATCGTCACGCCCAGCCTTGTCATCGGCGGCGTGCTCGGCCTCGGCCCGTTGATCCCCTACCTCATCGCCATGTCGCTCTTCGTCTCCGGCGTGGCGACCTTCATCCAGTGCTACCGCCTCGGCCCGGTCGGCTCCGGCCTGCTCTCGGTGCAAGGCACCTCCTTCGCCTTCCTAGGTCCGATCCTCGCAGCAGGCTTCGCGGTCAAAAACGATGGCGGCGCACCCGAAGACATGCTGGCGATGATCTTCGGCCTCTGCCTCGTCGGCTGCCTCGTCGAGATCATCCTGTCGCAGTTCATCACCAAGCTGGGCCGCATCATCACCCCCACCGTGACCGGCATCGTCATCACTGTCATCGGCCTCAGCCTCGTGAAGGTGGGCTTCACCGATTTTGCGGGCGGTGCCACGGCGGGCGAGAGCCTCGGAGCGCCACTCAACCTCGCGCTCGGGGCGCTGGTCATGGCGGTCATCCTCACCTGCACCTTCCTCGGCAACCCCACCCTGCGCATCTCGGCCATCATGATCGGCATCCTGCTCGGCACCGTGGTGGCAGCAATCTTCGGCATGGTGGACTTCTCCCGCCTCGGTCAGGGCGACTGGGTGGCCATCCCGCAGCCGCTCAAATACGGGCTGGATTTCGACTTGCTGCTCTTCCTGCCCATCGCCTTCGTCTTCCTCGTCACGGCCATCGAAACCTCCGGCGACCTCACCGCCAACTCCGTGATCTCCGGCCAGCCGGTCAAGGGGCCGGTCTACCTGAAGCGGATCAAGGGCGGCATCCTTGCCGACGGCATCAACTCCGGCCTCGCCGCGCTTTTCAACACCTTCCCCAACACCACGTTTTCGCAGAACAACGGCGTCATCCAGATGACCGGCGTCGCATCCCGCCACGTCGGCCTCTACATCGCAGGCATCCTCGTCGTGCTGGGCTTCCTGCCGGTGATCGGGCAGGTCTTCCTGCTGGTCCCCAAGCCGGTGCTCGGCGGGGCCACGCTGGTGCTTTTCGGCACAATCGCCGTGGCCGGTATCCGCATTCTTGCCACGCAGGAGATCGACCGCCGCAAGGTCTACATCATGGCCGTCAGCTTCGGCCTCGGCCTTGGCGTGACCCTCGTGCCCGAGGCCACCCAGCACCTGCCCGCCTTCTTCAAGCAAGTGGTCGCCACGCCGATTACCCTCTCCGGCCTCTCCGCCATCATCCTGTCGCTGGCGATCCCCGACACCTCCGGCGCCGAGCAGCCCGAACCGCAGGACGCGCTGCAAGACAGCATCGAACAGGGCATCTGAGCGCTTCCCCCGCGCCGCGGACCATGCCACCCTCGCGCCACCCCAGCGCGAGGCCACCCCATGCTCCACCTCCTCCTCGTCGGCTCCCGCCCCGAAGTGATCGCCCAAACCTGCGCCGCCCTCGCGCCCCGCGCCCACTGCCACCCGGCCACCACGCTGGCCGAGGCGCAGGCCGTGATCGCCGCCCAACCGCTCGATGCCGTGGTGATGGGAGCAGGCAGCCCGATGGCCGAGCGCCTCGCCATCGCCGAGGCCGCGCTCACCGCCCACAAGGGCTGCGCCGTGCACCTGAAAGACAAAGCCTCCGGCCCGGCCCGCTTCACCGCATGGGTCGACGGGCTGATCGCCTTTCACGAGGCTGCCGGGGGCTGACGCCGCCCCCAAGTTCAACCACCTCACCCATTCGCGCCCCCTGCCTGCCCTAGAAAGGCCCGATTGCCCTGCCATCACGCGGGCCAAGCAGTGCAAACAGAACAGAGGCAATAACATGCCCCTTCCCGCCAAGGTCGACGCCGCGCTTCTCTATGCCGCCGTCCCCAACCCGGATTTCGCCGCCATCGCGGAGCGCGTGAACGCCATCATGGCGCCCGCCGGGATCGCCCTGCAAACCACCACCATGAAGCCTGGCCAAGGCGCCAAACTGGAGTCGCAGGGCCTGTCGCTCACCATCGCGATGGCGGGCAAACGGCTCACCGAGACCCGTCTCGCCAAGGCCATGGCCTCCGATTACACCCGCCTCACCGGGCTCGACGGCCCCGCCGAAGTCGCCGCGCACCATGCCTTCGTCGCCGTGGTGGCCGAGGCCAAGGGCTTCGACGCCGGCAGCCAGGATACCTTCGAGACCCTGTTGGCCCTCACCCAGATCGCCACCAGCCACATCGCGATGGAGGCCGAGCCGCTGGCGATCCACTGGGGCCAGTCCGATCAGCTCTTCTCGCCCGAGCGCTTTCTGGCGATGGCCGATGTGCTCTTCCCGCTGCCGCTCTTCTGCCACGCCCGCCCGTTCTCCTCGGGCCGGGTGGCAGAGGGCACCCAATGCATCGGCTTCCGGCTAGAGCGGGCAGATCAGGTACTGGGCCGCCCGCTGCTCTTCCGCGAGGCCCCGGCCCGCCTGCCCTACCTGCTCGACCGCGCCTACGCCTTCATCGACCACTGCCGCGAGAACGGGCGCATCCTCGGCGATGGTGCCCAATTCGGCGCCTCCCCCGGCGAGGTGATCGCCGTCGCCATGAAGCCGCCTTCGGAAGAGTATCCGCAGGGCCATATCGAACTGACCCTGCGCGAGCGCGAGGGCGTGTTCCAGCTTCAGCCCGATGGCGCCTACAACCCCGAAGGCATGGCCGAGGCCGCGCCAGAAACCGCCCCCGCTGGCCCCCTGCCGCCCGCGGGCAAAACCGGCAACGCGGTGGATGATTTCTTCTCCACGCCCGATTCCGCCGCCCGCGAGCGCATCGGTCAGGCCGCCACCGCTGGGGTCATGCGCCCCAACGCCATGGGCGGCCTCGCCGGCACCGCCAGCGATGCCCTCGGCGGCATCGACGCCCTGCGCGCCGCCTCGAAAGACCGGATGGATCGGGAGAAGCGCAAGTCAGAGGCCCATGTGAAGCAGATGCAATGGGTCGGCTTCCTCTTCGGCGCGGGCATTCCCGGCTGGCAGACCGCCGCCACCTCGCCCGGCCTGCAAAAGGCCCTGCCGTGGCTCGCCATCGCCGCCGTCGCCATGGTCCACCCCATCGCCGCCGCGCTGATGCTCGTGCTGCACCTGCTGCGCCCGATGCCCTACTACGTCTATGGCGGGCTCGCCTGCCTCGTGGTCTTCGGCGCCGTGCTCACCGGCGCTTCACCGCAGCTCGGCTACATGGATCTGATATCGCTTGTCATGGGCGGCGAGGTCTCACTCGTCAGCGGCTCCGCCTATGAGCCGACCAACCTCGTCGAGCGCGACTATTACGAAAGTTACGGCGAGCCGCGCTCCGGCTGGTCCGCCCTGCTCGGTGGCATCTTCTAACCGCCCACCCGCGCCCGCTGCGCCTCGGTCAGGGCCGCCGCCTCCACCACCGTCGTGTGGATCGAGAACAGCGTCGCCCCCGTCTCCGGCATCCGCATCAGCGCCTGCCGCTCACTCCTGAAGTAGCGCGCCTCCGCCTCCCATTCCTTCTCCGCGACTTCGGGCCGTGGGTAGAACAGCTTCGGGTCGGAGTGAAAATGCCCATTCGCCCGCCACAGCCCCACCCCCGGCCTGAGCGCCCCCATCATCCGTTCCACCCGCGCGTTCAGAGCCTCGCCATAGCCCGGCACCGGCGCATGAATGCGCAGCATCGGCCGGCCGATCTTCTCCGCCAGCACCCAGCGGGACGGAAAGCACAGCACCGCCCCCACCAGCACCTGCGCCCCATCGCGCGCTTCCAGCAGGCAGATATCCTCCGCAATGAGCCGCCCCAGCGTGCCCAGCGGGTCGGCCTCGTCGACCGTCACACTTCGCCCATCCGGGCAGGCCACCCGGCCCACCTCCAGGTCCCACTCGTCCCGCTCGCCAAGATGCGCCAGAACCATGCGCAGCGCCTCCGCAGCCACCCCCTCGCGGCCCGCCTCCAGCGCCACCACCTCGCCGCGATGATCGCGCAGCAGCCGCTCCCGCTCTGCCATCTGGGCGGCATAGGCGTCATCCACCATCAGCCACCGTGCCATATCCAGCGGCCCCGTCCCCGGCAGCCGCCCATAGCCCGGCGGCAGCTCTCCCAATCGCGTCTGTAAAATCGCTTCCATCCCCGCACCGTGGGCAAATCCCGCGCGCCCCACAAGCCCACAAAACCGACGCCCCGCGCGTCGCAAACCGCTCAGACTCACCCCGCGTCCCGCCGCCACCCTTGCGGCATGGACACGCCCTACGCCGCCACCCGCAAGATCGACCCCACCCGCGGCCCCCGCCTGCCCGATGGCACCCCGAACGATGCTGACCGGGTCGAGATTGGCCCAACACCCCTCGCCCCGCGCGAGTGGGAGGCCGCAGGCCTCGCCGCCCCCAACCTCGCCACCCTCCGCGCCTACCGCCTCTCCCGCCTCACCGACGCGCTGCAAAGCCGCGACTACGCCGGCCTGCTGATGTTCGACCCGCTCAACATCCGATACGCCACCGACAGCACCAACATGCAGCTCTGGAACGCCCACAACCCGTTCCGCGCCTGCCTCGTCTGCCCAGACGGCCATATGGTGCTCTGGGATTATGACCGCTCGCCCTTTCTCTCCGAGTTCAACCCGCTGGTCTCCGAGCGGCGCGGCGGGGCCTCCATGTTCTACTTCGCCACCGGCGACACCACCGCCGATGCCGCCCGCCGTTTCTCCGCCGAAGTGGCCGAGATCCTCTCCGCCCACAGCCCCGGCAACCGTCGCCTCGCGGTCGACAAACCCATGCTCCACGGCGTTGACGCCCTGCGCCAGCAAGGCTTCGAGCTGCTCCCCGGCGAAGAGGTCACCGAACACGCCCGCGCGGTGAAATGCCCCGATGAGATCGCCGCCATGCGCTGCGCCATCCACGCCTGCGAGGCCTCCATGCAGGTGATGGAAGATTTCGCCCGAACCAACGTGCCCAACGGCGGCGTGACCGAAAATGATATCTGGGCCGTCCTCCACGCCGAGAACATCCGCCGTGGCGGCGAGTGGATCGAAACCCGCCTGCTCACCTCCGGCCCCCGCACCAACCCGTGGTTTCAGGAATGCGGCCCCCGAGAGGTGCAGCAAAACGAGATCCTCGCCTTCGATACCGACCTAATCGGCCCCTACGGCATCTGCACCGACATCTCCCGCACATGGTGGCTGGGCGATGGTCCGGCCCCCGCGCCCATGCGCGCCGCAATGGCCCACGCCGTCGAGCACATCGAGGCCAACATGGCCCTCATCCGCCCCGGCCTCACAATCCCCGAGTGGACAGCCCAGAGCCACCGCCTCGCGCCGCGATACACCGCAGGCCGCTACTCATGCCTCGCCCACGGCGTCGGCCTATGCGACGAGTGGCCCCACGTCGCCTACCCCGAAGATGATCACGGCGGCTTCGACTACCCCCTCCTGCCCGGCATGGTGCTCTGCGTCGAGGCGCTGGTGGGTGAAACGCCCGGCGACTTCTGCATCAAGCTCGAAGAGCAGGTGCTCGTCACTGAGTCCGGGCACGAGCGCCTCTCCTCCTACCCGTTCGACCCCCGCCTGCTACCCTGACAGCTTGACGCAAACGTCATCGCGCCCGGCAAAAATCCGCCATAGCCGGTTTGTGACTTGGCCATTCCCCGCCGCCCCCTTAACCTGCCGGAAAGTTCATTTTTCCGAGGCATTGTCCCCATGTTGAAACCCCTCTTCAAACCCCTCCTCACCGCCGCCCTCATCGCCCTCGCCCCGGCCTCCGCCATGGCCATCGGCTGCGGCAACAACGCTGGCGGTTTCGAGGCCTGGAAGAAAGATTTCGCCAAGGTGGCGCAGCAGAACGGCATCGGCCAGCGCGGCCTTCAAGCCCTCGCCGGGACCAGCTACGCCAAGCGCACCATCGCCGCCGACCGCAACCAGAAGAGCTTCAAATACAGCCTGCAAAAGTTCATGCAGGTGCGCGGCTCCAACACCATCATCGCCCAAGGCAAGAAGCGCCGCGCGCGCAATGCCAACTACTACAACGGGCTGGAGCAGCGTTTCGGCGTGCCCGCCGGGATCATCATCGCGATCCACGGGATGGAAACCGCCTTCGGCAACTACATGGGCGACAGCAACGTTCTGAACGCCACCATCACCCTCGCCTACGACTGCCGCCGCCCGGCCTTCTTCCTGCCCCACGCCATCGCCGCCCTGCGGATGATCGACCGCGGGATCATGTCGCCCGGTGCCATCGGCGCCAAGCACGGCGAGCTGGGCCACACCCAGTTCCTGCCGGGCAACGCGCTGAAGTATGGCGTCGACGGCAATGGCGATGGCCGGCTGGACCTGAACAACCAGTCCGATGCGCTGGCCTCCACCGCCAACTACCTCCGCGCCAAAGGCTGGCGCGCCGGGCAGCCCTACGGCGAAGGCACCCACAATTTCCGTGTGTTGAAAGAGTGGAACGCCGCCACCGTCTATCAGCAGAGCCTCGCCATCATGGGCACCGCCATCGACGGCTGATCTGCTCGCACTGCACCGTAGGGCGGGACGTGTCTCGCCTTACCGCGCACCAGCGCCGCTCAAGGCGCCACCAGTTCCGCCACCACGCCAAAATGGTCCGACCCGAGCTGCGAGCGTGTTACATTGCGCCCGCGCCAGCCTTTGGGCGCCAGCACATGGTCGATCGGCAACCACAGTTTGCCGCCGATCTGCTCGATGCTCAGCCGCGCCTTGCCGACCATCACACCGCCCACGGCCTCGCCCACCCGCGCCATCGCGCCCGACCACGGCACCATGTTGAAGTCTCCCCCCATGAAGACGGGCCCCTCCAGAGCCGCCAACTCGGGCAGCGCCTGCGCCAGATGGGCGTGCTGCGCATGGGGCGCGGGCCAATGCAGATGCACCGACACCAGCCAGAAGGCCCCGTCCGGATGATCCACCTGCATCGCGGCCCACCCATAGCCGCAAGCCGTCTCCAACGCGGGCCATTTCGCCAGCACCGCCGGGCCACCCACCCCGGTAAAGTCGCAGCTGTGTTGCCCCGGATAGCGCTCCGCCAGCGCAGCGAGGATCGCGCGGTTTTCCGCATCCACCTCCTGCAGCGCCACCAGATCAGGCGCGACCTCTAGGATATCCGCCAGCAGCGGCTCCACCGAGGGCATCCGGAAGTTCATGTTCTTCTGATAGAGCACCAGCGCCGCCGCGCCGCCCGGCTCCGGCCTCCACTTGGCCCAGCCCACCGGCGCAAGCGCCGCCAATACCACCAGCCAGAGCGCGCCGACCCAGCCCCATGTCATCGCGCCCGCCAATCCGCATAGAACCAGCCAGACCAACCCGGCCAAACCCACGGTGCTGCGGGCCACCGCAAGGCTGTCGCCCCAAGCCCACCAGCGCCCGGCAAGGCTGGCCCCGAGCGCACCCAGCCCCAGCAAGGCCACAACCACCATCACACCCCGGATCAGTTCCATCCTGCGTCGAATCCCTTCACAACAGGGCCAACCCTTACCCCGCGGAGCCGCCCATGCCCACCGAACGCATCACCTTCCCCTCCGCCTCTGGCCACGCTCTCGCCGCCCGTCTCGACCGGCCCGAGGGGGAGCATCTGGCGACCGCGCTCTTCGCCCATTGCTTCACCTGCTCCAAGGATATCCCCGCCGCCCGCCGCATCGCCGCCCGGCTGGCCGCCGAGGGCTTCGCCGTGCTGCGGTTCGACTTCACCGGGCTGGGCCATTCCGAGGGCGAGTTCGCCAATACCGATTTCACCTCAAACGTGGCCGATCTCCAGGCCGCCGCCGCATGGCTCGCGGCGCAGGGCATGGCCCCCACCCTCCTCATCGGCCACAGCCTCGGCGGCGCCGCCATGCTCAAGGCCGCCCGCCGGATCGAGAGTGCCCGCGCCATCGCCACCATCGGCGCCCCCTTCGACCCGGCCCATGTGACCCACAACTTCGGCCCCGCAATCGAGACCATCGAGGCCGAAGGCGCGGCCGAGGTCGACCTCGGCGGCCGCCCCTTCACCATCCGGCGCGCGTTCCTCGACGATGTCCGCGCCGAAAACCTCGCGCCCGACATTGCCGGGCTGCACCGCGCCCTCCTGATCCTCCACGCACCCCGCGACGCCGTGGTGGGCATCGAGAACGCCACCCAGATCTTCACCGCCGCCAAGCACCCCAAGAGCTTCGTCACCCTCGATGACGCCGACCATCTCGTGACCTCGGCGGACGACGCCGAATACGCCGCCGAGGTCATCGCCACCTGGGCCGACCGCTACCTCGACCTCCCCGAGCCGCCTGCGCCAGAAGGCGCGCCAGAGGGCGTCACCCGCGTCTCCGAGGCCGACCCAGAGGGGTTTCTACAAGACGTGCAATCCGGCCCCCACCACCACACGCTGGCCGACGAGCCGGTCAGCTTCGGCGGCAACAACCGCGGGATGACCCCTTACGGCTTCCTCGCCGCCGGTCTCGGCGCCTGCACCTCCATGACCATCCGGATGTACGCCCGCCGCAAAGGCTGGCCCCTCACCCACGTCAGCGTCGACGTGACCCACGACAAGCAGCACGCGACAGATGCCGAAACCGAGGCCCCCGCCAAGGTCGATCACTTCCACCGCACCATCCACCTGACCGGTGATCTCACCCCAGACCAGCGCCGGCGCCTGCTCGCGATCGCCGACAAATGCCCGGTCCACCGCACCCTCGAACAAAGCTCCGAGATCGCCACCACCCTCGCCGACTGACGGACCACTCCACCCCTGCACCCCATCCGACCGACTGGACATCCCGCACCCCCAGCCCCACTCTCCGCGCCAAAGGAGCCGCCATGTCCCCCCGCAAGATCATAATTGACACCGACCCCGGCCAGGATGACGCCGTCGCGATTCTGCTTGCCCTCGCCTCGCCCGAGCTCGAAGTGGTGGGCATCACCGCCGTCGCCGGCAACATCCCGCTCGCGCTCACCTCGCTCAACGCACGCAAAACCGTCGAGGTGGCCGGCCGCACCGATATCCCCGTCTTCGCCGGCTGCGAGAAGCCGCTGGCCCACAGCCTCACCACCGCCGAGCACGTCCACGGCCAGACCGGGCTGGATGGCTACGACCTCCCCGACCCCACGCTCCCCCTGCAAGAGCAGCACGCCGTCGATTTCATCATCGAAACGCTCCGCGCCGAGCCGCCCGGCACCGTTACCCTCTGCCCGCTGGCCCCCCTCACCAACATCGCCACCGCGCTGCAGCGTGCGCCCGACATCGCCCCCAAGATCGCCGAGATCGTGCTCATGGGCGGCGCCTATTTCGAGGTCGGCAACTACACGCCCGCCGCCGAGTTCAACATCTACGTCGACCCCGAAGCCGCTGACATCGTGTTCAAATCCGGCGTCCCGCTCACCGTCATGTCGCTCGACGTGACCCACAAGATGCTCGTCACCCGCCCCCGGGTCGAGGCGATCCACGCCCTCGGCAACCGCACCGGCGAGGTGGTCGCAGGCTGGATCGGCTTCTTCGAGCGCTTCGACACCGCGAAGTATGGCTCCGAGGGCGCGCCGCTGCACGACCCTTCCACCATCGCCTACCTGCTCGATCCCACCCTCTTCACCGGCCGCCACATCAACGTCGAGATCGAGGTCGCCTCACCCCTCACCCGCGGCATGACCGTGGCCGACTGGTGGGGCGTCACCGACCGCACGCCCAATGCCACCTTCATGGGCGCCGTCGATGCGCCCGGCTTCTTCAAGCTCCTCACCGAGCGTCTGGCAGCCCTGCCATGAGCGCCCAGATTCACCTCGCCGGCCCCGATGACGCCGACCGCGTGCTCTCCATGGTCGCCCGCTTCCACGAGGAGTTCGGCCTCGACCTCTCCGACGAGCACCGCGCCAGCGCCGTCCTGCCCCTGCTCGAGGGCAACCCGCTCGGCGCGATCTATCTGATCGGCCCCCGCCGCGCCCCGGTGGGTTACATCTGCGTCTGCTTCGGCTGGGCCATCGAAATGGGCGGCATCGACGGCTTCATCGATGAATTCTGGATCCGCCCCTCCGTCCGTGGTCGCGGCATCGGCGCCGAGGCCCTCCACAAGCTGCTGCCCGCGCTGGCCGCCGCCGGGGTCCGCTTCATGCACATGGAGGTTGACCGCGATGACGAGAAGGCCCAACGCCTCTACCGCCGCTCTGGCTTCGAACTGCGCGAGCGCTACGTACTGATGTCAAAGGACCTCAGCAAACCCCTCAAGGCATGACCCTCCACCTGCACCTGACCCAAAGCTACACCGCCCTCGGCCCCCGCTTCTTTCATGCGCAGGAGGCCGAGCCTGTCGCCGCGCCCGAGCTGCTCCTGCTGAACGAGGCGCTCGCCCGCAGCCTCGGGCTGGATCCCGAGGCGCTGAAATCCCCCGAGGGCCTCGCCCTGCTCTCCGGCAATGCGCCCCCCGCCCAGCACAGCCCCATCGCGCAGGTCTACGCCGGCCACCAGTTCGGCGGCTGGTCCCCCCAGCTCGGCGATGGCCGGGCGCTGCTTCTGGGCGAGGTCGAAACGCCCCAAGGCACTTTCGACATCCAACTCAAGGGCTCCGGCCGCACCCCATATTCGCGCAACGGCGATGGCCGGGCATGGCTCGGGCCGGTCCTGCGCGAGTTCATCGTCTCAGAGGCCATGCATGCGATGGGCGTGCCCACCACCCGCGCGCTGGCCGCCGTGGCCACCGGCGAGCGGGTGCAGCGCGAGCGCGCCTACCCCGGCGCCATCCTCACCCGCGTGGCCGCCAGCCATATCCGCGTCGGCACCTTCCAGTATTTCGCCGCCCGAAATGACACCGAGGCGTTGGAGGCGCTCACCGCCTACGCGCTCAAACGCCACTACCCCGAGGCCGAGGGCCCGATGGGCCTGCTCTCCGCCGTGGTCGCGGCGCAGGCCAAGCTCATCGCCGACTGGATGTCTCTCGGCTTCATCCACGGCGTCATGAACACCGACAACATGGCGATATCGGGCCAGACCATCGATTACGGCCCCTGCGCCTTCATGGATGGCTACCACCCGCAAACCGTCTATTCCTCGATCGACCGCATGGGCCGCTACGCCTACGACCAGCAGGCCCAGATCGGCGGCTGGAACCTCGCCCAGCTGGCCTCCGCACTCCTGCCGATCATGGGCGGCGAAGAGGCGATCCCCGAGGCCACCGAACGGGTCAACGCCTTCCGCGATGCCTACCAGCAGGCCTACATCGCCCGCTTCGGCGCCAAGCTCGGCTTGTCCGATCCCACGGCGGACGACCTGCCGCTGATCACCGACCTCCTCGGGATCATGGCCGAGGAAGAGGCCGATTTCACCAACACCTTCCGCGCCCTTACCGAGGGCCACAACCCGCTGCCCGACAGCCTCGCTTTCGCCGCATGGCATGGCCGCTGGCAGGCCCGCACGCCGGACCTTCAGGTGATGGCGCAGGCCAACCCCGCCATCATTCCCCGCAATCATCGCATCGAAGAGGCGATTCAAGCCGCCGTCGCAGGCAACCTCGCCCCCGCCACCCGTCTGATCGAAGTGCTGGCCCGGCCCTACGACCCGCCCGAAAGCAGCGAAGACCTGCGGCTGCCTCCCGAGCCGCATGAGGTCGTGCAAGCCACCTTCTGCGGCACCTGATCCGGCCCTGTCACTGCGTGCGCACACGCCCCACGGGCCGGTTCACCAGCCACAATCCTGCCGCCACCAGCACCAGCGCCATCAGCACCGAGGGCCGCAGCGCCTCGTTCAGCATCAGCCAGCCAAGCAGGCTGGCGAAGACCGGTGTCAAAAACCCGAAGCTCGCCACCGAGCTCGCCGGGTAGATCTTCAGGATCCACATCCAGAACAGAAATCCCGCGCCCGAAATCACCAGCGCCTGCACCCCCAGAACGCCCCAGTGAATAAGCTCCGGCCCCCGCAGCAGCGGCCCGAAGAGCGGCGCCATTGCGCAGAGCAGCACCGCACTCACCGCCAGCTGCCACGCCAGCTGGCTCTCGGCCCGCATCTCCCGCAGCCGCGTCGCCCGCGCCATTAGCGCCAGCCCGGCCCAGCACCACGCGCCGGCCAGCGCGCATAGATCGCCGATCAACGCGCCCTCCCCCGTCTCCCCCACAAGCAGCGCCAGCGCCACCCCGGCAAAGGCCAGCGCCAGCCCGGCCAGCTTGATCGCGGTCAGCTTTTCACCCGGCAGCAGAAAATGCGCCATCAGCGCCAGCCAGACCGGCATGGTGTAGAACATCAGCGCCGAGCGGGCGACGGTGGTGAGATCGAGCGCGATGAACAACGCCACGAACTCTCCGGTAAAGAACAGCCCCATCACCAGAGCCGGCCCCCAGTTGCCGCGCCCCAGCTCCAGCCTGATCCCCCGCGCCCGCATCCACAGCAGCAGCACAGCAAGCGACAACACCGAGCGCAGCCCGGCAAAGAACACCGGCCCGAACCCCTCGTTGCCCACCTTGATGATGACCTGCCCGAAGCCCAAGAGCAGCGAGAACCCCACCAGCGAGGCCGCCCCGAAGGCATCAATTCTGTCTTTCCGCTCCATCGGCCCCTCGCCTATAACCGGACCCAACGCCGCTCCGGCACCCAGATCACAGGCCCCGCGGGGCCGCAAGCAAGAGACCTCCACGCCCCCATGACCCTCCTGCAAATCGCCTCGCTCCTCATCGTCCTCGCCGCCGCCTTCGGCACCATCAACTACTTCTTCCTCCGGCTCCCCTCCGCCATCGGCATCCTCATCGTGGCCCTGCTCGCCTCGCTCGGCGTGCTGGCCTTCGATGCGGTCTTCCCCGCCTCCAATGTCGAAGAGAGCATCACCGCCGTGGTGAAGGGCATCGAGTTCTCCGATGCGCTGCTGGAGGGCATGCTCGGCCTCCTGCTCTTTGCAGGCGCTCTGCACGTCAAAATCGCCGATCTGCGCGCCGAGTGGCCCGCCGTCCTGCTCATGGCCACTATCGGCGTCGGCCTCTCCACCGCCATCGCGGGCGTGGGCTTTTCGTGGATCACCGGCATGCCCCTGCTCATCGCGCTGGTCTTCGGCGCGCTGATCTCCCCCACCGATCCCGTGGCGGTGCTGGGCGTGCTGCGCGAGGCCAAGCTCGACAAGCGGCTCGAGACCAAGATCGCCGGTGAGAGCCTCTTCAACGATGGCGTGGGCTACGTCGTCTACCTCGTGCTCGTCGGCCTCGCCTTCCCCGGCGCAGGCGGTCACGGCGAGGCGGCGGCCCACGGCGCCGAACACGCCGAAGAGACCTCAACCGCCCTGACCAACGCTGCCATCCTCTTCGCCCAGGAGGCGCTCGGCGGCGCGGCGCTCGGCATGATCCTCGGCTGGATCACATGGCGCGTCATGCGCCGGATCAACGACTATTCGCTGGAGGTGCTCATTACCCTCGCCCTCGCGTTCGGCGGCTACGAGCTGGCCATCTGGCTCCACGTCTCCGCCCCCATTATGGCGGTCTGCGCCGGCCTGCTGATCGGCGAGGTCAGCTACCGTGACGCCATGTCCGAGGAGACCCGCGAATACGTCGATGCCTTCTGGAAACTGATCGACGAAATCCTCAACGCCGTGCTCTTCCTGCTGATCGGGGTCGAAATCTTCGCAGTCAGCTTCGACGCCAGCTTCCTCACCTCCGCCGCCGCCGCCATCGGCCTTGCCATGCTGGCCCGCCTCGCCGCCGTGGCGGTGCCGGTGCTGATCCTCAAACCCTTCCGCACCATGCCCGAAAACGTCATCCCGGTGATGACCTGGGGCGGCCTCAAGGGCGGCATTTCCGTCGCCCTCGCGCTCAGCCTGCCCGATTCGGAGTGGAAGCCCCTGATTCTGACCACAACCTACGTGATCGTGCTGTTCTCGATCATCGTTCAGGGCCTCACAGTGGCGCCTTTTGCCTCGAAACTGGATAAAAACCGCGCCTGATCACCACTGTTTCCCAACCAGAAACTGGCGCGGTGCGGCAATATCTTGGGGCAGGCAACAATGCGCCCACTACTTGAGGTTTGTGTCCTAACCCATTGGGGCCATTGGAACACCACGCCACATACTTGCCCTTTTTCTGACATTTTCGCTCGCCCTCGCGCAGACTCCGGGTAATCTACCCCTCGCCTGACATATGGGACCGCCATGCCCTCTACTGCCTCCATCCGAGCCCTCGCGCCCGGCGACGAAGTCGCTTGGCGCAGGCTCTGGACCGACTATCTGACGTTCTACAAGGCCACCCGGCCCGAGGAGGTGTATGCCACCACCTTCGCCCGGCTTGTCGATCCGTCCGATACCGGCACCTTCGGCTTCATCGCCGAGGTCGAGGGGCAGCCCGTGGGGCTGGTGAACTGCGTGATCCACCGCCACCTCTGGAGGGTCGAGGATGTCTGCTACCTCGGCGATCTCTACGTGGACCCGACCCTGCGCGGCACCGGCGCCGGGCGGGCTCTGATCGAGGCTGTCTACAGCCACGCCGAGGCGCTGGGGGCGCCTTACGTCTACTGGATGACGCAGGACTTCAATATCGAAGCGCGCAAGCTCTACGACCGGATCGGTGAGCTGACGCCCTTCATCAAATACCAACGGAGAGCTGCCTGATGCTGAACCGCTTGCTGCCTGCGGGTCTTGCCCTTGTCCTCGCTGCCTGTTCGACCTCGTCCATTCCAGATGTCGATGTGCCCCAGCGGCGCGCCAGCTACACCGGTGACCTGCCGGCCATGCGCACCTTCTCCACGCCCCGCGCGGTGCCCACCTACCGCTCCAACGCCCAGCTCGCTGCCGATTTTCTCGAGTTGAGCTTCCAGATGGAAAGCGGCCGCAAGCTGCCCCAGTTCTCCCGCTTCGAGGGGCCGGTCACCATCGCCGTCAAGGGCGCGGCCCCCGCCTCGCTCACCGGCGACCTCTCCCGCCTCGTGGCCCGGCTCCGCTCCGAGGCCCGGATCGACGTGCACCTGTCCCGCGGCGGCGAGGCCAAGCCCTCCATCACCGTACAGATCGTGCCCAAGCGCGAGCTGCAGCGTCTGGTCCCGCAGGCCGCCTGCTTCGTGGTGCCGCGCGTCTCCAGCTGGTCCGAGTTCCGCAAGGCCCGCCGCAGCCGCACGGTCGATTGGGCCTCGCTCGGCGAGCGCCAGCAGATCGCCGTCTTCCTGCCCGGCGACGTGAGCCCGCAAGAGGTGCGCGACTGCCTGCATGAAGAAATCGCCCAGGCTCTCGGCCCGCTGAACGACCTCTACCGCCTGCCGGATTCGGTCTTCAACGACGACAACTTCCACACCGTGCTCACCGGCTTCGACATGCTGATGCTGCGCGCCTATTACGACCCCTCGCTGCACTCCGGCATGAGCCGTGAACAGGTCGCTGCCCGCCTGCCCGCCATCTTCGGGCGCATCAATCCGGGCGGCAATCGCGGCGGCGGCGGCCACGCCTCCTACACCCCCCGCGCCTGGATCGACTCGATCGAAGCCGCGCTCGGCCCGCGCGCCCGGCCTTCGGCCCGGCTCGACGCCGCCAAGCGCGCCGTGAACATCTCCAAGGCGCAGGGCTGGCGTGACAACCGCGCCGCCTTCTCGCTCTACGCGCTCGGACGCCTCGCGCTTTCCGCTGAACCGGAGCTGGCGCTGGCCAGCTTCATCGAAGCCTCGCGCCTCTACCGCAACAACCCCGAAACCCAGATCCAGGCCGCGCATGTGGCAATGCAGCTCGCCGCCTTCTCGCTCAGCTCGGGCCAGGCCGATGGCACCATCGGGCTGATCGACGAGGTGCTGCCCGCCGTGCGCCGCGCCGAGAACGCCGCGCTGCTCTCCACCCTGCTGCTGCTGAAGGCCGAGGCCTACGAGCTGATGGGCCGCACCGGCCCGGCTGCCGCCGTGCGCACCGAGGCATTGGGCTGGGCACGCTACGGCTTTGGCGCCGATTCCGTGGTGCGCGCCCGCGCGGGTGAAATCTCCGCCCTCACCCCGTCCCGCCGCCCGCGCTTCAACTAAGCACCCGCACCGCCGCCCCTGCGGCCATTGCGCCGCACCGGGGCGAGCCCGCTTTCAACGGGGCGTCTTCTGCACTAGAAGGCGCCCCGAAGCATTTGCCGGAACCGCAGCCATGATCGTTCTTCTCGCCATCATCCTCGGCGCCCTCGCGGGCCTCCTCCACGCCAGCCGCCGCAAGGGCAACCGGCTCGACAAGCTGCAATACATGGCCGTCTACGCCCTCATCTTCGCCATCGTCGCCCTCTTCGTGACCATCGCTCTCGAGAAGATGCTCTAAGGCGCCAGCCCGGCGATCCGCGCCGGTCGACCCCCATTGCCAAGCCCCATTGCGCAGCCACGCCCAAAGGCAGATGCTGCCGCCATGGCGACCGAAATCGAGTTTTCCTTCAAGGCCTTGAGCCACGCAGCGCGGCGCCACATCCGGGTGTTCCAGATACACCAGTTCCTCGACCGCTTCGCGATGGGCCTCACCGTGGCCGTCGTCGCCCTCGCCCTGACCGACCGCGGCATGGACCTGTTTCAGATCTCGCTGCTCTTCGGCGTCTACTCCCTCACAACCATGACGATGGAACTCCCCTTCGGCGGATTGGCCGACGCAATCGGCCGCAAACCGGTGTTCCTCTCCGCGGTCGTGGCCAGCCTGATCTCGCTGGCGCTCTTCCTGTCGTCCAGCAGCTTCACCGTCCTCGCGCTCTCCTTCGCCTTCATCGGCTTTGGCCGCGCGCTGCGCTCCGGCACGCTCGACGCATGGTTTGTCGAAACGTTTCGAGAAGCCGCACCGAATGTCGATGTCCAACCCGCGCTCGCCAAGGCGCAATGGGCCAATGCGATGGGCCTCGCAACCGGCGCCGTGTTCGGCGGCCTCCTGCCCGACCTCTTCGGCGCGGCGGGCCTGCGCCACGGGATCAGCGTCTATGACGTGTCCTACGCCGCCAGCTTTGCCGTGATGATCGGCGTTCTGCTCTTCACCTACTTCGCCATCTCGGAGCCGCCACGCCCCCTCCGCCCGAGCGCCCTCAAGCAGGGCTTCGCCACCGTGCCTTCGGTCATTGCCGAGGCCAGCGCTTTGGCCCTGAAGCACGCCACCCTGTCACTGCTCCTCGCGGCCTTGGCCCTCTTCGCGATGGCAACCAACCCGGTCGAGGTGATCTGGCCGACCTATGCCAAGCCCATGCTGGACGAAGGCTTTGCCAACACCGCCATCGGTGCCCTCACCGCAACCTACTTCTTTGCAATTGCCCTCGGCGCCACCCTGTCCCCCTATGTCAGCCGCGTCTTCCAGCGGCGCCACGCCGTCACGCTCGCCGCGACCTTCGCCTGCCTCGCGGTGCTCCAAGTCATCTTGGCCATGCAGGTGGGCATCGTCGGTTTCATCGGCGTCTTCATCGCCTATTCCATCAGCCTCGGCGTCAGCGAAACACCCGCCAGCAGTCTCCTGCATCGCTGCGTGGAGAACCATCAGCGCTCCACCATGCTCTCCCTGCGCTCCCTCCTGCAGCAACTCGGCGCCATGATCGGGCTGGTGATGGTCGGAGCCCTGGCCGAAGCCTACTCCACGCCCATCGCATGGAGCGCCGCTGCGGCCTTCCTGCTGCTGGCCTTGATGCTGAGCTGGATACTCGCCAAACGCCTCGCCGCCGCCCCCGTTTAGCCAGTTGCGTTTCTGACCGGAGGGGCTCAGCCCATCCCGCAGTCAGCCCTCACCCCCTAACGCCCGATGCGCGCCGAAAGGCGCCGGGCAGCGCCGACCCGCCCCCCGGGGCGGCGCTTCTGCGAGGTTGCGACTACACACATAGGCAAGATGAAAACAGCACCATAAAGTGCCCCGAACACCCGTTGCATGCGCCACCCCGCAGGTCGGCCCTGCCCGGCTCTGCTGGAATGGGCCGCACCACAAACCCGCCCCTCAGCGCCCCGCCTTGCTCATATGCAGGTAGGTTTCGTCATACCGCTTCGACAGATGGTCCCCCGCCCGGATCGGCGCCTCCGCGCCCTCGGGCGACACATCCGCATCCCACTCGGGGTTGAAGAACAGCGGAATCGAAATCCGCTCCGCAGCGCCGCCCTTCACCCGGTGCAGCGTGGCCTTCACCCGCCCGCCTGACCACATCTCCAGCATCTCGCCGAAGTTGATCACAAAAGCCCCCGGCGCCGCCGCCACCGGCTCCCACGTGCCGTCCCGCCGCAGCACCTCAAGCCCCGCCGCCCCGTCGGTCGCCAGCAGGGTCAGGCAGCCGTAATCTGTGTGCGGCGCGATGCCGAAGTCCTTGTCGCCTGCCCAGGCCGGCCGCGCGGGGTAGAAGTTGGCCCTGAGCAGCGCCATCGGATGCGCGAACTTCTCGGCAAAATATCCCCGATCCTCCCCAATCGCTTCCGCCACAGCCCCCAGCAGCTCCCGGCAAAACCCCAGCGCCTCCCGGTAATATCCCTCCACCTCGGCCCGGAAGCCCTCGGGCGCCTCCGGCCATAAGTTCGGCGCATAGTAACGCTCCGGCGCACCCGCATCCGCCGCACCCGGCCACTCATACCCGCAGTCGAACACCTCCTTGAGGTCCGGGTTGCTCTCCGGGTCCACCTGCTCGCTGCGCATCCCGCCCCAGCCCCGGTTGGAGCCGGTCGCCGCCATGTCCACCCGCGCCTTCTCCGCCTCGGGAAGGTGAAAGAACGCGCGGTAGGTCTCGATCAGCCGCGCCATCCGCTCGGGCGCAAAGGGCGTGTTCTCCAGCACCATGAAGCCGGTATCAAAGGCCGCAGCCCGCACCGCCTCCAGCGCCGCCGCCTCTCCGCCCAGCAGGGCCTTCGCATCAATTCTCGGGATCATCTCGCACCCTCTCTCCGCATCGCGGAGGTGATGCCCCAGCCTCGCGCCGGGTTCAAGCGTCGCGCCGCCCGGCCTCTACTGGCCCTGCGCGTCCAGCAGACTGTCGATCGGCGGCAATTCTTCGCCCCGCGCCACCGGATAGGCCCGCTCCGGCTCCGCCGCCGCCGCCCGCTCCGCCGCGACCTCTTC
Organism: Vannielia litorea; assembly: GCF_019801175.1. Taxonomy (NCBI): domain Bacteria; kingdom Pseudomonadati; phylum Pseudomonadota; class Alphaproteobacteria; order Rhodobacterales; family Paracoccaceae; genus Vannielia; species Vannielia litorea. The sequence continues at coordinate 1,594,755 of NZ_JAHVJR010000001.1, forward strand.
CATCGCCTCGGCCAGCCCCGGCACCGCAGCGACCGCCATAACAGCCTCCGCCTGCGCCTCGATCACGCCAATTTCCTCGCGCACATCGGCCAGCGTGGCATCCTCCGCCACCTTGGCGCAGCCTCCGCTTCCACTGTCAGAGCACACCACCTTGCCCGCCTCCAGCGCATGGGTCACGCCGCCCGGCAACCAGCCATTGCCCAGCCCCGCCGTTCGCGCCTCAAGCTCTTCCATCGTCGGAAAGCTCCCGGCCCGGATCACCTGCGCCACCTCCGGCGCCACATCGCCCGTGGCCACCGCAGCGCTCAGCAGCGTCTCAAGGTTCCGCCCCGCCCGGCTCTGCGGCAGCGCCGTCGCCGCGCTCTCGCGCGTCTCGCTGCCCGGCCGCATCTCGGGCCGCAGCGAGGTGGCCACCAACCCGCTCTCCCGGCGGATCACCGGCCCGCGCGGCCCGGTCTGCCTTGGCTGGGTGCGCTGCCGCTCCACGCGGATATCCACGCCCATCTTGCGCCGCAAATCCCGCCGCGCCTCTTTCAGATCGCGCTCGAACTGCTTCAGAAACCCCTGTGCCGCCGCTTGACCAGGCGCCTGCACAACAGCCATCGCCGCAATCAGGCTCACAACGGCAATCTTTCGGATCGGGCGTGTCATCGGAAGTTTCATCAGGGCAGCCTCCTCGGGGCGCAACCACCGCGCCCCCATGCTCAGTCAACACCATCCGCCCCGCCCGGTTCCAATCCTTTCCCCTCTGCGGCCCCCAACCCGCGCCATTTCGCCCAAACCTCCCACCTTGCAAGCCCGCCCCGTTCCGGGCTTACTCGCGCCAAACCGCCAAGGGAGGATCGGGATGCGCAAGAAGCTCGCCGCAGGCAACTGGAAGATGAACGGCCTGAAGGCCAACCTCGCCGAGGTCACCGCACTCACCGAGGCCCATGGTGCGCCCGGCGTCGATATCCTGCTCTGCCCGCCCGCTACGCTCATTGCCCCCATGGCCGCCGCCGCCGAAGGCAGCGCGCTCGCCACCGGCGGGCAGGATTGCCACGCCGCCGCCTCAGGCGCCCACACCGGCGACATCTCCGCCGCCATGCTGGCCGATGCCGGAGCGACCCACGTGATCCTCGGCCACTCCGAACGCCGGCAGGATCACGACGAGCACAACGAAGACGTGCGTGCCAAGGCCAACGCCGCGCTGGAGGCCGGGCTCACCTGCGTCATCTGCGTGGGCGAAAGCGAGGCCGAGCGCGATGCCTCCAACACGCTCGACATCATCGGCGGCCAGCTCTCCGGCTCCATCCCCGATGGCGTGACCGGCCACAGCCTCGTCGTCGCCTACGAGCCGATCTGGGCCATCGGCACCGGCCGCACCCCCACCCTCGACCAGATCGGCGAGGTCCACGACTTCATCCGTATGCGGCTCGAGCGTCGATTCGGCGCGGGCGTAGGCCGCTCCACCCGCATCCTCTACGGCGGCTCGGTGAAACCTTCCAACGCCGCCGAAATCTTCGCCGTCAGCAACGTCGACGGCGCCCTCGTCGGCGGCGCCAGCCTGAAGGCCGCAGACTTCTCGGCCATCATCACCGCCCTCGAGGCCGCCCCCACTCAGGGCTGACACCCACCACATGCCATCCTGCTTTGGTGAGTCCAGAGTTTTCCCCGCCTGCGCCCAAGCCGGGCATGGTGCGGCGGGGTGGGTGGGCGGGAGCCGTGCCATGCCCGGCGCACGCTGCACGCACAGCGCAGGCCGCCCCTTGACCCCCCGCCCCCATTCACGCCAGATCGCCCCATGCCTTTCAACGCCCCCCAATGGTTCTCCGACGCGCTCACCACCGCCTCCGGCGACCCCGCGCTCGACCGTGACCCGCGATGGGCCCGGTTCATCGATCCCGAGTGGCGCTGCCCCGGCTGCGGGCGCAGCTCGCCCGGCCTCACCGACCTTGGCTTCGATCACCCCGATGTCTGGCCCCATGGCTCCCGCCACGCCACCGGCGAGCACCTGATGCAAGCGGGCGCCGACAGGCTCACCTCCGACCTCTGCCGCTTCAAGGACGCCCATTTCATCCGCTGCATCCTGCCGGTGCCGATCCGTGGCTATGATGGTTACTTCTGCTTCGGCCCCTGGGCGCGGGTGGCGCGGGAGCATTTCGAGGCCTATGCGCAGTCCACCCTGCCGCCCTTCCCGCCCTTCGACGGCTGCGATGCGGTGCTGGCCAACGGGCTGCCCGGCTCCAACCCGCGCCTGCCCACCGCCTGCCTGCTCACCACCTCCGGCCCCTCCGACCGGCCAGCGCTCTTTCCGCATGATGGGCCGATGCGGGCGGCCCAGCAGGGCGGGGTCAGCTTCGACCAGTTGCTCGAACTCTACGCCACCACCGGCACCAACCTTGCCGCCCACCTCGCCACCGAAGAGGGGGAGAGCTGCGGCTTCGAAATCGCTCAAGCTCACGCCGAGGAACCACCCGACCAGCCCGTCTGACAACCCCGACCGGCGGGTCTCTGCCGCTTCACGCAGCCGTGTCCGGCTGCGACCTCCTGCCCCTCTCGCCCTTCTCTCGTTGCCCTGTTAGGCCGCCGCTCCGCCCGGCCTCCCCGGGCGCTGCACACACGGAGCGAAGAGAATGACCCAACCCACGGCAGGCCAGAAAGACGCCGCACGCCTCGCCACCACGCCCAACGCGCTGAACCTGCGCGCGCTGAGCCTCATCGCCGTCACCGGCAGCCCCAACGCACGCCGCGCGATCCTGCGCCACCGCTCGGGCCGGACCGAGACGGTGACAGAGGGCAGCAGCGCCGCTGGCGGCACCGTCACCGGGATCGACAGCAACAGCCTGACCCTCAAGCTCGACGGCAAGCCACTCCGCCTCGCCCTCCCCGGCTGACATCCCTCACCTCCTGACGCGGCCCACCTCTTGACGCCGCCCCCGCCCCACGCCAAACCCGGCCCATGACCACGCCCGAGAAAACAGCCCTCATCACCGGCGCCTCACGCGGCCTTGGCGCCGCCCTGGCCGAGGCCCTTGCGCCGACCCATCACATCATCGCCGTGGCCCGCACCACCGGCGCGCTCGAAGAGCTCGATGACCGGGTCCGCGCCCGCGGCGGGGCGGCCACCCTCGCGCCGATGGATATCGGCGTCGAGCCGGCCATGCAGCAGCTCGTGGCCTCCGTGGCCGGGCGCTGGGGCGGGCTGGATCTCTGGGTCCATGCCGCCATCCACGCCGCCCCCCTCGGCCCGGCGGCGCACCTCGACGAGAAAGACTGGCAAAAGAGCCTCGACACCAACGTCACCGCCACCCGGCGGCTGATCGGACTGGTCGAGCCGCTGCTCCTCGCCCGCGAGGGCCGCGCTGTCTTCTTCGACGATCCGCGCGGCGGGCAAAAGTTCTTCGGCCACTACGGCACCACCAAGGCGGCGCAAATGGCGCTGGTGCGCAGCTGGCAGGCCGAAACCGTCAAGACCGGCCCACGCGTGCTGGTGCTGGAGCCCGCGCCCATGCCCACCGCCACCCGCGCCCGCTTCTTCCCCGGCGAAGACCGCGCCCCCCTGACCTCTCCGCAAGACGAGGCCACCCGCCTACTGCCCGAGCTGCTGGCCTGAGCGCGGCGCCTTCCCGCGGTTTTCAGCAACAAAATGTACCCCGGCGCGCCCGCCGGGCAGCCTCCCGCTTGTGAGTGGGCGGGGCCTCGCCTATTCAGGGAGCAAGCAAAAAGCGGGGCAGCATGCGCATTCTGATCACCAATGACGACGGCATCAACGCACCGGGGCTCGCCGTGCTCGAAGAGATCGCCACCGAGCTGGCCGGTCCCTCCGGCGAGGTCTGGGTCGTGGCGCCCGCCTTCGAGCAATCGGGCGTCGGCCATTGCATCAGCTACACCCACCCCACCATGATCGCCCAGCTCGGCGAGCGCCGCTTCGCCGCCGAGGGCAGCCCGGCCGATTGCGTCCTCGCCGGCCTCTACGATGTGCTCGACGGTGCGCGCCCCGACCTCGTGCTCTCCGGCGTGAACCGCGGCAACAACGCGGGCGAGAACACGCTCTACTCCGGCACCATCGGCGGCGCGATGGAGGGCGCGCTTCAGGGCGTCCGCTCCATCGCGCTCTCCCAGTTCTACGGCCCCGACAATGTGTCGCTCGAAAACCCGTTCGAGGCCTCCGCCGCCCATGGCGCCGCCACCGTCCGGGCCTTGTTGGAGCACGGCACATGGGAGGGCCGCGACTACCACACCTTCTACAACGTCAACTTCCCGCCCTGCCCGGCTGGGGATGTTGGCGAGATGAAGGTCACCACCCAAGGCCGCAGAAAGAATACCAATTTCGCCGTCGAGCCCCATATCGCCCCCTCCGGCCGCCGGTTCCTCTGGATCAAGGGCGGCCCCCAGCACGAGCGCACCGGCCCCGGCACCGATGTGGAGGCCACGCTCGACAACCACATCTCCATCACCCCCATGCGCGCCGACCTGACGGCCCATGACGCCCTCGCGCCGCTCCGGGAGAAGCTGGGATGACCGACGGCTCCGAAGCGGAACGCAAGATGCAGTTCCTCTTCGCCCTGCGCTCCCGCGGGGTGACCGACAAGGCCGTGCTCTCGGCGATGGAAAAGATCGACCGTGGCGCCTTTGTCCAGGGCCTGTTCTCGGGCCGCGCCTATGACGACACCCCCCTGCCCATCGCCTGCGGCCAGACCATCTCGCAGCCCTCCATCGTCGGCTTGATGACCCAGGCGCTGCAACTGACCCCGCGCGACAAGGTGCTCGAGGTCGGCACCGGCTCCGGCTACCAGGCCGCGATCCTCAGCCTGCTGGTCCGCCGGGTCTATACCGTCGACCGCTTCCGCCGCCTCACCCGCACCGCCGAGGAGCTCTTCCGCAGCCTCGATCTGACCAATATCACCACCTTCACCGCCGATGGCTCCCACGGCTTGCCCGAGCACGCCCCCTTCGACAAGATCCTCGTGACCGCCGCGGCCGAAGACCCGCCCGGCCCGCTCTTGGCCCAGCTTCGGATTGGCGGTATCATGGTGCTGCCCGTTGGCCAGTCGGACGCGGTGCAAAGCCTGATCCGCGTGCGCCGCACCGAAGAAGGCCTGCACTACGACGAGCTGCGCGACGTGCGTTTCGTTCCGCTCCTCGAGGGGTTGGGCAAGGAGTAGTCAGGGAGGTGCCGAAACAAGGCGCCCCCACCATATTGAGGGAACGAGCGTCATGCGTCTCACCGCAACTCTCGTGGCATCCGCAAGCCTGTTCGCGCTTGCCGCCTGTGAAGATTTCGATAGCGATTTCCGTGGCTTCGGCGGTGGGTTCAACACCACATCCGCCGCGCAAAAGGCCACCGAGCCGCGCCCCGCGCCCGACAACCGCGGCATCCTCTCCTACCCCGGCTATCAGGTTGCCGTCGCCCGGCGCGGAGATACCGTCAGTTCCGTCGCCGCCCGCATCGGCCTGCCCGAGAGCGAGCTTGCCGCCCGCAACTCCGTGCCGCCCGGCGCACCGCTGAACGCGGGAGCCGTCCTGCTGCTGCCGCGCCGCGTGGCCGAGCCTTCGCCCGCCACCGGCGCCGTCACCACCGGCCCGATCCGCCCACCCGAGCAGGTCGATGTCGCCGTTCTGGCCGACAATGCGATCTCCCGCGCCGAGGGCACAATCACCCCGGCCACCACGCCGACCCGCAAGCCGCAAACCGGCCAGGAGCCCATCCGCCACGTGGTGAAATCGGGTGAAACGGCCTATTCCGTCTCCCGGCTCTACGGCGTCTCGGTCAAGGCGCTCGACGATTGGAACGGGCTGGATGACAAGCTGACCCTCCGCGTCGGCCAGACCCTCCTGATCCCACCGGAGGCACCCACGCGCCCCGCTGCGACCACTGTCACCAAGCCCGGTGCCGGCACGGCCACCCCCACGCCGCCCTCGGCCTCCACGCCCCTGCCCAAGGATGAGCCCGCAGCCCAGACCCGCACGGCCGAGGCCAAGCCCGCCCCCGGCACGCCCGACAGCCCCGATCTGGGCAAGCAGGCCACCTCGGCCTCCGCCAGCTCGTCGCGCTTTGCCTCCCCGGTGCAGGGCAACATCATTCGCGCCTTCTCGGCCAAGTCCAACGGCATCGACATCGGCGCACCTGCGGGCACCGCCGTGAAAGCCGCCGATGCGGGCACCGTGGCCGCCATCACCCAAAGCACCGACAAGGTGCCGATCCTGCTGGTCCGCCACGCAGGCGGCCTCTTCACCGTCTATGCCAACGTCGATGGTGTGAGCGTGGCAAAGGGCGACAAGGTGTCCAAGGGCCAGACCATTGCCAAGGTCCGCGCGGGCAATCCGTCGTTCCTCCACTTCGAGGTCCGCAACGGCACAAAGGCGGTCGATCCCTCCGGCTACCTGCCCTGATCAGCCCCCGTTCGGCGGGGTTACGTTAACCACTCCGATGCTTATCGCGTATGCATCGGATGTGCATGGGATGTGCATCAGTTGTGCATCGCCCGAAACGCAGAGTTAACGGTGCAAAAGTTAACGAAACTGGGGTGCTGTGAGGGGTGGATGAACGCCGCCAGCTCTTAGAGTTTCACGCCCTTCCGGCCCGCCAGATCGGTGAAGAACTGCCACGCCACCCGGCCCGAACGGCCGCCGCGCGTGGCTTGCCATTCAATCGCCTCGGCGCGCAACTCATCGGCATCCACCTCAAGCCCATGCTCGGCGCAATAGCCTGAAATCATGGCCAGATACTCATCCTGGCTGCAGGGGTGGAAGCCCAGCCACAGCCCGAAGCGGTCACTCAGAGAGACCTTCTCCTCGGTCGCCTCACTCGGGCTGATCGCGGTGCTGCGCTCGTTCTCGATCATGTCGCGCGGCATCAGGTGGCGGCGGTTCGAAGTGGCATAAAACACCACGTTTTCCGGCCGGCCAGCTATGCCCCCATCGAGCACCGCCTTAAGGGATTTGTAATGCTCATCGTCATGGCTGAACGAGAGGTCATCGCAGAACAGCAGGAATCGCGCGTCAGACCGGCGCAAATGCCCAAGCAGCCGCCCGATGGAGGGCAGGTCTTCGCGCTGCACTTCGATCAGCTTCAATTCGGGGAAGTCCGCCTGAACGGCGGCATGCACCGCTTTGACAAGGCTGGATTTTCCCATGCCGCGCGCGCCCCAGAGCAGCGCGTTGTTGGCAGGCAGCCCGGCGGCAAACTGGCGGGTGTTCTCCACCAGCGTATTGCGCGAGCGGTCGATCCCCACCAGCAGGCCAATGTCGACCCGGTTCACCTGCGTCACCGGCTCCAGCCCGTCCGGATCAGCGTGCCAGAGGAAGGCAGAAGCGCTTGTAAAGTCGGGGTTTTCCAGCGGCGGCGGGGCCATCCGCTCCAGCGCCTTGGCGATACGGTCCAGCGGGTCGTCGACGCTCAAAACTCTTCGTCCTCGTCCAGAATGCCCTCGGCCCGCAGCCGCGCCGTCCGCTTCCGCTCAACCCGCGCCACGAGGAAGATCGAAATCTCGTAGAGGCCATAAACCGCAACGAACAGAATGACTTGGGTGAAGATATCGGGCGGGGTCACGATGCCCGCCAGCACGAGGATCGCCACCACCGCGTATTTCCGCACCGCGGCCAGCCCGGCAGCGCTGACGAGGCCCGCCTTGCCCAGCAGTGTCAGCAGCACCGGCAGCTGGAAGCAGATGCCAAAGGCCATGACGAAGGTGATGGTCAGCGAGAGGTATTCCGAGATCGAACCTTGGAAAACAACCGAGCCCGAGCCCGCCGCAACCTGATCGCCATCCGCCGTCTCCCCGGCCGGCACGCTGCCGCCAAAGTCTTGGAACCCAAGGAAAAAGTCGTAAGCCAGCGGGATCACGATGTAATAGCAGAAGGCCGCACCCAGCAGGAACATCGCGGGCGAAGACACCATGAACGGCAGGAAGGCCGAGCGCTCCGAGCGGTAAAGGCCGGGCGCCACGAACCGCCAGAGCTGGAAGCCGATCACCGGGAAGGCCAGCGCGAAACCGGCCAGCATGGCGATGCGGATCTGCACGAAGAACCCGTCCTGCAGGCGGATCATCTGCAGGTTACAGCTCTGCATCCGCTCCGCCATCGCGTCGCAGACCGGCTGTTTAAGAAAATCGAAGATCTGGCCTGCAAAATAGAAGCAGATGAAGACCGCGATGATGAAGGCAATCGCCGAGCGGATCAGCCGCGTCCGCAATTCCGCCAGATGCTCGATCAGCGGCGCGGAGCTGTCCTCAAGTTCGTCTTCGGCCTGTGTCATAGGGTCAGCTCACGCCCGCATCGCCCGAAGCGCCGGATTTGGGGGCCGGCTTGGGCTTTGTTTTTGCAGCGGTTTTCTTGGCGGCAGGCTTGGCAGGCGCCTTCTTTGCCGCAGGTTTCTTCGCCGCCGTCTTCTTTGTAGCGGGCTTCTTGGCAGCGGGCTTCTTGGGCGCAGGCGTTGCGGCAGCGTCCGCCCCGTTAACCGCGCCTCCACCGGGCTCCGGCTCGCCCGAAAGCTCCGCCGCCTCCGAGGCCGCAGCCGCAGCCTCCCGCGCCTTGCGCTCCTCGGCGGCCTTGGCGGTGGCGTCGTGGATCTTGCGCTTGGCCTCCGCCCGCTCTTCCGAGAGCTTCTGGGTTTCCGGCCCGAGCGGCTTTTTCTCCGCTTCCTTCTTGCCCGGCTCCCATTTGTCGAACCGGTCAGCGGCGTCACGCAGCTTGTCGATCCCCATCGACTTGGGATTCATCGTCTTGTTGAGGTCCGAGGCCACGTCTTTCATGCCGGTGCTGTCGGCGGCATCCTCCATGGCTCGCGAAAACTCGCGCGCCATCCGCTTCACCTTGGCCGTCATCTTTCCGAGCGACTGGAACATCACCGGAAGGTCCTTCGGACCGACCACGATCAGCGCCACAACGCCGATCAGCAGAAGCTCGCTCCAGCCCATTCGTCAGCCCCTAAGCGCCTGTCAGGCCTTGTCTTTCTCTTCCGGCGTCACGTCACGCGCGGCAGCGGCATCGGCCTCTTCCAACTCTTTCGTGCCTTCCGAAACGCCCTTCTTGAAGGAGGTGATCCCCTTGCCCACTTCGCCCATCAGCGAAGAGATCTTGCCGCGCCCGAAGAGCACCAGCACCACGACGGCGATGAGAAGCCAGCCGACCGGGGGGATATTGGTGATGAACATCGCTTGCATGATTTGCCCGTCCTTTGATCCCTGAAGCCTTGCAACGGAGCCCGGAGGGCCCGCGAAGTCGTCCCTATTTATGGAGTTTCCGGCCCGGGCGAAAGGGGCGTTTACATCACGATTGGGCAAATCCCGCGGTCAAACCGCCGCAGCGCCCCGTCAATCCTTGCGAAGAGGAAACAGAAAGCACCTGTCGCGCCGAATGGTGAGCCACAGCACAGTGCCCGGCTTGGGCAGGAAGACCGAGGGAATCGTCGCTTTCAGCACCTCGCCGTCATGGTCCATCTGCAGCTCCACAAGGCTCTCGCGCCCCATGAAGCGCGCGCGCTGCACAACGCCCCGTGCGGGCATCCCGTGGCTCTCTGTCGGGTTCGGTCCGCGCCCGCCCCGGTCAAAGTCGATTGTCAGGTGCTGTGGGCGAAAGACGATCTCGACTTCCCGCCCGTCCGGCACGCCGGGCGCGAGGAAGGAGCCAAAGGGCGTTTCCGTCAGTGCCCCTTCAACTTTGCCACGCAGAATGTTGATATCGCTGAAAAACGCCGCCGCCTTCCGGTCCGCCGGGTTGTTGTAAACTGTGTATGGCGCGCCCCTCTGCACAATCACGCCATCCCGCATCAGCAGGATCTCGTCGGCCATCCGCATCGCCTCATCCGGCTCGTGGGTAACCAGCAGAACCGCCGTGCCCTCTTCCTTTAGCACGCTCAGCGTCTGGTCGCGGATATCGTCTCTCAGCCGCATGTCGAGGCCGGAGAAGGGCTCATCCATCAGCATCACACGGGGCCGCGGGGCCAGCGCACGCGCCAGCGCCACCCGCTGTTGCTCCCCGCCCGAAAGTTCGTGCGGGTAGGCCTCGGCATGGCGGCTGAGGCCTACGCGTTCGAGCAGCTCCGCCACTCGCGCCCGCGCCCCGCCGCGCTTGAGGCCGAACGCCACGTTCTTCGCCACCGTCAGGTGCGGAAACAGGGCAAAGTCCTGAAACATCAGGCCAATCTGTCGCTCTTCCGGCGGCACAAAGCTGCCTGCGTCCGAGAGCACCCTGCCCTCCGAAAGCACCCGCCCTGCATCGGGCCGGTCGACGCCGGCGATCATGCGCAGCGTAGTGGATTTGCCGCAGCCCGAAGGGCCAAGCAGGCAGGTCACCTGCCCGGGCGCCACCTGAAGCGACAGGTCGCGCACCACTTCTCGCCCGCCAAGCCGGCGGGTGAGGTTTTGCACAACAAGCCTGTCGCTCTCCGCCACGCCAAAGCCTTCCCGTTACCCGACCGAAAAAATCGGGTTTCGGGCGGTGGTAGCAGCCGCCCCACCGCCCGGCAAGTCGGCCCGGTCAGGCCAGCGTGTAGTTGAGCGAACCACCATCCAGCAGGATGTTCTGGCCGATCATGTAGCCCGCGTGCTTGGAGCAGAGGAAGGCACAGGTCGCCCCGAACTCCTCAATCGTGCCATAGCGGTTGGCCGGAATGGTCGAGGCACGCTTGGCCCGCGCCTCTTCCATGCTGATGCCTTCCTTCTCGCAAACTCCTTTGTCGAGCGAATCCGCCCGGTCGGTCGCGTGAATACCGGGCAGCAGGTTGTTGATATTGACGCCATATTCCGCCACCTGCCGCGCCGTGCCCGCCACAAACCCGGTCAGCCCTGCACGCGCAGAGTTCGAGAGACCGAGCACCGCAATCGGGCTTTTGACCGACTGGCTGGTGATGTTCACCACCTTGCCCCAGCGCCGCTCGATCATGCCCGGCAGCGCCGCCTGCATAAGCGCAATGGGCGTGAGCATGTTGGCATCCAGCGCGGCGATGAAGTCGTCCCGGTCCCAGTCCTGCCACATGCCCGGGGGCGGGCCGCCCGCATTGGTCACGAGGATCTCGACGGTGCCGGCCGCGCCCAGCAGCTTGCTCCGACCTTCCTCGGTGGTCACGTCGCAGGCCACGGTCTCGACCTCCACGCCAAAGTCCTTGCGGATCGCTTCTGCCGAGGCTTGCAGCGCCTCTTCGCCGCGTGCGTTCATCACCAGCGAACAGCCCGCCTCTGCCAGCGCCCGTGCGCAGCCCAGGCCGAGGCCCTTGGAAGACGCCGCCACCAGTGCGCGCTTGCCTGAAATTCCCAGATCCATCTTGGTTCTCCCTGATTGTATTGCCGCCGTGGTGCCCGCCCGCCCGTCGATTCGCCAGACTGGTCGGGGTGGCACCGCGCGTTATGTCCTTGTTAATTGTCAGCCTGCACAATTGCCACAAGCTCTGGGCAATCCGCCGCACCAGACCGCCGCGCCAAGCCCGCCTGCTTGACCTCGACGCGACCTCAGGTAAGGGTTTTTGCAGGTGGTGGCATGACAGGTTGCGGAAGAAATTCCGCAAGACACGAAGAATTCGAGTGCTGATGACCACGCCACACGCCTCATCTGAAGACCGGCCGGACACCCCGGCAACCAGCAGCCCGCGCCGCGCGAGCTATGGCTGCCACGTGTTCGCCGGGGATGATCTGCACGTGACCTCAGGTGCCAACCTTGGCGACACGCTCGGCCCGATTGACGAGCTTTGCGAGGGCGATACCTACGGGCTGTCGGAGGAGGCCGAGGTTTCCAAGCTCGCGCTGATAACAGAAGAGGGCCGCCTGCTCGTCGCCAGCGATTCAGAGCTGGGCGAGCCGGGCAATGCCGTCACCCTCGCCGGTCGGTTGACCTTCATGGGCGGCGACGGCGGCGGGATGGACCTGTTGGTAATCGAACTGCCCGGCCCTGATGGCAACGCACGCCACTTCCTGCCGCTTCAGCCAATGGAGCCCCGCGTAGATTACGCCCTCATCGGCGTGTCGGACGAGCCGGGCGAGGTGCAACTCTCCGATCTCACCTCCTTCGCCTTCGCCCGCGGCACGGCGATCACCCTCGCCTCCGGCGCACAAAAGCCGGTGGAGGAGTTGGAAGCCGGTGACAGGGTGCTGACCCGCGACCACGGCGCCCAACCCGTGCGCTGGATCGGCGTGCAAACGGTCCGGGCGGTCGGGGCCTATGCGCCCGTGGTGATCTCAAAAGACACGCTGGGCAATGCCGCCGATCTGATCCTCAGCCAACACCAGCGGCTTTTCGTTTATCAACGCGGCGCCGACCGAGTGACGGAGACCGCTGAGATGCTCGTCAAAGCCACGCTGCTGGTCGATGACGATGCGGTTTTCATCCGCAAGGGCGGCTTTGTTGACTACTTCACGCTCGTCTTCGACCACCACGAGGTGATCTACGCCGAGTGTATCCCTGTGGAATCGCTGGAGCTTTCACCGGACACAAGGCAAAGCCTGCCCGGTGAAATCGCCGCCGGGATCGAGGCGGAGTTTGGTGATCTCGCCCACACGCCCGCTTTCGGCACCGAGGTCTCGGGCAAGGAACTCAGCGCCGACAAGCGCCGCAAGATCTTCAAGGGCAGTGCGGGGCGTTAAGGCTTTCTTTAGTTCCGCAGCGCCTCGATGAGCTCATCCTTGGTCATCTCGCTGCGCCCCGCAACATCAAGCTCCTGCGCCCGCTCATAAAGCTCCTTGGCCGTCCACTCCTCATAGGGCGGCGCCTTCCCGCCCTTCTCGCTCGGGTCCATATCGGGGTTCGCCTGCGCATTGGCGATCCGTGCCGACTTCTCCTTCGAGTAACCCTTGTCGCGCAACGCCTCGTAGGTGTCGTGGTCCTTCACGCTCGGGCCCGGGTCTTCTTTCTTCGCCATTTTGTGTCTCCTTCAACGGCACAACGCCCATGCCCGCTTGCCGTTCCCGCCGGGCATGGTAGAGAGCGCCATGCTCGATAATCGCCCCACCCTGCCCCCAGAAATCGCCCGCCGCCGGACCTTTGCGATCATCTCGCACCCCGACGCCGGCAAGACCACGCTGACCGAGAAGTTCCTGCTCTACGGCGGCGCGATCCAGATGGCTGGCCAAGTGCGGGCCAAGGGCGAGGCGCGGCGCACGCGCTCGGACTTCATGCAGATGGAGAAGGACCGGGGCATCTCGGTCTCCGCCTCCGCCATGTCGTTCGACTACGGCAAATTCCGCTTCAACCTCGTCGACACGCCGGGCCACAGCGACTTTTCCGAAGACACCTACCGCACCCTGACGGCGGTGGATGCCGCCGTGATGGTGATCGACGGCGCCAAGGGCGTAGAGAGCCAAACGCAAAAGCTGTTCGAAGTCTGCCGCCTGCGCGACCTGCCGATCCTGACCTTCTGTAACAAGATGGACCGCGAGAGCCGCGACACCTTCGAGATCATCGACGAGATCCAGGAGATGCTGGCGATCGACGTAACCCCGGCAAGCTGGCCCATCGGCGTCGGCCGCGACTTCCTCGGCTGCTACGACATGATCCACAACCGCCTCGAGCTGATGGACCGTGCCGACCGCAACAAGGTGGCCGAGAGCATCAAGATCAACGGTCTCGACGACCCCAAACTGGCCGAGCATGTGCCCGCCGACCTGCTGGAAAAGCTGCTCGAAGAGGTCGAGATGGCCCGCGAATTGCTGCCCCCGCTTGATGCGCAGGCGCTCTCTGAAGGTACGCTCACCCCCATCTGGTTCGGCTCCGCGATCAACAGTTTCGGCGTGAAGGAACTGATGGACGGCATCGCCGAATACGGCCCCGAGCCGCAGCCGCAGAGTGCCGAGCCGCGCCAGATTTCGCCCGAGGAAACAAAGGTTTCCGGCTTTGTCTTCAAAGTTCAGGCGAACATGGACCCAAAGCACCGCGACCGCGTGGCCTTCCTCCGCCTCGCCTCCGGCCACTTCCAGCGCGGCATGAAGCTGACCCATGTGCGCACCAAGAAACCGATGGCCGTGTCGTCCCCCGTGCTCTTCCTCGCATCAGATCGGGAGCTGGCAGAAGAGGCCTGGGCCGGCGACATCATCGGTATTCCCAACCACGGCCAGCTGCGCATCGGCGACACTCTGACCGAGGGCGAAGCGCTGAAGGTCACCGGCATCCCCTCCTTCGCACCGGAGCTCCTGCAAAACTGCCGCGCGGGCGACCCGCTGAAGGCCAAGCACCTCGACAAGGCGCTGATGCAGTTCGCCGAGGAAGGCGCTGCCAAGGTGTTCAAACCCACCTTCGGCTCGGGCTTCATCGTCGGCGTTGTGGGGCAGCTCCAGTTCGAGGTTCTGGCCTCCCGGATCGAGCTGGAGTACGGCCTGCCCGTCCGCTTCGAGGCCTCGCAGTTCACCTCCGCCCGCTGGGTCTCCGGCCCTAAGGAGGCAGTGGAGAAGTTCGCCGCGGCCAACAAGCAGCACATGGGCGAGGATAACGACGGCGACCTCGTTTATCTCACGCGTCTTCAATGGGATATTGACCGGGTCAAGCGCGATTACCCCGATGTCCGGCTCACCGCGACCAAGGAAATGATGGTGTAGGTCCGGCTCGCCTCAAGCCTCGGCGATCACCTGTTCCACCAGCGCCTGCAGCTGCCCGAAGTAGCCGCCGCTGCGGGCGGGCTGGGTCGGATCGGAGGTGATCGTCACCACCACCTCGGCCTCCGGGCAAACCGCCAGAACCTGCCCGCCGTAGCCCCTTGCGAGGGCGTAGGACATGCCGCCAGATTCGCCAATGAACCAACCATAACCATAGCCCAGCCCGGACCACGGCGAGCGGGTGCGCGGCACGAAGCTCGCCTCGATCCATTCTTCGCTCAAGAGCCGCTCGCCCTGCCACAGACCACCCGCACGGACCATCTCGCCAAAACGGGTGAGACCATCGGGTGAAACGGCCATCTCGTTGCCGCCGAGATAGCGGCCCTGCGGGTCACGCGTCCACGCTGGGATCTCGCCCAGAACCACGCCGAGCCGGTCGCGCATGAGCGTGAGCAGAGAGGCATCGCCCACCTCGGCCAGCACGGCGCCCAGCACGTGGGTCGTGCCGGTGGAGTAGAGCATCCGCCCAC
This sequence comes from Vannielia litorea, assembly GCF_019801175.1. Classification (NCBI taxonomy): domain Bacteria; kingdom Pseudomonadati; phylum Pseudomonadota; class Alphaproteobacteria; order Rhodobacterales; family Paracoccaceae; genus Vannielia; species Vannielia litorea. The sequence continues at coordinate 1,609,783 of NZ_JAHVJR010000001.1, forward strand.
CCGGCGCGGCGACCATCTCGCGCCCCAAGGCATTGGCGACCCAGTTGCTACTCGAAACCCATGCGCCGTAATTCGCCCCCGATGTGCGCTCAAGCCCTGCCCTGAGGGTGACGAGATCCTCCATCGTGATCCCGGCAACTCCGCTGTCAGCGCCCGAGGGGATCAGCCCCGGCGTCACCTCCCCCAACGTGGCCGCCACACCGCTCAACTCTCCACGATCCACCGCGCAGCCGAGCAAGGCCGCAACGAGGGTCTTTGACACTGACTTCACGTTCACCGGCCGGGTCACAGCTGGGCCGGCCACAACCTCTTCCACGACCCGTTCGCCGCCGCGCTGCACGATGAGGCAGCGGAGTTGTTCATAGCTCCGGGCCTTTTCCTCCACGCTTTGGGCCATCAGCGGACGGGCGACGAGTAGCAGAGCGGGGGCGGCGAGCATGGTGCGGCGGGTGATCATGCGCCAAGATTTGCGGCGCAGAAGCCGCAGGCCAAGAAACCTTTTTGTGATCGCGTAGGCAAACGCCGCGGCACGCGTAAGATGCCGCAAGGAGGGACGAAATGCCCATTATCACACGCCGCCGCACCCTCGCAGGACTCGCTGCCTTGGCTGCCGCAAGCGCCCTGCCCGCCCGTGCCGCTACTCTGCGCCGCGATCAGGCCTACGGGCCGCACGCCTTGCAGCGCTACGATGTCTACATGCCCGAGGGCGCTTCGGCGGCGCCTCTGGTGGTGTTCCTCCACGGCGGCGGCTGGGCCTTTGGCGACAAGGCAAATGACAATGTCTGGAAGGCGAAGTCGGCGCATTGGAACGGGCGCGGCATTGGCTTTGTCTCGGTCAACACCCGGCTGCTGCCCGAGGCCGACCCGATGCAGCAGGCCGCCGATCTTGCCCGGGCGCTGGCCCATGTGCAGCAGAACGCGCGGGGCTGGGGCGCCGACCCAGCGAGGATTGCGCTGATGGGCCATTCTGCCGGGGCTCATCTCGCTGCCCTGCTGGGCGCCGATCCGGGCCTTGCCCGCCGGTGGGGCGCTGGCCCATGGCGGGCCACGGTGGCGCTGGATTCCGCCGTCTACGACACCGAGCGCTACATGGCCCGCAAGCCCTCGCGCATCCACCGCCGTGCCTTCGGCACAAGTCGCGCCTTCTGGCAGGATGCCTCTCCTATGGCCCGCCTCGGCCCTGGCGCTACGCCCTTCCTACTCGTCGCCTCCGCCAAACGCCGCGCCTCGCTCTCGGCAGCCCGCAATTTTGCCCGCGTCGCCAAGGCCCGAAAGGTCGCGGCGGAGACCTACGAGATTGACTATTCACACGCTGCGATCAACAGCGCCCTCGGCCTGCCCGGCCCCTATACGGACACGGTCGATGCCTTCCTTGCGCGCCAGGGCTTGGTTGATTGACCTTGCCGCCAAACTGGGTTAGGTGGCCAATGCTCTCACGATGCGCGTGCGGGCAGCGCGGGGCGCCTGATCATTGCGTCCCAATCCCGCGGGGTTCGACCCCGCAAGACACGGACGTACATGACAAAATTTAGCGATCTGAAGCTGGACCCGAAGGTCCTCAAAGCCGTCGAAGATGCCGGCTACGAAACCCCCACCCCGATCCAGGCCGGCGCGATCCCGCCCGCCCTCGAAGGCCGCGATGTTCTGGGCATTGCCCAGACGGGCACCGGCAAGACGGCGAGCTTCACGCTTCCGATGATCTCGCTCCTGAAGCGCGGCCGAGCCCGCGCCCGGATGCCCCGCTCTCTCGTGCTGGCGCCCACCCGCGAGCTCGCCGCCCAGGTGGCCGAAAACTTCGACATCTATGCCCAGCACACCAAGCTCACCAAAGCCCTGCTGATCGGTGGCGTCTCATTCGGCGAGCAGGACAAGCTGATCGACCGCGGCGTCGACGTGCTGATCGCAACCCCAGGCCGCCTTCTCGACCATTTCGAGCGCGGCAAGCTGCTGCTGACCGGCGTGCAGATCATGGTGGTCGACGAGGCCGACCGGATGCTCGACATGGGCTTCATCCCCGATATCGAGCGCATCTTCCAACTCACGCCCTTCACCCGCCAGACCCTGTTTTTCTCCGCCACCATGGCGCCCGAGATCGAGCGGATCACCAACACCTTCCTCTCGAACCCCGAGAAGATTGAGGTGGCCCGTGCGGCGACTACGGGTGAGAACATCAAGCAGGGTGTGCTGATGTTCAAACCCTCGCGCCGCGACCGCGCAGCGACCGAGAAGCGCAAGATCCTGCGCGGGTTGATCGACGCCGAAGGCGACGCCTGCACCAACGCGATTATCTTCTGCAACCGCAAGGTCGATGTCGATGTGGTCGCTAAGTCGCTGAAGAAATACGGCTATAACGCTGAGCCGATCCACGGTGACCTTGATCAGTCCCAGCGGATGAAGACGCTCGCCGGCTTCCGCGATGGCAGCATCCGCTTCCTGATCGCTTCCGATGTCGCCGCACGCGGGCTCGACATTCCGACCGTCAGCCACGTGTTCAACTACGATGTGCCTAGCCACGCAGAAGACTACGTGCACCGCATTGGCCGCACGGGACGTGCCGGCCGGTCGGGCGTGGCCTACATGATCTGCGCTCCGATTGACGAGAAGAACCTCGCCGACATCGAGCGGCTCGTTCAGTCCGAGATCCAGCGCCTTGACGCGCCCGAAGGCACTCCGTCCCCCGCGGCTGCCGAAGAGACTACCGAAGAGAAGCCCAAGCGCAGCCGCTCGCGCTCCCGTCGCAAGAAGGACGAAACGCCCGAAGAGAGCCCTGCCCCCGAGGCCGCAACCGAGGCGGCACCTGAGCAAAGCGAAGAGCGTGAACCACGCCGCCGCTCCCGCGGTGGCCGTGGTCGTGGCGGAGACCGGGGCGGGGATCGCGGCGGCGAGCGTGGTGGACAGACCCCGCAAGGCTTGGGCGACCACCTGCCGGACTTCATCGCCCGCAGCTTTGCCGACCGATCCGAAACGCCGGATCCGACTGCTTAAGCCACGGGGCAGGCCGGCGGCCCCTGTCTCTCTAGGGTCAGGGCGTCGGCTGGTTGACCGAGAGCACCGTCCAGGTGCCGTACTGCTTGAACACGCTCACCTCCAGCGCGCCAGGGATTGGAATGCCCATGTTGAAGGTCTGGGGTGTGGCCGCATCGGTCTTCAGGTCCATCGACTGCACCATCTCCCGCAGTCGCTTCGAGATATCCACGTAATCACCCGGCTCCAGCCGGGTCATCAGCTTCAGCGCCGCCTTGGTCAGGCCCTTGGTCTCTGAGGCGTGTTTGACCACCTGAGCCAGCTTCCGCGATTTTGACAGCCCCTTGATCAACGCGCCCCACTTGGCACCGATGGCGAGCTGGAAGTCCCATGTCTCGGTCTTCATCGCCTGCACGCCCATAGGGTCCTGCAGCGAGGGCACGATGTAGAAGTTCAGCCCGATCCCGCCGCCCAGCCCCGGCCCCCAGCGGGTGCGCTCACTCTGCACGCTAAAGCTCTTCTGATAACTGTCGAGCGAATAGAAATTGGCATACATGGTGTTGGTGCCCCATATGCCCAAGTGCCCGCCCACGTCGACGGCAAAGCCGAACCATATCCCGGAATTCATGTCCCCGTTCCTTCCCCAATGACTTTCGCGCCAAAAAATAGTCAGGCGTCAAAACCGCGGCGCGCCGGGGTATCCTAGCACACCAAAGTCATCCGGGACGGGGCCGGGGCAACGAGGCCCCCGACATCAGCTCAAGCGGCTGATCACCACCACGACCTCTGGCTTTTTGCCGATTTCCTCGACGGAGGTCTGCCGGACGACACGCCGCAGACCTTCTTCAAGTTTGTCGTCGTCGGTCAGAACCTTATCGTCCGCCCGGCCAAGGAAGGCGTCAGCGGCAGATTCGATCAACTCCACCAGCGGCGCGCGCGAGCGGCCCTCTTCAGGCAGGCCGACAAGCTCGGCCCAAGGCTCGCCGAGAGGCTCATCGTTTTCGTCGAGGATCAACGTGAGGAAGACCTGGCCGTTCAGCGCCACCCGAATACGGTCGCGTACGACGCCATCCAGGGCACCGATCTTCACTGAACCGTCCAGATAGGTCCGCCCGGTTTCGATGTACTCCACGATCTCCGGCTGAGGGCCGGTGAGGTCCACCATGGAGCCGTTTACGGCCACCACGGAGGGAATGCCCTTGGCTTCGCCCACCTTGGCGTGTTCACGCAGCATCCGGTGCTCACCATGCATCGGCACAAGCATCTTGGGGTGCATCAGGTCGTGCATTGCCTCAAGGTCGGGCCGGTTTGCGTGGCCGGAGACGTGATAGAGATCACTGCGGTCGTCGATCACATCGACGCCCATCTCGGAAAACGCATTCACGATCCGCAGCACGCCCCGCTCATTCCCAGGGATGGTCTTGGAGGAAAACAGGAAGGTATCACCCTGCTTCATCGTCAGGCCGAGGAACTTGCCCCGCGAAAGCTGCGCTGATGCTGCGCGGCGCTCACCCTGCGAGCCGGTGACGATCAGCATCAGGTTCTCGCGTGGAATGTCAGCGGCTTCTTCGGGAGTCACGGTGTGCGGAAACTTCTCCATCACGCCGGTATCGATGGCCACGGCGACCATGCGCTTCATCGCGCGCCCCAGAAGGCAGACGGAGCGGCCCGCCTTGGCCCCGGCTTCCGCCAGCGTCTTCACCCGCGCCACATTGGAGGCAAAGGTGGTGGCCACGATCATGCCTTCGGATTTCTCGACCAGTTCTATGATCGCTGGCGGCAAGGTGGCCTCGGAACGGCCCGGATGGGGGCTCATGATGTTGGTGCTGTCGCAGGTCAGCGCCTGCACCCCCGGTTTGGCGATTTCGTTCCAGAGTTCCGGGTCGAATGCCTCCCCTACAACCGGGTTGCCGTCGAGTTTGAAGTCGCCGGTATGCACCACCCGCCCGGCAGGCGTGTCGATCACGAGGCCGGAGCTTTCGGGGATCGAGTGTGACACCGGCACGAAAGCCACCTTGAACGGCCCGGCCTCGACGGTTTCGGGGTAAGGGCCGACCGCATTCACATGCTCAACGTCCTGCCCCTGCTCATCCATCTTGCGCACCGCCAGCGCGGCGGTGAAGCGACGGCAGTAGACCGGCGCGCGCAGATCGGCCCAGAAGTGACCGATGCCGCCAACATGGTCTTCATGCCCGTGGGTGATGAAGATCGCGTCCAGCCGGTCGCGATTTTCCTTCAGCCAGCTCATGTCCGGGAAGATGAGGTCAACGCCGGGGGTGCCATCCATGTCGGGGAAGGTCACGCCGAGATCGACAAGGATCAGGCGCTCCTGCCCCGGCTTGCCGTAGCCGTAGACATAGGCGTTCATGCCCACCTCCCCGGCCCCGCCCAGAGGCAGGTAGATCAACCGCTCGTCACTCATTCCGTCTGCCCCGCTTGGCTCATGTTATAGGCATGGATCACCGTCAGCCCATGCATCGTCAGATCGTCTTCAAACGCGTCGAACCGGGCATGTCCCATCTGGAACAGCGGTGCAAGCCCGCCGGTCGAAATCACCCGCATTTCCCTGCCATATTCGGCCTTTATCTGGTCGCAGATACCGTTGACGAGGCCCACGTAGCCCCAGAACACGCCCGATTGCATACAGGCCACCGTGTTGGTTCCAATCACCTTGTCCGGCTTGGTCACATCCACATGGGGCAGCGCGGCGGCGGCCATGTGCAGCGCCTCGAGGCTGAGGTTGACGCCCGGAGCGATCACACCGCCCACATAGGCGCCGTCCTTGGCCACAACGTCAAAGGTGGTGGCAGTGCCGAAATCCACCACGATGAGATCGCCGCCGTGCCGATCGAAGGCGCCCGCGGTGTTCACCAGCCTATCCGGGCCAACCGCAACGCCAGCATCCACCCGGGGCGCCGTGGGCAACTCGCAGCCCGGTTTGCCCACCACCATTGGGCGGCAGTTGAAGTAGCGGTCAGAGAAGACCCGCAGATTGAAAACCACGCGCGGCACGGTCGACGAGATGATCACCGCGTCGATATTCACCTCCACGCAGCGGTGCTCCATCAATTGGCTGAACCAAACCCAATATTGATCCGCCGTGCGCTGGTGCTCGGTCGAAGTGCGCAGCGTGGCGAGCCACTTCTCACCGTCCCAGACGGAGAAGACTGTGTTGGTGTTGCCGCAATCGATGCAAAGGAGCATGGGCGCGCCTCTTAGAAAAAGACCTCGGCAGCAGCGATGCCGCGCAGGCCGGATTGAGTTTGAAGCTGAAGGTAGCCCATCTCGTCGATGGTTTTGAAGGTGCCGGTCAACTCCTCGCCGGGGAGCCGCGCGGTGATGGTTTGGCCGAGCTTCGCGGCCCGGTCGAGCCACGCCCGGCGGATCGGGGCAAAGCCGTGGGTGGTGAAGCTGCCCTCGTGTCGGTCATAGGCCGGTGCGAGCGCGTCGAGAAACTCTTCCGGCGTCGCCTTCACGCCTGCCTCCTGCGCTAGCGCAACGGGGCGCACGGCGCCGGGTTCAACCTCACCCACGTCAGGCGGCTCGATCAGGTTGACGCCAATGCCAATGAGCAGCCCGTCGAGCAAACCATCCGGTCGTGGCCCAAGGCTTTCCAACAGGATGCCCGCCACCTTGCCGCCATTCAGCAACACGTCATTCGGCCACTTCAGTGAGAGCCCGTCAGGCCGCCCGGTGACGGCAACAAACGCATCGAAAAGGGCCATTGCCGCCACGAAACTCCGCTGAGCCGCCGCCTGCGCGGTGCCGGGGTTCGGCAGGGCTAGCGTGGCGGTAAAGGCTCCACGCGGGTTGGCCCATGGCCGGCCGCGTCGCCCATGGCCGCCGGTCTGGCGGTGCGCCAGCACCCAGGTCGGGCGCGTGTAACCCGCGAAACCGTCGCGGGCCACCGTCATCGTGGAAGGACAGCTGTCGAGAACGACTCGTCCTGCGTCAGTTGACAAGGGTGGCCGCCGCCGCCGCTGCGTAGCCGTCGACCCCGAAAAGGTTGACGATGCCGAGGATCATGATCGCCGCCGAAGCCACGAGGAAGCCGAAGGCGAGCGGGCTCATGTGCCCCTCTACCGGCTCCACGCTCTCGTCGCCGAAGTACATGAAGTAGACGATCCGCAGGTAGTAGAAAGCACCGATCACCGAAGCGATTGCGCCCAGCACGGCGAGCCAGGTCATGTCTGCGTCCACGGCGGCCATCAGCACGGCGAACTTGCCGAAGAAGCCCAGAAGCGGCGGCACGCCCGCGAGCGAGAACATGAGCACCAGCAGGGCCAGCGCCTTCACTGGCTCGCGGCTGCCCAGCTGACGCAGGCTGTCGATCGTGGTGATGTGACGCCCATCGCGTTCCATCGAGAGAATGAAGGCGAAGGTGCCGATGTTCATGGTCACGTAGATCGCCATGTAGATCAGCATCGCCGTTACGCCCTGCTCGGTACCTGAAGCAAGGCCCACGAGCGCGTAGCCCATGTGAGCAATCGAGGAATAGGCCATCAGCCGCTTGATGTCGCGCTGGCCCACGGCAGCAACGGCTCCGAGGAACATCGAGAGCACGGCAAGGAGCGCGAGGATCTGCCCCCAATCGCCGGTGGCATTGCCGAAGGCATCATGCAGCACGCGAGCGAAGAGGCCCATGGCCGCCACCTTGGGCGCAGTCGCGAAGAAGGCGGTGATCGGCGTGGGTGCGCCTTCGTACACGTCCGGTGTCCACATGTGGAAAGGCACGGCGGAAATCTTGAAGGCGAGGCCCGAGATGATGAAGACGAGGCCGATGAGCAGCCCGATCGGCATGGCCCCCTCGCCTGCCGCCGCGATGATGCCGGCAAACTGCGTTGTGCCTGCGTAGCCATAGGTCAGCGAGGCGCCGTAGAGCAACAAGCCTGAAGAGAGAGCGCCGAGCACGAAATACTTCAGGCCCGCCTCGGTGGACTTCACCCCGTCTCGCCGGATCGCCGCAACCACGTAGAGTGCCAAAGATTGCAGCTCCAACCCCATGTATAGCGCCATCAGATCTCCCGCCGAGACCATCAGCATCATGCCAACGACGGCGAGCACCACCAGCACCGGATACTCGAACTTCAGCAGCCCGCGGCGGGCCATGAACTCCTGTCCCATCATAAGCACGCAGGCCGCGCTGATGAGGATCACCACCTTGGCAAAGCGCGAGAAGCCATCGTCAATGAACAGGCCGCCGAAGGCCGTGCGGTCATTGCCGCCCGACATGAGCACCCAGATTGCAACCGCAATCATCACCGCGCTGGCCGCCCATGTGATGGTGCCAGCCAGCCCATCCTTCTCGGTGTAGACGGCCCCGATGAGCGCGACCATCGCGAAGAGCGAGAGGAAGATCTCGGGCAGCAGAATGGCGAGGTCGGTCGAAATCATCAGTGGTCTCCCGTTTCCGCCACTTGGGTCGCCGGGCTGAAGTCTGCCACGGCGGTTTCATACTTGCCGATGAGGGCTTCCACCGAGGGCCCGATGATATCGGTCACCAGAGCCGGGTACACGCCGAGCAGCAGGGTCATCACCACCAGCGGCGCGAAGATCGCGCGCTCGCGGCGCGACATGTCGGTGATGGTCTTCAGGCTTTCCTTGATCAGGTCGCCCAGCACCACGCGGCGGTAGAGCCAGAGCGCATAAGCCGCAGAGAGGATCACGCCGGAGGTGGCGAAGAGCGCGACCCAGGTGTTCACCTGGAAAATGCCCATCAGCACGAGGAACTCGCCGATGAAGCCCGAGGTGCCCGGCAGGCCGACGTTGGCCATGGTGAAGAAGCAGAAGATCAGCGCATAGGCCGGCATCCGGTTGATGAGGCCGCCATAGGCGTCGATCTCGCGGGTGTGCATCCGGTCATAGATCACCCCGACGATGAGGAAGAGCGCGCCCGAGATGAAGCCGTGGCTGATCATCTGGAAGATCGCGCCATCGATCCCCTGCTGGTTGGCCGCGAAGATGCCCATGGTCACATAGCCCATGTGCGCCACCGACGAATAGGCGATGAGCTTCTTCATGTCCTCCTGCGCCAGCGCGACCAGCGAGGTGTAGACGATGGCAATGGCGCTCATCCAGAAGACCAGTGGCGCCAGAATTTCGGACCCGACCGGGAACATCGGCAGGCTGAACCGGAGGAAGCCATAGCCACCCATCTTCAGCAAGATGGCGGCCAGCACCACGGAACCGGCCGTGGGCGCCTGCACGTGAGCATCTGGCAGCCAGGTGTGCACCGGCCACATCGGCATCTTCACCGCGAAGCTGGCGAAGAAGGCGAGGAACAGCAGAGTCTGCAATCCGCCGAGGATTTGGAAACCGAAAAGGCTGATCGTGCCGGTCGAGAAGTTGTGCTGAAGCAGCGCGGCGATATCTGTGGTGCCTGCATCGACGTACATGGCGATCATCGCCACCAGCATGAGCACAGAGCCAAGGAAGGTGTAGAGGAAGAACTTGAAGGCCGCGTAGATCCGGTTCGCTCCGCCCCAGATGCCGATGATCAGGAACATCGGTATGAGGCCCGCCTCGAAGAACAGGTAGAACAGCACCAGATCGAGCGCGCAGAAGACGCCGAGCATCAGCGTTTCCAGCAGCAGGAAGGCGATCATGTACTCCTTCACGCGCACCTTGACGTTCCAAGCCGACCAGATGGTAAGCGGCATCAGGAAGGTGGTGAGCATGACGAAGAGCACCGATATGCCATCGACGCCCATCTTGTACTTCAGCCCCATCAACCACTCCCGCTCTTCCACGAACTGGAAGCCGGTGTCAGCCGGGTCGAACTGCGCAATAAGGAAGAGCGAGACGATGAAGGTTGCACCGGTGGCGATCAGGGCCAGCCACTTTGCGTTCTTCTGGGCTGCCGCATCCTCCCCGCGCAGGAAGAGCGCGAGGATCACCGCCGCAATGGCGGGGATGAAGGTGATGATAGAGAGCAGGTTGTCCATCAGTTCGCCCCTCCAGTGATAGACATCCAAGTGACGAGCACCACGATTCCGAGCACCATCGCCGCCGCATAGGCGAAGATGTAGCCGGACTGCGCCCGGCCCGCGAGCCGGGTGAAGAACGGGATGATCCCCATCGCCAAGCCGTTGATCCCACCATCGATGGTCGCCGTGTCGCCCTTCTTCCAAAGGAAGTTGCCAAGGCTCTTGGCAGGCCGGACGAAGACCGCGTCATAGATCTCGTCAAAGTACCACTTGTTCAGCAGGAACTGGTAGAGAATGGGTTGGTTCTCGGCCAGTTGCTTGGGCGTTTCGGGGCGGCGGATGTAGAAAACCCAAGCCAGGCCGAGACCGAAGAGCATGGCGAGGAAGGGCGAGAGCTTGACCCACTTGGGCACGTTGTGCGCGTCGTCCAGCACGGTGTTTTCCGGCCCGAAGTAGAGCGCGCCGTCACCGGGGTTGCCACCGAAGGCCGCGTGGTGCTCGCCGTCCATCGCATGATCGGTCACGACAACTTCCACGTCTTCGGGGCTGGTCGCCATCTCGGTGCCGTGCTCCTCGCCCGCGGCCTCTTCTTCGTGGTCCCCGTCCGCAGCCTCTTCGCCGTGGCCTTCCTCCGCATGGACCTCACCGGCCAGCGGGATGCCGTAGAACCTGGCAACCTGATCGGTGTGCCCAAAAAAGCTGCTCATCCAGATCATGCCTGCGAACACCGCGCCGAGCGCCAGTACACCGAGCGGGATCAGCATGGTCATAGGGCTCTCATGCGCGTGCTCATGGGTGTGCTTGTCACCCCGCGGTGCGCCGAAGAACGTCAGGAAAATGAGCCGCCAAGAGTAGAAGCTGGTCATGGCTGCGGCGATCACAAGCAGCCAGAAGCCAAGTTGGCCTGCAGGTGTGCCCGCCGCAAAGGCGCTCTCGATGATTGCGTCCTTCGAGAGGAACCCTGCAAAGCCGATGTAGGTGAGCGGAATGCCCACGCCGGTAATCGCCAGCGTCCCGATCATCATCGCCCAGAAGGTGATCGGCAGCTTGTCCTTCAGCCCGCCATAGTTCCGCATGTCCTGTTCGTGGTGCATTCCATGGATGACCGAGCCGGCACCGAGGAACAGCATCGCCTTGAAGAAGGCGTGGGTGAAGAGGTGGAACATCGCGGCGGAATACATGCCCACACCCGCGGCCACGAACATGTAGCCGAGCTGCGAACACGTCGAATAGGCGATCACGCGTTTGATGTCGTTCTGCACGAGGCCGACCGTGGCCGCGAAGAAGGCGGTGAAGGCACCGATGTAGACGATGAAGGTGGCCGCCGTGGGCGCAAATTCGTAAAGCGGCGACATCCGGCAGACGAGGAACACCCCCGCCGTCACCATGGTTGCCGCGTGGATCAGGGCCGACACTGGGGTCGGGCCTTCCATCGCGTCCGGCAGCCAGGTGTGCAGGAAGAGCTGGGCCGATTTGCCCATCGCGCCCACGAAAAGCAGGAAGCCCAGCAGGTTGGCTGCGTTCCACTCTGTCCAGAGGAAGGTGATGTTGGTCTCGGCCAGCTCAGGCGCGGAGGCGAAGATCACATCGAAGTCGATGCTGTCGGTCAGGAAGAAGAGGCCGAAGATGCCGAGCGCAAAGCCGAAATCGCCCACCCGGTTAACCACGAAGGCCTTGATCGACGCCGCACCGGCAGAGGGCTTCCGGATGTAGAAGCCGATCAGAAGGTAGGAGGCCACGCCGACGCCTTCCCAGCCGAAGAACATCTGCACGAGGTTGTCGGCCGTCACGAGGCTGAGCATCGCGAAGGTGAAGAACGACAGGTAGGCGAAGAAGCGCGGGCGATAGCTCTCGCCATCGCGGAAGTGCTCGTCATGCGCCATGTAGCCGAAGGAATAAAGGTGCACGAGGCTGGAGACCGTGGTGACCACGATCAGCATGATCGCGGTGAGTCGGTCGAGCCGGATCGCCCAATCAGTGGAGAGTGAGCCGCTCTCAATCCACCGCATGATAGTAATTTGCTCGGTCTGCCCATCGAAGCTGAAGAAGACGATCCAACTCAGGATCGCCGAGAGAAACAGCAGCCCGGTGGCAATGACCATGCCCGCCTTCTCGCCGACGATCCGCCAGCCGAAGCCGCAGATGATGGCACCGAGAAGTGGCGCGAAGAGGATGATGGTTTCCATGGCCCCTTACCCCTTCATGTTGTTGACATCTTCCACCGCGATCGTGCCACGGTTGCGGAAGAAGCAGACAAGGATGGCGAGGCCGATGGCGGCCTCTGCGGCGGCGACCGTCAGCACGAAGAGGGTGAAGACCTGCCCCGTGAGGTCGCCCAAAAAGGCGGAGAAGGCGACGAGGTTGATGTTGACTGCCAGCAGCATCAGCTCGATCGACATCAGGATGATGATCACGTTCTTCCGGTTGAGGAAGATCCCGAAGATCCCGATGACGAAGAGCGCGGCGGCCACCGTCAGGTAATGTTCAAGTCCGACCATCTGGTCCCTCGTTTCTTCTCTTTCAGACTTCCGGCGTGGCCAGCACGGCCCGTCGGTTACGCCAGCGCCGCCAGAGGCGCAATGCGCCGATACCCAGCACCGCTTTCAGCACCCAGAGCGCGGCCAGCCCGCCAAGCCCGATGCTGGCAAAGATCATCTCTGCAAGATCCACCATTCAAAGACCCTGCCCCGGCTTCACATCGACCACTTCCATCGCCTTGGCCGGATCACGGTACATCTGCGCGAGCACGTCCTGCCGCTTGACGTCGGTCCGGTGGCGCAGGGTCAGAACGATGGCCCCAATCATGGCGACCAGAAGGATCAGGCCAGCGACTTGGAAGAGCAGAAAGTACTGGTCATAGATGACCATGCCCAGCAGGCCGGTGTTCGGGTCGTTGGTGGGGGTGATCTCGCCGAGGCTGCCTGCCACGGCTACACCATCCGCGGCGCTCCAAGCGCCGTAGATCATTCCCAATTCCATCAGCAGCACCACGCCGATTACGGCGGCCAATGGCACGTATTTGGCCATCTCACCCCGCAGCTCGGCGAAGTCGACATCGAGCATCATCACGACGAAGAGGAAGAGCACCGCGACGGCGCCCACGTAGACGATGACCAGAAGCATCGCCACGAACTCGGCGCCGAGCAGAACGAAGAGCCCGGCAGCAGAGAGAAAGGAAAGGATCAGCCAGAGCACCGAGTGCACCGGATTGCGGCTGACCACCACGAAGAAACCCGCCACCACCACGATGAACGCGGCCACGTAAAAGGCGAAGTCGGCAACCGTCATGCGCCCTCTCCCTTGGATTTCTGAATTTCGGCCTGCGCCAGCTCCATGGCTTTGGTCATCGCCGGAACGCCGCCGAACATGCTCATCATGGCGATGACCTCGGCCACCTCCTGCGGGGTGGCCCCGGCCTCCAGCGCGTGCCGTACGGTAAGCGTGATCTGGTCTTCGGCCTGCGCGCCCAGCACCGTGAGGGCAGCCAGCGTCACCAGCAGACGGGTCCGCGCGTCCAGCCCCTCGGGGTTGAACGTCTTGCCCATCCACATCTCCATCATGTCCTTGGGCATGGTGGGCATGAAGTCCCCCATCCCGGGCATCTTGAAGGAGGCGAGGTCAGGGTTGATGGATTTGGCCATCTCCTGCCCCTGCTCCATGAGCTGCTGGAAGAGTTTGGTGAAATCAGCGGTCATCGGTAGGGCGCATCCAACTCGAGGTTGCGGGCGATCTCGGCTTCCCAGCGCTCGCCGTTCGCCAGCAGCTTTTCCTTGTCGTAGAAAAGTTCTTCGCGGGTCTCAGTGGCGAACTCAAAGTTGGGGCCTTCGACGATGGCATCCACCGGGCAGGCTTCTTGGCAGAAACCGCAGTAGATGCACTTGGTCATGTCGATGTCGTAGCGTGTTGTCCGGCGCGAGCCGTCTTCACGCGGTTCGGCATCAATCGTGATGGCCTGAGCCGGGCAGATCGCCTCGCAGAGTTTGCAGGCGATGCAGCGCTCTTCCCCGTTCGGATAACGCCGGAGCGCGTGCTCGCCGCGGAAGCGCGGGCTGAGTGGCCCCTTCTCATGCGGGTAGTTCAGCGTGGCCTTTGGAGCGAAGAAGTATTTCAGACCAAGCTTGAAGCCTGCAATCCAATCGGACAGCAGGAAGTACTTGGTCGCGCGGTTCCAGTCGATCTGGGTCATATGGGTCTCGTCATCCCCGCAGGTTGAAATCGCTGCGCATCTTGGGCGCGTTCTTCATCTTCTCTTCCTGCTCCTTCATCTCGGCGAAGGGGTCGACCCCGCGCAGCGAGCAATGAAGGGCATGCAGGACGCCGGTGAAATCATCGACGCTCACAAGCGCGGGCGTTTTGACCTTTTGTGCAAGGTGGCTGAACCACTCGTTCACCACCCGCCCGGTCTTGGCCAGCTGCTCGCCTTCGAGGGCCGGCAAGTCATACCCCAGCCGCTCCTGCGCGAGCCAGTTGTTGACGACCATGCCAGTACTTTCGGGCGTGATTTGATCCCACTTGGGTTTGCTCTCGCCAAAGCTGCCGAGCATCACGGTCCGAAAGTCGCCCGCTTCCTTGTAGATCGTCTGATGCGGGGCCTCTTCCATCCAGGTGGCAATTACATCGGCCGGGGTCTGTTCACCTTCGCTCATGCTTTATCCTCCCATCGCAAACCGCGCCCAGAAGGCACCGAAAACTTCGAACTTGGCGAGGAAGGCGATGAGCACCACCCAAGCCAGCGAGAATGGCAAAAACACCTTCCAGCCGATCCGCATAAGCTGATCATAGCGGTAGCGCGGGGTGATCGCCTTGATCATCGAGAAGATGAAGAAGAAAAAGCACATCTTCAGCACCATCCAGAGGATGCCGTCGGGCAGCCCGGGGATGGGCGAGAGCCAGCCGCCGAAGAAGAGGAGCGTGACCAGCGCACACATCAGCACCACCGCCACAAGCTCGCCGATCATGAAGAGCAGGAAGGGGGTGGAGGAGTATTCAACCTGATAGCCTGCCACCAACTCCGATTCCGCCTCTGGCAGATCGAAGGGCGGACGGTTGGTTTCGGCCAGTGCCGAGATGAAGAACAGGAAGACCATCGGGAAGTGCGGCAGCCAATACCAGCCGAGCGCGCCCCAGCCGGTATCTTGCGCAGCCACGATGGCCCCGAAGTTCATCGAGCCGGTGGAGATGATCACGCCGATAATGATGAGGCCGATGGAGACCTCGTAGGAGATCATCTGCGCGGCAGAGCGGAGCGAGCCGAGGAAGGGATACTTCGAGTTCGAGGCCCAGCCGCCCATGATCACGCCATAAACCTCGAGCGATGAGACGGCGAAGACGTAGAGAATGGCCACGTTGATATCGGCCAGCACCCAGCCGTCATTGAACGGGATCACGGCCCAGGCAATCAGCGCCATCACCAGGCTGACCATCGGCGCGAGGAAGAACACCGCCTTGTCGGCCCCGGCGGGCACCACGATCTCTTTCACGATGTATTTGCCGAAGTCAGCGAAGGACTGGAGCAAGCCGAAGACACCTACGATGTTGGGGCCTTTCCGCATCTGAACAGCCGCCCAGATCTTCCGGTCGGCGTACATCAGGAAGGCGAGCGCCACCATCAACGGGATCACCAGCAGCAGGATCTGCCCCACGGTCAGAAGGAAGATGCCGAAGCCGGTGTTGGTGAAGAATTCTGCCATTCTGCCTTACGTCCTCAAACCGTGGGTATGCCCCGAGCCTTGCAATCCTCTACCGTCACTTCCGCGTCGATATTGGTCGGCCCGCTCGGGAGCGCTGGCGATATGGTGTAAACAGCATCCGCCCGCCAAAGGCCAGCCTCTTCGGCGACCCGGGTCCGGACATGCCGCACGAAACCATAGCCCCGGATCAGCGTGTATTGGGCGGCGGCGCAAAGCGCGTATTCCTCCACATCCACCTCGTCGCGGGCCCCTTCCATCTCCACGACAAAGCTGACGAGATCGCCATCGAGAAGGCGCGTATCGATACCCTTGTAACTCGGCTCGAAAGGCAGCGCGCGGCGGCTCACCACCTCTGGCAGCGCATCACCTTCGGGGTTGTCAAAGGCAATGCCATGCCCCTCGGGCGCCCGGGCGGAGCACCCGGCGACGAGAAGCGCCGCGACGAAGGGAAGTGCCGTGCGCACCCGGCTTACTCCGCCGCCAGCGGGGTTTCGCGCCGTGCCTTGGCGTTGGCGGAGAGCTCCGCCAGCACCTGGCTTGCACGGGCAATCGGGTTGGTGAGGTAGTGATCTTTGATCGCGGGCACAAAGTCGGCCGACCCGAGCTTGCCGGTGGCTTCGGGTTGCCAGTCGTTCTCCGGCACCTCGTCGATCCCCGCAAGATGCGGTGCTTCGCCCACCAGCGCCTGACGGAGCTGCGCGAGGCTGTCCCAAGGTTGGGCGTCGCCCTCCATCTGCGCCGAGGCGGCGCGCAGGATTGCCCAGTTTTCCTTGGCTTCACCCGGAGGGAAGCCCGCGCGGAAGGCCAGTTGCGGGCGGCCCTCGGTGTTGACGAAGAGGCCGTTCTCCTCGGTCCATGCAGCGGCGGGCAGGATCACATCTGCGCGGTGAGCACCTCTGTCACCGTGGCTGCCCTGATAAATCACGAAGGGCCCGTCGCCGACCTCGACCTCATCGGCACCGAGGTTCCAGATGACCTCGGCCCCTTCGATGGCCTTTTCCATGCCGCCATCGGTCACCGCACCCACATCCATCGCTCCCACACGGGAGGCAGCGGTGTGTAGGATCATCAGCTTGGCCTTGCGGGCCGTGGCAATCTCCATCGCCGCAGCCAGAACAGCCGCACCATCCGCCTCACGGATCGCGCCCTGCCCCACAATCACGATCCCCCGCTCGTCATCGCCCACCGGCTCACTCTTTGCCAGCTTGATGTGTTCGGTCAATGCCGACCGGTCCGCGCCGAAATTATGAGTATCATAGGTCAGATCAGCCATCGCGCCGATCACGCCGACCTGCGCACCCTTCAGCCATGCCTGGCGAATGCGCGCGTTCAAAACCGGCGCTTCACTGCGCGGGTTGCAACCGATCAGCAGGATGCCATTTGCCTCGTCGATGTCCTCAATGCGGGCCGTGCCAGCATAGCCGGAGCGGTTGCCGGCAGGCAGCTTAGCACCATCGGTGCGGCACTCGACGTTGCCACCTCGGCTCTCGACCAGCTGATTCAGCGCAAAGGCGGCCTCGACCGGGGCCAGATCCCCGACAAGGCCAGCGATTTTTTTGCCCTTGGTCGCCTCGGCAACCTTGGTCAATGCCTCGCCCCATGTTGCGGGCCGAAGCTTGCCGTTTTCGCGGATGTAGGGCTTGTCGAGCCGCTGACGGCGCAGGCCATCCCAGACAAACCGCGACTTGTCGGAAAGCCACTCCTCGTTCACCCCGTCATGGTTGCGGGGCAGGATGCGCATGACTTCGCGACCTTTCACATCCACGCGAATGTTGGAGCCGAGCGCGTCCATCACGTCGATTGTTTCTGTCTTGGTCAGCTCCCACGGGCGGGCGGTGAAGGCATAAGGCTTGCTCACCAGCGCGCCCACCGGGCAGAGGTCGATGATGTTGCCCTGAAGCTCCGAGTCGAGGGTCTCACCAAGGTAGGAGGTGATCTCGGCATCCTCGCCGCGGCCGGTCTGGCCCATCTGGGTGATACCGGCCACCTCAGTGGTAAAGCGCACACAGCGGGTGCAACTGATGCAGCGGGTCATGTGAGTCTCGACCAGCGGGCCGAGATCGAGATCGTCCACCGCACGCTTGGGCTCACGGTAGCGGCTGAAGTCCACGCCGTAGGCCATGGCCTGATCTTGTAGGTCGCACTCGCCGCCCTGATCGCAGATCGGGCAATCCAGCGGGTGATTAATGAGCAAAAATTCCATCACCCCTTCGCGGGCCTTCTTCACCATCGGGGAGTTGGTCTTCACCACCGGCGGCTGGCCCTCCGGCCCCGGGCGCAGGTCTTTGACCTGCATGGCGCAGGAGGCGGCAGGCTTGGGCGGGCCTCCGACAACCTCCACAAGGCACATGCGGCAGTTGCCGGCAATGCTCAGGCGCTCGTGATAGCAGAAACGCGGCACCTCGATCCCGGCTTGCTCGCAAGCCTGGATGAGCGTCATCGCGCCCTCTACCTCAATCTCCTGATCGTCGATGATGATCTTGCGCAGGTCGCTCATGCGGGGCCCTCTTGGCTGCCCCGAACGGGCGCCTGCTGTGGGCCCCTGCCCCGCCGCGCCGCATCCGGGTGGTGCTGCGCTCTTTTAGGCTTGCGGGAGGGTGAGTTTCAACCCTCACGCTCCCGAAAAATCCTTAACACTCGCCGCGCCTTATCGGCGCATTTGCGCAGTTGCGCGTGCGCCGCCTACCGGGCCCGCATCAGGTTGCCGGCCTGGGTGCCTGCGGCAATCTCCGCACGCCCGACTTTGCAGTAGCTTTCGGTGCTGCCGTTCGCGCCCTTGGAGGCCATGTAAGCGCGCGCTTTCTTGATCAGACGGGCCTTCTGAGCCTTGTCGTCAACGTAGGCGTCGATCTCTGCATCAGAGAAGCCTTCGGCCCGGGCTTGCTTCTTGAGGCTGTTCAGAAAGCTGTAGCCGCGAATGGTCCGCGCGGAGATATCAGGGCATTTCTCCGAAATCTCGAGCGCAATGCCCACCGAGATCAGGCCGGAGTTCACCGCCTTGCTGTCGGCCAGCGATTTTGCCGATGCCGCGCCCGAGAATCCAAGCGCCAAGATCACCGCGATAACTGCCCCTGCCAGAGCCCTGCCTGCATTTGTCATTGGTCGTCCACTCCGTCCGTTCTGGGTGCGCTCCGCACCTCGGTTTCGGGGTTTCACATGGTGCTGTGCCATCTGCTATGCAATAACGCGGCCCCTGAAATCCAATGACATCCGCTCTCAAACGGTTGAATTTGTTTCGTTTCCCCCCAGCGCCGACCACGCACGATCTTCTACACCGCGGGGCGCGGCGGATCCCCGATCATCGACTGGCGCGGCGGGTGGACCGGGTCCTTGTCGAACACCACAATCGAATCGTGAACGTGAATTCCGGAGATTTCACCGCGCAGACGGGGCCTGCTCAGCCTCTGGGCGTGGTACCAGCGGTGCATGTCGTCGATGATCGGCCGCAAGGTATTGAAGAAGTTGCGCGGCGCGCCCACGCCCCCGCCCCAATTGGGCCAGTAGGCCGTGTGCAAATCTTCGATCATGTAGGTGCCGCCGATGCTGAGCTTCGGGAACAGCTCGACCAAAGAGGCCTGGATATGCCGCATCTTGTGACTGCCATCGTCCAGCACCACGTCGATCCCTCCCATCTCGTGCACCACTTCGGCCAGAAATGCCGGATCGTCTTGCGAGCCGATCCGCACCTGCGCGGCCTTGCCATCGAGTGCGGCGCATTTTGGGTCTATATCGATGCCGAAGATCACGGCATCCGGCCCAAAGAACCGGCGCCACATTTGCAGGCTGCCGCCCTCCCAGACCCCTATTTCAAGGAACTTCACCGGCTTTCCGCGAAAACGCCCGAAGTAGCGATCATAGAGCGGGAGGTAGTGATGCCACTTGTGAACCCTTGGCCCTTCATTGCCAACATAGGCGTCCAACATCGGCCCATCGTAGCCGTATGTTTCCCGGATATCGGTCGCGACCTCTTCAGGCCCGCCCTTAAAACGGAACTTGCCGATCATACACACCTCCACTCGCCAAGCGCCGGATACTGGCCCTGATCAATGATCACTGCGGGCGCGGCCAAGGCATCAGGGCAATCACAAGTGCAAGGCCAGAAGAGATCAACCCGCAGACAGGATAGGCCAGAAAAAGCAATTCCGGCGGCAACCCGAACGTATAACCAACGCTCCGCAATCCGTAGGGAACGACCATACCCACGAGAACCATCCCTAGGCTGACGCCGAGGGCAGCGCCCGTGCCGAGCCCGGCCCTCAGGGCGACGAGGCCGATCGCACCGGCGAGGATCAGGCCCGAAAGGTACCCTATTACTTGCCCGGCGATGATGGCGGTTTCGGTCATTCCGCCGCGATTGCGCCGCGTTTGCCCGCGATACGATCCTCGATCACGTCGCGGAAGTTGCGGATCAGGCCCTGGATCGGCCAGGCCGCCGCGTCGCCGAGGGCACAGATCGTGTGGCCCTCGACCTGCTTGGTCACGTCGAAGAGCATGTCGATCTCTTCCACGCTCGCCTCGCCCTTCACCAAACGGTCCATCACCCGCATCATCCAGCCGGTGCCTTCGCGGCACGGCGTGCACTGGCCGCAGCTCTCGTGCTTGTAGAACTTCGACAGCCGCCAGATCGCCTTGATGATATCGGTGCTCTTGTCCATCACGATGACCGCCGCCGTGCCGAGGCCGGAGCCCAGCTCGCCGCGCAGGTAATCGAAGTCCATGATGGCGTCTTTCATCTTCTCGCCACGGACGCAGGGCACCGAGGAGCCGCCGGGAATGACCGCAAGCAGGTTATCCCAGCCGCCGCGAATTCCGCCGCAATGCTTCTCGATCAGCTCTTCGAAGGTGATCGACATTGCCTCCTCAACCACGCAGGGGTTGTTGACGTGGCCCGAGACGGCAAACAGCTTGGTACCCGCGTTGTTCTGGCGACCGAAACCTGCAAACCACGCTCCGCCACGGCGCAGGATGGTCGGCACCACGGCGATGCTTTCGACGTTGTTCACTGTGGTCGGGCAGCCATACAGGCCCGCGCCCGCCGGGAACGGCGGCTTCATCCGGGGCATGCCCTTCTTGCCTTCGAGGCTCTCGAGCAGCGCGGTCTCCTCGCCGCAAATGTAGGCCCCTGCCCCGTGGTGCAGGAAGATGTCGAAATCCCAGCCGGAGCCAGCAGCGTTCTTGCCCACCAGCCCGGCGTCATAGGCCTCGTCGATGGCAGCTTGAAGCGCCTCGCGCTCGCGGATGTATTCGCCGCGGATATAAATGTAGCAAGTGTTCGCGTTCATCGCGAAACTGGCGATCAGGCAGCCCTCGATCAGCGTGTGCGGATCATGGCGCATGATCTCCCGGTCCTTGCAGGTGCCGGGCTCGGATTCGTCGGCGTTTACCACGAGGTAGGCCGGGCGCCCGTCGCTTTCCTTGGGCATGAAGCTCCACTTCAAGCCGGTCGGAAAGCCTGCGCCGCCGCGTCCGCGCAGACCGGACGCCTTCATCTCGTCGATGATCCAGTCGCGGCCCTTCGTGATTAGGTCCGCCGTACCATCCCAGTGACCCCGCTTCTGCGCTCCCTTCAGGGTGCGGTCATGCATCCCGTAGATGTTGGTGAAGATGCGGTCGCTGTCCTGCAACATGGGATGGCTCCAAATTCGGCTTCGCAACTCGGGAGATAGCGGACCCCCCGGCTCAATTCCAGTGTGTTCTCACACCGGCAGGTTTACATTCCGTGGCCCTGTACCTGCGGCTCTAGGCCTCCGTCACTTTCTCTGCCGCCACATCGCGGCAAGATTTACCATCGCGAAGACAAAGCACGCCATGGCCACGAGATAAAAGAAGAGCTCGTAGCGTGCCTCAAGCCCCAGCTTGACCACCAGCCACGGGGCCAGCACCGCCAAAACACCCGCCGCCGCGATCAAAAGTGCGATCCGCCGACCGGCTCGGGCAAAGGCCTTTTCCTCTTCTGGCGTCATGGGCGCGGCTCCGCAGGCGGCCTTAGTAGACATCGCCCTTCTTCACGCGATTTGAGAACTCCGTGTCGCCACCTTCGGCCAACGTCCGCGCCTGGCCGACCCATTGGTCACGCCGGGCACGGCCCTTGAAGCCTTCGAGGTTCTGATTGACCCACTCCAGCTCTTCATCTGTCCACTTGGCGATCTGGTCATAATGATAGAAGCCCATGGAATGGAGGAGCTTTTCGAGCTTCGGCCCGACCCCCTTGATGGCCTTCAAGTCATCGGCCTTGCCGCCACGGGCCTCTGACAGCGTCTCCGGCTTGCTGCCTGCCGCGGGCTCTGCGTCTTTTGCGCCCGCCTTCGGGCCGGGCTTTTCGGCCTTCGCTTCGCTGGCCCTGCCACCATCCTTGGAACTCTTATCCGCCCCGGCGCCTCCACTGGGCGCGGTCGCCTGACCCTTGGCGTCCTTGGCGTCCTTGCCGGCATCTTCCTCACGCTCGGCATCACCTGCGCCATCGACCTTCTCATGGTCCGCTTCGGCCTGCTTGGCCTTGGCGGCAGGCTTTTTCTTGGCTTCAGCCGCCTGTTGAACAGCGGATTTCGGCGCTTCCGGCTTTTCAGGTTTGCCCGCCAGCCCGGCGGCTTCCGCGCGAGCCTTGGAGGTCGGTGTGGCGTTCTTGCCCGACCACGGAGTCAGAAGGGGCACTTCGCTGCCGTCGATCCGTTTGACCGTATCGCCGATATCAGTCGCAAGCTGAACGCTCGCGTTGTACTTGGTCTTGCCGCTTTCGTGTTCGGTCAGTGAGGTCAGACCGCTCAAGGGTTCAGCGCCATAGCGACCATTTTGCGGGCCGGGCACCGGCACCTTGCCGGCCCGGAACTCGTCGATCATCTCGCCAAAGCGTTTGGCGGTCAGATCCTCGTAGTAGTCCTTGCCGATCTGAGCCATCGGCGCATTGGCGCAGGAGCCGAGGCACTCGACCTCCTCCCAACTAAACTTGCCATCTTCCGAAATCTCATGCGGGTTCGCCGCGATCTT
The DNA here is from genome assembly GCF_019801175.1 of Vannielia litorea. Lineage (NCBI taxonomy): Bacteria > Pseudomonadati > Pseudomonadota > Alphaproteobacteria > Rhodobacterales > Paracoccaceae > Vannielia > Vannielia litorea. The sequence goes on from NZ_JAHVJR010000001.1 coordinate 1,632,347, forward strand.
CTCGCGGCACACCCCGATCAGATCTTCCGCGCCGCAGATCATGCAGCTGGTGGTGCCGCAAACCTGAATGTGTGCAACGGAACCAACGGGTTGCAGCTGGAACATGAAGTAGAAGCTCGCCACCTCCAGCACCCGGATGTCAGCCATGCCCAACATATCGGCCACATGCTCGATCGCCGGGCGGGTCAACCACCCCTCCTGCTCCTGCGCCCGCCACAGCAGCGGGATCACGGCACTCGCCTGACGGCCCTCGGGATACTTGGTGATCTGCCCTTCGGCCCATGCCTGATTGGCGGGGGTGAAGGCGAAGCTATCGGGCTGATCATGATAGAGGCGGCGAAGCATGGCTTACTCCGTGGTCGGGAAGGTCGGCATCTCGTTCAGCAGCGCGAAGGAGAGCGTGAATGTGAAAAGCAGGAAGAGCGCGATGAAGGTCGCCCCGCCCGCCACGATGGCCACCGGATAGGCCATCAGCGCACTCGGAACCCGGCGAGCCACGAAGATCGTGACTGACAGCGATGCGATCAGCATCAGGAGGGAGACGAGCACAGGCGTCATCGGCTCAGCGATCCACCTCGCCGAACACGATATCCATCGTGCCGATGATGGCGGCAATATCGGCCAGTTGGTGACCTTTGGCGATGTGGTCCATCGACTGCAGGTGCAGATAGCCCGGCGCACGCAGTTTGGCGCGGTAGGGTTTGTTGGTGCCATCGGCCTTTAGATACACGCCAAACTCGCCTTTCGGCGCTTCAACGGCGCAATAGACCTCGCCTTCGGGCACATGGAAGCCCTCGGTATAGAGCTTGAAGTGATGGATCAGCGCTTCCATCGACTGCTTCATCTCACCGCGTTTCGGCGGAGTGATCTTGCCGCGAGCCAGGATGTCGCCCTGCCCCTCCGGTGCGCGCAGCTTTTGGATGGCTTGCAGGATGATGCTGGTCGACTGGCGCATTTCCTCCATCCGCACGAGGTATCGGTCGTAGCAGTCGCCGTTCTTGCCGATCGGCACTTTGAAGTCGAACTCGTCGTAGCACTCGTAGGGCTGCGCGCGGCGCAGATCCCAAGCCATGCCCGAGCCGCGCACCATCACGCCCGAATAGCCCCAGTCCAACGCCTCCTGCTGGCTGACCACGCCGATATCGGCGTTGCGCTGCTTGAAGATGCGGTTCTCGGTAAGCAGCCCGTCGATGTCATCGAGGCGGTTGGGAAACTTATTTGCCCAGGCTTCGATATCGTCCAGCAGCTCGGGTGGCAGATCCTGGTGCACGCCGCCGGGCCGGAAGTAGGCCGCGTGGAGCCGCGCGCCGCAGGCCCGCTCGTAGAAAATCATCAGGTCTTCGCGTTCCTCGAAGCCCCAGAGCGGCGGGGTCAGTGCGCCCACGTCCATCGCCTGCGTGGTCACGTTGAGCAGGTGGTTCAGCACGCGGCCGATCTCGGAAAAGAGCACGCGGATCAGAGAGGCCCTGCGCGGGACCGGCGTGCCGGTCAGCTTTTCGATGGCGAGGCACCAAGCATGCTCCTGGTTCATCGGAGCTACGTAATCGAGTCGGTCGAGGTAGGGCAGGTTCTGGAGGTAGGTTCGGCTCTCCATCAGCTTCTCGGTGCCACGGTGCAGCAAGCCGATATGCGGGTCGCACCGCTCCACGATTTCGCCGTCAAGCTCCAAAACCAGACGCAAAACGCCGTGCGCCGCAGGGTGTTGCGGACCGAAGTTGATGTTGAAATTACGGATCTGCTGCTCACCTGTCAGCGCGTCATCAAAGCCCTTGCCGTCCATCGTCTCAGACCCTTTCCATGTTGCGCTGCCAAACCTCGGGCAGCGCCCCCATCTCGTCGGCTACCGCCGCATATTGCGGCGCCAGCAATCTTTGCAGGGCGGCGCGGCGGCTGTCGTCCAGCTCCAGTTCCGGCCCTGCATTCACCTTTTCTTTCAGCTCTGCCTTCATCCGGTCGATGCCGAGAAAGTCACAGAGCGCCCGGATTGAGCCGGGCTTGAAGAGATCTTCGTAGAAGCCGCACATCACGCGGCTCTTGGGCAGCGCCGCCATTTTTGCCAGAACCGAAGCATAGTCGCTCCGTTGCGCAATATCGGCGTTCTCGCCCCGCAGCGCCTTATCCAGCAACTGCAGCGCGTAGGCGTTCGCATCGTTCGTCCGGCCCCGCTCTGCCCGCTTGCCGGCCATGAAACGGCACTGGCTCCAGTAGCGCTCCACCGGGTCGCGCATGAGAAAGAGGAACCGGGTGTCTGGTACGAGGTCCGCCATCTCGCACAGCCGCTTCTGCGGCAGCAGGCAGTAGGACGGCGTGATATCCGCCACCAGCTTTGCGTCGCCCGCACCGTCATAGAGCAGGTCGATATATGCGCGATGGTCGCGTTCACCGATCACTAGGGCTGCCAGCCAACGCTCCGTCTGCTTGAGGCGGCGGCGCAGGCGCGGCAGGCGCCCCTCCTCTGCTCCCGCTTCCACCCGTGCAATCCGGTCGCGCAAACGCCCAATCTGGGCAACCACCTGGTCCCTCTGCCACTCTGGCTTAAGGCCCTCGATGCTATCCCAGTAGTGCAACTCCTTGGCGACCGGCATGGCACACTGCGGATGCGCGTCGAGAAACCCGTAGAGCCAGCTTGTGCCGGTCTTGGGTGCCCCGATGGCATAGAGCAATGTTGCCTGCGTGCTCACCGGTCAGGCCTTGGCTTCCATCGCGGGGCCATCGGCAACGCGGAACACCTTGGTGATCAGCCGCCAGCCTTGCGCCGTGCGCAGAAATCCGAGCTCATCGCAAAACACTCGCGGCGGCACCCGCACATCGACTTTGACCTGCGCCATGTCTTCGCTCGCACTCGACACCCGCAAAACCCGGAAGTCGGGCGCACCGGGGAAGGCATCTCGCCCACCTACGCGCGCAACGAAGCCGGCCTTGTCGAGCGCCTTTGTCTGACCATCGGCGCCGAGCCAATGCATCAGAAAACGATCATCGCAGAGCGTGTCCAGAACGGCGCCATCCCCCTCGTGCAGGGCGCGGCAATAGCTTTCGATGGCTGCGGCCAACTCCGCGTCGATCTCTGCGTCGAGGTGCTTGTTCATTTCGCCTCTTCCGTCTTCTCATCGCCCGGCAGGATGTATTCTGCACCCTCCCAAGGGCTCATGAAGTCGAACTGGCGGTAATCCTGGGTCAGCTTGACCGGCTCGTAGACAACCCGCTTTTCAACTTCGTCGTAGCGGACCTCGGTGTAACCCGTGGTCGGGAAGTCCTTGCGCAGCGGATACCCACGGAAGCCGTAGTCCGTCAGGATGCGGCGCAGGTCCGGGTGGCCGGAGAACATGATGCCGAACATGTCGAAAACCTCGCGCTCAAACCAGTTGGCCGAAGGGTGCTCGCCCACGATCGAGGGCACCATCTCGTCTTCGCGCACGGCTACCCGCAGGCGGATGCGCTGGTTCTGGTACATGCTGAGGAAGTGGTAGACCACGTCAAAGCGCTTGTCCCGCTCGGGGTAATCGACGGCGGTGATATCCACCAGCGTCGAAAACCGGCAATTCGCATCGGCCTTCAGGAACTCCACGAAGCCCCGCAGGTTCGACGGCGCCACATCGACATTCAGCTCACCAAAGGCCACATCCCAACTCACCACGCAGTCCGGACGGCGCGCCTCAAGGTGCTGGCCGAGTTCGTTCAGAGCATCGCTCATAGGGTCGTCCCTTCCTGGGTCAGCGTACCAAGGTGCCGGTGCGCCGGATGCGGCGCTGGAGCTGCAGCAGGCCGTACATCAGCGCCTCTGCCGTGGGCGGACAGCCCGGCACGTAGATGTCGACCGGCACGATCCGGTCACAGCCACGGACGACCGAGTAGCTGTAGTGATAGTAGCCGCCACCATTGGCACAGGAGCCCATCGAGATCACATAGCGCGGCTCGGCCATCTGGTCGTAAACCTTCCGTAGCGCCGGGGCCATCTTGTTGGTCAGCGTGCCAGCCACGATCATCACGTCAGACTGGCGCGGGGAGGCACGCGGCGCGATCCCGAAGCGCTCGGCATCATAGCGCGGCATTGATGTGTGCATCATCTCCACGGCGCAGCAGGCGAGGCCGAAGGTCATCCAGTGCAGCGAGCCGGTGCGCGCCCAGTTGATCAGGTCCTCGGTGGAGGTGAGCAGAAAGCCCTTGTCCTGCAGGTCGCGGTTCAGCGACTGAACGGCTACTTCCTTGTCGGCCCCGGCAGTGGTGGCGCCATAAGGGGCCAGTTCACCCTGCACCTGCGGCGGCGCCAGCGGGCTCTCGGGTTTGGTCGTCACTCCCATTCGAGAGCCCCTTTCTTCCATTCATAGGCAAAGCCCACGGTGAGCACGGCGAGGAACACCATCATCGACCAGAAGGCCAGCATGCTCATGTCGGCAAAAGCCACGGCCCACGGGAAGAGAAAAGCGATCTCGAGGTCGAAGATGATGAACAGGATGGAGACGAGGTAGAACCGTACGTCAAACTTCATCCGGGCATCGTCGAAGGCATTGAAACCGCATTCGTAGGCGCTGACCTTTTCCGCATCGGGGTTGCGCACCGCCAGCACGGCAGCCGCAAGGATCAGCACCAGTCCAAGGCCGATTGCAATGGCCAGAAAGATGACGATGGGCAGGTATTCCCTGAGCAAAGCGTCCAAAGCCGGCTCCTTTCTCGCGTGCTGCACGGGCGGGGTCCGGCCCCCGGCGCACGCGCATCGTGGCTGCCTCAGGTCTTACTCCCGCCCCGGTGGAGGGTCAACCTGCAGCCCCTTCAAATTCCCGGCTTTTCAGGCGGCTTTATTCCGCTGCGATGGCCGGGCCATCGACCCGGGTGCGAAAGCTTTCGACCACGTGCTCGGCGAGCGCCGCAGCACAGCAGCCGGGCTCCTCCTGCTCGATCATGCGAAGCTGGTAACGGCCGATTTCCTCGAAGCCCTGTTCGGGCCCCAAACGCTCCATCTCGGGCGTGAAATTGGCAACTGGCAGCGGGCTCACCGCGAGGTCAGCCTCGACTGCCGCCAAGAGCGCCTGCCCGCTCTCCGATACATAGGCAATACGAGAGGTCTTGCCGGCGCGGCCCAACGATTTCAGCGCCTTCCGACGCCAGATGCAGCCTTCCTGCGCCAACGCCAGTGGCACAGGGTCGGCTTTCCACGCCCGGCCACCGCGCTTGCCGGCCCAGGCCAGTGCTTCTTCATAAACGACCCGGCCCGGTCCGCCCTCGATGGCACAGACTGTGTTCAGCGCCACGTCGAGGTCACCGGCTTTGGAGGCTTCAATGATCCGTGCAGACGTATCGAGAGTGACCCGCACATGCACACCCGGGTGGGTGGTAGCAAAGCGCTTCAGGATGATTGGCAGCGCATGGGCGCCCATATCGCCCGGTGCGCCCAGATGCACCTCGCCCTCCATCGGCGTGCCCGCAAAGCGCGCCAGCGCCGCCTCGCTCACGCGCATGATCTCTTCGGCATAGGCCAGAAAAGCCTCGCCATCGCCGGTGAGCCGAACCTCGCGCGGCAGGCGCTCGAACAGGCAGCGTCCCAACTGTTCTTCGAGCCGCTTCACCTGCATCGAAACCGCAGATGGCGTTCGCAGAACAGTCTTGGCGGCCGCGCTGAACGAGCCGGTGTCGTGGATCGCCAGAAAGGTGCGAATGAGGTCGGTGTCGATCATCTGCGGCGCGAGCATCGGACTATCTTTCAATTTTACTGAACGATAAACTCAATACTATTCGTTTGATTGAACTTCAGTCAAGGCGCACCTTTTGAGGCAATCGAAACGCCGAAGAGAGGAGCCAAGACATGGCCCATATTCATTACCACCCCGCCGAAGCCGCGCGCCTTCCGATCCTGCGGAGCATTTTTGCCCGACTTGGGCGTGCCATCGCGCAAAACTTCCGAGCCCGCGCAGAGCGCCGCGCTCGTCAGCGGCGCGTCCGCCGGATCGAGCACCTCGACGACCGTATGCTGCGCGACATCGGCATCACCCGCGCTGACCTTGACTATGCGACCAGCCACCCAGAGGCGCCAGATGACAGCCTCCGCCGTCGTGCCCTTAGCAACCGGAACGTGGACCTTGAGCGCCCAAAGCTCCGGGCGCGTTGAAGCTGCGGTGGCCGCCCTGTTCTGGGCGGCCACGTCCTACTCGGACCACCAAGAAACTCACAGCGTCTCAGTCGCCTTCTGCAAATGCGGGGGCTGATCCGGGTTCAGACCTCTGGCGCGGGCAACGCGCTCGGCCATCGCATAGAACGCCACGATCAATGCAAGCGGGTCCGTCAGGCCATGCCCGGTGCGCGGTACCTCCAGAACTTGCGCCGCCTGCACCTTGGACGTGGTCGCAAACACATCCGCGCCCTGCCTAACCAGTCGGTCCGCCATCTGGGCCACCCCGCCCTCGGCGGCATCGCCACAGGCCAGCGCGAGCACCGGAAAGCCGCGCCCCACGATGGAAACCGGGCCATGCAAAACCTCGGCAGAAGAATAGGCCTCTGCATGGGTCTGGCAGCATTCCTTAAATTTCAACGCCGCCTCCTGCGCGATCGCCCAGCCAGGCCCACGGCCAAGCACGTAGAGCGACCCGCCCTCATCCATTGCCCGCTCCGCAAGGCTCCAATCGGCCTGCACAGCTCGCGCAAGTGCCTCCGGCAGCGCGCGGATGGCCGCGAGCAGCGCGGCGTCCTGCGCCACCTCGGCCACCAGCCAAAGCGCCGCCAGAGCCGAGGTGACAAAGCTCTTGGTCGCGGCAACCGAGCGCTCTGGCCCAGCGCAGATATCAACCACCTGCTCGGCAGCTTCGGTCATGGGCGAGCCCGACGTATTGGTGAAGGCTACGGTCAGCGCACCGCCTGCCCGGGCCGCTTGAGTCATCTGCACGATGTCCGGGCTCCCGCCCGACTGAGAAATCGAGAGCGCAACTGCACCTTCGAGGGAGAGTGGCGCTCCATAGACGGAGGCAACGGAAGGCCCGACCGAGGCAGAAACCCGCCCGAGCATCAGCTCGGCCGCGTATTTGAAGAACGTGCAGGCATGGTCTGACGAACCCCTCGCGACGGTTACGAAGTACCGGGGATCAAGCGCCACAATCGCTCGCGCGACCTCCGGAACCCGCCCTGCTGCCAGCAACCGATCCACGGCCTCTGGGATCTCTTCGATCTCCTGCCGCATCAGGCTCTTGTCTGTCATCACGCGCCTCCCTGTTAGCGCTACCTTGCCCCACCCCCGCTGCGTCCACAATGCTTGCCCTCGCCTGCCAGCCACGCCAGTCTCCCGCAAAAGGGAGCCCCATATGACACGCGTTCTGATCATCGGCCTTGGCAACATGGGCAAGAGTCATGCACTGGCGCACCACACCAACCCTGAGTGTGAGATCATTGGCCTCGTGAACCGCTCGCAGCCTGATTTGCCTGAGCCGCTGGCAGGCTATCCGCTCTTCACTACTGCCGAGGAAGGGCTGTCACTCAAACCCGATCTGGTGGTGATCGCGACCCACGCCGACAGTCACGCCTCCCTCGCCATCGCCGCGATGGAAGCGGGCGCCCACGTGTTCATCGAAAAGCCGATCGCCGCCACGGTCGAGGACGCCCGCCGCGTGGTGGACTGCGCCCGCGCCACCGGGCGCAAACTCACCGTCGGCTACATCCTGCGGCACCACCCCTCGTGGCAGAGGCTCATTGCCGAGGCTCGCGCGCTTGGCGGCCCCTACGTGTTCCGGCTCAATCTCAACCAGCAATCCACCGGAGCTGCTTGGGAAGCGCACAAGGCGCTCATGCGCACCATGTCGCCCATCGTCGACTGCGGCGTGCACTACGTCGATGTCATGTGCCAGATCACCGATGCCCGCCCGGTTCGCGTGCATGGCATGGGGTTGCGGCTCTCGGATGAGATCGCGGAGGACATGTACAACTACGGCCAGTTTCAGGTCGTCTTCGATGACGGGTCCGTAGGATGGTATGAGGCCGGCTGGGGGCCGATGATCTCCGAAACTGCCTTTTTCGTGAAAGACATCGTCAGCCCGGCCGGCTCAGTCTCGATCATGGATGGCGACAAGGGTGGCAGCGCCGAAATCGAGGGGCACACCCGCGTGGGCGGTTTGCTGGTGCATCAGCCGTCTGGTGACAGGTTGATCGACCTGCCCGATGAACCCAACCATCAGGCCCTTTGCGACGCCGAGCAGGACTTCTTACTGCGCGCGATTGCCGAAGACATCGACCTCACCCGCCATATAGAAGATGCCGTGCAGAGCCTTGCCATCTGCCTTGCCGCCGACGAGAGCATCCGGTCAGGACAGATCGTGGCTCTCTAGCCCGGCGGCGAACGTTCGAATGCTGCAACGCCCTCCGGCACATTATGCCACGCCTGCCCTTCCTCGCAGAAGATCGCAATGCTCGGCCCACCGAATACCTCTGGCGCATCGAGGGTACCGACCTTTAGCACCACGCCCTCCAACCCACCCCGCTGGGTGAGAATGTGGGTGCCGCAGGTCGCGCAGAAGAACCGCTCTACCGCGCGTTGGCTTTCCGGATGCTGAAATCTGGCGGGCTCACCAACCTCCCAAGCAAAGCCACCCGGCGGGATCAGCATGAAGGTGTTCACACCTCCGCCCGAGATATGGGTGCAGGCCCGGCAATGGCACTGGGCCTTCAACTGCGGCTCGGTAGTCACCCGGTAGCGCAGGGCACCGCAAAAACAGCCGCCCGTCCATTCCACCTGATCGTTGCTCATCCTGCCCTCACATGAATGCGCAATCCGGCCCCCGATCCAGCGGCTCTGCGATCGACATGCCGGACGGGCGCCACTCAAAAATCGCCACCGCCTGCCCGCCATCGAACCCAATGAAGAGCGTCCCTGTCTCCGGCTGAAGCGCAACTCCCTCAGCGTCGCCCCCCCACTCCGATAGTGGCGTGACGGTGAGCACTTGCCCATCCGGCGCCAGTTCGAAGAGCGCATTCAGCCCTTCGTTGTCATCTACTACGAGAATGTTGCCCGAGAACGGATCCCGCTCGACGCCCTGCGGCTCAACCATCGGCGGCTCAAAACCGTCTCCCCAGAGTTCCATCAGAACAGCGCCATCGGGTGCAACCCGCATCAGGCGCGAGGGGTCATCCTCCACCACCAAAAAGCTGCCATCCGCATCGCGGTGCAGACCCTCCGTATCCACCAGCGTGGCCGAGAGGCTGAAATCTTCTTCGCGCGGTCGCCCGTCACGATCTACTCGCCGAAAGGTGCCCCAGCCATCTGCCAACAACAGCCCGTCAGGCTCGACGGTAAGGCTGCGGACCGAGCGCATCCCGCTGTCGAACCGCATGATCTCACGCCCGGTCGTGCCGATCAGGATGACCTCTCGGCCTTCGGTCGCCACCCAGACCCCGCAAACCTCAGCATCGTAAGCCAGAGAGACCCCGCGTAGCCCGCCCAGCGTTTCCCGATGCACCAGTTCCGCCACAGCGGGCGTGGTAGCAAAGCAGAACAGGATCAGGCTGAGAAAACGCATGTTTACCCCCGACGCCACCCTGCGGGGCGGCGCGGCAACCGGTCAAGTCACAGCTTTGGGGGGATGCTGGCGGAGAGACAGGGATTCGAACCCTGGAGACGGTTTCCCGCCTACACACTTTCCAGGCGTGCGCCTTCGACCACTCGGCCACCTCTCCGGCCCGCGCCTCTTAGCGCAGGTGGGGCGCGGCGTGCAAGAGGGGTTTGGCGCGAAGATGCGATCTGCGTTTTTCCGTGGCTTTCGTCCTGCGCGGCCGCGGTCAAACGCGCCTCAAGCGAGGCTAACTCCGTGCTCGAGGCGCACGGCTTCGTTCCACTTGTCGACGCTTGGGCTGACGTTGGTTCCAAAGGCACGGCCCTCGAACCGGTGATCCATTTCCTCGGGGTTGTCCTTGCCATCAAGCTGATCTGCCCAATGCACCATCTCGTGCCATGCGGTGACCTGCAGAAAAAACCGCATGTTTCGATCGGCCCGGTTGCGCTCGGACCACTCATACCAGCGCAGCATGTGCTTGCTGAGGTCGATCACCTGCTTGAACTCGGCGGCGCTCGATATCGTACCGGGAAAGCGCCCGGCACAGAAATCTTCCTGGCTCTTGCCGAACAGGTCGAGATCGGCAGCCTTGAACAGCGGCCAGCCATGTGGTGAGACGGCCTTGGCAAGCTGCTCTCTGCTCACCTCTGCCGTTGTGCGGAAGGCCAGCCGGACACGCCAGCGCCACCAGTCCATGATTGCAGGAATGTGGGCGATCAGAAACGCCGTGGCGAGCGGAAATTCTGTCCGCATCTCGGGTGCAAATCGCATTTTGCGTCGCCTTCCATCCGGGGCGACCCTTCCCGCTGATAGCCTGTCAGCCGCAGGGCTGTGGTGCAAGCCTTGGTCGCATTGCCGGACAGATCCTGGCCCGGACTAGAGCGTCGCGCGCGGGTAGCGGCTGTGCAGCGTCGCCTCAGCGTTCGTGCGCCAATAGTCCCAGTCGCCAACCCGGGCGCCCCAGACTTCCTTCTCGAACTCGTTGCCCTCTTCTGGCGCCTGATCCACCCCGTCGCGGTTGTCGCCCCAATGCACCATCTCGTGCAGGGTGACCGCATGCAGGAAGCGCTGAAAGAGCAGGTCGCTTCGATTGGCGTAGGAGAACTCGAAGTATCGAAGGTATTGGGAATTCAGGTAGATGTAATTCTTCTGGCTTGGGTCGCTATCGCCCCAATAGTCGCCGTAGCTGCCGTTCGGAAACTCGCCGCAATTGATGGTGGGCGGGTTGCCCTCGGTGATCGCATCCAACGCCTCCTGCTCGCTCAGCTGGCCCCATTTCTTGAAGGCGGGCCAGATCGAAGCCCAATGCGGCGTCGAAGGAAGCCGGCTTCTGAGAAAGACAGTGGTGAGCGGAAAATCCTTGCGGAATGCATGGGCAAAAATCATTGAACTGCTCCGGAAAATGGGCCGTTTGGTGCTACAAATGCCAATAGGCTAGCACGCAGGATGGCGCGCGCAAAGCTGCAAGGTCAGCCGTCGTTGGCCTCGACCGCCACAAGCAATCCGCTGGCATCGATGCGGGCCGTGCCCGAAAGGTCTGCGGGCGGATAGGAAAAATCGACACGCAGACCGCCATCATCTTGCGGGATCACCCGGCTGAAATGAAATGCCAATTCCGCCGTCTCGGCATCCACCGGGCCAGTTATGACCAGTTCAGTGCCCCCAGCGCGACTATGGCCCGACACCGCCCCTGCCTCAGGGTTCACAGCCACCCGCAGGCGCGACAGGCCCGAGACATGCCCGGCGATATCCGGGTGTGAGAGCAGACGCTCAATCATGTCTACTGTCGGCTGTGTGTGCTCTGCCATGGCGTTGCCTCCCTTGGAGGGCTAACGCTCGACGCGCTCAGAGCGTTCCAGCCGCCGACTTGCTCCATTTTCTCAGGCTCGACCTCGCCGGTGGATCGAAACGGCCGATCAGCTCATCCGAAGGTGATGTTCACCCGACGGTTCGCACGGCCCTTCTTCTCGAGCTTGCCTAGTTTCAGCGGCCCGATCTCGCCGGTCCGCGAAACATGGGTGCCGCCGCAGGGTTGGAGATCTACCTGATCCTCCCCTGCACCGATCCGGACCAGCCGCACCTTTCCGCTTCCCCGCGGCGGCGCGACAGACATGGTCTTTATCAGACCAGGATTGGCGTCGAGCTCTTCATCCGTGATCCACTCTTCCGTCACTGGCAAGTCACGCCCGACCAGATCGTTCAAAGCGGCCTCAACAGCATCGCGGTCCTCGATCGGCTCTTCCATCATGAAGTCGAGCCGTCCCTTCTCTGCCCCGATGCTGCCGCCAGTCACCGGAAACGGCAGCACGACCGAAAGCAGGTGGAGCGCGGTGTGAATACGCATGTGGGCATAGCGGCGCTCCCAGTCGAGCGATTGCCTCAAATCCTGCCCGACCTCCGGCAAGGTGCCCGGTGCTGATGGTACCAGTACAACCTGATCGCCCTCACCCTTGACCGAGGTGGCGATTTCCATCTGCCCGCCGTCCCAGTGCAGCATGCCCGCATCTCCCGGCTGGCCACCGCCGGTCGGATAGAAGATCGAGGCATCCAGCACGAGGCCGCCCTCGGAAGTCTGCGCCAGCACGGTCCCTCGGGCATCGCGCATGTAGGGATCGTCACGATACAGGGCCAAAGTCATCGGTCGCCTCCTCCGTCTCCGCCGCCCTCGAAGTCGTCCTGCGTCAGACCGGCTCGGGCCGCGGCTCGGGAGGGCGTTTCAGGTTCTTCAGGCGGCGTTGCCTCCGTCCCGGGAATGACAGGCTCGGCCTCGACCACCGCACCACCCGCGCGCGCACCTCGGATGGCATCTCCAAGGGCTTCGGGGTTGCGCAGCCAAAGGTCGCGCTGTGCGAAGGGGATCTCGATCCCCTCTTCCTTGAACCGCTCAGCTATCCGGTGGCGGATCTCGGTCTGGACCACGATGATCGAAAAGACATCCCGCAGGATGACCCGGATCTCGAAGTCGAGGCTGTCGGCGCCGAAACCGGTGAACACCACCTGCGGCGGCGGGTTCAGAATGACGATGGGGTGCTCTTCGGCCACGCCTTGCAGTACCTCGGCCACCTTGCGGGTGTCCGATCCGTAGGCCACCCCGACCGGAATGAGCAGACGGCCCGACATGTTGGTTTTGGTGTAGTTCGTCACTTGCCCGCTGATGAGATCGGCGTTGGGAACGATCACATCCGTCTTGTCGAACGTCTCGATCCGGGTAGAGCGCACCGAGATCTTCTTCACGATCCCCATAACCCCACCCGAGCTAATCCAGTCGCCCTCAGAGATCGGTCGCTCGATCAGCAGAATGATGCCAGAGACGAAGTTGCTGACAATGGTTTGCAGGCCAAAGCCGATGCCGACCGAAAGCGCACCCGCGACGATGGCGAGGCTCGACAGGTCGATACCCGCCGCGGTGATCGCAATCACGGCGGCCAGAAATATGCCGATGTAGCTGACGCCCGAGAGGATTGCCGTCTGCCCGCCAGTGTCGATGCGGGTCTTGGGCAAGACGGAGGTGCGCAGCGCGCCCTGCAAGAGCCTCGTGACCATGAAGCCCAGCACGAAGACCACCGCGAAGAGCAGGAAGTTCGAGGGGCTGATGGTGCTTTCGCCAACAGAAAATCCGCCCATGAACTGCGACCACAACTCGGTGAGGTCTGCCGTGCGCGCGCCCCAGATAAGCGCGAGCAGCGGCAGGGCGAGCAGCATGATCAGGAAGGAGATCAGAACCGCCACAAGCCCGTCGGTTCCGTCGGCCTGCCGCCCGAAGAAGAGCGCGTAGAGGTGGCTGAAGAACCGCTGGAGCAGCGAGACCACGGCGAGCACCGCGAGGGTCGAGAGCGGTGCGGAGATCAGGAAGTCCCCCGCCTTCAGGTACCCCAGCGCCGCCATCACCGGTCCCGCGAGTGCCAAGAGCACGGCAGCCCGCCCGATTAGGTGGACCACGCGAGCACGGAACCCCTTCGACGTATGCTCATCGATCTCCTCGCCAGCGCCGCCGCGCGCGTGGACCACCAAGAGTTGCCCCAGCCGGAACAGCGCAACGGCACCCAGCAGAAGGACCGGGAAGTTGAGAAAGGCCGCTGCTTCCTCGGTGATCCCCGAGAAAGCCGTGAGAGAAAGCAGAAGAGCGCCCAGCGCGCCCGAAACACCCGCCATCGTGGCCCAGAGCCGTCCGGAGGTGCGCTGCGCGGCGTCATGCTCCAGCGGCGGCGGCAAAATTTCGATCTTCGGGAAGCTGTGGAAGCCAAGCCAACGCGCACCGAAAATGAGGATGCCCATCACCGGGATGGTCTGCAGAACCTGATCGGTCAGCAGACCACCAATGCCGGTAATCGTCACACCGACCACGATTAGCACCAGGCCGATCTGCGGCAAGAGGAGCTGCCCCACCGAGACCAGCATGGCAAAGATCACCGTGCGCTGCTGCCGACCGGACCGGGTCAGCAGCCGTTCCGAGAGCCGCATACTCCAGCCCCGCCCCCGGATCACCAGAATCAGACCAATGAGCGCCACGATTATCGCTGGCGCCGCGTTCTTGCTCAGCTTCGCCTGCTGTATCTGGTTCTCCCAGCTCGACCGCAAATTGGAGCGCAAGGTCTCACCCACGCCGCCAAGCTGTTCGAGAGGTTCGGCCCAATTGTTCGGGAACAGTGGACTTGGCCCGACATCCAGCAGCTCGCGCGTTTGACGATCGCGCAGAACGGCATCGACCTCGCCGATCAGCCCATCGGCACGGATGTACGCCTCTTCCGCAGCACGGATTGGCACCAGCAGGCGTGAGAGCTGCGAGGTCAGTTCATCACGTCGCTGTGCCAGTTCAACGGCCTCTGTCTCCCCCTCGGCCGGCGCAGGGCCCAGCGCATCGATCTGCCGGCGCAAAATATCGATCCGCCCGGAGTTGGTTGACTGCGCGTCTTGAAACTCGATGCGCCAATCGGCCAACCGTTCACGCAGCTGCTCGAGCGCAAGAGACGAGGCGCCATCACTGTCGAGCACATCTTCCGCCTGGCTGGCGACTTTCTCCCAAGCCTCATAATCCGGGCCACCGGGCAGGCTCAGCGAAGCCGCCTCAAGCGCGTCGGTCACAGCAGGCACCGTGGTGCCCTCATCCCCGGGGTTGGCATCGGAGACGGTCGCGCCCGGCTCCCCTGCCCCGTTCACCAGATCATCGGCCAGCGATTGCGCCTGTCCGGCCACCGGCAGCGCGGCAGTGGCGAGAAAGCTCAGAAGGAGAAGCAGGCGCATCATGCGTCGAGCGTCATGTCCGGCATGTCCGTCCGGGTGCCACGGGTCAGAAACTCGGGCACCGGCAGGTCTTTCTCGCGCAGGAACTCAGGGTTGAAGAGCTTGGTCGCATAGCGCGTGCCATAGTCGCACAACACGGTCACGATCCGGTGCCCCGGTCCCATCTCCTTGGCCATTCGCACCGCACCGGCAATGTTGATCGCACTGGAGCCACCAAGGCAGAGGCCTTCCTCTTCAAGCAGGTCAAATACATACGGCAACGCCTCAGCATCCGGGATCTGATAGGCCATGTCCGGGGTGAAGCCCTCGAGGTTGGCGGTGATCCGCCCCTGCCCGATGCCTTCGGTGATCGAGCCTCCCTCCGACTTGTGCTCACCGGTGGTGTAGTAATTGAAGAGCGTCGCCCCCATCGGGTCGGCGAGGCCGACCTTCACGCCCTTCGGCTGAAGCACCTCTGCTACCCCGGCCAGCGTACCGCCGGAGCCAACGGCGCAGATGAACCCATCCACCTTGCCCTCGGTCTGCGCCCAGATTTCCGGGCCGGTGCCTTCAACATGAGCCTGCCGGTTGGCGACGTTGTCAAACTGGTTGGCCCAGATCGCCCCGTTGTGCTCACTCTGCGCGAGCCTCTCGGCAAGCCGCCCGGAGTAGCGCACATAGTTGTTCGGGTTCCGATAGGGGTTGGCATCCACCTCGACCAGCTCTGCACCGGCGAGGCGGATCATGTCTTTCTTTTCCTGACTCTGGGTCCGCGGGATCACGATCACCGTCTTGAACCCCATCGAACTACCCACAAGCGCGAGGCCGATGCCCGTGTTGCCCGCCGTCCCCTCAACAATCGTCCCACCTGGCCGCAGCGTGCCCTTGGCCACCGCATCCTTGATGATGAAGAGCGCAGCGCGGTCCTTGATCGATTGGCCAGGATTCAGGAACTCGCATTTCCCGAGAATCTCACAGCCGGTCGCTTCACTGACCTTGTTGAGCCGGATGAGCGGAGTGTTCCCCACCGCTGCGGCGAGATCGGGTTTGATATCCATGACGGCCGTCCTTCCTTCGGGCCCGGTTCGGGCGCTCGTCCACTTGATAGGCCAGCGGCAGGCGAGGTCAACAGGGGTGGCAGCGTCGCAGGCGAAGGGCGGCGGAACGACGGCCCAATCACCAAGCACTCCGCCTGACAGAGTTCAGCGCACCTTGAGCGCGCAGAACATTCTTCGCGTCTTTGCCCACAGCTGCGAATTCTGTGTGATTTTCTAGCTCTGGCCGCGCAAACCGTCGCGCCGCGCGGCAAGGTGGAGGAGCGAGGCGACCGTGGTGCCCACGTTGATCTCCCCACTCTCCAGCAACCCCATAGCGGCGTCGAAACTGACGAGATGAGCGCGAATGTCTTCCCCCTCGCCAGCCACACCCCCGAGCCCTGCCGCGTCATCGTGCAAGTCCGCAAGACCGATGAAGCCGTACAGATACTCGGTCTTGGCACCGGGGCTCGGGTAGTAGCCACCTGTTGAAATGAGACGTTCCAGCACCAGCCCAGCCTCTTCCATCGCCTCGCGGTGTGCGCATTCCTCCGGGCTTTCACCCGGGTCGACGCGGCCAGCAATGGGCTCCAATACCCAAGGCTGGGCATCGCCGCGTGCTAGCGGGCCGGGGCGCATCTGCTCAACCAACATCACTCGGTCACGCTTCGGGTCATAGGGCAGCACGGTCGCCGCATCGGCAGACACAAACGCTGCCCGCTGGATCGGCCCACCATCGCCGCCATCGAAACGGATATGCGACAGCTCAAGTTCTTCCACCGCGAAGAACCCTGCATAGGGGCGACGCAGGGCATTTACCCTCACATCTCCCTCACGCGCCCTGCGGCGAAGCGTTGTCGGGGCTTCCTCCCGCGCATTCAGCCGCGCCTGTGCCCTCGTGCAGATGACCCCATAGCGCCGGCCGACTTCGGCTGTCGTCGCCCGGCCCATCCACCACATCACCTCTTCGGCAGCGAGCGTTGAAAGCTCGCCCCACTTCTCCGCCCAAGCCGCAAGGCTCCAGTCCCCTGCACTGACGCCATCCTGACTGAGCGGCACATAAACGGTCGCCTCAGCAGGGCCATCCTCCGTCTGCACCATGACAGGCTTGCGAAGATAGCCGTAGTTATCGAGCCCTTCGTAGAAATCGGCGCGCGCGAGGGCCTCATCCGTGAGGCCCCGCAGCAAGAGCCCGTGCGCCTCGGCCTCCGCGTCGGCCCGCACCATTGGGTAGACTTCGCCCGGCACCGCCTCGACCCGCCATCCCGGCAGTCGCGCAGCGACCTGCTCGACCACATCAAAGCCAGCGCCGAGCACCACCCGCAAGAGCGGCTCGTGCATCAGTGTTCCGTAAATGAAGATATCGGCCATGCACCCCTTCCATCCGGGCGCAAGTGGGAGATCAGGCGATCTTGCCTGCGTCCGCCGAGCGCTCCTCGGTCCACTCCGCGAACCATCCGCAGAGCATGCCACCGACGATCAGGACCACCGGCACCTGCGGCAGAAAATAGCTTCCCTCGGCGAGGGTAAAGGCCATTCTTGCGTCGGTCAGGATCAGCAGGGCGTAATCAAACATCAGCGCAAAGGCGCCATTGATCGCCTCGACCACGCCTTCATAGGTGCCCGGCCGCGTCGACTGGCGCAGCATTTCCCAGATCGACCAGAAGAGCAGGCACCAGAAGGCCAGCGCAAGCGATGTACGGACTCCGCCCCCGGCAGCGGCGAACTTGCCGCGCCCGGCGAGGCGCCCCATGATCATCCAGCCGCAAAGCAGCCCGATCCCCGCATTTACGAAGGAGAGCAGGCCCATCTTCGTGCCCTCAGGCAAAAGCGGCTTGAAGACCTCGGACGCAAAGAAGGCCAGCAAAGCAAAGACCAGCGCAGACATCAGTTTGGTTGCGGTAGGCATCGGCGTTCCATCACATGACAAGGGCGCGTGACTGCCCCTCGAATGGGGCGATCACACCATGTGAAACCGGCGAAAATATGGCAAAACCTCGGGAAACCCGCGACAGAGCCTGGCTGCGCTGCCCATTGTCGCCCATTCAGAAATCGCGGTTTTCGTAGGCCTCCAGCGCCGCCTTGCGGCCTTCGTCCAGCCCGACAACCGGTTCATCGGGCCGGTCCTTCCCCGGCTCAAGCTTCCAGCTTTCGGGAACAGCCTCGTAGTAACTCGCGGCGTCCTCACCGTTGCCGAGCCATTGCTCGCGGTACCCCCCCTTGGCATCGAACTTCTCGGCCTGACTTGCCGGGTTGAAGACCCGAAAATACGGTGCCGCATCAGGCCCGCAACCTGCCGTCCATTGCCACCCAAGACTGTTCGAGGCCTCGTCCCAATCAATCAGCGTATCGGCGAACCAATCACGGCCCACGCGCCAATCGGTCATCATGTGCTTGGTCAGATAGCTTGCCACGATCATCCGGGCCCGGTTGTGCATTGTGCCGGTGACGTACAGCTCACGCATC
Source organism: Vannielia litorea (assembly GCF_019801175.1). Taxonomy (NCBI): domain Bacteria; kingdom Pseudomonadati; phylum Pseudomonadota; class Alphaproteobacteria; order Rhodobacterales; family Paracoccaceae; genus Vannielia; species Vannielia litorea. The sequence continues at coordinate 1,650,588 of NZ_JAHVJR010000001.1, forward strand.
GCTGCATCCACAACCTCCACCCCCGTGCGCCCCTGCTTCCAGGCTTTCACCTCGGCTGCGCGCTCATCATCCTTCCATGGAAAACGGCTCCACTCCTCGCGCCATTCCCGCTCGAACATATGGGGAAAGTGATAGCCCAGCTGCCAGCCGAACTCGCGCCATGCCAACTCCTTGCGGAAGGTCTCGCGGCCCTCGCCCTCCGCCGCGTTCCAGCACTGGCGGGGAGAGATCTCGCCATAGGTCAGGTTTTCGCTCAGCCCCGATGTCCAACTCTCCGCAAGCATGTCGCGCCCCTTGGGGTAATTGTGCATCCGGTCCGAAACGAAATCCCGCAGCCGCTTCTGGGCCGCCTTTTCGCCCACCACCGCATGCCGGGCCACCACTTCGGCGCCGCGCCGCATCCCGGCACCCAGCGCCCAATCCCCCAACGCCTCGCTCTCTGGCCAGTCCTCCGGGCTGGTCAGCTCCCGCGGGCGTGGGCACTCCTCACCGGGCGCTTCGCCCTTCATCGTCTTCCACATCGGCGAGAAGACCTTGTAAGGCGTCCCCTGCCCCGTCTTCACCTCCCAAGGCTCCCACAGCAGCTTTCCGGCAAAGCTCTTGGCCTCGACCCCATCGTCACGCAGCGCCGCCTTGACTTCGCTGTCCCGCTCGATGCTCACCGGGTCATACTCCCGGCTCCAGCAAACTGCCTCCGCCCCGGTCTCCGCCACCAGCGAGCGAAGCACGTCCAACGCATCGCCCGACCGCAAGATCAACCTGCTGCCAAGTGCCTCCAGTTGCTTGGCATGCGCCTCCAGCGAAAGGCCGAGCCGCCAAGCTGGGGCAGCCCCCAAGGCATCTACCTTCCGCTCTCGGATGAACACCGGGATCACCGCGCCTTGCTCCCGCGCCGCCATCAAGGCAGGCAGATCGGAGAGCCGCAGGTCGCGGCGGTGCCAGAGAATCGTGGTGCGGGTCATGGGGCCTCCGTTCAATCGTCACGGACGTAACGCACAGGCCAGCGCAACGGGTCAAATATTCCTGAGCCGCCCCAACAGACGCCCGAATAATAAAACCCCGCCCGGCGCGCACCGGACGGGGCTTTTTCCAGCGCCTATCGCTTACTCGGCGGGCGCCTTCGGCGCATCGGGCCAAGCCGTCGGGTCACTGTCGATATCCGGGAACTTCGCAGGGTCGAACACAGGCATCTTCACGCCCGCCTTCAACTGCCCGCGGAAGTCGTTGATCAGCCGCACCGCCACCGGGAAGAGCATCGCCAGCGCCAGCAGGTTCACCACTGCCAGAATGCCCATCATCGGGTCGGAGAAGTTGAACACGAAGGTCGCGCCGGGCGCCACCGCGCCAAGGAAGACGATGCACACGATCGCCACCCGCAGCACCTGAATGGCCATCTTGCTGTCGGTCATGAAGGTCAGTGCGTTCTCGCCGAGGTAGTAGTTGTACATGATCGAAGAGAAGCTGAAGAGCAGGATCGCCACGGTCAGATAATACTGCACCCAGCCGCCGACATGGCCCACCATGCTCTGCTGCGTCAACGCCACACCATCGATGCCTTCAGCGCCGGGCTGATAAACATCGCCCAGCAGGATCACGAAAGCCGTGCAGGAGCAAATGATGATCGTGTCGATGAAGACCGAGAAGCTCTGGGTGATGCCCTGGCTGACCGGGTGCTTCACATAAGCGGTCGCCGCCACGTTGGGCGCTGAGCCGAGCCCTGCCTCGTTCGAGAAGAGGCCACGCCGCAACCCGTTTGCAATGGCTGCACCCATGCCGCCCGCGACCGCTTCACGGAACCCGAAGGCGTTGGCTACGATGTCGGTGATCACACCCGGGAGCGACCCGATGTTGATCACGATGATCACCAGCGCCATGCCGATGTACATGAAGGCCATGACCGGGATGATGATGTCTGCCGCTTTGGCGATGCGGTGGATACCGCCCCAGACGATCACCGCCGTCAGCACGGCCAGAACGGCACCCGTTGCGAGGCGCGGAATGTTCATGCTGTCGAGCGCCGCGCCCGCCACCGTGTTGCCTTGGAAGGCGTTGAACCCGATGGAGAAGGAGGCGATCAGGCACACCGCATAGATCACTGCCAGCCAGCGATAGTTCATGCCCAGCCCGTGGATGATGGCCCGCGCTGGGCCGCCGCGATAGTCGCCGTTTTCCTCGGTGCGCTTGAACACCTGCGCGAGCGTGGCCTCGACCAGTGCCGAGCACATGCCCACGAGCGCAATAGCCCACATCCAGAAAACCGCGCCCGGCCCGCCTGCGGTGATTGCCACCGCAACGCCGGCAATATTGCCGCCGCCCACGCGCCCGCCGACCGAAACGAAGAGCGCCTCGCGGGCGCTGATTTTAGTGGGGTCGTTATCTTCATCGGTGCCGGTCAGCACCTTGAACATGCGGGTAAAGAAGCGGAACTGCACAAACCCGCTGGAAATGGTGAAGAAACAACCCAACACCACGAGGAAGGGCACAAGCGCCCAGCCCCATGTCAGGTCATTGATGACATTGAAGATACTGTCCAGAAATCCCATCGTCCGCGTCTCCTTGTTGGCTCTGTTCGCGGTTGTTCATCCTTCAGCTTGCCCTGCGGGGCGGCGAAGGTAACGGGAGCGTGACACATCTGAGCGGATTGGCGCATGAAAACCGCGCATTCGCCCGCTCAATGAGCAGTCGCTCGCTCATTAGATGCAAATTGCACACAACGAAGAAGCCGCCGTTTGCGCAAATCTCAAGCCAAATGGGTTAATCGGCAGCAAACCCCGTTGTCGCGCGATAGGCCGCTATGTCCGCTTGAGCCTGATCATTCAGCACCTTGGTCCGCTCCGAGAGCCATCTGAACTTCGGCCTCAAATCGCGGCTCATCATCAGGTTCACTTCCCCCGCACAGGCCGCCTCGGGTCTGCTGTCGCGCTTGGCCTCGCGCAAGAACTTGTTGATCCCGCTCTGCGCACGAGCCGGGCCGTTCTTCTGGAAACATCCCGTGATGCGGATGATCTCGTTATGCGTCGCCACTCCGATCTTCCCCACGTTCTGCTCAACGCAATACCGGTAGCGATGCCCCGAGTCTTCGGCTTCCTTGATCGCGTTCAGCTGCCTTTGCAGCGCGTTGGCATCCTCCGCCGGGTAATAGCTGCCGCCCCCGGCCTCCGCGATGGCCTGAAGCTGCGCCTCGGTCTCGGCATCCACAGCAAAGCCGATCGTGTTCACGGTCGTCTTCACACCGGCCTCGATCAGCGCTTTGGCCGCCGCAACCGGGTCACCATCACAGGTCTCCTCGCCATCGGAAATCAGATAGACGACCGGCACAGGGCTTTCGCCCTCCTTGCCCTCGGGCAGCGCCGCAATGAGCCGCCCCGCCTCTTCCAACGCTCCCGCAAGCGGCGTGTAGCCAACAGGTCGCAAGGCGTCGATGGTCTCTCCCAGCTTGCGCCGCGAGCTGTCAAAGTCGTGCACCATTTCCGTCGCCGCGCAGCTCTCGGCCTTGCCTTCCGGCTTGTTGGAACCCTTGTGCCCGTAGACCATGAGGCCAACGTCCACATCCTTGTGCACATCCCCGAGGAATGTCTTTGCCTCCCGCTTCGCCGCCTCCATCTTCGAGAGGCTGCCCGCCGACCCGGCCATCGACCCCGAGGCATCCAGAGCCAGAATAATATGGGTCGTCACGCTGCTTGCCTCAAAGCTCGTGGGTGGCTCGCAGGTCTCCAGCGTAAAACCCACCTCCTTCGGCTCACATTGCTCAAGGCTAACAGGGAACTGATTGGCAAGATCCGCATAGAGCGCGACGCAATCTACGCCGCCTTCCTGCCCCACACCCGCGCTTCCGCTGGCCAGAACAAGCCAGAAGGCAAAAGCAACTCGTCTCATGGCACCCCCCACGTTTACCGCACGAAAGCAGCCTAACAGCCGCCCACGCCTGCACAAAGGTGCCAAAAAAGAAACCCGCCCGGATCGCTCCGGGCGGGCAAATTCTTGCTCAATCGCGGGTGTCAGGCCCGCTTTTCAGCCATCAGCCCTTTGAAAATGGCAAAGCACATCAGGAGCAGCACGATGGTGAAGGGCAAGCCCGTCGAGATCACCATGGCCTGCAAGGCCCCCAGCCCACCGCCGAGCAGCAGCGCAATGGCCACCAACCCTTCGAAGGTGCACCAGAACACCCGCTGGGGCACCGGCGCATCGACCTTGCCGCCCGCAGTGATCGTGTCGATCACCAGAGAGCCGGAGTCGGAGCTGGTCACGAAGAACACGATGACCAGCACGATGCCGATGGTCGACGTCACCGAGGTCCAGGGCAGGCCCTGAAGCATGGCAAAGAGCGAAAGCTCGGGCTTGTAGGCGTCGATCACCTGCGCCTTCACGAGGCTCGTCTCCGGGTTTGCAACCATATCGTTGATCGCCGCACCGCCGAACACCGCCATCCAGAACACGCAGACGAGGCTCGGGATGATGAGCACGCAGATGATGAATTCGCGCACCGAACGGCCCCGCGACACGCGGGCGATGAACATGCCCACGAACGGTGACCAGCTGATCCACCAGGCCCAGTAGAAGGCCGTCCAGCCCTGCATGTAGCCAAGATCTTCGCGGCCGTGCGGGTTGGAGAGCGGGATCACCTCCTGCAGGTACGCCCCAAGCGTCGCGACGAAGTCGCTAAGGATCGCCACAGCGCCCGCGGCAAAGAACACGAAGGCCAGCAGCAGCACGGCGATCACCATGTTGACCTCCGAGAGCAGCTTCACGCCGCCCTCGAGGCCACGCAGCACGGAGACGAGCGCGATGGCGGTGATCGCACAGATCAGGATGATCTGCACCGTCGTGTTGGCCGGAACGCCGTACACGAAATTCAGGCCCGCATTCGCCTGCTGCGCCCCAAGACCCAGCGACGTGGCAAGGCCGAAGAGCGTGGCAAAGACCGCCGTGATGTCGATCAGGTGGCCCCAGAAGCCCCAAACCCGCTCACCGAGGATCGGGTAGAAGGCTGAGCGGATCGAGAGCGGCAGGCCCTTGTTGTAGCTGAAGAGCGCGAGCGCCAGAGCCACAATCGCGTAGATCGCCCAAGGGTGCAGCGCCCAGTGGAAGGAAGTCGCCGCCAGCGCCATGCGCCGCGCCTCATCCACGTTCTCCATGATCAGGTTGCCATCGGCATCAAAAGGCCGCGCGGCGCCGAGCGGCGCGTCGCCCCAAGGGGTGCCAAAGTAATAGGCAGGCTCAAGCACGCCAAAGAACATCAGGCCAATGCCCATGCCAGCGGCGAAGAGCATCGCGAACCAGCCGGCGTAGCTGTAATCGGGCGTGGCTTCCGAGCCGCCTAGCCGCACCGAGCCCCAGGGGCTGACGATGAGCACGAGGCAGACGATGACGAAGATGTTGGCGCCCCAGAGGAAGAACCAGTCGAAGGTCGAGGTCATCCAGGCGCGCAGCCCGAGGTCACAAAAGGCGCCGGCCTCGCAGCCCTCGACCTCTGCCGCATTTACCCCGTTAAAGATGGCCGAGGCGGTGCCGGGCGCAAGGAGCGCAAAGGCCACGAAGGCCACGATGATCACCGCCGAGATCCAGAAGACCGGGTTGTGAATGTCAAATCCGTAGGGGCCGAACTTCCCCTCGATATTATTCTCGCCGATCTCGTGATCGGTCTCGATCACGGCCGCGGTGCCTTCCGGCGCCGGTATGCCCTGATCGTCAGTGGTTGTGTCACTCATGGTATGTCCCCACGCTGTTTCCTTTGTCTCTGCTTCTCCAAAGCGCGGCGCATGCGAGAGACTGGCCCCGGGAACCGCCGTCGGGCTGGCTACCCGGGTTCGGCCACTCTGTGCCGCCCGAAAATTGAGCAGATGTGAGACAAGTGTAACGTGAGAATGCCGGAGACGACACCCGCCCCCGGCATTTCTTTCACGGATTCCGACATATGGCGGCCAGCGCGTGGCCGCAGCTTGCCTCAGGCGTTGACGTCAACCACCACCCGGCCGCGGACTTGCCCCTTTAGGATATCGGCGCCCAGCCCGGGCAAATCGGCCAGCGTTGCGGGCTTGATCATCGCTTCGAGCTTTTCCATCGGCAGATCCGTGGCGACCCGCTTCCACGCTTCAAGGCGGCTCTCATAGGGCTGCATGACCGAGTCGATGCCCAGCAGATTAACTCCGCGCAACAGGAACGGCACGACAGTTGCCGGAAGGCCCGCACCGCCTGCAAGGCCCACAGCCGCAACGGATGCGCCATATTTCATCTGGCCCAAAACACGGGCCAGCATCGCGCCACCCACGGCATCCACACAGCCCGCCCATGTCTCGCTTTCGAGCGGGCGCTTCACGGTCTCGGCAATCTCATCCCGCGCAACGATCTGGGTGGCACCGAGATCGCGCAGGTAATCTGCCGACTCGGGCCGCCCGGTGACGCCCGCCACCTCGTAGCCAAGCTTCGCCAGAATCGCAGTGGCAACCGAGCCCACCCCGCCCGAAGCGCCGGTGACCAGCACAGGCCCCTGCCCCGGCTTCAACCCGTGCTTCTCCAGCGCCATCACAGCCAGCATCGCGGTAAACCCGGCGGTGCCAACAGCCATCGCCGCCCGCGTGCTGAGTCCATCGGGCAGTGGCACCAGCCAGTCAGCCTTCACCCGCGCCTTCTCGGCATAGCCGCCCCAATGCGCCTCACCCACACGCCAGCCCGTGAGCACAACCTTGTCGCCCGCCCTGTAACGCGGGTCATCGCTGGCCTCGACGGTGCCGGCAAAATCGATTCCGGGGACATGGGGGTAGTTGCGCACCAGCCCGCCGCCCGGGCCAATGCAGAGCCCGTCCTTGTAGTTCACCGTCGAATATTCGACCGCGACCGTCACCTCGCCCTCGGGCAACCGGCTCTCCTCGATCTCCTGAACACTGGCCGAGGTCTTACCCTCGTCATCCTTCTCAACGATCAATGCACGCATGTTTCTCTCCCTCAGGCTGCTGCCGCTTTCTCCGCCACCGCGCGCACTCGCGCCACCATGGCCCTCAACCCGTTCGACCGTTGCGAACTCAAATGCTCATCCAGCCCCAGCCGCTTCAGTTCTGCCGGGGCATCCACGGCCTGCACCTCGGCAACCGACGCCCCCGAGTAAAGCGCCTTCAGAACTGCGATCAGCCCATTCACGATCATCGCGTCGCTCTCGCCAGTAAAACTCAGCACCGCCCCCGGCCCTGCACCCTCGACCTCCGGCACCAGCCAGACCTGGCTTGCGCAGCCCTCCACCTTGGTCGCCGGCACCTTCTGCGCCTCCGGCAAAGGCTCCATTCCCTTGCCCAACTCGATGACGTGCCGATACCGGTCTTCCCAGTCGTCCAGAAACTCGAAGGTCTCGACGATCTCCTCAAACGCGTCTCTCGCCATGGTGCGGGCTCCTTTCGAAGGCCAGAGCTAGGGCCTCAGTCGCCCGAGGTCCAGCCCTCCACCGGGCTTTTCAACGCCCCGCCTTTGCGCTAACCCTCAATGAAAGAAAAGCCGAGGGACGAGCATGATCAAACCGCTTCTGGCCACCATGGTGCTGGTGACAGCGCTGACAGGCTGTTCCCGCCTTGCGGAAAGCCGGATCAACCCGTTCAACTGGTTTGGCGGCTCACGCTCCGAGGCCCGTACCGCCCCGGCGGTTGAAACCGTCACCGTGCGCGACAGCCGCCAGCTTGTCGGTCAGGTCACCCGCCTTAGCGTAGAGCGCACGCCGGGCGGCGCGATCATCACCGCGGTCGGCCTTCCGCCGTCGCAGGGCTACTGGGACGCCGAACTTGTGCCCGCCACCCCTGACGGCCTGCCCCGGAACGGCGTGATGGTTTACGACTTCCGCATCGAGCGCCCGCTCGAGTTTCAGATCGAGGGGCCGCCCCGCTCGCGTGAAGTCACCGTGGGTATCCACCTGTCCAACATTGAGCTGGCCTCCATCAGCCGCATCATCGTGCGCGGTCAGGTCAACCAGCGGAGCGCCAGCCGCTGAGCTGACAGTGGGAGGCACATTCCGCGCTTTTCAGGCGAGAGTCGCAGCCACCGCGAATCCTTCAACCGGCCGACGAAACTCGTTTCGCAGCACCTCCGTGACCATCAGGTCTGGCGGGTTGAACCCGTTGCGCTCCAGCGCCTCGCAGATGAACTTCTCGCCATGCCGATAGCGCCCGCTCGGCGTGAGCTGCCAGCCACCCGGCTTGTCCACTGCCGCCTCACATGTGAAAATCAACCGGCCTCCCGGTTTCAGGCCCTTGGCGAGCCTGGCGAGCGGCAGAGCTATATCGCCGGTGTAAATGAACACATCCATCACCACGATCAGGTCGTAGAGGCCTAGCTCTGGTAGGCTTTCGCGGGCAAGGTCGCATGTGAAGAGCTCAGCATAAACGCCTGTCTTTGCGGCTTCTTCCAGAATGCCCGGGCTGATATCCAGCCCGTCGAGTCGAGCGGCCACTGGCGCAAGGATCGGGGCTGAGAGTCCTGACCCGCAGCCTGCGTCAAGAACCGTCAGGCCCGCGCCGGGCGCGATCCCAACCGCCTCCAGCGCACCAGCCAGCACCTCCGGCCCGCGATACTGCACTCCCGCCAAACTCTGGTCGAAATGCGCCGCTGTGCGGTCAAAGAACCGGGCGATGTAGCCCGCATCCGGCAGCTCCGGCGGATCGTCCCCGGTGATCGCGGCGGCCATGAAGGCAAACTCGGCCGGGTCACCATGCAGAGGCTCGGCCTGCTCCACAGCGCGCCGCGCCGCCGCTGCCGCCCCGAAATGCGCCATCTGCGTCGCCGCCCTCAGGCGAATATCGGCATCTGCCGGGCGCGCCGCAAAAACCCGGCTCCACACCGCCTCGGCTTCCGCCTCATCCCCCTTCTGGAGCATCAGGTCTGCGAGCAAAAAGGCACTCTGCCGGTCGTCGGGCTGCATCTTCAAGGCTCGTTGGAGCGCCCGCACCGCCGGGCCAGCCTTGCCCGCCTCGAAATGCAAGGCGCCGAGGCTGGCGAAGCCCGCCGCCAAGGGTGCCTTGCCCTCACAGTGCTTTTTGACCGCCCGTAACGCCGCCTGCGACTGCCCCGCCTCCAGCAAAAGCCCAACAGCTTTGCTGAGCTCTGGCGCCGAGATTTCCTTGATCGCGAGGGCCTTCAAAGCATGGCCCTTCAAGCCTGCCTCATCCCCCGCGCGGGCGGCCTGCACGGCCTCTGCCAAAGGGATGCGGGCGGGGGTGAGATCGTCGACCATGCGGCACGCTAACGCGGATCAGAGAGGACGGCGAGGAGAAACATGTGGTAGGCCCGGCAGGACTTGAACCCGCAACCAAAGCGTTATGAGCGCTCTGCTCTAACCAATTGAGCTACAGGCCCGCCGAGGGACTGATTAGGCGCGCGGCCCGGCATGGTCAAGCGCGTCTGGCAATTGCGGTCTGCTTGGCTTAAAGCGCGGGCGACGGCACCGAGGAGAGCGCGAATGAGCGACGGCAAGAATGGTTTGACCTATGCACAGGCGGGCGTGGACATCGACGCGGGCAATGCGCTCGTGGAGGCAATCAAGCCCGCGGTGAAATCGACCGACCGGGCAGGCGTGATGGGCTCCATCGGCGGCTTTGGCGGGCTTTTCGACCTCAAGGCCGCTGGCTTCAACGACCCGGTTCTGGTCGCCGCCACCGATGGCGTGGGCACCAAGCTGCGGATCGCGATTGATACCGGCGTGGTGAACGGCGTGGGTATCGACCTTGTCGCCATGTGCGTGAATGACCTCGTCTGCCAAGGCGCCGAGCCGCTCTTCTTCCTTGACTACTTTGCCACCGGCAAACTCGATGTCACCGCAGGCGCGGCCATCGTCGAGGGCATCGCCGCAGGCTGCAAGGCGGCTGGTGCGGCACTCATCGGCGGCGAGACGGCTGAAATGCCCGGCATGTACGAGGGCAAGGATTTCGACCTTGCCGGGTTCGCCGTGGGCGCGATGGAACGCGGCGCCGCTCTGCCCGATGGCGTATCCGAAGGGGACGTGCTGCTCGGGCTGACCTCTGACGGAGTCCACTCCAACGGCTACAGCCTCGTGCGTCGCGTGGTCGAGATGGCCGGGTTGGGCTGGGGGGCCCCTTCGCCCTTCAGCGATGGCACGCTTGGCGAGGCCCTGCTTACCCCCACCCGCATCTACGTCCGTCAGGTGCTCGCCGCGATCCGCGCAGGCGGTGTCCATGGGCTGGCCCACATTACCGGCGGCGGGCTGACCGAGAACCTGCCCCGCGTCTTCCCCGAAGGCCTCGGCGCCGAGGTGGACCTTGGCGCATGGAATCTGCCCCCGGTCTTCCGCTGGCTGGCTGAAACAGGCGGGCTGGAAGAAGCTGAACTGCTGAAGACCTTCAACGCAGGCATCGGAATGGTGCTCGTCGTCGCCGCCGATCAGGCAGAGGCGCTCACATCGCTGTTGGAAGACACCGGCGAGCGGGTCAGCGTGCTGGGCCGCGTGGTGGCAGGCGAAGGCGTGTCTTACACAGGCAAGCTGCTTTGACCAAAGCCTGCGCGATTCTGCTCTCGGGCGGCGGCTCGAACATGGCGAAGCTCGTCGAGAGCATGGCCGAACCGGGCCACCCCGCCCGGCCCGTACTTGTCATGTCGAACGATCCAGGCGCAGGCGGGCTGGCCAAGGCACAGGCCCTCGGCGTGGCAACTGACGCGGTCAATCACCGCCCCTTCGGCAAGGATCGCCCGGCCTTCGAGGCCGAACTCACCAAACGCCTAGAGGCCGCCGGGGCAGAACTAATCTGCCTCGCGGGCTTCATGCGGGTGCTGACCGAGGGCTTCGTCCGCCACTGGGAGGGGCGCATGCTCAACATCCACCCCTCACTGCTGCCAAAGTACCGTGGCCTGCATACCCACGCTCGCGCCCTCGAGGCCGGCGACGACGAGGCTGGCTGCACTGTGCACGAGGTCACGCCTGCGTTGGATAAAGGACCGATTCTCGGCCAGGCCCGCGTGCCTATCTTGAGTGGCGACACGCCTGATGCGCTCGCCGCAAGGGTGCTCGCACAGGAGCACCGGCTCTACCCGGCCTGCCTTCGCCGGTTCGCCGCTGGCGAGCGCGAGCCGATCTGGCTGTCGTGAATCGACGTCAAGGCAGGGTTTCCTTTCCCAGCGCTTGCGCCTAGAAAACGTGGAGCGGAAAGAACAGTGGCGCGAGACGCGCCTGCAACAAGAGAGCCCCGCAATCTATGCGCACTTTGACGACCACCGAGGAGCTGGAGGCCTACTGCCAGACAGCGGCCACGGCCCCCTACATCACCGTCGACACCGAGTTCCTGCGGGAACGTACCTACTACTCCAAACTCTGCCTCGTGCAGCTTGCCCTCCCCGGCGACGGCGAGGCCGTGCTGGTGGACCCGATCCTTGGCGAAGACATGTCGCTCGAGCCGCTCTACGAGCTGTTCCGCAACCCCGATGTGGTGAAGGTCTTCCACGCCGCGCGGCAGGATCTGGAGATCTTCTTCGTCGAGGGCGGGGTGATCCCCGAGCCGCTCTTCGACACCCAGGTTGCCGCCATGGTCTGCGGCTTTGGCGAGCAGGTCGGCTATGAAACGTTGGTAAAGCGGATCGTGAAGGCGCAGGTCGACAAGTCCAGTCGGTTCACCGACTGGTCCCGCCGCCCGCTGACCGATGCGCAGAAAGAATATGCTCTGGCCGACGTGACCCACCTGCGGGTCGTCTACGAATATCTCGCAGCCGAGTTGGCCAAAACCGGGCGCGCCCCATGGGTCGAGGAGGAGCTTGGCGTTCTGCTCAGCCCCGAGACCTACGTGATTCATCCAGACGAGGCCTGGAAGCGGGTTAAGACCCGCACGAACTCTGGCCGCTTTCTGGCGATCGTCCGTGAACTCGCGCGCTTCCGCGAGGGCTATGCGCAGGCACGCAACGTGCCCCGCAACCGGGTCTTCAAGGATGATGCACTGCTTGAGCTTGCCTCCACAAAGCCCGGGAATGAAAAAGAATTGTCCCGCTCTCGCCTCCTTCTGCGCGAAGCGCGCCGCGGCGAGATTGCTGAAGGCATCCTGACAGCGGTTTCGGCCGGGCTAGAAGCAGATCCCGAGAGTTTCCCAAAGGTCGACAGGCGGCGCGAGAAGTTGCAGGTCAACCCCGCTCTGGCCGATCTTCTCCGCGTGCTGCTCAAGGCAAAAGGCGAGCGCTTCAACGTCGCCCAGCGACTCATAGCCTCCGCCGCTGAGCTGGATGAGATCGCCGCAGGCGAGCGCGACATCCCGGCCATGAAAGGCTGGCGGCGCGAGGTCTTCGGTGAAGATGCCCTGAAGCTCTGCGAGGGGCGGGTCGCGCTGGCTCTCAAGGGCGAGAACGTCGAGATCGTGGCGCTCTGAACACCGGGCGTGGCCCCTGCGGGCCGCACCCCTACCGCGCCAGAACCAGTTCCGCCTTCAGCCCACCCAGCGCCTCGCTGTCGCCGAGGCGCAGTGTGCCGCCGTGGCTGCGCGCCACATCTAGCGCAATCGCAAGCCCAAGCCCGACTCCGCCACCTGCATCCTGATTGCGGGCCGCATCAAGCCGGGTAAAGGCTTTGACCGCCTCCTCCCGCCGCGCTTCAGGGATGCCCGGTCCGTCATCTTCCACCGTAAACCGCACCATGCGCTCGCCCAGATCGACACTGAGCTTCGCCGTCTGCCCGTAGCGCCGCGCGTTTGAGAGCAGGTTGGTCAGCGCCCGCTCGACCGAAAGCGCCCGCACCGCGATCTCCTCCTCACCCTCTCCACGCCGCTCCACCTCAACCTTGCCGCCCGCACGCCGTGCCTTCTCGGCCACCTGTTCGGCAAGCTCTACTGCATTCACCCGCTCCGCGGCCTCCCCGGCCTCGGAGCGGACGAAGGCAAGAAACCCATCCAGCATGGCCTCCATCTCGGCCACATCGCGCCCCAGGTCTTCCACGTCGGCACCATCGGCCTCGGCCAGCGACAGGCCCAGCTTCATCCGCGTCAGTGGCGTCCGCAGGTCGTGGCTCACACCACTGAGCAGCATAGTGCGCTGCGCTGTCTGCCGCTCGATCCGTGCCCGCATGTCCAGAAAGGCATGGCCGGCCGACCGCACTTCCACCGCGCCCGCGGGCTTGTAGGGCTCGATCCGTCCTCTGCCGAACGCCTCCGCCGCCGCCGCAAGCCGCGTGATCGGCCGAAGCTGGTTGCGCAGATAGATGAACGCAACGAGTGCCATCACGACCCCGACGAACCCCATCAGCACCAAAAACTGATGCGGGTTGGAGGCGCTAACCCTTCGCCTGTCAAAGCTAATGCCAAGCGGCCCGTGCCGGGTGGTGACCTGCAGGAGCACCCGACGAGAACTCTCCGAAAGGTCCACCGCCTCCACGCCATCAAGCCCGCGGCGCAACTCGGCGATCACCGTCGCGCCCGAAACATCGTAGAACGCCCGCCGAAACCCGTGCATCTCCTCCGCAGGTAGCGTCAATTCGAGCCGGAGCGCTGCAGCAAGCCCCGCAACCGATTGCAGGGCCGCCTCCGCATCTGGCGCCGCCTCGACTTCCTCAGTCAGGTGCCGCAATTCCAGCAACAGCGAGTCGGTCATCTGCTGCGTCACATCCTCGAAGTGCCGCTGGATGAACACCACAGAAACCACGACCTGAAGCACAACGATAGGTAGAAGCAGGATCAGCGCGGCCCGGCCGTAGATCCCCTTTGGCATCGAGCGTTTCAACCACGAAAAATCCATGCCACAAGGTTACGGGCGGCAGGCAGGGAACGAAAGATGCAAAGCGAGACAGGCAAGCCCGTGGAGCTGGAGCCGGGCATCACCCGCGTGATCGCGCCCAACCCCTCCCCGATGACCCATTGGGGCACCAACAGCTACCTCGTCGGCGAGACCGAGCTGGCCCTGATTGACCCCGGGCCGAACCTGCCCCCCCACGCCGAGGCACTGCTCGCCGCACTGAAGCCCGGTCAGAAGATCACCCACATACTCTGCACCCACTCGCATCTCGACCACTCGCCGCTCGCTGCGCACATGAGCGCCGAAACCGGCGCGCCCATCTACGCCTTCGGCACCCACGTCGACGGTCGACGCCAGGTGATGCAAAGCCTTGCCGAAAGCGGCCTCGCAGGCGGCGGAGAAGGGATCGACGCCGATTTTGCCCCTGACATCCGCCTCGTCCATGGTGACGTCCTGGAGGGGCCCGGCTGGAGGCTCACCGCACTTCACACCCCCGGTCACATCGCCAACCATCTCAGTTTCGCGCTCGAGCGCCCCGAGGGCGAGGCCGTCTTTACCGGCGACCATGTGATGGGCTGGGCAAGCTCGCTCATCAGCCCCCCCGATGGCGATGTGACAGCCTTCATGGCCTCCCTGGCCCTGCTGGCCGAGCGCCCTTCCCGCGTCTACCACCCGGGACACGGCGCCACCATCTCAGAGCCCGCCGCGCGACTCACCTGGCTCGCCGATCATCGCCGCGCCCGCGAATCCCAGGTGCTCCAAGCCCTCGCCGCCGGCCCCGCTACCCCGGCAGAGCTCACCGCACGGGTCTACACCGACGTCCCGCCCGCCCTCCTCCCCGCCGCCGAGCGCAACCTCCTCGCCCAGCTCATCGCCCTAACCGAACAGGGCCTCGCAACCGCCAATCCCACGCTTTCGGCCAGCGCCACATACGCCCTCGCGTAACGCCCGAAATTTTTCCGCAAAACCCTCTGGACGCCCCCCCGACCCATTGCTAAAAGCCCGGCCAGTGTTCCGGCGTAGCTCAGCGGTAGAGCAGTTGACTGTTAATCAATTGGTCGTAGGTTCGATCCCTACCGCCGGAGCCAATTTCCCAAGTTTCTAAGGAAACTCCAGGATCTGCAGCCGTGCGACGTACGGCGAATTCATCGCATGCGTTCCCGTGGAACGAAGCCTGCTTGTGGAGTGCGCACTTCTGTATGGCCGCTCCACAGATGGCCCTCCTAAAGGCCCATCGCCCATACAGGCGGTCGCGACCACTTCAGCCCAAACAGAAACAATCCCCGGTCACCCGTCTCATTGCCCCCTCATCAGGGAATGTGGCAGAAAATTGTCTCAATATTGTTGAATTATGGCAAAAATTCGCTCATTCTGAGGCACGTTTAGACCTATTTCGAAAATTTTTTTCCACTGGGGGAGTTGCCATGTTTCCCAAACCTCATGCCGTAGCGGCAGCGCTGCTCTGTCTCTCCGGTTCTGTCGCCACCGCTCCAGCAAGTTTTGCCGCCGAAGGCAAACGCTGCACGGGCTCCACGACCTACGCCTCGGTCGATGCCCTCTGCGGGTGCGCCGTTGTAACCCAGAGCTTCATCCGGCACGTACAACGCAGCCCGCAGTTCCCAGAGCTGTTGGGGGCCATTGAATCGCAGTGTCCGAAACTCGCCATCGTGCTGACCGACCTGCCAACAGCGGCGATCGATCTGGGCAGCGGCGATGGCAGTGATGGGCCTGGCGGGTCCGCAAGCACTGGCGGGGACGGTGGTGGCGATACCGGAAATACCGGTGGCACCGATGGCGGCTCTGACGAGGGTGACACCGGCGACGGTGGGACCGGCGGCGATACTACTGACGGCAGCGGCGACCCTGGCGGCAGCTCAGGCAATCCCGGAAACGACAAGGATGTCGGGAAGGCCGGTGAAGCTCCCAGCAAAGGAGATTGGGGCGGCGGCAGCAAAGGCAAATCCGATGGCGGCAAGGGCGGCGGCAAAGGGAAAGGTAAGGGCCACTGACCTCCCTCGGGCCGGGGCAGCACGCCTCGGTAGCGACCTCACCGCATCATGGTGAACGCCGCGTGAATTTCAGGGGGCCGGCCGTGAAAGCAGCACAGCCCCCATGGCGGGAAAACGAGCAAGGCACATAACCTATCGGCATTACTTGACTTGTTTCCACGTGCCTCAAGGAGGATTTTCAATGACACGTTATCTGACCCGTACCTCGATTGTACTCACTGCAGCACTCGGTCTCGGCCTCATCGCGCCGAGCCAGTCAGCTGCCCAGCAGCGGTGCTCTGCCTTCACCGCCAGCGGCATGAGTTCTGCCGCCGAGCTCTGCGGCTGTGAGGTGGTGACCCAAGGCTTCCTACGCAGCGTCACCCGGAAGGACAACTTCCCCGGCCTGCTGACGACCGTGCAGCAGCAGTGCCCGAAGTTGGGCGTCCTGCTCACCGACCTGCCCACCGCGGCCCCGGCCCCGGCCATCTCCAACCCGCCCAGCGGCCGCGGCCCCGTGACAACCGTCTCTGAACCGGAGCCGGAGGAAGAGCCGGAGCAGGAACCGGAAAAGTGCTACGATGACTACTACGACCAGGTTTAAGTCGAACCAAAGAACAAGGCGCTCTGAGAGCGCCTTCGCCTAGCGGCTGGTAAAGCCAGAGACCCATCGGCGCGGATCGGCCGGGTCCTGCATCCGCAGGAACACGTAGCCGGTCTGCTGCCAGCCGCGCAGGCGGTCGGTCTGGTTGTCGAGCACAACATCGCCGCCCGCGCTGCGGTAGATCAGCACCGCGTGAGACCGCCTCTGGCGGTCGAGCGCAGTCGCAATCAAAAGCCGTGCGGGCGCAACACCGCTGCGGATGAGTTCGCGCTTCTTGATGAGGGCAAAGTCCTCGCAGTCACCGCCCCGCCGGGTGGGCAACGCCCAGTGCTCCTCGCGCGCATATTGGCTGCGGTCAGAGATTTCGCGGGTCGATGCGTTGACCGAGCGGTTGACGCGCTTGACGAGATCCATCTCACGGGAGCGCTGCGCCCCTGCTCGGCCGTCGCAGGCCCAGCTGTATGTCGAACAGAGCGACTGTGCCCCGCTGGGTGCTGGCGCCGCACGTGCCGCCACCAGAAAGCTGCCGCCCACAGTCGCCGCTGCCGGAAGTGCTGTTAGGGCCAGTGCCGCTGCGAACGCAGCTCTCACGCTCCAGGAAAGACCTGACTTCATCTGCCACCTCAATCGCTGTTGTGCCGTTAATTCGGCATCTCGGCTCTGCTCAGTCAGAGACGAGGGCGCAGCCCTCAGGCCACGCAGTCGTCCCTTTTATTGGTCTTGAATGACTAACCCGGGCTTAATGCGCAAGGTTCCCGCAAAAACTGCGGCAATATGGGCGCAATCGCGCCACACGCAGCTTCAGAGCCCCTCCGGCACCACTAAGGCGCCCACCGGCCCCGCCTGATGGAGTTGCGCGCCGGTGACGGCCTGAAGGGCTTCAAACGTCACGCTTGGGAGTTTCTCCCGCAGCACGAAGCGGCCGTCGACCACGTCCACCACCGCCAGCGAGGTATAAACCCGCGCGACGCAGCCCACCCCCGTCAGCGGGTTGGCGCAGCGTTCCACCAGCTTCGGCGCCCCGGTCTTGGTCACATGCTCGGTCACCACCGCCACCCGCCTCGCGCCCGTCACCATGTCCATCGCGCCGCCTACCGCGGGCGTGCCCTTGTTGCCGATCCGCCAGTTGGCGAGGTCGCCGTTCTCGGCCACTTCATAGGCGCCCAGCACGGCCAAATCGATATGCCCGCCCCGCACCATGGCGAAACTGTCAGCATGGTGAAAGATGCTTGCACCCGGGTTCAGCGTCACCGCCTTCTTGCCGGCATTGATCACATCCCAATCCTCCGCGCCCTCCTCCGGCGCAGGCCCCATCCCGAGGATGCCGTTCTCGCTGTGATAGGTCACATGGCGGCCGGGGGGCTGAAACTGTGCCACCATCTCCGGAAACCCGATGCCGAGGTTCACATATGCGCCGTCCGCGATGTCCTGCGCCGCCCGCCAGACAATACCCGCGCTGCTGAGCTTCTCCATCAAAATGCCTCCCCCGCCCGCACCAGAACCTCCTCCTGCGCGGGCTCAGGCACCTCGACCAGGCGCGCCACGAAGATCCCGGGCGTCACCACCTGCTCCGGCGCAATGTCTCCCGGCGCCACCAGCTTTGAGACCTGCGCAATCGTGCAGCCCGCCGCCATCGCCATGATCGGCGCAAAGTTCCGCGCCGCCAGCCGGTAGGTCAGGTTGCCATGGGCATCGCTCAGCTCGCCCTTCACCAGCGCCACATCCGCCTTCAGCCAGCGCTCACGCAGATACATCCTCCCGTCGAACTCCTCCACCGGCTTGCCCTCCGCCAGTTCGGTGCCCACACCCGTCGCGGTGTAGAAGGCCGGAATGCCCGCGCCCCCCGCCCGGATCCGCTCAGCCAACGTGCCCTGCGGCACCAGCTCCAGCTCAACCTCGCCCGCCTCGTAACGCCGCTGAAACGCCTGCGGCTGCGACGAGCGCGGAAAGGAGCAGATCACCTTGGCCACCATCCCCGCATCCAGCATCGCCGCAATGCCCACCGCGCCGGTGCCTGCATTGTTGTTCACCACCGTCAGCCCACCGGGATGCCCCGTCGCCCGAAACCGCGCCACCAGCGCGTGGATCAGCTCCACCGGGATCCCTGAACCGCCGAAGCCCGCGATCATCACCACCGCCCCGTCGGCGATGTCCGCCACCGCCGCCTCAAGGCTTGCCACAGACTTGTCCATGCCGTCCTCCCTCGCCCGGACCCTAGCGGGCAAGTCGGCTCAGAAATAGCCCTTCTTCGGCGGCGCCCCATGTGGAGCGGGCATCAAGAGCGGCCAGGGCGAACCATCGGAGCCGCGTTCCTGTTTCACGCAGATCAGCGCCGGTTCATCCCGCTCGATCGCCGCCTTCAACGCAACCTCCAGCGCCTCAGGCGTATCGGCCCGCTCGGCATGCAGCCCAAAGCTCTTCGCCATCGCCACAAAATCCGGGTTCCCCAGCTCGGCACCGATCCTGCGGCCCTCGTATTGTGTGTCCTGATCCCGCAGCACGTTGCCAAAGGCCCCGTTGTCGAAGACCACCACAACCACGCCGATCCCGTGCTGCGCCGCCGTCGCCATTTCCTGTGCGCCAAACAAAAAGCCGCCATCCCCCGTCACCGCCACCACAGCCTTGTCCGGGTTGGCCACCTTCACCCCCAGCGCGGTGTTGTAGCCAAACCCGAGGTTCTCCTGATAGGCGGAGGTCACATAGGTCCGCGGCTCATAGACCGGAAAGGCAAACCGCGCGGTGAACCCCACCTGGCTGATCTCTTCCACAAAGAACCCGTCGCGCGGCAGCGCCGCCCGGATCGCCTTGAGGAAGCCCACCTGAGGCTGGATCTCGTCAATCTTCTCCTCAGCCGCCGCCCGCGCCGCGCCAATCGCCTCGCTCCGATCCGGGCCCTGCGTCACGCGGCCCAGCAGCGCCGCGCAGGCCTCCGCCGCATCGCCAAGCACAAAGGCATCCGGCTTCAGGCGCACCGCCTCGGTCGGGTCGATGTCGATCCGCAGGCACTTCACCCCCTCGGGCTTCCACTGCCACCGCATGAACGGCAGCTCCAGCCGCGAGCCGATGCCCACGATTAGGTCACACTCCCGGTATAGGTCATATGCCGCCACCATGTTCACACTCAGCGGGTCATCCTCCGGGATCACCCCCTTGCCGGAGCGATGCGCAACCACGGGTACGCCCAGCTTGCGGGCCAGCGCGAGTACCTCTGCGCCCGCCTCCATCGCGCCGAAGCCGACGAAGATCATCGGGCTCTCGGCGGCAGCAATCATCTCGGCGGCCTGCGCCAGTTGTCCCTCGTCCAAAGGCGGCGCCAGCACCTCCTCACGCTCGAAGCCCCCGCGCACGGTCCCCTTGTCGGCCATCACATCCCATGGCGCCTCGATCGCCGCAGGCCCGCCCCGGCCCCGCGCCATCTCGGCAAAGGCCCGGCCCAGCATCCGCCCGGTCTCGCTGGCATGCTCGATCCGGCCCGCCCAACGGGTGAAGCTGCCCAGCGTGGCCAGCTGGTCGGGCAGCTCATGCAGCTGCCCCCGGCCCTGCCCGATCAGGTTTGAAAAGATGTTGCCGGTCACGCAAAGCACCGGCGTCCCCCCGGCATAGGCCGTGCTCACCGCGGCCCCCGCATTCAGCACCCCCGGCCCCGGTACCACGGTAAACACGCCGGGCTTGCCGGACGAGCGGGCGTAGCCATAAGCCATGTAGCCCGCCCCCTGCTCATGCCGCGTGTGGATAAACCGGATGCGCCCGGCCTCTCGCGCCAAGGCGTCGTTGAAGGCGTACATATGCGCACCGGGTATGCCGAAAACCACCTCGGTCCCGGCCTCGGCCAGTCCCGCAGCCAGCGCCTCGCCTGTTGTCAGCTGTGCCGTGTTGCCGCTCATGCCGCCCTCCCTGGCCAGTTTGTTCACATGTTAAGCATATTTCCCCGATACCCACAAGGACCGTCGCGGCCTTCCTGCCACACCCCTTCATTTCGAGGCAAATCCAATATCCCCGCCCCATTTTGGTCACAATTGCGGCACCCAATATCCAGACAGAGGAGGCAAACTCCCACATATGAGGCAGGAACCATCGCCGGGCAGCGCCCGTTGGGGTGGTGACACAGCAAAGGAAAAGGGCAATGGCACCGAAGAAATCCGCCAAGCCGGAGATGAAGACCGAAGAGCGCGCCGCCGACAAGCGCCAGCGCGAAAACAAGTCCGACATCTGGGATATTTCCCCCGATGCCGAGACAGACAAGCGGTACATCATCACCGACTGGGCCAGCATCTGACCCGCTGACACGATCTGTCAGCAGGGGCGACGCTCGCCCCTGTTCCGCGCCGAAACCCGGCGCTAAGTTCCGGCCAACATGGCCGACTCCCCCTCCCCCGTTTCCTCGATCCGCAATCTCGGCCCCGCAATGGAGGCCTCCTGTGCCCGTGCCGGTATCCACTCGGCCGAAGAGCTCGCGGCCCTGGGGGCCGATGAAACCTACCGTCGCCTGCTGAAGAACGGCGCCCGCCCCCATTTCATCGCCTACTACGTGATCGAGATGGGCCTGCAGGGCCGCCCGTGGAACGACTGCAAAGGCAAGGAAAAGGAGCGCCTCCGAGCCCGCTTCGATGCAATCGTTGCAGACGCGCATGACCCCGGACTTTCCGAACTTGAGCGTATGCTCGACCAGATCGGCGTGCGCCCGCGCTGAGATGCCTCCGATGTGAACACCCTTCACATTGGACCCGCTCGTCCCCATATACTCTATATGACCACGCCAATGCCTCTCTCCGGCCCGGCCATCGACGCCGAAATCGCCGCGCTTCACCGCCTTGCCCGGCGGATGGACGCGCTCGTGCGCGTGCCCGGCACCCAGATCGACGTGGGCCTCGACACGCTCCTCGGCCTGATCCCCGTGGTCGGCGACACCCTCGCCGCCGCCCCCTCCGCCTATATCATCTGGAAGGCCCACCGCCTCGGGGCCACACCCGGCGCCCTGGCCTACATGGGGTTCAACATGGCGCTCGACTGGTCAATCGGCTCGATCCCGGTGCTGGGCGACATCTTCGACGCCGCCTACAACGCCAACATCCGCAACGTGTGCCTGCTGGAGAAGAACCTCGCCAAACAGGCCACACTCGCTCGAGATGTGACCGTTCCCGGTTAACGCTCAAAGCAAAAAGGGCGCCCCGAAGAGCGCCCCTTGGCCGGCGAACATCCGTCCGCCATATCCCTTCGGCCTTAGCCGACCAGCTCAAGCCCGCTGAAGAAGAATGCGATCTCCTGCGCGGCGGTCTCGGGGGCGTCCGAACCGTGGACGGAGTTCTCGCCAACCGACTCGGCAAACTCGGCGCGGATGGTGCCCGGGGCCGCATCGGCGGGGTTGGTCGCGCCCATCACTTCGCGGTTCTTCAGGATGGCGCCCTCGCCTTCCAGCACCTGCACAACCACCGGCTCGGAGGCCATGAACTCGCAAAGCTCACCGTAAAACGGGCGCTCGGCGTGCACTTCGTAGAACTTGCCGGCCTGCTCCATCGAGAGCTTGATCCGCTTCTGGGCGACGATCCGCAGACCGGCCTCTTCGAACTTGGCGTTGATCTTGCCGGTCAGGTTGCGGCGGGTGGCATCGGGCTTGATGATGGAAAGCGTGCGTTCGGTGGCCATCTGGCATCTCCTTTATGTGCCGGGCGCTGGCCCGGTCCGAATTTCGCGGCTGCGGTAACACGCGGCATTCGGTTTTGAAAGCCCCCGAATGCGCCCTAGCTAAGCCGCATGAGCACCCCGCCCCTCCTGATCTTCGGCGCTGGCAGCATCGGCACCGCGCTTGCGCAGGCCGCCCTCACCGCGCCCAAAGCCCCACCCGTGCATGTCGTCACCCGTGGCACAGCGCCCGAAGGCACGACTGCCCATCATCTCGATCCGGGTAACGAAACAGCCCTCGCGCAGCTGGCCGAGGATCTGCCCGAGATTTCCGGCCTTCTCATCACCCTCGGCACGCTGCACACCGAAACCTACGCGCCGGAGAAGAGCCTCAAAGCCCTCGACCCTGCTGCAATGGCCGAGGTTTACCGCGTCAACGCCATTCTGCCCGCCACGATCTTCAAACACTTCCTGCCGCGCCTGCCCCGCAAGGCCCCCGCCTTCGCCGCCGCGCTCTCCGCCCGCGTCGGCTCGATCTCCGACAACAACCTCGGCGGCTGGGTCAGCTACCGCGCGTCCAAGGCAGCGCTGAACCAGGTCATCCGCACCTTCTCCATCGAACTCGCCCGCTCGCACCCGCAGGCGCGTCTCATCGGCCTCCACCCCGGCACTGTTGCTACCGCACTCTCGCAGCCCTTCCGGGGCAATGCCCCCAAAGTCTTCACACCGTCAGAGAGTGCCGCCCACCTCTGGCGCACCATCGCGGCCACCACCCCGGACGACAGCGGCAAGCTCTTTGCATGGGACGGTAAGGAGATCACGCCTTGATCCATGGCGCCCGGCACCCTATCAAGCATCGCCTTGAAAACACCGGGAAATATGATGAAAGCACAGATCGCCGCCACCGCCGCCCTGCTCACGCTCTCTGCCTGCATGAGCGGCGCGCCCGTTACCCAAGCGCCCGTCACTGCCCGCGCCAAACACGCCAGCATCAATGACCGGATCCTCGGCTTCTCCGAGCCGGTCCTGCGCAGCTATGTGGGCAAGGGTTCCAAGCGCAAGGAGGTCGTCGGCGCCCGCTGCACACTCGACAGCGCCGAGTTTACCATGCCGCCGCTGACCACCCCGGTCACCCTGCGCCTGCCCGAGTTGAAAGGGAAGCCAACGCCCCTGCGCATCTCGTGCCAAAGCGCCTCTGGAGAGGGTGATGCGGTGATCCAGCCGCAGATTCAGGGCACCGTTGTCGCAGGCGCATCGCCGGTGGGCATCGTTGCCGCCATTGCTACCTCCGCGATCGTCGCCTCGCGCGACAAGTGGGGCTGGGGCAACAACGGCGCCGCACTCGACGTGACGCTCGAGTAACCTGCCTTTCGATGCCTATGGAACTGCCGCGCGGGCTCTGCTAGGCCCGCGCCATGCTGCGCATTTCCGACATATCCTTCGCCATGGAAGGCCGCCCGCTCTTCAAGCATGCCTCCGCGACCATCCCCGAGGGCCACAAGGTTGGCCTCGTCGGGCGCAACGGCACGGGCAAGACAACACTCTTCCGCCTGATCCGCGGTGAACTCGCGCTTGAGGGTGGCGACATCTCCTACCCTACCCGCGCCCGCATCGGCGGCGTGGCACAGGAAGCGCCGGCAACCGACGACTCGCTGCTCACCACCGTTCTGGCCGCCGACACAGAGCGCGCCGCACTGCTGGCTGAGTCCGAAACAGCCACCGACCCCCATCGCATCGCTGAGGTGCAAACCCGCCTGGCTGATATCGACGCATGGTCTGCCGAAGCCCGCGCCGCCTCGATCCTCTCCGGCCTCGGCTTCTCGCACGAAGACCAGCAGCGCTCCTGCGCCGATTTCTCCGGCGGCTGGCGGATGCGTGTGGCCCTCGCCGCCGTGCTCTTTTCTCAGCCCGACCTGCTGCTGCTCGACGAGCCGACCAACTATCTCGACCTAGAAGGCGCGCTCTGGCTCGAGAGCTATCTCGCCCGCTACCCGCACACCGTCATTGTAATTTCGCATGACAGGGGCCTGCTGAACCGCGCCGTCGGGGGAATCCTTCACCTCGAAGACCGCAAGCTGACCTTCTATCAAGGCAATTACGACAGCTTCGCCGAAACCCGCGCCGCCCGCCTCGCGGTGGCCGAGGCCGAAAACCGCAAGCAAGAGGCCCGCCGCGCGCACCTGCAAAGCTTCGTTGACCGATTCCGCGCAAAGGCCTCCAAGGCCGTACAGGCGCAAAGCCGCCTCAAGATGCTCGCCCGCCTCAAGCCCATCAGCACGCCGCAGGAAGCCGCGCTCAAGGTCTTTACCTTCCCCGAGCCCGAAGAGCTCTCGCCCCCCATCATCAACATGGAAGGCGCTGCCGTAGGCTATGACGGCACGCCAGTCCTGCACCGCCTCAGCCTGCGCATCGACCAAGATGACCGCATCGCCCTGCTGGGCCGCAACGGTCAGGGCAAATCCACCCTCTCCAAGTTGCTCGCCGGCAAACTCGAAGCCCTCTCGGGGCGGATGATCTCGGCCCGCAAACTCCGCATCGGCTACTTCGCCCAGCACCAACTCGACGAGCTGCGCCCCGAAGAGACCCCGCTCGAGCACCTGCGCCGGATGAAACCCGATGAGCTGCCCGGCAAGCACCGCGCCCGGCTCGCAGGCTTTGGCGTCATGGCGGCACAGGCAGAAACCCCCGTGGGCAAGCTCTCCGGTGGCCAGAAGGCGCGGCTCTCTTTGCTCATCGCCACACTCGAAGCCCCCCACATGCTCATCCTCGACGAGCCCACCAACCACCTCGACATGGAAAGCCGTGAGGCTCTGGTCGAGGCACTCACGGCCTACACCGGCGCCGTGGTGCTCGTGAGCCACGACATGCACCTTCTGAGCCACGTTGCCGATCGGCTCTGGCTGGTCGATGGTGGCACCGTCAAACCCTTTGACGAAGATCTCGAAGCCTACCGCCGCCTGCTCCTCGCCACGCCCGAGAAACCCGGCAAAGACAAGGAAAAGCCCAAACACGCCAAACGAGTGAGCCAGGCCGATATCCAAGCCCTCCGGTCGGAACTGAAAAAGGCGGAAGCCCGCGTCGCCAAGCTGGAAGAAATGCGCGACAAACTCGCCACCAAGCTGGCCGACCCCGATCTTTACGAAGACGCCCGCAAGGGCGAGCTCGCCACCTGGAACGCCAAATACGCCGAGGTCATGGAAGGACTGGAGCGCGCCGAGGCGATCTGGATGAGCGTCGGCGAAAAGCTCGAAAACGCGCAAGACGCCGCCTGAGGCACTGCCTCAACTCTGCCCCTCAAAACCCAATAACTAAAAGAAAAGCCCCGCGCCTTGCAGCGCGGGGCTTGAATTTTTCTTAGGCTGGAGAAGCCCACCTCTTAGAGGCCGAGCGCTTCCTTGACCTTGTCGAGCGCGCCGGTCAGCGCCTCGGGGTTGTCCTTGGCGGCTTCGACGGCCTTCACAAGGGCAGTCTTCTGGAAGTCGCCAAGATCGGACCCTTCGATCATCTCGGTCACCTTCTCCAGGTCGAAGCCTTCGGCGGTGAGTGCGGTCAGGTCCATGCCCTCTGCAGCCTCGCCCGCAGCATCAGCCGTGGCTTCGGCGGCGGCAGTGGCGCCTTCGGCAGCTTCCGTCGTGGTGTCGGCAGCAGCTTCGGTCGCGCCGTCCACAGCCTCGGCGGCCTCACCCATGGCCTCAGAGGCGGCTTCCATCGACTCAGACGCCGCTTCCATCGCCTCGGCGGCAGCCTCGGTCGCGCCCTCTTCGGCAGCGTCCACGGCATCGGCAGCCTGTTCCATCGCGGCTTCGGCTGCATCGCCCGCAGCTTCCACGGCAGTCGCGGTCTCGTCCACCACTTCCTCGGCGGTCTCGGCCGCTGCATCCGCAGCGCCTTCCACCGCTTCCATCGCGTCGCCAGCCGCCTCTTCGGCAGCCTCGGTTACCGCATCGGCAGCCTCGGTGGTTTCCTCAACCACCTCTTCCACAGCCTCCTCGATGGCGCTCTCGCCCTCGGCAGCCGCTTCCTCTGTGGTCTCTTCAACGGCTTCTTCGGTGGACTCGGCAGTCTCTTCAGCCGTCTCAACTGCCTCTTCGGTTGCTTCAGTGGTGTCAACCGCGGCCTCGGTGGCCTCGGGCGCCGGTTCATCGCCGCTCTGGGTGGCGTAAATGTAGCCGCCGATGGCGAGTGCGGCCACAACGACGCCGCCGATCATCTTGTTATCCATAGGGTAATTCCTTGTCCCACACTTGCCTTTCAAAAGGCCCGCCCCATCATATGACATCCCCTGCCAGAATGAAAAGCGCGTTTGCGGCAGTGCGGCATAACCCGCGCCGCTCCGCCGAAACCCGCGCAGATGCGTTTCGCTGTGCCCTTGCCCCGCAATCCGCTTGAACCGCGTCCATGCGCCGTCTATTTTGCCGCCCATTCAACCCAAGGCTTCCACAGGAGATATCCCATAGCCCGCAGACCCCACAACGCCCCGCCGGTGCGTGACACAGGCCCCCGCGTGAACGATCGCATCACGGCCTCCGAAATCCGGCTCATCGGACACGAAGGACAGAACGTGGGCGTGGTCACGCCCCAGCGCGCGATGGAGCTCGCCGAACAGGTCGGTCTCGACCTCGTCGAGATCTCGCCCAACGCGACCCCGCCCGTTTGCAAGATCATGGATTTCGGCAAGTACAAGTACGAGACCCAGAAGAAGGAAGCCGAGGCGCGGAAGAAGCAAAAGATCATCGAGATCAAGGAAATCAAGTTCCGCCCCAACACCGACACGCATGACTACGACGTCAAAATGCGCAACGTGTTCAAGTTCCTCGAGAACGGCGACAAAGTGAAGATCACCCTGCGCTTCCGGGGCCGGGAGATGGCGCACCAAGATGTTGGCCGGGCTCTGCTTGAGCGGGTAGCGGATGACATCAAGGAAATCGGCAAGATCGAGTCGATGCCCAAGATGGAAGGCCGTCAGATGGTGATGATGATCAATCCGCTGCCCAAGTAAGGCAGACCCTCAGAGATGCGATCAGGGCGGCCCGGTGCCGCCCTTTTTCATGGGTGACCTATTCGCTGTGCGCATTCTTAGCGCGCGCCCTAACGCCCCTCCCGAGGCTGCGGCCTGATCGGGATCTCCTTCAGCAAACCTCCGACACCCATCTCGGCAAACTCCTCCGGCCCCGGCGGCAAGCCGCAGGCCACCCGCTCCAGCACCCAATCCGCCCCGTTGAGCGCAGGCGAGCGGGCGCAACCCGGCAAGCCGATCACCGGCATCTCGCCCAGAGCACCCAGAAACAGCAGGTTCCCCGGGTCCACCGGCATCCCGAAGCGCTCCACCGTGCCCCCGGCCTCCCGTAGCGCCTGCGGGGCCACGTCATGCGCGTCCGATGTGGCCGAGCCGGTCAGGATCAACGCAAGGTCCGCCTCCGCCGCGCGGAGCGCCGCAGCCACCGCGCCGGTCTCATGCGGCACCACCTCCACTGCAGCAACCGCGATTCCCAAAGCCTTCAGCCGCCCCTCAACTGCCGCGCGGCCCTTCTCGGTGATCGAAGGCTTCTGCCCCGGCACCTCCGTCAGCACCACCACGGCCCGCTCCAGCACAACCGGCGCCAGCCGCATCGCACCCTCTGCCGCAGCCACCGCCGCCTCCAGCGCCGCCCCCGGCACAGCATAGGGGATCACCTTGACCGTCCCCGCCAGCAGCCCCGGCGTGACCCGCGTGTAGGGCGCAAGCGTCGCCAGCGTCAGCCCCGGGTCCACTGCGTTGATGGCCCGCACCTTCGCGGCATCCACCACAAGCACCCCCGGCCCCTTCGCCTTGAAATTCACCCGCCCGGTATGCGCCGCCGTCAGCTTCAACCCGCTGCCCTTCACAGCCCGCGCCAGCGCCTCCGCCGCCTCATCCTCGGCCACATCGCCGGGCTCCAGCCGCGCCACGATCACCTCAGCAAGCCCGTCTGCAGCCAGCGCCGCGACAGCCTCCGCGCCCAGCACGGCGCCCTTCTTCAGCATTCGCCCGCCCGCGCGCACCGAATGCGCCAGCACCGCGCCCTCGGCCTCGCCAACAGGAACTGGCCCAAACTTCACTTGCGGCCCCGCAGCACCTCGGTCACCTGCGCCAGCACCGAAACGGCAATCTCCGCCGGGCTCTTCGCGCCAATATTCAGACCCACCGGCGCGTGGATACGGGCGATATCCGCCTCGGATGCTCCCGCCGCCTTCAGCCGATCCACCCGTTTGCCGTGGGTCCGGGTCGAGCCAAGGCACCCGAGGTAAAAGCAATCGGAGGCAAGTGCCGCCGCAATCGCGGGGTCGTCGATCTTTGGATCATGGGTCAGCGTCACCACCGCCGTGCGGGCATCGAGCCCCCAGGCGGCCAGCGCCTCATCGGGCCAGTCATGGCTGATCGTGGTCTCCGGGAATCGCTCGGGCGTCGCAAAGGCTTCGCGCGGGTCCACGATGAAAGGGTCATAGCCCGCCATGTGCGCCATCGGCACGAGGAACTGGGCAATATGCACCGCCCCCACGACCGCCATCCGCAGCGGCGGGTTGTGAATGCCCACAAAGGTCTTGCCGTCTTCCTCGAACCCGGAACGATCCGCGCGGAACCGCTCTTCCAGGCCTTCCGGCCCCTGCACCCGCGCGCCCCAACTTTCGGTATCCACCACGTAGGCCACCGGGCGCCGGGCTTCGATCGCCCCAACCACCTCAGCCAGTGCCGCCTCGCTCATGCCCGCGCCCACCGGCTGCACCATCACGCGGATCGTGCCCCCGCAGGCGAGCCCCACGTGGAACGCCTCGTCATCGCTCACGCCATAGGTCAGCAGCTTGCTCTGCCCGGTCTCCAAGGCCTCGAACGCCTCGGCCACCACCGCGCCCTCGACGCAACCACCCGAGACCGAGCCCTCAAGTTCCCCGGCCCCGGAAATCGCCAGATGCGCGCCCACAGGCCTCGGTGCTGAGCCCCACGTTTCGACCACCGTTGCCAGTACCGCCCCCTTGCCAGCCTGATGCCAAGCCAGCGCCACGCCGGGGATATTGTCGGAAATCTCAGCCATCATGCGGCCCTCCTCGCCGGCAGAACCTAGCACGCCGATAGCAAATGTCTCGCCCACCTTGGTCGCATCCTTGCCCCCGTTAAAACAAAGAGACGGACCCCGCAGGGCCCGCCTCTCCACTCGTTAACCGAAGGGTCACGAAATAAGGGGGTTACGACCCGCTCGCGATCAGCGGGGTGATCCGGCGCACAGCAGCACGGCGGTTGGCGCGTTCGTCATCCAGCGTCTTCACCTTGAGGTCGCTTTCACCATAGCCTTGCACCACGAGGTTCTCCGGCGGCACGTCGAAGTACTCGGTCAGTGCCAACGCCACGCTCTCGGCGCGGCGGTCGGACAGAGCAAGGTTGAAGGCCGCATTGCCCACCGCATCGGTGTGCCCTTCTACGAGGAACACCTCACCGGGGTTCTCTTCCACGTAGGCGGCGATGAGGTTACCGAGCTCGCTCAGCTCCTCCGCCTCCTGCGGGTCGATCACGGCAGACCCGGTGCGGAAGTTGATCGCATCGAGGTCAATCGCCGGGGCCAGCTTACGGACCCGCTCGATGTTACGCACCTGGTAGAGCGCAAAGCGGCGGTCGGCAGCGCTCTTGGTCGAAAGCACGGCCCGCAGGGTCTCTGCATCGGTGCCCGCGTCCACTTCGGCTTCGGCTACCGGATCAGGCAGCGCGGCCACGTCGACGGGTTCGACATCGGCGGTATCGTCGATCAAGACAGTGCGGTTGCCCTCGGCATCCACACGGATACGGCGCAGAACGCGCAACTCGGGGTCACGAATGGTGATGATCTGCACGCCGTTCTCACGCGTCACAATCGTGCGGGTCGAGCCGTCCTGGAAGGTCTCGCGGCGCACCGTGGAGCCCGGGCGTTCGATCAGCTCGTTATCGTCGCGGATCACACGGTAGCGGCCATCTTCCAGCACAACCACACGGTCGTCGGACTTGGTCACGACCTGCGCATCGCCATTGCCTTCAAGAGCTTTACCGACAACAACGGCTCCCAGCCCCACGAGAAGAGCCTTCTCGAGGTCGCTCAGCCCGCCATCATCGTCATTGCTGGCGCTGGCAGAAGCGGAGGTATCGGCCTTCGTGCCCGTCACTTTGTCGAGGAACTCTTCCGAGCTGGAGCGTGCGCTCTCTTCGGTCACCGTGGTCTCTTCCACATCGGCAGCTTCGGCGGTCTCATCCGTCGCGGCAGAGGCTTCAGGCGCCTCGGTCTCAGCCGCTGCCGCTTGCTCTTCAGGGTCGGCTTCTTCGGCGGATTGGGCTTCAATCGCCTTCGCGATCTCGGCCACAACATCCGGCACAGCCGGGTTGGCTTCAGCATCGGCCTCGGCTTCTGCCTCCGCTTCGGCAGTCATCTCTGCCTCCGGCGCAGTCTCGGCTTCGGCTTCTGCGGCGGCTTCCTCTGCCTCTTCGGGCGTGGCAACATCATTGCCCGTCACCTCGTTGAGGGATTCCTGAAGCGCGCTGCCGCTGTCGTCGCCTTCTGCGGTAGCCTCTGCTTCTACCTCAGCTTCGGCTTCAACCTCAGCCTCTGCTTCGACCTCTGCGGTCACTTCGGCTTCCGGCTCGAATTCGGCCTCAGCGGTCGCTTCAGTTTCCGGCTCGACTTCGGCTTCGGCGGTCGCTTCAGCTTCAGCCTCCACTTCCGGCTCAGCCTCAGCCGTCACCTCAGCTTCGACCTCGGCCTCCGGCTCGGCAGCCACTTCGGCTTCGGCGGGCTCTTCGGCGGTATCATCACCGGTCACGGCATCAAGCGCCTTCTCAAGCACGCCTTTCTCTTCGGTTTCCACCTCTGCCGCAGCAGCAGCCTCGCCGCCCAGTTCTTCGGCGGTCGGCGCGGCCTCTACGGCCATGACTACCTCGGCTTCCGTCACGCCCATCTCTTCCAGCTCGGCAACGGTCATGCAGAGCTCAGGGGCGGCAGGGTCGAAATTGCTCACGATTACGGCATCGCTCGATGCGCCACCGTCGAGCGCTGCCTGCTGCTCGTCGGTGAGGGTCAGGCCAAGCTCGTCGGCCACCTCGGCAGAGATGCCGATGGTGCCTGCCTCGCAGCGGTCAACAACCTGCTGCGCCGGCGCAACGGCCGGAATAGAAAGGGAAATTGCGGCGACGAGGGCCGTTGTGTTGCGGAACTTCGCATACATGTCGACTGCTCCTCCAATGGGGTTATCGTTGGGGCCACAACGCGGCCCCTGCCCCAAGGGTTCCGCCTAGCCGTGCTGCAGCATCTGCATCAGCCGCGCTTTTTCACCGCCGCCATCCTCGCGCGAAAGCGCCTTTGCCAGCGCCTCCAACGAGGCGATGTTGTGGCCTGCACGAAAGCTGCTGACATGCGGCAGCATCGCCGCGATCCCCGCAGCTTTCGGGGCAAAGCCATCCCAGCGCAGCAGGGGGTTCACCCAGATGAGCCGCCGGGCCGAAAGGCCAAGCCTTTCCATCTCGCGGGCCAGATCCTCCGGCGCGCCCCGGTCCAGCCCGTCAGTGATCAGCAGCACCACCGCACCCCGGCTCAGCACCCGGCGCGACCAGTCTCGGTTGAACTCATGCAGGCAAGCGCCAATCCGGGTGCCGCCCTCCCAATCCTGCGCCTCAGCCCCCGCAGCGGCGAGGGCAGCATCCACATCGCGCGTCGCCAGATGCCGGGTGATGTTGGTGAGCCGAGTGCCAAAGGTGAACCCATGCACCCGCGCCCACCCCGCACCCTTGGCGTTGGCTGCAGCGTGAAGAAAATGCAAAACGAGCCGGCTGTATTGGCTCATGGAACCTGAGATATCGCAAAGCGCCACGAGATCCGGCCAGCGCTGCACCCGGTTCTTCGTGGCAAACTCATGCACCTCGCCGCCCCGCCGGAGCGCGGCGCGCATGGTCGCCCGCCAGTCCGCCACACGCCCCTGCGCATCCGCCCGCGTACGGCGGCTCACCAGCGGGCGCACGGGCAGCTCGATCCGGGCAATCACCCGCTTGGCCTCGGCCACCTCCGCCGTGCTCATCTGTTCGAAGTCCAGCGTCTTCAGCCGCTCCTCGCCAGAAGCCGTGGCCGAGGCATCAATCTCGATCTTCTGCTCTTCGTCGCTCTCGGGGATCTCGGGCGCCTCGCGCTCCACCCCGTCCAGCAGCGCCTCTGCCGCGCGCTTCTCGGCCGCCTGCGCCGCCTTCTCCTCCTGCACCCCGCGCACCGAGGGGAGCATCAGGCTCATCATGTGCTCCATGTAACGCGGATCGCGCCAGTAGAGCCGGAAGATCTGCGCAAAAACCGCGCGCTGCTCAGGCCGGCTGACAAAGCAGGCCTGAAGCGCGTGGTAAAAATCCGCACGGCTGGTGAACCCCGCCGCCTCGACGGCCCGCACCGCATCGATCACCCGGCCGGGGCCAATCGGCAACCCGGCCTTACGAAGCGCCCGCGCAAACCAGGTGATATTCTCCACCAGGCGCGGGTGCTCGGGGATTTCAAGCGGCGCGAGCCCTTCCACCGCTTACCAGCTCAGTGCCTGGGCATAATCCATCCAGACATAGTAGTTCACACGCATCAGCGAGCGGTTGTTCTCGGGGATCGCCTCAATCCGGGGCTGGCGCAGGTATTCCTCCTTCACCCGCACCGGGTCATTGCCGTATCCGGCCACGCCCAGCGCCAGAAAGCGCCGCCAGCGCGGCTCCAGCCCAAGGTCCACCGTGCGCGGCTCCTCGACGCCGATCACCAGCAGCACGCCGGTAATGGCCCCCGGCACAAGGCACTGGTCGCGGGATTCGGTCGGCGGATTGCGCAGCGTCTCCAGCACCCGGTCGCGGTGATACTCATACCACTGCTGCCGCGCCTGATGCATGACGGCCCGGTTGACCTGCCCCTGCATGAAGCTGGCAAACATGTCGACAGCCCCGCCGACCCCCTTGCCCAGCGCGTCGTTCTCCAAACCCATCTCACAATCCTTTCAATGACTTCCCTGCCTCGATACAGGCGGCAGATGACAAAGAAGTTTCACACTGCTCAGGCAGGGGCAAGCTCTGCCCGCACCTCGTCGAGGATACGCGAGGCCTCGCCGCCCTGAAGGCGGGCGATATCGTCCTGATACTTCAGGATGGCGCCGATGGTGTCGGCAATGGTCTCGGGGCTGATCGTCAAAACATCCAGTGCCAGCAGGCACTTCGCCCAGTCGATTGTCTCGGCCACACCCGGCTTCTTGAACAGGTCTTCCGTCCGAAGCTTCTGCACGAAGGCCACGATCTCACGGCTCAAGGCCTCCGCCGCCTCCGGCGCTCTCGCATGCAGGATTTCCAACTCGCGGTCAAAGCTGGGGTAATCGACCCAGTGGTACAGGCACCTGCGCTTCAGCGCGTCATGCACCTCCCGCGTCCGGTTGGAGGTCAGGATCACGATGGGCGGCTCCGGCGCGGCAATGGTGCCCAGCTCGGGGATCGTCACCTGAAAATCGCTGAGCGCCTCCAGCAGGAACGCCTCGAATGGTTCGTCGGTCCGGTCCAGCTCGTCGATCAGCAGCACCGGCGCCCCGCCCGGCTGGGGGCGCATCGCCTCTAGCAGGGGCCGCGCGATCAGGTAATCCTCGGTGAAGAGCTCGCTCTTCAGAGCATCCCGATCCGCCCCGCCACTGGCCTCCGCCGTGCGGATGGCGATCATCTGCTCCGCGAAGTTCCACTCGTAAACTGCGCTCGAGGCATCCAGCCCCTCGTAGCATTGCAGCCGGATCAAACGGCGGCCCAGCGCGGCGGCAATCGCCTTGGCGATCTCGGTCTTGCCAACGCCCGCCTCGCCTTCAAGGAACAGCGGCCGCCCAAGTTTGAGGCTCAAAAACACCACCGTCGCCAGCGCCCGCCCGCAGACATAATCCTGCGCCGCCAGTGCCTGCTGCACCTCGTCGATCGAATTGAGTGATGTCATCCGGCCCGGTCCTCCTCTGCGGGCCCATGCTGCATGGCCCATGCCCAGTTGCAAGGGCGACCAAAGCACCACGGTGTCGCGGCCTGGCCCGGTTCCCGCAACAAAAAGGGCGCGCCCGGCAGAGCGCGCCCCTTGTTCTCAACGGCCTGACGGCTCAGTGCGCCACGGCACTCCCGCCTTCGCCACCCTTGGCGGCGGCAGCTGCGGCGGCGGCGGCCTCTTCGGCGGCCTCATCCCACTCAATCGCTTCCGGCTCACGCACCAGCGCATGCTTCAGCACGTCGCGCACGTGGGTCACGGGGATGATCTCCAGCCCCTCCTTCACGTTGTCGGGGATGTCGCGCAGGTCCTTCTCGTTCTCTTCCGGAATCAGCACCGTCTTGATGCCGCCCCGGAGCGCCGCAAGGAGCTTCTCCTTCAACCCGCCGATGGCGGTGGCGTTGCCCCGCAGGGTGACCTCGCCGGTCATGGCGATGTCCCTACGCACCGGGATCTGGGTCAGCACCGAGACGATGGCGGTCACCATCGCGAGGCCCGCGCTCGGTCCGTCCTTCGGGGTCGCCCCATCCGGAACGTGCACGTGAATGTCCCACCGCTCGAACTGCGGCGGCTTCACCCCGATCTGCGGGCTGATCGAGCGCACGTAGCTCGATGCGGCTTCGATGCTCTCCTTCATCACGTCGCCCAGCTTACCGGTGGTCTTCATCCGGCCCTTGCCGGGCAGTTTGAGGGCTTCGATCGAGAGCAGGTCACCCCCAACAGAGGTCCAGGCAAGGCCCGTCACCACGCCGATCTGGTCTTCCATCTCGGCCAGACCATACCGGTGCCGCTTGACGCCGAGATAATCCTCGAGATCCTCGATGCCGATCTCCACCTTCTCGTCCTTCTTCCGGACGATCCGGGTCACGGCCTTGCGCGCCAGCTTGGCCAGCTCGCGCTCGAGGTTCCGCACGCCCGCCTCGCGGGTGTAGCGGCGGATGATCTCGGTCAGCGCCTCATCATCGAGCGAGAACTCGGCCTTCTTCAGCCCGTGGTTCTTCTTCTGCTTCTCGATCAGGTGCTGCTTGGCGATCTCGCGCTTCTCGTCTTCGGTGTAGCCGGCAAGGCTGATGATCTCCATCCGGTCCAGCAGCGGCCCCGGCATGTTGTAGGAGTTCGCCGTGGTCAGGAACATCACGTTGCTGAGGTCGTATTCCACCTCAAGATAGTGGTCCACGAAGGTGCCATTCTGCTCCGGGTCGAGCACTTCGAGCATGGCCGACGCCGGATCACCGCGGAAGTCCTGCCCCATCTTGTCGATCTCGTCGAGAAGGATGAGCGGGTTGGTGGTCTTTGCCTTCTTCAGCGCCTGAATGATCTTGCCGGGCATCGAGCCAATGTAGGTCCGGCGGTGGCCGCGGATCTCGCTCTCGTCGCGCACGCCACCGAGGCTGATGCGGATGAACTCACGCCCCGTGGCCTTCGCCACAGACTTGCCGAGCGACGTTTTACCCACGCCAGGAGGGCCGACGAGGCAGAGGATCGGCCCCTTCAGCTTCTTCGAACGCTGCTGAACGGCGAGGTATTCGACGATCCGCTCCTTTACCTTCTCCAGCCCGTAGTGATCCTCGTCGAGGATCTTCTCGGCGCGGCCAAGGTCTTTCTTCACGCGGCTCTTCACACCCCACGGAATGCTCAGCATCCAGTCGAGGTAGTTGCGCACCACGGTCGCCTCGGCGCTCATCGGGCTCATGTTCTTGAGCTTCTTGATCTCGGCGTCGGCCTTTTCGCGGGCTTCCTTGCTCAGCTTGGTCTCGGCGACCTTCGCCTCCAGCTCGACCACCTCGTTCTGGCCTTCCTCGCC
This sequence comes from Vannielia litorea, assembly GCF_019801175.1. Lineage (NCBI taxonomy): Bacteria > Pseudomonadati > Pseudomonadota > Alphaproteobacteria > Rhodobacterales > Paracoccaceae > Vannielia > Vannielia litorea. The sequence continues at coordinate 1,686,276 of NZ_JAHVJR010000001.1, forward strand.
GTCGCCCAGCTCCTTCTGAATGGCCTTCATCTGCTCATTCAGATAGTACTCGCGCTGGGTGCGCTCCATCTGGCTCTTCACCCGGGTCTTGATCTTCTTCTCGACCTGCAGAACGCTCATCTCGCCCTGCATCAGGCCATAGACCTTCTCCAGACGCTCGGCCACGTTGAGGGTCTCCAGCAGCTCCTGCTTCTGGTCCACCTCCACACCAAGATGGCCGCTCACGAGGTCGGCCAGCTTGTCAGCCGCCTCGGCCTCGGCCACGGCGGCCAGTGCCTCCTCGGGGATGTTCTTCTTCACCTTCGCATAGCGCTCGAACTCCTCGGCCACGGAGCCGGTGAGCGCGCGCACGGTCTCTTCATCGCCCGGCATCTCGGTGAGCAGGGCAGCGGAGGCCTCGAAGTATTCGTCGTTTTCCAGATATTCCTCGATCCGCACCCGCTTGCGGCCCTCGACCAGCACCTTCACGGTGCCATCGGGCAGCTTCAGCAGTTGCAGAACGTTCGCCAGCACCCCGGCCTTGTAGATGCCATCGGTGGTAGGTTCGTCCACGCTGGGGTCGATCTGGGAGGCCAGCAGGATCTGCTTGTCATCCCCCATCACCTCTTCCAGCGCCCGCACGGACTTCTCCCGGCCCACGAAGAGCGGGACGATCATGTGCGGAAACACCACGATGTCGCGCAGCGGCAGCACAGGGTAGGATTGGCTCAATTGCTCGTGCATGTCAGTTCCTTGTTATTGGCAAGGAGGCACCGGCCCCAGCCCGTTTCCAGGCGTATCGCGGCAGCCACGGCCCCCTCCGGTATGCTTCATCAATTGGGGCCTTCTGCCCGCAATTCAAGCGCACCCGTTCCAGCCCCTCCATCCTGCCTCCCGCGGCCAGCAGGCACAAGCGCGGATCGTCCCGTATTTTACCCGTAAAATCGGTCCGAATTGCCTGTTTTCAGCACATATTTCGCCCAATCCATTGGAATGACCGGATTTGTCATTGATCGAGGGGGCGGGCCTTCACATAGTGTGCCTATATTGATCAAAAATTTGTTCGAGCCTTTGCCATGATGAACATGCCCGCGGCCCGCGTGACCGACATCCATTCCTGCGCGATGTGCCCTTCCGGCCCCATTCTTCCCCCTGCCGGGCTCACAGTTCTGGTCGGCAACCTGCCCCAGGCCCGCATGACCGACATCTGCGTGTGCATCCCCCCGCCCCCCTTTGGCCCCGGCGATGTGATCCTGACCGGCTCGCCCACCGTGCTGGTGCAGGGCCTGCCCGCCTCTCGCATGACCGACCTCACCGTGAAGGGCGGAGTCATCACCACCGGCCTGCCCACCGTGCTCATCGGCATGGTCGGCATCTCCATCCCCGACCTCGCCGCCGGCTTCGGTGCCTTCATGCTCCAGCTGGTCATCGACTTCGCCCACACGGTGTGGGACGGCGTGACCCAAGGCTTCGACGCGGGCCTGATCAACAACGACTGGTGCAAGTTCCTCGCTATCAAATGGACACCGGGCGCCAAGAGCGAAGGCTGGCTGGGCTCCTTCACCGGCAAGGTCGAGTTCCGCCTCTTCGAGCTGAACGGCGTCGGCACAGTCAACCTGCCTGTCGTCGGCCAAGTCGGCGGCGCCGGGCAGCTGCAGTACTGGGCGGTCGATCTCGGCCTCTCCGGCGGGCTCGTCCACGGCGCCGATGCCCACGGCCAGGCCAAGTTCGTCGGTCTGGGCGGCAAGGGCTCGGTCTTTGCCGGAGATCCCAACAACCCCTACCTCGAAATTGGCGCAGGCGGCGCGATTGCCCAAGCAGAGGCTGCAGGCGACGTCGCGGTTGGCGAAGGCGGCGATGTCACCGGTCTGCAACTGCGCGGCAAAGCCTCTGCCGAGGGCGCGGCCGCAGAGGTCTTCGGCGAGTTGAACTCCCCGCCCGATCAGTACGGCAACACAACCAGCCTGCGCGGCAAGGCGGGCGGCGGTGCCTTCTCTGGCGGCGGCGAACTCGGCGGCTGGGGCGTGCAAGACAAGACCACCGGGCGCAACCACATGGGCGGTGTCGGCGAGGTCCACGCCGGCGCGGGGGTCGAAGGCGGGCTCGATTTCAGCTACGGGCCGCCCTACACCAGCCGCGAAGGCCGCAAACTCTGATCGGAACCGCCCCCGTGTCGCAAGCCCCCTCCCCCAAGCTCCTCGAGGCCCCGACCTTCTCGGCCGAGCAGCTCTCGGACACGCTCGGCGCAGCCCGCAGCCACTCCAACGCCGGGCCGCTCTTCGATTTCACGCTCAAGCTGCCCCGTGGTTGGTGGGTGTCATTCTATCCCGATGCCGTGCCGCAGGCCGGGACGCAGCCCGAGTTGCTGTTCCACGCGAGCCCCGAGCACACCCGCGATGTCGAGATCCGCATATGGGCCACGGTGCTGACGCGTGAGATCAACCCGGTTGACTGGCTCGACCAATGGCTCGACTTCACCGAACACGGCATCATCGACGCCAAGAACTTCGATACCGACTATGGCGTGCTCGCCGATGTGCTCACCCACCGGCTCGACAAATCCGTACCCGGCACCCGCCGCTCGCTGACCATCAAGGACGGCAACCGCCTCTTCCTGATCGAGGCCAAGGCCCGGCGCGACGATGAAAACCTCATCACGCTGATGCAAAACGCCTTCCTCGTCGCCGCCTCCAGCTTCGAACTGGCCCACCCCACCCGCGACCGCTTCGCCGAACCCTTCGACGATGTCACCACCGAAGGCGCCCTGCCGCTCACCCTGCTCGCCCCCGAAAGCTGGCAGATGACCGCGCAGCAAAAGGCCCCGCCCGACGGTGCCGCAATCACGTGGGACAACAACGGCTTCGGCACCCTCATGCTCTCCACAATGCCGGGCTGCGACAACTCCGAAATGCTCGAGGAGGTGCTGCTCGGCACGCTGGAGGCCAACGGAGTCAAGATCCCCGAGCCGGATGAAAGCACCCTACTCGTGCCCAGCGCCTTCATGAACATCCTCGCCCGGTCTGACCGCGCCCTGCGCGGCGGCGAGGTCGAGATGATCGTGATGACAGCCCGCGCCGAAACGCCCGAGGTCTCCGCCTGCCTCGCGCTCCTCAGCCCCTCCGAGCAGAGCAACCGCGACGCGATGGCCGTCAACCGCCGCGCCTTTCAGGTCATGCTGCAGAGCCTGCGCCCCGCCGGGTAAGCCTCCGCCCCATTCCGACCTATTCCTGCCGTCCAATGCCCCGTGCGCGATGCGATTGTTTCCGCCTACGCGCCTTTTCACCACCAAATCCCACAGCTCCCGCCGTGTCTTCGCCGCAATTCCCGGCGAGTCTCGGGGCAACGAAATACGTGCGGGTTATATCAATGCTCTCTGTCCTCTCGGCCCAACGCCGCCGGATCGCCTATTTTGCAGCCACGATGGCCATCGGCCTGCTGCTGATCGGCCTGCTCCCCGGGTTGCGCTGGTACACCAAGGCCATCTCCTTCCTCTTCGCCCCCTTCGTCATGGCGGGCATCGCCGCCGCCGTGCTGGCCTACGTCCCCGCGAAGCGCGGCTGGCTCGAATGCATCGGCACCGGCGTGCTGCTGGGCGGTGTCCTCGGCGCCCTCACCCGGTATGACGGGCTGATCGGCCTGCCGCTCGCCATCCTCATCTCCGCCGGTCTGGTCATGGCCCTGCACGAAGCCTGGGCCGACAAGATCCCCCTCAAGCTCAACTTCGCTACCGCCGCCTCCGGCCATGTCCGCGCCGACGGGGCCGAGATCTGGTCTGCCCTCGTGCCCGGCGCTGGGGACCGGCTGGTGTCGGAGCGTCTGATCGACCTCGAGGCCTGCCCCGACGACCCGGAGCGCAACACCTTCTACTGCGCCCTCATGGCCTGCGGCGAGCTGGCCGAAGAGGCCACGCTGACCCTGCTGGAGCGCGACAGTTCCGGCGTGGCCCGCATTCACATCGAGGGCGAGGATGCGGCGCACGTCATGTCCTCTGGCATCCTGACCGTGAAGATCACCGAGATGGACCCCGACAGCACCCATGTCGACCTGCATGAAACCCGCGAGGGCATGCTGGCCGGCGAGGTAATCGAACGCTGGTTCGATGATGTTCTGGGCGGAGAGTTGCGTCACCTTCAGGCGCACTTCCTCACCCTCAACCCGCCCGAACCGGCCGAGCGCGATGCCGAAGCGGCCGCCGCCCTCCCCGCCCCGGGGCAGCAGGCCGCCAGCCTTGAAGAGCTTCAGCCCGATGCCCGCGGCACAGCCGCCTCGGGGGCCGCCGCCAAGTTGCGCGGCACTCCGCGCAACATGAAGAACCTCGCCAAACTGCCCGAAGATCACCTCACACTGGAGGCGGTGAGAAAGGCGGTCGGCGAGTGAACGAGGCTGCCCCCGTCGCCGCCCCGGCGTCGGCCGGGCACCCTCATGGCCTGCCCACCCGGCTTGCCGCACGTCTGATCCGCCTGCGCCACAGCCGGGGCCGCCTGTTCTACGCGATCTTCCTCGCCCTGCTCACCGGGCTGGTGCTGAGCGACCCCTTCCATGTGCTGCTCGGCATACTCTCTTTCGTGGCCGATGGCTTCTCGGCCCGGTCGTCGCTGGTTCAACCCGCCCTCGTCTGGCTCATCTTCACCCTGATCGCCAGCCTCGCCTATGCCGCCATCTGGGCGGTGACGATGCTTTTCGTCCTGCCGTTCCGCGCTCTGCCCGAGTGGATCGCCACACTCGTCTTCATCGGCGCGGTGCTCAAAACCCACGCGCCCGGCATTATGGAGGCCATGCCAAACTGGGCCTTCTACCTTCTGATGGGCAGTTGGGCGCTGAACTTCACACTGATAAAGTCCGGCCTCGCCTTCCGCCCTTTGCCCGCGCTGACCCGACACCACCGCGCCCGGTTCTCACTGCCGCTCCCACCCGATGAGGCCTACCGCCACCTGCGCGCGCACCCGGGTCGTCCGCATTGGGACAAGGGCTGGGCCGAGATCGCCGAGATAACCCCCGGCGATGACAGCCTGCTGAAGGTCGAAGTGCGCCGCCGCAAGGCCAGCTACCCGCTCTGGCTACGCTACACCGCCGAAATCCCCGGCAGGCAGTTCACTGTAATGTCCGCGCTCACCCGCGCAGATCTGGACAGCGCGGATAGTACGCATGGCGAAACCGTCACGCTCACGCCCAAGGGCCAGACCAGCACGCTGGTCGAGGTCCACACCCGCGAGCCGCACACGCTTTCCACCCTCTGCGCCGACCCGATGGAAGACCGCAGCACCGACTATTGGGCCCACGCAGCCGCGCAAATCTCTGGCCAGCCCGATGGCACCTTCACCGCCGCCTGTTTCCGCCCGGCCAAAGCCTGAAACAACGCGCCGGAGAAGCCGCCTAAAATACCCGCTCCGCGCCGGCCCCGGCCTTGCGGCAAGCCACAGATTTGTCTAATATTATTCAAAATAGAGTGACTCTCTCGGTGGGGCAGGCAGGCAGTGGAATACGGTATCAGCACTATTCTTGTGCTCACCCTTCTGGGGCTCGTCTTCTCCATTGCCGTCATCGATGACACGGATGACGACCGTTCCCTCGATCAAGAAAGCCTCTGACGTTGCCATGAACGCCCCGCGTCGCGGCACCACCCCCGACGCCCTCTCGTCGCACATCCGCAAGAGCCTCAAACCGCAGGGCTGCGCGCTCACAGTCATCTTGCCGTTCTACGACGAAACCGCCTTCCTCGCCGCCGCCCTGCGCTCCATCCGGGCCCAACGGATCGAAGGGGTGGAAGTGATCGTGGTCAATGACAACCCCGAGCGCTTCAGCCGCGACGAGGTGGCCGAGCTCGCCGCCACCGGCTGGCCCGCGCCCGAGGGCAAAAGCCCGGTCACCGTGCTCCGCCACGAGGCCAACCGCGGCCTCTCTGCTGCCCGCAACACCGGCCTCGCCGCCGCCAACGGCGATGTCATCGCCTTCCTCGATTCCGACGACTACTACGTAACAGACGGGCTATCCGCCCAGTTGGACCTCGCCCGCCGCACCGGTGCCGATATCACCCACGCCCCCTGCTACCTCTCCGACCCCGGCAGCCCCGGTCTCTCGGTCCTGCACCGCGACGAGGCCTTGCACATGGAGCCCCGCGTGACCGACGGCCTGCGTGACGCCGAGGAGGCGCAATTCATCGTCTCGTCGTGGTCCTCGCTCTACGCCAGCCGATTTCTGGAAGACAACGCGCTGCGCTTCGACGAGGCTCAGCCCCGCTTCGAAGATCGGCTCTTCGTGCTCCAAACCACCACCCGCGCCCGCAAGATCGCCTATCTCGGCCAGCCCACACGGGTCTGGCGGCGACGGGCCGGGTCGATCTCCGTGACCAAGGTCACGCCAGAAACCCTCCGCCTTCAGGTGCAACTGCTGGAGAAATGCCTCGCCGTCATTCGCGCCGAGGTCGCCGCCGGGCATCTCCCGCCCCGGTTCGAAAAGCGCGAACTCTTCAACTGCGTCTCCCGCCTGATCTGGGACATGGAGCTGATCCCGATGCTGGCCGCAGCTCCGGATAACGCGCAAACCGCCGACCTTGGCCCCCGCGTGCAAGCCCTTCTGGGCGAGGACAGCTTCGCCAATAGCTTCTTCGACGATCCGATGGTCGTCAAAACCTCCCGCGTGGGCATGAAAACCCGGCGCGGGCGGATCACCCGGCTCGATTTCTTCGAGCTGCACCGGATGATGCGCGAGGGCGACTGGCCCGGTGCCGCCGCCCTTCTGGCCGCCCGCGCGCCCACGCCTGCGAAACCCGCCATGCCCTGCCCGCCCTTGCCCGGCCGCTTGGTGCTGCATCTCGGTCTGCACAAGACCGGCACCACCTTTCTCCAGCACGCCCTGCTCAGCCGCCGCGAGGCGCTGGCGGAGGCGGGCGTGCTCCTGCCCGAAACCGGCCTCGCCGAGCCAGACGCCGCCCGCCCCCGCCCTGGCGGATTCCCCGGCCATCAGGGCCTGCTGGCCGCACACCGCGCTGGCGACGACAACACATGGAGGGCGCTCTACCGCGAGATCATCGGCGCGGGCTGCGCCACCACTCTGATCTCCTGCGAGAACATGCTCCTGCCCACCGATGCCGCCCGCGCCGAGATGATCCCGGCGCTGATGGCCCGGCTTTCGGGCTTCAAGCAGGTGGAACTGGTCGGTTTCGGCCGCCGCGCCGATGCCTATGCCGAGGCGCTCTACAAGGAATGGGTCACCGACGGTGGCCGCGGCGGGGCGCGCACGATCGCCGAGTTCCTCGTCGACCACGCCAGCACGCTCACCGACTGGCCTGCGCTCTTTTCGCCCTGGGAGGCCGCCGCCGGGGTGCAAGTCAAGCTGGCCGATTTCGACCGGCTGAAAACCGAAGGCCGGCTCTGGAGCGGCTTCTGCGACCTCGCCGGCCTGCCGGGCGGCCTGCCCGCCCCCTCCGGCCTGCCGCGCTACCCCTCACCCGACCGCGAGAGCACCGAGCTGATCCGCCTCGTGAACCTGCTGACCCCAGACCGTGACACCCGCCGCGAGATCATCCGCGGCTACTTCGCCCTCAACACTGCCCCGCGTGACCGCGCAAGCCTTCTGCCCCCAGCCGACCGCATTGCGCTGCTTGAGCAATTCCTCGCCACCAGCGCGCCATGGGCCGCAGAGCGCGGCTATAGTGCCGACATTGCCGGATTGATCGCCGCACTTGAGGGTGATGGCTGGCACCCCACCAAACCCATCGACCCGGCACGCCTCGCAGACCTGCTCCACGCCGGCACCGCCAGCCCCGGCCTGATGACAGGCGGCACCGCCACCGCCCCCGGCACCCTCCCTGCCCCACCCAGGCCCGCCCCGCGCGATCCCAAGCTCGTCATTCGCCTTCGCCCCTGGGCCCGCCGCCTGCTGTCACGCTGGCTCTGACCTCCGGGTTTGCGCTGGCCTCATCAGTCCGGCCGCCACCTATTTGCCTCACCTTCCCCACCCGCGCAGCGAAACGCCGTTCCGCACCCCCTTTCCTCCGCCGCCCAATCCGTTACCTTGCGCCCCGAACCATCGGGAGGAGACGCAAATGTCCGACAAAGCCACATTCACCTGGGAAGATCCCTTCCACCTCGATGACCAGCTGGGTGAGGACGAGCGCATGCTCTCCCGCGCCGCCGCCGAGTTTGCCCAGGCCGAGCTGGCCCCCCGGATCGTCGAGGCCTACCGCGAGGCCACCGTCGCGCCCGAGCTTTTCCCGCTCATGGGCGCCGCCGGTCTGCTCGGCGTGACCATCCCCGAGGAATACGGCGGCCTCGGCGCCTCCTACACATCATACGGCCTGATCGCCCGCGAGGTGGAGCGCGTCGACTCGGGCTACCGCTCCATGATGTCGGTGCAGAGTTCCCTCGTGATCCACCCGATCAACGCCTACGGCTCCGACGAGCAGCGCAAAAAGTACCTGCCCGGCCTCTGCTCCGGCGAGCTGATCGGCTGCTTCGGCCTGACCGAGCCCGATGCCGGCTCCGACCCCGGCGGCATGAAAACCCGCGCCGAGAAAACCGCCACCGGCTACAAGCTCACCGGCTCCAAGATGTGGATCTCCAACGCCCCCATCGCAGATGTCTTCGTGGTCTGGGCCAAGTCCGAGGAGCATGGCGGCAAGATCAAGGGCTTCGTGCTGGAGAAAGGCATGAAAGGCCTTTCCGCGCCCAAGATCGGCGGAAAACTCAGCCTGCGCGCCTCCGTCACCGGCGAGATCGTGATGGATGGCGTCGAAGTCGGCGATGATGCGCTGTTGCCCAACGCCGAGGGCCTATCCGGCCCCTTCGGCTGCCTCAACCGTGCGCGCTTCGGCATCGCCTGGGGCGCGATGGGCGCCGCCGAATTCTGCTGGCACGCCGCACGGCAATACGGCCTCGACCGCAAGCAATTCGGCAAGCCGCTGGCGGGCACCCAGCTCTTCCAGCTCAAGCTCGCCAATATGCAAACCGAGATCGCCCTCGGCCTGCAAGGCGCCCTCCGCGCCGCCCAGCTCTTCGACGGTTCCGGCTGCCCGCCCGAGCTGATCTCCCTGATGAAGCGCAACAACTGCGGCAAGGCGCTCGAGATCGCCCGCATCGCGCGTGACATGCATGGCGGCAACGGCATTTCCGAGGAGTTCCAGGTCATGCGCCACGCCGCCAACCTCGAAACGGTCAACACCTACGAGGGCACCCACGACATCCACGCATTGATCCTCGGGCGTGCACAAACCGGCCTCCAAGCGTTCTTCTAGCGCTCATTCGGAAACAGCGCTTGCAGGCGATGGATTCCGATCCGCTTAGGTTTTATGGTTATCCCCGGAAGCGCACGTGGGGTGCGCCGGGGCTGCCATGACCCAGACGGAAGAATCCACTCGCCGCGCCCGCTGGCGCGTGACGCTCGACGCACATGGCGCCGAGCAGGGGGCCCATCTGCGCCTCGGCGAAGACCACGGCGCGCTCTTCACCGAAGATGGCGAGACCCTGCTCGTCACCTTCGAGATGGCCGAAACGATCCGCGACAACGGTCAAGGCGCCCTACCTTACGGCCTCCAGATCGCCGGGCGTGAAGGCTGCTCGCAGCTCTGCCTCTATTCCGAGACCGATGGCTTCTTCCGGGTGCCGGAGGTGTTCGACTATTTCGACGGGCTGGTCGACGAGGGCTTCTTCGACGAGTTCGACCGGGTCGTGTTTTACGGCTGCGGCCCTTGCGGCTACGCGGCAGCGGCCTTTTCGGTCTGTGCGCCCTTCTCCACCGCCGTCCTTCTGGCCCCGTTGGCCACCCTACACCCGCCCCTCACTCGTTGGGACAACCGCTACCCCGCGATGCGGCGCACCGATTTCACCCGCCGCTACGGCTACGCCCCCGCCATGCTGGAGGCCGCCGAAGCCGCTTTCATCGTCTACAACCCCGCCAACACCAAGGACGCGGTCCACGCCTCGCTCTTCCGCTCGCCCAATGTCACCCCGTTGCCCACACGCTGGCTAGGCAATCGGCTGGACTCCGACCTCGAAGACATGGGCGTGCTGGAGCCGATGCTCCGCGCAGCCACCCGTGGCAAGCTGACGCCAGAGGGCTTCGCCAAGCTCTACCGGTCACGTCACCGGTTCGGTCCATGGCTGCGCCGCTTCGTCGGCGAGCTTGCCGCCACCGAAAGGCCCTGGCTCACCGGGCTGGCCGCGCGCGCCGCGCTCGCCCGCTTCGACTGGCCGCGCTTCCGCGATGCTTTCGCCGCCTCCAGCGAGGCGTTGGCCAAGTCCGGGCGCAGCCTGCCCCCGCCCGGCCCCGAGCCAGACCCTGACAGCCCGCAAAAACAGAAAGAGGCCGCCGAATAAACGGCAGCCTCCTTGCGTCCGTCCCTCCCGGAACAGGCGGGCGTTGCACGCGGGCTCTGCGCCCGCAGGCAGCACTTACACGTAGTAGATGTCGCGGAACACGTGGCGCACGATGTCTTCGCGCTTCAGGCCACGGGCGTCGAGTTGCTCGTCGCTCATCTCGCTCAGGCGCTTCACCGCCTTCATCCGCGGGTTGGCCTCGGCCATCGCCACGAGGGCGGTCAGAACACGGTCAAAACCGGCACCCACACGGGCCATGAAACCGGGGCGGGCGAATTGAATGTCAGTTGCTTGCGTTGCCATCTGGAAACCTCCTGGAACTGCTTTGTCTCTGTGGTTTCCTCCCTTGCCTTCAACATAGGCTGCCAAGTGACTGATCCACCACAGACAATCCCGCATGCCCGGGTTGCGCCTGCTGCAACGCAGAAAGTTTGAGGAGAGAAATGCCGCAGGCGCGAAGGCGCGGTCAGATTACTGCGGCAGCGCCTTGAAGAGCTCGACGATCCGGTAGATGTCCGGCGCCCCGCCCAGCTCGCCCGCGCCAAGAAACAGCGAGATCCCGAACTCCGGCAGGTAGTCGAGATACTCCACCTCCGAGGCCTCGCCGCCGTAGGTATAGGTCATCCGCACCGGAATCGCCTGCACAGCGCAGTCGCCATAGAGCACCTGCCGCATCAAGCTGGTCTCGATCAGCACGGTGATCGCCGTCTCTGCGCCTGTCGCATCCACTTCGGTGCCAGCAAGTTCCAGCCGCCGCCCTTCAGCCACTGGAAAGGCCTGCTCCGTGCCCTCGAACCGTGTATCGACAACGGTGCTCTCCACCGGCGCGCCGTTTTCGATGTCATGGCTCTCTTCCACCAGCAGCCCGCCGGTGGAACGAACGAAGAAGCCGGTGTTGTCATCAAAGAGCGTGGTTTCCATCACCTCCCCCGGCGCCGCGCCGGGGCGAAAGGTGGTAACCCCGCCGCTGTCATCCCGCAGGGAAATGCCATCCGCGAGGTCTCCGGGCTGCGGGCAGTCGGCCGACACGGGCGCCGCCAGCCCGGCGCACGCTCCACCCGCCGCAAGCAATAATCTGACCGAAATCGCCATCGTAACCGCTCCCCAAGCGCTTTGGCCGCTGCCAAGTGTCACACAATCCCTACGCTCCCTTGCGGAAATGCCGAAGGTGCAGGCATATGGCAAGAGTTTCGTGGTATGGTGGGGCATGTCGAACGATCAAGGCAATTCAGACCGCGGCAGCAAGCCGCCCGGGGCCGATGGGCCCTCTGTGGTTTTCCTGCGATTTCCGGATCTTTCGCAGCTTCCGCCGGACGAATGGTTCGAGGATGAAGAGGGCGAAGAGGCCGTGAAGCTGGAAGAGGCCCGCCGCCAGCGCAGGCTCAGCGCACGGAGCTGACCGCGCCGCGCCGTCGCTTCGCGTGGTGGCTCGGGCCCTACTCCGCCATCCGGTGTTTCAACCCAGCGCCCAACCGCGCCCGCGCCATGCGGCGTCTGCCGCCATGCAGGGTGCGAATGCGTTGCAGCCGCCTCAGGTTGCGCGCTGTGGTATAGCGCAGCGGGTGCATCATCGCCCGCCAGATCTCATCGGGCCGCCGCCCGCTGAGCGCCAGCATCGCCCCGGCAATCGCCGCCGCCGAGAATGCCGTGCTCTTTTCCAGAAACATCCGGTGCACCTCGTCCCGCCCTCGCGGCTCGAGGCCCGAAAACCCCATCAACCGGTGCGAGATGACAGATTGGCTCTCCGCCACCAGCCACGCGGCCTGAAGGCCGGTGGACCAGACCTCCAGCGCCAGCCGCTCGGGCCGGACGGTCGAAAGGCTTGGCCACGACGGGTCAGCCTGTGTGGGGATGTAGGGGGCCAGTGGGGTGCTCCTTGAAAGGGGAGGCCCAGATGCGGGCCTCCGCCATTGTGGCTGCGGTCATTGCGGGTCGCGATTCGACCCGATCCGCCTCAGCGCGGCTCGAAATCGGGCGCGAGAGTGATCTTGCCTTTGCCGCCCGGACGCCGCGCAGAGCTTTCCGCCTTAGGGGCCTCCGACGCAGGCTTGGGTGTTTCGGCTTTCGCCTCCTCCACCTTCGGAGCCTCGGCATTCGCTTCGGGAGCGTCGGCCTTGGGCGCGGGCGCTTCAGCTTTCACGTCCGGCTTCGGCGCTTCATGCTTGGCCTCGGACTTCGACGCTTCCGCATTCGTCTCCGGCGCGGCCTTCGGAGCCTCAACGTTGGCCTCCGCCACAGGCTTCGCGGCCTCGGGTTTCGCTTCCACCGCAGGCTTCGGCGCCTCCGACTTCACCTCAGTCGCGGGCTTCGGCGCTGCCGTCTTCTTCGCAACCGCAGGGTTCGGCGCGGCTTTCTTCGCCGCCGTCCGGCGCTTCGGCGCGGCTTTGGCAGCAGGCTTGGCGGGCGCAGCCTTCGGAGTTTCCGGCGCTTTCACCGGGGCTTCCGTCTTGGTCTCCACCTTCTCCGCAGCTTTGCTAGCGGGCGTGGCCTTGGCAGCAGGCTTCTTCGCCGCAGGTTTGGGTGCTGCCTTGGTGGCAGCCGGTTTCGGCGCGGCGGTCTTGGCTGCAGGCTTCTTCGCGGCCGTTTTCTTCGCAACAGCCTTCTTGGCCGCGGGCTTCTTCGCCACCGGTTTCTTCGCAGCAGGTTTGGCCGGGGCCTCTTCCGCCTTGGGCGCAAGCGGCACAACCTCGGCTGCCGCCTTCTCGGGCGCCTTTGTCTTGGCCGGTGCTTTCGCCGGGGCTTTGCTCGGCTTCGGCTTGGTCACGATCCGCTCACCGGTGCCGGGCCAGAACTCCATCATGCCAAAGCCCGCGCGGGCCATGTTCACCTGGGTTTCGATCATCGAACTCCAGAGCACAACGCCATTGCGCCACATGTCGATCGCCGTGAATGCTTGCCGCATTGGATATCCTCTTTCTGCACTGTCCCCCGGAGGATCGCCCCAAGGGCCTTCAACCTGGCAAACCTCGCCAGCCCGCCCCCGATCCGGACCGCCCGCTGAAGCACGCACAGCCCGGCAGGCACAAAGGCCACCTTCCCGGTCAACCTATACAATTGCTGCACCCGCGAAAAGACCCCATCTCGCCGCAGGCAATCACTTTTAACCTTTTTTCATTGATCTGAACGCAGTTGCACAGCAAGCAGGCAACACAAAAATGCCGCAATGCAGCAGGCCCGGCGCGCCCTCCACCCGCCATCCCTGTGAAATCGCTGCACAATCACCGCTACCCCGGCGTCAGCCCCGTCAACGCCGTCGCCAAACACCCCATTTCGCCCCACTGGCGCCCGTCCGCCTGTCGCGCTATGCCTGCGCCATGACCCAGCGCCTCACCCTCCGCCGCCCCGATGACTGGCACCTGCACCTGCGCGATAGCGCGATGCTCAAGGCCGTCCTGCCCGAGACCGTCGCCCACTTTGCCCGGGCCATCATCATGCCCAACCTCGTGCCGCCGGTGGTGACCATGGCCCACGCCATGGCCTACCGCGAGCGCATCCTCGCCGCCTCGCCCGGCGTCGGCCTCTTTGAGCCGCTGATGACCCTCTATCTCACCGAAGAGACCGACCCCGAAGATGTCGCCGCGGCCCACGCCTCCGGCCTCGTGAAGGCGGTCAAGCTTTACCCAGCAGGCGCCACCACCAACTCCGCCTCCGGCGTGCGTGACATGGATAAGGTCCGCCCGGTGCTGGAGAAGATGGCCGAGATCGGCATGCCGCTCTGCGTCCACGGCGAGGTCACGACCCACGATGTCGATATCTTCGACCGTGAGGCCAGCTTCATCGAAACCGTGCTCGACCCGCTGCGCCAAGCCACGCCCGGCCTGCGCGTGGTGATGGAGCACATCACTACCGCCGACGCGGTGGAATACCTGCGCGAGGGCGGCGATGACCTCGGCGCCACGATCACCACGCATCACCTGATGATCAACCGCAACCACATGCTGGTCGGCGGCATCCGCCCGCATTACTACTGCCTGCCCGTGGTCAAACGCGAGCGCCACCGCGAGGCCCTCGCCACTCTGGCCACCTCCGGCTTCTCCCGCTGCTTCCTCGGCACCGACAGCGCGCCTCACCTCGCCAGCGACAAGCAAAGCCCCTGCGGCTGCGCCGGCGTATTCTCCGCGCCCGTCACCATGAGCTGCTTGGCTGCCGTCTTCGAAGACGCAGGCGCGCTCGACAAGCTCGAAGGCTATGCCTCGCTCAACGGCCCGGCCTTCTACCGTCTGCCCCCCAACGAGGCCACGATCACCCTGAGCCGTCAGGACGAGCCCCTCACCTTCCCGCCACAGATCGAAACCGAGAACGGCCCCGTCGTGGTGTTCGATCCCGGCCGCCCGCTGCACTGGCACGTCGAGGACGAGCTCTGACCGCACGCGCCAAAGCGGCCGCCCCGCGCCTTGCGATGCCGGACGATTGAGTATTTACAGCAAGAAAATGACAGGAGCCGCGCCATGATCCCCACCTCGCACCTCGATGACGCCACGATTGCCCGCATCTCGGCGGGGATGCTGCTGGAGATCGAGGCCGTCCACTTCAACCAGCGCGAGCCCTTCACCTATTCCTCCGGCCTGAAGGGCCCGACCTATATCGACTGCCGCAAGCTCATCAGCTTCCCGCGCATCCGCTCCACCCTGATGGATTTTTTGGTGGTGAAGGTCATGCGCGACGCGGGCTTCGAGGCCTTCGACAACATCGCAGGCGGCGAGACCGCGGGCATCCCCTTCGCCGCCTTCGTCGCCGACCGCATGGCCCTGCCCATGAGCTACGTCCGCAAGAAGCCCAAGGGCTATGGCCGCAACGCCCGGATCGAGGGCGCGATGGCCGAGGGTGAGCGGGTGCTGCTGGTGGAAGACCTCACCACCGACGGCGGCTCGAAAATCTCCTTCGTCGATGCCATCCGCGAAACCGGCGCAAGCTGCGCCCACACGGCGGTCATCTTTTACTACGGCATCTTCCCCGAAACCGAGAAAACCCTCGGCGATCATGGCGTCACCCTGCACCACCTCTGCACCTGGTGGGATGTTCTGGCCGTCGCCCGCGAGCGCGGCAGTTTCGATGCCGAAACGCTCGACGGGGTCGAGGCTTTCCTGAACGATCCGGCCAAGTGGCGGGAACAACACGGGAATTAATTTCAGGGGATAAAACCTGAGAAAACCCCGAGTCGCCCGGTTCGGGACAGCGCCGATCTTGAGGCCGCTCTCGCGCGAAACCGCAAGATGTGGTAAAACCACCCCCGGAGCCCGACCGCCCCACAGGGTTTGAAGCCTCTTATCCACAGAGATTTCCAGATACCCCTCGGGCGCGGAATCACAGTATCACCTTCCTCCACAGGGGGACCGAGCAGCATGAACGAGATCACCGCTTTCCGGCCGGAAGGGTCGGAGGCGCAGGACACTGCGCCGCATAACATCGAGGCCGAGCAGCAGCTGCTCGGAGCCATCCTCACCAACAACGACATCTTCGACCGTGTCGCGATGGTGGTTGGCTCCGAGCACTTCTACGACCCGCTTCACGCCCGCATCTACGAGGTCGCCGCCGCGCGGATCGCCAAGAACCTCGCGGCCACACCGGTCTCGCTCAAGAGCTATCTCGAGGACGAGCCGGGCCTTAAAGATGTGGGTGGCGCCGCCTACCTTGCCAAGCTGGCCGGTGTCGCCGTCGCCAGCTTCGCCGCCAAGGATTACGCTCAGATAGTCTATGACCTCGCGATCCGCCGCGAGCTGATGGGGCTGGGCCGCGACATTGCCGCCAAGGCCTCCGACGTAAACGTCGCCTCCGAACCGAAAGACCAGATCGTCGAGGCCGAACAGGCGCTCTACAAGCTCTCCGAGCAGGGCCGCACCGAGAGCGGATTCCAGAGCTTCCTCAAGGCTGTGACCGACGCGGTGAATGTCGCCAACGCCGCCTACCAGCGCGAGGGCGGCCTCGCCGGCATTTCCACCGGGCTGGCCGACATGGACCGCAAGCTCGGCGGCCTGCACCCTTCTGACCTGCTCATCCTCGCCGGTCGCCCTTCGATGGGTAAGACCTCGCTCGCGACCAACATCGCCTTCAACATCGCCAAGGCCTACAAGCGCGGCCAGCTGACCGATGGCAACGAGGGCGCCGTGGATGGCGGCGTGGTGGGCTTCTTCTCGCTCGAGATGAGCGCCGAACAGCTGGCCAGCCGGATTCTCTCCGAGGCCGCCGAGATCAGCTCTCACAAGATCCGCCAAGGCGACATGGACGAAACCGAGTTTCGCCGTTTCGTCGAGGCGGCCAAAGCGCTCGAGGCCTGCCCGCTCTTCATCGACGATACGCCGGCCCTGCCGATCTCCCAGGTCGCCGCCCGCGCCCGGCGCCTCAAGCGCACCCAAGGGCTCGACGTGATCATCGTCGACTACCTCCAGCTGCTGCGCGGCACAGCCGAAAACCGGGTGCAGGAGATCGCCGAAATCTCGATGGGCCTGAAAGCCATCGCCAAGGAGTTGAACATCCCCGTCATCGCGCTCTCACAGCTCTCCCGTCAGGTCGAGAGCCGCGACGACAAGCGCCCCCAGCTCTCCGACCTGCGGGAATCGGGCTCGATCGAGCAGGACGCCGACGTGGTGATGTTCGTGTTCCGCGAAGAGTATTACGCCGAGCGTGAGAAGCCCTCCGACGACCAACTCGACAAGATGGCCGAATGGCAGGAGCGCATGGCGCGCCTCCACGGCAAGGCCGAAGTCATCATCGGCAAGCAGCGTCACGGCCCCATCGGCACGGTGGAGTTGAGCTTCGAGAGCGAGTTCACCCGCTTCGGCAACCTCGTCCAGCCCTGGCAGCAGGGCGGCGGACAGGTGGATCAATTCTAGGCAGGCAAGAACCACCCGCCCCGTCTCGTGCGGGGCGGGATAATCCCCCGCCGCCTTGACCCGCAGGCGCCCGCCACGCGACAACCCCGCTCATGGAAATCGAGTTCGTCAACCACGCCTCCGTCCGCATCGCCCATGCGGGCACTGCGTTGCTGACCGACCCGTGGTACGCTGGCCCCGCCTTCCACAAGGGCTGGTCCCTCCTGCACAAAACGCCCGCCGCCGAGGTCGAGGCCCTGCTCGCCCGCACCACCCACATCTGGATCAGCCACGAGCACCCCGATCACTTCTCCCCCGCCTTCTTCGCCGCCCATGGCGACACGATCAAAGCGCGGGGCATCAAGCTGCTGTTTCAGAAAATCGCCGATCAGCGCGTCGCGGGCTTTCTGCGCGCCAAGGGTTTCGACCTGACAGAAATGCCCTTCGGCACGTCCCTCACCGCAGGCAGCCTCACCCTCACCTGCCTGAAAGATGAGTTCTACGATTCCGCCCTCTCCATCCGCGTCGGCGATACCCACATCCTCAACCTCAACGATTGCGCCATCGCCACCCGGGCCCGCGCCGAAGAGGTCCGCGATGCGGTCGGCCCCTGCGACATCCTCCTCACCCAGTTCTCCTACGCCGCGTGGAAAGGCGGGCCGGAGAACCGCGTATGGCGCGAAGAGGCCGCCCGCGAAAAGCTCGAGAACATCCGCATTCAGGCCGAGGTGCTCACGCCCTCCACTGTCATCCCCTTCGCCAGCTTCGTGGCCTTCGCCAATACCCGCAACGCCTACCTCAACGACGCCGCCAACCGCGCCTCCACGGTGGCGCAAGCCTTCGCCGACGCCCCCTTCGCCCTCCAGGTCATGCAACCCGGCGACACCTTCACCGCGCCCGATGCGGAGGCCTCGCAAGCCGCCGTGGCTTTCTGGGAGGCCAAGGCCGAGGCGCCCCTCGATCTGATGGAGTACGAAAGCCGCAGCCCCGGCACACTGCGCGAAGCCTTCGAGGGTTGGGACGAGCGGGTCCACCGCAACAACGCCACATGGGCCATGCGGCTGGCCCAGCTCGCCAGCCCGATCCGCGTGTTCCAACCCGTCACCGTCCACTGCGACGACATCGGCGAGACCTTCTCCATCGACATCGCCCGCCGCCGCTTTACCCGCACCGAGGCACCCGCAGACCTCACCATGCACTCCGAGTCGCTCTGGTTTCTCTTCTCCAACTCCTTCGGCTTCGACACGCTCACCGTGAACGGCTGCCTTGAAGAGAGCCGCCCCGGCGGCTTCTCCCGCGCCGCCCGCAGCCTCGCCATCGAGAACCTGAACAACCTCGGCATCCGCTTCGGCCCCGGCCTCATCTTCGAGCGGCAGGTCATCGGCGTGTTTCTTGAGCGCCTGCGCGGCGTCTCTGCCCGGATGCACGGCAAGGGCTGATTGCCTGCCGCCCTGCCCCGTTCACAACCGCGCGACCCTCTTCCCCAGAATCACCACCTCCCGCATGATCCCCCTCATGCGCAACGCTCTCCTCGCCCTCGCCCTCGCCGCCCTGCCCGCTCAGGCCCAGCAGATCGAGGTCGATGTCGAGCTCGCCCTGATGGTCGATGTCTCCCGCTCGATGACCCCGAACGAGGTCGAGATCCAGCGGCGCGGCTATGCCGAGGCGATCCTCTCCAACGAGGTCATGACCGCCGTGCAATCGGGCCTGCTTGGCTCCATCGCGGTGACCTACGTCGAATGGGCTGGCAACTACACCCAGCGCGAGATCGTCCCCTGGACCGTTATCCAGACGCAGGAAGATGCCCGCGCCTTCGCGGAGGCCCTCAGCCAGACCTTCGCCGGCGGCATGCGCCGCACCTCCATATCCGGCGCCATCGAGTACGGCATGGACGCAATCGAGAAAAACGCCTTCACCGGCCTGCGCCGGGTGATCGACGTGTCCGGAGACGGGCCGAACAATCAGGGCAGCCTCGTCGAACGCGCCCGCAACGCCGCTGTCGAAAAAGGCATCGTCATCAACGGCTTGCCCCTCATGACCAACGAGGGCCTATCCGGTAACTGGGATATCGGCGGGCTGGACCTCTACTACCGCGACTGCGTCATCGGCGGCCCCGGCGCTTTCGTCATCCCCGTGCTGGAGTGGAACGAGTTCGCCTCCGCCGTCCGCCGCAAGCTGGTGCTCGAAATCGCCGGCCTGCCACCGCCCGCCCAGATCATCCGCGCCCAAGCCAAGTTCGATTGCCTCATCGGCGAGAAGATGTGGGAGGAGCGCCGCCGCTACTGGGACGAGCCCTAGCTCAAGCCTCCCCTCGCCGCACCGCAGCGCGCATTCACGCTTGACGCCGCCCGCCGCCAAACGCACAACCCCAACCCATGGGAACCGGGCAGTTAACGATTGATCTAGACGCCATCGCCGCCAACTGGACGGCGCTTGATGCGGCCTCCGGCGGCAGCACCGAAACCGGTGCCGTGGTCAAGGCAAACGGCTACGGCCTTGGCGCAGGCCGCGTGGCCCGCGCACTGGCCCACGCAGGCGCCCGCCGTTTCTTTGTCGCCCACGCCGAAGAGGGCGGCGCCATCCGCAACGCCCTCGGTCGCGGGCCTGAAATCTACGTGTTTTCCGGGCACATGCGCGGCGACACCGACATGCTGAACGATCTCGACCTGATCCCCATGATCAACTCGATCGACCAGCTCACCCGCCATTTCGAGGCCCTGCCCGACGCCCCCTTCGGCATCCAGCTCGACACCGGCATGAACCGGCTCGGCATGGAGCCGGGCGAATGGGCCGCGGTGCGCGATGTCGCCGTTCCGCGCAAGCCGCGGCTGATCATGTCGCACCTCGCCTCTGCCGACGAGCCGGCCAGCCCGCAGAACAAGGCGCAGGTCGCCCTTTTCCGCGAGCTGACGGCAGGCTGCGGCATCCCCCGCAGCCTTGCCGCGACCGGCGGCATCCTCTTGGGGCCGGAATATCACTTCGAGCTGACCCGCCCCGGCATCGGCCTCTACGGCGGCCGCCCCTTCACCGACGCCCGCCCGGTGGTGCAGCTGGACCTGCCCGTGGTGCAAACCGGCGTCGTGCTGAAGGGCGAGGCGGTCGGCTACAACGCCACATGGGAGGCCGAGGCCGACACGCCCACCGCCACCGTGCTGGGCGGCTATGCCGATGGCATCCTGCGGGCGCTCACCAATACTGGCAGCCTCTGGTCAGACGGCATCGAATGCCCGATCCTCGGCCGCGTCTCGATGGATGCGATCACCGTCGACATTTCCGGCCTCGAGCGTGAGCCGCGCGAGCTGTCGCTGCTCTGCCCTGAGCAGGGCGTCGATGCGGTCGCCGATGCAGGCAAGACCATCGGCTACGAAATCCTTACCTCCCTCGGCCCCCGCTACGCCCGCCGCTACTCCGGCCGCGCGGGCTGAGCCGAGGCCCGTGGCCACGCTCCTCCACCCCTTCGCGCTCATCGGCCGCAACACCCTTGCGCTGCTGGCCGCCATTGGCCGGGTCGCGCTGTTTCTCTTCTCCACCCTCAGCCACATGGCCCGCCCGCCCTTCTACCTCAAGGAGCTGTGGCAAGCCATTCTGAACGTTGGGTATTTCTCCCTTCCCGTGGTCGGCCTCACCGCCATTTTCACGGGCGGCGCGCTGGCACTGCAAATCTACTCCGGCGGCTCCCGCTTCAACGCCGAGGCGGTGGTGCCGCAGATCGTCGCCATCGGCATGGTGCGCGAGCTCGGCCCCGTGCTCGTCGGCCTGATGATCGCCGCCCGCGTCACCTCCTCCGTGGCCGCCGAGATCGCCACCATGAAGGTCACAGAGCAGATCGACGCGCTCGTCACCCTATCGACCCACCCGATGAAGTATCTCACTGTCCCCCGCGTGCTCGCAGCCCTCATCACCGTGCCCGCACTGGTGGCCGTAGGCGATGTGATCGGCGTCATGGGCGGCTTCCTCGTCGCCACCGAGCGCCTCGGCTTCAACGCCGCCGCCTACCTGCAAAACACATGGAACTTCCTCGAGACCCTCGACATCGTCTCCAGCCTCGTCAAAGGCGCCGCATTCGGCTTCATCGCCGCGCTGATGGGCTGCTACTACGGCATGAACTCCGGCCGCGGCGCGCAGGGCGTGGGCCAAGCCACCAAGTCCTCGGTGGTCGCCGCCGCCGTGCTCATCCTCGCGGCCAACTTCTTGCTCACCCAAGCGTTCTTCTCCGTATGATCGAGTTGCAAAACGTCCATAAGTGCTTCGGCCCAAAGGATGTTCTGCGCGGGGTCGATCTGTCGGTCGGCAAGGGCCGGAGCATGGTCATCATCGGCGGCTCGGGCACCGGCAAGTCGGTCACCCTCAAGTGCATCCTCGGCCTCGTCACCCCCGATCAAGGCAGCATCACCGTCGATGGCGCCCCCGTCGCCGCGGTCAAATCCGCCAAGGCCCGCGAGGCCTTCCTCGCCCGCTTCGGCATGCTCTTCCAAGGCGGCGCGCTCTTCGACTCGCTCCCCGTCTGGCAAAACGTCGCCTTTCGCCTCTTACGCGGCGCGTTGAAGCGCCCCAAGGCCGAGGCACGCGACATCGCCATCGAAAAGCTCCGCCGCGTCGGCCTCGGTGCCGAGACCGCCGATCTCTTCCCCGCCGAGCTTTCGGGCGGCATGCAAAAACGCGTCGGTCTTGCCCGCGCCATCGCCGCCGACCCCGAGATCATCTTCTTCGACGAGCCGACAACCGGCCTCGACCCGATCATGGCCGGCGTCATCAACGAGCTGATCCGCGAGATCGTGGTCGAAATGGGCGCCACAGCGGTGACCATCACTCACGATATGACCTCCGTGCGCGCCATCGCCGACGATGTCGCCATGCTCCACGCCGGCAAGATCCGCTGGACCGGCCCGGTCGCCGAAATGGACGCAGCATCAGACGCTTACCTGACACAGTTCATCACCGGCAGCGCCACCGGGCCGATCGAAACACTGCGCTAACGCCTGCGTCTGGCGCGCGGCCCCGGCTTCACATCGCGCAACAAGGATCTTATGTGAAGGGTGTCCTGAACCGCCCAAAGGCCCGCCCTTGCCGCTCGCCCTCAAGCTCGCAAACCTCTCGCTCCTCCTGCTCTTCCCCGTCGCGTGGTTCGCTCCGCTGCTGCGCGCTGGCCTTCTGCCGCTCTTTGGCCTGTCCGAAATTTCGGTGATCTCCGGCCTGCAGGAACTCTGGGGCAAGGACGTGTTCCTCGCCCTCCTCGTCACCGGTTTCGCTCTCTTCGCCCCCTACCTCAAGACCATCGGCCTCGCGCTGCTGCACTTCGGCCTGATGCACCGCAAGGTGCTGCCCGCGCTGCACCTGCTCGGCAAGCTCGCGATGGCCGATATCTTCTTGATCGCGCTCTACATCGTGGTCGCCAAGGGCATCGGCTTCGGCAAGGTCGAAACCGCATGGGGCCTCTACCTCTTCACCGCCTGCATCCTCGCCTCCATCGGCATCTCATGGGCCACCGAACGCAGCCGCAAACGCGCCGCCCTGCCCGCCCCGGGCAGCCCGCAAGCCGCCCCCCTGCACCCCACACCCGAGCCCGCGCCGCTACGCCCCACCACCGAGTGAGGCCGCCAGCGCCGCCCGCGTCTCCTCGCAGGGCTCCACCGGCCCCTGCGCACCCTCTCGTTTGTATTTCCAGCCCGTGGATATCTCGCGGCAATGTGCAAACCAGAGGTCCTGGGCCCGCACCAGCCGATTGAACTGGTAACGCCCCACGCCATGCACATCCCAACCAAACCAGCGCAGCGGCCCGCCCGGCACCACGCAGAACTTCTCCTTGCAGAGCGCCTCCGGCACATCCCGCAGCACATGCTCCACATGCCGCGGCGGCCCCGCGCCCTCCCGTGTCCGCCAATGGCCCTGCGCGGTGACGTAGCCCAGCCGGCTCTCCCGCGCCGCCTCAAAGATCGTACGTTGCCCACGCGAGAGGAAGAGCTCGTCGATGTCGTTCACCGCCACCGCTCCCGCGCCCTTCAGCGCCCAGTGGCGGGCAAGGTTCAGCGTGGCGGTCTGAAAGTAGAGCGCCAGATGCCGCGGCGGCTTCAGCGCCGTCGGGCCAAACGGCAGGTCCGCGCTCACCACCAGCGCCGCCTTCAGCCCGGCCCCCGCCAGCACCTCCGTCACCTCTTCAGGCGCATAGGCGCTGGAGCCGTTGTCAAACAGCACCACGCCCTCCGCCCCCTGCGCGCGCACATGATGCCGCGCCCAGTCGCCGATCCACGTCAGGTCATTGTCCTTGCTCTTGGTCGTCAGGCAAGCCAGCCCCTCGAACTCCGGCCTCGGCCCCAGCACCTGCGTTGCAAGCACCGCGCCGCCCGCCTCCTCCGGCAGCGCCACCTCCAGAACCTCCCCCGGACTGCCCGCCAGCCAGACCTCGTCATACCGCCTGAACCGCCGCATCCCCCGCCAGCGCAACCCGCCCGAAAACCGCGCGCGCCTGAGCACCCGCGCCAGCGGCCCCAGCTTGGGGCACACCAGCACCAGCCCGCCCTTCGCCCGCACCGCGCCGTAGGCCAGCGTGCGAAAGTCAAACATCGCGTCATACCTCGGCCCCCGCGCCGCCTCCGGTGCCAAACGCTCCCGCCGCACCGGCGCATCCTCGGGCAACCTCAACGGCTGCAATGTCAGGGTCTCGAACATGCCTGCACCCATAACTCGCCGCTCCGGCAAGCACCAACACCGATCATTTTCCCGGCTCAGATATCCCCCGCCGCAAGCCTCAACTCTCTTCCGGCGCCCCCTTTCCAATCCGCGCCCCAGCGGGCATGAAAGCGCATGGCCAAAGCCCTCGCCTTCTCCTGCACCGCCTGCGGCGCGTCCCACTCCAAATGGTCGGGCCAATGCGACGCTTGCGGCGCGTGGAACACCATCGTTGAAGAGGCTCCGCTCTCCTCCGGCCCCAAAGGCAAGGGCCTCGGCGCCAAGAAGGGCAGCACCATCGCGCTGGCCGATCTCGCCTCGCCCGAGGCCCCGCCGCCCCGCACCACCTCCGGCCTCGATGAGTTTGACCGCGTGCTCGGCGGCGGCCTCGTGCCCGCCTCCGCCACGCTCGTCGGCGGCGATCCCGGCATCGGCAAGTCCACCCTTCTGTTGCAAGCCGCCGCCCGCTTCGCCCTCGCGGGGCAAAAAACCATCTACATCTCGGGGGAGGAGGCTTCGGCACAGGTCCGCATGCGCGCCCAGCGGCTCGGTCTGGCGGATGCACCCGTGAAACTCGCCACCGAGACGAGCCTGCGCGACATCCTCACCACGCTCGACGCCGAGCGCCCCGACCTCTGCATCATCGATTCGATCCAGACCATGTGGTCCGACACTGTCGAGGCTGCCCCCGGCTCCGTCAGTCAGGTCCGTGCCGCCGCCCATGAGCTGACCCAATTCGCCAAGCGGCGGGGCACCGCCGTCATCCTCGTCGGCCACGTCACCAAGGAAGGCCAGATCGCAGGCCCCCGCGTCGTCGAGCACATGGTCGATACCGTCCTCTACTTCGAGGGCGAGCGCGGTCACCAGTTCCGCATCCTTCGCGCGGTGAAAAACCGCTTCGGCCCCGCCGATGAGATCGGCGTCTTCGAGATGACAGGCGAAGGCCTCGCGCAGGTGCTCAACCCCTCCGCACTCTTCCTGTCCGACAATGAAACGCCCGCCCCCGGCACCGCCGTCTTTGCCGGAATCGAGGGCACCCGCCCCGTGCTGGTGGAGTTTCAGGCCCTCGTCGCCCCTGCGCCCGCCGGTCAGGCACGCCGCTCCGTGGTCGGCTGGGACTCGGGCCGCCTCGCAATGATCCTCGCCGTGCTCGAGGCCCGCTGCGGCATCCCCTTTGCGGGGATGGATGTGTACCTCAACGTCGCAGGCGGCCTACGCGTCTCCGAACCCGCCGCCGACCTCGCCGTTGCCGCCGCCCTGCTGTCGGCCCGCGAGGATGTGGCCCTGCCGCCCCGCATGGTGGTTTTCGGCGAGATCAGCCTCACCGGCGCCCTCCGCCCCTCCTCGCAAACCGAAAACAGGTTGAAAGAGGCGCAAAAACTTGGTTTCTCCTCCGCAACGCTGGCGGAGGGGTCAAAGGCCACCTCCAGCGGGGGCATGGATCTGCGCAAGATGTCAGACCTCACGGGCTTCGTGGGCGAGATGTTCGGCGCAGGCTGAGAGACCGGAAAGGCAAGAAGAGAGCACATGGAAGGCTTCACCATTTTCGACGCGGGCGTGGCCGTCGTCATCGTCCTGTCGGCAATTCTTGCCTACTCCCGCGGCTTCGTCCGCGAAATCCTCGCCATCGCGGGCTGGGTCGGTGCCGCGGTGCTGGCCTATCTCTTCGCCCCGCAGGCCGTGCCGCTGGTGAAGGAAATCCCGGTTGTGCAGGACTTCTTGGACAACTGCGAACTGGCCACCGGCGCAGGCTTCGTCGTGGTCTTCGCCATCGGCCTCGTCATCTTCGCCCTCTTCACACCGCTCTTCGCGAGCCTCGTGCAGCGCTCGGCGCTCAACGCGCTCGATCAGGGCCTCGGCTTTCTCTTCGGCGCCCTGCGCGGGCTGATCCTCATCGCCATCGCGCTGGTGCTCTACGACTTCATCGCAGGATCCGAGAGCCTCGCCTTCGTCGATGACAGCCAGACCGCCAAGCTCTTCGGCTCGGCGAAAACCCGGATCGACGGCGAGATCGCCGATCAGGAGGGCGTGATGAACTGGTTCCGCGAGAAATTCGAGAACCTGACAGACCGCGCCTGCGGCGCCCCCGCCGTCGCCCCGGCAGACCCGACTGCCCTGCCCGAGCAGCCTGCCACCGGCAACTGACGGCCCGCAAAAGCCGCATAGCAACCGAGGGTGCGCATTCATTGCGCACCTTTCGCCTTCCCGCGTCACCCTCTCGTGACAAAGGGATGACAGCCGCCGCCCCAAGCGTTAAACGGGGGCCAACGCCCACAAAGCCGGATTCGGAGCTGCCCCTTGCCCGACACTCAGCACGGCCACCCCGCCATGCCCCCCGCGCACCCTTTCGATGATGACAAGCTCCGCGAGGAATGCGGCGTATTCGGCGTGACAGGCGTCGAACAGGCCGCCAACTTCGTCGCGCTCGGTCTGCACGCGCTGCAGCACCGGGGCCAGGAGGCTGGCGGCATCGTCAGCCATGACGCCGAGCACGGCTTCAACTCCGCACGCCGCTTCGGCTACGTCCGCGACAACTTCACCAAGGCCTCGCTGATGGATACGCTGCCCGGGCCGCTCTCCATCGGCCACGTGCGCTATTCCACCGCCGGCTCCAAGGGCAACACCCAGATCCGCGATGTGCAGCCCTTCTTTGGAGAGTTCTCCATGGGCGGCGCGGCGATTGCCCACAATGGCAACATCACCAACGCCGGTGCCCTGCGCCGCGAGCTGATCGAGCGCGGCTCGATCTTCCAAAGCTCGTCGGACTCCGAGTGCATCATCCACCTGATGGCCCGCTCGCTGCAGCGTGACGTGCCCGCACGACTCGAAGATGCCCTGCGCCGGGTCGAAGGCGCGTTTTCCATCGTCGCCATGACCCGCACAAAGCTGATCGGCGTGCGCGACCCGCTGGGCGTGCGCCCCCTCGTGCTTGGCAAAATCGGCGACGGCTGGGCGCTCTCTTCCGAGACTTGCGCACTCGACATCATCGGCGCCGAATTCGTCCGCGAGATCGAGCCGGGCGAGATGGTCGTCATCACCAAGGACGGGGTCGATAGCCGCCACCCCTTCCGCCCCAAGAAGAGCCGCTTTTGCATCTTCGAGCACGTCTATTTCTCGCGCCCCGATTCCATCCTCGGTGGCCGCTCTGTTTACGAGACCCGCGAAGCCATTGGCCGCGAGCTCGCCAAAGAAGCGCCCGTGGAGGCCGATCTCGTCTGCCCCGTGCCCGATAGCGGCACCCCGGCAGCCATCGGCTTCAGCCTCGAAAGCGGCATTCCCTACGGCATGGGGATCATCCGCAACCAATACATGGGCCGCACCTTCATCGAGCCCACCGACCAGATCCGCAACATGGGCGTCCGGCTCAAGCTCAACGTCAACCGCGCCCTGATCAAGGGCAAGCGGGTGATCCTCGTCGATGACAGCGTCGTGCGCGGCACGACCTCCCGCAAGATCAAGGAAATGATCCTCGACGCGGGCGCCGCCGAGGTCCACTTCCGCATCGCCTCACCTCCCACAGCCTGGCCCTGCTTCTACGGCGTCGACACGCCCGAACGCAGCAAGCTTCTGGCGGCCAACATGAGCGCCGATGAAATGGCCGATTACCTCGGCGTCGACAGCCTCAAGTTCATCTCGCTCGATGGCCTCTACCGTGCCGTGGGCGAGGCCAAGGGCCGCGACCCGAAGAGCCCGGCCTACTGCGATGCCTGCTTCTCGGGCGAATACCCGGTCGAACCTGCCGACATGATCGAGCAGGGCTTCGAGATGAAGACCGCCGCCGAGTAACCGAACGCTGTCATCCCCGGGCTTGCCCCGTGGGTGACCCCAGGCACCCCGCACCCTACCGCCGGAAATCCTCCGCCTTCAGCCCGTGCTTGGCCAGCTTGTCGTAGAAGGTCTTGCGCGGCAGGTGCAGCGCCGCCGCCGCCGCCGTGGCGTTCCCGTTCTGCCGCCCCAGCGCCGCCACGATGAGCGATTTCTCCACCCGCGCCATCTGCTCCGCCAGCCCCAGCTCGGCGGCCTCCTGCACCTCGCCCGGCATGCCCAGCACAAAGCGCATCGCGGCGCTCATCAGTGAGCGCGAGTTGCCCGGCCAATCCTGCGCCATCAACTCCGCCAGATGCTCTTCGCTCACCTCCGGCTCGGGAATGCCCGCCTGCTCCGCCGCCTGCGCCACGTAATCCCGGAACATCACCGGAATGTCCTCCCGCCGCTCTTCCAGCGTCGGAATGCGCACATGCATTACGTCGAGCCGGTAATAGAGATCGGCGGCAAAGCGGCCCTCCTCCATTTCGGCCACAAGGTCACGCGTGGTGCCCGCGATGATCCGCGACTCTCCCGGCGCTTCGAGCCGATCCAGCAGCACAAGCTGGACCGCCGCCGGCAAAGCGCTGATCTCGTCCAGAAAGAGCGTGCCCGCCCCCGCCGCCTCCATCGCCGCATCGAGCCGCGCCTCGTCGAGCGAGGCCGCAAGGCGCTTCACGAAGGGCTGCGGCGCGGCGGGCGAGAGCAGATGGATCACCTCCGCCACCTTCGCCGTCTGCGAGCCGGGGCCACCGGTCACCAGCACCTCGGCGCCCGCCCGCGCCACCGCACGCACCTGCCGCCGCAGCCCCTGCGCCTCGACCGAATGGCCAAAGATCATCCGCGCCGCCGCATCTCCACGCTCCAGCTCCCGCTTCAAGCGGCGGTTCTCCAGCACCAGCGCGCGGGCCTTCAGCGCCTTTTCCACCACGCCCACCAACTCCTTGGGGCCGCAGGGCTTTTCCAGAAAGTCAAAGGCACCCTCGGCAATCCCCTTCACCGCCGTCGGCACATCGCCCTCGCCGGTGAGCAGGATCACCGGCAATTCCTCATCCCGCCGCCGCGCCTCCGCCAGCAAAAAGAATCCGTCCCGCCCCGGCATCCGAATGTCGCTCACCACGACCCCCTCGAACTCGGGGCCAATGTGGTCCTTCGCCTCGATGTAGCTGCCCGCGAGGATCGGCTCGATCTCAGCCAGCTCCAGCGTTTGCCCCAGCGCCTCGCGCACAGCAGCATCGTCATCCACCACCAGCACCCGCCTGAGCCCGCTCATGCCGCCACCTCCAACCCGGCGGGCTGCAACTCAACCGTAAACTCCGCACCGCCGCCCGGACGGTTCTCCCCCCGGATGTTGCCGCCAAAGCTCTGCACCAGCCCGTAGCTGATCGACAGGCCCAGCCCCATGCCCTCGCTCGCGCCCACCTCCTTGGTGGAGTAGAACGGGTCAAAGATCTTGTCCGGCTCGGCAATCCCCGCGCCGCTGTCGCGCACCCTCAGCCGCACCGGCGCTCCCGGCTCGATCGCAATCCCCAACTCCGCCTCCTCGCGCCCCGCCATCGCATCGATCCCGTTGCTGACGAGGTTCAACACCACCTGCTGCAAGCGCACCTCCCCGCCCCGGACCATGACCGGCGCTTCCGGAGCGGCCCAATCGAGCGCCACGCCCGCCTGCACCATCCGTCCCTCCACCAGTTCCAGCACCGTTTCCACCACCGCGCCCAAATCGACCCGGCCAATCGGCTCGCTCTCCTGCCGGGCAAAGGCCCGCAGATTGCGGATGATCCGCCCCATCCGCCGGGCGAGGTCGCCGATCCGGCCAAGGTTCTGCGCCGCCTTCTCTGGACTGCCCCGGTCCAGAAAGCTCTCGGCATTCTCCGCAAACGAGCGGATCGCCATCAGCGGCTGGTTCAGCTCATGGCTCAGCCCCGCACTCATCTGCCCCAAGGCACTCAGTTTGCCCGCCTGCACCAGCTCCGCCTGCGCGCGGCGCAGCGCCGCCTCGGCCTCCTTGCGCTCATGCACCTCCGCCTTCAGCCGCAAGTTCGCCGCCTGAAGCGCCTCGGTGCGCTTCTCCACCCGCGCTTCGAGCACCGCATTGGCCCGCGCCTCCACGCCCAGCCGCTCCGCCAGCGCCCGCCGCCGCTCCGACAGCAAGAACAGGAAGGCCCCGAACCCGAGGCACAGCGCCGCCACCGCCGCCGTCGCCAAGGCCCCCAGCCGCAACGCAGGTGCCAGCGAGATCAGCGCCTCGCCCCGCATCCCGATCACCGGCAACTCCTGCACCAGATGCAAGGCCGCGCGCGGAATATACGGCCCGCCATCGACCCACCACAGGTCGCGCCCCCCCGCCTGCCACGGGCGGTAGCCGATGAACGGCTTCAACGCCGCGCCCGCATGTACCCCCTCGCCCGCCGCTCCGTCCCGGCTCATCATCAGCAGTTCGGTTCGGTTCGCCACGAACACCACGCCGTCGCTGTCGGTAAAGAACACCGGCACCGGGTCGCCCGCCCAGTCCAGCTCGATGAGCCGCAGGTCCGCCTGCACCACCACGATCCCCATCACCGGCCCGTCCGGCGCGAAGATCGGCGCGGCAAAGGAGTAGAGCCGCCGCCCACTCTCCTCCGCCACCCGGTGGCTGCTCCCCAGCGCCCCCTGCCGGGCCCGCACGATCTCGGGGCCGGTCAGCTGCGCCGGGGCGGTCTCGCCGGTAAAGGCCAGCATCCGCCCGTCCTCGTCGGTCAAAAAGATCGCCGCGCTGCCGGTCATATCCGCATGGCGCACCAACAGGCTCGACACCCAGTCAGACGGGCCACGTCCCGCCACCTGCGCCTGCGGCTCGGGCCGGTCGGCCAGTGCCACCGCCAGCTCGGCATAGCTCTGAAGCTGTGTCGTGAGCCGCTGCGAGGTAAGCCGCAAATCGCTCTGCCCGCGCCGCTCCACCTCGTCCAGCGCCGACACAAAAGCCCCCCAGCCCGCCGCCACGCTGATCAGCGCCGCCGCGGCGAGGTAGAGTAGGATAACGAGCCACCGTCGCGTCATGCCTCTTCCTAGACAATCCGATGCGCATCTGAAAGCGTCGCCGCCATGCAGGCGCTCTCCCAATCCCCGACCGACCCGGCTTTCGTGCAAGACCCCTACCCGTTTTATCACCGCGCCCGCGCCGCCGGAGACCTGTTTCTGTGGGAGGATTATGGCCAACTCGCCGCCGCAGGCTACGCCCAGGTCAAACGCCTGCTGAAAGACCGTCGCCTCGGTCGCGAGATGCCCGCCGGTCTCGCGCCGCCCGTGCCCGAACGGCTGCAACCCTTCTACGATGTCGAGGCCCACTCGATGCTCGAGCTGGACCCGCCCCGCCACACCCGCCTGCGCGGGCTGGTGCTGCGGGCCTTCACCTCCGCCACCGTCGAGGCGCAGCGCCCGGCAATCGAGGCACTCTGCACCGATCTCATCGCCCGCTTCCCCTCTGGTCCCTTCGACCTGCTCGAGGCCTTCTGCCGCCCGCTCCCGGTGATCACCATCGCCACCCTGCTCGGCGTCGATACGGCCCGCGCGCCCGATCTTCTGGCCTGGTCCAACGCCATGGTCGGCATGTATCAGGCGGGCCGCACCCGCGCGATGGAAGAGGCCGCCATCGCCGCCACGCAGGCCTTCACCGCCTTCCTCGCCGAGGAGATCACCCGCCGCCGCGCCAGCCCTTCCGATGATCTCATCTCCCAGCTCATCGCCGCCGAGGCCGAGGGCGAGAAACTCACTGCAAACGAGCTGACCTCCACCGTCATCCTGTTGCTGAACGCCGGGCACGAGGCCACCGTTCACTCCCTCGGTAACGGGGTAAAACTCATTTGCGAACATGAGCTTGCAGCCCATGCTTCATCCGCCGAGAACGCCCCGCTGCTGACCGAAGAGATCCTCCGTCACGCCCCGCCGCTGCACATCTTCGAGCGCATCGCCCGCGAGGATTTCGAGATCTACGGGCATCACCTCAAACGCGGCCAGCGCATCTCCTGCCTGCTCGCCGGAGCCAATCGCGACCCCGATGCCTACCCCGACCCCGACAGCTTCAACCCCACCCGCCGCGGCCCCTCCAACATGGCCTTCGGCGCCGGGCTGCACTTCTGCGTCGGCGCGCCGCTCGCCCGGCTCGAGTTGCAAATCGCCCTGCCAGCCCTCTTCACCGCCTGCCCCGGCCTCTCGCTCGCCGAGCTGCCGCTCTACGCCCCCGTCTACCACTTCCACGGGCTGGAAAAACTGATCGTCACCGCCTAACCTCCTGACCATTCATTCAGGAGTTTCTCATGCGGTTCGCCCTTCTTTTCCTCGCCCTTTCCCTCTCTCCGGCCACCGCGCAGGAGCGCGTGCTCACCCCCGAGCGGGCCTCGGGCTACGATGGCATCATCAGCCAATGCGTCACCCTCACCCGCGAGAGCTTCGCCAATGACATGTGCGCACCGCTGGCCACCTCGGTCGCCGGAATGGCCTCCAAAGCGGGTCTCAAGCACCGCCACCTCGGCCTGACTGAATGGGGCTTCGGCACCGATGTGTTTCCACCCACGCCCGACGACCTCGACTTCATCGCGCCGCTCAACCTGACCTTCTACATCCGCGCCACCGCAGGGCCGAACAGCGGCATGATCTGGGCCTCGCTCTACCGCGAAGTGCCCGAAGGGCGGCTGGTGCTCTGGGAGGATTCCGGCATCGGCGCAGGCGAGCAAAGCGTCATCCGCGACGGCCTCTCCACCGGCCTAGCCCGCAAGCTCGAACCGGTCTTCGACGCGCTCGCCGAGGCAAATTAACTTACCCGCCCAACCACTTCACTTCATTGCTAAATCAAAGCAGGCACCCGCAGGCCGGAACGCGCTCCAACTCCCGGCTCACTCCCCACCAACAGGCAACGCCGTGGTGCTCTTGATCTCCTCCATCGAGAGCAGCGCCGTCACGTTGTGGATCTTCACCTCCGAGATCAGCGCCTGGTAGAATTCGTCGTAGGCCCGCGCGTTCGTCACCTGCACCTTCAGGATGTAATCGATATCCCCCGCCAGCCGGTGCGCCTCCAGCACCTCGGGCCTCGCCCGGAGCGCTTTGAGGAACTTCTGCTGCCAGTCCGCCTCGTGCTCTGAGGTGCGGATCAGCACGAAAAAACAGGCCTCCAGCCCCAGCGCCTCGGCGTTCAGCAGCACGGTGTTCTGCCGGATCACCCCGGCCTCCCGCATCTTGCGCACCCGATTCCAAACCGGCGTCTTCGAACTGCCCACTTTCTTGGCAATTTCGTCCAAGGATTGCGCAGCGTCAGCTTGCAGTTCCGCAAGGATTTTCCGGTCGATCTTGTCCAAACGGACAGACATTCGCATTTCTCCAGCTTTGTTGGAATTCCGGCCCTACAGGAGAGTTTCTCGGAACGTTTTTCCCTAACTGCCGCGAAGCCCTGCCAATTACCAGAACAAAATTCTATATCTTCCCCTACGCAACAGGAGCCGCCGCAATGCAGCATTTTCCGATCTTCGTGAACCTCCGTGGTGAGCGCGTCACCCTCTCCGGTGGCGGCGAGGCCGCGCTGGCCAAGCTGCGCCTGCTGCTGAAGACGGAAGGTGACATTCACGTCTTCGCCGCCGAGCCCCACGCCGATCTTGAAACGCTGGCCGATGAGGGCCGCCTCACGCTCCACCGCCGCGCCGCCCGCGCGGGCGACTTCACCGGCAGCCGTCTCGCCTATGGCGCCAACGAAGACCACGCCGAAGACACCCGCATCAAGGCGCTGGCCGAGGCTGAGGGCGCGCTGGTCAACATCGTCGACGACCTGCACAACAGCCAGTTCATCACCCCAGCCATCGTCGATCGTGACCCGGTGACCGTGGCGATCGGCACCGAGGGCGCCGCCCCCGTGCTCGCCCGCGCCATCAAGCGCGACCTCGAAGAGCGCCTGCCCAGCTCGCTCGGCCTGCTCACCCGCATCGGCAAGGCCTTCCGCACCGCGGCTGACGCCCTGCCGATGGGCAAGAAGCGCCGCGACTTCTGGGCCGACTACTACTTCAACGAGGGCCCCAAGGCGCTCGCCAAGGGCGAAGAGAGCGCCCGCGAGGCGCTGGACGCTCTGCTCACCCGCCACCTCTCCGAGGCCCCCGAGCCCGGCGAAGTCGCCTTCGTCGGCGCTGGCCCCGGCGATCCCGAGATGCTCACCCTCGCCGCCCGCCGCGCGCTGGATGAGGCCGAGGTGATCATCCACGATGGCCTCGTCTCGCCCGAGATCCTCGAACTCGCCCGCCGCGAAGCGCTGATGATCGACGTGAGCAAGAAGGGCTTCGGCAAGTCCACCCCGCAGGAGGCGATCAACGCGCTGATCGTCGGCCACGCGCTGAAGGGCGAAAAGGTCGTGCGCCTCAAGGCGGGCGATCCCGGCGTCTACGGCCGCCTCGACGAAGAGCTCGACGCGCTCGCCCCCCACGGCATCGCAACCCGCATCCTGCCCGGCATCACCGCCGCCTCCGCCGCTGCCGCCTCCATCGGCCAGAGCCTGACCAAGCGGGGCCGCAACTCCGATCTTCGATTTCTGACCGGGCATGACACCAAGGGCTTCACCGAGCAGGACTGGCACGCGCTGGCCGCGCCCGGTGCCGTCGCCGCCATCTACATGGCCAAGAAGGGCGCGCGCTTCCTGCAGGGCCGCCTGATGATGCACGGCGCCTCCCCCGCCACCGATGTCACCGTGGTCGAGAACGCCTCGCGCCCCGATACCCGCATCCTGCATACCACCCTTGCCGCCCTGCCCGAGACGGTCGAGGGCCTTTCCGGCCCCGCCGTCCTCCTCTATGGCCTCGCCCCGCGCGACGCCGCCACCGAACTCAAGCTGAAGGCCGCCCAGTAATGCCCAAGCCATTCACCCCCAAGGTCGTCACGGCCAATGCGCTGATCGAAGGCGACGTGATCTATCTCACCAACTCCGGCGAGTGGTCACGCCGCCACGAGGATGCCCGCCTCTTCACCGAGGAAGCCCCCGCCGAGGCCGCGCTCTCCGCCGCCGCGCTGCAGGCCTCCGAGATCGTTGGCGCCTATCTCGCCGATGCCGAGGCCACGCCCAAGGGCCCCAAGCCCACCCACTTCCGCGAGGCCTTCCGCGCCACCGGCCCCTCCAACTACGCCCACGGCAAACAGGTGGACCTCTGATGTACAGCTATACCGACTTCGACGAAGCCTTCGTCCGCAACCGCGTCAGCCAGTTCCGTGCCCAGGTGGAGCGCCGCATCGACGGCTCGCTCACCGAGGACGAGTTCAAGCCGCTGCGCCTGATGAACGGCCTCTATCTTCAG
The DNA here is from genome assembly GCF_019801175.1 of Vannielia litorea. Taxonomy (NCBI): domain Bacteria; kingdom Pseudomonadati; phylum Pseudomonadota; class Alphaproteobacteria; order Rhodobacterales; family Paracoccaceae; genus Vannielia; species Vannielia litorea. Next base: position 1,721,148 of record NZ_JAHVJR010000001.1, read on the forward strand.
CTCCACGCCTACATGCTGCGCGTGGCCATCCCCTATGGCACCATCTCGGCCCGCCAGATGCGCCAGCTCGCCTTCATCGCCGACAAGTGGGACAAGGGCTACGGCCACTTCACCACCCGCCAGAACATCCAGTACAACTGGCCCGCGTTGAAGGACGTGCCGGATATGCTCGAGGCGCTGGCCGACGTGCAGATGCACGCGATCCAGACCTCCGGCAACTGCATCCGCAACGTGACCTCCGACCATTTCGCTGGCGCCGCCGGCGACGAGGTGGCCGATCCGCGCCCCTACGCCGAGCTGCTGCGCCAGTGGTCGACCGATCACCCCGAGTTCCAGTTCCTGCCCCGCAAATTCAAGATCGCGGTGACCGGCGCCGAGGCCGACCGCGCGGTGATCCGCGCCCACGACATCGGCCTGCAACTGGTCGAGCAGAACGGCGAGATCGGCTTCAAGGTCATCATCGGCGGCGGTCTGGGCCGCACGCCCATGATCGGCAAAGTGGTGCGCGAGTTCCTCCCCGAGGCCGACCTGCTGCCCTACTGCGAGGCCATCGTCCACGTCTACAACACGCTCGGCCGCCGCGATAACAAGTACAAGGCCCGCATCAAGATCACCGTCCACGAGAACGGGATCGACACGATGCGCGAGCTGATCGAGGCCCGCTTTGCCGAAATCCGCCCCGAGTTCACCGGCGTCGACCAAGAGATGCTCGCCGCGATCAAGTCCCAGTTCGCAACGCCCGCGCTCCGCGAGGGCGACGTGGCCGCCTATGAGGCCGCCCGCGACATGGACCCTGTCTTCCGCGCCTGGGCCGATACCAACCTGACCGCGCACCGCGATGCGGACCACGCCATTGTCACAATTTCGATAAAGGCCCACGGTAAAACACCCGGAGATGCAACCTCCGACCAGATGCGCCTGATGGCCGCCTTGGCGGAAGAGTATGCCCACGGAGAGCTGCGCATCAGCCACGAGCAGAACGTCATCCTGCCCCATGTCCACAAGGGCGACCTGCCCGCGATCCACGCGGCGCTGAAGGCCGCCGGGCTGGGCACCGCCAACATAGGGCTGGCCTCCGATATCATCGCCTGCCCCGGCATGGATTACTGCGCGCTGGCCACCGCCCGCTCGATCCCGATCGCGCAGGAAATCGCCACCCGCGTCGACGAGCTGAAGATCGAGCACGAGGTCGGTGAGCTGAAGATCAAGATCTCCGGCTGCATCAACGCCTGCGGCCACCACCACGTGGGCCACATCGGCATCCTCGGGCTGGATCGCGCTGGCGTCGAGAACTACCAGGTCACGCTGGGCGGCGACGGCACGCAGGATGCGGCCATCGGCACCCGCATGGGGCCGGGCTTCTCCGCCGAAGAGATCGTGCCCGCCATCGAGCGGCTGATGCTGGCCTACCTCGAGCTGCGCGACGCGCCCGAGGAGACCTTCCTCGCCACCTTCCGCCGCCTTGGGGATGCGCCCTTCAAGGCCGCCCTCTACCCCGAAAGCGAGGCCCGCAATGCCGCGTGATACCGTCACAGGCGTGACCGACGAGGTGGCCGAAGCCCGCGCCGCCGCCGAGGCCCGCGCCCTCAACGAACGGTTCGCCGGGGCCACGGCGCAGGAAGTCCTGCGCCACGCCCTGACCGATCCGGCGATGGGCCGCATCGCCACCGTCAGCTCCTTCGGGGCCGAGTCGGTGGTGCTGCTGCACATGATCTCCCAGATCGACCGCGCCGCGCCCGTGCTCTTCATCGACACCCAGATGCTCTTTGAAGAAACGCTGCAATATCAAACCGATGTGGCCGAACAGCTCGGCCTCACCGGCATCGAGGTGGTGCGTGCCCCCGCGCCTGAGCTGGCCAAGGCCGACCCGGACGATACCCTGCACAAGCGCTCCACCGACGCCTGCTGCGACCTGCGCAAGACCGTGCCGCTCGCCAATGCCCTGCTGGCCTATGATGGCTGGGTCACCGGCCGCAAACGCTTTCAGGCCGAGGCCCGCGCCGCGCTCGATTACTTCGAGAGCGAAGGCCCCCGGGTCAAGGTGAACCCGCTCGCAGGCTGGTCCGCCACCGACCTCAAGGCCTACATGGATGAGCACGATCTGCCGCGGCACCCGCTGGTCGCCAAGGGCTACCCCTCCATCGGCTGCTGGCCCTGCACCACGCCCGTGAAAGAGGGCGAAGACCCGCGCGCCGGTCGCTGGCGCGGCGAGGAAAAGGAAGAATGCGGCATCCACTTCATCGACGGCAAAGTGGTCCGCGGCCCCCTGCCCGTGTCCGAGCCCGCCTCTGACCCCGTCGCCGAAGCCGCCCCCGAGAGAAAGAGCGCCTGACATGACCGAGCTTACGACCGAGACTGCAAACATCATCGTCACCGACAGCGGCTTCACGGCAGAAGACTGGACCCACGGCTTCACCCCGCTCGAAGAGCTGGGTGCCAACTCCGCCGCCCCCGCGCTCGCGGTCGATCTTGGCCCCGCCGACGATCCGGCCACGCTCTCGGCACGTCTTGATGAGATCGACCTGATCCGCGTCGCCTTCCCCAGCTTCGCCGATGGCCGCGGCTTCACCCATGCCCGCACCCTGCGCCGCATGGGCTTTTCCGGCCGCCTGCGCGCCGCCGGTCACGTGATCTCCGACCAATATGCCATGGCCCGCCGCTGTGGTTTCGACGAGGTCGAAATCTCCCCCGAGCTGGCCGCGCGCCAGCCCGAGGCCGAGTGGAAGTTCCGCGCCGACTGGCAGGCAAACGACTATCAGGCGCGCCTGCGCGCCTGAGCCCCTTGGAACGCCTTCAAAAATCCTGATAGAGATCAAAGCAGCAAGGAGCCGCGAGGCTGTAAGAGCCAGCGACCAGTATCCATGACCGAACAGAGCCCCGTGACCGAACAAGCCGCACAACCCGTCAAAGCCAAGCCCGCCCTCCCCGATGCCCAGACCGTGACGGAGGTGAAGCACTACACCGACCGTCTGTTCAGCTTCCGCTGCACCCGGCCCGCCTCCCTGCGCTTCCGCTCCGGCGAGTTCGTGATGATCGGCCTGATGGGCGACCCCGATCCGAAGACCGGCAAGGTCAAGCCCCTGCTGCGCGCCTATTCCATCGCCTCCCCCTCCTGGGACGAGGAGCTGGAGTTCTATTCCATCAAGGTGCAGGACGGCCCGCTCACCTCCAAGCTTCAGCACATCCAGCCCGGCGACGAGTTGATCCTGCGGCCCAAGCCCGTCGGCACGCTGGTGCATGACGCCCTTCTGCCCGGCAAGCGCCTGTGGTTCTTCGCCACCGGCACCGGCTTCGCCCCCTTCGCCTCCCTGCTGCGCGAGCCGCAGACCTATGAAGATTACGACGAAGTGGTGATCACCCACACCTGCCGCGAGGCCGGCGAGCTGACCTATGGCCGCGACCTGATCGAGGGCCTCAAGGACGACGAGCTGCTGAACGAGGTGATCGGCGAGGGCTTCTGGAAGAAGATCAAGTACTACCCCACCACCACCCGCGAAGAGAGCGCCAAGATGGGCCGCATCACCGACCTGATGCGCACCGGCGAGGCCTTCTCCGACCTCGGCGTGCCCGAGCTCAACCCCACGACCGACCGCGCGATGATCTGCGGCAACCTCGCCTTCAATCTCGAACTCAAGGAGATGCTCGAGGCCTACGGTCTCGAAGAGGGCGCCAATTCCAAGCCCGCGCATTACGTGGTCGAAAAGGCCTTTCTCGACTGATCGCTGTGGCGCGGTGGGTCTTGCCCCGCCGCGCCTTTCGCCCTAGGCGGGGGCATGGATACCGCCTTCCTCATCTCTGCCTTCGTCACCCTCTTCGTGGTGATCGACCCGCTGGGCCTGGCCCCGCTCTTCGCCGCGCTCACCCATGACGAAACAGAGGGCCGCCGCCGCGCCATCGCCATCCGCGCCGTGGCCATCGGCTTCTCCATCCTGCTGATCTTCGGCCTTGCCGGTGAGGCGGTGCTCGAATTCGTCGGCATCTCCATGCCGGCCTTCCGCATCTCCGGCGGCCTGCTGCTGTTCCTCACCGCGCTCGAAATGCTCTTCGAGCGCCGCACCAAGCGCCGCGAGGATCAGGCCGAGGAGGATCGCCCCGATCCCTCCATTTTCCCCCTCGCCACGCCGCTCATCGCCGGGCCGGGCGCCATTGCCTCGATGATCCTGCTCTCCGGCTCCCCCAATGCCGACTGGACGACCACCTTGCAGGTGATCGGCGTCATGGCCACCGTGCTCACCATCGTCCTGATCCTGTTTCTCGGCGGCGGGCTTCTGTCGCGCCTGCTTGGCAAGACCGGCATCAACGTGGCCACCCGCCTGCTCGGCATGTTGCTCGCCGCCCTCTCGGTCCAATTCGTGATCGACGGGCTGCGCGACCTCTCCCTGCTCTAGAAATGCGCCGCGCCCCCGCCTAAATACCTGATATGGACGGCGATACCCTCGGACGGCTCACCTACCTCATCCTGCTCGGCGTCTTCGTCGGCAGCTACTTCTTCGTGTCCGGCCGCACCAACTGGGGCCAGACCGCCCGCCACGCCGCGCTCTGGGTCTTCATCTTCCTCGGCGTCATCGTGGCTTACGGCCTCTGGGATGACGTGCGCCGCGAGGTGATGCCGCAGCAATCGGTCTTCGAGGGCGATGGCCGGGTCGAGGTGCCGGTTTCTCCCGATGGGCACTACTACCTGACGCTCGAGATCAACGGCGCCCCCACCCGCTTCGTGGTGGATACCGGCGCCTCCGACATGGTGCTCAGCCGCGACGATGCCCGCGCCGCCGGGATCGACCCGGAGACCCTCGCCTACATGGGCCGCGCCAACACGGCGAACGGCGAGGTCCGCACCGCGCTAGTCCGGCTCGACGAGGTGCGCCTCGGCGACATAACCGATCGCGGCGTGACCGCGCTGGTGAACGACGGCGAGATGATGGGTTCCCTCCTCGGCATGCGCTACCTCGAACGCTTCGCCTCCGTCAGCTTCTCCCGCGGCGAGATGATCCTCCAGCGCTGACCCGCTCAAGCGGATTTCTATGCGCCGGGCATATTTTTCATTGGCCCCCGCTCCGTCCCGGCCCGACGCTCGGCGCATGCGCCCTGTTGGCGCACCTAGGGAGGAATACCATGAAACGCACCCGCCTGACCGCGGCCGCGCTGCTGCTTGCCGGCAGCCCCGGCCTCGCCACCGCCGCCCCCGATGCCAAGGGCTGCGCCGCCCTGCGCGGCCTCTCCGTCGCGCCCGAGGCCATCGGCCTGCCCAGCGGCGGCGCCGACATTCACACCGTCACCTTCATCGAAACACCGACGCCCTATTGCCAGGTGAACGGCGCCATCGACCCGGTCGACCCATCCGCGCCCGACATCAACTTTCAGGTCAACCTCCCCGCCGAGTGGAACGGCAAGGCCCTCCACTACGGCGGCGGCGGTTACAATGGCGCCCTCGTCACCGGTCTCGATCAGGCCAAGTTCAACCCCGCCTCCGAGCCGACCCCGCTCGAAAAGGGCTACGCCACTTGGGGCAGCGACAGCGGCCACCAATCCGGCTCCTCGCTCTCCGGCGCGTTCATGCTGAACGAGGAATCCCTGCGCAACTTCGGCGGCGAACAGCTGAAGAAAACCCGCGATGCCGCCATGGCCGCGCTCGAGGCCTTCTACGGCGAGGCCCCCTCCCGCACCTATTTCCAAGGCAGCTCGCAGGGCGGCCACGAGGCGATGATCGCCATCCAGCGCTGGCCCGATGACTACGACGGCGCCGTCGTCGTCCACCCCGCCAACCCCGTTGTCGGCCTGCAACTCTCAGGCAACCGCGCGGGCCAGGCCTTCTACGCCGAGGGCGCCTACATGTCCCCCGCCGATGTCGAGCTGCTGAACGGCGCGGTCTTCGCCGCCTGTGACAGTCTCGACGGCGCCGAAGACCGGCTGATCGGCAATATCGCCGCCTGCGAGGCCGCCTTCGACGTGCAGTCGCTCGCCTGCGAGGGCGACACTGCGCAGGAGGGCCAGTGCCTGACCCAAGCCCAGATCACCGCGCTCGATGTTATCGCCACTCGCACCCCCACACCGCCGCTGCAAGGCGGGGCCGAGGGCTTCTCCGGCTGGCCGATCTATCTCGCGGGCGATCTCTACGGCCTCTGGGGCATGGGCAAATCGCCCGAGCTCACCAACCCGCCAACCCCGGTCGCCAACTTCGGCCTCGCCGTGCTGGCCGACCCGATGATCCGCTACGGCGTGCTGGCCGACCCGGACGCCAACACGATCGAATTCGACGCAAAGGCCCACGCCGCCCGGCTCACCGAACTGTCCGAAATCACCGATGCCGTGGCCGCCGATATGTCGGGCTTTGCCGACAAGGGCGCCAAGGTGCTGCTGATGCACGGCATCACCGATTTCGCCATCCCCTTCGGCAACACCGTCGACTGGTACGAGCGCGTGGTGGCCGAAATGGGCGAGGAGGCCACCCGCGACTTCCTGCGCTTCTGGCTGGTTCCCGGCTTCGGCCACGGCTCCGGCGAGTTCCAGATGCGCTGGTCCAGCCTCGATGCGCTCGACGCATGGGTCGAAGAGGGCACCGCCCCCGAGGGCCTCGTGATGACCGACGCCGCCGAAGCCACCGCAGGCCGCAGCCGCCCGATGTGCGAATACCCCGCCTTCGCGCGGCTGAACGAGGGCGCCAACGACCTCAACGCCGCCGCCAGCTACAGCTGCGTCACCGAGTAACCAACGCATTTTCTTGGCAAAAAATCTCCCGCCGGAGGCTGAAATACTTCTTGGGCCTTCGGCCAACCCGGCCACCCAATGGCCAAACCTTCCCGCCCGCGCCACAAGCGCAGGGCGGGACTTTTCTCGCCATCCCGTAGAGCGGCTCCTACCCGCCGCTCTCCGCCTTTTTCTCCCAGCGCCCGCTCTCTTCCGACCAGTACTCAGCCGCAGCCCCGGCCCCGGTGAGCGCCTTCCACTGGCCCCGTGCATGCTGCACGGCATCCGGGTCGTGCCCGTCGAACAGCACACAGACCCGCTCCAGCGCGGCCACCTCACCGGCTTCCACCGCCGCGCCATCCACCGCCATCAGGCAGGTGGCGCCATTGGGCAGCGCGGCCTCGGTGGTCAGCAGCACCGGCTGCAAGGCGTCATGCGGCCCGCCCGCCAGCCCGTGAGCCAGAAACTGCTCATCCGGCCCCTGCCACAGCTTCTCGTCAAGCCAGCCCATCCGCCCCGGGTCACGGCCCCGCACCGCCACCCACCAGCCCGCAGCAAGGCTGCGCTCCAGCAGCACCGGGAGGGTCGCCTCCAGGGGCCGCTGGGTCAGGTGGTAGAACATGGCCTTGCCCATACCGGTCAGCCTTCGTAGCCGTCCGCGATCATGCGGTTCAGCGCCAGCACGCCCCAACCCGAGGCCCCCTTCGGCCCCAGCGCAGGCGCATCGGCAGGTTGGGCGACACCCGCGATATCAAGGTGGATCCACGGCGTTTCGTCCTTCACGAAGCGCTTGAGGAACTCGGCGGCGGTGACAGAGCCGCCCCAGCGGGTGCCCACGTTCTTCACATCCGCCTTCCGGCTCTTCAGCTGCTTGGCGTAGGCCTTGCCCAGCGGCATCCGCCAAGCGCCCTCGCCCTCGGCGGCAGCAGCCTTCAGGAAGGCCCCGGCAAACCCGTCGTCGTTGGAGAACACGCCCGCGTTCTCATGGCCCAGCGCCACGATGATCGCGCCGGTCAACGTGGCGAGGTCCACCATCGCGCTCGGCTTGAACCGCTCCTGCGCATACCACATGACATCGGCCAGAACGAGGCGGCCCTCGGCGTCGGTGTTGATCACCTCCACCGTGTCGCCCTTCATCGAGGTCACGATATCGCCGGGCCGCTGGGCGCGGCCATCGGGCATGTTCTCGACGAGGCCGACGAGGCCCACCACATTGGCCTTGGCCTTGCGCGCCTTCATCAGCTGCATCACGCCGCTGACCACGCCCGCGCCGCCCATGTCCATCGTCATGTCTTCCATGCCGCCCGCGGGCTTGAGGCTGATGCCCCCGGTGTCGAACACCACGCCTTTGCCCACCAGCGCCAGCGGGGGCTCGTCACCGCCGCCGTTCCACTGCATAACCACCACCTTCGAGGGGCTCTCCGAGCCGATGCCCACACCAAGCAGGCAGCCCATGCCGAGCTTCGCCAGCTCGTCCTCCTCGAGCACCTCCACCGTGAGGCCATCGCCCTCAAGCGCCTTCAGCCGGTCGGCAAAGCTGGTGGTGGTCAGCACGTTGGCGGGCGCATTCACCAGATCGCGGGTAAAGGCCACGCCTTCGGCCATCGCCTGCACCACGCCCGCGTCGATCTCATCGGGACTGTTCGCCATCACGGTGATCTCCACCGCCGGCTTGGCCTCTTTCGAGGTCATCTCCACATAGTCATAGGCCCCCAGCAGCGCGCCCAGCACCACTTCGCCCGCCCGCTTGGTGGCGCCCGCCAGCACCAGCACCGGTCCCTCTCCCGCCGCCTTGCCAATCAGCGCCCCCGCACGCCGAGCCGCCTCCACCGTAGGGCGGCGCGAGAGGCGGATCACCTGCACCACCTCGGCCTCCATGCCTGCGGGGAAGGTCAGCTCCTTGGCCTCGCCCTCCTCCAGCTTGCCCCAGCTCTCGCTCTCCACCAGCCGCTTCAGCGCGCCCCGGCTCAGCCGGTTCACCCGCCGCGCGGGGACGTCCAGCTTGCCCTCCTCGGGCACCAGCACCACGACCCGCCCTTTCGCGCCGGCAATGGCCTCGATATCGGTCTCGGTGATGGTGAAACGGGGCAGATCGGTCATGGGGCGACTCCTTTGATTGCGTGCCGCCCATAGCTAGGGCGAAACCGCCCCGAAGGAAAAGGGGGGCTGCGCGGCGTCAGCCTCCGGGCGGCTCCAGCCGGTGGCGCTCGGGCGAGCGCGGGTGCTCCGGGCGCAGCCCGAGGCCCACCACCGCGCCAACGCGGCGTTGCAGCCAGGGAATGGCCGAGACGATCCGCAGCGGCAGTGGCGCGCGATCCGGCGGCGCTTCGCCGCCCTCGCGGCTCTCGAGGATCGGGCCGAGCAGCCGGTTCTGAATCAGCCCCTGCAAAGCCTGCGTCGCCCGCGCCGGCCAAGCCCGGCGGCGGCGCAGCGCCTCAAGATCCACCTCCCCAAGCCGCCCCTCCGCCAGCGGCCCGGCAAAAAGGTTGGCGGCGGCGACCGCATCCTGCACCGCAAGGTTGATCCCCACCCCGCCAATCGGCGACATCGCATGCGCCCCGTCACCGATCATCACCAATCCGGGGCGCGACCACCGCTCCAGCCGGTCCATGCGGACCGTGAGCAGCTTCAGCGCGTCCACGTCCTCCAGCTGCGCCACCACGCCCGCAAACTCAGGCACCGTCGCCGCCACCTCGCGGCGAAAGGCCTCGATCCCCGCCGCCCGCACCTGCGCCGCGCCGCCCTTGCGGATCACATAGGCGCATTGAAAGTAATCGCCCCGGTCGATCGTCACCAGAATGCGCCCGCCCCGGCTGCGCACCAGCGGCTCCGGCGCATCGGCGCTCTGCTCCCCCTCCGGGCGCGGCAGCGAAAACCATAGCACATCAATCGGCGCGCCCACCTCCTTCAGCGGCAGCCCCGCCGCCTCCCGCACCCGGCTGTGCCGCCCGTCCGCGCCGATCACAAGTCGCGCCGTAACGCGCCGCTCGCAGCCCTGCTCCAACACCGTCACCCCGCCCACCGCGCCCTCCGGCCCGTCCACCACCAGCCCGGTCACCTCGGCCCTCATCCGCAGCTCGAACCCCGGCAATTGCGCCCCGGACCGCGCGATGAAATCCAGCAAGTGCCACTGCGGCACCATCGCGATGAACCGGCACCGCGCCTTCAGCCGCGAAAAATCCGCCACCGCCACCCGCTCGTCGCCAAAGACCCCGCCAAGACGCGGCAATCGGCTATGCGGCAGCTCCAGAAAGCTGTCCAGCAGGCCGAGATCACCGAAAATATCCAGCGTGGAGGGGTGGACAGTGTCGCCGCGAAAGTCGCGCAGGAAGTCGCCGTGCTTTTCCAGCACCAACACCCGGCAGCCAGCGCGGGCAAAGAGCAAGCCCGCCATCATGCCAGCCGGCCCGCCGCCGGCGACGATGCAATCGTACTCCGGTGCCACAGTCATTTCGGCCACCTTCCGCAACCTGCGCACCCTCAGCCTGCCCCGGCATCATTGCCTGTTTCAACCCCGCCCGCGATCCGCTAGATTTCCCGGCAACCAGAACAACACCGCCGGGGCAGTCCGCGTGCCGAAATACGACCGCTACATCCTGTCCCAGCTCCTCGTGCTCTTTGGCTTCTTCTCGCTGGTGCTGGTCTCGGTCTATTGGGTCAACCGCGCGGTGATCCTGTTCGACCAGCTCATCGCCGATGGCCAGTCCGCCGGGGTCTTCGTGGAGTTCACCGCGCTCTCGCTGCCCAACGTGATCCGCCTCGTGCTGCCGATGGCCGCCTTCGTCGCCACGGTCTACGCCACCAACCGGCTGGCCTCGGAGTCCGAGCTGGTGGTGATCCAGGCCACAGGCTTCTCGTCGTGGCGGATGGCGCGGCCAGTGCTGTTCTTCGGCCTCTTCGTGGCTCTGCTGATGGCCGCGCTGGTGCATGTGCTGGTGCCCACGTCCCGTGGCCAATTGGCCGAGCGGCAGGCCGAGATCGCCAACAACATCACCTCCCGGTTCCTCACCGAGGGGCGGTTCCTGCATCCGGCAGATGGCATCACCTTTTACATCCGCCAGATCTCGCCCGAGGGCGAGTTGCGCGACGTGTTCCTGTCCGACGCCCGCAACCCCGGTGAACGCACCACCTACACCGCCACCCGCGCCTTTCTGGTCCGGCAGGAGACCGGCCCCAAGCTGGTGATGTTCGACGGCGCGGCCCAAACCCTCTCCGCCGAGACCGAGCGCCTCTTCACCACCGCGTTTTCCGACTTTTCCTACGACATCGGCGCACTGATCACCGCGCGCGAGTTCGCGATGACAGACATCCGCCACTACCCCACACCCGCGCTCTTCGCGCCAACGCCGGAGATATTGGAAATCACGGGGCGCTCCCCGGCGGAGTTCACCTACGAGGCCAACCTGCGCATCGCCCAGCCCTTCATGGCACTGGTGGCGGCGCTGATCGGCTTCGCCACACTGATCACCGGCAGCTTCTCCCGCTTCGGGGTCTGGCGGCAGATCCTCGTCGCGGTCGGGCTGCTCATCGTGGTGCAGGTGCTGGAGACCGTGGCCGCAGGAGCCGCCCGCAAGGATGCCGCGCTCTGGCCGCTGGTCTACGTGCCAATCCTCGTCGGGCTGGCGATCACCGCGGCGCTGCTGTGGTATGCCGACAGGCCCTTCCTCTTCACCCGCAGGCGCCGGGTCAATGGCACGGCGGAGGCGGCGGCATGAGGCTCCACCTCTACTTCGCCCGCAAGTTCGCCTTCGCCCTCGCGGGCGTCTTCGCGGTCTTTGCCATCCTGCTGACCCTGCTCGACATCGTCGACCAGATGCGCCGCTTCTCCGACGCGGGCATCTCCTTCGGCGGGGCCTTCGAGCTCTCGCTGCTGTCGGTGCCGCAAACGCTCTACCGCATCCTGCCGCTGATCGTGCTGCTGGCCACGCTGGTCCTGTTCCTCGGCCTCGCCCGCAGCTCCGAGCTGGTGGTCACCCGCGCCGCCGGGCGCTCCGCCATGCGCGCGCTGATCTCCCCCGTGGTCGTGGCGCTGCTGCTCGGCGCCCTCGGCATCGCGGTGATGAACCCCATCGTCGCAGCCACACAGGTCCGCTACGAGCAAAAGTCGGCCGATCTCGAGGCCGGCGGCGGCTCGGTGCTCTCTATCTCCGGTGAGGGTCTCTGGCTCCGGCAGGGCGGCCCCGAGGGGCAAATGGTCATCCGCGCGTCCCGCGCCAACCTCGAGGGCACCGCCTTCGAAGGCGTCACCTTCATCAGCTTCGCGCCCGAAGGCGCCGAGGTCCAGGGCCCGGTGCAACGGATCGAGGCCGCCTCCGCACGGCTCGAACCGGGCCGCTGGGTGCTGGAAAACGCAAAGGTCTGGCCCCTCGTCGGCGTGCCCAACCCCGAGGCCGCCTCCTCCCGCGCGATGGAGCTGGAGCTGCCCTCCACGCTGACACTCGACCAGATCCGCGACAGCTTCGGCACCCCCTCCGCCATCCCGATCTGGGAGCTGCCCGCTTTCATCGCCAACCTCGAAGGCGCAGGCTTCTCGGCCAAGCTGCACCGGGTCTGGATGCAGATGGAACTGGCGCTGCCGCTCTTCCTCATGGCGATGGTGCTTGTCGGGGCGGGCTTCACCATGCGCCACACCCGCTTCGGGCGCACCGGGGTGATGGTCCTGCTGGCGCTGATGCTCGGCCTTGCGCTCTACTTCATCCGTAACTTCGCCCAGATCCTCGGCGAAAACGGGCAGATCCCGGTGTCGATGGCCGCGTGGACACCGCCCGTCGCTGGAATCCTCGCCTCCCTCGCCCTGCTCCTGCATCTGGAGGACGGATGATGCGCGCGCTCTTCGCCCCACTCCTTGCGGCCCTCTGCCTCGTCGCCGCGCTCACCGGCCCGGCCAACGCCCAATCCGCCGGATCGGAGGACGACGCCGTCCTGCTGGCCGATCGCGTCGAGATCGCCGGCAACGACCAACTGATCGCCACCGGCAACGTCGAGGTGCTCCAAGGCACCACCCGGATGACCGCAAGCCGCATCCTCTACGACCAGAGCACCAACATGCTGGTGATCGACGGCCCGATCACCCTCACCGACGGCGCCGACACGGTGATCCTCGCCTCCGAGGCCGCCCTCTCGACCGATCTGCGCAACGGCCTCCTGCGCTCCGCCCGGATGGTGCTGAACCAGCAACTCCAGCTCGCCGCGGCAGAGATCAACCGGGTGAACGGCCGCTACACCCAGCTCTACAAAACCGTCGCCTCCACCTGTCAGGTCTGCGGCAAACGCCCCGTGCCGCTCTGGCAGATCCGCGCCAAGCGGATCATCCACGATGAGGAGGCCCGCCAACTCTACTTCGACGGCGCTCGTTTCGAGGTCGCCGGGGTGCCGATCATGTACCTGCCCCGCCTGCGCCTGCCCGACCCCACGCTGAAGCGCACCACCGGCTTTCTGGCCCCAACCTTCCGTTCCACCGACAAACTCGGCTTCGGGGTGAAGATCCCCTACTTCATCACGCTGGGCGACCACGCCGACCTCACGCTCACGCCCTACCTCTCCACCAACTCCACCCGCACGCTCGAGATGCGCTTCCGCCGCGCCTTCCGCGCTGGCACGCTCACCTTCAACGGCGCCGTCTCCGAGGATGACATCCGCGAGGGCGAGCTGCGCTCCTACGGCTTCGTCGAAGGCCAGTTCGACATCGGACGGGGCTACGAGCTGACCTTCGATGTCGAGACCGTCTCCGACACCGGCTACCTGCTCGACTACGGCTATTCCGACAAGGACCGGCTCGACAGCACCGTTGCCATCGCACGCACCCGGCGCGACCAGAACTTCCAGTTCAACATCACCGCCTACCGCTCCCTGCGCGACGGCGAGAGCAACGAGACCCAGCCCACCATCACCGCCGACCTGCACTACGAAAAGCGCTTCACCCCGCGCTGGATTGGCGGCTCGGCGGGCTTCACCTTCGATCTGCACAACCACTACCGGCGCTCCGAGCTGGATGTGGACAGCGTCGACGACGACCTGATCGTCGATGGCCGCGATGTGACCCGCGCCTCCGCCCGGCTGGATTGGCGCCGCGACTGGCTGCTCAGCAACGGCATCCTGATCGGCGCCCTCGGCGCGGTGAACTTCGACTGGACCAGCGTCACCGACGATGCCGCCTATTCCGAGAGCGTCTTCGAAGTCACGCCGCAGGCCGCCGTCGAGCTGCGCTGGCCCTTCATCCGCCGCTCGCCCTACGCCACCCACATTCTCGAACCCATCGTGCAGGTTGCCTGGACCCCCGAATCCGACACCGCCCTGCCCAACGATGAAAGCACCCTGCTGGAACTCGACGAGGGCAACCTCTTCTCGCTCGACCGTTTCCCCGGCGGCGATGTCTACGAGCGCGGGCTGCGCACCAACATCGGCCTCCGCTGGACCCGCTTCGATGCCAACGGCTGGACCCTCGGCGTCACCCTCGGGCGCATCATCCGTTCCGAAGATCTCGGCCAGTTCGCCGGTTATCCGGGGCTGGAGGGCCGCAAATCCGACTGGCTCGCAGCGGTGCAACTGGAGCTGCCCAACCGGCTGACCCTCACCAACCGCGCCCTCTTCGATGACAATTTCTCCTTCGCCAAGAACGAGCTGCGCGCCGCATGGCGCAGCGACCGGCTCGCAGTCGCAGGCTCCTACATCTGGATGGAGGCCAACCCGCTGGAGGAGCGCCCGCTCGACGTAAACGAGCTGACCCTCGACACCGCCTGGCAGGTCGATGACAACTGGCTGCTCTCGCTCGACTGGCGCTACGACGTGGAGCAGGACCGCGCCGCCGAGGCCACCTTCGGCGTCGAATGGCGCAACGAATGCGTCGAGGTCGATTTCACCGTCTCCCGTCGCTTCACCTCCTCCACCGCCGTCGACCCCACCACCGACATTGGCCTTCAGGTCTCGCTCACCGGCTTCGGCGCGGGCCGCGCCTCCCAGCGTCACCTCGCCCGCGCCTGCCGTGGCTGAGCCCGTCCCGGCGCGCGCGCTCATCACGATCCCGCCAGCCCCGCCGAAGGCCCGCCAAATGCGCTGCCGCCGCCGTGCCTTGCGGGCGTGACAAACCCTCCCGCCTTTGCGATAAGAACCCGAACAACCAAGAGAACATCGGGCGGGCAGCCATGATCCAGACCTTCAAGCATTTCCTCGCGGGCCTCGCGCTGGCCACGGCCACCGCCCTCACTGCACCGGCCCCGGCCTTCGCACAGGTCGCCTCCACCGAGCTGTTCAAGCCGGTGGTGGTGATCAACGGCAAGGCCGTCACCAACTTCGAGCACCAGCAGCGCATCATGATGATGAAGTTGTTCCGCAGCCCCGGCGATCTCGAAAAAGAGGCGCTCGAAGCCCTGATCGATGATCGCCTGCGCTTCCTTGCCGCCGACGAGATGGGCCTCGCGCTCTCCGACGAGCAGATCATCGAGGGCGAAACCGAGTTCGCAGGCCGCGCCAACCTCTCCCGCGAGCAATTCATTCAGGCGCTCGAAGGCGCTGGCGTCGCCCGTGAGAGCTACCGTGATTTCGTCGCCGCCGGCCTGCTCTGGCGGCAGGTGGTGGCCACCCGCTTCGCGCCGCTTGCGCAGGCCCAGGTCACAGAGACCGACATCCAGCACGCCATCGCCGCCACCTCGCGCCGGGGCGGCGGCGTTAAGGTCGATTTCGCCGAGATCATCCTGCCCGCCAACACCCCCGCCGCTGCGGCCCAGGCCGAGCGCATCGCCGCCGAACTCGGTGGCACCAACATGTCCGATGCCGCCTTCTCCTCTGCCGCCCGGCGCTATTCGGCCTCGCCTTCCCGAGCCCGCGGCGGCCGCGTGCCCGAGCCTGTGCCGCTCGGCAACCTGCCCGGGCAAATCGCACAGGCCTTCCTCACCCTGCCCCCCGGCGGCGTGACAGAGCCCTTCCCGATCCCCAACGCCATCGCCATCTTCCAGCTGCGCCGCATGATCGACAGCGCCGACCCCGGCGAAGAGACCGTCGCGCTGGAATATGCCCGCTTCCTCATCCCCGGTGGCCGCACCGAAGACACCCTCGCCCAGGCCGCCAAGATCCGCACCCGCGTCGACAGCTGCAATGACCTCTACGGCATCGCCAAGGGCCTGCCCGCCAACCGCCTGACCCGCGAGACCAAGGCCGCAGGCGACGTGCCCGGCGATATCGCAATCGAACTGGCCAAACTGGACCCGGGTGAAAGCTCCACTGCCCTGACTTCCGGCAACGCGCTGGTCTTCCTCATGCTCTGCGGCCGCACCACCGCCACGCTGGCCGATGACAGCGCCGCAGGCACCTCCGGCGTTGCACCGCGCCAAAGCGATGGCCGCGCCGACACCGATGAAGACGATCAGGCCCGCGCCTCCGAGGCCGCCGCCGCTGCCACGGCGGAGGAAGACCCGGCCCCCACCGCCGTCGAGGGCGTGCCCGAAGTCCGCCGCGCCGCCGTGCGCCAGCAGCTGATCAACCAGATCGTGGCGAGCTACGCCGAAAGCTACCTCGCCGAGCTGAAGGCCAATGCCATCATCACCTACCCCTGAGCGGTCCGGCCCTCCGCCCGCCGCCATCGCACTCTCCTGCGGCGATCCGGCGGGCATCGGCCCCGAAATCGCGGTCAAGGCCTGGAAGCGTCTCGGCGCCACCCTGCCCTTCGCCTATATCGGCGCGCGCAAGCACCTGCCCGCCGCCCTGCCGGTGCAAACCGTCGCCAACACGTCTGAGGCCGCCGAAGTCGCCGGCGAGGCCCTGCCTCTGATCGAGATCGAGTTTCCCGGCCAGAGCCGCCCCGGCCAGCCCGACCCCGAGGATGCCGCAGCCGTCATCGCCGCCATCACCCGCGCGGTGGACGAGGTCAAATCCGGCCACGCCGCCGCCCTCACCACCTGCCCGATCTCCAAGCTGGC
The DNA here is from genome assembly GCF_019801175.1 of Vannielia litorea. Taxonomy (NCBI): domain Bacteria; kingdom Pseudomonadati; phylum Pseudomonadota; class Alphaproteobacteria; order Rhodobacterales; family Paracoccaceae; genus Vannielia; species Vannielia litorea. The sequence continues at coordinate 1,737,743 of NZ_JAHVJR010000001.1, forward strand.
GCTGATCGAGGGCGCGGGCTTCGCCTTTCCCGGCCATACCGAGTTTCTCGCCCACCTCGCCGGCGGCACCCGCCGCCCGGTGATGATGCTCGCCTCCGAGGCACTCCGCTGCGTGCCGGTCACCATCCACATCCCGCTGGCCGATGTGCCCGAGGCCCTCACCCCCGGCCTGCTGACCGAGACCATCCGTATCACCGTCGCCGCCCTGCGCCGCGACTTCGGCATCGTTGCGCCCCGGCTCGCCGTGGCAGGCCTCAACCCCCACGCGGGCGAAGGCGGCAAGATCGGCAGCGAAGAGCTGGACTGGATCGAGCACACGCTGGACGACCTGCGCGCCGAGGGCCTCGCCCTCTCCGGCCCCCTGCCTGCCGATACCATGTTCCACGCCGCCGCCCGCGCCCGCTACGACGCGGCGATTGCCATGTATCACGATCAGGCCCTGATCCCGGCCAAAACGCTGGCCTTCGACACCGCCGTGAATGTCACCCTCGGCCTGCCCTTCATCCGCACCTCGCCCGACCACGGCACCGCCTACGACATCGCCGGGCAAGACCTCGCCACCCCCGCCTCCCTCTGCGCCGCGCTTGAAATGGCGCGCCGCATGGCCACCGCCCGCGCCTCCCATGCCCCCGATTGATCGCCTCCCTCCCCTGCGCGAGGTGATCGCCACCCACGGGCTCGCGGCCAAAAAGTCGCTCGGGCAGAACTTCCTGCTCGACCTCAACCTGACCGCCCGCATCGCCCGCATCCCCGGCGACCTCACGCAGGCCGATGTGCTCGAGGTCGGCCCCGGCCCCGGCGGCCTCACCCGCGGCCTGCTGGCCGAGGGTGCCCGCCGCGTGCTGGCGATCGAAAAAGACACACGCTGCCTCCCCGCCCTTGCAGAGATCGCCGAGGCCTACCCGGACCGGCTCGAAGTGATCGAAGGCGACGCGCTCGAGGTCGATGCCCGCGCGCATCTCAGCGGCCCGATCCACGTGGTCGCCAACCTGCCCTACAACGTGGGCACCGAGCTTCTGGTCCGCTGGCTCACCCCCGCCCAGTGGCCGCCCTACTGGCAGAGCCTCACCCTCATGTTCCAGCGCGAGGTGGCCGAGCGCATCGTCGCCCAGCCCGGCACCAAGGCCTACGGCCGCCTCGCCGTGCTCGCCCAATGGAAGGCCGAGGCCCGCATCGCCCTCACCCTGCCGCCCGAGGCCTTCACCCCGCCGCCCAAGATCTCCTCCGCCGTGGTCCACCTGCGCCCCCGGCCCCAGCCCGCCTTCCCCGCCGATCCGGCGGCGATGGAACGGGTCGTCGCCAAGGCCTTCAACCAGCGCCGCAAGATGCTCCGCGCCGCCCTCAAGGGCCTGCACCCGCAGATCGAAGCCAAACTCGAAGAGGCCGGCATCGCCCCCACCGCCCGCGCCGAAACCCTCTCCATCGAGCAATTCGCCGCCCTCGCCCGCACCCTCGGCTGAACCGGCGAAGCGCTCAGCGCGTTGACACCAATGCATAAATGATGAGGTCGACTGTCCCGGTCCCGGTTAGTCTGCTTTCTTCCACCGCATTTGAGTGGTGTCTTGGGCCAGAATTAATCGCGCCACGCTCTCCTAGTGTCTTCATAGTTCAAGGCGGTTGCTTGCTCGTGCGCTAAAGACCCAGTGTGCCTTGCTCAAGATTCAGCGCTCTCATAGGCTGAAAACATGTTGGTCTTTATTGATGAGAGTGGCGATCCCGGTTTCAAGTTGGCAAAGGGATCTTCGCCAAATTTTGTTACTACGATGGTAATTTTCGACGACCATGAGCAAGCAAAGTCCTGCCAAAAGGCTATCTACGAACTAATGAAAGCCCTTAGGGTCAAGCCAGAGTTCAAGTTTAGCAAACTCTACAGTCCGCATCGCGACACGTTTTTTGAAGTTGTGGGACGCTACGAATTTAGAACAAGGTCAGTCGTTGTGCAAAAGGAGTTAATCTACTCGGACGCCCTAAGAACTGTCAAAGAGAGCTTCTACAAGTTTTTCGTCAGGAACATGCTTCAACACGATGGTGGCGCCCTTGTAGACGCAAAGGTCGTTGTCGATGGCTCGGGAGACAGGGCATTCAAGAGGGCGTTTCGCTCCTACTTGAGAAGACACTTAGACTCGAACGCCGTGAAGAAACTAGAGCTGCGCGACTCCGTCAAAGACCCACTGGTACAGCTCGCAGACATGACTGCCGGTGCGATCGCCAGATCCTACAATCCAGAAAGAGCGGACAGCAACCGTTGGCGATCCACACTGCGTAAGAATGGTCAAATCGAAAACGTCTGGGAGTTCAGATAAACTGCGCCTTGGCGCCTATCTCTCCGATTGAAGAGAACGCACACCCTACGGTGACAATTCGGCAACCAAAGGCGACTTGCACGGAGGAGATATGCCGGACAGCTCCGAAAGTCAATCTTTTGCGTTCTTCCTGCCCCCCCTGCGTCCAGTAGTCTTCCGTTTTCCCACCAGATAGAGCGTCGTTTCTAGACCCTAGGGTCGCGCGCACGCACGTCACCCCCATCCGCAAAGAAAAAGGGCGCACCAAACAGGCACGCCCCCCATTCTCGAACCGAAACCGGCGTCACTCTGCCGCCTTGGTCTCCTGTCCGCCGTTATCGCCACCGGCGTCTGCCGCCTCTGCAGCGGGCTTGCGGGTGCGCTTGCGGCGCGGCTTCTGCGGCTTGCTCTCGGGGGTTTCCACCAGCCCGCTGTCGCCGCTCTCGCCGTCCATCACATCCATCACGTCCGAGCCATCGCCCTGACGTCCGGCCTGCTGGTCGCCCTGCGCGTCGCCGCCACGGTCGTTCTGGCGACCCTTGCGGTCGTCTCCGCCCTGCTGGCCGCCCTCGTCACCCTGCTGCCGCTCCTGGCCGCCGTTGCCGCCGCCGTGCTGCTGGTTGTTGTTCTGCTGGTTGTTCTGTTGCTGCTGCTGGCGCTCCTGCTGCTCGCGCTGCGCCTCGCCCAGCATCCGGATGTAATGCTCGGCATGCTGCTGAAAGTTCTCCGCGGCCACCCGGTCATTGCCGAGCTGCGCATCGCGAAACAGCTGCTGGTACTTGTCGATGATCTGCTGCGGCGTGCCGCGCACCTTGCCTTCAGGCCCCGAGCTGTCGAAAACCCGGTTGACGATATTGCCCATGGAGCGCGAGCGGTTCCCCTTGGAACGCGAACGTGACTTGGAAGATCTCATGTATACTACGGTCCGCCTTGTTGCGGTTTTTGCTCGACCCGGCCGCTGATTTGCGGTCTCGAAAAATTCCGGTCGGCGATTGGATGACAGCGAGAGGGGGTGCGCCCGAGCACCGCGCCTCTGGACATTCGTTATATGGCCCTTTTGTCGGGTGACAAGCAAAAAATCACGTGAATGCGGCACATATAGGCCGGTTTGCGGCCTTCCGCCGCCTCAACGCCGCCCTGTCACCACCCGGTCGCGCCCGTCGAGGTCGGGCCGCACGGCCACGTCGCGCAGCCCCGCGGCCTCGAAAAGCGCGGCCACCGCCGGCCCCTGCGTCGGCCCGATTTCCACCAGAACCCGCCCGCCCGGCGCGAGATGATCGCCCAGCCCGGCGGCGATGGCGCGATAGGCGCTCAGCCCGTCACCGCCATCGGTCAGCGCGCCCTGCGGCTCATGCGCCAGCTCCCGCGCCAGCCCCGCCATCTCCTCCTGCGCGATATAGGGCGGGTTGGACACGATCAGGTCGAACCGCCCGCGTAGGCGCGCATACCAGTCGCTCTGCACAAATCCCGCGCGGCCCTTCAGCCCCAGCGCCTCCGCATTGCGCTCCGCCACGACAATCGCGGGGGCAGAAATCTCCAGCCCCACGCCCCGCGCGTTCTCGCGTTCTGCCAGCAAAGACAAGAGGATACAGCCTGACCCTGATCCAAGGTCCAGCACATCCGCAAAAGGCTCGTCCAGCGCCGCAGAGACCAGAATTTCCGTCTCCGGCCGCGGGTCCAGCACATCCGGCGTCACGATAAACCGCCGCCCCCAGAACTCCCGCCAGCCGCGAATGTGGCTCATCGGCTCCCCCGCTGCCCGCCGGACAGCCAGCGCCTCGGCCTCGGCCAGCGCGTCCGGCGCCAGCGGATCGTCCCGCATCAGCCCGACCCGGTCGCGCGGCACGCCCAGCACATGGGCGAGGATCATCGAGGCCTCCCGCTGCGCGCCCTCCACGCCGCCCGCGCCTAGCACCCCGGCCACGGCGCCCAGCGCCGCGCCCACCGTGCTCACCCGCCCAGCTCCGCCAGCTTGCGGGCCTGATCGTCGGCCACCAGCGCCTCGATCACCTCGCCCAGCTCGCCCTGCATCACCCGGTCGATCGCATAGAGCGTCAGGTTGATCCGGTGGTCCGTCACCCGCCCCTGCGGAAAGTTGTAGGTCCGGATGCGCTCGCTCCGGTCGCCCGAGCCGACCTGGCTCTTGCGATCCGCCGACCGCTCCGAATCCACCCTTTGCCGCTCGAGGTCGTAGAGCCGCGTGCGCAGCACCTGCATGGCGATCTCGCGGTTGCGGTGCTGGCTCTTCTCGCTGCTGGTCACCACCACGCCGGTCGGCAGGTGGGTGATCCGCACCGCCGAATCGGTGGTGTTCACATGCTGTCCGCCCGCGCCTGAGGCCCGCATCGTGTCGATCCGGATATCCTGCGCCGGAATGTCGATATCGACCTCCTCCGCTTCGGGCAGCACCGCCACCGTGGCCGCGGAGGTATGAATCCGCCCGCCGCTCTCAGTCTCCGGCACGCGCTGCACCCGGTGCACCCCGCTCTCGAACTTCAGACGTGCAAACACGCCCTCGCCCTTCACATGGGCCACCGCCTCCTTCACGCCGCCCAGCTCGGTCTCGGCCAGCTCCAGCACCTCAAAGCTCCAGCCCTGCGCCTCGGCATAGCGCTGGTACATCCGCAGCAGGTCCCCGGCAAAAAGCGCCGCCTCGTCGCCGCCCGTGCCGGGCCGGATCTCGATCATCGCAGGCCGGGCGTCGGCGGCATCCTTGGGCAGCAGCGCCAGCTGCAGATCACCCTCGATCTCCGGCAGCCGCGCCCGCAAGCCCGGCAGCTCCTCTTCCGCCAGTTCCGCCATCTCCGGGTCCGCCAGCATGGCCTCCGCCTCGGCAATGTCGCGCCGCACCTGCCGCCAGGCCGCGATCTGCTCCACCACCGGCTTCAACTCGGCATATTCCCGCCCCAGCTTGGCGATCTCCTCGCCGCTGACACCCGCGTTCATCCGCGCTTCGAGAAACTCGAACCGCGCCGTGATCTCCGCCAATCGCTCTTCTGAAACCATGGCCCCCTCTCCCCCATCACCGCGCTTTGGTCAAGGCCGCATCCATGCTATGCTGGCGGAATGAAACGGCTTCTCGCCCTCTCGCTCGCCCTCTCAGGCCTCCTCGCAGGCCCCCTCGGCGCAGCCGGCAAGACCGTCGATTGCTACTGCACCGACAGCAAGGGCAGCCGGGTCGAACTGGGCGAGAACATCTGCCTCACCGTCGGCGGCCGCAGCTTCACCGCGCAGTGCCAGATGTCGCTCAACGTGCCGATGTGGCGCGAGGTTTCGCCCAATTGCCTCAGCTCTTCGCTGCGGCCAGACCAGCCTCTTCAATCCACCGCTCCAACCTCTTCCGGTTGACCCCCAGATCGCTCCGCCCGATCACCAGATGGGCATGGATGTGCAGCGCCCCCGCCGCGTCACGCCAGACCCGGGTGACATCGGGGAACTGCCAGATCATCGAGCGCGTCACATAAGTGCCCTCACGCGGGCTGACGGTGCGCAGATCGTCCAGCGCCACCCGCTTCAGCCGTGCTTCGGCATCGGCGGGCGCATTCGGGATCACCAGCTTCACGCCGCCCGCCATCGCATGCCAGCCCGGCGCCTCCGGCCCCGGCTGACCACTGAGCCGCGCCTCCGGAATGGGCCAAAGCCGCACCAGCAGCCCCAGCCCCATGAACACGGCCCCGATTGCGATCAACCACCAGAACATGGCGCTCCCCTGTCTCATTAGTCCGCTGCAATGAACCGGCCTCACATGCCCCACCCAAGGGCATGAACAAAGCCGCAGTCCCTACTCAGAGGGCGCCTCAGCGTCCGCGTCTTCCTCCGGCTCGCCCTCATCAGCCTCCGGCGCCGTCTCCCCAGCCTCCGGCGCCGCCTCTTCAGGCACCTCTTCCGCCGGAGCCTCTTCTGCGGGCGCCTCTTCTGCAGGCACCTCTGCCACAGCAAGCCCCGCCACAGCCGCCTTCAGCGCCGCGATCTCGCCGTCCTGCGCCGCCATCCCGGCCTCGATCCGGCCCACGGCGGCGTTCACCTCGCCCATCGCCGCGCCCGTGGCCTCCACGTTCTCGCGCAGCACGTAGTCGGCGACCAGAAAGGCAATCACGCCCGCGCCCACCCATGTGATCGCCAGCCGCACCAGCCATGCCGTCACTGTTGTCTTGAACATCTCATTCTCCCCTCCGGCAGGTCATGCCCGCCATTGCTATCTCCGACCGGCGCCCCAAAGGCAGATCAGCTCCATCGCCACATGGGCGCCCGCAACTGCGGTAATGCCTCCATGGTCAAACGGTGGACTCACTTCCACCACATCGCCGCCCACCACGTTCACGCCCGCCATCCCGCGCAGGATCGCCGCCGCCTGCGCAGAGCTGAGGCCGCCCCACACCGGTGTGCCCGTGCCCGGCGCAAAGGCCGGGTCCAGCCCGTCGATGTCAAAGCTCACGTAGCAGGGTGCATCGCCCACCCGCTCGCGGATCATCACCGCCACCGCCTGCGGGCCGATGTCATGCACCTCCGGCGCGTCGATGATCTTGATCCCCATCGTATCGGGGTTCACCGTCCGGATACCCACCTGCACGGCGCGCTCCACGTCGATCAGCCCCTCCTTCACCGCCTTGTAGGCAAAGGTGCCGTGGTCGATCCGCTCCGGGTCGTCATCCACCCATGTATCTGTGTGCGCGTCGAACTGCACATAGGCCAGCGGCCCGTGCTTGGCCGCATGGGCCCGCAGGATCGGCAGGGTGATCGAGTGATCGCCTCCCAGCGTGATGCACCCGCAGCCCGCGCCGAGAATGCCCGCCACATGGACCTCCAGCGCCTTGGGGAACTCCCAGACCTTGGCATAGTCAAAGGCCATATCGCCATAATCGGCAATCGCCAGCTCCTCCAACGGGTCGTAATCCCAGCCATAGGGCGGGTCATAGGGCTGCAGCGTGCTCGCCTCGCGGATCGCCCTTGGCCCAAACCGCGTGCCGGTCCGGTTGGTCACCGCCTGGTCAAAGGGCACGCCCGTCACCGCCAGATCATAGCCTTTCAGATCCTTGGTGTAGCGCCGCCGCAAAAAGCTCGTCGCCCCGCCAAAGGTGTTTTCAAAGCTCGCCCCCCGCGCCCCCTTGCGCGTAAAGGCTTGATCCACCTGCGTTTTTGCGTCTTCCAGCGCCATCCCTCAGGCCTCCACCGGCTGCGCCCGCTCCACGAGCCGGGCAAAGAAGCTGGCCCCCACCGGCGCCACCTTGTCGTTGAAATCATACTTCGGATGATGGAGCGAGGCCCCATCCCCCTGCCCGAGGAACAGGAAGGCCCCGGGCCGCGCCTCCAGCATGTAGGAGAAGTCCTCCGCCCCCATTTCGGCGGTGCCCTCGCGCTCCACCCGGCCCTCGCCGCTGATCTCTTCGGCCACATCGGCGGCAAACCCGGCCTTGGCCGCATCGTTCACCGTCGCCGGATAGCCCTCGTGGTAGATCAGCTCCGCCTCCACACCATAGGCCGCCGCCTGCCCCGCCACGATCTCCGCCAGCCGCCGCCGCACCATCGCCCGCACCTCGGGCTGCAGCGTGCGCACCGTCCCGTTGACCCAGGCGGTGTCGGGGATGATGTTGTCGGCGCTCCCCGTGTGGATCTGCGTCACGCTCACCACCAGCTCCTCCATCGCATAATGGTTCCGGCTGACGATGGTATTCACCGCGCTCACGATTCCCACGGCGGCCACGATCGGATCGCGGGTCTGATGCGGCATCGCCCCATGCCCGCCCACGCCCTTCACGTTCACCTCCCAGCTGTCCACCGCCGCCAAAATCGGCCCGGGCGTGGTCAAGAACTCGCCCTCCTCCATCCCCGGCGCATTGTGGATGCCATACACCTCGGTGATCCCGAACTTGTCCATGATACCGGCCTTGACCATGGCCTCGCCGCCCGCGCCGCCCTCTTCTGCCGGCTGGAAGATCAGCGCCACCGTCCCGGCAAAGTTGCGCGTCTCGGCAAGGTACTTCGCCGCGCCCAGCAGCATCGTGGTATGCCCGTCATGGCCGCAGGCATGCATCTTGCCCGGCACCCGGCTCGCATGCTCTGCCCCCGTCGCCTCCTCTATCGGGAGCGCATCCATATCCGCCCTGAGCCCCAGCCGCCGCGTGCTCGCGCCCTTGCCGTGGATCAGCGCCACTAGCCCGCTCTCGGCGATGCCCTCATGCACCTCATCCACCCCGAAGGCCCGCAGCTTCTCGGCCACAAAGGCCGCCGTCTCATGGCAGTCGAATCCCAGCTCTGGGTGCATGTGGATATGCCGCCGCCATGCGGTCATCTCCTCTGAATATCCGGCGATCCGGTTGACGATGGGCATGGGCTGAGGTTCCTCTCTGCTGAGACGACTGCCACCAAATCCCATCCGGAGCCCCCCCGCAATGGCCGACCCTTCCGACCCGCTGATTTTCGACCAAACCCCGGATGACGCCCGTCAGATGCAGCGGCTTCTCGCCATCATGGCCTGCCTGCGCGACCCCGATCAGGGCTGCCCTTGGGACATCGAGCAGAGCTACGCCACCATCGCCCCTTACACCATCGAGGAGGCCTACGAGGTGGCCGATGCGGTCGCCCGCTCGGCATGGGGCGAGTTGGAGGGCGAGCTCGGCGACCTGCTGCTGCAAGCGGTCTATTTCGCCCAGATGGGCCGCGAGGACGGCCACTTCACCTTCGCCTCCATTGCCCAAAGCGTCTCCGACAAGATGGTCGCCCGCCACCCCCATATCTTCGGTTCCGAGTCGCGCGACAAATCGGCCGAGCAGCAAACGCTGGACTGGGAAAAGCAAAAAGCCGCCGAGCGCGCCGCCAAGGGCGAGACCCGCACGCTGGACGGCGTCGCCCTCGGCCTGCCCGCCCTCACCCGCGCACTGAAGCTGCAAAACCGCGCCGCCCGCGTGGGGTTTGATTGGGACAACGTGCAGGACGTCCTCGCCAAGCTGCAGGAAGAGGCCGCAGAGCTGGCCGAGGCCGAAGGCGACGCCGACGCGCTGGAGGACGAGATGGGCGACATGCTCTTTGTCCTCACCAACCTCGCCCGCCACAAGGGCATCGACCCGGAGGCCGCCCTGCGCCGCACCAACGCCAAGTTCACCCGCCGTTTCAACGCGATAGAAGACGCGCTCGCGGCCAAGGGCAGCAGCCCGCAGCAGGCGACGCTGGAGGAGATGGACGCGCTCTGGACTTCGATCAAACGCGCCGAAAAGGCCTGACCAGCGCCCCAAGGCGCCACCCCGCCCCTTTTTCTTGCTGCAAATACTCACTCCCGCATCCTCTGCCCACACCACGCCCGCAGCAGGGTACCCGCGCACGGCACAGCGGGCTGACTGCCTCTCAGGCATCGCTGCGCGCTGCGCGACCGCGTCCATAGGCCACCCCGCCCGTTATCCCGACCAAAAAACTCACCCATTGACCCAACAAAAAGAGTCAGGTTTAAGCGCGGCCGACACAACCAGGGAGACACACCATGCTGCGAACTACCCTCGCCCTCACCCTCGCCGCCAGCCCGGCGCTGGCCGATGAGATCAACGTCTATTCCTACCGCCAGCCTGAGCTGATCGCGCCGCTGACCGAGGCCTTCACCGCCGAAACCGGCATCGACGTGAACGTGGCCTTCCTCAACAAAGGCATGGTGGAGCGCCTCCAGGCCGAGGGCGACCGTTCGCCCGCCGATGTCGTGCTCACCGTCGACATCTCCCGCCTGAACGAACTGGTCGAGGCCGGCGTCACCCAGCCGCTCTCCTCCCAGACCCTGACAGACAACGTGCCCGCCGCACTGCACGGCCCCGATGGCCAATGGTGGGGCGTCACCACCCGCGCCCGTATCGTCTACGCCTCCAAAGAGCGCGTGGCCGACGGCGAGGTGACCACCTACGAGGATCTGGCCGACCCCAAGTGGAAGGGCCGCATCTGCACCCGCTCCGGCACCCATGCCTATAACGTGGCACTGGTCTCGGCCATGCTGCACCACCACGGTGAAGAGTACACCAAGACCTGGCTCGAAGGCGTGAAGGCCAACCTCGCCCGCAAGCCCGAGGGCAACGACCGCGCGCAGGTCAAGGCGATCTGGGCCGGGGAATGCGACATCTCGCTTGGCAACACCTACTACATGGGCGCCATGCTGGCCGACCCCGAGCAGGTGCCGTGGGCCGAAAGCGTCCGCATCACCTTCCCGACCTTCGAAGACGGCGGCACCCACATCAACCTCTCCGGCGTCGCGCTGACCAAATCCGCGCCGAACAAGGAGAACGCGGTGAAGTTCATCGAATTCCTCGCCTCCTCGCAGGCGCAGGAAATCTATGCCGAGGTGAACAACGAGTACCCGGTCGCCCCCGGCACCGAGGCCTCCGAGCTGGTCAAAGGCTGGGGCGAATTCACCCCCGATGACACCGACCTCGTCGACATCGCCAAACTCCGCCCCGACGCGATCAAACTGATCGAAGAAGTCGACTTCGACGGCTGAGGGCACACGCCCGGCGGACACCCCGCCAACCGACATATCCCAAGCCCCGCCGGCCCCGCGCCCGGCGGGGCTTTTCCTTGTCCAGGGCCCCCGGTTTACATTCGCGCGCCCATTTGCGACTCTGCCCGGCAACATCCGGGCCACCGCCTGCGCGCCCCGGCAAACCCACCTCCCCTCCCGAAAGGATACCCCATGACCCAGGCCAAGGCCGGCGACACGCTTCATATTCATTACACCGGCACCCTCGATGACGGCACCGTCTTCGACAGCTCCCAGGGCCGCGACCCGCTCCAGTTCGAGCTCGGCTCCGGCCAGATCATCCCTGGCCTCGACGCCGGCGTCACCGGCATGGAAGTGGGCGAAAAGCGCTCCGTCCAGATCGAACCGGCCGAGGCCTATGGCGAGCACGACGCCAGCCGCGTGCAGGCCGTCGAACGCGCCGCCTTCCCCGATGACATCCCCACCGACCCCGGCACCCAGCTTCAGGTCCAAACAGCGCAAGGGCAAGTCATGCCCGTCACCGTGGTCGAGGCCAACGACGAGCACGTGATGCTCGACACCAACCACCCACTGGCCGGCAAGACCCTCACCTTCGACGTGGAACTGGTCGAAATCGCTTAAGGCGGCCACCGCCCGCCCTGCGCCCGCGGGGTGGGCAGCCAGCCCGCCCCGCCCTCAATACATCGACTTGGCGTAGGCCTCCTCCAGCCCCGCGTCGATCTTCGCCATCTCGCCCTCATCCTCCGGCGCGCCGCGCGTCTGGTCGAGGATCATCTTCGACAGGCTCGGCATCTCGCCCCTGTCCTGCCGCGCCGCCGGGTCCCACAGCTTTGAGCGGCGGAAGGCCTTGGCGCAGTGCAGGAACACCTCCTCCACCTCAACCACCACGGCCAGCCGCGGCGCCCGCCCGTTCACTGCCATCCGCTCCAAGAGCGCCGCATCGCGCACCAGCTTCGCCCTTCCGTTCACCCGCAAGGTCTCGTCGAACCCCGGCACCATGAACAGCAGGCCCACCGCCCCGTTCGCCAGAATGTTCGCCAGGCTATCCAGCCGGTTGTTCCCCGGCCGGTCCGGGATCGCCAGCAGCCTGTCGCCCAGCACCTCCACGAATCCCGGCGCATCGCCCCTCGGGCTTACATCTGCCCGGCCGCCCGCCCCCTGCGTGCCGATGCACACGAACGGCGAACGCGCGATGAAGGCCCGCGCATGGGCATCCAGCGCCGCCATGCTCTTGATCTCCGCCAACTCCGACACCGCCGGATAGAGCGCCCTAAGCGCCGCCTCATCGGCCACAACATCCTCAAATTCCATCGCACGCGCCTCCTTCTGCGCCGCCACCCAACGCCATAACCACACCGCCGGTCAAGAACCGCCCAGCCCCCTTGCCCTTGCCGCCCGCCTCGGGCAAACCCTCGGTTAACCCTGCCATCAACCCCCAAGGCCCCATGTTCCGCCCCCTCATCGCCCTCGCTGCCGCCCTCTCCCTCTCTGCCTGCGCCGAAATCACCGATCCCTCCGGCCTCTCGCCCGAGACCCGCGCTCTCTATGCCTCCGTGCAGGACGGCGCCATCACCGTGCCCGCCGTGCCCGATGAATACATCACCGAGGCCACCGCCCGGCAGGAGGTCAACTACGCCGCCCCCCACGCCGCCGGCACCATCATCGTCGATCCCGGCGCCAAGCGGCTCTACCAGCTGCTGGGGAATGGCCGCGCCATGCGCTACGTCGTCGGCGTCGCCCGCGCCGGACGCGGCTTCTCCGGAAACGCCGTCGTCTCCTACCAGCGCGACTGGCCCTACTGGACGCCCACCGCCAACATGGTCCGCCGCGACCCCGAGCTCTACGGCCCGATCAAGAACGGAAAGCCCGGCGGCCTCGACAACCCCCTCGGCGCCCGCGCCCTCTACCTCTACCGGAACGGCAAGGACACGCTCTACCGCATCCACGGCACCTCAGAGCCCAAATCCATCGGCATGCAGGCCTCCTCCGGCTGTATCCGCATGTTCAACCAGGACGCCATGCACCTTGCGGCGAATACGCCCAACGGAACCCGGGTGATCGTCCTGCCCCAAAGCCAGTCCGGCTCCTGGGTCGACCCGGCCGACATGCCCGCCCCCGAACCAAGCGAAGCCCTGACGGCAGGCAGCAACCCGCTTGAGGATACGTCGACGCTGTAGGGTGAATTAGCAACAGCACCGTAGAGCACGATGTATACCGCCACCCAACGTCGGGCTCCTACGATGTGGTACCTCAGGCGCATGCGCGCCGATAAAACTCGCATAATATGCCGAGAGGAAACGAGCCTGCATCGGTGAAATGTTTCGCTGGATGCCAAATGTAACGAATAGTAACACCAAGGCACCAGTGTAAGATATAGCGTCGACTGAGCCTCGCTCGATGGCAGGATGTGTAAACTCCTGTGATTTTTTGCCTTTCCCCGCTCACGACCACCACTCCAAACGAACCGATTGCCTTGGTGGCGAACGAGATCGTGATCTCGAGATTGGGCGGGCCAATCGGGAGTGACAGACTAAAGTTGTAGTAAACTCGCTCTATGGTACGATCCTCCGAAATTGATCAATATCTCCAAAAGACCTATCCATGCCGAGCTTTACGAGAACCCTTGAGACGTCCATTCACGCGGCCTTGAGCACCGCACAGTATCGTGGGCATGCCTACTCTGGACTTGAGCACCTATTACTTGCTCTTATCGATGAACCCGATGCTCGAAAACTCCTCTTGGCCTGCAACGCTGATTTGGAAGAACTAAAGAGTGCTATACTGGAGTATCTCGAAGACGAAGGCTCTCCGCTTATCCCATTGGAGCCAGACGCGGAAAGCGTTCCCAACTCGGCATTTCAAAGGGTGGTACAGAGAGCAGCCATCCACGTTCAATCCTCTGGTCGATCTGAGGTAACTGGCGCCAATATCCTAGTGGCAATTTTTGCAGAACGCGAAAGTGCCGCAGCGCTGTTTCTGGGAGAACAGGACATCACCCGTTATGATGCAGTGAATTTCATTGCACACGGAGTCGCGAAGAATCTTGCGTACGCTGAACCCCGGCCATTGATCGAACCAACTGACGCGACAACCTTCGAACCGGAAGAATTGCTTCTCACCGAGGCCGAGTGGCGAGCGAGAGAACAAGCTAAGAGAAATAGCGAACCGACCTCTCATCCTAGGCAATCAAGTTCTGAAGCTGAAGGTTCCAGCGTCCATAGCGCCAACGGAGCAGCCGATGGAAAGTTCACCTTCGTATCATACTCGAGCAAGGATCGCGCCCTAGTTCGTAGCATCAAGACTTCTATAGAAGGCAATGGCCTCAGCTTGTGGTGGGATCAAGATATTCAGGCCGGTGCCGAATGGCGAAGCGAGATCAAGAAGAATTTGAACGACGCAAGCGTCGTGCTGACTTTTTGGACACCTCAGAGCGTCGACTCTTTGGCGGTTGTGGAGGAAGCATCAATTGCGCAATCTAAGAAGAAACTAGTTCATGCCAAGGTGGAGGACTGCGAGATCCCATATGGGTTTTCGGAGACCCAGTATGTTGATCTTCGTCGCTGGGACGGAACGCAGGGGCATCCAGATTTTCAAAAATTACTCTATGCAATAAATGATCGAATGGCTCTGCCGAACCTTGAAAAGCTAAAAGCTCGAATTGGCAGCTCAAACCCTATGGAAGCGGTGTCCCGAAATGGGAAGATTGCAATCAAGGACGCTCCGTCAGGATTACGGCCTGAGCTCTGGGATCCTGCAGAACTGGAAACAAGACTTTTGGCGCTCAAGACCTCTACCGCTGCGATGTGCCGTATGTGCTCTGACAGCACCGCCTTTCAGTTGCCGCGTGCGCTTGGTCATTGCTTGGAGGTGCTATCTTCTTCACTGTCAACAGAACCCGTTACTTGGTATGCGCTCGAGGATGCGAAGGTCATACTAGAGGACTGTATGATTGATAGCTTTGCAGCTGATTCCTGGAACAAAACAGTCTATCGAGGAGCAATGAACCTAATGGAACGGGTTGAACAAGTTCGGCCGTATTTACAACCAATACAACTGGATCCAACAACAGGCGCCCAGCGCCCCCCTCCACCAGCCCCGATCGTGACGGAGGATGATTTAGAGGTAGTTAATGAGCTGGCAAATAGATTTAAATCTGAATTTCACTCAGCGGATGCACGTGCGACGTTGGATGACAACACGATAGAAATGCTCGACAATGCGATAGATCAAATTTCCGACGCACAAAGTTCAGCCGCTAATGACCACAAGCGGTTTTCTCGGCTTAGGCGCGCACTTAGCAGCATCGTGTTCGTTTCTAGCAGCGTTGTTGCAGCGATTGGAACGGGTGTAGTCGTCAACTTATTAACGGCACCAAGCGCTGCTGCCACTTTTTTTAGCCGGTTAAGGCCCATATACGAGGCAGTCCTTAGGTTCTTTTTCTAGCAACTCAGGAACTCCAAAATATCTGGTTGGCCCCTAACTCTGCAAATCTGCATACACATAGGATGTGCAACACGCCTATCCTATCAAATTCACAGTTCCCGCGGCTTTACTAACGCTCTGCGTGAGCATTTGCGCAGAATCCCCACCCCGCCCCCCCAACCTTGCCCCCTCCCCCCACAACCCTACCTCCCCCAGCATGACCCGCTGGCTCCTCCTCCCGCTTCTCCTCCTCGCCGCCTGCGCCCCCGGCGTGCCTGACAACGCCCGCATCGTCGTCGCGGGCGACTCCGTCATGGCCTGGAACCGCGGCAGCGGCGCTTCCGTCGCCCGCGCCTTGCAGGCCCGTCTCGGGGAGCCCGTGGGCGATGTCTCCCTGCCCCTCGCCCGTGTCGCCGGCGGCAGCGGGTCGCTCAACATCCCCACCCAGCTCAGCGGTGTCAGCGCCCCTTGGGTCGTGCTGAACGGCGGGGCCAATGACATCAGCGCCAGTTGCGATTGCACCCGTTGCGGCCCTGTGCTCGAGCGGCTGATCTCCACCGATGGCCGTCGCGGCGCGATCCCGGCTCTCGTGGCCTCCCTCCGGCAGCGCGGCTCCCGCGTTGTCTGGGCCGATTACTACACCTCGCCCCGCTTCGCCGGCACCGCCTGCGTCGCCCCCTACCGCGAGCTGGAATCCCGCCTTGGCCGCATGGCCGCCCGCGACGCGGGCGTCTCGCTCGTCGACATGGACGATGTCTTCAGCCCCGCCGACCTCTCGCTCTTCGCCGCCGACCGGACCCATCCCTCCCCCAAGGGCTCCGCCCGCATCGCCGCCCTCGTCGCCCCCTTGCTACAGCGCTAAGCCGATCCGCCCGCGCGGGGCCTTAACCTCTCGGCGTTTTGCATTTTTGTCGTATGCATGGAATGTGCATCGCTTGTGCATCCCACGAAATAACGGTTAACGCCCAAACCACCCCATTGGTCTTGCATTTTTGCAAAACCCCTCCCGAAGTCCCGGTCGCCGCCTTACCGTCCTGAAATCGCAAAGAAAAAGGGGGGCCGAGGCCCCCCAGTTTCGCCGTTCAGGCTCATCGTTGTTACCGCCCGGTTTATTTGCCTGCGGCCTGAACTGCGCCAGGGGCGAGCGCACCCGCCCCGGAATTTTTTAACCCGAAATCAGTGGGTTATACCTTACCCTGCTCAGCTGCACCCGGAGGTGCCGCCGCAGGTGTTGCACTTCATGCAGGTGCCGTTGCGGACCAGCGTGTAGTTGCCGCACTCCCCGCAGGCCTCGCCCTCGTAACCCTGCATCTTGGCCTTCGCCCGAGCATCCAACCCGTTGGAAACGCTCGCAACTTCCGGCACCAGCGTTTCCAGCGCCACCGCCGGATCCACGCTCGCATCCAGCGCCACGGCCCCGGCAACATCGCCGCCCAGCCCGCCTTGCAGCACCACCAGATCGGAGGGCAGCCGCTTGCGGAGATAACCCGAGGAGGAGATTTGCTTCAGCACTTCCAAGGACTTGGACGCCGCGCTCTCGCTCACCGGCGACACGTTGGAAACCCCCTCTTCCTCGCCCCGGCCCAAATCGTCAAAGGCCGCGCCTTCCGGCTTCACATGGGCCAGATCCGTCCGGTCGAGGTAGCTCACCGCCAGCTCGCGGAAGATGTAATCGAGGATCGAGGTCGCATTCTTGATGCTGTCGTTCCCCTGCACCATCCCGGCCGGCTCGAACTTGGTGAAGGTGAAGGCGTCCACGAACTCCTCCAGCGGCACCCCGTATTGCAGGCCAACCGACACCGCGATGGCGAAGTTGTTCATCATCGCCCGGAAGCCAGCGCCTTCCTTGTGCATGTCGATGAAGAGCTCGCCGAGCTTGCCATCTTCATACTCGCCGGTGCGCAGGTACACCTTGTGCCCACCCACAACCGCCTTCTGGGTATATCCCTTGCGGCGGTGCGGCAGCTTGGTCCGGGCCGCGCGCACGACCTCTTTGACCACCACCTTCTCGATGATCTTCTCGGCCAGAACCACGGCCTTCTCGGAGGGCGCGCCGCTTTCCAGCACCTCCTGCGCCTCCTCGTCATCCTCCACCAGCGCAGCCGCGAGAGGCTGCGAGAGCTTGGAGCCGTCGCGATAGAGCGCGTTCGCCTTGATCCCCATCTGCCAGCTGCGCTCGTAGGCGGCCTGGCAATCCTCGATGGTGGCGTCGTTCGGCATGTTAATGGTTTTCGAAATCGCGCCTGAGATAAAGCTCTGGGCGGCGGCCATCATGTCGATGTGCGAATTCACCGAGAGGAACCGCTTGCCCTTCTTGCCGCAGGGGTTGGCGCAATCGAAGACGTTCAGATGCTCTTCCTTCAGGTGCGGTGCACCCTCCAGCGTCATCGTCCCGCAAACGTGGTCGTTGGCCGCCTCGATCTGCGCCTTGGTGAAGCCCAGAGAGGAGAGCAGGTCAAAGCCCGGGTCGTTCAGCTTTTCGGCCGGGATGCCCAGAACCTCGGTGCAGAACTCTTCGCCCAGCGTCCACTGGTTGAAGACGAAACGGATGTCGAAGGCCGAGGCCAGCGCCTTTTCGACCTTGTCGATCTCCGCCTGCCCAAAGCCGTGGCCCACCAGCGCGGTGTGGTTGATGCCGGGCGCATTGCCAAGGGAGCCGTGGCCCACCGCGTAGGCGATGATCTCACCGATCTGCGCCTCGCCGTAGCCCAGCTTCTTCAGCGCCGCCGGAACCGAGCGGTTGATGATCTTGAAGTAGCCGCCACCCGCGAGCTTCTTGAACTTCACCAGAGCGAAGTCGGGCTCGATGCCGGTGGTGTCGCAGTCCATCACAAGGCCGATGGTGCCGGTCGGGGCAATCACCGAAACCTGCGCGTTGCGGTAGCCGTTCTTCTCGCCGAGGCTCAGCGCCTCGTCCCAAGCTTCCTTGGCCAGCGCCACGAGGTCGCTATCGGGGCAACCGGCGTGGTCCAGCGCAACCGGGTTCACATTCATCACCTCGTAGCCCTTGGTCTCGCCATGGGCCGCGCGGCGGTGGTTGCGGATCACGCGGAGCATGTGCTCGGCGTTCTTGGCATAACCGGGGAAGGCGCCCAGCTCACCGGCCATCTCGGCAGAGGTGGCATAGGAGATGCCGGTCATGATCGCGGTCAGCGCGCCACCCAGCGCCCGGCCCTCGCGGCTGTCGTAGCCGAGGCCGAGGTTCATCAGCAGGCCGCCGATGTTGGCGTAGCCCAGCCCCAGCGTGCGGAAGTCGTAGCTGCGCTGCGCGATCTCCTTGGAGGGGAACTGCGCCATCATCACGCTGATCTCCAGCGTCACGGTCCAGAGCCGCGTGGCGTGCACATAGTCCTCGGCCTGAAACTTGCCGTCCTTCAGGAAGGTCAGCAGGTTCATCGAGGCCAGGTTACAGGCCGTGTCGTCGAGGAACATGTATTCCGAGCAGGGGTTCGAGCCCCGGATCGCGCCATCTTCCGGGCAGGTGTGCCATGCGTTCACGGTGTCATGATACTGGATGCCCGGGTCGGCGCAGGCCCATGCGGCGTGGCCGATGTCTTCCCAAAGCTCGCGGGCCGAGATGGTCTTCGACACCTTGCCATCGGTCCGGTTCACCAGCTCCCACGGCAGGTCGTCCTTCACCGCCTTCAGGAAGGCATCGGTGACGCGAACCGAGTTGTTGGAGTTCTGGCCGGAGACGGTCGCATAGGCCTCAGAGTCCCAATCGGTGTCATAGGTCGGAAACTCGATCGAGGCGTAGCCCTGCCGCGCGTAATCCAGCACGCGCTTGATGTAGGTCTCGGGAATACGCGCCTTCTTGGCGTCCTTCACCGCGCCCTTCAGCGCGTCGTTCGCGTTCGGGTCATAGGCGCCATCCTCGGAGCCGTCGAAGGCGCGGATCGCGGAGAAGATCGCGTTCAGCTTCTCCTCGTGCATCTTGGAGCCGGCGACGAGGCTCGCCACCTTCTGCTCTTCCTTCACCTTCCAGTTGACGTATTCCTGAATGTCCGGGTGGTCGGCGTCCACGATCACCATCTTCGCCGCCCGGCGGGTGGTGCCGCCCGACTTGATCGCACCGGCAGCGCGATCGCCAATCTTGAGGAACCCCATCAGGCCGGAGGACTTGCCCCCGCCCGACAGAGCCTCGCCCTCGGCACGCAGGGAGGAAAAGTTCGTGCCGGTGCCAGAGCCGTATTTGAAGAGCCGCGCCTCACGGACCCAGAGATCCATGATGCCGCCATCGTTCACAAGGTCATCGCTGACCGACTGGATGAAGCAGGCGTGCGGCTGCGGGTGCTCGTAGGAAGACTTGGACTTGGTCAGCTTGCCCGACTTGTAATCCACGTAGTGGTGGCCCTGCGCCGGGCCGTCGATGCCATAGGCCCAGTGCAGGCCGGTGTTGAACCACTGCGGCGAGTTCGGCGCGGCGCGCTGGGTCGCCAGCATGTGGCGCATCTCGTCGTAATAGGCCTTGGCGTCGGCCTCGGTAGTAAAGTAGCCGCCCTTCCAGCCCCAGTAGGCCCATGCGCCGGCCAGACGGTCGAACACCTGCTTGGCCGAGGTCTCGCCGCCGGTGCGCTCGTCTTCGGGCAGCTCTTTCAGCGCGGCCTCATCGGGCACCGAGCGCCACAGGAACTCCGGCACGCCCTTTTCCTTCACCTTCTTGAGGCGGGCGGGCACACCGGCTTTACGGAAGTACTTCTGCGCGATCACATCCGAGGCCACCTGGCTCCAGGAGCTGGGCACTTCGAGGTTGTCGAGCTTGAAAACGACAGAGCCGTCAGGGTTGCGGATTTCAGACGTGGTGGTGGTAAACTCCAGCCCGCCGTACGCTGCGCCTTTGGACGTGGTGAACTTCCGTTCAATCTTCATGGTCACATGCCTCTTCTACATTTGGCGCCTTGTTTTGGCGGCACCTGTCTGTTGCGTCCCGGCGCGGCTCGGCCACGCTCATTTACCCTGCCGATGGGGCGCAGGAGGCTCACCGCCGAACGCAGACGCTCGGTCGTGGCAGGCTGTGCGCGGCCTACCTCTCGGCTGATATGGTCTCGTGACCGTCCCTCTTGCGACCGTCCCGCCTGCCTCCGGTTGCCCGGGAGGCCGCGTGTGGTTTGGTCGAGTGGCAGAAGGCCGGGAGGCGCCGCTGCGCCCCATGTGTCCCCGGTATCCGGGTCGCCCCGGTATGCCCCCTGCCACCTCGCCCGTGCCCCAACATCTTGTGGCGGCTCAGTCGGCCCCCACAAGAAACCCGATCGGGGTGCGAAGCGTCAACGCTAAAATCCGACCTATCCCGCAATCTTTTCTGTTGACGGATCGGCCATCCGCAGAATCCCCTCACAGCCGCGTGATTCACTCACACCCCGTAGAGGTTCACCACAAGATGTAGAGGCGCGCGCCAAGTCATACGAAATATGGTGGTTTTTGCCCCGATCATGTCAGCCGACACGCCGCCTGTCCCCACGCTTCTCCACAGCCAGGCACCCCGCACCGCCCCCTGCCCGCCCCCCGGCCTACCAGTGCATCCCCGCCACAGTGGCAAGGCCCCGCCCAGCCCTTTTCCGGCCCCCTGCCCAAGATTTGGGCGAAGCTGAGACACTAGATGTAGTGGTATCCGCAAATCCGCTTTCGCAGTTTTTGCCCCTCCCCGGCCCGAATCCCGGCCCGGCAGAGCGGCCCCAACCGGGGTTTGCCCGCGTGAGGCGGCCCATATCTTGTGGTGGAGGTGGTGGTCGGGGCGGAGAGATTCGAACTCCCGACCCTCTGTTCCCAAAACAGATGCGCTACCAGGCTGCGCTACGCCCCGACGAGGCGCGGTTTAGCCTGTGCCGCGACCAAAGGAAAGGCCCTAGCTGCCCTCGCCGCCACAGGGCCACGCGGCGCCTGTGCCAAAGGCCGGATGCAGCATCTGCGCGCCCGGCCCGATGCCGAAAGCCTTCGCCAGCCCGCCGTTGATCTCCAGCACCGCAAGGATGCCGTCACCACCGGGAATCGGTGTCTCGTCATGGGGCACCGCGTTGGAGTGGACCTTTTGCACCACGCCCTGCGAATCTAGGAAGATCATGTCGAGCGGAATGAGCGTGTTGCGCATCCAGAAGCTCACGCGCCCCGCCCTCGGGTAGACAAAGAGCATCCCCGCCGAGCGGGCCATGCTCTCGCGGTGCATCAGCCCCTGCGCGCGCTCCTCGGAATCATCGGCAATCTCCACCGAGAAGCGGGCCTGCCCGCCCTCCCAGCGCAGCCGCACCTCGCCGGGCTCGCAGCCCTCTACCCCGGGCACAAGCGCCGCCCCGGACCCATCGGGCATGGCGGCAAAGGGCGCCGTCTCTCGGGCGCCATCAAGGTCAAGCGCCCCGCCCTCCTGCGCCGCAAGCGTCGCAGGGGTGAGCGCCAGAACCGCCGCCACAATCAGACCGGGCATGGAACGCCGCCGCTCAGGCCGCGCGCGCCATGCCCTCAGTCCTTCTTTTCCTTGAGCGCCGATTCCCATGAAAGCACCTGCGTTGCCATCCGTCCGCGTCGCCCTTCGACGACCTTCAGGCAGATTGCCTCGCCCGGTTGCAGGTCTGCAAGGCCGGAGCGCCGAAGCACTTCAATGTGAACGAAAATGTCCTCCGGGTGGCGGAAGACATTGGCAAAGCCAAAGCCCTTGCCCTTGTCGAACCACTTCACCCGTGCAGGTTCCATCGGCAGCGCGGCAAGCTCGTCTGGGTCGAGCGCGGCCACATCGTCCAGCGGCGGGGCATCGCCCGGCTCGGGCGGATCGATGGTGAACACCTCCACCGCCTGCTGGCCGCGATTGGTGTCCTGCACGCTGATCTCGATCCCGGCGCCGTCCGCAACGGAGCTCTGGCCGAAATTGCGCAGCACATTCGCATGAAGCAGAATATCCGGGCCGCCTTCGTCGGCGATGACAAAGCCAAAGCCCTTGGCCGGATCAAACCACTTCACACGTCCTCTGATCCGCTTTTCCGCTGTGTGTTCTTCTTCTTCCATTCCGGTTCAATTTTGTCCTCATGGCGCATGCCGAGCCATTGGCCCGCCAGACGCTCTGCCCCGACTAACAAGGGCATTCCCCTACCGCTTAAACAGTGCCTGCCGATCCGCGAGTGTTACGGATAGAGGCGCTGTACCTGCCAATCACGATCGGTCACGTCGGAACGCGTCCACCGGAAACGATCGTGAAGCCTGAACGCCCCATCCGCCCAGAATTCGATCTCGAGTGGCAAGATACGAATTCCGCCCCAGAACGGAGGACGTTCGGGATTCTTCCCGTGCTGTGCTGTCACCTTCGCGACCTCGGCAATGAGCGTCGCACGCGATGACAGGGGCGTGCTTTGCCGCGAGGCCCAGGCGCCCAACCTGGATTTGAGAGACCGGGAGGCAAAATACGCATCGGCCTTCTGGCCGTCTTCCCGCTCAGTCACGCCCCTGACGCGGATCTGCCGCCGCAGGGACTTGGCATGCCAGACAAAGGCCGCCTTTCCGTTAACGTCAATCTCTCGTGCCTTAGCGCTACCCCAGTTGGTATAAAAGAGAAAGCCGTGATCTTCGACTTCTTTCAGCAAAACCATGCGGGCATTGGGCAATCCCTCCGCGTCCACGGTCGAGAGCGCAATGGCGTTGGGGTCGTTGACTTCGCTCCCCTCCGCCTCCGCCAGCCACGCCCGCGCGATCGCAAAGGGGTCGTCCCCTGCAAAGAGTCCACTGCGTTCTGCCATTGCCTGCCGTTCCTGATCCCGTGCGGAGTACGCCTCGGGTTGATGCTCCACAACCTGTCCGTTTGGACAGATTCACTGTCCTATCGTCGACATGCCGCTCGCAGTTGCATGTTTCGCGCACAGTCTTGCCCTGTTGCGCCAGCGCTTGCAACCTCGCCCCGGCTTGCCCTAAAGGGATCATGCAGAAAGCGACGGAGGGGTCGATGACATCACAACTGATGGCAGGCAAGCGTGGGCTGATCATGGGGCTCGCCAATGACAAATCCATCGCCTGGGGCGTGGCCAAGGCGCTCGCCGATGCAGGCGCCGAACTGGCGCTGACCTATCAGGGCGATGCCTTCAAAAAGCGCGTCACCCCCCTGGCCGAGCAACTCGGCTGCACCCTCATGGCCGATTGCGATGTGAGCAACACCGAGAGCGTCGACGCCGCCTTCGCCCAGATCGAAAAAGAGTGGGGCGGCCTCGACTTTTACGTTCACGCCATCGGCTACTCCGACAAGAACGAGCTGCGCGGTCGCTATGTCGACACCTCGGTCGAGAACTTCCGCATGTCGATGGAAATCTCCGTCTATTCCTTCACCGCCTGCACCGCGCGGGCCGAGAAGCTGATGAAGAACGGCGGCTCCTGCCTCACCCTCACCTACTACGGCGCCGAAAAGGTCATGCCGCATTACAACGTGATGGGCGTGGCCAAGGCCGCGCTCGAGGCCTCCGTGCGCTATCTGGCCGAGGATCTCGGCAAGGACGGCATCCGCGTCAACGGCATTTCCGCCGGCCCGATCAAGACACTGGCCGCTTCCGGCATCGGCGATTTCCGCTACATCCTCAAATGGAACGAGCTGAACTCGCCGCTGCGCCGCAACGTGACCATCGACGATGTCGGCAAATCCGCGCTCTACCTGCTCTCCGATCTCGGCTCCGGCGTGACCGGCGAGATCCACCACGTCGACGCAGGCTACCACGCCGTCGGCATGAAGGCGGTCGACGCCCCCGATATCGACGTGGTCACCAAGCGCAAGGACGGCTAGGCCCGCCTCATGCCCGAGATCTGGCCCGTCTTCGCCCCCGATGACCCCGCGGTCATGGGCGACGATTACATCGATCTCGCCATGTTCTACGGCACGCCCTACTCCGACATCCTGATCGACGCGGGCCTCGCCCCGATTGAGGCCTATGTCGGCATGTCGGAGGCCGAGTTTCATGACATGACGGCAGCCATGCCCGAGAGTATGCGCCGCCCCTATGTCCCCGAGCGTGACAGCCCGTGGTTTCCGCCCGAGGCGATGCTCCAGATCTGCGCCGCCATCCGTGCCGCCCTGCGCGACCAGCCCGGGCTCTTCACCGAATGGCCGCAGATGGCCGCACACACCGCCGAGCTCCTCGACGAGACCGAGCGCGTGTTCAACCGCGCCGTGGCCCGGGGCGTCGCTTTCCGCCTCTCGGTGTCACCCTAGCGCCGATGGATGGGTTCACCCCACCACCCCTACCCCAAATGTATCTGCCCCTCCGGATACCGCACCCGCGGCACGGACCGCGTGGCCAGAAAATACCCCAGCGTCAGCGGCCCCACCCGCCCGAGGAACATGACCACCTCGCAAACCACCCGGCCAAACTCCGTCAACTCGCCGGTATAGCCCCGGCTCAGCCCCACGGTGCCAAAGGCCGAGGCCACCTCGAAGGCGATATCGAGGAAATGCCCGTCATGGCTGGCAACCATCAGAAAGGTCGCCACGAAGATCGTCAGAATGCTGATCGCGGTCAGCGCCATCACCTTCAACACCTGCTCCAGCCCGATCGAGCGGCCAAAGGCGTGGAGCTGCGTCTGCCGCCGGAAAAACGCCGCCGTCGCCAGCAGCATCACCACGAAGGTCGTCACCTTGATGCCCCCCGCCGTCGAGGCCGGGCCGCCGCCGATCAGCATGAGCGAGATGAACATCAGCGCCGTCGAGTCGTGGAGCCCGCCGATATCGGTTGTGTTGAACCCGGCGGTGCGCGGCGTCACCGCCTGAAACCAGCTCACCGCCAGCCGCGCCGTGTCCGAGCCGAGCGCGCCCAGCGTGCGCGGGTTGGTCCACTCCAGCACCGCGAAGGTGGCCATCGACCAGACGATCAGCACCGCCGTCCCGATCAGCATGATCTTGGTGTGCAGCGTGTAGTAGCGCCACCCGGGCCGGCGCCCGATGTCATCGAGCACCACGTAGCCGATGCCCCCGGTGATAAAGAGCGCCGGAATCACGATGTTGATCACCGGATCGGTCGCAAAGGGCACCAGCCCCGCCCCGATGGTCGAGAACCCCGCGTTGTTGAAGGCGGAAACCGAATGGAAAATCGCCATCCACAGCCCGGGCCAGAAACCCTGCTCGGGGATGAAGGTCAGGCACAAGAACAGCGCCCCCGCCACCTCGCAGCCCAGCACCACCTTGAAGATCGTCGCCACCAGCAGCCCCAGCCGCGCCAGCGACGACTGGCCAAGGTCTTCGCGCAGATAGGTCGTCTGCGTCAGCCCCACCGGCAGCCCCAGCGCCGAGAAGAGCAGCACCGCAAACACCATCAGCCCCAGCCCGCCGACCTGGATCAGCACCGCCAGCAGCAGCTCGCCCCAGAAGGTCAGCACCGCGCCCACGTCAAACACAGCCAGCCCCGTCACCGTCACGGCCGAGGTGGCAGTGAAGAGCGCGTCGCTCCACCCCACCGGCACATGGCTAGTGAACGGCAGGCGGAACAGAACTGCCCCCAGCACGATGAAGGCCGCATAGCCCCCCGCGAGGATCAGCGGCGCGGGGAGGTCTGCGAGCCAGCGGGCAAGGCTCTTGGCGTGGCGGCGGACCCGTCGGCTCAAAGCGCGTCGCCAAAGGCGCGCAGATCGGCGCGCTTGCCCAACACGATCAGCCGGTCATCGGCCTGCACGGTGAGCGCATTGTCGTTGCACGAATGAAAGGCTGTGCCCCGCATCAGCCCCAGAAACCGCAGATCCTCACCCGCGATCCGGCGCAGCGCGTTCAGCTGGGTGCCATCCAGCCGCTCGGGCAGGTGAATGTTCACCACCGAGTAGCCGTTGCGGAGGCTGGCGTAATCCTCGACCACCGGGTTGTTCAGCATCTGGCTCACCCGCTGGCCCATGTCCTGCTCCGGCAGGATCACCCGGTCGGCGCCCAGCTTGCTCAGAATCCGGTGATGGGTCCGGTTCGCCGCCTTCACCCAGATGGTCCCGACGCCCAGCATCTTCAGGTTCATCGTCGTCAGGATGCTCGCCTCGATGTTCTCGCCAATCGAGACCAGCGCCACATCGTAGCGGTCGATTCCCGCCTCCCGCAGCCCCTGCTCGTCGGTCGTGTCGAGGATCACCGTCGAGGTCAGCTCATCGGCCAGCCGCGCCACCCGCAGCTCGTCGATATCCACCCCGATCACCTGATTGCCAAAGCGCGCCAGCTCCGTCGCGACCGTGCCCCCGAAGGCGCCCAGCCCGATCACCGCAAAGCTGCGGTTTTCCTTCGCCATATCGCATCCCCTCCGGGCCACCGGCCCTGACGTTCCGGCCTTTTACGCCGCAAAACCCGCGCATAACAGCCCGGTTCCTCTCGACGGCAGGGCGCTCACGGGGATATGAGAGGCAAAACGCTGCACGAGGACGAACCATGTCAGACCGCCTGCCCCACGAAAAAGGCTTTCACGTGTCCTGGGACCAGATCCACCGCGACAGCCGCGCGCTGGCGTGGCGGCTCGATGGCAAAGGCCCCGATGACGGCGCGTGGAAGGCCGTGGTCGCCATCACCCGCGGCGGCATGGCCCCGGCAATGATCGTCGCCCGCGAGCTCGATATCCGCACCGTCGATACGATCTCGGTCAAAAGCTACCACTCCGGCGGCGGCAAGGCCGACCAGCGCAGTGAGGCTCAGGTGCTCAAGAGCCCCGACGCCGAGATGATGGGCGACGGCACCGGCATCCTCGTCGTCGATGACCTCGTCGACACCGGCAAAACCCTCGAACTGGTGCGCGAGCTCTACCCCAACGCCCATTTCGCCACCGTCTACGCCAAGCCGCAGGGCGAGCCGATGGTGAACACCTTCATCACCGGCGTCAGCCAGGATACCTGGATCTTCTTCCCCTGGGACATGGCGCTGCAATACGTCGAGCCCTACCGGGGCAAGGACTGAGGTGGCGCCGCTTCCGCCGCAGCCCCCCACCGCCCGCACCTTCGCCTCCCCCGTGGTGGAGGCCAAGAGCTGGCTTTCCGGCCTCAGCTTCCCGCCCGAGCGCCCGCTGATCGACGCAGGCCAGGCCGCGCCCGCCGACCCGCCGCCCGAGGCGCTGCGCCGCGTCATCGCCGAGGCCGCGCTGAACGATGACAGCGCTCACCACTACGGCGCCGTGCTGGGGCTGGGGCCGCTGCGCGAGGAACTGGCCGCCAATATCTCCACCACCTACGGCGGCAGCGTGAGCGCGGCGCAGGTCGCCATCACCTCCGGCGCCAACCACGCTTTCTGCGCCGTGCTCGCCTCTCTGGCCGGGCCGGGGGATGAGGTGATCCTGCCAACGCCATGGTATTTCAACCATAAAATGTGGCTCGACATGGCCCACATCGGCACAGTGCCGCTGCCTTGTGACGCCGCCACGCTCCTGCCCGACCCCGATGAGGCCGCCTCTCTCATCACCGATCGCACCCGCGCCATCGTGCTGGTCACGCCCAACAACCCCACCGGGGCCGAGTATCCGCCCGCGCTGCTCGCCGCCTTCCGCGACCTCGCCCGCGCCCGCGGCCTCGCCCTCATCGTCGATGAAACCTACCGCGATTTCACCGCCACTACCGGCGCGCCGCACGGGCTCTTCACCGATCCGGACTGGGATGACACGCTCATCCACATCTACTCCTTCTCCAAGAGCTTCCGCCTGATGGGCCACCGCGTCGGTGCCGTGGCCACCTCGCCCGCCCGTCTGGCAGAGATCGAGAAGTTCATCGACACCGTCACCATCTGCCCCACCCCGCTGGGCCAGAAGGCCGCGCTCTGGGGCCTGCAGAACCTCGGCCAATGGGTCGCCTCCCAGCGCGACGAGGTGCTCGCCCGTCAGGCTGCCATGCGTGATGCCGCCCCCGCTCTGGCCGATGCCGGCTGGCGGCTGGCGGGCCTCGGCGGCTTCTTCGCGTGGATCGAGCACCCGATGGAGGCCGATGCCACCACAGTCGCCAAGGCGCTGGTGCGCGAGGCCGGGGTGCTGGCCCTGCCCGGCACCTTCTTCTCGCCCACGGGCGATGCCGTGGGTGCTCGCGCCCTCCGGGTCGCCTTCGCCAATCTCGACGCCCCCGCCATCGGCCAGCTCGCCAATAGGCTAACCAGCTTCAATCTCGCATAATTCAAGGCCCCCTGACCGCCCCAACCCTTGCCCCCCGCCCGAGGCCCGGATAACAAACGCCAACTGCATACAAAGCAAACGGGCGGAGCAATGGCACAGAGCGCGGGCAAGAAGCTGGGCAACATCGTGATCTGGGTCCTCATGGGCCTCCTGATCCTCGGTCTCACCGGCTTCGGCATCACCAGTTTCGGCAGCTCCATCAGCGCCGTCGGCACCGTCGGCGACGAGCCGGTGCCGGTGAACGAGTATTACCGCGAACTGGTCTCCGAAATCGCCGCCGAAGAGCGCGACACCGGCCGCCAGCTGTCGATCTCCGACGCTGAGCAGGCGGGCATCCTCGCCCGCGTTCGCACCCGGCTCACCAACCGCGCCGCGCTCGACAATGCCGCCACCAACATGGGCCTCTCCGTGGGCGACGAGCGGGTGCGCGAGCAGGTCGTCTCCGCGCAGGCGTTCCAAGGGATCGACGGCAATTTCGACCGCGCCGCCTACCAGGGCGTCCTGCGCAACCGCGGCATGTCGGTCGCCGAGTTCGAGACCGGCGTGCGCAAGGACACCGCCCGCACCATCCTGCAAGGCGCCGTCGTGGGCGGCGTGCCCGCCCCCAAGGTCCAGATCGACACGCTGATGACCTACTTCGGCGAGCGCCGCAGCTTCCGCTGGGCGACCTTCGGCACCGATCAGCTGGCCGAGCCGCTGCCCGAGCCTTCCGAAGAGGAGCTGACCGCCTATTATCAGGCCAACACGCCCGATTTCACCCTGCCCCAGATGAAGCGCATCACCTACGCATGGGTGCTGCCCGAGATGCTGGTGGAAACCGTCGAAATCGACGAAGACGCCATCGCCCGCCTCTACGAGAGCCGCGCCGCCGAGTTCCAGCAGCCGGAGCGCCGCCTTGTCGAACGGCTGATCTTTCCCACCGAGGAGGCCGCCGCCGAGGCCAAGGCACAGCTTGATGACGGCTCCGCAACCTTCCAGTCCATCGTCGAGGCCCGCGGCCTGACGCTGGAAGATGTCGACCTTGGCGAGCTGACCCAATCCGACCTGCCCGGCGCCGCTGGCGAGGCCGTGTTCGCCCTCACCGAGCCGGGCGTCGCGGGCCCCTTCGAAACCGATCTCGGCCCGGCCCTCTTCCGGATGAACGGCATCCTCTCGGCAGTGAACATCCCGCTGGAGGAGGCCCGCGCGGACCTCGTCGAGGAACTGGCACAGGAGCGCGCCCGCCGGGTGATCTCCGACATGGAGATCGATGTCGAAGACCGGCTCGCCGAGGGCGCCACGCTCGAAGAACTGGCCGAAGAGACCGAGCTGGTCGTCGACCAGATCGACTGGTGGGAAGCCTCCGGCGAGATGATCGCAGGCTACAACGCCTTCCGCGACGCCGCCCTTACCCTCACGCAAGATGACTTCCCCACCGTGATCCGGCTCGAGGACGGCGGCATCTTCGCCATGCGCCTCGATGAAATTCTGGAGCCGCGCCTGCAAGAGCTGGACGAGGTCCGCGGCAAGGTGCTCGCCGGATGGGAAGCGCAGGAAACCGAGAAGCGCCTGCGCGTGCAGGCCGCCGATCTGCAGGCGCAGGTCGAGGCCGGTGCCGCCCTCAGCGCCTCCGCCGCCCCGGTCGACGAAGCCAACGCGCAAACCCGCGAGGCCCACATCGAGGGCACGCCCCCCGCGCTGATCACCACCGCCTTCGAACTCGAAGAGGGCGGCCTCGCCATCCTCGAGGGCTTCGGCAACGTCTACCTGCTGCAACTGACCAAGGTGGAGGCCCCCGACGCAGAGGACGAGCGCGTCGGCCTCCTCACCCAGCTGCTCACCCAGCAGGCCGCCCAGTCGCTCTCGGTCGATCTCTACTCCGCCTTCGCGGGCGCGATGGCCCAGCAGGCCGGGGTGGAGTTCGACAATGGCGCGCTGTCGCAGGTCCACGCGCAGATCGCCACGCAGTAATCACAACAAGCGATACACACCGCCCCATGAGCACGATCGAACCCAGCTTTGAGAGCTTCGCCAAGGGCTATGAGGCCGGCGAGAACCAGGTGGTTTACACCCGCCTCGCCGCCGACCTCGACACGCCTGTGTCGCTCATGCTCAAACTCGCCGGCGCGCGCGAAGACAGCTTCATGCTCGAAAGCGTCACCGGCGGCGAGGTGCGCGGCCGCTACTCCATCATCGGCCTGAAGCCCGACCTGATCTGGCAGTGCCATGGGCAGGAGGCCCGCATCAACCGGCAGGCCCGTTTCGACCCGCAGGCCTGGGAGGCCGAGGCCGCCGCCCCGCTCGACAGCCTGCGCGCCCTGCTGGCCGAATGCCGCATCACCCTGCCCGACGATCTGCCCTCCGCCGCCGCCGGCCTCTTCGGCTACCTCGGCTACGACATGATCCGCCTCGTCGAGCACCTCCCCGACGTGCCCGAAGATACCCTCGGCCTGCCCGACGCGGTGATGATGCGCCCCACCGTGGTCGCCGTGCTCGATGGCGTGAAGGGCGAGGTCACGCTTGTCTCCCCCGCCTTCACCGCCTCTGGCCTGTCGGCCCGCGCCGCCTATGCCCAGGCCGCCGAACGGGTGATGGATGCCCTGCGCGACCTCGATCGCGGCCTCTCCGGCGAAAGCCGCGCGCTCGAGGCGGCGCATGAAACCCCCGAGCCGGTCTCCAACTTCACCCGCGAGGGCTACAAGGCCGCCGTCGAGAAGGCGAAGGACTACATCCGCGCGGGCGACATCTTTCAGGTCGTGCCCTCCCAGCGGTGGGCGCAAACCTTCACCCTGCCCCCCTTCGCGCTCTACCGCTCACTGCGCCGCACCAACCCCTCGCCCTTCATGTTCTTCTTCAATTTCGGCGGCTTTCAGGTCATCGGCGCCTCGCCCGAAATCCTCGTGCGCCTGCGCGAGGGCGAGGTCACCATCCGCCCCATCGCCGGTACCCGCAAACGCGGCGCCAACGAGGAAGAGGACCGCGCGCTCGAGGCCGACCTGCTCTCGGACGAAAAGGAACTGGCCGAGCACCTCATGCTGCTCGACCTGGGCCGCAACGATGTGGGCCGCGTCGCCAAGATCGGCACCGTCCGCCCGACCGAAGAGTTCATCGTCGAGCGCTACAGCCACGTCATGCACATCGTCTCCAACGTCGTTGGCCAGCTGAACGACGGCGAAGATGCCCTCTCCGCCCTGCTCGCAGGCCTGCCCGCAGGCACCGTCTCCGGCGCACCGAAGGTCCGCGCGATGGAAATCATCGACGAGCTGGAGCCCGAAAAACGCGGCGTCTACGGCGGCGGCGTCGGCTACTTCTCCGCCGATGGCGACATGGATATGTGCATCGCCCTGCGCACCGCCGTCCTGAAGGACGAGACGCTCTACATTCAAGCCGGCGGCGGGGTCGTCTACGACAGCGACCCCGAGGCCGAGTTCATGGAAACCGTGAACAAGAGCAAAGCCATCAAGGCCGCAGCCGACGACGCCGCCCGCTTCACCCGCAACGGCAACAGCTGACCCCGCACCGGCGCGCGCCGTCCCTGCTCATTTTCTTGCTGGAAATATCTCCGGGGAGTGCGGGGGGCTGGACCCCGCTGCGAACGGGTTCAGCCCAAGCACCAGCGTAGCTTCGCCAGCCCCGTAGGGTGGGCAATCCTGTCCACCACCCGGCGCCCTACCGCATCAACACAGCCGACACCGGCGCCAGCGCCACGCTCTGGCCCTTGCTCCCGGCGGCCCAGTTCATCAGGCTCTCTACGGTCGGGCCAAAGCTGTGGCCCATGACCACCACCTCGCCCTCCTGCCCGGCCCTGAAGGCCGCGCGGTCCAGCGTCCGGCCAATCGCGCCGCCATCCTCCCGCGCGCCGTCCAGAACCTTCCAGACCAGCGTCGAGGGCAGCCCGGCGCTCTCCGCGCCGCGGCGGGCCGAGTTCAGCCCGCTGTCCACAAACACCAGCCCATGCCCGGTGTCGCCCGCAATCGCGAGCAGCTGCCGGGTCAGCGCCGGGCTTTCCATCACCCCCTCTTCGCCGGTAGCCAGCAGGCCCATCGCGCCGGGGAAGCGGCCAAAGTAGCTTTGCAGCGTGGTTTCCAAGTCCTGCGGCGTGGCCCCCGACGGCAGCCCTGCCGGCAGGATCAGCACCTCGAAGCCCGCGTCCCGGTAGCCCTGCGCCGTCTCCGCCGCGCCCGGATCGGTCGGGTCCACGGCAAAGGTCACCGGAAAGTCGAGCGCCTTCAGCGCCGCCCGGTCCACGCCCTGATCGCCCACGTCAAAGAGGATCACCGAGACAACCGGCTTGCCGTCCTCGTTAGCGAAGGGCGCGGCATTGGCGGCCAGCGCCGTCACCGGGGCGGCCTCCTCGACCTCTGCGCTGGCGCCGATGGCCGGAAGCCGCGAGCCGGGCTTGTTGCGCTCGGTCAGCGGCACCACCCGCTTGCCAAAGCCGCCACCGCTCTCGCCATTGGTCACGATCCGGCGCGGCAAGGTGCCGCCGCCGGTGCCGGTGCGCGGCTGCCGCTCGGTGATCGGCACCGAAGAGGGCGGCGCAGAGGGATCTGCCGGAAGCTCGGTTTCCCGCTCCACCGCGGCGCGCTCAGGCGCCGCCGTGGCCGGGGCCTCGGCCACCTCTGCAGGGGCCTCCCGCTCGGGCGCCGCCTGCGCAGGCGCTTGCCCGTCAGACACCGGCACAGCGGGCGTTTCGGCCACCGGGGCCTCCGCCTCGGGCGCGGGCCGCGCTGCCACTTCGGCCTCAGGCTCCACGATCTCCACCACCTCCGGTGCCTGTTCCTCGGCCAGCTCTGGTGCGGCTTCCGGTGCAGTCTCGGCCACAGCCTCAGGGGCCGCCTCCGGCGCCACGCCCTCCGCCGTTTCCACCTCCGCCGGGGCCACAGCCTCCGACCCGGCCGCCTCACCGGCGTCCACCACCGGCTCCGTGCCGGTCACAACCTCCGCCTCGGAAGCCGCAGCCACCTCGACCTCCCCGGCGCGCTCGGCGGTTTCACCGCCAGCCACCCGGGCCACATCGCTGCCGCTGGCGGGCGCCACGGCTTCCACCGCCGCTTCGGCCACCACCTCTGGCGCAACCTCCGCCCCCGTCGCGGCCTCGCCGCTTTCGGCACGCACCGGCTCGGCACGCTCGGCCTGCTCGCCCGAGGCCACCTCTGCCGCCGCCACCGGGGCCGCTTCGCTCTCCGAGGCGGCCACCGCCTCGCTGTCGCTCGCAGGGGCGGCCACGGCCTCGGCGCCCACGGTCTCCGGCGTGCTGCGCGGCACATCGGGTGCAGCTTCGGCCTCGACCTCCGGCGCCGCGCCCGCCTCGGGCTGGGCGGCGGCATCCGGCGCTTCGGCTCCGGCCATCGCGCCATCACTGCCGCCGATCACCGGGGCGGTCTCTTCCACCACCGGGGCGACCGGAGCGGCCACGCCCTCGGTCGCGGTTTCCGGCACGGCGGGCGGAGCGGTATCGGGCGCGGGGCTCTCGGCCACCGCCACCTCCACATCGGGCTGCTCGGGGGCTGCAGGCGCCACCGGCTCGGCCTCCGCACCCGGCGCTTCGGGCGCACGGTCTTCTCCGGCGCGGGCAAATTCCGAGCCCGGCGGCGGCGTCAGATCGCTCTCCGCCTCGGTCTCCACCGCGCCCGCATCGGCCATCGGCTCCGGCGCCTCGGGGGCCGCATCGGCCTCCGGCGCTTCCAGCCCGCCCGCCGCAACTGGCCCGTCCACCGGCTCATCACCCGCATCCGCGCCCGCACGCGCCGCCACATCCTCGGGCAGCGGCGTCATCACCGACGCACCGCCCAGCACCAGCACGCTTGCCAGCGCGCCCCATGCCACACCCGAGAGGAGTCCCTTGCCCATGTGCCCGACCTTTCGCCTGTTATCGCTGCACGCGCCTATTTTCTGAACGCGCACCGCATGTTACGCCCCACCGCACTGCGAGCCAGGGATGGGCTTGACCCCGGCGGCGGGCTGCGGGCAAGTATAGCGCCAACCGCGCGGCGGATCACCCCCCTTGCGCATCCCAGTTTCCCGAGGGCCAAATGCTGCTCCTGATCGATAACTACGACAGCTTCACCTACAACCTCGTCCACTATCTGGGCGAGCTTGGCGCCGATGTGCAGGTCCACCGGAACGATGCGCTGAACCCGCAGGAGGCGATGGCGCTGAACCCCTCGGCCATCCTGCTCTCCCCCGGCCCCTGCACCCCGAACGAGGCGGGCATCTGCCTCGATCTGGTGCACGCGGCGGCCGATGCCCGCATCCCGCTGATGGGCGTCTGCCTCGGCCACCAGTCCATCGGGCAGGCCTTCGGCGGCAAGGTGGTGCGCGCCGGCGAGATCGTCCACGGCAAGCTCGGCCAGATCCGCCACACCGGCAAGGGCGTCTTCGCAGGCCTGCCCCAGGGCGAGCTGAAGGCCACGCGCTACCACTCCCTCATCGTCGAGCGCGAAAGCCTGCCCGACTGCCTCGAAGTGACCGCCGAGCTGGAAGATGGCACCATCATGGGCCTGCGCCACACCTCGCTTCCCATCGAGGGCGTGCAGTTTCACCCCGAGAGCATCCGCTCCGAGCACGGCCACGCCATGCTCCAGAACTTCCTCAACATGGCAGCCGAGCCCGCATGAGCGATACCATCCGCAGCCTGATCGGCACCGCCGCCGAGCGCCCTCTCACCCGCCCCGAGGCCGAAGCCGCCTTTGCCGCGCTCTTCGAGGGCGAGGCCACGCCAAGCCAGATCGGCGGCTTCCTCATGGCGCTCCGCGTGCGCGGCGAAACCGTCGATGAAATCGCCGCCGCCGCCGCCGCCATGCGCGCCCGCTGCAAACCGGTGGCCGCCCCCGATGGCGCAATGGACATCGTCGGCACCGGCGGCGATGGCAAAGGCACGCTGAACATCTCCACCGCCACCGCCTTCGTGGTGGCAGGCGCAGGCGTGGTTGTGGCCAAGCACGGCAACCGCAACCTCTCCTCCAAGTCCGGCGCCGCCGATGCGCTGGGGCAGATGGGCGTCGAGGTCATGGTCGATGCGCAAGTGGTTAACCGCGCCATCGCCGAGGCGGGCATCGGCTTCATGATGGCCCCCATGCACCACCCCGCCATGGCCCATGTCGGCCCCACCCGCGCCGAGCTGGGCACCCGCACCGTGTTCAACATCCTCGGCCCCCTGACCAACCCCGCAGGCGTCAAACGCCAGCTCACCGGGGCCTTCTCGCCCGCATGGCTGAAGCCGATGGCCGAGGTGCTGCGCGATCTGGGCAGCGCATCGGCATGGATCGTCCACGGCGGCGACGGCACCGATGAACTCTCCATCGCCGCCGCATCCAAGGTCGCCGCGCTGGATGACGGCGAGATCACCGAGTTCGAGGTCCACCCCGAAGAGTTCGGCCTGCCCCAGCACCCCTTCGAGGCGATCCTCGGCGGCACCCCGGCAGAGAACGCCGCCGCCTTCCGCGCCCTGCTGGACGGCGAGAAAAGCGCCTACCGCGACGCCGTGCTGCTCAACGCCGCCGCCGCGCTGATGATCGCCGGCAAAGTGGCCACCAAGGCCGATGGCGTCGCCGCCGCCGCCGAGAGCATCGACAGCGGCAAGGCGCTCGACAAGGTGCAAACACTGGCCCGCATCACCTCCGCCAAGGCCTGAGCCCGCCCGCCCCGGGCACTTGCCCGAGGCGCCCCCCGCGCTTGACCCCTGCGCCCGCACCCGCTTTCCTGCACCGGGGCAAGCGGGAGACGGCTCATGTTCAGATGGTTCATACGCGGCGGCGGCTGGCTGGTGCTGCTTCTGCTCGCCGTCGGTGCCATCGGCCTCTGGGTCTGGGTCTCCGAGGGCGCCCGCGGCCGCGAATTCGCCCAGAGCGGCGTGGAGACCTCCGCCAAGATCGTTGAGCGTGACCGCCGGGTGCGCATCGGCGGCTCCAAGACGCCGACCACCGATTACCTGATCACCGTCACCTACACCTCCGGCACAGCGCCCGACCTCGCCTTTCACCGCGCGACCGAAACAGTCTCGTCCGATTTCTATTTCTCCGTCAGCGAGGGCGACACGATCACCGTCAAAACCCTCCCTGGCGCGCCCGAGGAGGTCGAGATCGAGCCGGGCGGCGTGTCCGACAATGCCTTCTACGCGGGCCTCGTCGGCGCAGGCTTCATCGCCTTCGCCCTTGTCGCCGCATGGTTCTTCCACAGCACCCAGGCCGCCGCCCGCACCCTGCGCCGCCACGGCAACCGCACCGAGGCGCGCATCGCCGAGCTGCGCCCGGTCGGCAACCGCACCGCCCTCACCGTGACCTTCACCGACAGTCTTGGCCGCGCCCAGCAGGCCGAGATCCCGCCCGCGCCCACCAAGCTCGTTATGGGCGCCAAACCCGGCGACCCGGTCGCCATCACCTACGCGCCGGAAAACCCCGCGCAGGCCCTGCTCAGCGCGACCCTCGACTAAATCGCCATTGCCCCGCCCCTGCCCGCGCAATAGATGTGCCCCATGAGCCAGACCATTCTCGACCGCATCCGCGACTACAAGCTCGAAGAGATCGCCGCCGCCAAGGCCGAGCGCTCCGAAGAGGCAATGCTCTCCGCCGCCGCTTCCGCCCCCACCGTCCGGGGCTTCCGCGACGCGCTGATCGAGCACTCCCGCCACGGCTACGGCCTCATCGCCGAGGTCAAAAAGGCCAGCCCCTCCAAGGGCTTGATCCGCGACGATTTTGACCCGCCCACGCTGGCGCAGGCCTATGAGTCCGGCGGCGCGGCCTGCCTCTCGGTGCTCACCGATGGCCCCAGCTTTCAGGGCGCGCCCGAGTTCCTGACCGCCGCGCGCGAGGCCACCTCGCTGCCGGTGCTCCGCAAGGACTTTCTCTACGACACCTATCAGGTGCTGGAGGCCCGCGCCTGGGGTGCCGACTGCGTCCTGATCATCATGGCCGCCGTCGATGATGCGCTGGCCCATGATCTGGAGGTCGCCGCCACCGAGCAGGGCATGGATGTGCTGGTCGAGGTCCACAACGAGGAGGAGTTGGAGCGCGCCATGCGGCTCGAGTCCCGCCTTCTGGGCATCAACAACCGCAATCTCCACACCTTCGAGACCACGCTGGAGACCACCAAAAAGCTGGCCCGCCTGGCCGAGGCCAACCGCCTGCTGATCTCCGAAAGCGGCCTTGCCACCCCCGCCGATCTGGCCGAGCTGGCCCAATACGGCGCCCGCTGCTTCCTGATCGGCGAGAGCCTGATGCGGGCCGATGACGTGGCCGCCGCCACCCGCGCCCTGCTGTCCGACACCGCGAGGGCCTGACCCGTGACGCTGACCCATTTCGATGCAGAGGGCCGCGCCCATATGGTCGACGTGTCCGACAAGGCCGTCACCTCCCGCATCGCCGTGGCCGAGGCGCATGTGAAGATGTCGCCCGAAACGCTTGAAATGGTTCAGCAAGGCAGCGCCAAGAAAGGCGATGTGCTGGGGGTCGCGCGGCTCGCGGGCATCATGGCCGCCAAGCGCACGCCTGATCTCATCCCGCTCTGCCACCCGCTGCCCATCACCAAGGTCGCGGTCGAGCTGGAGGCCGATGCCGATCTGCCCGGCATCCGCATCGCCGCGACGGTCAAGACCACTGGCCAGACCGGGGTGGAGATGGAGGCGCTCACGGCGGCGTCTGTTGCCGGGCTCACCGTCTACGACATGCTGAAAGCCGTTGATAAGGCGATGGAAATCGGCGGCCTCCGCGTGCTCCTCAAGGATGGCGGCAAATCCGGCCGCTACGAGGCGCTTTGATCTCGGTCGAGGAGGCCCTCGCGCGGATCTTCGCGCTGGTGGAGCCTCTGCCGACCGAGCCTGTCCCCCTCCGCCAAGCCGCAGGCCGCGTGCTCGCCGCCCCAGTCATCGCCCCCCGCGACCAGCCCCCGTTTTCCGCCTCCGCGATGGATGGCTACGCTGTGCGCGGCCCCGTTGCCCCCGGCCAGCAGTTCACCGTCATCGGTGAAAGCGCCGCAGGCCGTGCCTCGGGCCTCTCGGTCGGGCCGGGCGAGGCGGTGCGCATCTTCACCGGCGCGCCCCTGCCCGAAGGCGCAGATCGCATTGTCATACAAGAAGATGTCGAGCGGAGTGACAACACGATCACCCTGCGCGAAAATCTCGATGACGGCACCCACATCCGCCCCGCAGGCGGTGACTTCAAAGCGGGGGACCGGCTCGAGCCGGGCCGCCGCCTCAGCCCCAACGCACTGGCACTGGCCGCCGCGATGGGCGCGCCTACCGTCACCTGCACCCGCAAGCCCGTGGTCGCCCTCATCGCCACCGGCGACGAACTGGTCATGCCCGGCGAGGCCCCCGGCCCCGACCAGATCATCGCCTCCAACAGCTTCGCCCTCGCCGCTCTCTTCGAGGCCGAGGGCGCCGAATGTCGCCTGCTGCCCATCGCCCGCGACAACCGCGAAAGCCTCTCGATGGCCTTCACCCTCGCCCGTGGCGCCGATCTGGTGGTCACCACCGGCGGCGCTTCGGTGGGCGATCATGACCTCGTGGGCGAGGTCGCCGCCGAACTGGGGATGGACCGCGCCTTCTACAAGGTCGCCATGCGCCCGGGCAAACCGCTGATGGCGGGCCGCGTGCTCGGCATGGCCATGGTCGGCTTGCCCGGAAATCCCGTATCGTCAATCGTTTGCGGCCACGTCTTCATCCGCCCCGCGATCCGCAAGATGCTCGGTCTGGGCGAGGCACACGCCCCGCGCCGCCACCTGCCGCTCGCCGAGCCAATCACCGCCAACGGCCCCCGCGCCCATTACATGCGCGCCACCGTCTCCGAGGGCGCCGTCACCGTCTTCGACCGGCAAGACAGCTCCCTGCTCTCCGTGCTTGACGCCGCCAATGCGCTGGTGGTCCGCCCGGTCAGCGATGGGGCGCGCGCTGCAGGCGAGATGATCGAGGTCATCGACCTCTGATCTGTCGGCCCCTGTCAGGAGGCTTGACACAAAACGTGAACTTTGCCAGAACATCTGCAAACGAGGCCGAGCATGGAGAGCCCGATGCTGACCAGAAAGCAGTTGGATTTGTTGAAGTTCATCGACACCCGGATGCGGCGTGACGGTGTGCCCCCCTCCTTCGACGAGATGAAGGATGCGCTCGATCTGCGCTCCAAGTCCGGCATCCACCGCCTGATCACGGCGCTGGAGGAGCGTGGCTTCATCCGGCGTTTGGCCCACAAGGCCCGCGCTATCGAGATCGTCAAGCTGCCCGAGGCACTCGAGTCGCGCCGCCCCACCGGTTTCACCCCCAAGGTGATCGACGGCGCCCGCCCCGATGCGCCCCCGCCCCCCGGTGCCATGCCGGTCGAGGCTGCCGCCACCGAGTTGCCGGTGATGGGCCGCATCGCCGCCGGTGTGCCGATCGAGGCCATCAGCCAGGTCAGCCACCACGTCGCCGTGCCCAGCACGATGGTCAGCCGCGGCAAGCACTACGCGCTTGAAGTCAAAGGCGATTCCATGATCGACGCCGGCATCAACGATGGCGATGTCGTGGTGATCCGCGAGGGCAGCACCGCCGACAACGGCGATATCGTGGTGGCCCTCGTCGAGGATCAGGAGGCCACGCTCAAGCGCTTCCGCCGCAACGGCAATTCCATCGCGCTGGAGGCCGCCAACCCGGCCTATGAAACGCGCGTCTTCCGCGACGATCAGGTCAAGGTGCAGGGCCGCCTCGTCGGGCTGATCCGCACCTATTGAACCACTCCCACAGGCGGGCCGCGTCCCGCCCTAGGGCGACCACGGGCGGCGGCCTGCCACTTCGGCAGCCGTCACCAGCCGCCCATCCGGCATCACAGCCAACGCGCCCGTCTGCCGCATCCGCCTCGGACTCCAAAGATCGCAGGCACCGGTCACCGCAGGCTTCGGCTCCACGCTGCTTATCAACAGCCCCGGCCCGCAAAGCCCCGCCGCCTTCGCCGCCGCGCCCCGGCCCGACACATGGGTCACCGCCAGATCCGCCGCCTCAAAGCGCAGCACGCCCTCCTCCGCCGCCCCCATTCGCGCCGCCGCCGCCTCCTGCGTGGCACCGTCACCGTCATTCTCCAGCCAGACCTCGGCGGTAAAACTCTCGCCCCTGTCCTTCGACAGCGCCCTGCCTTCCGGCCCCATCAGCCCGACCAGCCCGCCCCGGTCTGACACCAGTAGCACCGGGCGTTCCGCCTGCGTCCAGAGCAGCAGCGCCGCCGCCACACCGCTCAGCCCCAGCCAGTGCCCCGCGCCGCGCCAGAGCACCAGCCAGAGCGCCCCCAGCGCCAGCAACGGCAGCACCCACGGCCCCGGCGCGATCACATGGGTCACCGCGCCCTCCAGCCCAGCGACCCAGGCCGCCACGCCCAAAATCCACGCGCAACCCCAGCCCATGATCTGCAGCGGCAGCCAACTCAGCCCCAGTGGCGCCAGCACCCCCGCCACCAGCGCCCAGGGCATCACCCAAAGCCCCATCACCGGCACCGAGGCAAGGTTGGCGATCAACCCGTAATCCGCGATCCGGTTGAAATGCGCCGCCGCAAAGGGCGCCGTCGCCGCCCCCGCCACCGCCGAGGAGATCACCAGCGACGCCGCGCCCTTCAGCACCGCAGGCCAGCCCCGGCCAAAGCCGCCCGCATCCCGCAGCGCCGCGAACACCGCCACCAGCGCCGTGGTCGCCGAGAACGACATCTGGAACCCCGGTGAAAGCAGCGCCTCGGGCCGCCGCAGCAGCACGATCACCGCCGCCAGCGCCACCGCCCGGAGCGATATCGCCCGCCGCCCGATCAGCACCGCGCCGAGCATGACCGACACCATGATGAACGCCCGCTCGGTCGCGATGTTGCCGCCCGAGAGGCCAAGGTAGCCCGCCCCCGCCACCAGCGCGATCACCGCCGCCACCTTCCGTCCGTCGAGCCTGAGCGCGACCCACGGCACCAGCGCCATCAGCGCCCGGATGGCGGTAAAGATCGTGCCGGTGAGCAGCCCCATGTGCAGCCCCGAGATCGCCAGCAAATGCGCGAGGTTCGAGGCCCGCAGGTGCTCCAGCGTGTCCTGCGACACCGCCGAGCGGTCCCCGGTCAGCAGCGCGGCGGCAAAGGCCCCCGGCTGGCCGCCGAGCCGTTCCCGTATCGCCTCCGACAGGGCCACCCGGGCCCGAAACAGCGCCAACCCGGCGCGCCCCTGCTCCGCCGGGGTCACCGCAAAAGCCGGCGTGCGGGTGTAGCCCACTGCGCCGATCCCGTCGAACCACGCCTGCCGCCGAAAGTCGTATCCTCCCGGCTCCACCGGCCCCGGCGGCGGCGAGAGGTTCGCGGTCAGCATCACCCCCAGCCCCGGCTCCGGCACCAGCCAGCGCTGATCGCCATGCAGCGAAACCCGCACCTTCTCCGGCACCCGACCCGGGGGCATGTCGCCCAGCTGAACCCGGTCGAGCGTGAGCCGCACCGCGTCCGATTGCGAGCGGTCGATCCCGATGATCCGGCCTTCCACCGGCCCGTAATAGCGAAAATCCAGCACCGGAGCGGCCACCAGCGCCGTGCGCGCCCACCCCAGCGCGCCGCCCGCCAGCACCAGCGCGAGCGCCACGAAGAGCGGCGCCAGCGCCTCACCAGCCAGCCGTGCCAGCACCAGCGCGGCGCAGGCGGCGGCCAGCGCAAGGCTCACCTGCCCGCCGCTCGGCTCTTCTGCGAGGGAGAAATACCCACCGATCCCCAGCCCCAGGCAGACCGGAGTCCACAGCAGCAGGTGCCCCCGTTGGGCAAGGAACGGCAGCGCCAGCCTCCCCCAAAGTGGTGGCCTTGCCCTGCCTGAGCCGATTGCATACACGGGGACCAGCTATACAAATCATCCTTTACAAAAGGTTAACGCGCCCCATGCCTTCGGACATGCCTGCCCAGGTCGTCACCCGTATCGCCCCCTCGCCCACCGGCACCATGCACATCGGCACCGCCCGCACCGGGCTGTTCAACTG
Organism: Vannielia litorea; assembly: GCF_019801175.1. Classification (NCBI taxonomy): domain Bacteria; kingdom Pseudomonadati; phylum Pseudomonadota; class Alphaproteobacteria; order Rhodobacterales; family Paracoccaceae; genus Vannielia; species Vannielia litorea. The sequence goes on from NZ_JAHVJR010000001.1 coordinate 1,779,902, forward strand.
GATCTTCGCCCGCAAGATGGGCGGCAAGTTCCTGCTGCGCATCGAAGATACCGACAGGGCGCGATCCACCCCCGAGGCGACCGATGCGATCTATGGCGGCATGCGCTGGCTCGGGCTGGAGTGGGATGGCGACGCCGTGAGCCAGTTCGAGCGGGTCGAGCGCCACGCCGAGGTCGCCCACCAGATGCTCGCCGCTGGCACCGCCTACAAGTGCTTTGCCACGCAGGATGAAATCGCCGCCTTCCGCGAAGAGGCCAAGGCCGAGGGCCGCTCCACCCTCTACCTCTCGCCCTGGCGCGATGCCGATCCGGCCACCCACCCCGACGCCCCCTTCGTGATCCGCCTCAAGGCCCCGCGCGAGGGCGACACGGTGATCGAGGATGCGGTGCAGGGCACGGTGACCTTCAAGAACTCCACGCTCGATGACATGATCCTGCTGCGCTCCGATGGCACCCCCACCTACATGCTCGCAGTGGTGGTGGATGATTTCGACATGGGCGTTACCCACGTGATCCGGGGCGACGACCACCTCAACAACGCCGCCCGCCAGTGCCACATCTACACCGCGATGGGCTGGCCCCTGCCGGTCTATGCCCACCTGCCGCTGATCCTCGGCCCGGACGGCAAGAAGCTCTCCAAGCGCCACGGCGCGACCGGCGTGGAGGAGTATCAGAAGATGGGCTATCCGGCCCCCGCCATGCGCAACTACCTCGCCCGTCTGGGCTGGAGCCACGGCGACGACGAGTTCTTCACCGACGAGCAGGCCCGCGAGTGGTTCTCGCTCGACGGCATCAACAAGGCCGCCGCCCGCTTCGACTTCAAGAAGCTCGACAATCTCTCCGGCCAGCACATCGCCGCGATGGACGACATGGACCTGATGGGCGAAATCGAGGCCTACCTCACCGCCATCGAGGCCCAGGAGCTGACCGAAACCCAGAAGGACGGCCTGCTGCGGGCGATGTATTGCCTCAAGCCCTCCGCCCGCACCCTGCCCCAACTGCTCGAAAAAGCCGCCTTCGTGCTCGGCCAGCGGCCCTTCATTCCCGACGAGAAGGCGGCGAAGGTTCTCGACCCGGTATCCCGTGGTATACTGTCGGAATTGACGCCGCACCTGCAAAATGCTAGCTGGAACCGCGAGGCGCTGGAGGCTACTCTTGGCGAGTTCGCAGAGAGTAAGAACAGCAAGTTCGGACAGCTTGCAGGCCCCCTCCGCGCGGCGCTTTCCGGCCGCACGGCAACGCCGAGTGTGTTCGATATGATGCTGGTGATCGGCCGGGCCGAAACTTTGGCACGGCTGCAAGACGCGGCGACTTGAGAGCGCTTAACTCCGCGCTAACTCTGTCGCCGATATGAGAGGAACAACCCCGCGCCCGGGCCCTTGAAAACAAGGGTCCGTTGCGTGAGTGACCACCGAAAGGGACCTTCATGGCAGATACCTCCAAGACGGCGACGCTGACGTTTGAAGACAAGTCGATCGAGCTGCCGATCCATTCGCCCACCGCCGGGCCGGACGTGATCGACATCCGCAAGCTCTACGCCCAGGGTGACGTGTTCACCTACGATCCGGGCTTCACTTCCACCGCCGCTTGCGAGAGCACCATCACCTTCATCGACGGCGAGAAGGGCGAATTGCTGCACCGCGGCTACCCGATCGACCAACTGGCCGCCAAATCGCATTATCTCGAGGTCTGCTACCTGCTGCTCTACGGCGAACTGCCGACCGCCGAGCAGCTCGAAACCTTCGAGCACACCATCACCCACCACACCATGCTGCACGAGCAGATGCAGTATTTCTTCCGCGGCTTCCGGCGTGATGCGCACCCGATGGCCGTCATGGTGGGCGTGGTCGGCGCAATGGCCGCCTTCTACCACGACAGCACCGACATTTCGGACCCGTATCAGCGCGAGGTCGCCTCGCACCGTCTGATCGCCAAGATGCCGACCATCGCAGCCTGGGCCTACAAGTACTCCATCGGCCAGCCGTTCGTGTATCCGCGCAACGACCTGACCTATGCCGAGAACTTCCTACACATGTGCTTCGCGGTGCCCGCGGCAGAGTACAAGGTCGACCCGATCCTGAGCCGCGCGATGGACCGGATCTTCACCCTCCACGCCGACCACGAGCAGAACGCCTCCACCTCCACGGTGCGTCTGGCCTCCTCCTCCGGCGCCAACCCCTTCGCCTGTATCGCCGCCGGCATCGCCTGCCTCTGGGGCCCGGCCCACGGCGGCGCCAACCAGGCCTGCCTCGAGATGCTCAAAGAGATCGGCACCCCCGATCGCATCCCCGAGTTCATCGCCCGCGCCAAGGACAAGGACGATCCCTTCCGCCTCATGGGCTTCGGTCACCGCGTCTACAAGAACTTCGATCCCCGCGCGACGGTGATGAAGCAATCGGCCGACGAGGTGCTCGATCTGCTGGGCGTCGAGAACAACCCGATCCTGGCGACGGCGAAGGAGCTGGAAACCCAGGCCCTGGCCGACCCCTACTTTGCCGAGAAAAAGCTGTTCCCGAACGTCGATTTCTACTCCGGCATCATCCTCGAGGCGATGGGCTTCCCCACCTCGATGTTCACCCCCATCTTCGCGCTCTCGCGCACCGTGGGCTGGGTCAGCCAGTGGAAAGAGCAGCTCGCAGATCCAACCATGCGCATCGGTCGCCCCCGCCAGCTCTACACCGGCGCCCCCTTCCGCGACTACGTCGAGGTCGAGAACCGCTGAACGCGGCACACCGCCACAAAACACAAGGGCCGCCCCACCGGGCGGCCCTTTGCTTTTCGGGTCAGGGGCGCCCTACCGCCCCTCGTATTTCGCCGGCCGCTTCTCCAGAAAGGCGATCACACCCTCCTGAAAATCCCGGCTCTTGCCGCATTTGCCTTGCAGCTTCGCCTCCAGCGCCAGTTGCTCTTCGAGGCTGTTGTCATAGGCCCCGCGCAGTGCCCGCTTGATCTGGCGGTAGGCCAGCGTCGGCCCGGCGGCGAGGTGCTGGGCGCGGCTCCACCAGTGGTCAGCAAAGCCCTCGTCCGGCACCGCCTCCCAGATCATGCCCCATTGCGCGGCGTCAGTCGCGCTCACCGGCTCGGCAAAGAGCGCCGCCCCCATCGCGCGCGGAAAGCCCACCTGACGCGGCAGCCACCACGTGCCGCCCGCATCGGGGATCAGGCCGATCCGCGCGAAGGCCTGCAGGAACACCGCGCTCTCCGCGGCGATCACCACATCGGCGGCCAGCGCAAGGTTGGCCCCGGCCCCCGCCGCATGGCCGTTCACGGCTGAAATCGTCGGCACCCGGCACTCGTAGATCGCCTTCAGCATCGGCTCGTATTCGTCGATCAGCGTGCGCTCCATGTCGGCATCGCTGATCGAGGCACCCTCGCCCAGATCCTGCCCCGAGCAGAAGGCGGGTCCGGAGCCGGTCAACACGATCACCCGCGCCTCCGCCTCGCCCGCCTTCAGCGCGTGCAGGATCTCGGCCCGCATCTGGGTGTCGAGGCAGTTCATCTTTTTCGGGCGGTTCAGCGTGATCACCGCCACGTGGTCTCGCACCGAGTAGCGGATCGCTTCGTAAATCATGTCCGGGCTCCCTGAGGTTTCCGCCGCAGGATACTGAACTTGCCGGTTCAGAAAAGCCCAAACACTGCGTCACCCGTCCTCGCCGAGCAACTCCTTCAGCCGGGCTTCCTCTTCCGGGTCCAGCGCCTCGGGGCCGCGGGCAGCATTGCGCTGCCTCTGGGCCGCAATCACCACGCCCAGCCCCGCCAGCAGCAGCGCCGGGCCAGCCAGCCAGACGATCAGGTTCCACCCGCTCGCGGGTGGGTTCATCAGCACGAAGTCCCCGTAATTGCGCAGGAAAGCGTCGCGCACCTCTTGGTCTGTGGCGCCTGCCGCGATCATCTCGCGCACCTCCCGCCGGGCGTCCCGCGCCCAGTCGGCATTGGAGGAGGCGATGGACTCGGCTTGGCACTTCACACAGCGCAGCTCATGGTCCAGCCCCCGCGCCCGCGCCTCCAGCACCGGATCGTCGAGCATCTCCGACGGGTCCAGCGCCAAGGCCGGCAGAGCCAGGGCAAACAGCGCCGCGATGAGCCAGCCTGCCCGCCTCATTCCGCCGGCACCCCTTCGGCCCGCGCCCGCCGCGCGCCCGCCGCAAGGCGGAACCGCCGGTCGGAGAGCGAGATGAACCCGCCCAGCGCCATCAAAATGCAGCCGCCCCAGATCCAGTTGGCGAAGGGCTTGATATAGGTGCGCACGGCCCAGCCGCCTGCTGCCTGCTCATCCCCGATCACCACGTAGATGTCGCGCCAGAGGCCGTTGCGAATGGCCGCCTCCGTGGTCGGCATCGCCTGCACCGGGTAAACCCGCTTTTCCGGGTGCAGCACCGCAATCTCCGCGCCCTCCCGGCGCACCGCGATCTCCGCCATGGTGCTAAAGTAGTTCGGCCCCTGCACCCGCTCCACGCCCTGAAGCTCGATGGTGAACCCCGCCACCTCATAGGGCTGGCCTGTCTGCGCCACGCGAATGTCTTCCACCTGCCACGCGGTGATCGCCGCCACCCCGAGGATCGTCACCCCAAGGCCCGAGTGCGCAACGAACTTGCCCCAATCGGCCCGTGGCAGCCGCGCCAGCCGGCCCATCCGGCCCGCCAGCGGCCCGCGCCCGGTGCGGCTCATCAGGTCCAGCACGCCGCCCGCCACGATCCAGACCGCAAGGCCAATGCCCACCGGCGCCAGCAGGCTGCGCCCGCTCTGCACCGCCCAGACAAGGCCCAATGTGGCCAGCGCCAGCACAGCCGCCGGGGCCACCGCCCGCAGGCTCCGCCCCAGCTTGGCCCGCTTCCACGGCAGCATCGCCCCCACCGGCAAGATCACCGCCAGCCCCACGATGAAGGGTGTGAAGGCGGTGTCAAAGAACGGCGCCTGCACGCTCAGCTTCTTGCCCAGCGCCAGCTCCGCGATCAGCGGCCAGACCGTGCCGACGAAGACCAGCAACGAGGCGACCGAGAGCAGCACGTTGTTCATCACCAATGCGCTTTCCCGGCTCACGGTCGCGAAGAGGCCCTTGGCCTCCATCGCCCCCGCCCGCACCGCAAAGAGCAGGAAGGCCCCGCCAACAAAGACCGCCAGAATGCCAAGGATATAAACACCCCGCTCCGGATCGTTGGCGAACGCGTGGACCGAGGTGATCACGCCCGAGCGCACGATGAAGGTGCCGATCAGCGAAAACCCGAAGGCGGTGATCGCCAGCAGGATCGTCCAGGCCTTCAGCGCCTCGCGCTTCTCCACCACGATGGCCGAGTGCAGCAGCGCGGCGGCAAAGAGCCACGGCATGAAGCTCGCGTTCTCCACCGGATCCCAGAACCAGAAGCCGCCCCAGCCCAGCTCGTAGTAAGCCCACCACGAGCCCAGCGCGATCCCGATGGTCAAGAACACCCATGCCGCCAGCGTCCACGGACGCACCCAGCGCGCCCATGCAGCATCCACCTTGCCCTCGATCAGCGCGGCCACGGCGAAAGAGAACGCCATGCTAAGGCCCACGTAGCCGAGGTAAAGAAACGGCGGATGAAAGGCGAGGCCCGGGTCTTGCAGCAGCGGGTTCAGGTCCTGCCCGTCCATCGGCGGGCTGGCCAGCCGGGTGAAGGGGTTGGAGGTGAAGAGGATGAAGCCGTAAAACGCCACCCCCACCGTTGCCTGCACCGCCAGCACGCGGGCGCGGAAGGTGTCGCTCAGGTTGCCGCCAAACACCGCCGCCGCGCCGCCGAAGCCTGCGAGGATCAGCACCCAGAGCAGCATCGAGCCCTCGTGGTTCCCCCAGACGCCGCTGATCTTGTAGATCATCGGCTTCAGCGTGTGCGAGTTGAGGGTGACGAGGCGCAGCGAGAAGTCACTGGTGACAAAGGCCCACGTCAGCGCCGCAAAGCTCAGCGCCACCAGCGCGAATTGCAGCACCGCCGCAGGCTCGGCCATGGCCATCCACCCGCCCCAGCGTTTTGCCGCGCCCACCTGGGGCACAATGGCTTGAACGACCGCAACCACGGCGGCGAGGATCAGGGCGAAATGGCCAAGCTCAGCTATCATGCCCGCCGTTCTACGCCATCCGCCCGCCGCCGCCAATTCCCTGCGCCCACCCGTCGCAGGGAGTTGACCGGAACCGCCGCCCCGCCCCCGCATTGACCTGCAACATTGACTCCCCGTCCCCAAGGCGCACCCTGATCAGACCCGCCCCATACCCGGCACCAGTGAAAGGCCCCGCGTGAGGATCGCCAGCTACAACATCCGCAAGGCCGTCGGCCTCGACTGGCGCCGCGACCCTGCCCGCATCCTCACCGTGCTGGAGGAGATCGACGCCGACGTTGTGCTGCTCCAAGAGGCCGACAAGCGCTTCGGCACCCGCGCCGGCGTGCTTCCCGCCGAGGCTCTGGGCGACATGGGCTACCGCTTCGCGCCGGTCAACCTGCGCCCCGCGAGCCACGGCTGGCACGGCAACGCCATCCTCACCCGGCTCCGGGCCGAGCGGCCGCAGCGCGTCTACTTGCCCTCGCTGGAGCCGCGCGGCGCGGTCTCGGCCCGCGTCGGCGGGGTGACGGTCGTCGGCGTCCACCTCGGGCTGACACCGCGCACCCGCACCCGCCAGATCTCAACGCTGGAAGAGAAGTTCCCCGAAGGCCCGGTGGTGATCGGCGGCGACTTCAACATGTGGCGCAAGCGCGGCGAAGGCTCCGACCACTTCCGCCTCATCGCGCCCGGCCCCAGCTTCCACGCCTCCCGCCCCACGGCCCCGCTCGACCGCTTCGCGCTCAAGGGGGTGCGCCATGCCTCCGCCCATGTCCACCGCTCCCCCGCCGCCGCCCGCGCCTCCGATCACCTCCCCGTGGTGCTCGAACTGGAGGTGGAGAGCTGATGCTGCTCACCGCGCTGGTCATCCTCCACGGGCTGATCGTCACCGCCTTCACCCTCCGCATCCTGCTGCGCGATGATCTCTCGCCGCCCGCCCGCATGGCATGGTTCGTCGTCATCGCCGCCCTGCCCTACCTCGGCAGCGCCGCCTACTTTCTCTTCGGCGAGGTCGATATCGGGCACGAAGCCCGGCGCCGCGACGGCTACATCTTCGCCCAACTCCACGAGTGGCTCCGCGCCCACCCCGTGGCCGATGCCACCGCCAGCCTGCCCGCGCACATCCGCCCCGCCTTCCGCACCGCCGCCGCGATTAACGGCTTTACCACCGCCAGCGGCAACACGGCCACCCTGCTGGGCGATGGCGCCCAAAGTCGCGAGGCCCTGCTGGCCGATATCGACGCCGCCACCTCCCACGTCCATGTAATGTTTTATATCTGGCTGGAGGATGAAACCGGCACAGCCCTCGCCCGCGCCCTGATCCGCGCCGCCCGGCGTGGCGTGGTGGTCCGCGCCATGGCCGATGCGCTCGGCTCCCGCGCCATGCTCCGCTCCAAGCTCTGGCAGGAGATGGGCATCGCCGGGGTCCACACCGCCACCGCGCTGCCGCTGGACAACCCGTTGCGTACCCTGCTCACCGCCCGGATCGACCTGCGCAACCACCGCAAGATCGTGGTGATCGACGGCGCGGTCACATGGTGCGGGTCCGGCAACGCGGCCGATCCGGCCTTTCGCCCCAAGCGCCGTTTCGCGCCCTGGGTCGATATCATGATCCGCTTCACCGGCCCCGTCGTCACCCAGAAGGCCCTGCTCTTCGCCGCCGACTGGATGGCCGCCACCGGCGAACCCCTCACCCAGCTCGCCATCGCCCCCGCGCCCACGCGCGCCCCGGCCCGCGCCGTGCTCGCCGGAACCACGGAGGCCGAACCCGAGCCCGAGCCTGCCCCCGGCTTCCCCGCCGTGGCCATGGGCGATGGTCCCACCACCCGGCCCGGCGCCATGCCGCAGGTCTTCGCCACCCTGCTCGCCGCCGCCCAGACCCGTGTGACCATCACCACCCCCTACTTCGTCCCCGATGCCACCCTGCTCTCCGCCCTCGCCGCTGCCGCCTGCCGCGGGGTCGAGACCACCCTCGTCTTCCCCCGCCGGAACGATAGCCTCATCGTCCGCGCCGCCTCCCGCAGCTACTACCGCCAGCTTCTGGAGGCTGGCTGCCGGATCTTCGAATTCGAGGGCGGGCTGCTCCACGCCAAGACCCTCACGCTCGATGGCACCACCGCCCTCATCGGCTCCTCCAACCTCGACCTGCGCAGCTTCGATCTGAATTACGAAAACAACATCCTGCTGCACGACGAGGCACTGACCGCACAAATCGCCGAGCGGCAGGCCACTTACCTCGCCAGCTCCCGCGAAGTCACCCTCGCCACCGTCGCCGCATGGCCCTTCCCCCAGCGCATCTGGCAGAACACCATCGCCACCATCGGCCCCATTCTGTAGCTCCCGGCCCGCCCGGGCGTGCAACCGCCCAAAGCACCGCCACCCCCATTGCACCCTCGGTCTCGCTACATTATTGTTACGTTATAACATATCTAAAAGAACCCAAAGCGAGTCCCATGCCCGATACCCGCCTCCCCGTCACCGTCCTCTCCGGCTTTCTCGGCGCGGGCAAAACCACCCTGCTCAACGCCGTCCTTTCCAATCGCGAGGGCCTGCGCGTGGCGGTCATCGTCAACGACATGTCCGATGTGAACATCGACGCCGACCTCATCCGCGATGGCGGCGCCAACCTCTCCCACACCGATGAAACGCTGGTCGAAATGACCAACGGCTGCATCTGCTGCACCCTGCGCGACGACCTGCTCACCGAGGTCCGCCGCCTCGCCGAGATGAACCGCTTCGATTACCTGCTGATCGAAAGCTCCGGCATCTCCGAGCCGCTCCCCGTCGCCACCACCTTCGAGTTCCGCGACGAGGCTGGCGCCAGCCTCTCCGATGCCGCCCGGCTCGATACCATGGTCACCGTGGTCGACACCGCCAACCTGCTGCGCGACTACGCCAGCCACGATTTCCTGCGCGACCGGGGCGAGAGCCTCGGCCCGGAAGACGAGCGCACCCTCGTCGACCTCCTGGTGGAGCAGATCGAATTTGCCGATGTGGTCGTACTCAACAAGGTCACTGCCGCAGGCGAAGATGCCCGCCTCGCGGCCCGCCTCATCGTCACCTCCCTCAATCCCGACGCCCGGATCATCGAGGCGGATTATGGCCTCGTCGCCCCCTCCGCCATCCTCGGCACCGGCCTCTTCGATTTCGAAACCGCCAACGAGCACCCGCTCTGGGCCAAGGAACTCTACGGCTTTGCCGACCACGTGCCGGAGACCGAGGAATACGGCGTCAGCTCCTTCACCTACCGCGCCCGCGCCCCCTTCCACCCCGAGAAGATCCACGCTGTGCTGAATGGCCCCCTGCCCGGCGTGATCCGCGCCAAGGGCCATTTCTGGATCGCCACGCGCCCCGACTGGCTGGCCGAATTCTCCCTCGCCGGGGCGCTCTCCTCGGTCCGGCCGATGGGCCGCTGGTGGGCCTCGGTCCCGCAAGAGCGCTGGCCCGCCCACCCCGAGGCGCGCCGCTACATCGACCACCACTGGCAAGAGCCCTTCGGCGACCGGCGGCAGGAGCTGGTCTTCATCGGCGCCGGGCTCGACGAGGCCGGTATCACCGCCCGCCTCAACGCCGCCCTTATGCCCATGGCCCACGGCCTGAACGACACATGGAGCACCCTGCCCGATCCATTCCCCGGCTGGCGCATGGCCCAGCCTGAGCCGGCATGACCCGTCGCAACGCTGCCAGCGCCCTGCCCCGCCGCCGCCGGGCAGGCGCCAACCCCATGCGCGATTACGATCGCCTGCCCCCCAGCCTCCGCCTCTGGCTCGCCGGTGCGGCCCTGCCGTGGTCGGCCCGCGCCGTCCACCGCGCCTTCCGCGCCGCGCTCGCCCGATCCGGCGGCTGCCCTGTGGCTGCCCTCGCCACGCTCGACCAGATCGAGGCCCGCCTCCTCGCCCGCGATGCACCCCGCATCTGGGGCACCGGGCATCCATCCACGGCCCCTTCCGGCGGCACGGGCGGGCGGGAGGCTTTGCGCTCGGCGGGTTAACTTAACCACCACCCCAGAAAATCGCGTATGCATCGGATGTGCATGGAATGTGCATCAGTTGTGCATCAGCTTTTATTGGGGTTAACGCGGTTTGCCGCCAAATCCCTGCCCCACCGCGCGCTGCGGCAACTCTGCCGCCCCGCTGCCCTTGCCGGGCGGCCCCCTTTCTCCTATGTAAACACTCAGGAACAGCACCCCCCAAGGACCATCATGCCCGAAGACACGCCCCCCCTCGAAGGCACCCCGCTGATCAAGCCCTCGTCGACCGATCACCCTCTGCACGAGTCCGTGGTCGAGGCCTGCCGTTCGGTCTATGACCCTGAAATTCCAGTCAATATCTACGATCTGGGGCTGGTCTACACGATCGAGATCAACCCCGAGAACGAGGTGAACGTGATCATGTCGCTCACCGCGCCGGGCTGCCCCGTGGCGGGTGAGATGCCGGGTTGGCTGGCCGATGCCATCGAACCCATCCCCGGCGTGAAGCAGGTCGAGGTCGAGATCACTTGGGAGCCGCCCTGGGGCATGGAGATGATGAGCGACGAAGCCCGGCTTGAGCTGGGATTCATGTAACAGGCCCAAAGGTTTGCGCGTTTTTACCTGACTGTCACCTGCCCGTTTTGCAGCCGTCACACGGCGACCCTTTCTTGCGCCCATCGCAAACCAAGGAGTCGCAAAAATGCGCCGCACCCCCCTTCTCGCCCTTCTCGCCCTCGGCACCGCCGCTCCGGCCCTCGCCGAGGCCCCGCTCTCCGGCTACGGCCCCCGCCCGGCCTACCTGATCGGCAAGCTGCCCGAGGGCGAACTGAAGACCAAGCTGCAAAGCTGCCTCGGCCAACCGATGGAAAAGACAGAGTTTTCCATCGCCCACCGTGGCGCGCCGATGATGTTCCCCGAGCACACCGCCGAGAGCTACATCGCCGGGGCCTCGCAGGGCGCAGGCGTGGGTGAGTGCGACGTGACCTTCACCAAAGACAAGGAACTGGTCTGCCGCCACGCGCAGAACGACCTGCACACCACCACCAACATCCTCGTGAGCGACCTCGCCGCCACCTGCACCACCCCCTTCAGCCCCGCCGCGGGCGAGGACAAGGCCGCTGCCGAATGCCGCACCTCCGAGATTTCCCTGAGCGAATTCAAGGGCCTGATGCCCAAGATGGACAGCGCCGACAGCGCCGCCACCACTGCTGAAGAGTATCAGGGCGGCATCGCCGGCTGGCGCACCGCGCTCTACGTGCAGGAGCCCACGATCCTCACCCACGCCGAGTCCATCGCGCTCTTCAAGGATCTCGGCGTCAAGATGACCCCCGAGCTGAAATCCCCCTCCGTCGAGATGCCCTTCGACGGCTTCACTCAGGCCGATTACGCCCAGAAGATGATCGACGAATACAAGGCCGCCGGCGTGCCCGCGTCCGACGTATTCCCGCAGAGCTTCAACCTCGAAGACGTGCTCTACTGGGTTGAGAATGAACCCGAATTCGGCGCGCAGGCTGTCTTCCTCGTAGAGCCGGACGACAGCTTCGACGAGCAGAACCCCGAGACCTGGAAACAGGACTTCACCGAGCTCGCCGCACAGGGCGTGAAGTATCTCGCCCCCTCGATGAACATGCTGGTGACGCCTGAAAACGGCACCTACGCCGCTTCCGAATACGCCAAGCAGGCCAAGGCGGCGGGCCTCAACCTCATCACGTGGTCGCTCGAGCGCTCCGGCCCCCTCGCCTCCGGCGGCGGCTGGTACTACAACTCCACCACCGAGATCACCGACAATGACGGCGACATCTACGAACTGGTGGATACGCTGGCGCAAGACGTTGAGGTCACCGGCATTTTCTCCGACTGGCCCGCCACCGTGACCTTCTACGCCAACTGCATGGGCCTTTGATCACAGGCGCCTAGCCAACACCTCAAAAACACAACGGGCGGCCTCTCGGGCCGCCCGTTTCTGTTTCACGCTGGCGTCTGGTGTCAGCCTTCCGAGCTGCCCTCTTCGCCATCTGCAGCGGCCTCTTCGGTCGGCTCTTCCTCCGGCGCGGTGATCTCTTCGGGCGCCTCCACGCTAATCTGGAGCAACTCCTCCACATCGGCCAGCATATCCTCGGCCAGCTCCGGAGTTTTCTGTGGCTGAACAGCGCCTTGCGCCTCTTCCAGCGCAGACCCGACCTCGGCGACCTCGTCGATCAACGCCGCCAGCTCCTCGTCAGCCAGCACCGCCGCATCGGCCTCGATCGAGTCGATCTCCGCCTGCAGATCGGCATAGTCCTCGCCTTCGAGAACCTCGTCACAGCCGCCATCGCCGCCGTCCGAACAGCCCACAACGCCGCCGTCGAGGCTCAGTTCCACGCCCTCGGGCAGTTCGTAAGTGTCCGAAATCGCGCCGACTTCCGCCACAAGCTCCTCTTCAGTCGGGAAGGTGCCCGCCATGATCTCATTGGCGGCCTCTGCCGTAAGCACACCCTCGTCGACCGCCGCCTGAAGTGTTTCACTCGCCGCTGCGATGTCGGTGTTGTAATCCTCATAGGCCACCACGAGCGCGCCGATCATCCCGCCCGCGCCATTGGCCACGCCGGTCTCACGGAATTTTTCGGCCATGTTCGCAATGGCTTGCGGGCTGCGCTTGGCCGAGTTCCACGGCCCCAGCTCGCTGGGATGCACCCGCAGCTCGCCCGCTTCCAGCCGGGTCTTCCAGCTGTTGCCCTTCGGCTCAGTGGTCGCGCTCGCCTTGGCCACCTTCGGCTCGGCCTTGCGGGCCGCGGGTGCCGCCGCCTTGCCTTTCGACACGTAAACCGTGCGCACCGTCTTGATGCGACCGTCCTTCATCCGGACCTTCTTGGTCTCCACCCGCTTGATGGTCCGCCCGTCGCGGGTCTTGGCCACTTTCCGCGTGGAGGAGCCGCCTGTCGAAGCCTTGGCCCCGCCGCCGCTTTTCTCGGCGCTCTTGCCACCAGCATTGCCGCTGTTGCCCTTGCCGCCGCCGTTACCATTGCCGTTGCCGCCGCCATTTCCATTGCCGCCACCCTTGCCGTTGTCCGACTTGGCCCAAGCCGCATCGGCGCTCAGCACGGTCGCCGCACCGACAGCAAGGGTCACGGGCGCCGCTGCCATCGCGGCCACAACGAGGGCTGCAAAGCCCGTCTTGATGGGTTTGGTCATGGGATGTCCTCCGAAAATCTGCTCTGGCGAAGAGACTAACCGAGCGCGTCAGAAATGTGGCATCCGCGAGGCGGAACCGGGGCCGGATTGGAGGAAATCCGCCCATTTCGGTTCCCGACCTCGCAGTGCCGCGCCCCCTTGAGCCGCCGCCCCTCCCGGCCTACATATGGCTCAAAGGAGCACTCCCATGTTCGGCATTCCCGGCAAGCAAGCCGTCACCATCACCCCCCGCGCCGTGGCGGAAATCGCCAAGCTCATGGCGCGTGACGGCCATGAAGGCCTGCGCATCGGCGTCAAGAAAGGCGGCTGTGCGGGCATGGAATACACGATGGAATATGCTGACACCGTCGATGAGCACGACGAGGTGGTCGAGCAGGACGGCGCCCGGGTGATGATCGCCCCGATGGCCCAGATGTTCCTCTTCGGCACCGAGATCGACTATGAGACCTCGCTGCTCGAGTCCGGCTTCAAGTTCAACAACCCCAACGTGACCGAGGCCTGCGGCTGCGGCGAGTCCATCAAGTTCGCAAACCAGTGAACGGGCCGGTAAACCGCGCTTGACCCTGCCCGCTTGCAGGCTCACCCTCGCCCCATGTTCCTGCCCTTCTTCCAGACCCTCCGGGCCGCCGGCGTGCCCGTCACCCTCCGCGAGCATCTGGGCTTTCTCGATGCCGTCTCGGCCGGGCTGACCACCTATGACATCGAGGCCTTCTACTACCTCGCCCGCACCTGTCTGGTGAAGGACGAGCGGCATCTCGACCGCTTCGATCAGGCGTTCTCCCATGCGTTCAAAGGGCTGGAGAGCATCCCGCTGGAGGCCGTGCTTGAGGCGGTGGACCTGCCTGAGGACTGGCTCCGCAAGCAGGCCGAAAAGCACCTGTCGCCCGAGGAGATGGCCGAGATCGAGGCGATGGGCGGCTTCGAGAAGCTGATGGAAACCCTGCGCGAGCGGCTCAAGGAGCAGGAAGGCCGTCACCAGGGCGGCAACAAGTGGATCGGCACGGCCGGCACCTCCCCCTTCGGCGCCTACGGCTACAACCCCGAGGGCGTGCGGATCGGCCAGGAGAAGTCCCGCCACCAGCGCGCCGTGAAGGTCTGGGACAAGCGCGAATTCCGCAACCTCGACGACACTGTCGAGCTGGGCACCCGCAACATCAAGGTGGCCCTCAAGCGCCTCCGCCAATGGGCCCGCGACGGCGCCCACGAGGAGCTGGATCTCGACGGCACCATCCGCGCCACCGCCGAGCACGGCCACCTCGATGTCAAAACCCGCCCCGAGCGCCGCAACGCCGTGAAGGTGCTGCTCTTCCTCGATGTCGGCGGTTCGATGGACCCGCATATCAAGGTGGTCGAAGAGCTCTTCTCCGCCGCCCGCGCCGAGTTCAAGCACCTCGAATATTACTACTTCCACAACTGCCTCTACGAGGGCCTCTGGCGCGACAATCGCCGCCGCTGGTCCGAGCAGACGCCCACGTGGGAGGTGCTCAACACCTACGGGCCGGATTACCGCGCCATCTTCGTCGGTGATGCCTCCATGTCGCCCTACGAGGTCGCCTACCCCGGCGGCGCCAACGAGCACTGGAACGAGGAGGCGGGCAGCACATGGCTCGCCCGCGCGCGCCAGCAGTGGCCGCAGAACCTCTGGATCAACCCGGTGCCCGAACGCCATTGGGGCTACACCCAATCCATCGCCATGATCCGCGAGATCTTCGAGGATCGCATGGTGCCGATGACACTGGAGGGGCTGACCGCCGGGATGAAGGGCCTCACCAAGTGATGGCCTTGCTGCGCCGTCATCCGGTTCTCGTCACCTGTTTCGCGCTGGCCCTCGCCGCCACCCTCTTCTTCGGCATCCGCACCGTGCAGCGCACCCTCTACTGGATGGACCCGGCCCATCAGGCGCAGGCGCTGGAGCCGTGGATGACCCCGCGCTACATCGCCCACAGCTGGCTGCTCGACGGGCGCGAACTCTCCGAGCACCTCGGCGTGCCGCCCAAGCCCAAGGAGCGCCCCACGCTGGAAACCATCGCCGAAAAGCGCGGCGTCCCGCTCGAGCAGGTGATGGACGAGGCCCGCGCCTTCATCGAGGCTCACGCCAAGCGCGCAGCCCAATCTCCGCCCACGGCACCCGGCGACGGCGCGCCAGAGGCTCCGCCCGGCGAATGACCGACTGGCTCTTCCAGCTCCTCGCCGCCTACGGCGTGCCGATCCTCGCCTGCGTCACCTTCGCCTCCTGCCTCTGCGTGCCGGTCCCCTCCTCGCTGCTGATGATCACCGGCGGGGCCTTCACCGCGACCGGCGATCTCACCCTCGCCTCGGTTGCCCTCGGGGCCTTTGCCGGGGCCGTGTTGGGCGATCAGGCCGGCTACCAGCTGGGACGCAGCAGCGGCCAGTGGATCGACGAGAAAATGGCCCACCGCCCTAAACGCCAGCAGCTCTTCACCCGCGCCCGCGAGTTCACCCTAAACCGCGGCGGTCCCGGCATCTTCCTCACCTGCTGGCTCTTCGCCCCGCTCGGCCCCTACGCCAACCTCGCCGCCGGCGCGAGCCGGATGAACTGGCTCACCTTCACCCTCTGGGGCCTCGCCGGAGAGGTGGTTTGGGTCGGCCTTTACGTTGGCCTTGGCCGCGCCTTTGCCGAGAACATCGAACTCGGCGCACAGGTCGCCTCGCAGGCCCTCGGTTTCCTCGCGGCCCTCGGCCTCACCATCTTCCTTGGCGTCTGGCTCATGCGCGTTATCCGACGGCAGAACAGCCGCGAAGACTAGCGCGCGACTGCCTCACACTCCCGCTGCGAGTTTGCACCTGATCCAGCCGCCATAGGTCGGGACTATTCCCGACTCGGCAAGGATCACCCCCGCGCCGCTACCCCGCACACCGCGTGCTCCAGCTCACCCCACGCCGTCCCGGCCATCGAGCGGAAGGTATAGAGCGCAAACCCCGCGCCCGTCCGCACCAGTGCCAGCGGCATGTGGCCTAACAGGCTCCGCGCCACCGCGCCCTCGGCCATCGTCTCAAGCTCCAGCGGCACCAGCCTTGCCAGCACCTCCGCTGCGCCCGCGCCCTCGAGCGCAAAGCCCACCCAGGCGTCGGACTGCTCCACCACCGCCGCGCCCTTCACCCGGCCCGGTTCGGCGCCAATGAGCATCGCCTGCCCCGCGCCCCACCAGCAGAGCCGCGCCACCCCCTTGGCCGCGCTCTCGCCCGGCGCCGGAAAGCCCATGCCCCCGAGCGTCACCTTGGCCCCGCCCAGCGGCAGCACCGCGAACATCGGGCGCGGTTCTAGCACCGAGAGTTGAACGTTCCCGGCCTCCACCGCCTCGCGCACCAAGGGCGCCGCAGCCTTCATGCTGGGTGAGCCCCAGTCCCCCTCGCCCTCCACCGGCCCGCGCATCCGCGTGCCTTCAGGGTCAAAGAACACCGGGTCGCAGACCTCCACCACCGCCCGCACATCGCGCAGGTGGTCAACAAAGCTCATTCGCTCGCCATGCCGCGCCCGGCCGTCTTTCACGAACCCCAGCGCCAGCCCGCTCTCCAGCGTGGGCGACCAGCAGGCCGAGGTGGTGTAGCCCTGCGCGTTGACCCGCGTGGCCTCCGCGCCCTCGTCAAACAGGAATGCCCCCGCGCTCAGCGCCTTCACCGCGCCCACCGCCCGCAGGCCGACCAACTGCTCGCGGTGCGGCCCGTCCGCCAGCCCCTCGCGCTGGCTCATCACCTTGCCGATGCAATCCTTCGACGGGCTGACCATGCCGCCAAGCCCCACATCGCCCGCCGTCACCCGGCCGTGGATCTCGGCATGGGTCACAAAGCCCTTTTCGATCCGCAGAACGTTCAGCGCCTCCATCCCGTAGGCCCCGCCGCCCTCAGCCTCGCTTGCGGCCACCAGCGCCCCCCAGAGCGCCGCGCCATAGCGCGCAGGCACCGCAAGTTCCCAGCCCGCCTCGCCCGAAAAGCTGATCCGAAAGAGCCGCCCCGCGACCCCCGCCACATCCACCGCCGCGCAACCCATGAACGGCAGCTCCGGCACCTCCTGCACCACCGCGCCCAGCACCGCCCGCGCCCGTGGCCCGGCCACGGCAAACTGCGCCCACTGCTCGGTGACCGAGATCGCCTGCACGTCCAGTTCCGGCGCCAGCACCTGCGCGGCAAAGTCCACATGCCGCATCACCGGCCCCGCCGCGCCCGTGGTGGTGGTCACGAGGTAATGCTCGGCCCCCAGCCGCGCCACGGTGCCATCGTCCATCACATGGCCATCCTCGCGCAGCATCAGCCCATAGCGCACCCGGCCCTCCTTCAGGCCCGACATCTTGCCAGTGTAGAGCAGGTCCAGCAGCGCCGCCGCCCCCGGCCCCTGCACGTCGATCTTGCCGAGCGTCGACACATCACACACGCCCACGGCCTCGCGCACCATCCGCACCTCGCGGTCGCAGGCCTCGCGCCATGTCGTCTCGCCCGCCCGCGGAAAATACGAGGCCCGATACCACAGCCCCGCCTCCACCATCGGCGCGCCAGCTTCCACGGTGGCGGCGTGGCTCGTGGTCTCGCGCACCGGCGCAAACCCCTTGCCGCGCCCACCCGCGCCCATCGCGCCAATGCTCACCGGGGCAAAGGGCGGGCGATGGGTCGTGAGCCCGGTCTCTGCCAGCGTCCGCCCCGTGGCCTCCGCCAGCACCGCCATCGCCGCCTCTCCCGAGACGCGCCCCTGATCCGGCGCCATCCCCTGCGTGGTGTAACGCTTCGTGTGCTCGGCCCGGCCAAACCCCTCCTGCGCGGCAAGGCGAATGTCCTTCACCGTCACGTCGTTGCCCATGTCGAGGAAGGCGCGGCCCTTGAGGTCGACGAAATGCGGCGCCGCCTCGCGCGGCCCGTCCTCCGCCTCGGGCACCTCCGCCGCGCTCACGCCCAGCACCGAGGCCGCCGCCTCCGCACCCGAGCGCAGCGCCTCCGCCGTGCCTGCCAGCCCTGCCGCAGCGCCGGCCACCACCATCCCCGGCACCGCCCCCTCGGGCGCCAAAAACATGCCGTCCCGCCACTCCGGCTTCGCGCCCAGATGGGTTGCCAGCTGCACCTGCGGTACCCATCCGCCGCAAACCGCAAGCACGTCCGCCCCGATCTCCCGCCTGCGCCCGGCCTGCACGGTGACCGATTGCACCCCCATCCGCCCCTGCACCGCCGCCACCTGCGCGCCCGCAAAGAACGGCGCGTCCACGCCCTCCGGCGCCTCCGCGCCTCCGCGGCTGTCGATCACCGCCACCGGCGGCAGGCCCACCGCCGCGAGCTCCCGCGCCGTGCGCGCCACGCCTGCGCCGCCACCGAAGACCGCTACACGCGGCCCCGCGAGCACGCCCCAGCGGTTGAGGTAGCTGCGCACAGCGCCGCCCGCCATCACCCCGGGCCGGTCGTTGCCCGGAAAAGCCACCATCCGTTCCACCGCACCCGTCGCCAGCACGCTCGCCCCCGCCACGATTCGCCAGAAGCATGTGGCCGGAAGGTCCGCCCCCGGCTTCGCCAGATGCTCGCCCACCCGCTCAACGGCGGCGAATGTGCCGTGGTCGTACACGCCGGTCACGCAAGTCCGCGCCATCACCCGCACGTTGGGCATGGCCTCAAGCTCTGCAATCACGCCCGCCGCCCAAAGGTGGCCCGGCATGCCGCCCACCTCCTCGCGCTCGCCCAGCAACCGGCCGCCAAAACCGCTCTGCTCGTTGCAAAGGATCACCCGCTTGCCCGCCCGGCCCGCCGCCTGCGCCGCCGTCAGCCCGGCCGGCCCGCCGCCGATCACCAGCAGGTCGCAAAAGGCAAAGGCCTTCTCTTGCGGGGTGTCGTCATGGTCGCGGCTCAACGCCCCGATCCCCGCCGCCCGCCGGATGAACGGCTCGTAGAGCTTCAGCCAAAACTTCGGTGGCCACATGAATGTCTTGTAGTAGAACCCCGCGCCAAGCCACGGGTGCAGCATGTCATTCATGCCCAGCACGTCGAACCCGAGCGAGGGCCAACGGTTCTGGCTCACCGCGCAGAACCCCTCGTAAAGCTCCGCCATCGTCGCCCGCTGGTTCGGCACCGGCCCCCAAGGGCCGCGCACCGTCACCAGCCCGTTCGGCTCCTCCGGCCCGGCGCTGAACAGCCCCCGTGGGCGGTGGTATTTGAACGAGCGTGCAATAACCCGCTGATCATTGGCGAGCAGCGCCGAGGCCAGCGTGTCCCC
Source organism: Vannielia litorea (assembly GCF_019801175.1). NCBI lineage: Bacteria > Pseudomonadati > Pseudomonadota > Alphaproteobacteria > Rhodobacterales > Paracoccaceae > Vannielia > Vannielia litorea. The sequence goes on from NZ_JAHVJR010000001.1 coordinate 1,799,295, forward strand.
CGGATGCCCATGCATCATCTGCCCGTCGAACGAGAACGGCAGGCTCCGCCCCCGGTCCAGCGCATGTCCGCGTCCCTGAACCCTCATGCCCGGCCCTCGCACATCAGGGAAATCGCCCTCACCGCGCTACCTCCCGCGCCAGCGTCACGCCCAGCACCTCGTGGCTCGCGGTATCGCGCTCCACCACCAGCCAACTGGCGCAGCCCGCGCCGTGATACCACAGCTCCCGGCTCGGCCCGCAGGCGTTCACCCGGTTGTGCAGGTAATCGTCCCACGCCTCCGCGCCCGCCTCGGGATCAGGCCGCGCCACAAGCTCGGCCCCGCCCACCGGCGTAAACTCGCGGCTGTCTCTCTCGCCGCACAGAGGGCAGGCCACTCTCATCGCGTCATCCCTCGCATTCCGGCTCCATCGCCCCGTCGAGCCGGAACAGCGTCACCGCATATCCCCCGCCCTCGGTTCTGTCGGCCAGCACCGCGCCGCCGTCGCAGGCGGCGGGGTTGCCATGCAGCCCCAGCCCGATGCTGCGGATCAGCAGCCGCGTATCGCTCTCTTCCACGATCTGGATGAACCCCTGATCGCAGCCGTCAAAACAGGTCTCTGCCGCAGGGTCCGCACCGTTAACCGCTGGCCCACCCGCCTCACAGACCATGTCCGAGAAGTAGCGCTCACCGACCTCGCCCGGCGCAATGCCCTCCGCCTCTGGCGAAAGCTCGGCCCAAAGCTGAACGCCCCGCCCGCCGCCATCCAGCGGGCGAAAGCTCAGCACCATCCCCTGCACACCCTGCATCGGGTTGGCCGCCATATGGGCATCGGAATAGAACCGTTGGTAGCAATCCGGCCCCGCCGCCGCAGGCCCGGACACCAGCACCGTGCAGAGCGCCGCCCGGATCACTGGCACACCCCCGGCGGCGCACTCTCCAGCCGGAATGTCGTCAGCACGGTGCGGTTTGGGTCGCCCTTCGCCACATCTGCCACCAGCGTCGAGCCGCAGCCCGTCCCGTCACTCACCGCCACGCCCTCCGTGCGAATGGTCAGTGCCCCCGGCTCCAGCGAGACCACCTGAAAGAACCCGCCGTCGCACTCGCCCTGGCAGGTCATCCGCCCCGCCTCCAGCCAGTCCGGCCAGCCAGAGCCGCCCTCATGGATGTTGCACAGCAACACGTTGGAATAGCTCTTTCCCGCCGTCCCATCGGCCCGCGTATAGGCGTTCTCCGCCATGGTCGCGCGAATGTCGGCCACCCCGGCCATGTCTTCCCACGGCTTGAAGGCAATGCGCAGCTCTTCGACCGTCTGCTCCGGATGTTTCGCCAGATGCTCGGCGGAATAATCCCGCGCCCAGCACTCCCCGCCAAACTCCTGTGCCCCGGCCACGCTGGCCGCCAGCATCGCACTAATGAAGGTTATGCTGCGCACCCGTCCCCTCCTCGTCCATCAGCCCCACCCCGGTGCGGAACCGGTCCAGCCGGAAGCCCGCCGCATCCGCATGAGGCCGGTCCTGCGCGATCAGATGGGCCAGCGCAAAGCCCGAGCCCGGCACCGCCTTGAACCCGCCGTAGCACCAGCCGCAATCAAGATAGAGGCCATCAATCGGGCTTTTGTCGATGATCGGCGAGCCGTCCGGCGTCATATCCATGATCCCGCCCCATGACCGCAGCACCTTCGCCTTGCCGATCATCGGCATCAGCGTCATCCCCGCCTCCATCACATGTTCCACCATCGGCAGGTTTCCCCGCTGGGCATAGCTCGGGTAGAAATCCAGATCGCCGCCAAACACCAAGCCGCCCTTGTCGGATTGGCTGATGTAAAAGTGCCCCATGCCGAAGCTGATCACATGGTCGATCACCGGCTTCAGCCCCTCGGTGACAAAGGCCTGCAACACGTGGCTCTCGATCGGCAGCCGCAACCCTGCCAGCGCCGCCACCTGCCCGCTCCGCCCGGCGGTCACAATCGCCACTTTCTTCGCCCGGATCGCACCGCGCGTGGTCTGCACACCGGTCACCCGGCCGCCTTCCACGTCGATCCCGGTAACTTCGCAGTTCTGCACAAGGTCCACACCCCGGCTGTCCGCCCCCCGCGCATAGCCCCAAGCCACCGCATCATGCCTCGCTGAGCCACCGCGCGGGTGATACAAACCACCGAAGATCGGGAACCGCCCCTGCTCGAAATCGAGATAGGGCAGCATCTCGCGCACCCCCTCCCGGTCCAGCAACACCGCATCATCACCCTGATTGATCATCGCATTGCCGCGCCGGGCAAAGGCATCGCGCTGCCCATCGGAGTGGAACAGGTTGATCAGCCCGCGCTGCGAATGCATCACGTTGTAATTCAGATCCGCGCTCAGCCCCTCCCAGAGCTTCAGCGACATGGAGTAAAACTCCGAATTCCCCGGCAAGAAGTAGTTGGCCCGCACAATCGTGGTGTTCCGCCCCACGTTGCCGAGGCCCAGCCGCCCCTTCTCCAGCACGGCCACATTGGTCAGCCCGTGCTCCTTGGCGAGGTAATAGGCGGTCGAAAGCCCGTGCCCGCCGCCGCCGATGATCACCACGTCATACTCGGGGCGCGGATCGGGCGTGCGCCACGCAGGCCGCCAGCCGCGATTGCCGGTCAGCCCCTCTTTCAGGATTTTCAAAGCATTGTAGCGCAAACCGCCACCTCCGTTGCCGCCACAAAACCAGCAGCCCCGTGCGAAAACAAGGCCATAAGCGACACCCCTTGTCGCTCCCGCACCCCGGTCATTTTCTTGCGGCAAATACTCACCAGAATCTCTTCGGGTGCCCGGCCCAAACCGCAGGCTCCGGGTCGCGGCAGGGCGCGCCCCGCGCCAGATTGCCCTCACAGCAACAAGGAGCCACCCACATGACCTTCCGCATCACCGGCCTCAGCCCGGACCCCTTCCGCCCGCTCTACGGCCTCTCCGACGCCCAGCTCGCCCAGCGCGGTGCCCGGCGGATGGTGGCCAACAGCCACCCCGGCTTTCCCGACCGGATCACGATGGAGGATGTCCCCGAGGGCGAAACCGTGATCCTGCTCAACCACTGCTGCATGCCCAAACCCTCGCCCTACCGCACCACCCACGCCATCTTCGTCCGTGAGGGAGCCGAGCAGGCCTATGACGCCACCGGCGAGGTGCCGCAGGTGATGCACCGCCGCCATCTCTCGCTGCGCGGCTTCGACCAGTCAGGCATGATCGTCGAGGCAGAGCTGGCCACGGGCGACGGCATCGCAGAGGCCATCACCCGCATCTTCACCAACCCCGAGGTGACAGAGATCCACGCCCACAACGCGGCGCGCGGCTGCTATTCAGGCCGGATCACCCGGGCCTGAGCCACCCTGCAGCGCCCGAAGGCGGCTGAGCCGGCGCGGGAGGGCGGGTGGGGCGACGGGTCAGCCGCCCTGCCCCGCCCGCTCCCTCAAAGCCCCTTCGCGCGGTAGCTCGCCGCCACCTTCTGGATTGCGCAGATATAGGCCGCGGTGCGCAGGTCATGCACATCGCTCCTGCCATGCCAGACCTCGCGCATCGACTGATAGGCAATCCGCATGGTGTCATCGAGCCCCGAGCGCACCAGCTCCAGCTCGTCGGCCCCGCGCAGGTACTTCTCCTTGAAGTCCGGCGTCATCGACCACGCATCGCCAAGGTAGCGGTCCAGCCGCTCCAGCTCGGCCACGATCAGCTCGTGCCGGGCCTCCTCCTGCCGCCGCTGCATCCGGCCAAAACGAATGTGGCTGAGGTTCTTCACCCACTCGAAGTAACTCACCGTCACACCGCCCGCGTTGGCATACATGTCGGGGATCATCACCACCCCCTTCTCGCGCAGCACCTCGTCAGCGCCCGCGGTGATCGGGCCGTTGGCGGCCTCGATGATCAGCGGCGCCTTGATCCGCTCCGCGTTCTCGAGGTTGATCACCCCTTCCATTGCGGCGGGAATGAGAATGTCGCAATCCTCCTCCAGCACCTTCGCGCCCTTCGAGGTGTGCCGCGCATCGGGGTACCCGCTGACGCCGCCGTGCTTCACGATCCACGCACGCACCGCCTCCACGTCGAGACCGGTTTCCGAGAACAGCGCGCCATCATGCTCGATGATCCCGGTGATCTTGCAGCCGTCCTCCTTCTGCAGGAACAGCGCCGCATGGTAGCCCACGTTGCCGAGGCCCTGCACGATCACCCGTTTGCCGTCGAGCTTGCCTTCCATCCCGGCGGATTTCACGTCATCGCCATGCCGGAAGAACTCGCGCAGGGCATATTGCACGCCCCGCCCGGTCGCCTCGACCCGGCCCTGGATACCGCCCGCGTTGATCGGCTTGCCCGTCACGCAGGCGGTGCCGTTGATATCGGTGGTGTTCATCCGCTTGTACTGGTCGGCGATCCACGCCATCTCGCGCTCGCCGGTGCCCATGTCGGGCGCGGGCACGTTCTGGGCCGGGTTGATCAGGTCGCGCTTGATCAGCTCATAGGCAAACCGTCGGGTAATCCGCTCCATCTCCTCGTCGTCGTAGTCGCGCGGGTTGATGCAGAGCCCCCCCTTGGAGCCGCCGAAGGGGGCCTCGACCAGCGCGCATTTGTATGTCATCAGCGCCGCCAGCGCCTCCACCTCGTCCTGGTTAACCGAGAGCGCAAAGCGGATGCCCCCTTTCACCGGCTCCATGTGCTCCGAATGCACCGAGCGATACCCTGTGAAGGTCTCGATCTTGCCGCGCAGCCGCACCCCGAAGCGCACCGTATAGGTCGCGTTGCACACCCGGATCTTCTCTTCCAGCCCCGGCGGCAGATCCATCAGCGCGACCGCGCGGTTGAACATCATGTCAACGGACTGACGGAATGTGGGTTCGTTCTTCGGTGCCATGGCACGACCTCCCTGTTCTGTGACCCGCCGCGCCTTCTGCGCCCCGGAATCGGTTTCGATGCTAACGGAGGCTTGCCCCGAGACACATGAAAACTTCATGTCGCCTGTCGACCCCGCCTGTCACATCCGGCAGGAAAGTCGAACCAATTGTATCGAAAGCCCAAATTTCCCTGCACGAGCGGGCGAAAACACCTCAACGCATCGGCGGCAACAAGACGCCAGCTATCCCCTCGGCCCGGTCCTTCGACCGGCAGCCCACCGAGGTTTCCGTAGCCTTCTCCGCCACATCAGCCCCCTGCGCAGCGTCGACCGACAGGCACCGGATCGGCGGCATCGACCCGCTCAATAAGCTTACCCAACGCCCCTGAAGCAGCCTTTCAGGCCATTTCGATTCGCACTTGGGCCACATTTGAAATCAACAATCCCGCGCCCTCGCGGGACTGTTTCCGCCTCAGTATCCAATTACCGGACAATTATGTCAGGCTCGCCTTCTTTGTGGCCCGATTTCGGGCGATTTTGGCCCTTCCGCCTTTTTCCCTAACAAAACGTGACTGAATTGAGGCAATACAGTCTCAATTACCCGGGTGGGGGCCCGAGTTGCGGCGGTGCAAGCCATGAAGACCAAACAGAACACATCTCATTTTGCCCGGTTCACCCGTGAAGAAGACGGCGGCCTGATCATTTTCTCGCTCTTCCTCTTCGTCTGCATGATGCTCGCTGTCGGCCTCGCGATTGACGTGATGCGCACCGAGATGGCCCGCACCCGGCTGCAGAACACCGTCGACAACGCCGTGCTGGCCGCCGCGGCCATGGAGCAGGATCTCGACCCGGCCTTCGTGGTGAACGACTATTTCGAGCGCGCCGGCCTCTCCTCCAACCTCGAGGGCGTCACCGTGAACGCGGGCGTCAATTACAAGACGGTCACCGCCCACACCAACACCAAGCTGCCGATGTATTTCCTCGGCATGGTGGGCATCGACAAGATGGAGGCCAAGTCCGAGGGCACAGCCACCGCAGGCTACACCGACGTTGAAATCAGCCTCGTGCTCGACATCACCGGCTCGATGGGCCGCAACAACAAGCTGCCCAACCTCAAGGTCGCCGCCAGCGACTTTGTCGATACCGTGCTCGACCCGACCCAGCCCGGCTCGGTCTCGCTCTCCCTCGTGCCCTACTCCGCGCAGGTGAACATCGGCCCCGAGATGATCGGCCAGCTCAACGTGCCGCTCTCGCACAGCCACTCGCACTGCGTGGATTTCGAGGCCGCCGACTTTACCAGCGCCGCCGTCTCGCTGACTGCGCCCTACGCGCACATGCAGCACTTCCAGTATTACTCCTCCGCCACCACCCCGATCGACAATCCGGGCTGCGTGCAGGAAGAGTTCGAGCGGGTCACCCCGTTCAGCCAGAACCGCACCGCGCTGAAGGCCCAGATCAACCAGTTCGAGGCCCGCGCCAACACCGCCATCCACCTCGGGATGAAGTGGGGCGTCGCCCTGCTCGACCCCTCGATGCAGCCGGTCATCTCCAACCTCGCCGCCTCGGGCCACACCGATCCCACCTTCGCCGGTCGCCCCTACGCCTACAGCCGCGAGAACACCCAGAAGATCGTGGTGCTGATGACCGATGGCGAGAACGTCAACACCACCCGGCTGAAGCCGCAATATTATGACAGCGCCTCCGAGATCGAGCGCTGGCACCAGTATTCCGTCTCCGCCTATGCCTACAGCGTCGGCCAGAACTGGCAGAACTACGTGACCACCAAGTACACCTCCAGCCAGGCCGACACGATGCTGGGCAACATCTGCGATGCCGCCAAATCCGCCGGAATCACTGTGTTCACCATTGGCTTCGAGGTCACGACCCACTCGGGCAACGTGATGCGCAACTGCGCTTCCACCCCGGCGCATTACTTCGATGTCGAAGGCACCGAGATTTCCGACGCCTTCGACTCCATCGCGCGCCAGATCAGCACCCTGCGCCTGACCAACTGATCCCGCCATACCCCGGTTATGCAGCCCGCCCCCGCGCCCGCTCCTTGCATGGAGCCGGTGGCGGGGGAGCGACTCATTGGGCCACGCGCGCAGCCTCCGGCACCCCCGTCCCGGCCCCTCAATTCGGGCGGATTGGTGGCAAACCCACCCCGCTGGAGCGGCCGCAACGCCACTTCCATGCGCCGGTCACGGATTTGCTCATATTCCGTTCAAATCCGCCGCACCCCCAATATTTTGGGGTGCCACACCAAAGGCGTCAATTTTCCACGAATTAGGGCAGAAGTCGGGCGAGATTATCCCGATCCTGGGCCGGGGCCCATTTTCTTGTGGTGTGACATGCACTTCAATACCCGCGCATCGCGCAACCCCGCCCGCCTCGTCCTCTTTGCCAGAGACGACAGCGGCGGCCTCATCATCTTCTCGCTCTTCCTGCTCGCCTGCATGATGCTCTCGGTCGGTCTGGCCATCGACGTGATGCGCACCGAAATGGTCCGCACCCGCCTGCAAAACACCGCCGACAGCGCCGTGCTCGCCGCCGCCGCGATGGAGCAAACCCTCGACCCGCAAACAGTGGTCGAGGATTACTTCGCCCGCGCCGGTCTCTCCCGCAGCCTCGAGAGCGTGTCCATCACCGCCACCGCCAACTCGCGCACGGTGACCGCCAACACCAACACCCGGCTCAACACCCTGCTGCTCGGCCTCGTCGGCATCAAGCAGATGGAGGCCCGCTCGACTGGCACCGCCACCGCGGGCTTCACCGATGTCGAGGTCGCGCTGGTGCTCGATATCTCCAATTCGATGTCCGAGAACGACAAGATGGCGAACCTGCAAAACGCGGCCCGCGAGTTCGTCGATACCGTGCTCGACCCCGACCAGCCCGGCACTATGGCGCTCTCCATCGTGCCCTATACCGCGCAGGTCGCCGCCGGCCCCGCGATCCTGAACCAGCTCAAGGTCACCGCCACCAACAGCTGGGCCGAATGCGTCGATTTCACCAGCGCCGACTACAACAGCACCGCGCTCTCCCCCACCACGCCGCTGACCCAGGCCCAGCACTTCCAGCACCAGCCCGCCACCTCCTACCCGATCGACAACCCCGGCTGCCCGCAGCAGAGCTACGAGCGCATCATGGCCTACTCGGGCGATGCCGCCGCGCTGAAAACCCGGATCAACCAGCTCCGGCCCCGCCACAACACCTCGATCCAGATCGGGATGAAATGGGGCGTCGCCCTGCTCGATCCGGCCTTCCGCCCCGTGGTCAACAAACTCGTCACCACCGGCGAGGCCAGCCCGCAGTTCGCCGACCGCCCCTTCGATTATGACCGCCCCGGCACCATGAAGGTGATCGTGCTGATGACCGATGGCGAAAACGTCGATACCTGGCGGATCAAGCCCACATATTATGACACCTCATCCGAGCGCACCCGTTGGCACAACCAGGCCGTCTATGACTACGCGGTGTCGAAAAAGCAGAACTGGTCGACCTACGTCACCACCGATTACACCGCCTCTCAGGCCGACCAGATGCTCTCCCGCATCTGCACGGCAGCCAAGAACCGGGGCATCCTGATCTTCTCGGTGGGCTTCGAGGTCACGCCCTACTCGGCCTCGGTCATGCGCAGCTGCGCCACCTCGCCCTCGCATTACTTCAACGTCGAAGGCACCCAGATCTCCGAAGCCTTCGCCGCCATCGCCCGGCAAATCTCCATGCTGCGCCTGCTGTATTGAGCCCCGAAACCCGCCATGCCACTGCCCCCCGCCCTCCGCAAATCCCCCTTCGGCCCCAACGGGATACATTCAATAATGGTTAAATTTCCTGATTTGCGGCGGGCTTTCGCCCCAATTTCGACACCCTCCTCCTCGCATATGCTCATGCGCGGCCTGTGTCCGATGAACGGTACGATACCCGGAACGGATCAGGCGATGCTTGAAACGCAGAGGACCAACCGGCATGGCCCAGATCGACAACCAGATCACCGCGGGGGCGGAGAAAGCAGAGGCGACAAAGGGGGCAAAGCGCCGCCTGAAACGCTTCGCCGAAGGCAGCGAAGGCGGTCTCATCGTCTTCTCGCTCTTCCTGCTCGCCTGCATGATGCTGGCGGTTGGCATCGCGGTTGATGTCATGCGCTTCGAGATGACCCGCACCAAGCTGCAGAACACGCTCGACCGCGCCGTTCTCGCTGCCGCCGACATGGATCAGACCCTCGAGCCCGAGGCCGTGGTTGCCGACTACTTCCAGAAGGCGGGCCTCGGCAACTTCAACGTCGATATCACCGTCGACGAAGGGCTGAACTACCGCAACGTCTCTGCCTCCACCGAAGCCGAGATCAAGACCCTGCTGCTCGGCCTCGTCGGCATCAAGAGCTTCACCGCCCCCGCCTCCGGTACCGCCGAAGAGCGGGTCTCGAACGTCGAGATCAGCCTCGTGCTCGATATCTCCGGCTCGATGGGCTCCAACAACAAGATCCAGAACCTGCGCACCGCGGCCAAGGAGTTCGTGGATTCCGTGGTGGTCGATGACGCCGAGGGTCAGATCTCGCTGAGCCTCGTGCCCTACACCGCCCAGGTCAACGCCGGGCCGAACATCTTTAACCAGCTGCGCAAGTCGTCCAGCGGCCGGCACGACTACTCGCACTGCATCGACTTCGACTCGTCGGACTTCAACTCGACCACGATCTCGATGACCAAGTATTACCAGCAGATGCAGCACTTCGAGTGGTCGTCCGAAAACTACCGCCCGATCCGCAACCCCGGCTGCCCGATGCGGGACTACGAGCGCATCGTTGCCCTGAGCAAGAACACCTCCGTGCTGAAAAACACGATCGACGATTACCGCGCCCGCGCCAACACCGCGATCCACCTCGGCATGAAGTGGGGCACCGCCCTGCTCGACCCCTCCATGCGCACCATCGTCAACAACATGCGCGTCGCCGGCGTGGTGGATGACGCCTTCATCGACCGTCCCGCCGACTACGACGACGACGAGACCCTCAAGGTCGTTGTGCTCATGACCGACGGCGAAAACGTGGATACCTACCGGATCCAGAGCTGGGCCTACAATTCCAGTTCCGAATACGCCCATTGGGATAAATACCCTCTGTGGTACTACCTCTACCGCTACGTGAACTCGCGCAACCGCTCGCAGTACTACTACCGCAAGTACTCCGCCGGTCAGGCCGACAACATGCTCGACAACATCTGCGACGCCGCCAAGGGCGCCGGGATCACCGTGTTCACCATCGGCTTCGAGGTCACAAACCATTCCGCCGGCGTCATGCAGGATTGCGCATCCTCGCCGTCGCACTTCTTCCGGGTGGAAGGCACCGAGATTTCCGAGGCCTTCTCCGCAATCGCCCGGCAGATCAACCAGCTGCGTCTGATCAACTGATGGGGGGCCCCGCGATGCAGACCGACAGATTTCCGAGGGGACGGCTCTGGCATCTGGCCGTCCGCCTCAACCGCTTCCGCAAAAAGGAGGATGGGAACTCCACGATCGAATTCGTGATCCTCTTCCCCATCTTCATCGTCGTGTTCATGTCCTGCTTCGAGATGGGCATGCTGATGACACGTCAGGTCATGCTGGAGCGCGCGGTCGACCTCTCGGTGCGCGATCTGCGCCTCGGCCACTGGACCCCGCCCACCCACGACGAGCTGAAGCGCACCATCTGCAACCGCGCGGGCATCATCCCCGACTGCATGAACTCCATGCTGATCGAGCTTCAGCCCGTCTCCAAGTCCAGCTGGACCCCGCTGCCCAAGCAGGCCACCTGCAACGACAAGTCGGCGCCGGTGCAGCCGGTCACTGCCTTCAACGGCGGCTCCGAGAACGAGATGATGATCGTGCGCGCCTGCGCGGTCATGAAGCCCTGGTTCACCGCCACCGCCTACGGGCTGCGGCTGCCGCTGATCGACGGTGAAAACTACGCCATCGTGTCGTCCTCGGCCTTCGTCAACGAACCGGGCGCAGGGAGCTGATACCATGACCATGATCCGCATCCTCCACGCCCGCCTGAAGGCCTTTGCCGAAGACGCCCGCGGCTCGCTCTCGGTCGAGGCCGCGCTGATCCTTCCGCTGCTCTGCTGGTTCTACGTCTCGGCCTTCGTCTGGTTCGATGCCTACCGCACCCAGAACGCCAACCTGAAGGCATCCTACACCCTCGCGGACATGCTCTCGCGTGAGACCGACCCGGTGACCGAAACCTATCTGAAGGGGCTGAACAAGGTCTATGACTACCTGACCACCACGCGCCACCCCACCTACCTGCGGGTGACCGTGGTGAAATGCACCAACAACTGCGACGAAGAGAGCCGGACCCTCCAGATCGACTGGTCCTATGCCACCGAGGGGCGGCCCAAGCACACCAACGGCACCATCGCCGGGATGAAAGACAAGATCCCGCTGATGCCGCAGGGTGACACCGTGATCCTGCTGGAGACCTTCATGGCCTACGAGCCGCTCTTCAACGCTGGCATCCCGGCCAAGAGCTTCGAGAACTACATCGTCACACGGCCGCGTTTTGCGCCCCAGCTGCTCTACGCAGGCGCCGGAAGCTGACCGCCGACGCACCGGCTTGGCGCTAATGCATGAGCAAACGGCCGGTTATCCCCGGCCGTTTTGCATTTTTGTCGTATGCATGGAATGTGCATGGGTTGTGCATCAGTTGTGCATCGCCCGTTTCGTGGTTAACGCCCGTCCGGCGTGCCCTCGTCCGGGGATTTCTGCAAAGCCATTTCGGCCATCTCCGCCTCGATGATCTGCCCCATCGCCTTGCCCGCCGCAGGGTGGACAACGCCGCCGATGGCGACCGTCTTGCCGCGCACCCACCACAGGCCCGGACCCCAACCAAACTTCTGTTTTTGCTTCATTTTCAAAACGAACCCGCCCGCGGGCTTCAGGGCAAATGCGCCGCGCTCGACCCGGTCGATCTCGTCCAGCCGGGCCAAAACCCGCCCGCCCTCGACCACCAGCGCCCCGTCCTTCAGCACCAACTCGCCCTCGGTCGCCTGCCAGAGCCACACGCCCATGGCGATCACCGCCCCCGCAAACACCACCAAAACCGCCCTGATCCACAGCTCGCCGTCGTCCGAAAAACCCATTTTCATCAAGACGTAAGCCAGCAATCCAAACATCGCTGCGGCGAAGATCCGGCGCAGCAGGGAGGCACCGATGCGGAAGTCGTTGAACTCTGTCATGCCCTCTCATAGCAGGCCCGTGGGGCGGCGCAATGCTGTGCGCGAATGCACTTACATCAGGCATCCGGCGCATATCTGCGCTCATTGCGAGAGAGCCCCGGCAGCCCTATCTTCAGTGGCGAAAGGAGACACCCATGTCCATCCGCCCCGTCACCGAAATCCGCCCAGCCCAGCCCACGCTCGAAGGCGCCGGCGTCAAGCTGCACCGCGCCTTTGGGTTCCATAACCCCAAGGAACTGGACCCTTTTCTGCTCTTCGACGACTTCCGCAACGAGCGGCCCGAAGACTTCATCAAGGGCTTTCCGTGGCACCCGCACCGCGGCATCGAGACCATCACCTACGTGCTCGCGGGCACCGTCGAGCACGGCGACAGCCTCGGCAATCGCGGCGTCCTCGGCCCGGGCTCGATACAGCTCATGACCGCCGGCTCCGGCATCATGCACCAAGAGATGCCCTCTGGGAACGCGAAGGGCCAGATGCACGGCTTCCAGCTCTGGGGCAACCTGCCCGCCTCGCTGAAAATGACCGCCCCGCGATATCAGGATATCGAAGGCACCGAACTGCCTGAAATCATTGATGATGACGGCACCCGCGTGAAGGTCGTGATCGGCGATTACCGGGGCTACAAGAGCCCGGTCGACGGCATCGCCGCAGATCCGCAGTATCTCGACATCTTCGTGCCCGCCGGGGTGAAGAAGACCTTCAAGGTCGACACCTACCGCCGCGCCTTTGCCTATGTGTTCGAGGGCAATGGCCGCTTTGCCGATGCCTCCGCACCCGGTGGCGTGCTGCTCGAAAAAGAAGTCATGGGCGAAGAGGTCAACATCCGCGATCTCTCCGGCGACCGCACCCTCGTACGCTTCGGCACCGGCGACGAAGTCACTGTTCAGGCAGGCGAAAAAGGCATTCGCTTCCTGCTGATCTCCGGCGCCCCGATCGAGGAGCCGGTGGCATGGCACGGCCCGATCGTGATGAACACGCCCGCCGAGCTACAACAGGCGATGGCCGATCTGCGCAACGGCACCTTCGTCAAACCGGCGCACTGACGTAGGGCGGGACAAGTCCCGCCTTACCTCCCTCTTAACGTCGAATTAACCGGCGGGCTTGATAGTGGCAGGGCCAAGCAAAAGGATCACGCCCCCTTCACAGCCCGCCGCACCATGTTCCAGTAAATCCGCTCCACGCGCTCTTGGCTGAGCCGCCCGCCTTCGCGGTACCACGTGTTCACACCGTTCAGCATGGCGATCACCGCCATTGACGCCAGCCGCGTGTCGGGGATCTGGAAAACACCCTTTTCCTGCCCGTCCACCAGCACGGCCTCGACCGCATCCTCATATCTGCGCCGCAGCCCCGAGATCACCTTGTGGTTCTCCGGCTCGAGGTTGCGCAGTTCCATGTAGTTGATGAACACGCCGTCCTTGTGGCTCAGGTTGTAGCCAATGTGGTAGCGCACGATCCATTCCAGCCGCTCACCCGGGCTGCCCTCTGGCATCACCGACATGCCGCCAAGCACCTCGGTCATGTGGTCGCGCATCAGATCGAACAAAAGCGCTTGTTTATCAGTGGTATAGGTATAAAGCGCCCCGGCCTGCACCCCCACCTCACGCGCGATCTGGCGCATTGAAACGGCGGCATAGCCGTATTGCGCAAACAGCCGCAGCGCCGCTTCGCGCACCTTCGGCCCGGTGATTTCTGCGTGGGAGCCCGTTTTCCTTGCCATGAGGGGCAGCATCTAATGAACGCGCGTTCAATTCAAGCGCCGATGTTAGCGCCCACAGCCCGCTTTCCTCCCGCCGCGCCGCCCGGTAGTCTGCCGCCATGCACCGCGCCTTCGCCCTCTGCATTTGCCTTGCGCTCTCGGGCTGCACCCAGTTTCCACAGCTGGATGCGGTGGTGAGCGAGTCGGCCAAGAATGCGCCCTACCCCACCCTCGCCCCGGTCGATGGGCTGCTGGCGCGCGCCAATGCCTCCACCACCGACCCAGCCGTGGTGCGCGGCGATCTGGCCTCCCGCGTCGCCGCCCTGCGCGCCCGCGCCGCCCGCCTGCGCGGCCCGATCATCGAGCCGCCGGTCCGCGCCCGGATGAACGCCGCGCTGCGTCGCCATTCCAGTTGAGCCTTCCCGCGCAACCCGCTATGCCCGCCCCAGTTTTACGACCCACGGAGGCCCGACATGTCTGACCCGCTTCGCCTTGGTATCGCAGGCCTCGGCACCGTCGGCGCCGGTGTCGTCAAGATCGTCCGCCGCCACGCCGATCTGCTCGCCGCGCGCACCGGCCGCCCAATCGCCATCTCGGCAGTTTCCGCCCGCTCCCGCGACAAGGACCGCGGCGTGCCGCTCAAGGATTATGCGTGGGAAGACAACGCGGTAGAGCTTGCCACCCGCGATGATGTTGATGTTTTTGTCGAGCTGATGGGGGGCGAAGACGGCCCTGCCAAAGCCGCGACCGAGGCCGCCATCGCCGCCGGAAAGCAGGTCGTCACAGCCAACAAGGCCATGCTCGCGATCCACGGTCAGGCGCTGGCCGAGGCCGCCGAGGCCGCCGGCACCCAGCTGCGCTACGAGGCCGCCGTGGCCGGGGGCATCCCGGTCATCAAGTCGCTAACCGAGGGGCTGGCTGGCAACGAGATCACCCGTGTCATGGGCGTGATGAACGGCACCTGCAATTACATCCTCACCCGGATGGAGGCCACCGGCCAGGGCTACAACGCGCTCTTCGACGAATGCGCCAAGCTGGGCTACCTCGAGGCTGACCCCGAGCTGGATGTCGGCGGCATCGACGCCGCCCACAAGCTGGCGATCCTGTCGTCCATCGCCTTCGGCACGCAGGTCAATTTCGACGGCATCGAGATCGAGGGAATCCAGCGTATCACCCTCTCCGATATCCGACACGCCGCCGACATGGGCTTCCGCATCAAGCTGCTCGGCGTCGCCCAGATGACGGGCCGGGGCCTCGAACAACGGATGACCCCCTGCCTCGTGCCCTACGACTCGCCGCTCGGCCAGCTCGAGGGCGGCACGAATATGGTGGTGATCGAGGGCGATGCTGTCGAGCAAATCGTACTGCGCGGCCCCGGCGCGGGCGAAGGCCCCACCGCCTCCGCGGTGATGGCCGATATCTGCGACATTGCCCGCGGCACGCGCCTGCCGGTCTTCGGCAAACCCTCGGAAACGCTCACAAAAGCGCCCGCTGCCCGCTCGGCCTCTGCCGCGCCCTACTACCTTCGGATGGACCTGCACGACAAACCCGGCGCGATGGCGAAGGTCGCCGCTGCGCTCGGTGAAGCGGGCGTAAGCATCGACCGGATGCGCCAGTACGGCCATGACAACGAGGCTGCACCGGTGCTCTTCGTCACCCACAAAACGACCCACGCCTCGCTCTCCGCTGCCCTATCCGCGATCGGCCAGACCGGCGTGGTGGTGGGCGAGCCGGTGGCGCTGCGGATCGAGCAGGTCTGAACGGCTTTGTCACTTGAGTGAGTGCGGCCTCCGGGCCATCCTCACGCCATGCTGCGCCCCGCCCTCCTCCTCGCGCTCGCCCTCTCCCTCGCGGGCCTGCCGCTCCGCGCCGAGAGCCTCTCCGACCGCGCCTTTCAGGCCGCCCAGCTCGCCATGCTCTCCTCCGCTGGCAGTGCCATCCGGCAGGCCGAGCTACGCCGCTCCGCCGGGACCGGCCCGCTGGCCGACCTGCTGAAGGCCCGTCAGCGCGTGGCCGACCGCCGCGCCCGGGCCGAGGCCGAGCTGGGTGCGCTCGGGCGCGACGGCACGGCCGACACCTCTGCCGCCACCCGCCTTTCGGGAGAGATCGACGCGCTCAGCACCGAGATCACCCAGCTAGAGACGCGTATCGCCGCCGAGTTTCCCCGCTTTGCCGAAATGACCCGCCCGCGCCCGATGACGCTGGCCGAGGTTCAGGCCGCGCTGGCCCCGGAGGAGGGGTTGCTGTTCATCTATACCGGCGCCCGCGAGACCCATATCTGGGCGATCACGCCGGAGCACAGCGCTTGGCAAAGGATCGAGTTGGGCGAGGCGGACATTGCCGCCGATGTCGCCGCGCTGCGGCTGTCCCTGAAAGCGGCCAGCAATGCCCGTGGCGCCGAAGCGTTGAAAACACTCGGGCAAAAGCCGCAGATCACCCCGTTCGACCGCACCCGCGCCTTTCTCGTCTACGCTGATCTGCTCTCCGGCGTGATGCCCACGCTGGCCAGGACGGACCAGCTCTATACCGTCGCGCAAGGCCCGCTCACCGGCATTCCGCTGGGCCTGCTGGTCACCGATGCCCCCGGCGATGCGTCGCAGGACGGCGACCCCGGTGCCCTGCGCCGCACCCCTTGGCTGTTCCAGCGGTTCGCCCTCGCCAGCCTGCCTACAGTGGAGAGCCTGCGCGCCATCGCGGCCCCCAGCCGGGCGCAGGCCACCCCGCCAACAGGGCGGTTTCTGGGCATCGGTGCGCCCAAGCTGACGGGCGGCGCCACCGGCCTGCGGGGGGTCAAGATGGCAGGCGCCACGGCGGACCCCGAGAGCATCCGCGCCCTCGCCCCGCTGCCCGGCACCCTGCGCGAGCTCCGCGCCATCGCAACCACTCTCGGCGCCGGGCCGGACGCCCTGCTCACCGGGGATGCCGCCGTTGAGCCCGCCCTGCGCAGCGCCGGGTTGGAGCAGGCAGAGATCGTCGTATTCGCCACGCACGGGCTGCTCTCCGGCGAGCTTGAGGGCTTGGCAGAACCCGCCCTTGTGCTCACCCCACCACAGGTCGCCACCGCCACTGATGACGGGCTGCTCACCGCCTCCGAGATCGCCGACATGACCCTCACCGCCGAGTGGGTGATCCTCTCGGCCTGCAACACCGCAGGCGGTGACGGCCGCCCCGATGCCGAGGGCCTCTCCGGCCTTGCGCGCGCCTTTCTCGTAGCCGGGGCGAAGACGCTCATGGTGAGCCACTGGCCGGTGCGCGACGATGCCGCCGCCCGACTAACGACCGATGCCTTCGCCGCTCTGGAGCAGCCGGATATCCGCCATAAATCCAAAGCCTTGCAGGCCTCCATGCAAGCAATGCTCGAAGATGAGAGCGACCCGACCCTCGCCCACCCGGCAGCCTGGGCGCCCTTCATCCTCGTGGGAGACGGCCGATGAAGCGCCTTCTCTGCGCTCTGCTCCTCGCGCTCACTCCAAACCTCGCTACCGCGCAGGAAACCGGCCCAGATGGCCCGGCCTTCGATGCCATGCTGCAGCGGCTCGAACTGGCCTGGCAAAGCAATGATGACGATCAGACCTACGCCACCCTCAACGCAGGTATCCGGGAGGCCCGCGCGAATGGCGAACTCACCCCAGGCTGGGCGATCTTCTATGCGATGCTGACCGACGCCGCCCGCATCCAAAAGAACAACCCCGCCTACGCCCTTCAACTGGCCGAGGATGGCCTCGCTCTGGTGAATGCGGCAGACGGGACGATGGACGAGGTCGGCTGGGCGCTCATGGTCTCCAAGGCCTACGCGCTCGCTGATCTGGGCCGCTACGCCGAGGCGGTGGAGGTCGGGCGCATCGCCCTGCCCCTCTTCCGCGCCGCCTATGGCGACGAAGATGCCGATGACTTCGCCGGGTATATCGCGCGATGGGAGCGCGGCGAGTTGGGAGACTTCAACCGCTCCGCCCTCGACATCGCGCAGGAGCGCATCACCCGAGCCGAAGCGGCCTATGGCGCGGGCGAATATGGCCGGGCCATCGAACTGGCCCAATCGGCCCGCATCCCCACCGTGCCCGGCGCGGGGCAGGACGCCCTGCGCGCCGCCGGCCTGAACTTTCGGGCCGAGCATATCGTCGGGCAGGCGCAGAACAGCCTGAACCGGCCCGAAGACGCCTGCGCCAGCCTGCTCGCCGCCCTGCGCCATATCGCCGAGCCGTGGGATGGCCGCAGCCGGATCTCCTGGCGGGTTTCGCTGGAACTGGAGCAGGACAGGCAGTTGCTCTACCGCCATATGAGCCGCCTCGGCGGATGCTCGATTTCTCTCGGAGACTACGAACGCGCCGAAGCCGCCCTGATCGAGGCCGAGACGCTGGCTGAACGGCCCGATTGGAAGGCCGATGCCATGGTCACGCGCGCCTCACTCCTCGCCAACACCGGGGCATGGGCGGAGGCCCATGACGTGCTGCAGGATGCGGTGACCGTTGCGCAAAGCTCCGGCAATGCCGCGATCATCGACAGCACCAGCTTTTATGCCGCCCTCGTCGCCGTCAAAACTGCCTCGTTGCGCGAGGGGCCCGCCCCCACCGCCCAACTGATTGCGGCCTCCGAGGTAATCTTGCGGCTGTCGGAGCCGCCGCTGGGCCATGCCTTCGTGCTGCGAGAAACGGCTCAGACCCTCCTCAGTATCGGCGAGACCGAGAAGGCGCTGGAGTTCTCAGAGCGCTCCGTCGGCATCCAGCGCGACTGGGTGCTGAACTCGACTGACAGCCAGTTTGGCATCGACCAAGCCCGCGCGAGCATGGCCAGCGCGGTCGAAATCTTCCTTTCCGCCGCCCATCTGGCCGCCAGCGCCGGGCAAACCGGCTGCCCCGAGGCCGAGTATCACCACTGCGTCGTCTCCGAATGATCCGCTTGCGCTAACAGCCCGCGCGAGGGTTGCGCCGCCACGGGCGGAAGGCTACCCAATCGGCAACACATGCTAGCCACGAGGGGCACCCGATGACCAAGAAGCCAGAATTTCACGACCGGATGCTCTCGCTGGGCCTCGCCCGCGTATCGGAGGCCGCCGCGCTTGCCTCGGCCAAGCTGATCGGTCGGGGCGACGAAAAGGCCGCCGACCAGGCCGCCGTGAACGCCATGCGCAACCAGCTGAACGCGCTGGAAATTCGCGGCACGGTGGTGATCGGCGAAGGCGAGCGCGACGAGGCGCCGATGCTCTATATTGGCGAAGAGGTTGGCACCGGCACCGGGCCGGAAGTGGATATCGCGCTGGACCCGCTCGAGGGCACCACGCTGACCGCCAAGGACATGCCCAACGCGCTCACCGTCATCGCCATGGCTCCACGCGGCTCGATGCTCCATGCCCCGGATGTCTATATGGAAAAGCTGGCGGTTGGCCCCGGCTACCCCGAGGGGATCGTGAGCCTCGACCAATCCCCCGCCGAACGTGTGCGCCTTCTGGCCGCCGCCAAGCAGGCCACCACCGCCGATATCACCGTCTGCATCCTCGAACGCCCGCGCCATGAGGATCTGATCGCCGAGGTGCGCTCTACCGGCGCCGCGATCCGCCTGATCACCGATGGCGATGTGGCCGGGGTGATGCATTGCGCGGAGCCGGAAAAGACAGGGATCGACATGTACATGGGCCTTGGCGGTGCGCCCGAGGGCGTGCTGGCCGCTGCCGCGCTCAAGTGCATGGGCGGGCAGATGTGGGGCAAGCTCACCTTCCGCAATGATGATGAGAAGGCCCGCGCCAAGAAGGCAGGGATCGAGGATCTCGACCGGATCTACGCGCGCGACGAGATGGTGCAGCACGATGTGATCTTCGCCGCCACCGGCGTGACCGACGGCTCGCTGGTGCCGGGCATCAAGCGCGAGGTCGGATACCTGACCGCCGAGACCCTGCTGATGCGCTCCAAGACCGGTTCGGTCCGCCGCATGCAGTATCGCAACCCGACCTCGGCGATGTAACGGGCGCGATGCGATGAGCCGCACACGATGACGGCCTTTCTGGGCGTCGAAGAGTCCCTCACGGGCCGGCGTTGGGTCGGCCCGCCGCCCGAGGAAGACAGGCTCGCCGAGGCGATGGTGCAGGCCACCGGCCTCCCCGGCCCTCTGGCCCGCCTGCTGGTGCAGCGCGGCGTGCCCCCTGAAGAGGCCGAACCCTTCCTTGCCCCCGCTCTGCGCGATCTGCTGCCTGACCCGCGCAAGCTGCGCGACATGCAGGTGGCCGCCGCACGGCTCAACCGCGCCGTCGAACAGGCCGAAGCCATTGCGATCTTTGCCGATTATGACGTGGACGGCGGCACCTCAGCGGCACTGCTGATCCGCTGGCTGCGCGCTCTAGGGCGCGAGGCCACGCTCTATGTGCCCGATCGGATCGGCGAGGGTTACGGGCCAAACGCGCCCGCCATCTCCGAGCTGGGCCAGAGCCACAGCCTGATCATCTGCGTCGATTGCGGCACCCTCTCACATGAGGCGCTGGCTGCCTCCGGCAGCGCCGAGGTGGTCGTGCTCGATCACCATTTGGGCGGTGAAACGCTCCCGCCTGCGGTCGCCGTGGTCAACCCCAACCGGCAGGACGAAAGCGGCGAGCTTGGCCACCTCTGTGCCGCCGCCGTGGTGTTCCTGTGCCTTGTCGAGGCCAACCGCCAGCGGCGCGAAGCCGGGGCCAGCCCCCTGCCCGACCTCATGGGCCTGCTCGACCTCGTGGCGCTTGCCACCGTGGCCGATGTGGCCCCGCTCATCGGCGTGAACCGGGCGCTGGTGCGCCAAGGGCTCAAGATCATGGCCCACCGCGCCCACCCCGGCCTCTCCGCGCTTGCCGATGTGGCGGGCGTGGACCGGGCACCAACGCCCTATCACCTCGGCTACCTCCTCGGCCCCCGGATCAACGCGGGCGGGCGCGTGGGCCGCGCCGACCTTGGCGCAAGGCTCCTTGCCACCGACGACCCGGCGGAAGCCCGCGAATTGGCCGAACGGCTCGACACGCTCAACAAGGAGCGCCGTGAGATCGAGGCCGCCGTGCAACAGGCCGCGCTTGAGCAGGCCGAGGCACGCGGGCTGGAGGAGCCGCTTGTCTGGGCCGCGGGCGAAGGCTGGCATCCCGGTGTCGTCGGCATCGTCGCCTCAAGGCTGAAAGAGGCCACCGGCCGCCCGGCCGTGGTGATCGGTATGGAGGGCGACGAGGGCAAAGGCTCTGGCCGCTCGATCACCGGCGTCGATCTGGGCGGCTGTGTGCATCGTCTGGAAGATGAGGGGCTGATTACCCGTGGCGGCGGCCACAAGATGGCGGCGGGGCTCTCGCTCACCGCCGATCAGCTGGAGCCCGCGATGGCCCGCCTCTCCGAGTTGCTGGGCCGACAGGGCGCTGGAGCGAGCGGCCCGCGTGACTTGCGGCTCGATGGGCTGATCCTGCCCACGGCCGCCACGGTGGAACTGATCGAGGCGCTCGAACAGGCCGGCCCCTTTGGCGCCTCTGCCCCCGCCCCCCGTTTTGCCCTGCCCGAGGCCGCACTGGCCGATGCCCGCGTGGTGGGCGAGAACCACCTGAAACTGGCGATCCGCACCGCGATGGGCCAGCGACTAGAGGCCATCGGCTTTCGCATGGCCGATACACCGCTTGGCCAGGCCATGCTCGAAGCGCGCGGCGGCGCGTGGCACCTTGCCGGACGGCTGGAAGTGAACCATTGGCAGGGCCGCGCCCGTCCGCAATTGCGGCTGGAAGACGCCGCGCGGGCGTGACCGCGCTGGTGGTTCTCGCAGGCTTGCCCGGCACCGGGAAAACCACCATATCCCGCGCGCTTGCAAGACTTTCAGGCGCGATCCACCTTCGGATCGACACGATCGAGACCGCCATCTGCGCGTCCACCCTCGCGCCCGAAAACGCCGCCGACGCGGGCTACCTCGTCGCCCGCGCCCAAGCTGGCGAAATGCTGGCTGCGGGACATTCGGCCATCGTGGATTGCGTGAACCAGTGGCAGATGACACGAGACTGGTTTTGCACCGTCCCGCGAGCGGACGCCCGGCTGGTGACCTGTGAAATCACCTGTTCCGATCCGGAGCAGCACCGCGCGCGGGTCGAATCCCGCCGCGCCGATCTGCCGGGGCATAAACTTCCCGACTGGCAGGCCGTTCTGGCGCGCGATTATCACCCGTGGGCCGCCGCCGACCTGCACATTGACACCGCCATGGTGACGCCCGAGCGCGCTGCGGCCCTGATTTTCAAGGCGATGACGGGCGGGTAAAAAATCCGCACCGGGAGCCGAAGAATCTTCTTGCGCTCCCCCCGCGCTTTTCCTAAATACCCCCCCACGGCTGGACCCTGCCCCGTTCGTCTATCGGTTAGGACGCCAGGTTTTCAACCTGGAAAGAGGGGTTCGATTCCCCTACGGGGTACCAGCCGTCCTTCTCCCCTCAGTATCTGTTTTGCGAAAGCGGATGTTGCTTGCCGGGCCAAGGCCGTGGCGCAGGCAAAGCCAGATCACGCCGAGGCTGAGGATCAGCCAGATCCCGCCCCAAAGCACCGTGGCCCCTCCGAACTCCTCCGACAGCATCCGTGCGTCCGACTGCAATGCACTGCGGCGGATAGTGTCATCGAAGATGTCGTAGGGCACGTAGATCAGGCTGGTGAGGCCGATCACACGGAGCACAAGGTCAGCCGCCTGATGCGGCAGAAACCGCGCCACGCCCAGCATGACGGCGCCCGTGGCGAGGCAGAAAAGCAGGGCGAAGGGCGTTCTGATCCATAGGGCCGCCACCAGCAGGAGCAGCGCCCCGAATCCCGCCAGGATCGCCCGGTCCGCGTTGGTGCGCAGGGCGGCCACCAACGCCAGCGCGCCGAAGAGCAGTGAGCCGAGGTACCCCGCAGAAAGGGTGACAAACCGGTTGCCGCCCCGGATCAGCGCGTGCCCGCCTTCGCGCGGATCGAGCGACATTTCGACGATGCTGCCGCCGGTCAGCAGCCCGGCGAGGCCGTGGGACAATTCGTGGAGAAAAATCACGAGGATCCGCAGCGGATAGACCACGGGCGTGCGCCAGAGGGCGAAGACCAGCGCGAGGATGAGCAGCAGTTGCCAGTGGCCCCGGAGAAACGTCATGCCTCATGGGGCAGTGACCGGAGCGGCTTGTCAATCGCAGCCCTCGCCGATGCCCGGCAGATCGCTGGCGTAAACGGTCACCCGCCCACGACCGCCCCGCTTGGAAGCATAGAGGGCCGTATCGGCGTGCTGCATCATCTCCTCGGCATCCGTGGTGGTGTAGAAGTCGCTCACGGTGAGCCCGATTGAGCCGGAGATATTGCAAGTATCGCCCTCGAATGGAATCGGCTCCTCCAACCGGCTGATGATCCGCCGTCCAAGCGCGGCGAGCCGGTCGGGGTTGGAGAGGCCGACGAAAATCAGCACGAATTCGTCGCCGCCGGCCCGTACGATTACATCCGAAAGGCGGGTCTCCGCGCGGAGGATGTCGGCCACCTCGCGCAACACGTGGTCTCCTGCGGCGTGCCCGAGAGTGTCATTGACCGACTTGAAGAAATCGAGGTCGAGGTTCATCAGCCCGAAGCTGGCCTTGCTGGTGGTCAGCCGCTCCAGCACATCCTCCATCGCCCGGCGGTTGGCGAGCCCGGTCAGCATGTCGGATGACGCCTGTTTTTCAACGGCGGTCATCGCCCCTTGGAGCCGTTGGTTGAGCGCCTTCCACTCGTTGAGCGCCGCCGTCTTGGCCTCGACGAGGTAGAGCATTTCAACCGCGAGATCGGTGGCAGCGAAGTCGGCATTGGTCAGGTCGTAATCCTGCACCGCTTCGATGATGTTGAAGCCGAACGAGAGGTTCACGATCAGCCCATGTTCGGTCGAGAGGGGTGCGACAAGGCCTGCCATGCCGGTGCGCGGGGCATC
Organism: Vannielia litorea; assembly: GCF_019801175.1. Taxonomy (NCBI): domain Bacteria; kingdom Pseudomonadati; phylum Pseudomonadota; class Alphaproteobacteria; order Rhodobacterales; family Paracoccaceae; genus Vannielia; species Vannielia litorea. The sequence continues at coordinate 1,822,904 of NZ_JAHVJR010000001.1, forward strand.
GCGAAAGGCCAGTTTCACCCGTCCGCCATCGGCGCGGGCTAGGTCGCTGACGCGCGTTACCCCGCTCGGGCGCTTGATCTCGAAAACCTCCAGAAATCTGCGCCCGGCCAGCGGCAGGTCGGGTCGGAGCTTTTGAAGGCTTGGCCCGGCGTGGGTGATATGGCCGCTATGGCGCAGTTGCAGGTGCATCGGCATCAGCCGGTCCAGCGCCTCTTGCAGGATCGGCTCCAGAAAGCCCCCGCGAACACGTGCGAGTTCACCAATGGCCCCGCGACCCGGCTCGACACTCATCCGGCGCCCCCCGGCAGCTGCGCCTCGCCGCCAAGGTAGAACTGCTTGGCTTCAGCGAATTCGGGATCGAGGAGGTTTATGGTGATCACCTCCTGCCGCTCCATCGCGCCACCCAATTCAAGGAAGGCAAGTGCGCCAAAATCATCGGCCAGCGCGCGCAGAATCCCGGTCATGACCGCGCCGAACCCGCCCTGCCGCGCCGCGACCTCAAGCCTGAACCGCCCGGGCTCCAGCTCGGTCAGGTGCAGCTGCGGAAGTTCCAGCTCGGGCACGGCGAGGCGCGCGCGATCCGGCAGGTCATCCAGTGAATAGAGAAGCTCCAGAAAGCTCTGCCCGCCAAACCGCAGGAGCCTGCGGATGGCGCGGGTATTTGGGTGGGTGACGAGGTAAGTGCCCAGATCCTCGAGAATATCCTCCACCGGCTGGCCGCGCATGCGAGAGAGAGCGGTCAGCATGGTGAGCGTGACCTCATCCCCATAGGTAAGCATGGCCTCGAAGCCAGAGGTGCCGACCCCCGCCTCGGCACCGAGATCTGCCCATATTTCAGGGCCGTAGATGTCGCGCACGAAGCACTGGACCGCGCGATTGATCAAGCCATGCATAGCTGCACCCGTTTAACCTGTGACGCAGACTAGCGGGGGCGAGTTAACAAAGACCGAAGCGGTGCCGGTCGCGCCGAGCGTCTCAGAAGTCGGTCGGTGCGCCGCCTTCTGCCTTCCGGCGGGCGACGAACGCCTCCAGCTCTTCGCGGATGTCGTTCGCCATCGGTGGCGGCTCGAATGTGTCGATGATCTGCTTGTAGAGCGTATGGGCGCGCTCCGCCGTCCAGACCCCGCCCTTGGCCTGCCACGCCTCGAAGTTCGTCCAGTCCGAAACGATGGGTTGGTAGAAAGCCGTCTCGTAGCGGGCCTGGGTGTGGTCGATGCCGAAGAAATGGCCGTAATGGCCGACCTCGGCGATGGCATCCACCGCGATATCATCGGGCGTGGTCGCCACGACTGCCGGCTCGAAGTAGCGCTGAATCATCTGGATCACTTCACAGTCCATGATGAACTTCTCCGGGCTGGCCACCAGCCCGCCCTCCAGCCACCCGGCCGCGTGGTAGACGATGTTGGTGCCCGATTGCACCGCCGACCAGAGCGAGTTGGAGGTCTCCCACATGGCCTGCCCGTCCGGCACGTTGGCGGTGCATGCACCGGAGGCACGCATGGGCAGGCCGTAGAACCGCGCCAACTGGCCGGTCATCTGGGTGGCGCGCATATACTCTGGCGTGCCGAAGGCAGGGGCGCCAGACTTCATGTCAACGTTAGAGGTGAACGTGCCGATCACACAGGGCGCTCCGGGGCGGACATATTGAAAGAGGGCAATGGCCGAAAGCGCCTCGGCGATGGACTGCGCCACCGCGCCCGCCATCGTCACCGGCGCCATCGCCCCGGCCAGCGTGAACGGCGAGACGATCACCGCTTGCCCCCGCCTGATGCACCGCAGGCAGCCGTCGATCATCGGCCAATCGTGCTTGAGCGGCGAGGTGGAGTTGATGTTGGTATACATGTGCGGCCTGGCCTCGAACTCCTCGTCCGTCAGGCCGCAGGAGATCCGGACCATCTCCATCACATCCTCCACACGCTCCGGCCCGAGACTGTAGGCGTGCGCCACCTTGTCGGTCAGGGTGAGCTTGTCGAAGAGCACGTCGAGGTGACGGACGGAGGGGTGAATGTCGACCGGCTCCACCGGGTAGCCGCCGGCGAAGTGGATGCAGTTGAAATACTGGGTGAGCTTGAGCAGGTTGGCGCATTGCTCGCGGTTTCCGGGCACCTTCGAACCGAGCGACAGGTCCCAGTAGTTGGGCGGCGAAGAGACGTTGCCGAATAGGATCGCCTTACCGCCGATGGGCAGGGTCTTGGCCGGGTTGCGCGGGGTGATGGTGAACTCGGCAGGCGCCTTGGCGACCATTTCCATCACCCAGTCGCGGCCCATCCGCACCACCTGGTCCTCTACCGTGCAGCCCGCCTCGGCGAAGATCTTGCAGGCCTCCTCGTTGAGAAAGACGATGCCGATCTCTTCGAGGATGCGCATCGCCCCCTCATGAATAGCCGCCACTCCTTCCGGCGTGAGCGGCTCGGTCGGAGCATCGGTATTGAGCGGGATGCGCCACGGCATCTGGTCCAGCACCTCGGGCCGGTTGCGGCGCGGGTTGGCAGCGCGGCCTCCGGAACGGCGGCGTTTTGCGGGCATGTCATCCATGGCGTGGCTCCTGGGCATCTGGCCTCAGGTTGCGCGCGAGATCGGGAACGCGGTTTTCCGGATGCGACGCGTGATGTCGCAAACGGTGGACCGGGCGGCGATTTCGGCTCAGGCCGTGGCCAGCCACTCCGGCAGGTGGCCGATGTGCGGCAGGACCACTGCGGCATGGGGCGCAAGCACCTCGGGGGGTGTGATGCCGGTGCAGACGGCCACGCAGACCATCCCCGCCGCGCGGCCAGCCTCCAGATCATGGGTGCTGTCACCGATCATCACGCAATGCTCCGGCGCGAGGCCCTGCGCATCGGCGAAGGCAAGGCACATGCCCGGCCCCGGCTTGGCGCCATGGCCGCTGTCATAGCCCGCAACGTAGGCGAAGTGCTCTGCCACCCCGGCGGCGATTAGGTGGGCATGGGCGGCGGCTTCGGCGTCATTGGTCGCAATGCCCAGCACATGGCCCCTGCCCCGGAGCGTGTCGAACAGTGCGGTGAGGTCAGTTGCCGGCACTTGCGGGGCCGCGGCGGCGGCGGTGTTGATCCGGTCGGTCAGCGCCGCCCGGTTCCAGCCCCTTAGCAGCGGCAAGACCGGCGCAATCGCCTCCTCGGGAGTTCCGGCAACGATGGGGCTCTCGGGCGAGAACTGTGCAGTTTCCGGATCGACCCCCATGGCTTCCGCCAGCCGTCTCGCCAGCGCCGTATCGCCTTCGGCCAACCCGTCGATGAACCCCAGCGTGAATCCGCCCCAGCTTTTCTGGTAATCGAACAGCGTGCCGTCCTTGTCGAAGAGCAGGCCCTTGAGCCGCGGCGCGCTCATGTCCAGCTCGGCATATCGCCGCCCGGAAGTGCCATGCGCGCCTGCATCGGCACGGTGTATTTGAGCCCCGCAGCATCGCAGAAGCCAGTGACCCACGCATCGTCCATCGCAAGAAAGTCCAACACCGAGGCAAGAAATTCGGGCTCCGCCGCCCGCGCCCGCACCTCGGCCTCCGACACGCCCGTTGACCCAAGAAATACAGGCAATAGTTCGTCATTCCCGGCCAGCCAGGCGAGGGCCTGCAAGCCGATGGTCTCGGCGGAGTCACGATTCATTTTCTGGCCCCATTAACTTTTGGAAAGGTTTTTTTAACCATCTGCATACAGACTGGCCTTCACAGGGGAAAGGCGCAGAAGCGCTCGGAAGGATCGTTGGATGCCAGGGAAAATCCTGATCATTGATGACGTGCCCGCAAACCGGGTCGTCCTCAAGGTCAAACTCGCCGCCGCCTGCTATGACGCCGTCGCCGAGCACAGCGGGCAGGATATCGTGGCGCTGGTGCGGGGCATTCGGCCCCGTCTGGTGATCGTGGACGCAGACCACCCCGATGCGCCCGCGTTGCAGGCCATCGAGGCGCTGCGCGCCGATGCCGAGTTCGGCACCCTGCCGGTGATCGTGACCGGTGCGCCCTCGGACCGAGCCAGCCACACCGAACTGATGCTCGCCGCCCTCGCCCGGGGCGCCGACGCCTTCCACCCCAAGCCAGTCGAAGATGCACTTTTGCTCGCGCGCATTCGCCAGTTGCTTCGCCTGCGGGAAATTTCCGAGGAGCTGCGGCTGCGGGAAACAACGAGCCACGCTCTTGGCTTTGCTGAGGAGATCGAACCCTTCGCCCGCCCGGCGCGGATCGCCTTGATCGCAGGCGATGTGGAGACCGGCCAGCGCTGGCAGGAGGTTCTGAAGGGTCATTTTGCGCACCGGATCTCGGTGCTTGATCAGCATGCAGCGCTCGGGGAGCATGCGCCCGCCTTGCAGGATGTCTACGTGATCGCATCGGAACTGAAGCGCCCGGGCGACGGACTACACCTGATGAGCGAGCTGCGGTCGCGCCGTTGGTCGCGCCATGCGCCCTGCCTCATCGTCATGCCCGGCAGTGACCCGGCACAGGCCGCCATGGCGCTGGACCTCGGCGCGGCCGACCTCATCGACGAGCCGGTCGAGGGCAGCGAGTTGGCGCTCCGCCTTACCGCGCTCATTGCCCGCAAACGTGAGAGCGACCAGTTGCGCAGGCGGGTGCGCGACGGGCTGAAGCTTGCGGTGACCGACCCGTTGACCGGGCTCTACAACCGCCGCTACGCGCTCTCGCACCTCGCCCGGATCCGCAACAATGCTGCCCACAGCGGCAAGAGCTTTGCGGTCATGGCGCTCGACCTCGATCACTTCAAACAGGTCAATGACCGGTATGGCCATGCTGCGGGAGACGAGGTCCTGCGGAGCGTGGCGAAGCGTATCGCGGGCAACCTGCGAAGCGTCGACATGGTGGCCCGCATCGGCGGCGAGGAGTTTCTCGTCGCCATGCCCGACACCACCGAAGAGGATGCCCGACGCGCGGCGCAGCGCCTGTGCCGGCTGATCGAGGCAGAGCCGATCCCCCTGCCCGCTCCTGCGCGTGGAAGCCTGCGGCAGACCGTCTCCATCGGCGTGGCCCTCGGCGGCGGTGCGGGCAGCGACTGGGTCGATGAAGCCGGGGCGGAGGCGATGCTGGAAGCCCTGATCGATCAGGCAGACCGCGCTCTGCTGTCGTCCAAAGCGCATGGTCGAAACACCGTTACCCTTGGGCGCAACGCCGCCTGAACCTGCTGTCCCGGGCGAGCGGGTTTGCATCTGGGTGCTGCTCCATCGAAGCTCCGCGCCAGCACGGTGCCGAATACCTACAGCCTAGGCCCGAGCCGTTCCAGCATGGCAAGGCATTGCGACAGCTGGGAAATTTCAAGGAACTCATCGGGCTTGTGGGCCTGCTCGATAGAGCCGGGACCGCAGATCACCACGTCGATCCCGAGTTGCTGAAAAACGCCCGCCTCGGTGTTGAAAGGCACCAGCGCGCCGCCGTTGGAGCCGGTGAGCGCGCAGGCCAGGGCGGCGGCCTCGCCGTGGGTCGCCGGCATGAGGCCGGGGGTGTCGCCGATGGTTTCGGTCGTGATTGCAGACTCCGGCGCAACCTCCTGCATGGCCGGGAGCAGTATGTCACTGATATAGCGCTGCATTTCGGTGCGGACGAACTGCGCATCGGCGTCTACCACAGGGCGCATCTCCCACTGCACTTCGGCCTCGGCGGGGATCACGTTGTGGGCGAAGCCGCCGATGAGGCTGCCGGTGTTGATGGTGGTCCAGGGCGGCTCGAAGCGGCTTTCGGGCGGGGTGCGGTCCTTGAGGGATTCGCGCAGCTCCATCAGGCGGGCGATGTAGCGGGCGGCGTATTCGACGGCGTTGACGCCTGCCGCCGGGTCGGAGCCGTGGCCGCCGCGGCCAGTGAAGCGGGTCGTGTACTCGCAGCAGCCCTTGTGGCCCTCGACGACGCGCATGGAGGTGGGCTCGCCGATGATGGCGAGGGAGGGCAGGATCTCGCGGGATTTCAGCTGCTCTGCCAAGGACTTGGCGCCGAGGCAGCCGGTCTCTTCATCGTAGGTGAAGGCGAAGTGCAGCGGGCGGGTCTTGATTTGCGCGGCGAGCGCGGGGGCCATCGCCACGCAGGCGGCGATGAAGCCCTTCATGTCGCAGGTGCCACGACCGTAGAGGCGGCCCTCACGGGTGCTCATGGTGAAGGGATCGGCAGTCCATGCCTGCCCCTCTACGGGGACCACATCGGAATGGCCGGAGAGCAGGATGCCGCCCTGAACATCAGGCCCCAAGGTGGCGTAAAGATTGGCCTTTTCGCCGCAGTCGCTCTTCATCACCTCGACACGGGCGCCGACATTCTCGAGCCGGTCCGCAAGCGCGCCGATGCAGGCAAGGTTGCTGTCGGCGGAGACGGTGGGATAGGCCACCAGCTCGCCCAGAAGCGCAATCGTGTCGTCCAGCGTGGTCATGGCGCGAGACTACGCCTCAGGCCCGGCCCCCGCCAGCCCGATCGGGCGCTCCCCGGCCAAGAGGGGCGCGTGGCGGGCGAAGAGAGTCGAGATGCGGCGACAGACCTCGCGGATCTCGGGGCGGTGTCGGTCGTCATTATGGGTCACGAGATGTTGCCGTTCGGTTAATTCGTCGATCAGCGCGCCAGCGCGGGTGAGACGCGGGTCGGCGTCACCGACGAAACAGGGCATGACGCCGATGCCTGCACAGCCGCGCACGAGGTCATGCATGGTGGCCACGGAGCTTGCCCAGGCGGTGACCTGAACAGGCTGGCGCAGCACCCAGCGGGCGGCGGGGTGCATGGCATGGGCCTCATCGACGGCGACCCAGCCTGCGCTCACCGGATCGGCCATGTGGCGGGCACGGAAGGGTGCAAAGCGCAGGGTTTGCAAGGGCTTGGACGCGAGGTTGCCGCTGGTCGGCGGGCTGTTCCGGATGCCGATCTCGACCTCGCGGTGGGCAATGTCGAGCCGAACCTCAGTGGTGCAGAAGGTGATGCGGAACGGGTCTTCAGGGCGCCAGAGCTCGGTGAAATGGTCGGCCATGAAGGCGGCGGTGGCAGTGCCGGCGGAGATGCGGACGGCGGGGCGATTGCCTGCGGCGTCGAGCCATTGATCGAGGCTCCGGGCGGCGGCGGCCATGGGCTTGACGCGGGCCAAGAGCCCCTGCCCTGCTGGCGTTAATTCGTAGCCATTTCGGGACCTTACGAAGAGCTGCAGGCCCAGCGCCTCCTCCAGTGCCAGCATCCGGCGGCCGAGAGTGGCGGGGCTGGCACCGGTTTCACGCGCGGCGGCGGAGAGGCCGCCGGATTCGGCGATGTGGAAGAAGAGGCGGAGGTCGTCCCAGTTTTGCATTTTTGAAAAGAAAGCTTCGGTATCGGGCAGTTTAGTACGCCCATTAAGGCCTTATCTTTTCAATAACGCAACAATTGGAGGCTGAGATGACACCGATCCTGACCATCCTTCCGCGCCGGAACGACCGGCGAAAACCCACGCCGAACGAGATCGAGGAGTTCTACCAAAACCACGGCAAATGGTGGGGCGCACGGTTGGTTAACCGCTTCGCAGAACGCAACGCAGAGCCAATAAACACTGATGCACAACTTATGCACATCCGATGCACATCCCATGCATACGCAATCTGCAAAGATTGACCGCGTGGGGCCGTTAAGACCGCCGGACGGTGGCGCAAGGAAGGCTTAAGCGTCGCGCTGTGCGATCCAGTCGTGGTCGGGGTGGTTCTTGAACCGCCATTTGCGGATCGGGCCAGCCATGACGTTGAGGTAGTACATCTCATATCCGTGCGGGGCGCCGCAGGGGTGGTGGCCCTTTGGGACGAGCACCACGTCATGCGAATTGACGCTCATGGTTTCGTCGAGCGAGCCGTCTTCGGTGAAGACCCGCTGGTGGCCGTAGCCCTGCCCGGGGTTGAGCCGGTGATAGTAGGTCTCTTCGAGGTAGGTCATGTTGGGATAGTCATCCTCATCGTGCCGGTGCGGCGGGTAGGACGACCAGTTGCCTGCGGGGGTGAAGACCTCGGTGACGAGGAGGCTGTCGGCCACGTCGGACTCTTCCATCGCGATGGGGAAGATGTATCGGGTGTTGCTGCCCTTGCCGCGCGTGACCTTCTCGGGGCGCGGAAGGATGCGGGCCTTGTGGCCGCCCTGCCCGGCGGGCGCGGTGCAGACGCCGATGGTGCAATCGGTCGTGGCGGTGGCCTGCCAGTCGGCGCCGCCGGGGACGTAGACGCAATGGGGGGCGGTTTGCTCGAACACGTCCATCCGCTCGCCCTGCTCGCCGAAGTCTTCGCCTGCTGCAGAGATGTTGGCCTTGCCCTCGACCATGACGAGAATGACCTCGAGATCGCCGGTGGCCTCGGAAACGCTCTCGCCCGCCTTAAGCCGGTAGCACGAAAAGCCGACATAGCCCCAGTCCGGGGACTTGGGGGTTTTGGCGTTTCCAATGGTGATCTCGTGGATCTTGCCGGTCTCACCGGAGGGTTTGCGGAGCAGGTCGGACATGGGCGTTCCTTTCAGGGCTGGCGGCGGGCGTGCTGGGCGCGGGCGGCCTCGGCGAAGGCGGACGCTTCCCAGCCTTCAGCGCGGGCACGGCGCAGCAGGGCGGCCTGGGTTTCGGGCGCGAGGCCGCCAGCGGGTGGGTTGGTGTCGAGATTGGTGGGGAAGCTGTAACCCTCGGCGCAGGCGGCGATGGCGGCGGCTTCCTGCAGCGGCGGCAGCGAGAGGGTTTGCAGCACCGGATAGAGGGCGAGGGACATGGCGAGGCGGTCGAGCGACTCCATCGCGCGGCCCATGGGAGAGCTGACTTGCAGCAGGTTGGCCATGCGCTGGATGTCCGCGCTCACGTTGTCGCCCGCGCCGTGGAAGAGCGCAGGGGAGAAGAAGAGCGCATCGCCCTTTTGCAGCGGGAGCTGGATGAAGGCCTCTTCGAAATAGGCGGCGAACTCGGGCTCGCGGTAGGCCATGTAGCCGGGGCCGTAGAGCTGGCTGAAGGGCAGCAGTTTGGTGGGGCCTGACTCCAGCGGCATGTCGCAATGGGCAACGGCGCCTTGAAGGGTAAGGAAAGGCGAAAGCTGGTGGACATGGGCGGGGAAGCGGGCGGCCTCTTCGCCGGTCTGGAAGCCGAGGTGGAAGTCGCGGTGGGCGGTCTGGGCCTTTCCGCCGGGGCGGACGAGGTTGACCTGCGCGGTCATCTGGTAGCCCGGGCCGAGCCATGCCTCGGCGACTGCGTCGATGGCGGGGCTGGCAAAGCTGGCGGCGAAGGCCTGCGGATCCCGCAGGCAGAGCTTTTGCAGCGAGTTCCAGATGCGGTCGTTTGCGCCTGCGGCGGCGAAATGGTCGGCCTTGGCGCCGGAGGCGGCCTTTTCATCGGCGATGATCGCCTCGTAGGCGGCGGAGGCAGCATCGAGCGCGGCGTGGTCGGGGACGGCCTGCCGGAGCACCAGCACGCCGGAATGGTCGCGCAGGATGGCGGCCCATTCCGCCATGAGGGCGGTGCGCTCGGCAGGGTCATCGAGGGTGAGCGCGGCCACGTCATAGAGCGGCACGTTCTTTTCGATGGCGGCGGCGCGGGGGGCGTCGGCGGGCGCGAGCTGGCGGGAGGTCAGCGCCTTGAAGGCGGCGAGGTCACAGCTTGCGGCAGAGTAATAGGCGGTGTCTTTCATTCCTCCTGCTCCGGGTCCTTCCAGACGATGAAGAACTGGTAGGTCATCCATGCTCCGGCCACGGCGAAGGCCACGGCCCAAGGGGTTGCGCCCATTGAAAGCTCCACCCCGGCCCATGCGAAGCAGAGGACGGTGGCCAGCACCCGCCGCCACATCGGGCGGAAGAAGGGATGCTGGAGATTGAAGAAGTCACCCATCAGGAAATTTCGAGCCCCGCGTTCTGGCAGGCGGCGGTGATGGTCTCGTATCCGAGCTTGGAATAGTCGTAGGGCGGCGCCTTGGCCGGGTCCTGCTCGGCCTCCACCACGATCCAGCCTGCGTAATCCATTGCGGCGAGCCTCGCAGTAATGGCGGCGAAGTCAATGCAGCCCTCCGGGTCGCCCGGCACGGTAAAGGCGCCCGCGATGACGGCATCGAGGAAGGAGCCGTTCGACGCGCGGATCTGCTCAACGACCTTGGGGCGCACATCCTTGTAGTGGACGTGGTGGATGCGGTCGGCCCAGCGCTCGAGCACGGCCATCTCGTCGGCGCCGCCGAAGCGGAGGTGCCCGGTGTCATAGAGCAAGTGGACCTCGGTCGGGCTGCCCTCCATGAGCCAGTTCACATCGTCCTCGTCTTCGATGATGGAGCCCATGTGGTGGTGATAGGCCAGCGGCATGCCCTGCCCTTCCATCCACTTGGCCAGTTCGCCCAGCTTGGCGGCATAGGCCGTCACCTCATCACGGCTGAGCTTGGGGCGGTTTGCCACCGGGGTCGCCGGATCGCCCTGCACGGTGTTGGAGCATTCGGCATAGACGATGCAGGGGGCATTCAGGGCGATGAACTGCTCGACCTGCGCGGCGACGGCCTTTTTCTCGGTTTCCAGATCGTTCACCAGAAGGTTGCCCGAGCACCAGCCGCCGCAGAGGGCGATATCATTGATGTCGAGGTAGTGGCGCAGGCCGGGCGTATCGTGGGGCATGCGCTGCCCGCGCTCGACGCCGGTGTAGCCGATTTCGCGGCTCTCCTTGAGCGCCTGCTCCATGGTGTAGGCGGCGGTGAGGTCGGGCAGATCGTCGTTCTGCCAGGCGATGGGGGAGATGCCGATTTTGACGGGCATGGGGGTTATCCTGCGATCTGGGATTTGCGGGCGGACTCATAGGCCTTGCGGGCCTGCGCGACCTCATCGCGGGTGGAGGTTTCGGGCACCGCCACATCCCACCAGTGGCCGCCGTGGGGCGTGGAGGGGTATGGATCGGTGTTGATGACCACCACATAGGGGCCGGTGGCCTTGTGTCGGGTGGCAAGCGCTGCCTCCAGCTCTTCGATGGTGTTCACCTGCACCGCCTCGGCGCCCATCGAGGCGGCGTGGGCGGCGAAGTCGATATTGGAGGGCTGGCTGTGGATCGTGTGCTCCAGCAGGTTGTTGAACTCGGCCCCGCCGGTGCCCATTTGCAGCCGGTTGATGCAGCCGTAGCCCCGGTTGTCGGTGATGACGACGGTGAAGGGCACGCCCATCATCGCGGCGGTGGCCATCTCGGAGTTGGCCATCATGTAGGAGCCGTCGCCGACCATGCAGATCACGTCGCGCTCGGGCTGGGCGAGCTTGATGCCCATGGCGCCCGCGATCTCATAGCCCATGCAGGAAAAGCCGTATTCCATGTGGTAGGCGCCGGGGCGCGGGGCCTTCCAGAGTTTGTGGAGCTCACCCGGCATGGTGCCGGCGGCGCACATGACCACGGTATCCTCGTGGCTGGCACGTTGCACCGCGCCGATAACCTGCTGGTCGGTGGGCAGGGCGTTGTCGCCTTCGGGGGCATCGGTGAGCGGGTCGACGGCGGCGAACCAGTCGGATTTGAGGGCGGCGTCGGGGGCCTCTGCCGTGTAGTCGCCGAGCGCATTGGTGAGCGCCTCAAGCCCCTCGCGGGCATCGGCCATCAGCGGCATGGCGCCGTGCTTCATGGCGTCATAGGCGGCGACATTGAGGGAGATCAGCGTGGGGTTGGCGGCGAAGAGCGCCCAGCTGCCGGTGGTGAAATCCTGAAAGCGGGTGCCGACGCCGAGGACCAGATCGGCCTTGGCGCAGGCCTCGTTGGCGGAGGATGCGCCGGTGACGCCGACAGGGCCGAGGTTGAGGGCATCGTCCCAAGGGAGAGCGGATTTGCCGGCCTGGGTTTCGACCACAGGGATGTTGTGGCGGGCGGCGAAGGCTTGCAACTCGGCGCAGGCGTGGGAGTAATGCGTGCCGCCCCCGGCGACGATGACCGGGTGCTTGGCGGCGCGGATCGCGTCTGCCGTTTCGGACAGCTCGTAGGCATCGGGCCCTTGGCGGCGCAGGTGCCACGTGCGGGGGGCAAAGAAGCTCTCGGGCCAATCGAAGGCCTCAGCCTGCACATCCTGACAGAAGGCGAGGCAGACCGGGCCGCACTCTGCCGGGTCGGTCATGGTGCGGAAGGCCCGGGGCAGCGCAGTGAGAAGCTGCTCGGGGCGGGTGATCCGGTCGAAGTAGCGGGTGACGGGCTTGAAGCAGTCGTTGGCGCTGGTGGTGCCGTCGGAGAAATCTTCGATCTGTTGCAGCACCGGGTCGGGGCCGCGGTTGGCGAAGACATCGCCGGGGATCAGCAGGAGCGGCAGGCGGTTGACGTGGGCCAGTGCGGCGGCGGTGACCATGTTGGTCGCGCCGGGGCCGATGGAGGAAGTCACGGCCATGGCGCGGCTGCGGCCAAGCTGCTTGGTGTAGGCCAGCGCGGTGTGGCACATGGTTTGCTCGTTATGGCCGCGCCATGTGGGGATGGCATCACGCGAGGCATGGAGCGCCTCGCCGAGCCCCGCCACGTTGCCGTGGCCAAAGATTGCCCAGACCCCGGCGATGAAGGGCTCGCCCGACTCGGTGAGCTGCGCGGTGAGGTATCGCACGAGGGCCTGTGCGGCTGTGAGGCGGATGGTCTTGCTCATGCGGCGTCCTCCTTTTGCGCGGCGGCGCGGGCCTCGTCCCAGAGGGTGCAGAGGCGGGTGTAATTGGCGGCCATGGTGGAGATGGCGGCCTCGTCGGAGACCTCGCCCTTCATCCAGGCGCGGGCGGTCTCGCCGAAGAGTGTGCGGCCCACGGCGAAGCCTTTGACCAGCGGCTGGCGGGCGGCACGGGCGAAGCTGGCGCCCAGTTCGGCCTCGGGCGCGTCGAGACCGAGCACGACGATGCCACGGTTGTGCCGGTCATGCGCCTCGATGGCTTGGACGGCCTTGGCCCATGCGTCTTCGGTCTTGAAGGGTTCCAGCTTCCACCAGTCGGGGTAGATGCCGGCGGCGTAGATGCGCTCGATGATCTTGGGCGTCGTCTCGGCGACCACGGCGCCGACCTTGGAGGGGATGACCTCCAGCAGGAACTCGAGGCTGTTGCGGCGGGCGGCGGCGGCGAGGCGGGTGAGAGAAGAGAGGTGATCCTCCCACATCGCGTCGTCATCATCGGGGTGGCAGAAGCAAAGGGCCTTGACCACGTTGCTCTGCGGCCATTGCGCGAGGCCGCCGAAATCGGGGCCAAGCTCGGGCTCGTAGCGCAGCGGGCGGGAGCCGGGCCATTCGACGGGTCGGCCGATCCAGAGATCGCCCTCGGCGGCGTCCATCAGGGCGTGCTTGCCGAGGCGGCCATCGCAGAGGATGCCGTAGCCGGGGCGGCCCTCCGCGACCTCGCGGGTGGCGGCGAGGCAGAGCTGCTTGAAGGTTCCGATCTTGTCGGTCGTGGCGCCCTCCATCTCTTCGAGCTGGGAGCGATGATCGAAGGCGAAGATATGCATCGACGGCCAGTCGCCCTTGCGATTGGTGGCCCAGTGGATCTGCTCCAACTCGGCATCGTTGCGCAGATCGGGGCGGATGACGCCGCGTTTCAGGAAAAACTCCAGCTCTTCCCACGATGGATAGGCCGGCGTGCAGCCGTGGCGGGAGACGGCGAAGGCGCCGCAGGCGTTGGCATAGGTGAGCGCGGTGGGCCAATCCTCGCCTTTGAGCCAGCCGCGCAGCAGGCCGGACATGAAGCCATCGCCCGCGCCGAGGACGTTGAACACCTCGATCGGGAAGCCGGGGCCACTCTCGCCCTCGTCGAGTGAGCCGGGGATCTCGCCGGTGAAGGCGACGGCACCCATCGGGCCGCGTTTGCAGACGAGAGTGGCAGAGGAGACGGCGCGGACGGCGCGGAGGGCCTCCAGCGTGTCGGTGCTGCCGCCGGCGATATGGAACTCTTCCTCGGTACCGACGATCAGGTCGAAGAGGTGGAGAGTGGATTGCAGCTTGGCGGTGACGGCAGCGCTTTCGATGAAGCGCTCCTCCCCTGCCCCGTGGCCGGCGAGGCCCCAGAGGTTGGGGCGATAGTCGATATCCAGCGCGGTTTGTGCGCCATTCTCTCGGGCGAGCTTTAGCGCCTTGAGGGTGGCGGCCTCGACCTGCGGGTGGCTGAGGTGGGTGCCGGTGGCGGTGACGCAGCGGGCCTCGGCGATGAAGGCAGGGTCGATATCATCTTCGGAAAGGGCCATGTCGGCGCAGTTCTCGCGGACGAAGATGAGCGGAAAGCGCTCCTGATCGCGGATGCCGAGGAGCACGAGGGCGGTGAGGCGCTCGGGGTCGGTGGCGACGCCGCGGGTATCCACCCCCTCGGCCTTGAGCTGCTCGCGGATGAACCGGCCCATGTGCTCGTCGCCCACGCGGGTGATCAGAGCCGACTTGAGGCCGAGCCGGGCGGTGCCTGCGGCGATGTTGGTGGGCGAGCCGCCGATGTACTTTTCGAAGCTGCGCATGTCTTCCAGCCGCCCGCCGATCTGGGCGCCGTAAAGGTCCACCGAGCTGCGGCCGATGGTGATAACGTCGAGCGGTTTTGCGGCGGTCATGCGATGACCCACCCGGCTGCTGTGATGCACGGTTTCACTGGCTTCCTCCCTGTGCCACCCAGAGGTGTTGCTGGCTGAATGCCGGAGCCGGGCGGCCCGCGTCAACGTGTGCCGGGGCTGTTTGGTGGTTTTCATATCATTCATGAAAGCTTTGCGCCGCTTCACGCCGAAACCCGCAGGAGGATGATGGTTTTTCATCATGCCAATTGGCGTGTCAGAGCGTGTCGGGGCGGTGCATGGCATTGAGCGCGAGAGTGTTGAAACGGTGTGAGAGTGGGCCGAGTCTGCCTTGGCTGGGCGTGCTGCCGTAAGCCGCCAAGCTGCCGGAAAGGTGGGACCGTGGGGCAGGAAAGTGCCGCAAATGCCCCCGTGCGTATGCGATTTGGGCGGGCTTTCAGTTGCTCTGGGTTGGAGGAAGCCGTCGGCATGATGGTTTTCTATCAGGCGCGGGCGCCGGTTTTGACGCGGAATGATGGGATTTTTTGCCCCCGCCCTGCTTTCTCTTGGCCCGAAGCCACGCGGGAGGCTAGCACATGGCAAAACGGGAGGGTTTTTCATGGCACGCATCGGAGTGGGGCTGATCGGCACGGGGTTCATGGGCAAGGCCCATGCGCTGGCGTGGCGCGGGGCGCGAGCGGTGATGGGAGGCGACAGCGAGATTGCGCTGGCGCACCTCTGCGAGATGCCGCTGGCCAAGGCCGAGAAACTCGCCGCCGATTGGGGCTTTGCCCGCGCGGGCGACGACTGGCGCGCGCTGATAGAAGACCCGGCGGTGGACGTTGTGTCAATCACCACGCCCAACGGGCTGCACGCGCCGATGGCGATTGCCGCGCTGGAGGCGGGCAAGCACGTGTGGTGCGAGAAGCCGATGGCGCTGACGCTGGAGGAGGCCGAGGCGATGGTGGCGGCGGCCAAGGCCAGCGGAAAGGTGACGCTGGTGGGCTACAACTACGTTCGCAACCCGGCGCTGCACCATGCTGCCAAGCTCATCGCCGAGGGGCGGATTGGCCGGGTGGTGCATGTGCGGGGTTTTTACGACGAGGACTATCAGGCCGATGGCGCGCTGCCGTGGACCTGGCGGGCCAAGCTTTCGGAGGCCGGGCTGGGCGCGCTGGGGGACATGGGCTGCCATCTGGTTTCGATGATCATGCAGCTTGTTGGCCCGATCGAGAGCGTGCTGGCGGAGACCCAGATCATCCACGAAACGCGGCCCGTGGAGGGCGGAGGGCGCGCGCCGGTGGAGAACGAGGACGTGGCTACGGCGCTGATCCGGCTCGAGGGCGGCGCGCGGGGGATGATCACCACCAGCCGCAGCGCGTGGGGCCGGAAGAACCGGATCGATCTGGAGATTCATGGGACTGAGGGGCAGATCACCTTCGAGCAGGAGCGGATGAACGAGATGCGGATCTACGTGAACGCGGGGGAGAAGGCCGAACAGGGCTTCAAGACGATCCTCACCGGACCGCAACACCCGCCCTATGCCGCCTTCTGCCCGGCGCCGGGGCATCAGCTGGGCTTCAACGACCTGAAGGTGCTGGAGGCCGCCGAACTGGTGGAGAGCATCGAAGGGCGGCAAAGGGCATGGCCCGATTTTGCCGAGGCGCTGGAGATCGAGCGGGTTATCCATGCGATTGCGGAAAGCGCGGCGAAGGAGGCGCGGGTTTCGCTGGTGTGATCCGCTCCGATCCGCGAAGCTCGGGTGAGCGGAATGGAGGCGCGGATGGAAAGCGACGGGCGGTTCATTTCGGCGCGGCTGAAGCCAGGGAATGACCTTGTGGCTGGGCTGCGACGGCTCTTCGAGGCCAGTGGCGCGGAAGCGATGGCGATGGTGAGCTGTGTTGGCAGCCTGCGGGCCGTCCGGCTGCGCCATGCGGGTGCGGAGGAGGCGACGGGCTATGAGGGGCCGCTGGAGATCGTCTCGCTGGTGGGCACGCTGGATGCGGGTAAGCAGCATTTGCACATGGCGGTCTCGGATGCAGCGGGCCGGGTGTGCGGCGGGCACCTGATGGCGGAGGGCGCGGAGGTGTTCACCACGGCGGAGATCGTGGTGGTGGCACTCGACGGGCTGCGGTTTGAACGCGCGCCCTGCCCTGCCTCGGGATATGACGAGTTGGTGGTGAAGCGTCGGTAGTCAGGCGGTGGCGCGGGTGCGGTCGTGGCCCTCGGTGATGACCTTCAGCATGGCGGAATGGGCGGCGTCGGGCAGACCGGAGGCGATGGCGCGGGCGATATCGCGGTGGTTGGCGGCCACCTCGGCCTTCACCTCTTGGAACTTCTCGTTCGCCTCGATCAGGAACAGCGAATAGAGCGCGGTTTGCACCATATCGCCGAGCGATTGCAGGAAGCGGTTGCCGGAGAGTTTGAGGACGTGGTGGTGGAACTCGTAGTCGGCCACGGCGAAGTCGGCGCGGCTGCGGGCATCTGCGAGACTGTCACAGAGGGCGAAGAGCTTGTCGCAGGCGGCCTTGTCGGCCAGCTCATTGGCGCGCCGGGCGGCGGAGGCGGCGGCAGCGGGCTCGAAGATGAGGCGGATCTCGAAGAGCTCGTCGTAGAACCGGCCCGGCGATTTGACCGAGGTGTGCCAGCGCAGCACGTCCTCATCGAACATGTTCCATTCGTCGGAGGGGCGGACATGGGTGCCGACCTTGGCCTTGGAGGCGATGAGTCCCTTGGCGGCGAGGGTCTTCTTGGCCTCGCGGACCACCGTGCGCGACACGTCGAACATCTCGCAGAGGTCCGGATCGAGCGGGATCATCGTGTCGGGCGGGTACTCTCCGGCGACGATGGCACGCCCCATCTGGTCCACCACGAAATGCGTGTGGTTCGAGGCCCGCGCGGAGGGCGAGCCCGAGGCGACAATGGTCATGATGGCTGTGCGGAGCCAGTCGCTCTTTTTCGTCGGGTGGTCGTCGCCCAAGTGAGGCCTTTCTGAAGCAGGATGAATGCGAAGAGCAGCGCGCCGATGACGATCTTAGTCCACCAACTCGAGAGTGTCCCGTCAAAGACGATGTAGGTCTGGATCAGGCCCATGATGAGGATGCCGAAGAAGGTGCCTGCGACAAAGCCGTAACCGCCGGAGAGGAGCGTGCCGCCGATGACGACGGCGGCGATGGCATCGAGTTCCACGCCTACGGTGGCGAGGGAGTAGCCGGCGGAGGTGTAGAGCGAGAAGACGATGCCTGCGAGGCCCGCGAGGCCGCCTGAGATGGCGTAGATGCCCACGGTGGTGGAGGCGAGCGGGACGCCCATCAGGCGGGCGGTCTGCGCCCCGCCGCCGAGGGCATAAACGTTCTGCCCGAAGCGGGTGCGGTGGGCGATGAGCGCGCCCGCGATGAAGGTGAGCAGCATCAGCCCGCCGATGAGCCGGAAGCGGCCGCCGCCGGGGGCCTTGTAGTAGATATCCTGCAGGGTGTCGTAGAACTCATGGGTGATCGGCACGCTATCGGTGCTGAGCACGTAGGCCGCGCCGCGGGCGAGGAACATGCCTGCGAGGGTGACGATGAAAGGCGGCATCTCGAGGTAGTGGATGGTGGCCCCCATCGCCGCGCCGAAGCCGGTGGTGAGGGCCAGCACGAGGGCGAAGGCGGCAAGAGGGTGGATCGAGGTGTCGCGCAGGATGACGGCGAGGAAGACGCCGGTGAAGGCGATGACGGAGCCGACCGAGAGGTCGATGCCGCCGGAGAGGATCACGAAGGTCATGCCGACGGCGACGATGCCGAGAAAGGCGTTGTCGGTCAGCAGGTTGGCGACGACGCGGGTGGAGAGCATGGCCGGGTATTGCGAGGCGCAGAGGGCGTAGGCCAGCACGAAGGTGGCCAGCGTGACCATCAGCGGCAGGTGAGTGGAGCGGATCATGGGGTGTCCTCCTTGGGGGCCGCGGAGGGGCGCGCGCGCTCGGGCAGGCTCTCGGGGCCGGAGGCGCGGAGCATGTAGATCAGATGGCCGATCTTGGGCGACTGGATCACGAGGATCGCGAGGATCAGGATGGCCTTGATGACGAGGTTGAACTCGGGCGGCATGCCGGAGAGCAGGATCACCGAGTTGACCGACTGGATGATCAGCGCGCCGATCAGCGAGGCGACGATGGAGAAGCGCCCGCCGAGCAGGGAGTTGCCGCCGATGACCACGGCGAGGATGGCATCGAGCTCAAGCCAGAGGCCTGCGTTGTTGGCATCGGCGCCCTTGATGTCTGCTGCGACGATGACGCCCGCCAGCGCGGCGCAGAGGCCGGAGGCGAGGTAGACGCAGATCAGCAGGACGCGGGAGTTGATGCCCGCGAGGCGCGAGGAGGCCTCGTTGACGCCGATGGCCTCGATGAGCATGCCGAGCGCGGTGCGGCGGACGGCCAGCGTGGCCAGCGTTCCGAGGGCGAGCCAGATGACGATGGGCGTCGGGATGCCTAGCACGGTGCCTGCGCCGAGGCGGATCAGGCCCTCGTTGTTGAAGGTCAGGATCGTGCCTTCGGTGATGAGCTGGGCGATCCCCCTGCCCGCGACCATCAGAACCAGCGTGGCGACGATGGGTTGGATGCGCAGGACGGCGACGAGCACGCCGTTCCATGCGCCGCAGAGGGCGCCGGTGGCCAGTGCGCCGATGAGTGCGGTGCCCCAGCCGTGGCCGTCGGTGACGAGTGACGCGGCGGTGGCGCCCGCGATGGCCATGACGGCGCCAACCGAGAGGTCGATGCCCTTGGTGGCGATCACCAGGGTCATCCCGATGCAGAGCAGCGCCACGGGGGCGCCGCGGTTGAAGACGTCGACCAGGTTGCCGAAGATCCGGCCGTTGCGGAAGGACACGTCGAAAAAGTCGGGGAAGACCAGCAGGTTGAGGCCGAGGACGACGGCGAGGATGATGAGTTGCGGGGTGATGCGTTTGAGCAGCGAGGGCGTGGTTGTGGCCATGTCAGGCGGCCCCCTTCTGCTCGTCGGCGATGGCATGGACGATATTGTCAGCGGTGATCTCGTCGCCGGTCAGCTCGCGCACCTGCCGCCGGTCGCGCAGCACCACGACGCGGGTGGAATAGGCGACGAGTTCTTCCAGTTCGGAGGAGGCGACGAGGAGGGCCATGCCGTTCTCGCGCAGGCGCTCGATGAGGGCGATGATCTCGGCATGGGCGCCCACGTCGATGCCACGTGTGGGCTCGTCGAGGATGAGGAATTCGGGTTCGGTCGCCAGCCAGCGGGCGAGCAGCGCCTTTTGCTGGTTGCCGCCGGAGAGCAGGCGGATGGGCATGTCGAGGCTTGCGAGGCGGATATCGAGCGCCTTGACGTAATGCTCGGCGATCTCGTTCACCTTGGCGCGGGGGATTGGGCGCATCCAGCCCTGACGGGCCTGAAGGGCGAGGATGATGTTATCGCGCACCGAGAGGTCGCCGACGATGCCATCTGTCTTGCGATCTTCTGGGCAGAGGGCGAAGCGGTGGGCGATGGCCTCACGGGGATTGGTGATGCGGGTTTCGCGGCCTTCGAGCAGGAGCTTGCCCTGATCGGCCTGCACCGCGCCAAAGAGCAGGTTGGCGGTTTCGGTGCGGCCCGAGCCGAGCAGCCCGGCGAGGCCGACGACCTCGCCCCGGTGGAGGTTCAGCGAGAAGGGTTCGATCATTCCACGCTTGGCGAGGTCGTTCACCTGCAGGAGAAGCTCGCCCGGTTTGCCGCCCTTCTTTTCGGCCACGCGGGCCTCGAGCTGGCGGCCGAGCATGAGGGTGATGATGTCGTGCTGGGAGACCTCGGCCAGCAGGCGCTCGCCCACCACACGGCCATTGCGGAGCACGGTGGCGCGGTCGGAGACCTCGAAGACCTGATCGAGGAAATGGGTAATGAAAACAATCGCCAGCCCGCGTTCCTTCAACTGACGGATCACCCCGAAGAGCAGCTCCACCTCGTCGCGGTCGAGCGAGGCGGTGGGTTCGTCGAGGATGAGCACCTTGCCGGAGAGCGCCACGGCGCGGGCGATGGCGACGACCTGCTGCACGGCGACGGAGAAGCTGGTGAGCGGCTCGCCCGGGTCGATGTGGAGGCCGTAGCCTTCGAGCACCTCGGCGGCGGCGCGGTTCATGGCGCGGCGGTTCACGAGGCCGAGCCGGGTGGGCTGGCGGCCCATGTAAAGGTTTTCGGCCACGGTGAGATTGGGCAGGAGGTTGACCTCCTGATAGACGGTGCCGATGCCGAGGCCCTGCGCGTCGGCGGTGGACTTCGGGTCCACCTCCTCCCCCGCCAGCCGGATCACCCCGCCATCGCGGCGGTAGGCGCCGGTGAGGCATTTGATGAGGGTGGATTTGCCCGCGCCGTTCTCGCCCAGCAGCGCGTGGACCTCGCCGGGATAGAGCTTGAGCTCGACCTCATCCAGCGCGACGGCGCCGGGGAAGAACTTGGAGATGCCGCTGGCGTGGAGCAGCGGGGGCTGGTCTTGCATCTTGCGCCTGTGTCTCATGGATGTGCCTCCCCGCCGCACCCTAGCACGGGCGGGCGGGGAGAGAACGGGCCGGCGCGTGGGGGCCGGCCCGGAGGAGGAGGTCAGTAGCCGAGGCCCTTTTTCTCTTCGTAGACCGCCTGATTGTCGTCGGCGGCGGTGTAGAGCTTGCTCTCGGTCTGGATCCACTTTTCGGGCGCGGTGCCATCGGCCAGATAGGCCTCCAGCGCGTCGAGCGCAGGGCCGGCCATGTTGGGCGTGAGTTCGATGGTGGCGTTCATCTCGCCGTTGGCGATGGCGAGGTGGGCGTCGGGCACGGCGTCGATGGCGACGATCTTGATGTCGGTGCCGGGGTTGAGGCCCGCTTCCTTGATCGCCTGGATCGCGCCAACGGCCATGTCGTCGTTATGGGCATAAAGGGCGCAGATGTTCTCGCCGCCCTCGGCCTTGAGGAAGCTCTCCATCACGACCTTGCCCTGAGATCGGGTGAAGTCGCCGGTCTGGGAGCGGACGATCTCGAGGCCCTCGGCGCCTGCGATGCCCTCTTCGAAGCCCTTCTTGCGGTCGATCGCGGGCGAGGAGCCGGTGGTGCCTTGCAGCTCGACGATGCGGCAGGGCTCGCCGGCCATCTCGTCGGCCAGCCACTGGCCAGCGACCCGGCCCTCGTGGACGAGGTCGGAGGTGACGGCGGTGAGGTAGAGATCATCGGATGCATCGACCGTGCGGTCGAGAAGGACGACGGGGATCTCGGCGTCGGCGGCCTCTTCGAGCACTTCATCCCAGCCGGTGGCGACGACGGGGGCGAGCAGGATGGCATCGACACCCTGCGCAATGAAGCTGCGGATCGCCTTGATCTGGTTTTCCTGCTTCTGCTGCGCATCGGCAAACTTGAGGTCGATCCCGCGCTTTTCGGCTTCCTGCTTGGTCACCGTGGTCTCGGCGGCGCGCCAGCCGGACTCGGAGCCGATCTGGCTGAAGCCGATGGTCAGATCGGCGGCCATGGCGGCGAAGGGCGCAAGGGTGATGGCGCTCGCAAGGAGCGTGGCTTTGACGTTCATGATTTCCTCCCATGGAACGTTTCTCGTTCGTGGAATCGATTAAGTATTACTTTATTATTTTTGGCAATGGGGTTTGTCACGGCGGTGTGAAGTTTCTGGTTTTCCATTCTGTTTCAGTCGTTTAGATCGCCCTTCTCACCTGCCCTGCGGGGTGTGACCCGAGTCGGCAGGCTTGCCGGGTGGGATCTCTGGGCGCATGATGACGGGGAAGTTGCCGCCAGGGAAAGCCCTCATGCCAGAGTATCGCGCGCCCGGAGTCTACGTGGAGGAGTTGGGCAGCGGGCCCCGCCCGATCGAGGGGGTGAGCACCGCGACCACGGCGCTGGTGGGGCTGGTGGAAGAGAGTGACGGGCCGGTGGGGGAGCCGCAGTTCTGCATCAGCTATGTGGCCTTCGAAGCGCTCTACCTCGCCAGCCTGCCCGGCGACCGGACCTGCACGCTGGCGACGGCGGTGCGGGGGTACTTTGACAACGGCGGCGCGCGGCTTTGGGTGCTGCGGGTGGCCGATGACACCGAGGCGCTGGACGCGACCACCCTCGCCCCATTGGAGGCGCTGAAGGATGTGAACCTCGTCGCCGCGCCGGGGTTTTGCGACCCGCAGAGCCATGCGGCGCTGGTGGAGCATTGCGCGGCGCGGGGCGACAGGTTTGCGGTGCTCGACATGGCGGACAGCGGCGATGTGAGGGCGATGCGCACAGGGGTCGCCGATGGCGGGCTGTTGCCGCCGCAGGTGCCGAGCGGGCTGGCGGCAATTTATGCGCCTTGGGTCGAGACGGAGGACGCGGTAACGGGCGAGCGGCTGGCTGTTCCGCCTTCGGGGCATATCT
Organism: Vannielia litorea; assembly: GCF_019801175.1. Taxonomy (NCBI): domain Bacteria; kingdom Pseudomonadati; phylum Pseudomonadota; class Alphaproteobacteria; order Rhodobacterales; family Paracoccaceae; genus Vannielia; species Vannielia litorea. The sequence continues at coordinate 1,845,641 of NZ_JAHVJR010000001.1, forward strand.
GCGGGATCTATGCCGCGACCGATGCCACGCGCGGCGTCTGGAAGGCGCCGGCAGGGGTGGCGGTGCGGGGCGTTTTCGGGCTGACCCACGTGTTCCGCGATGCGGAGCAGGATTTGCTGAACCCGGAGGGGGTGAACCTGCTGCGGGTGATGGCCGACGGGATCATGGTTTGGGGCGCGCGGACGCTGGGCGACCCCGCCAGCGATTACAGATACGTGCCGATCCGGCGGCTGATGATCTTCATCGAGCAGAGCCTGAACCGCGGGCTGGAGTGGGTGGTTTTCGAGCCGAATGACGAGCCGCTCTGGCAGGCGGTGCGGCGGGATGTGGGGGCGTTTCTGAAGGGGCTCTGGCGGGAGGCCGGGCTGATGGGGACAACAGAGGTTGAGGCCTATTTCGTCACCTGCGACCGGACCACGATGACGCAGGATGACCTCGACAACGGGCGGCTTGTGTGCCTGATCGGGGTGGCGGCGCATAAGCCCGCGGAGTTCGTGATGCTGCGGATCGAGAAGGTGGTAGGCGGATGAGTGCGGGCCCGTACCGGCGGTTCAACTTTGTGCTTCGGATCGCCGGAGAGGAGGTGGCCGGGTTCACCGAGGCCAGCGGGTTGGGGGCGGAGGTGGAGACGGTGGCCTACCGAGACGGCGGCGGGCCGGTGCGGCACCTGCCGGGCGGGATGAGATTACGCCCGGTGACGTTGACGCGCGGGATGGCAGGCGATGCGGTGGCGGGCTGGTGCCGGGCATCGGTGGACGGCACCGTCGAGCGGAAGGATGTGGAACTGGGGCTGTTGGCGGCGGACGGCTCAGAGGCGGCGTGCTGGCGGCTCTACGGCGCGTGGGTTTCGAGATTTCGGGCCGCGCCGGAGGCTGCTGAGGCCGGGTTTGCGTTGGAGAGCATGACGCTGGCGTTTGACCGGGTGGAGCGGGATTAAGCGCTCTCCTGTGCAGCCTCTTCCATCAGTTCGCGCCATTGCACCTTGCCGGAGGGGGAGCGCGGGAGGGCGTCGGTGAAGACGATCTCCTTGGGCACCTTGTAGGCGGCCATGTTGGAGCGGCACCATTGGGTGATTTCGGCCTCCGTCACCTCGCCCTTGGGCACGATGTAGGCGCGGACACGCTCGCCGGTGCGGGGGTCGGGGCGGCCGATGATGCAGCATTCGGTGATTTTGGGGTGGGCGTGCATGAGGCCTTCCACCTCGGTCGGCCAGACCTTGAGGCCCGAGACGGAGACCATGCGCTTTACTCTGTCGACGATGTAGAAGAAGCCGCTTTCGTCATAGCGGCCGATGTCGCCGGAGCGGACGAAGCGTTTGCCGTCGATCTCGATATGGGCGGCTTCTGTTTCCTCGGGGCGGTTCCAGTAACCGAGGAAGTTTTGCGGGCCGTGCATGATGATTTCGCCGGGTTCATTGGGCCCGAGTTCAGTGCCTGTGTCGGGGTCGATCACGCGGGAGTCGACGTCGAAGATGGGGATGCCGAGGCATTGGCGGCGGGGGGCGTCGAGCGGGTTGATGTGCGACGGCGCCATCGTTTCAGTCATGCCGTAGCCTTCGATGTAGTCGAGGCCGGTGAGGTCTTTCAGCTTGGCCGCGACCGCCTCGGGCATGGAGGCGCCGCCGCCGCCGATGACTTCGAGAGAAGTCAGATCATAGCTGTCGAGATCAGGGTCGTTGACGAGGTCGATGGCCATGGTGGTGATCGAACGCCATCGGGCGACCTTGTAACGGTTGATGAGGTAGGCCGCGAGCGCCCTGTCCCACCGGGTCATCAGGATGATCGGCTCGCCCTTGAGGATGGGGGCATTCATCGAGTTTTGCATGCCGGTGACGTGGTAGAGCGGCAGGCTGGCGAGGGTCGTGCCGTTGCCGCGCGTGGGGTTCCAGACGGTGTTGCCGACGCAGGTGCTCATCACGGTGCGGTGCGAGTGCATGCAGCCCTTGGGCTGGCCGGTGGTGCCGGAGCTGTAGGGAATGAGGGCGAGGTCGTCTGGCTGGGCGGTGATCGGGCCGGGGGTGTGCTGTGCCGCGATGGCGGTGGACCATGGGGTGACGCGGGGGTCAGTGCTTGGCGCAGGTTGGGCGTCTAGCGGCTCGGGGAGCGTGAAGGGGAAGGCCGGGTCGGTGTGTTCGGCGTAGGCGGCGGAGAGGATGTGGGTGAGAGGGGTTTCGACGAGGTGGGAGAGGAGCTCCTGCCCGGTGAGGGCGGTGCGGGCGCCGGTGTCTTCGCAGAGGTAGGCGAGTTCGGCGGCGCGGTTCATCGGGTTGACCGGCACGACCACGGCATCGGCGCGGAGGATGGCGTAGTAGCCCGCGATGAACTGGGGGGAGTTCTGCATGTAGAGCAGCACCCGGTCGCCCTTTTGTGTGCCGTTGGCTTGCAGCCATCCGGCGAGGGCCTCCACCTCGGCGGCGAGTTTGCCATAGGTGATCTCGCGCCCGTAGTAGCGGATTGCGGGGGCGTCAGGCGTGGCCCGCGCGGAGAGCGCGAGGTTTTCGGCCATCGAGCGGGCGGGGATTTCGAGGTGCAGCGGCACGCCCTTGGGCCAGCTGGAGAGGTGGCGGGTGAAGGGGGCCATCAGCTTTTGCTCTGCGCTTTGCTGCGCGCTCGGAGTTGGCTGACGGTGACATAGGCCGAGATCGCCTCGGCGGAGGTTTTGACCGCCAGCACTGCCGCGCCCTTGTGGGCGAGGAAGTCGGCCACGGTTTGCGGGATATCGTCGCCCGGCCCGAGGGCGAAGGCCCCTGCCCCGAAGCTGGCACCCCATGCGGCGAAGTCGGGGTTGGCGAGGTCGGTGCCGGAGATGCGCTCGGGAAAGTCGCGCTCCTGATGCAGGCGGATGGTGCCATAGGTGCCGTTGTCGGCGATGACGATCTTGGGGGCCGCGCCCTTGGAAAGCGCAACGGCGAGCTCGGCGCCGGTCATCATGGCGCCGCCGTCACCGGCGAAGCCAAGGACGCATCGGCCCGGGAAGCGCAGCGAGGCAGCGACGGCACCGGGGATGCCGAGGCCCATTGCCCCGCCGACCGCGCCGACGGCAAGCTGCGAGCCGTCCCACGGCCAGTATTGGTGGACCCAGCCGGAGAAATTGCCCGAATCGGTGGTGACGATGGCATCTTGGGGTGCCTGTTTGGCCAGTTCGGCGGCGACGGTGCCAAAATCGAGCCCGTCGTCACGGGGTTGGGGCGCGGGCCGAAGCGCCAGCGCGGCGGCGTTGCAGCGGGCGGCCCAGGCCGAGCGATCAGGCGCCTTGGGGGCGGCATCTGCCAGCGCCTGCGCGAAGGCGGGGGCCTCGGAGGGCACGGCAAGGTTGGCGCGGTAGAGGCGGGTCAGCACCGCCGGATCGGGCCAGACGTGAATCAGCGGTTGGGTCGGCTCCGGCGCGGCGGGGATCTGGTAGCCTTGGGTCGGCACGTCGCCGAGGCGGGTGCCGAGGGCGAGGATCAGGTCGGCCTCTGCAAGGGTCTTCCACAGCGAGGGCGGCACCTTGAAGCCGAGGTTGCCGGCGTAGAGCGGCGAGAAATTGTCGAAGACCTCCTGATGCTTGAAGGTGGTCGCGACCGGGATCCCCTGCCCTTCGGCCAGTGCCTTCAGCGCAGCGCGGCTCTCGACCGGCGCGAATCCGCCGCCTGCGAGAACCAGCGGGCGCTGGGCGGCGGCCAGCAGCGAGGCGGCGCGGGCGATGTGATCTTCGGACGGGCCGGGCGCGGGCACCGGAGTGGGCGGGATGACGGCGGCGGTGACATCATCGGTCAGCATGTCTTCGGGCAGGGCCAGAACCGCAGGGCCGGGGGTGCCGGAGAGGGCCGCAGCCCATGCGCGGGCAAGGGCCTCGGGCAGGCGGAAGGCGTCTGTGACCTCCTCCACATGCTTGGCGAAACTGCCGAAGACGCGGGCGTAATCCATCTCCTGAAATGCGCCGCGGCCGCGCTCGTGGCGGGCCACCTGCCCCACCAGAACCACCAGTGGCACGGCATCCTGCTCGGCCAGATGGAGGGCGATGGCAGCGTTCATCGCGCCGGGGCCGCGGGAGCAGGCCAGAAGGCCGGGCTTGCCGGTCAGCTTGGCATCGGCCACGGCGGCCATGCCTGCCCCGCCCTCGTGCCGGCAGACCACCAGATCGACCGCGTTCTGCCCGTGCAGCGCATCGAGCAGCGCGAGGTAACTCTCGCCCGGCACACAGAAAAGCCTGTCAGCCCCATGGGCCACGAGGCACTCCACCAAAAGATCGGCGGCTCGCACCATCTTGTCTCTCCTCCCCTGACTCGCCTTCGGCATGAGGCGGCATCGCCCTTGCGCGACCGCTTCCTCCGAGCGGCCACGACAGCGATATCCGACCCTCCGGCTTTTCCGAAGACCGTAAGCGTCTTGACCGACGCCACATCGTGATAGATGCTCCATTTGCGAAACGCAATTCCGCAGAGCGCACCAAGCGCCGGACGGGAGCGACGACAGCGGGAGGAGGAGCCACCGGGCAAACCGGGGTCTCCCGCGCCATTTGGGAGGACTACATGAAACACACGATCGGACTGATTGCGGGTGCGGTGCTGCTGGCCGCGCCGCTGGCGGCGCAGGAGACTTCGCTGCCCAAGCAGATGAGCTGGACGGCCTATGACACCGGCTCGGCGGGCTACAACCAGGCCGTCGCCATCGGCGCGGCGCTGCAAGACACCTATGGGATCAACCTGCGGGTTCTGCCCGGCAAGAACGATGTGAGCCGGACCGAGCCGCTGCGGCAGGGCCGGGTGGAGTTCAGCGCCACCGGTGTGGGCGGCAGCTTCATGGCGCAGGAAGGTGCCTTTGACTTTGGTGCAGAGAACTGGGGGCCGCAGCCGATCCGGGTGATCGCGGCCAACAATGGCGGCGCGATCAACCTTGGCGTTGGAGTCGCCGGTGACCTCGGGATCGAGGAGTTCTCGGACCTCAAGGGCAAGCGCGTGGCCTATATCGTGGGCGCGCCTGCGCTGAACGTGAACACTGAGGCCTATCTCGCCTATGGCGGACTGACCTGGGACGACGTGGAAGTCGTGGAGTTCGGCGGTTTCGGCGCGAGCTGGAAGGGGCTGATCGAGGGGCAGGTCGATGCGGCCTTTGCCTCGACCAACTCCGGCATGGCCTATGAGGCCGCCAGCAGCCCGCGTGGGTTGTTCTGGCCCCCGGTGGACCCTGAGAAGGCCGATGCTGTGGCTGCGATGCAGGCGGTTGCGCCCTTCTTCGTGCCCAACGTGGCCAGCGTGGGCGCCACAATCGACGGCACAGATGGCTACGCGGGCGCGGGCTATGCCTACCCCGTGCTGGTCGGCACCGATGCCACCGATGAAGGGTTGGCCTATGCCATGACCAAGGCGATGGTGGACCTCTACCCCAGCTTCGAGGGCAAGGCGCCCGGCATCAACGGCTGGGCGCTCGACAAGCAGGACATGCAGTGGGTCGCCCCCTACCATGACGGCGCGATCCGGTACTATACGGAAGCCGGGCTTTGGAGCGACGAGGCGCAGGCCCACAATGACAACCTGATCGCCCGCCAGCAGGCCCTTGCCGCCGCTTGGGAAGAGCTGAAGGCCGAAGCCCCGGAAAACTGGGAAGAGGCCTGGGCCGAGAAGCGCCGTGAGGCTCTCGCGGCCGGTGGCTTCGAGGTGGTCTTCTGATCCTTTGAGACGGACCAAAGCTGATTGGCCGGGGCGCGCCCATGCGAGGCGCGGCCCGGCTGACCTTCGGAGCAGGACGAGGCCGCAATGACAGCCAAAGAGACGACCGGGACGATTGCCGACCCGGATGCCGCCCCCGCCGCTGGCCAGAAGCGGGGCGATGTGGCGGCCCGCTGGGCCATTGGCGTGGCCACCGCGTTGGGGGTGCTGATGGTGATCCATCAGCTCTTCAACCTGCAGATCGGCGGGCTGGTGCTGATCGAGGGGCGCTACCTTTATCTGCTGGGCGGGCTGTTTTTGGCGGTGGCCTTCCTCGTGTTCCCGATGCGGGGGCTGCGGGGGGACACGCCGGGGCTGATCGACTGGCTGCTGGCGGCGGCGGCGCTTGCCTGCACCGGCTATCTTGCAGCCACGGCGCAGCGCAACCTGTCGGAAGGCTGGGAGTACGCCGCGCCGGAGGCGGCGATCTGGGTGAGTTATGGCTTCATGGCACTGGTGCTGGAAGGCACCCGCCGGGCGGGCGGGCTGGTGCTGTTTTGCATCGTGCTGGTCTTTGCCATGTATCCCACCTTCGCCTCCCACGTGCCGGACCCGTTCTCGGGCTTTCAGAGCACGTTTTCGGAGGCGGTGAGCTACCACATCTACTCGTCCGAAAGCTCCTTCGGCATTCCGATGAAGGCCTTTGGCGGCGTGGTGATCGGGTTTATCCTGTTCGGGGCGGTGCTGCAGCGTACGGGCGGCGGGCAGTTCTTTAACGATCTGGCGCTCGGGCTGGTCGGCGGGTTCCGGGGCGGGGCGGCGAAGGTTTCGATCTTCGCCAGCGGATTCATGGGAAGCATGTCGGGCTCGGTGATCTCGAACGTGCTGACCACGGGGGCCGTGAGCATTCCGGCGATGAAGCGCACGGGGTTCTCGAAGGAGACGGCGGCGGCGACCGAGGCTTGCGCCTCGACCGGCGGGGTGCTGATGCCGCCGATCATGGGGGCGACGGCCTTTGTGATGGCCTCGTTTCTTTCGCGGCCCTATGTAGAAATCGCCATTGCCGCCGCGATCCCCTCGCTGCTGTTCTACTTCGGGCTCTTCGCCCAGATCGATGCCTACTCGGCCCGGCGCGGGCTCAAGGGTATTCCGCGCGCCGAGCTGCCGCGCCTGCGGACGGTGCTGAAGGAAGGCTGGCTCTATGTCAGCGTCTTCGCGCTGCTGATCTTCATGCTGGTGGTGCTGCGTCGCGAGACTTCGGCCCCCTTCTACGCCACCGCCCTGCTGCTGGTGGTGAACCAGCTGCTGCCCGGCAACCGGCTTTCTCTGAAGGGCCTTGGTCAGATGATCGTGGGCGTGGGCGCGGGGCTGGCGGAATTGACGGCGATCCTGCTCGGCGTGGGCCTGATCGTGGGCGCGTTCTCGGCCACGGGGCTGGCCGGGACGCTGGTGAACGAACTGGTCTTCATCGCGGGCGACAACACGCTGGTGCTGCTGATGATGGGCGCGGTGACCTCCTTCATCTTCGGGATGGGGATGACGGTGACGGCCTGTTACATCTTTCTCGCCGTGGTGCTCGCCCCGGCGCTGGAACAGGGCGGGCTGAACCAGCTCGCGGTGCATCTCTTCATCCTCTACTGGGGCATGGTCAGCTACATCACGCCGCCCGTGGCGCTGGGGGCCTTTGCTGCTGCCACCATGTCGGGCGCGTCGGCGATGAAAACCGGGCTGGAGGCGATGCGGCTGGGCGGGGTGATATACGTGGCGCCGTTCTTCTTTGTGCTGAACCCGGCGCTGATCGGCGAGGCCCCGCCGTGGGAGGTTGCCGTGGCGCTGGCCTCGGCGCTGACCGGCGTGGCGCTGCTGAGCTTCGGGCTGCAGGGCTACGTGAGCTTTTTGGGGCCGCTGCGCGGGGGCCTGTCGATCCCGCTGCGGGTCGCGCTCTGTGCGGGAGGCATCGCCTTTGCGATCCCCCACACCGAGGAGACCGGGCTGGGCTACGGGGCAACTGCGCTGATCGGGCTGGCTTTGGCCGCCCTGCCCCTTGCCGCCGCTGCGCTCGCAGGGCAGCGTGCGGCGCGGGCAGAAATTTCGGAGGCAGGCCATGCAAATCAATGATGTGATTTCCATCGAGCGCGAGGGGCCGCTGGCGCTGATCGTGATCGACAATCCGCCGGTGAACGCGGCGGGCCATGCGGTGCGTGAGGGGCTTTGGAAAGCCGTGGAGGCGGTGGAAGCGGACGATGGCGTGGAGGCAGTGGCGATCTACGGCAAGGGCCGGGCGTTCATTGCCGGGGCCGACATTCGGGAATTCGGCAAGCCGCGGATGGAGCCGATCTTGACCGACGTGTGCAACCGGATCGAAGCCTGCCCCAAGCCGGTGGTCGCCGTGCTGCACGGCTCCTGCTTTGGCGGCGGGCTGGAGGTGGCAATCGGCTGCCATGCCCGCGTGGCGATCCCGGGCGTGAAGGTGGGCTTTCCGGAGGTGACGCTGGGGGTGATCCCCGGCGCGGGCGGCACGCAGAGGGGGCCACGGCTGATGGGGATTGGCGCGGCGCTCTCGATCATCACAACCGGCGAGCGGATCGGGCATGAGGATGCTCTGAGCTGCGGGCTGGTGGACCGGGTCGCGGAAGGCGAGCCGCGTGATGTGGCGTTGGCGATGGCCGAGGAAGCGCGGGTGGGCACCCTGCCCTGCCGCAAGACCGGCGAGATCGAGGTAACGCCGGACGCGGAGGCGGTCGAGGCGACGAAGGCAAAGCTGGCGACGAAAGCGGCGCATCTGTTTGCGCCCCATCGCGCGGTGGAGGCGGTGGAGGCCTGCACCGGGCCGCTGGAGGCCGGGCTGGCGCTGGAGCGCGAGAAGTTTCAGGCCTGCATCGAAAGCCCGCAGCGCGCCGGGCTGATCCACGCCTTCTTTGCCGAACGCGCGGTGGAGAAGATCCCCGAGGCTGGGGCGGACCCGCGCGAGGTGAGCGTGGTCGGCGTGATCGGTGGTGGCACGATGGGCTCGGGCATCGCCACGGCTTGCCTGAACGCCGGGCTGACCGTGCGGATGAACGAGCGCGACGAGGAGGCGCTGGGGCGCGGGCGCGACACTGTGGGCAAGAACCTTGCTGGCGCGGTGAAGCGCGGCAAGATGAGCGAGGCCAAGCGGGATGCGGCGCTGGAGCGGTTCAAGCCTTCGACCGCGCTGGAGGATTTTGCCGATTGCGACGTGGTGATCGAGGCGGTCTTCGAAGACATGGGCGTGAAGCGCGATGTCTTCGGGCGGCTGGATGCGATCTGCAAGCCGGGGGCGGTGCTGGCCTCGAACACTTCTTATCTGGATGTGAATGAGATTGCCGCCTGCACTTCGCGGCCCGAGGATGTGATCGGGCTGCACTTCTTTTCACCGGCGCACATCATGCGGCTCTTGGAGGTCGTCGTGGCCGCGAAGACCGCGCCGGAGGTGGTGGCGACGGGGTTTGCGCTGGCCAAGAAGCTGCGCAAGGTCGGCGTGCGCGCGGGCGTGTGCGACGGGTTCATCGGCAACAGAATCCTGAGCCATTACAAGAAGGTCGCCGACTATCTGGTGCTCGACGGCGCGGCGCCGCATGAGGTGGATGCGGCTATCGAGGACTTCGGCTTTGCGATGGGCCCCTTCGCGGTGAGCGACTTGGCGGGGCTGGACATTGGCTGGGCAAACCGCAAGCGGCTGGCCCCGACCCGGCCTGCCGAGGAGCGCTACGTGGCGGTGGCGGACAGGATTTGCGAGGCCGGGAACTTCGGGCGCAAGACCGGGCGCGGGTTTTACGTGTACGGCGAGGGGCAGCCGGAGCCCGCGCCGGAGGTGGCGGAGATCGTCGCCGAAGAGCGTGAGAAGGCCGGGGTGACAGCGCGGGAGTTCTCGAAAGAGGCGATTCAGGCGCGGTTCATCACGGCGATGATCGCCGAGGCGACCCGTGTGCTGGAGGACGGCATTGCGCTCCGGCCTATCGATATCGATGCGGTATTCCTCTTCGGCTACGGCTTTCCGCGCCACCGGGGCGGGCCGATGCATACGGCGGATGTGATCGGCGCGGGCGAGCTTGTGGCCCGAATCGAGCGTTACGCCAAGGAAGACCCCTATTACTGGCAAGTGCCTGACCTGCTGCGGAAAATGGCCGCCGAGGGCACGACATTTGCCGAGATGAACTGAGGTAGCAGATGGACCTTTCCTACTCCCCGCAAGAGCAGGCCTTTCAGGCCGAGGTGCGCCAGTTTTTGGCCGATGAGCTGCCCGACGATATCGCCGCGCGGGTGAAGGCGGGGGGCGAGGTCAGCAAAGAGGATACCGAGCGCTGGCACGCGATTTTGCAATCGCGCGGCTGGTTGGGGCAGACCTGGCCGGAAGAGCATGGCGGGCCGGGATGGGGGCCGGTGGAGCGGCATATCTTCGATGAGGAGGCGGCGCGGGCCTATGCGCCGCGGATTTTGCCCTTTGGGCTGCAGATGCTCGGGCCGGTGCTGATCAAGTTTGGGAGTGACGAACAGAAGGCGCATTACCTGCCACGGATTTTGGACGGGACGGATTGGTGGTGCCAGGGCTATTCGGAGCCGGGGGCGGGCTCTGACCTGGCCTCGCTCAAGACGAAAGCGGTGCGCGAGGGGGATGAATATGTCGTCAATGGTCAGAAGACTTGGACGACGCTGGGCCAGCACGCCGATTGGATTTTCTGCCTTGTGCGGACCGACGGTTCGGGAAAGCCGCAGGAGGGGATATCGTTCCTGCTTATCGACATGAAGACACCGGGCATCGAGGTGCGGCCGATCCGGTTGATCGAGGGCGGGCATGAGGTGAACGAGGTGTTCTTCACCGATGTCCGGGTGCCGGCGGAAAACCTTGTCTGGAAGGAGAATGACGGCTGGACGGTGGCGAAATACCTGCTGACCCATGAGCGCACCGGGATTGCGGGCGTGGGCTTTTCCATCGCCGCGTTCGAGCGGGTGAAGGCGCTGGCTGCGCGGACGATGCGCGGGGGAAAGCGGCTGATCGATGATCCGCTCTTTGCCGCCCGGCTTGCCGAAGTGGAGATGGATCTGGAGGCGATGAAGATCTTCAACCTTCGAATGCTGGCGGAGGCCCAGCGGGTGGGCCACCCCGGGGTGGAAACCTCGATGCTGAAGATCCGGGGGACTGAGGTGCGGCAGGCGCTGAACGACCTGTACCGGCGCGCGCTGGGGCCGGCGGCGGCGGTGATGCCGGGGGAAGCACCGGGCGGCAACGCGGCGGTGCTTGCGCCCGAGGATGAGGGCGCGGCGGCGAGCTATTTCAACAACCGCAAGATCAGCATCTTCGGCGGGTCCAATGAGATCCAGAAGAACATCCTGACCAAGGCCATGCTGGAGCTCTGACATGAACTTCGAGATGACAGACGACCGCCGGATGCTGGCCGACAGCCTCAGCAAGCTGCTCGGGGACCTTTACGGAATCGAACATCGGACCTCAATGGCCTATGATGCGCCATTCCATGACATTGAGGGCTGGAAGGCCTTGGCAGAGCTGGGAATTCTCTATGCCTTCGTCAGCGAGGATGCTGGCGGCATGGGAGGCGGTGGGTTTGACCTGCTAGCAGTTTTCGAACAATTGGGCGCCGCACTTTGCCCCGAGCCACTGCTCGGCGCCGCGATGGCCGCGCCGCTGCTGGCGGAGGCGGGAGAAGAGCTTGAACCGCTCCTGAGCGGCGAGGCGATCTATGCGCTGGCCTTGGATGAGCCGGAGGCGCCGTGGGATGCCGAGGCGGGCGCGACCGAGGGCGGCGATACGCTCACCGGGCGCAAGACCGCGGTCTATGGCGGCAATGCTGCCACCCATTTTCTGGTCAGCGCCCGGCGGGAGGGCAAGCTGGCACTCTACGAGGTAAAGGCCGAGGATGCTGCCGTGACCCCTTGGGGGATGATCGACGGCGGTGGTGCTGCTGAGCTGATGCTCGACGGCACGGCGGCCCGGTGTCTCCTCCCCGACGCCGGGCCAGCCATTGAACAAGCACTAGACCGGGGCCGTCTTGCGCTCTGTGCCGAGGCGGTGGGGGCGATGGACTGGTGCTATGCCACCACGCTCGACTACCTGAAGAGCCGCAAGCAGTTTGGTCGCGAGATCGGGAAGTTTCAGGCGCTTCAGCACCGCATGGTGGAGATGAAGACGGCGATCGAGCAGGCCCGCTCGATCACCATTGCTGCCGCAGACCGGATGGACTGGCGCTCGGTTGCCATGGCCAAGAGCCTCGTGGGGCGCGTGGCGCGAAAGGTGAGCGAGGAGAGCATCCAGCTGCACGGCGGGATCGGGATGACGTGGGAGTATCCGCTAAGCCACTACGCCAAGCGGTTGGTGATGCTCGATGCGCAGCTCGGTGATGCCGATTTTCACACCGCGCGGGTGGCAGCGACTTACGCCTGAGGCGTGCGGTAGCGGAAGACGCCGGTGGCGGTGGCGACGAGATTGCCGTGCTCGTCGCAAAGCCGGGCCTCGGCGAAGAAAGTCTTGCGCCCTCCCCCGGTTTTGCGGCCCTCGGAAATGAGCCGCGTGCCCTGCGCCTGCCCCTGAAAGTTGACGGTCATCGACAGGGTCATGGCCATGCGCTTCTCGCCCGCGTCGCCGGTGTAGCTGCCCGCGTAGCCCATCGCGGTATCGAGCAGCACCGAGATCGCGCCGCCGTGGGGGATACCGTGGCGGTTTTCGACCGCGTCCAGCGGAGCCAGCTCCACGCGGGAACACCCCTCGCCCCAGCCGGTAATCTCGAAGCCCATGAGGCTCTGGAATGGATAGGGCAGCTCAAGCAGTTCGGGCGGGATCGGCGGGGCGGGCGGCCAACTCATGCGGAGGCCCGGCGGCTTAGGGCCTCGGCGGCGGCCAGAAGGCGCTCGGCATAGGCCTCGCGCAGTTCGTCGGGCGAGACGAGGAAGGCCGGGCCGCCGACGTTCATGGCAAAGATACGATCCCCGTTCAGCGAGACCACGGGCACCGCGATGCCGTTGATCTCGGGGCGCCAGTCGCCATAGCCGGTGGTGTAGCCGAGCGTGGCGTAGTCCTCGACCGCCTTGGCGAGGCTTTCGCGGTAGCGGGGCACATCATCGGGGCGTTCGCGCTTGGCCAGATCGAGGATGTGCGCGTGCTGCTCCTCGGTCATGGCGGCGAGGATCGCGCGGCCGATGGCGGAGTGGAAGAGCGGCAGGCGGGCACCGACGTTCATGGTGAGCGACACCGCCTGCTGTGAGCGCTGCACGCCGACATAGACGGCCTGAAGCCGGTGCCGCTCGGCAAAGGCGGCGGTCACATGGGGGTTGGGGCCTTCGCAAAGGGCGCGCATCTCGGGGCGGGCCCGCTCGGAGGTTTCCATCCCCGCGAGCACACCGTAGCCCAGCGCCAAAACCCCCGGCCCAAGCCGATAGGTGCCGTTGCGCTCGGAATGCACGAGGTAATCGAGCCGCCGGAGCGTGTAGGTGAGGCGCGAGATGGTGGCCTTGGGCAGGCCGGTACGCGCCGCGATTTCCTGATTGGTCAGCTCGGTTTCGGCGGGGCGGAAACAGCGCAGCACCTCCAGCCCGCGCGCCAGCGCAGTGATGAAGTTGCGGTCATCGGCCTCAAGGCCGGTTTCAAGGTCTTCGCTCGCGTCCACCGTGGCTCCCCTAGATCGCCGTCAGCCCGCCATCAATGGCGAGGGCCTGCCCGGTCATGAAACTGTTGGAGGGCGCGCAGGTCCAGAGCATGGCCTGCACGACCTCGTCGACTGTGGCCACACGGCCCATGGGCACGCGGGCGGTGATGCGGTTGCGGGCCTCTGCGCCGTCGGTGTCGATCCGGCAGGCGAAGCGGTCGGCCATCTCGGCAAAGAGCGGCGTTTCGGCGAAGGCCGGGCAGAGCGCGTTGACCCGGATGTTGTGGCGCGCGAGCTCATCCGCGGCGGCGCGGGTGAGGCCGACAACGGCGTGTTTGGCGGCGGCGTAGGCAGCGAGATGCCCCGCCCCGGTGAGCCCGGCGGCGGAGGCGATGTTGAGGATCACGCCGCTGCCTGCCGCCTGCATCGGCGGGATCTGGTGCTTCATCCCCAGAAAGACGCCTCGTGCATTCACGGCAAGGATACGGTCGAAATCGGCAGCCTCGGTGCGGGCGAGCGGGGTGAAGGGCTGGCCGAGACCGGCGTTGTTGATGGCCACGTCGAGCTGGCCGAAGTGCTTGAGGGCGGAGGCCACCAGCCCAGCCTGCGCCGCCTCGTCGGTGACATCGACGGGACGGGCAAGCACCTCTGCCCCGCTTTCGCGCAGGCTGTCGGCCGCCTGATCGAGGCCGCGCTCGTCGATATCGCAGAGCACGAGCCGGGCGCCCTCGGCGGCAAAGCCCCGCGCGGCCCCGGCGCCGAAGCCCGAGGCGGCGCCGGTGATGAGCACCACGCGGCTGGCGGGGCGGCTACCCACCGGCGGCCTCCAGCCCGGCCTGCGCCAGCCCTGGCACGAGGCGGCCCAGTTGGAGGCCCTTTTCCGGGTTGGAGGCATTGCCATCGAGCGCGCGCTTTTTCACGCCTTGCAGGATGCCCGCCATGCGGAAGTTGGCGAAGGCGAGGTAGAAGCCGAAGTCGGGGATGCCGGGAATGTTGCGGCGGGCGCAGTAGGCATCGATGAAGGCCTGATCCTCGGGCAAGCCGTGGACGGCACGGTCGAGCCCGGCAAGCCCCCTGCCCTCCGGCCCCGGCGGGCGCTGCCATTGCATGATGACCTGTGCGAGATCGGCGTAGGGGTGGCCGAGGGTTGAGAGCTCCCAATCGAGCACGGCGGTGATCCGGGGGGCGTCCGGGGTGAAGAGCATGTTGTCGAGCCGGTAGTCGCCGTGAGTGAGGCAGATCTGGCCGTCATCATCGGGCACGTGGGTGTCGAGCCATGTGATGAGCGCGTCCATCGCCTCGATCGTTTCGGTCTCGGAGGCGCGGTATTGGGTGGTCCAGCGGTCGATCTGGCGGCGGTAGTAGTTGCCGGCGCGTCCGAAGTCCTCGAGGCCGGTGGCGGCGAGGTCGACGTTGTGGATGGCGGCGAGGACGCGGTTCATCTCGTCAAACATCGGGCCGCGCTCGGAGTGGGAGAGCTCGGGCAGGTGTGGCTCGTTGAAGTGGCGGCCCTGCACGTGCTCCATCAGGTAGAACTCGGAGCCGATGACCGCGGGGTCGTCGCAATAGGCGATCATCTGGGCGACGGGCACGGCGGTGGCCGCGAGGGCGGATTGGACGCGGTATTCACGGTCCACCGCGTGGGCGGATTTGAGGAGCTTGCCGGGAGGCTTGCGGCGCAGGACGAGCGGGCCTTGCGGGGTGGTCAGGCGGAAGGTCGGGTTGGACTGGCCGGTGGGGAATTTTTGCGCTGTGACGGGGCCGGTGTGGCCGGGTGCGTTGGCCTCGATCCAGACGGAAACGGCCGCGGTATCAAGGGTTTGTGCGTCGGTCATGAGAAGGTCAGCATGTGGGCTGCCTCCGCGTCGATATGGGGCGTTTCGTTGAAGCCGGTGAGGAAGGTGGCGCTGCCGGTGCAGAGGATGCGGGAGACGGCGCAGTTTTTCATCTGGAGTTGCAGGTCGATCATGGTGCGGGCGGGGGCATCGACGGCGGCGGCGAGCATGCGGCAGATGGCGCCGCCGGAGGAGACGCAGAGAACGGGGCCGTCGTGGGTGGCCATTTGCGCCTGAGCCGACATCACGCGGGCGGTGAAGGCCTCAAAGCTCTCTGGTTCGGTGATCTCGCCTGCCTGCCATGCGATGACGGCCTCGCGGAGGCGGCGGAAATGGGCCTTGCGGTCTGACGGGACGCCGCCGCCGAAGGCCGCGAGCAACGCCTTGCTGTCGAATTCGTTGAGGCCATCTTGGACGGTGGCCTCGGGCAGGTCGAGGGTGGCGGCGATGCCCTCCAGCGTCTCGCGATGCCGCCGCATGGCGCCACGGTAGACGGCCACGGGCCGCACGCCCTGACGGGCGAGAGCCTCGCCCAGCGCGCGGCTCTGCGCATGGCCGAGGTCTGACAACACGTCATAATCCGCCGCCCCGAAAGAGGCCTGTGCGTGGCGGATGAGGAGGAGTTCGGCCACTAGATCTTCTCGTTGGAGTATTTCCGCAACTCGGCGCGGGCGACCTGGCGGCGGTGCACCGCGTCGGGCCCATCGGCAAAGCGCAGGGTGCGGATTTTCGTCCACATCGCGGCGAGCGGGGTGTCTTGGCTGATGCCGGAGCCGCCGTGGACCTGCATGGCCTCGTCGACGACCTTGAGCGCCATCAATGGGGCGACGACCTTGATCTGGCTGATCCACGGCTGAGCGGCGCGGGTGCCTTGCGTGTCCATCATCCAGGCCGCCTTGAGGCAGAGCAGGCGCGCTTGCTCAATCTCCATGCGGCAGTTGGCGATGATGTCGTAGTTGGCGCCGAGGTCGACCAGCTTTTTCTTGAAGGCCTCGCGAGTCATGGCGCGTTTGCAGAAGAGCTCCAGCGCCTTCTCGGCCTGGCCGATAGCGCGCATGCAATGGTGAATACGGCCCGGCCCGAGGCGGCCTTGGGCGACCTCGAAGCCACGGCCCCGACCGAGGATCAGGTCTTCGCCTTTCACCTTCACGTTGGTGAACCGGATGTGCATGTGGCCGTGGGGCGCATCATCGTGGCCGAAGACGTGCATGGGGCGGAGGATTTCGATGCCGGGGCTGTCGGCGGGCAGGACGAACATGGAGTGCCGCGCGTGCTTGTCGGCCTCCGGGTCGGTCTGGGCCATGATGATGTAGACAGCGCAGCGCGGGTCGCCTGCGCCGCTGATCCAGTATTTCTCGCCATTGAGGACCCAGTCATCGCCATCGGGCTTGGCCTCGAGCGCGATGTTGGTGGCGTCGGAGGAGGCGACGCCCGGTTCGGTCATCACATAGGCGGAGCGGATCTCGCCGTTGAGCAGGGGTTTGAGCCAGCGCTCCTTGTGCGCCTCGGAGCCGTAGCGCTCGAAAACCTCCATGTTGCCGGTGTCGGGGGCGCCACAGTTGAAGACCTCGGCAGCGAGGCCAACCTTGCCCATCTCTTCGGCGAGATAGGCGTATTCAACGGTGGTGAGCCCCTGCCCCTTTTCGCTGTCGGTGAGCCAGAAATTCCACAGACCCTTGGCGCGGGCGCTGGCCTTGAGGGTGTCGAGAATCTCGATCTGGCGGTCAGTGAGTTGAAAGCGGTCGCCCGAGGGGTGCTTGCCCACTTCGGCCTCGAACTCGTGGTCGAGCGGCTCGATCTCTTCGTCCACCATCTGGCGCACCTTGGCGGCCAGTTCCTTGATCCGGGGGGTCATCCCGAGGTCCATATCTCTCTCCCTTCAGAGAACTTCAAAGAGGCCCGCGGCCCCCATTCCGCCGCCCACGCACATGGTGGTGACGATGTATCTTGCGCCGCGCCGTTTGCCCTCGATCAGCGCGTGGCCGACCATACGGGCGCCCGACATGCCGTAGGGGTGGCCAATGGAGATGGCGCCGCCGTTCACGTTGAGGCGCGCGTCGGGGATGCCAAGCCGGTCGCGGCTGTAGATCACTTGGCAGGCGAAGGCCTCGTTCAGCTCCCAGAGGTCGATGTCGTCCACGGTAAGGCCGTGGGTTTCGAGCAGTTTGGGCACGGCGAAGACGGGGCCGATGCCCATCTCGTCGGGGGCGCATCCGGCGACGGCCATGCCCACGTAGCGGCCCAGCGGTGTGAGGCCTCGGCGCTCGGCCTCCTTGCCTTCCATCAACATTGTGGCAGATGCGCCGTCTGACAGTTGTGAGGCATTTCCGGCGGTTATGAAGCGACCTTTATCCAGCGATATACCTTTTTCGAACACCGGGGTGAGGCCCGCGAGGCTTTCAGCCGTAGTGCCGGGGCGGTTGCCCTCGTCCTTCTCCAGCGTCACGGAACGGTCGGAGACTTCGCCGGTTTCGCGGTCTTTCACCTTCATTACAGAGGGAAGCGGCACGATCTCGTCGTCGAAGGCCCCTGCCTCTTGGGCCGCCGCCGTGCGGGCCTGGCTTTGGGTCGCGTATTCGTCTTGCGCCTCGCGGGAGATGCCGTAGCGGGCAGCCACGTTTTCAGCCGTTTCCAACATGGTCATGTAGATCGAAGGGACGTGCTCGCGCAGCCAGGGATCCGGGTCGCGGCGCATGGCGGGGGTTTGCACGAGGGAGATGGACTCGACGCCTGCGCCGATGGCCATGGGCATCCCGTCGTGGATGACCTGCTTGGCGGCAATGGCGATGGCCATGAGGCCGGAAGCGCATTGCCGGTCGAGCGACATGCCCGCCACGGTCTCAGGCAGGCCGGCGCGGAGGGCGCATTGGCGGGCGATGTTGCCGCCTTGGAACCCCTGCTGGAGGGCGGCGCCGAGCACCACGTCACCGACCTCGCCGGGATCGACAGCGGCGCGGGAGACGGCGTGGCTGATCGCATGGCCCGCCAGCGCCTGCGGCGTGGTGGCGTTGAAGGCGCCCCGGTAGGCCTTGCCAATGGGCGTGCGGGCGGTGGAGACGATGAGGGCTTCACGCATGGTTTCAGACCTTCCAGTCGAGCGGCAGCCCGCGCGCCTCGGCGGCCTGCGCGGCGAAACGGCGGGTTTGGGAGAAGGCGTCTGGCAGGTCTTCGGCGCCGTCTGGGTCGGTCAGCAGAGCTGCGCCTTCGGCCACCGCCTCGGGCGTGATCTCGCCGCCTGCGAGGTTGAGGCCGAGGGTTTCAGTGAGCTGCGCGACCGAGAAGACCCCACCGCCTGCGGCGAGGATGGTGCGGGAGGGGGCATCGGGCGAGACCAGCCAGAGGAGGCCGGGGGTGATGCTCTCGGGCGTCAGCAAGGCGGCGGCATCCTCGGGCAGCAGGCCATCGGTCATCGCCGTGGCCGCCGTGGGGGCGAGGCAGTTGACTCGGATGCCGTAGCGCGCGCCTTCAAGGTGGAGCGTGTTCATCAGCCCGACCATCCCGGCCTTGGCCGCGGCATAGTTGGCCTGCCCGAAGTTGCCGTACAGCCCGGAGCCGGAGGTGGTGAAGACGACGCGGCCGTATTGCCGCTCGCGGAAGTGCGGCCAGAGGGCGTGGGTGCAGAGGGCGGAGCCGGTGAGGTGAACGTCGATCACGCGGCGCCAGTCGGATATCTCCATCTTGGCGAAGGACTTGTCACGCAGCAGGCCCGCGTTGTTGACGAGGATGTCGACATGGCCCCAGGCGCTCATGGCGGCGGCGACCATCTCGGCCACGCTGGCCTCGTCGGACACATCGGTGCGGGTGGCAAGCGCGGTGCCGCCTGCGGCCTCGATCTCGGAGACCACCCCTGCCCCTTCGGCCATGTCGGCGACCAGCACTCTTGCGCCCCGTGCCGCGAGCCCGAGCGCGTGTGACCGGCCCAGCCCGGCGGCCCCGCCGGTGACGATTGCAACCTGCCCGTCGAAGCGGATCATGCGGCCTCCAGATATTTCTTGTTGAGCCAGCGGGCGACCACCACGGGTTTGGCCGTGCCTTCGGCCTCCATCGTCACCTCCCACGTGATCATCACATCGCCCGGGCGCTTCTCGGTCAGCGCGGCGAGGGTGAAGCGGGCGCGGATGCGGGCGCCAGCGGGGACAGGCGAGAGAAAGCGGATGCGGTCGAAGCCGTAGTTGATGCCCATCGCCTGACCGTCCAGCTTTGGCTGGGCGTCATAGGCCATGGCGGAGAGGAAGGAGAGGGTGAGGAAGCCGTGGGCGATGGTGGAGCCGAAAGGGGTTTGCGCGGCGCGGGCAGGATCGGTGTGGATGAACTGGTGATCCTCGGTGAGGGCGGCGAAGGCGTCGATCATCGGCTGGTCGATGGTGAACCAGCGGCTGACGCCCAGCTCCTCGCCGGTGCGGGATTTCAGCTCGTCCAGCGTCACGGCTTGCCCTCGGCGAAGATGTCGGGGCCGGTTTGCACGTTGATGCCGCCGGAGACGGGGAGGATGGCGCCGGTGATGTAGCCGCCGCCGGGGCCGCAGAGGTAGAGCAGCGCGGCGGCGATGTCCTCGGGCTTGCCGACGCGGCCGAGCGGGACCTGGGCGCCGACGCGGGCGCGCATGTCGGTGTCGCCGGTGGCGAAGGCGGTCATCTTGGAGACGAAGGGGCCGGGGGCGAGGGCGTTGACGGTGATGCGGTCGGCGGCGAGCTCCTTGGCGAGGATCTTCGTCAGGTGGTGCACGGCGGCCTTGGAGGCGGCGTAGGAATAGGCATCGTCGCCCATCGGCACCTCGCCCATGACCGAGCCGGTGTTGACGACGCGGGCAGGGTCTTCGTCAGTCGCGGCGGCGCGGAGGAGCGGCAGCAGGGTGCGGGTGAGTTCGAAAAGGCCGGCGACGTTGAGGCTCATCACCTTATCCCACGCGGCATGGGGGAAATCGTCCAGCGGGGCGCCCCAACTGCGGCCAGCGTTGTTGAAGAGGATGTGCAGGGTGTCGGTGCGGGCGCGGGTGGCGCCGGCGAGCGCATCGACGCCCTCGGCGGAGCTCACATCGCCCGCGAAACCCTCTGCCGAGCCGGATGCGCCCAGCGCGTTCAGCCGTGCGGCAACGGCCTCGCAAGCATCGCCCCGGCGGGAGGCGAGCAGCACGCGGGCCCCGGCGCGGACCAGCCCTTCGGCGGCCATTTCGCCAATGCCCGACGAGCCGCCGGTAACCAGCGCCACCTTGCCGGTGAGGTCGAAAAGCCTTGCCGCGTCCATGCTGTCCTCCGGTGGGGCGCCTCCCCGCGCACCCGTTTCGCAATGCAGAATACAATTCCGCACATGCTTGACAAGCCCGCCCTGCCCGCCTCTGCTGGCAGCAAGGGAGGCGCAGGATGGGCGATCTGTTTGATCTTACGGGAAAGGTGGCGCTTGTCACCGGCTCGACGCGCGGCATTGGCCGGGCGATTGCGGAGGCTTTGGTGGCGCGGGGGGCGCGCGTGGTGATCTCGTCGCGCAAGGCAGAGGCCTGTGCGGCGGTGGCGGAAGAAATCGGGGAGGCGGCGGTGCCGATTGCCTGCAACGTCTCGGATGATGCTGCGATAGTGCGGCTCTTGGCGGAGACGGAGGAGAGGCTGGGGTCGGTGGATATTTTGGTCTGCAACGCGGCGGTAAACCCCTACATGGGGCCGTTTCTGGACACGCCGGATGATGCCTTTGACAAGACCATCGCGGTGAACATCCGGGCCAACATGCGGCTGGCCAAAGGCGTGGTGCCGGGGATGCAGGCGAAGGGCGGCGGGGCGATTGTGATCGTGTCGTCGATTGCGGCCTTCAAGGGCTCGGAGCATCTGGGGATCTACGCGGTGACCAAGGCCGCCGACACGCAGATCGTGCGCAACCTCGCCGTGGCTTACGGGGCCGACAACATCCGGGTGAACGGGATCGCGCCCGCGGTGGTGAAGACCGATTTTGCACGCGCGCTTTATGAAGACCCGGAGCGGGCCAAGCGGGTGGCGGAGAGCTATGCGCTCAAGCGGCTGGGGGAGCCGGAAGACATTGCCGGGATTGCGGTGATGCTGGCGGCGCCTGCGGGGGCCTGGATGACGGGGCAGACGATTATCGTGGATGGCGGATGGTCGGCGATGGGGTGAGCGGGCGCGCTGGCGCCGCCACCATGGCAGGTGTTGCAGGCGCCGGGTTTCCACGCCTAGGCTGAGATCAAACGCGGCGGGGAGGCCGCGATAAAGGGAGGAGCGGCCATGGAAGGCCTGATGATGCACCGTCCGCTGCGGATTGCGGATATTTTGACCCATGCGGCGCAGGTCTACCCCGGTGAGGGGATCGTCTCGGCCAGGACCGAAGGCGACATTCACCGCCAGAGTTACCCCGAAACCGCCGCTCGCGTGGCGCGGCTCGCCCATGCCCTGCGCGCGCTCGGCATCAAGCCCGGCGACCGGGTGGCGACGCTGGCGTGGAACGGCTACCGGCATTTCGAACTCTACTACGCGATCAGCGGGATCGGGGCGGTCTGCCACACGATCAACCCGCGCCTTTCGGCCGAGCAGATGGGCTATATTGTGAACCACGCGGGCGACAGCCTGCTGTTCTTTGACACCACCTTCCTGCCGATCATTGAGGGGCTGGCGCCGCATTTCCCCGAGAGCCTGCGCTACGTGGCGATGGTGGATGAAGACAAGCAGCCCGAGAGCAAGGTGGAGTGCCTGAACTACGAGGCGCTGCTGAAGGGCCAGCCGGAACGGTTTGACTGGCCGGAGTTCGATGAGACCACCGCCGCCGCGCTCTGCTACACCTCGGGCACCACCGGCAACCCAAAGGGCACGCTCTACTCGCACCGCTCCACCGTGCTGCACGCGCTCTGCACCGCGATCAGCCTTCCGAAGGTGCTGCAGGAGGGCAGCCGGATTCTGCCCGTGGTGCCGCTCTTTCACGTGAACGCATGGGGCCTGCCCTATTCGGCCCCGCTCACCGGTGCTTCGCTCATCATGCCGGGGCCGGGGCTGGATGGGGCCTCGCTCTTCAAGCTGATGGACGGGGAGCAGGTGTTCTCGGCCTGGGGTGTGCCGACCGTCTGGCTCGGGCTGCAAAAGGAGATCGAGGCGCAGGGGCGGCTACCGGAGGGGTTCGGCCACCTCGTGGTGGGCGGCTCGGCGGCGCCGCGGGCGATGATCGAGGGTTTCGAGACCCGCGGCGTGGACGTGTGCCATGCATGGGGCATGACCGAGATGAGCCCGATAGGCACGGTTGGAAACCTCTCGCCTGCGATGCGCGACAAGCCCCTCGCCGAACAGCTGGACGTGAAGCAGAAACAGGGGCGCCGGGCCTTCGGGATTGACATGAAGATCGTCGATGAGGACGGCACCGAGCAGCCGCAGGACGGCAAGGCGACGGGCGAGCTCTTTGTGCGGGGCAACACGATTGCGGCGGGATACTTCAACAACGCCGAGGCCAGCGCCGAGGCGATTGACGCAGAAGGCTGGTTTGGCACCGGAGACATTGCCCGGATCACCCCCGATGGCACACTCTCGATCACCGACCGGACGAAAGACCTGATCAAATCGGGCGGCGAGTGGATCAGCTCGATCGACATGGAGAACGTGGTGATGGGGCACCCGCAGGTGACCAATTGCGCCGCCATCGCCGTGCCACATGAAAAATGGGGCGAGAGACCGATGCTGGTGGTGGTGCCGAAGGGCGATGCCCCGGACCCCGAGGCGCTGCGCGAGTTGCTCGCGCCGCACTTTGCCAGCTGGCAATTGCCCGACGAGGTGCTCTTTGTCGAGGAACTGCCTCTGACGGCGACAGGCAAGGTCTCGAAGCTCACGTTGAGGCGCAAATACGCAGCAGCGGAATGACCTCTGCGTGAAAAAACGCACAAAGGGCTTGGGTTTTTGGGCTGTTTTGGGCATCTTCCCCGAAAATTTACGCCTAAGGTTCGAGTGACATGAAGAGAAGAAACTTCCTCACCGGCAGTGCTGCGCTGCTTGGTGGTACCTTTGTGGCGGGGGCCCCTGCCCTCGCCTATGACGAAACCCTCAAGCCCTACGGCCTGCCCGTTCATCTGCTGCCGCATTACGTGAATGTCTCCAAGGAGCTGCCGCCGCAGGAGATTCACGTGAGCCCGAGCCGCTTTGCGCTGTTCCTCACCCTCGGCGGGGGCCGCGCGATCCAGTATACCTGCGGTATTGGCCGCCCCGGCCTTTACGAGCCCGGTGAGTTCTTTGTCGGCGCGCGCAAGCAGTGGCCGGCGTGGACGCCGACGCCCGAGATGATCGAGCGCGACCCCGCCTCCTACAAGAAATACGAAGACGGCATGCCCGGCGGCCCGAACAATCCGCTTGGCGCCCGCGCGATCTACCTCTTCAAGCCGCAGATCGGCGATACCTTCCTGCGCATCCACGGCACCAACGACCCGCGCACCATTGGCAAACGAGTCTCGAACGGCTGCGCACGGCTGGTGAACAACCAGATCGTGCACCTCTACCGCCGGACGCCGATGAACGCCAAGGTCGTGCTGTACCCGGCCTCGGAAAACGGCGGCGTGGACTACTCGCAAGAGCCGCAGGTGACCCGGGGCTGACGCCCGCAGAGGCTCTCTGACGCCGAAACATCGAAGGGCGCGGACCTTGGCTGAGGTCTGCGCCCTTTGTGGTTTTTCGGAATTTGAGAATAATTTATCTGCAAGTTAACTTTTTACGGAACCGGAGGCGTCCGGGGATGTTTTATTGCGTGATCACATGGGTGCGCCCTGCCGTGCTGACGGGACAAGTAGTGGATGACGATGACTTTTCAGCGCGCTGAGACCGTGGCGCTCTCTCTCCGGCATGAACTCCGGCAAGTGACTGGCCCGGCCCATGAGCGGCTGGATGGCATGCTATCGACCCTCAATTTGCATGACAGCGCCGACAGGGCGGTGTTCGACCGCGTGCAACGCGCGGGGTTTCGCCGAATTGGCGCGGCCTGTGGCTGGGAGGCGGCAGAGGCCACGGCCACGCTGCGCCGGACGGTCGACGCGCTGGACGAGGGCGACGAGGCCGAGACGGATGGCGCGGGCGACGACCCGATAGCGGCGGATGCGGTGGCCTATATCACCCTTGGCTCGCAGCTTGGCCTGACCGTGCTGCGCAACGGCGTGCCGCCGGAAGAGCGCCGGGGCCTGCTGGCCATCGAGCCCGACATTGCCGCTTGGAAGGCCTTTGCCCAGCGCATGGGGCAGACAAGCCCCGATGCCGAGGCGCGTGCGCGTATCCTCTCCGATGCGACCCGCGCTTTTGCGATTTTTCAGCAGGAGGCCGAGCGCCACCTGCCCCCGCGGCCAGAGGCCGCACCTCACCCCGCGACGACGCAGACCCCACAGGCCCCGACTGTATGAAAGATCCCTTCGTTTCTACCGATACACCGGTTGACCTGACCAACTGCGACCGGGAGCCGATCCACATTCTGGGGAATGTGCAATCTTTCGGGGCGCTGATCGCGATTTCGGCGGATTGGATCGTGCAGCATGTGTCGCGCAATGCGACCGAGGTGCTGGGGCTGCCGTGGGAGGAGATGGCGGGCGTGCCGCTGGGCCAGTTTCTGCCCGAGGCGAGCCTCGAGCGGTTGCGCCGCAAGCTGAGCACGGCCTCTCACGACGATGCCGTGGTGCGCATGTTCGGCTTTGACGTGTTCGGCGACGGGCGGCTGTTTGACGTGTCGGCCCACCAGTCGCACCTCAGCTTCATCCTCGAATTCGAGGCCAAGTCGCGCGGTGTTGAGCACGACGAGTTGGCTATCGTTACGCCAATGATGCGCCGGGTGGCCGAAGAGAAGGATTTGCAGAGCGTCTCGGAAGTGGCCGCCAAGCAGCTGCGGGAGCTGGCAGGGTTTGACCGGGTGATGGTGTATCAGTTCGGGCCGGAGGGCGACGGCACCGTGATCGCCGAGGCCAAGGACGAGGCCGACAGCGAAACCTACCTTGGCCTGCACTTCCCCTCCTCCGACATTCCGCGGCAAGCGCGGGCGCTTTACAAGCGCAACCATCTGCGGCTGATCGCCGATGTGGATGATACCGTCTCACCCATCGAGCCGCAGACCGGCCCCGAGGGCGAGCCGCTGGACCTTTCCCTCGCCGTGACCCGCGCGGTCTCGCCGATCCACCTTGAATACCTGCGCAACATGAAGGTGCGGGCCTCGATGTCGGTGTCCATCATCATCCGGGGCGAGCTCTGGGGGCTCTTTGCCTGTCATCACCGCGCGCCGCTTTACATCGATTACGAGCGCCGCACCGCGATTGAGCTGCTGGCGCAATTCTACTCCTACGAGATCGAACGGCGTGAGGCCCGCGCGGTGGCCGAAACCGCCGACCGCGCACAGAAGCTGCATGACAGGCTGATGATGGGCCTCGGCGCCAGCACGGACCTTGTGGAAGGCTTTCGCGACGTGGCCCGCGAGATCAGCACCGTGATCCGTTGCGATGGCGTGGCGCTCTATTCCGAAGGCACCTACGTGAGCCAGGGCACGGCGCCCTCGGAAGAGGAGTTCAAGACGATTGCGCGGTTCCTGAACACCGCCGCTGCCTCGCGCGTTTATGCCACCGATCATCTGGTGGCGCGCCTGCCCTCGATTGCCGATATCACCGACCGCTGCGCCGGTATTCTGGCGATCCCGGTCTCCCGCACGCCGCGCGACTACCTCGTGCTCTTCCGAACCGAGGCGGCGCGGCAGGTGAAATGGGCGGGCAACCCGCACAAGCCGGTTGAAGTGGGCAGCTTCGGCGCCCGGCTGACCCCGCGCAAGAGTTTCGAGATCTGGAAGGAAGACGTGGGCAACCGCTCGGAGCCGTGGTCGCCGACCTCGGTGCGGGCCGCCGATGCGATCCGGGTCACGCTGCTGGAGGTGGTGCTGAAGCTCTCGGACGAGGTGAACGCCGAGCGCAAGCGGGCGCAGGACCAGCAGGAGCTGCTCATCGCCGAGTTGAACCACCGGGTGCGCAACGTGCTGGGGCTGATCCGCTCGCTGGTGAGCAAATCGCGTGAGAACGCGGTTTCGGTGGAGGAATTCTCCAAGGCCATCGACGGGCGCATCCATGCGCTGGCCGTGGCGCATGATCAGCTTACCCAGACCGAGTGGCGCGCGGTGGACTTCCGCCAGATCATCGACACCGAGCTGAAGGCCTATGTGGCCGGACAGGAAGACAGGGTGCGGCTCTCCGGCCCGGAGATCCAGCTTTCGCCCGAGGCTTTCTCGACCATCGCGCTGGTCTCGCATGAGCTGGTGACGAACTCGGTGAAATACGGGGCGCTCTCCAACTCGACCGGGCAGGTTGAGCTGGCGGTAGAGCACCAAGCTGACGGGTTCTTTCGCCTCACGTGGCAGGAGGCGGGTGGCCCGCCGGTGCGCCCGCCCGAGCGGCGCGGCTTTGGCACGACGCTGATCGAACGCTCCGTGCCCTTCGACCTTGAGGGCAAGGCCGAGATCGAGTTTCGCTCCGGCGGATTCCGGGCGAGCTTTCTGATCCCCGAACGGTTTGTGACCGCCCTGCCCTCAGAGGCGGCGGACGCCGTGGAGCCGGAGGCCCCGGCGATTGCGGGCAAGCCCGACCTAACCGGCGTGGGCCTTGTGGTGGAAGACAACCTGATCATCGCGATGGATGCCTCCGACATCCTCACAGGGATGGGGCTGAAAGCGGTGCATACCGCCTCGACCGTGGCGGAGGCGCTGCGGGTGGCGGAGGCCAACACGATCTCGGTCGCCGTGCTCGATGTGAACCTCGGCAAGGAGACGAGCCTGCCGGTGGCCCGTTTCCTCTCGGAGCGTGGGGTGCCCTTTGTGCTGGCCAGCGGCTACGGCGGACAGGCCGATACCTTGGCCGAGTTCCCCCCTGCCCCGGTGGTCGCCAAGCCGTTCACGGTGGAGACCCTGTCGCGCGCGCTGCTGAAGCTGGGCGAAGACAGCGAGAGCTGAGGCACGCGCCGTGCCCCTGTGGGCGGGATGGCGCGGAGCCTGATTTTCAACTGACGGAAGGCGCGCCAGTGGTGCGCTCTGCCTGCCTTGGAAATAGGCAGGCTGAGAAGCCGTGCGCGGTGCTCCAGCCAAAAAGTAAAAAACAGTCTTGACTGATTGTTTTTTCCAGCCCCACCCTGTGTGTCAAACGACTCAGGGAGATGCGCGATGGCCGATACCGACGATTACAAGCAACGCAGTTACGGCGAAATCTCAGTTGGGCTCGGGGCCAAGCCGGGCATCGTGGTGGTGGATTTTCAGAAGGGATTCACCGAGGCGCAATACCCTCTGGGCGGTGCGCCGCTGGTGATGCGGGCGCTGGAAAACACCGCCAAGCTGCTGAAAGCCGCCCGCGCGATGGGCGTGCCGGTGGCCACCTGCAACACCGCCTACATGAACGAGCGCGAGATGCCCTACTGGAAGATCACCGCCGTGCGCGAGACCTTCCTGCATGACCACCCCAGCGCCGAACTGGACCCGCGCATCTACGACCCCGAGTATGACCTGAAGGTCTGCAAGAAAGGGCCTTCGATCTTTTTCAACACCGATGTGGCCGATTACTTCGCCAAGGAGCGGGTCGACACCGTGATCGTCACCGGCTGCAACACCAGCGGCTGCATCCGGGCCAGCTCGATCGACAGTTTCTCGCACCGGTACCGGACCCTCGTGCCGGAGGATTGCGTGGGCGATATCGAAGAGCAGCCGCACCGCGACAACCTGCGCGACCTTGGCCGCCGTTACGTTGATGTCGTCGATCTGGACAGCGTGCTGGCCTACCTCGACCGCTGGCACAACGCCCAGGCTGCCGCCTGACCCGCCCTCAAGACCGAATGAAAGACCTCAAATGACCCTGAAGCTGCTGAAGAACGCCCGTATCGTGGACGGCACCGCGCCCGAGCCCACCGATCCGATGGGCATCGTGATCGAAGACGGCAAGATCCGCGATGTCGGCCCCGGCGTGACCGCCGACACCGATGAGGTGCTCGACATGGAGGGGCTAACGGTGATGCCCGGCCTCGTCGACTGCCACGTGCATGTGATCGCCACCACGGCGAACCTCGGCCTTAACGCCGCCCTGCCCTCCTCCCTCGTGGCCGCCCGCTCCAGCCTGCTGATGCGCGACATGATCATGCGCGGCTTCACCACGGTGCGCGACCTTGGCGGCGCCGATCGCGGCTTGCAGCAAGCGGTGGATGAGGGTGCCTTCCTCGGCCCGCGGCTGGTGATCTGCGGCAAGGCGCTGTCGCAATCGGGCGGCCACACCGATTATCGCGGCCCCTACAGCAACCGTGACGTGAGCTGGTATGCCTCGAGCCTCGGCGCGATGGGCCGGATCTGTGACGGCATCCCCGAGGTGCAACGCGCCGCCCGTGAAGAGATCAAGAACGGCGCGCAATTCGTGAAGGTCATGGCCGATGGCGGTGTGTCATCGCCCTCCGACCCGGTGGGCTACCTCGTGTTCTCGGTCGAGGAATTGAAGGCGGCGGTGGAGATTGCCAAGGGCTTCGGCACCTATGCGACCGGGCACCTCTACTCCGACGAGGCCATCGTGCGGGCGCTGGATTGCGGGTTCGAGTGCATCGAGCACGGCAACCTGATTGGCGACGACACCATCGCCCGGATCGCCCGCGAGGGCATTCCGGTGGTGCCGACCAACATCACCTACGACCTGCTGCACCGCAAAGGCGCGGAGTTCGGGCTGCCGGCGGAATCGGTGGCCAAGATCTCGGACGTGCGCGAGGCCGGGTTGGAGCGGCTTGAGAAGTTCCACGAGGCGGGCGTGCTGATGGGCTACGGCTCAGACCTGCTCGGCGGGATGCAGACCGAGCAGTCGGGCGAGTTCCCCCTGCGCGGCCGATACCTGCCCGCCGATGCCGTGATCCGCTCGGCCACTGTGGATGCCGCCAAGGTGCTACGGATGGAAGGCGAGATCGGCACCATCGCGCCGGGTGCCCATGCCGATATCATCGCCGTCGAGGGCAACCCGCTCGAAAATCTTGACCTGCTGACACATCAGGGAGCTCATATGCCGCTCATTCTCAAAGCTGGGGAGGCGGTCAAGCAGGCCGCGTCGCTCTGATGGCCAGCTTGCGCGACTACACCGCCCTCAGCTTCGACGTCTACGGCACGCTGATCGACTGGGAGGCCGGGATGCGGGCCGGGCTGCGCCCGCTCACCGACCGGCTCGACGCCGAGATGAGTGAGAACGCTGTGCTGGAGATGCACGCCCGCAACGAGAGCGCCACGCAGGCCCAGACGCCGGCCAAGCGCTACTCGGACCTGCTGGCCACGGTCTACCGCCGCTGCGCCGAGGAGCTGGGGCTATCGGTGGATTGGGACGAATGCGAGCGCTACGGCGCATCGGTGCCCGATTGGCCCGCCTTCGAGGACAGCGCCGATGCACTGGCCTATCTCAAGCAGCACTACAAGATGATCGTGCTCTCCAACGTCGACAACCGCAGCTTTGACGGCGCCGCGAAGAAGCTGGGGATCGCATGGGATGCGATCTACACCGCCGAGGACATCGGCAGCTACAAGCCCAACCAGCGCAACTTCGACTACCTGCTGCGCGGGATCGGCACACTGGGCGTGGAGAAGGCACAGCTGCTGCACACCGCCGAGAGCATGTTCCACGATCACGTGCCGGGCCGCGCCAAGGGGCTCGACAACGCATGGATCTACCGGCGGCACGCAAAAGAAGGCTTCGGGGCCACGATGGACCCGGGCGATCTGGCCGAGACAACCTTCCGCTTCAACTCGCTGAAGGAAATGGCCGAGGCACATGAGAGCGGCAAAATCTGAAATTCAACCCGACCGACCCGCCCGGCAAGAGCGCGGGCACCCAACCACTCAACCAACAGGGACCAGACCCATGAAAAAATTCCTGACCTGCACCGCCCTCGCCGGCATGATGATGACCGGCGCGGCCACGGCAGAAACCAACTTCATCGCCAACAGCTTCTATGACGGCGCCGTGCCGATGTCGGGCGAAGGCTACGTCCGCTGGGCCGAGCTCGTGCAGGAGCTTTCGGGCGGCGACCTCGTGCCCGAAGTCTACACCGGCACCGTGCTGCTGGCCCCGCGCGCCGCGCTTCAGGGCATTCAGGACAACGTGGTGCAGGTGGCCCACCATGCCGCCATCTACACGCCCTCCGATCTGCCGGTCTCCAATGCCGTGCAGGAGCTGGGCTTTGCCTACTCCGACCCGGTTGCCGCGATCTTCGCCGTCACCGACTTTTCGATGAACAACGAGGTGCAGCTGGCCGAGTGGAAGGACAAGGGCCTCGTCTACCTTGGCGCCTATGCCACGCCCGCCTATGTGCTGATGTGCTCCAGCCCGGTGCGCAACCTCGAAGAGATGAAGGGCAAGCGCATCCGCACCGCCGGCTCCGCCGTCTCGGTCTGGGTGGAAGATGCCGGCGGCATCCCGGTCAACGTGCCCTCCTCCGAGATGTACACCGGCCTCGAGCGCGGCACCCTCGACTGCGCCACCAACGCCGCCAGCGACCTTGTGGACCGCTCGCTGATGGAAGTCGCCGAGCACACCACCCTGCTCTCGACCGGCATGTACTATTCCGGCCCGCAGTGGGGCTATAACCCAGACTTCTGGGCTGGCCTGACCGCCGAGCAGCGCGTCGTGCTGATGGAAGCCTCCGCCCGTTCGATGGCCCGCATCGTCATTGCCTACGGCTCCAAGGTCGACGCTGGCCTCGAGGCCTCCAAGGCTGCTGGCGGCAACGTCTATGAGCCCGAGCAGGACCTGGCCGATCACGTGGCCGAGTTCCGTGACCGCACCACCGCCGCCGCCGTCGAGAAAGCCGGTGCCGACTTTGGCGTGGCCGACCCCGAGGCGCTGATCGGCGACTTCCAGGCCACCATGCAGAAGTGGACCGACCTGCTGGCCGACGTGGACACCACCGACGAAGATGCGCTCACCGCTCTTGCCATGGAAGAGATCTTCTCCAAGATCGACCCGGCCACCTACGGCACCGAGTAAGCACTGCGCACCGGGCCCGGCACCACGCCGGGCCCGGCTGCCAATCAGGACGACGCAATGACCCTCCTCCACAGCATCATCCGCTGGCTCAACATCGGCACCGTCACCGCCGCCTGCGTGGTCATGCTGCTGATGATGGCCCATATCACCCTCGACGTGGGCGTTCGGTACTTCGTCAACGGCCAGATCGTCGGCACGCTGGAGTGGGTCTCGTTCTACTACATGGTCGCGCTGGTCTTTCTGGCCTTCGGCTATGTCGAGATGAAGCAGGAAAACATCCGCGTTGATCTCTTTGCCCAGATGATGCCCGCGCCGGTGCAACTGGGGCTCTACATTCTCGCCTGCCTCATGGGGCTTGCCTTCTTCGGCATGCTGTTCTGGCAATCGCTGACCGATGCGATCAAGGCGACAAGCCGCGCCGAAGAGGCGATGAGCAACTTCCGTTTCTACATCTGGCCCGCCCGCTGGGCGCTGCCCATCGGCTTTGCCGGGGCGCTGCTTGCGGTGCTGTCGAACCTTCTGAAATCCATCACCCGGCGGCAGGCGCTTTGATGCGCCCCACCTGCGCGCCCCCGGAGGCGACCCTATGACCAATCTCGAAATCGGCGTGGCCGGCGTTGTCGCCGCCCTCGTTCTCATCGCCATCCGCGTGCCCATCGGCATTGCTCTCGGGCTTGTCTCGATCGTCGGGATCGGGGTGATGTTCAACATGAACGTGGCCTGGGGCATGATCTCCGCCACGCCCTTCGACTACGTCGGCCAATGGGAGCTTTCGGCGGCGCCGATGTTCCTGCTGATGGGGTTCATCTGCTCCTCGACCGACATGACGCGCGGCCTCTTCCTCGCGCTGCGCCTCTACCTCGCCCGGCTGCCGGGCGGCTTGGCGATCACCTCCGTGGGCGCCTGCGCCTTCTTCGCCGCCGCCTCCGGCTCCTCCGTCGCCACCGCCTCCGCCATGTCGCGCATGGCGGTGCCGGAGATGCTCGACAATGGCTACGACCGGGGCCTTGCCACCGGCACCATCGCGGCCTCCGGCACGCTCGGCTCGCTCATTCCGCCCTCGGTGCTGCTGATCCTCTACGGGGTCTATGCGCAGGTCTCCGTTGGCCAGCTCTTCATGGCCGGGTTCATCCCCGGGCTGCTCTCGGCGCTGATCTACATGGGCATGATCATGATCCGGGTGAAGCTGAAGCCGAGCCTTGCGAGCACCGTGGTCTTCGACCCCACCCCGGAGGAACGCCGCGAGGCCTTCCGCGATGTCTGGCCGCTGCCCACGCTCATCCTCGTGGTGCTGGGAGGTATCTTCAGCGGGGTCTTCTCCCCCACCGAGGCGGGTGCGCTCGGGGCCTTCTTTGCGCTGATCATCGCCATCGTCCGCCGCAAGCTCACGCGCAAGGCGCTGTTCGAGGCGGTCTCGCAGGCCGTGGTCTCGACCGGTTCGATCTTCATCATCCTGATCGGCTCGCTGTTCTTTACGCGCTTCCTCGCGCTCTCGGGCTTTCCGCGCGCCTTTGCTGACGCCATCCTCTCGGTGAGCACCGAGACGTGGTGGATCCTCTTTGCCGTCACCGTGATCTTCCTCGTGCTCGGCATGTTGATCGACAGCATCGGCCTGCTGCTGCTGACCCTGCCGATCCTCGTGCCGCTGGTGAACGAGGCGGGCATTCACCCGGTATGGTTCGGCATCATCGTGATCAAGCTGCTGGAGATCGGGCTCATCACACCGCCGATCGGATTGAACGTGTACATGATCAACGGGGCCTTGAATAACCGCGTGACTCTGCCCGAGATCTTCCGGGGCATCACGTGGTTTCTGGCGATGGACCTTCTAACGCTGGTGATCCTCATCGCCTTCCCGATCCTGACGCTCTGGCTCCCGTCGCTTGCGTATTGATGTTAGGTGTGTGCCCGATCCGAGGAGGGATGTATGGCGAGACGAGAAGCGGCAGCGAGACAGGGCGAGAAACCGGCCCAGGCCCGCAGCATCGCGACCCGCAGAAAGCTGATCGACGCCACGCTCGATGCGATCCTCGACAAGGGTTACAACTCTGCCTCGACCAATGACTTCGCCCAGCGCGCCGGGGTCTCGCGCGGGGCGATGCTGCACCATTTTCCCTCACGCTCGTCGATCATCGTCACCGCGATGGAAGAGCTGCTGCGGGAGGCCACGGCGGAAATCCGCGAGGTGGCCTCGCAGGTGCACAAGGGCGAGGTGAGCCTTGGCGACTTCGTCGAGTTCCTTTGGCAGATGTTCTCGGGCCGGGTGTTCTACCTGTCGCTGGAGTTCATCAACGAGGCTCGGACCGACCCGGAGTTGCGCGCCGGGATGATACCCGTGGTGAAGGACTTCCATTCCGCGCTCGACAGCATTTGGGAAGCCTTCGAACTGCGCGCGCCGGGCGACCGGGAGCCGACCCTCGTGGCGCTCAACATGACCGTCTGCCTCGTGCGCGGCATGGGCGTGCAGACCGTGCTGAAGGACGATCCGGCCTATTTCAGGACCATGGTGGAAACCTGGAAGACGATCCTGCCCAAGTTGCTGGACGAAGGCGGGATGCTGGCGGGTAGCGCGGCGGCCGAGGGCCGCTAGGGCCAAAGGCGCCGCGCAGGATTGCGCCGGCTCAGACCTCCACTTCCACCGCGCCTATGGGGTGCGAGCAACAGGCGAGGATGTAGCCCTCGGCGATGTCGTCATCCGAGATGCCGCCGTTATGGACCATATGCACCTCGCCAGCGGTCTTGCGGATCTTGCAGGTGCCGCAAAGGCCGAAGGTGCAGCCCGAGGGGATGCCCAGCCCTGCCGCCCGCGCCACGGCGAGCACGGTATCTGTCTCGCGGCAGGTGCGGCTCACACCGGAGAGGCCGAAGGTCACCTCTGCCGTTTCCGCCGCCTCGGGAACGACATCGTCATGCTCGGGGATGTCCTCCACCGTCTCCACCGGGGCTTTGAAGCTCTCCTGATGGTAGCGCTCCATTTCGTAGCCCATGCCCTGGAGCGCCTCGCGCACGGCAGTCATGAAGGGCTCCGGGCCGCAGCAGAACACCTCGCGGTCGAGATAGTCGGGCGCCATCAGGCCGAGCATGAGCTGGTTCACCTGCCCCTGATAGCCGGTCCACGGGCGATAGCGGTCGGCCTCTTCGACCACCCATTTCAGCACGATGCCCGGCACCCGGCTGGCCATGTGCTCCAGCCGCTCGCGAAAGATGATCTCGGAGGGGCGCTTGGCGCAGTTGATGAAGACGATGTCGGGCTCGGTGCCGATATCCCACATGAAGGTGGTCATCGCCATCGACGGGGTGATGCCGCTGCCCGCTGAGATGAAGAGATACTTCTTCGCCGGGTGGTTCATGTGGCTGAACAGCCCCGCCGGGCCGAAAGCGCGGATCTGCATGCCGGGCTTCAGGTGATCGAGCATCCAGCGGGTGCCGATGCTGCCTTCCTGCGCTTTCACCGTGACCGAGATCGACCGGGGCCGGGAGGGCGAGGAGGAAATGGTATAGGTGCGGTGCACCAAGCCCTGCGGCGTGGGCAGCTCAAGGGTGATGAACTGGCCCGGCAGATAGTCGAAAATCGCCCCCGAAGGCGCGCGGAAGGCAAAGCTTGCGGTGTTGGGCACCTCGGGGATGACGGCCACGCATTCGAGCGGCTCGCTGTCTTTCCAGATGCTCTGGCCGGTGATCGGGGTCAGGTCGTTCATGCGCCCTACTCCGCCGCCACGCGCAGCGGTGGCAGGGCGCGGGCCAGCGTGGCGCAATACCACGCGACGAACTGGATCACCCCGTCTTCCTGCACCGCCGAATAGGGCCCCGGCTCATAGACCGGCGAGTTGATGCCACGCTGGTTGTTCTCGACCACTTCGCGGTCTTCGTCGTTGGTGTGGGTCCAGACCTCGGTAAGGCGCTTGAGGTCGTAATCCACGCCTTCGACCGCGTCCTTGTGGACCAGCCATGTTGTGGTGACACGGGTCTCCATCGGCGAGATCGGGGTCACGCGGAAGGT
The DNA here is from genome assembly GCF_019801175.1 of Vannielia litorea. Lineage (NCBI taxonomy): Bacteria > Pseudomonadati > Pseudomonadota > Alphaproteobacteria > Rhodobacterales > Paracoccaceae > Vannielia > Vannielia litorea. The sequence continues at coordinate 1,880,685 of NZ_JAHVJR010000001.1, forward strand.
GATGGAGTGGTCGCTCAGAAAATGGTTCCAGGTGGTGGGGTAGCTGAAAAGCAGCAGCGTACCCGCATCCCGCGCCGGGATGTGGCCGAGCCGCTTGGTTACGGCGATCTTGCCGTCCATCGTGTAGCTCTCCGCCCCTTCGAGCAGCGGCATCCGCGCAACACGGTAGGTGCCCTGCGGGTCAAGGAAGAAACGCGATGGCGCGCCCATGCCCTCCAGCCGCGCGAAATGCGCCTCGACGGGGGCCGGACAGCTGCCATCGGCCGCCACGCCACCAATCACCGGGTCTTCGGGGAAGGTCCGGCAGAGCGAGGGGTGGTTGCCCGCGCAGTGGTAGCATTCGCGGTTGTTCTCCCAGACCAGCTTCCAGTTGCCGTTCTCGATGATCGAGCTCTGGTGCGCGACCTTGGCGTTGCCCAGATCGTGGGGTGCCAGATAGGGGCCGACCTTGGCGGCGAAGGCCTCGAAATCGGGCGCCTCCTCGGCAAGACAGATGTAGATCAGCCCGGCGAGGTTGCGGCAGTGGACTGGCTTCAGCCCATGCTGGCTGGCGTCGAAATCCGGCCCCATGTCGCGCGCCCAGAGCAGGCGGCCATCGAGCTCGTAGGTCCACTGGTGGTAGGGGCAGACCAGCTTGGGCCCTACCCCGCGCTCGTGCTTGCAGAGCACCGAGCCACGGTGACGGCAGGTGTTGTGGAAGGCCCGGATCTCGCCATCGGCGCCGCGCACCAGCACCACGTTGTAAGCGCCGATCTGCTGGGTCACGTAGCTGCCGGTTTTCTCCAGCTCGCAGGCTGGGATCGCGAAGAGCCACTCGCGGTAGAAGATGGTCTCCATATCCGTGCGGAAGATGCCCGGGTCGGTATAGAACGGCTGCTCCAGCGCATGGCCGGGCCGGTGCCGGGCAAGCAGCTCGTGGATCGCTTGGCTCATCTCTCAGGTCTCCGGCCGCGCGCTGCGGGCCCGTTGGGGCGGAGGGCAGACAGGAGCCGTTTCAGGCGCGGCGGGGAGGAGCCGACCCGTCAGGCGCCATGACCGCCACCCGCGGTTCGACGTGTTCCACAAGGGCTGGTTTCCGGACTTGGCCGTGGCCCTTGCGGGGCCGAAGCGCGGCACCTTCCCGGGCTCCTCCCGCCCAGTGGCCTTGCCACGCCCCATCACGGCTTTACCGTTGCGGGGGCAGTGCCGGAGTTGCACCGGCTTCCCAATTCTCGAGCCTGTCGGCCCGCACCCTGTAGCTCCGTGATACGCGCAGAGGGGCCGCCGGGATACACGGTTTGCGACGCAGCGCGCGGTGAAAAAGACACGCCCCGAAATTCATCCACAGAATAATCGCGCTGAGCACACCACTAGATGTTGACACCCCTCTGCCCTGCCGCCCAATATGGTGGAGCTTTGGTTCCCCCGGGAAGACTCGGGGGCGAAGAGGGAAGCCGGTGTAAATCCGGCACTGCCCCCGCAACTGTAAGCGGCGAGTCGCGGTTCAAATCCACTGGTGAATCAACACCGGGAAGGCGAACCACCGGCGCTCGAGCCGCAAAGTCAGGAGACCTGCCAGAGCATGAACGACGACCGCGGCGGAGGGCCCGGGCGCGCAGGCGGGCATCAGGCAGAGCCCCGTCTCCGTGTCCCCACCGCCGGAAAAAATCAGGCAAGACCCAAGGGGACAAAAACATGACCATCACCGTCTATTCCAAACCCGCCTGCGTGCAGTGCACCGCAACCACCCGCGCCCTCGAGGCCCGCGGCCTGCCGTTTGACGTGATCGACCTCACCGAGGACGAAACCGCGATGGAGATGGTGCAGGGCCTCGGCTACCGGCAGGCTCCCGTCGTCGTTGCCGGTGACGACCACTGGGCCGGGTTCCGCCCCGACATGATCGGCCGGCTCTCCTGAGCCGATGAGCGCGGCGCGGGGGCATCTGGTTTACTTCTCCAGCGGGTCGGGCAACACCGCCCGTCTGGTGGAGAAGCTGGACCTCCCCGCCACCCGCCTGCCGATGAGCGCGACGGCACCGGTGCCACAGGTCACCGCGCCCTTCGTGCTCATCACCCCGACCTATGCCGACGGCGAAGGCCGGGGCGCGGTGGCCAAGCCGGTCATCGCCTTCTTGAACCGGGCTGAGAACCGGGCGCTCCTGCGCGGCGTGATCGCCGGGGGCAACCGCAATTTCGGCGCCACCTTCGCCCGCGCGGGCGGGGTGATTGCCGCCAAGTGCAACGTGCCGCTGCTCTACCGTTTCGAGCTGGCAGGCACCGAAACCGACATCGCCCGCATCCGCGCCGGGCTCGACACATTCTGGGGAACACAATGCTTGACGCCAGCCTGACGCAGGGCCTCGACTACCACGCGCTGAACGCGATGCTGAACCTCTACGACGCCGAGGGAAAGATCCAGTTCGAGGCCGACAAGATGGCCGCGCGGCAGTACTTCCTGCAGCACGTCAACCAGAACACGGTGTTCTTCCACTCGCTTGACGAGAAGCTCGGCTACCTCGTGGACGAGGGCTATTACGAGCCGCAGGTGCTGGACCAGTACTCCAAGAACTTCCAGCGGGCGATCTGGGATGCGGCCTACGGAAAGAAGTTCCGCTTTCCGACCTTCCTCGGCGCCTTCAAGTATTACACCTCCTACACGCTGAAAACGCGGGACGGGCAGCGTTACCTCGAGCGTTACGAGGACCGGGTGGTGATGAACGCGCTCGCGCTGGCGCGCGGTGAGGAGGCGCTGGCCATGCAGCTGATGGAAGAGATCCTCTCCGGCCGCTTCCAGCCCGCGACGCCCACCTTCCTGAACGCCGGCAAGAAGGCGCGGGGCGAGTTCGTTTCGTGCTTCCTGCTGCGGCTAGAAGACAACATGGAGAGCATCGGGCGCGGCATCAACTCGGCGCTTCAACTGAGCAAGCGTGGCGGCGGCGTCGCCCTGATGCTGACCAACATCCGCGAGCACGGTGCGCCGATCAAAGGGATCGAGAACCAGTCTTCCGGCGTGATCCCGGTGATGAAGCTGCTGGAGGATTCCTTCAGCTATGCCAATCAGCTGGGCGCGCGGCAGGGGGCGGGGGCGGTGTATCTGAACGCGCACCACCCCGATATTTTGCGCTTTCTCGACACCAAGCGCGAGAACGCCGACGAGAAGATCCGCATCAAGACGCTGAGCCTTGGCGTGGTGATCCCCGATGTGACCTTCGAGCTGGCGAAGAAAAACGAGGACATGTACCTCTTCTCGCCCCATGACGTTGAAAAGGTCTATGGCTGCGCCTTCTCGGAGATTTCTGTCACCGAGAAATACGACGAGATGGTCGACAACCCGAAGATCCGGAAGAAGAAGATCAACGCCCGCGCCTTCTTCCAAACGCTGGCCGAGATCCAGTTTGAGAGCGGCTATCCCTACATCATGTTCGAGGACACGGTGAACAAGGCCAACCCGATCGCGGGCCGCATCGCCATGTCGAACCTCTGCTCCGAGATCCTTCAGGTCAACGAACCCTCGGCGTTCAATGACGATCTGAGCTATGCGCAGATGGGCACCGATATTTCCTGCAACCTCGGCAGCATGAACATCGCCCGCGCGATGGACGGCGGCGACCTTGGTGCCTCGGTCGGCACCGCGATCCGGGCGCTGAACGCGGTGAGCGAGATGTCGGCCATCGACTCCGTGCCCTCGATCCGCAAGGGCAATGACGAGGGCCATGCCATTGGCCTCGGCCAGATGAACCTGCACGGCTTCCTCGCCCGCGAGCGCATTCACTATGGCTCGCCCGAGGGGGTGGAGTTCACCTCCGTCTATTTTGCCGCCGTGCTCTATCATGCGCTCTCCGCCTCCTGCGCGTTGGCGCAAGAAAAGGGCAGCTGGTTCAAGGGGTTCGAAGCGTCAGCCTATGCCGATGGCAGCTTTTTTGACAAATACGTCAGCCGCACCTGGCGGCCCGAAAGCGCCGAGGTGAAGGCGCTGTTCAAGAAGTTCGGCATCACCCTGCCCACCAAGAAGGATTGGGCCGCGCTGAAGGCCGACGTGATGGAGCACGGGCTCTACAATCGCAACCTTCAGGCCGTGCCGCCCACCGGCTCGATCAGCTACATCAACTACGCCACTTCGTCGATCCACCCGATCACCGCCAAGGTGGAGATCCGCAAGGAGGGCAAGATCGGCCGTGTCTACTACCCCGCGCCCTACATGACCGGTGAGAACCTCGAGTTCTACCGCGACGCCTATGAGATCGGCCCCGAGGCGATTATCGACACCTATGCCGCGGCCACCGAGCATGTGGATCAGGGGCTTTCGCTGACACTGTTCTTCCCCGCCGAGGCAAGTACGCGCGATATCAACCGCGCCCAGATCTACGCTTGGAAGAAGGGGATCAAGACGATCTACTACATCCGCCTGCGCCAGGCCGCGCTGGAGGGCACCGAAGTCGAGGGCTGCGTGTCCTGCACGCTGTAAGGAGCATTCCGATGAAAGACACTGTCACCACCGCCCGCCCCGTCCCTGCCGCGATCAACTGGAACCGGCTGCAGGACGACAAGGACCTCGAAATCTGGAACCGGCTCACCGCCAACTTCTGGCTTCCCGAGAAGGTGCCGCTCTCGAACGACATTCAGAGCTGGTCGCAGCTCACCGATGACGAGCGGCAGCTGACGATCCGGGTGTTTACCGGGCTGACCCTGCTCGACACGATCCAGAACACGGTGGGGGCGCCGACGCTTATGCCCGATGCGCAAACGCCCCATGAAGAGGCCGTGCTGACCAATATCGCCTTCATGGAGGCTGTTCACGCGCGCAGCTATTCTTCTGTTTTTTCAACGCTGTGCCAGACCTCGGAGGTTGATGAAGCCTTCCGCTGGTCGTCGGAGAACGAGCACTTGCAGGCCAAGTCGCGGCTGATCCTCGACGAGTATGACGCCGACTCAAACCCGCTGCGGAAGAAGATCGCCAGCGTGTTCCTGGAGAGCTTCCTGTTCTACTCCGGCTTCTACCTGCCGATGCACTGGTCGTCGCGGGCGCGGCTGACCAACACCGCCGACCTGATCCGCCTCATCATCCGCGACGAGGCGATCCATGGCTATTACATCGGCTACAAGTTCCAGCGCGCGATGGAGCGGCTGCCCGAGGCGGAGCGGACAGAGCTGAAGGACTTTGCCTTTGCCCTGCTCTTCGACCTCTACGACATAGAGGCCCGCTACACCGAGCAGCTCTACGACGGGCTGGGGCTGACCGAAGATGTGAAGGCGTTCTTGCACTACAACGCCAACAAGGCGTTGCAGAACCTCGGCTTCGAGGCGCTCTTCCCCGAGGATGCCTGCCGGGTGAACCCGGCGGTCATGGCCGCGCTGTCGCCCGGCTCGGACGAGAACCACGACTTCTTCTCGGGCTCCGGCTCAAGCTACGTTATTGGCAAGACGGTGGCGACAGAGGACGAGGACTGGGACTTCTGATGGGGCGCGACACGCTCTCCATCGTGCGCGAGTGGCACGAGGCCTTCGATGTGCCGGTGGCCCCTGCCCCGGGCATCCCGGAGGCGCGGGCAGAGATGCGGCTGGCGATCCTCGAGGAAGAGGTCGCCGAGCTGCGGACCGCCGTCGAGGCGGGCGACATGACCGAGGTGCTCGATGCGCTCTGAGACATCCAGTATGTGCTCGACGGCACCTTCTTGGAGTTCGGGATGCACGGCATCAAGCAGGCGGCGATGGAGGAGGTTCACAGCTCCAACATGTCGAAGCTCGGGGCGGATGGCCGCCCGGTGCTGCGCGAGGATGGCAAGGTGCTGAAAGGCCCTGCCTTCCGTCGACCGGAGTTGGCGCCTTTGCTGGGCCGGTGAGGATGGCACCGGGGCTTTAGCGGTGCGTGCAGGCAATCACGCGCGTAGCACTTGCGCCCAGGCCGCAACGACTTGCCCCGGGGTGTGGCCTTTGAGACAGCCGTGAACCCTGCGGCCTGAGTTACTGGCCTCGAATTCGGGATAACCCGCAGGATCATCCGCGCCCACGATCAGGATTTCGCCTTCGCCCGTGATGCCTGCAGTCGCCTCCGCATCGTTGGGGCCGATCCCCTGCCCCGATGTAGCGAACAACTCTGCCACGCTCTCCGGCCAGTCGAACGACTGCTCAGAGAGCTGGAGTTGTGAGGCTGCGATGCCGGTGGCAAAAGTGGGGCGTCCGTCCGGGATCGGAAAGGAGCGGCGGGTAATCGGGCCGGGCTGCTCCGCGATCTTCTCGAGCGCGGAGGTCAGTTGGGACAGATCGGCGGAGGACAACGGGGCGAGGGTCCCCCCCTCCCCTGTGGCATCCATCGCAAGAATTCGGCCATTGGCGACCTCCAGTTTCAGCGGCGGATTGCCCTCACTTTCGATGACTAGGATCCGGGGCAGGATCGTCGCCCGGATCTGCCCGAAGATTCGGGCGTGTCGCAGCGCGCGGTCAGGCAATGCGATGGGCGCGGAGGCACCAAGGCCCTCCGCGGCGGCATCTAGCAGGTCCGATCGCAGCGCGGCGCGGGTGTCACGATCCATTTGAGGCTTCTCCGGCAAGCGTCCTGCCGGTCAGGGCGGCCTCTGCGAGTTGCAGCGCCAGGTCGACATCCGCGAGGCGCGGGAGGACGAGGGACAAGACCTCGTCCGGGTGGTCGGGTGCGCGCAGATGCAGGCGCACGCCGAGGGGGCCGGCGAGGACTGCATAGGGCCGGGGCCGCCCGCCGTAGGTCAGCGCCGTTCGGGCCTGCGTGCAGAGCTGGTCGTAGTGCTCCTGGGGGTGTGCGAGCGCCGAGCTCACGCCCAAAACCGTGGTTGCGGCAATGTCGGCGAGCATCGCGATTTCGCAGCCCGAAAGCCGGAGCCGCAGGTGCTCCAGATCGGCAAGGCTCATGCCTTCGGAGAGGGCCGCGGGCATCATTGGCTGGCCCCTGTCCCGACGTGCTTGACGGGCGCGCGGCGCTCGGCGCGGTGGATCATCTCCATCAGGCTCTGCGCGACGGCGTGGCCGCCGCAGGCTTCCAGCAAGGCATCGTCACGGCCCGCACGTAGCGCCTCTGTTAGCGAGATGCCGAGAATGTTGCTGAAATTCCCCGCTGTCTCACGCCGCACCCGGTCGAGAATGCGCTCCCGGTTTCCCGCCTCTGCGATCTTGTCCATCCGTGTGACGAGCAGCATGGAACTGTCCGCGAGGTCACCGCCGACCTCCTCCCAGAGCGCGGCCTCGGACTGTCGCCAGGCCTGGGAGGCGGGCGTGCACCAGATGACCCCGTCGATGACGGAGAGCATGGCCTCCCATGTGGGCATCGAGAGGTTGGGGTCTGAGGTGCCGGGCATGTCGATGAGGTCGCAAAATTGCAGCACCTCGGTCTCCATCGATACCCTGACGGCCCGGACGCCGTCCAAGACCTCAGAAGTCAGGTTTGCGCCGGGGATGGGCACCTCGCTGCCATCGGCGCGGATGCCGGTGCAGGCCGGTTGCCCGTGGCTGTACCAGATCGGGGGCATCTGGGTCGCGGTGACCTGCACCGGGCTGACATTTTGCCCGAGCAGCACGTTGGCCAGTGTGCTCTTGCCGGCGCTAAACTCTCCCAGAAGAGCGATGCGCGGCTTCGCACTGGGCGCTGTGCTGTCCGCGCGGACGCGGTGCGGTTGGACCTGGCTGTTCATTGGTCTGACCCGGTCGGCACAGCGGGCGCCGAGGCCGCGCGCGAGAGGCTGTTCAGAACCCGGCCCTGACTTTGCACGAACTCTATCAGCGTGGCCCGGATGTCGCCCTCGAACCGTTCCGCGGTATCGCGGCAAAGGCCTTCGATGATCGGGGTGGTTTCTTCCTCGATGAGCTGCGCGAAGCTCTCGGCATAGGCCTCGTACCCGCGCTTGCGGCGCCAAAATCGGGTCCACCATGACCCTCTGAGATCAAGTGCGATGGTCTGGCCGAGGGCCAGCGGTGGCGGCGCCTCGGGCAGCGGCGGCGGTGCGACGATGTCGTCGGCCGCTTCCAGCCCCTGCGCAGTGGCGAGAATGCGGCTCAGGTCGCAGGCGGTGCGGTAGTACATGTCTTCGCCGATCCTCAGCATGTCGCGCAGGTGAACCTGAAAGGCGGAGCGCAGCAGGGTGCGCAGCCCGACAGGATCGTAGGACCAGACGGTGGTTTCACCGTGGCGATCCAGATGATCCAGCAGTGCGGCGGTGGCGCGGCTGATGAAGGTGTGACGCGCCCGGTCGATCCGGCCAGCGAAGCCGCGGCGGGCATCGCAAAGCTGCGCGGTGAGGCTGGTGACGGCTTCGTGTTCCAGCTTCTCGATATCCTTGGTCACATCGACGGGCGGGTTGGCAGGCACGCCCGGGATCGGATCGACGCCTGAACGGTCCGCAGCCGTTTTCATGGCGTCGATCGTGCGGGTCAGGTTCTTCAGGCTGGTGCCGAACCGGGCCTGAAACGACTTGCCTGCACCGCTGGCCACCCGCTCGGCCAGAACAGCGTAGAGCTCGGGCAAGCCGGAGAGGCGCCAGAGCAGGGCGTCGGCGGTTTCGCCCTCTGGTCCGGGCGTGGCGGCGGCGTAGCTCATCAACGCATTCGCGCTGTCCGCACCGATGCCGCCGAGGTCCTCATCGAAGGCATGGCCAGCCCAGTGGCCGCTGCCGAAGATGATGCGGACGCCCTTGGGCACCTCGCTGCGCGCAAGCGTCTCCTCGATGCTCTCGCGGATCTGCGGCACCGAGGTTGCCGGATCTTCCAGCTCGTCGATCCGGTTGACGAAAATCACGATGTCGCGGCTCTTCAGGTTAGAGATCAACCGGATTAGACCGAGGTCGACCGAGGAGAGGGCCTGCATCGCCGACAGTACGACCACGCAGAGTTTGCTGCCCCGGATCGCGCCGATCGTGATCTGCTCGCGGATCATGAAGGTGTCGTTCACCCCCGGCGTATCGCGGATGCACAGGCTCATCGGCAGTTCACGCCGGTTGAGCCACAGGTCTGCGGAGCGGGTGATATCGGCAAAGCGGCCACGCTGGCGGGAGGTGTCGGTGCGATCCCAGAAGTCATCGCCAAGGCAGACATAGCGCTCGATCAGTGCCTGATCGTATTCTTCGTAGTCATGGCTCTGCCCCATGAGCATCTCGAAGCGCCGCCCGAGGCGTTGGCGGGACCGCTCGCGCATCTCCTCCAACTGGCCGCGAACCTTCTCCAGTTCCGCATTTGCGCCCGCCCGGTTGGCGAGTTCACCCACGCGGCCGCCGCGTTGCAGGAGGTTGGCCCAAGCCTCCTCGTCGAAGAACCGGAAAGCGGCGCGCTCGGCTCCCTCCTTGCCCTTGGGCATCATGTGGAGCGAGGTCACGACGGAGGTCCACGGGTTCACATCGGCGGGCAGCAGGCCGGGGGTGCCGATCATGGCGTTCACGAGGCTGGTCTTGCCCGCCTTGACCTGCCCGATCATCACCACGCTGGGCTCGAATTCCGCCAAGCGAAGCAAGAGGCGGCGGGCCTCGCCCGCGACCTCCGGGTTGGCGTGTTTGGCCAGTTGCCGGGCCTCCGCCTCGAGCTTGGCGAGGTCTTCAGCCAGCGGGGTGAACCCCTCAAGCGCCCGCGCCAACAAAGAGGCACGACGCGCCTCGGCACTCTCGGAGCAGGCCATGTCGGCGAGCCATGCGAGGCCTGCATCGGGTGCGGGTTCGGCAGGCGGTGGGGCGATACCCGGCGCGGGTGCATCTGGCGGCGCTGCCTCATGCTTTGCGGCCTCCGGGACGAATGCGGCGGGCGGGTTGCTCTCCACTTCGCCTTGAGGCGGCAAATTTTGGGCCGTCGGCGGGGTCATCAGCCGGGTCTTGGTGCGCGGCCTAGGCACAGGCTTGCGGCTCGGCTCGGGCTGGCTGGCCTGCCCGACAAGCGCCTTGATCAGATCGGTATCGACGCCTTCGCTTTGGTTCGGAGATTTGTCTGTGCTCATGCTGCCTTCTCCAAATGCGTTTCGATCGCCTGCCTGACCTGCACCAGAACCGACGCGGCCGCCACCGCCTGATCAAGACCACCTTCGTATTTCAAAAGAATTAATGTCTCCTCGGCTTCTGCCATCAGGTCGGTCAGCTCCGCCGGGGGCTGGAGCACATCGGTGAGCAGGACCTTGAGCGCGGAGAGCAGCCGCTCCGCCCTTTCGAGAATTTCAGCGGCAAGAGCGTCATCGGAGGTATCGTGGTTCAGAAGGTCGAGCACCTCTGCCGCGCCGCGCCGGAGCGTCAGGAGCAGCTTGGAGGCCAGCCTCCAAGCTTCTGGGGCGCGGTCTGCTTCCGGCTTTGTCTCCACGGCTGGTGGTTCCCCGTCCGGAGCCGCGGCCTCCGGCTGAGAAGCGACGCACAGCACGCCCTCTTCGCGCTTACGAGGCATGATGCGCGCGACGTCGCGCAGCACCAGAGCCCCAATGTCCGCGTCTTCTTGGCGGGCCTCTCGGGTGAGGGTGGCGAGGGAGGCGCGCAGACGGTCCGGCCAATCCGGGGCGTCCGTACTCACGGTGTTTCCGAACGCCGCCTCCGCCTCGGCGTGGCAGCGGCCCGGGGAGAGCAGGTAGCTGTGGTTGGCAAGGGCCTGCGGCGCGGCCTGCCAGATCGCAAATTCCGCCGCCTCCATCGGCTCGGCGGCGCACCAAAGGGCAATGTCCGTCTGCCGGGCGGCCCAATGCAGCGCGGCCTGTTGCTCCTGCCAAGGCGTCCCGGCCCTGACGACAAGCAGCGTGAGTTCTTTCAGCAAATCAATCGGGGCCGCGATTTCCAGAAACGCGGGCGGCACGGGAAAGCTTGCGAGGTCAGGCAGGCCCTCACCCGCGACCACCCGGCGGTCGGAGAGCCTGGCCGTGAACGCGAGCGCTTCGCCGTAGATCAGGCGACAGGTCGGCCAGGCCGGGTCGACGAGCCCCTGCCCCAGCACCGCGTTGGCGCGGGCCACCTGCTGTCCGGCAGGCAGGCCGAGAAAGGCCACGCGGGCGGGCCGCGAGAGGCGATCTGCGATCTGAGCCGCCCGGCGCACCTTGCGGCGGGGCAACGACCGCTCCGCGCTCAGCGCGCGCAGGGCGGCGACCAGCGCGGGGATGTCTGGCTGCATGGTCACGGCTGCGTTCCCCTCGGGCGCAGGCCCGCGAAGACATGCCCGGCCCACTGGCGCCAGGCCGGGACGGGATGTGTGGGGGTCACCCGCTCCACACGCTCGTAAGGCGGGGGGCGCACCGCGACGACGACCACGGACACGTTATCTTGATCCTGTGCGCCGTGCCGCTCCACCGCCTCGATCAGGCGCTCCGCGATGGCGCTGGCCGCGCGGTGGCGGTGATCGCGCAGGAGCTCACTGATCCGGGTGCGGCCCAGCGCATCCATGCCGTCGCTGGCGAAGAGCACGATATCGCCGGGGTGCAGCGCCATCGGCTCGTCGGGGCAATCCACCTTGGCAATCGGCCCGCCGGTCAGTGCTGAGGTAAGCACGCCGCGCTGCGGATGGGTCTTGGCGCTCTCCGCGTCGATCTCACCTTGGGCCACCATCAGGTCGATCTGCGGGGCGAGGGAGTGGTCTTCATTGAGCCGCTGGAGCGCATCGCCGCGCATCAGGTAGAGCGGGCTGTCACCCACCGAGAGCCAGCGCAGGCTACCGTCCTGAATCACACCCGAAACCAACGTGCCGCCCATGCCCTCCTGCCCGACGCCCGCGCTGGTATGATCGCGGAGCCGGATGTTTGCGGCCTCGGCGGCACGGCGCAGGATATCGGCGCCGTGAACGCGCATGGCATCGGGGCGGCAGGCGGCGAGGAAGAGGTCGGCCAGAACCTCTGTCACGATAGCACGGCTGGCGATGTCACCATCGGCATGGCCGCCCATGCCGTCGGAAAGCACGATCAGCCCCGGCTCGTCCCCCTGCGGGATGTTGGTAAGCACCGAATCTTCCTGACGGCTGCGGGTGCCGATCCAGCTGGCGCTGGCGGCGTCGATGAGAAGGCTACTCATCCGCCGCGCCTTCCGCGCCCTGCTCCCAGTCGAAGTCAGGCCCGCAGAAGGCCACGAAGCGGAGCGTCGTCTTGCCGAGGCGGATCAGGTCGCCGTTCTGCATCTCCTCGCGCGAAACCAGCGGCTCGCCATTCAGGCGGACGATGTTAGAGCGCCCTCCGTGGCCGACCAGCACGCGGCGCTCCTCTTCATCATAGGCCACGGCGGCGTGGCACTCGCGCGATATGGCGGTGTCGCCGAAGTCGAGGCAGATGGCCTGATCGGCGCCGCGCCCGATGGTCGAAAGCCCGGAGGTGAGGGTGAAAGACGCACCGCGCCCGGCGCCCTCCACCACCACAAGCCAGCCGATCGGAAAGCGGGTATCTTCGGCCCGTGCGGCCGTGGCGGAGAAGGCATCGGATTGCGGCTCTGTGCCAAAGCCGATGAGCCGGGTGCGCACCCTGTCACTGGCGGCATCGCGTGGGGGATTCAGGGGTGGATCGATCGGCGGCGTGACCGGGGCCGGTGCTTGGTGGAGCGGTTCGGGTGCCACAGCCGGGTCCGCGGGCGCCGCGCGATCCGGGGTGGGCGGCGGCGGCAGGTCGGCTTCCGGCGCTTCGATATCCCAGATCGCGGGCGCAGCAGGTTCGGGCGGCGCCTCGCGCGGAATGCCCTCGATCCGCGCCGCGGCAGCCACGGCCTTGCGCCGCGCCTCACCGGGCTGGCGCTCCGGGCGCTGCCCGCCCTCCACAACCCGCACCGGGCCGCGCGCGCCCTGCCCGTCCGGATCGCCGGCCAAAGCCTCAACAGCTTCATCCAGCGCATCCGGTCCAGCCGTCGGCGCAATAGCTGAAATCGGGGCGTCCACATGAACGGGGCGCCGTTTCGGGATCAGGTCTCCGATGAACTTCATAACTCTGCCTCCATTTCCAGTTGCTTCAGGGCCTGCCCTTGTCGCGCCGCAGCCCGAGCAGCCCGGCGAGTGAGAACCCTTTGTGCGGTTCCGGCCCGGCCTCCGTGCCGTTCTCCGTGGCGTTCTCCGTGGCGCCTACGCCTTCCGCCTCGCCCATTGCCGCGCCCTCGGCCTGCGCGGTCCGGCGCTGCGTCTCCCGCGCCCGCCACGCGGCGGCCTCGCGGGCAAGCTCCTGCGGGTCTTCGTTGAGGATCGCCCAATAGCTCGGGTCGCGACCACGGGGCGGCGGCGCGGGCGCCCTCACGGTACGCGGACGGACCTGCTTGTGCGCCACGCCCTTGCGGCGATCCTCCTCGATGGCCTTACGGGTCTCCTCGACCAAGTCAGTGATCCGGCGTTCGATGCCTGCGTCTTCGTCCGTTCGGGTGTCGGGCTTGCCCGTCCGGCGTTCGGCCACGAGGAAGGCGGCCCATTGGCCAGCCGAGTCCATCCGGTCCTTCGGGAAAACACTCAGGCACTGGTCGATGGCTTCCAGAAACCGCCCGTCAAATCCCGGCCAGTTGCCGCGCAGCGGCACGTAGGGGTCGGGCTTGCCCTCGGCCACATGGGCGAGCCGTTGGTTCGAGTGGGGCGGCGGCGCGCCGGTGACGAGGTGATACATGGTCGCCGCGAGCGCATAGAGATCGCTGGAGCGGCCCTGCGGGCTGTCGGTCAGGTAGAACTCCTGCGGCGAGTAACCGTCCTTGACGGTGAAAACCTGGCTGAGGATGCGGCTTGTCCGGGCGGCCCCGGCGCGGGCGGAGCCGAAATCAATCAGGATCGGGGCGTCATCTGGACCCATCAGGATGTTGTCGGGCGAGATGTCGCGATGCAGCGTGCCGCTGTCATGGACGTATCGGAGCGCATCCAGCAGGCAGAGCAGGATGCGATTGAGTTCCGCCGGGGTGAACCGGGCCGGGTCCTTCTCGTAAAGGTCCAGCAGGTCAGGGCCGTCGACGTAATCGAGCGCCATGTAGCCGGTGCCGTTCTCCTCGAAGATCTGGTGAACGCCCACCACATTGGGGTGCGCCAGCGCGGCAAGGGCCCGTGCCTCCTTCTTGAACAGATCCAGAACCTGATCGAAAGCGCCGATGTTCGAGGTCGTGCGCAACCGTACCGAAGCGCCCCGGCGGCAGCACATGGCGCCGGGAAAGCACTCCTTGATAACAACCGGCCGGCCCAAACTGTCGCGGCTGAGATAGGTCACACCGAAGCCGCCACCGTTGAGGTACCGCTCGATCGTGTACTGGCCGCCGCCGAGCACCGTCCCCGGAGGCAGTTCATCGCCGGTGACGGCAGAAGAAGAAGAGATTGGTGACAGTGCGTTCATTGAAGCCATGCTCTTGCAGCGTCGGATAAGGCGCGCCCCACCCATTGCCCGTTCGCGGAGACGCATTGGCGAATGTCGGGCGGCTCTTGGGTATTACACCGTCAGAATTGTGGCAGAGCAGTGCTGAACGCTTTGAATTTTCTGCAAATTCTCTGTGGCTGAGCACGGTCTGGTGACGCCCGGCGCCCGACGGCTGGCTTCATGGTGGACATTGACACTCGGTGCCCGGTCTTGGTCTATGGGGCGAGCCAGAGGATCGTCTCGAGCCATTCCAGATTTCTTACCGGAGTGCCCAGATGATCCGCGCTGCCCTAGCACTTTCATTTCTTGGCCTGCCGCTGGCCGCCGAGGCCTGCGAGGGCGTGGCGATTGACGACCCGGGCATATATGAGGCTCCGCTCTGCCTGCCCGCCGCGCCGCAGCGGGTGGTGGTGCTCGATGCCAGTTTCGGCCTCGGGATCGGGCTCGACGTGGGTCTGCCAATCGTCGGTGCCCCGCTCGACCGGATGAGTGATGAGGCGCTCAACGCGCGCGCTACCGAGGGCGGGATCACCTCGCTCGGCTTTGTCACCGAGCCCAGCCTCGAGACGCTGGTGGCCCTGCAACCCGACCTGATCGTGGGCTTCGTCGGCTCCGAGTCGATGGCCAGCGGGGTCTACCCGATGGTCTCACAGCTCGCCCCGACACTACTCTATACCAGCACGGATTGGCGCGCCTTTTACGGCCTAATGGCAGGGCTGACCGGCAAGGAGGCCGAGATTGAGGCGCAGCTTGCGGAGCTGGATGCGCGGATCGAGGACATTGCCGCCCGCGTGCCGCCCACCAAGGTCTCCGTAGTGCGGATCACGTCTTGGGATTTCCAGGTCTATCTCGACAGTCCGGGGGGCTATGCGCCCTTCAACGTCATGCGGCAGGCCGGCGTGCAGCGGACGGAATACGAAACAACCGATGACCCCGCAGAGGCAATGAAGCGGCCAGACTGGGAAGAGCTTGCCCAACTGGATGGCGACGTCCTTCTCTACATCGTCGGCGGCACCAACGACAGCGACAAGGACGGCCGCCATGAGGAGGTGCTTGCGAATCCGCTTTGGCAGATGCTGCCTGCGGTGGCGGCCGGCCACGTGCACCGGGTGGATCACGGGCATTGGATGCAGTTTTCGGGCCTCGCCTCGGCCCATGGGGTGCTAGACGATATTGAACGCTACGTGATCGGGTCTGAATGACGCGCACCGCCGCCTATTCCCTTGGGCTGGTCCTGCTGATCCTTCTCGTCGCGCTCTGGTCGCTGGCCACCGGGGCCGCAGGGCTGTCGCTGGCAGAGGCCGCGCGGGCGCTGCTTGCGCCGGGCGAGGGGCGGGCCGATGCAATCCTTTGGCAGGTGCGGCTGCCGCGGGTGGTGGCAGCACTTACCGCCGGAGCGGCGCTGGGTGCGGCAGGGGCGATCATGCAGGCGGTCACCGGCAACCCGCTGGCCGAGCCGGGGTTGCTCGGGGTCAACGCGGGCGCGGCCTTCGTGGTGGTGGTGGCGCTTTCGGCCTTTGGCGTCACCGCAAGCGGCGCGCTGATCTGGTGCGCCTTCGGTGGCGCGGGTGCGGCGGCGGTGCTGGTTTATGCCATGGCCTCCGCCGGGCGCGGCGGGGCCACGCCAATCCGGCTGGTGCTGGCGGGGGTCATCGTGGCGACCTTCCTCGGCGCCCTTACAACCGCGATCCTGCTGATCGACAGCCAGACCCTCGATGCCGTGCGGTTCTGGACCGCTGGTAGCCTGAAGGGCCGCCAACTGGCGCAAATGCTCCCCGTCCTGCCCTATGCCGCGATCTCCCTCGCGGCGGCGCTCGTCTTCGCCCGCCAGTTCACCACCCTCAGCCTCGGCGGCGACGTGGCCCGCAGCATCGGGCAAAACCCAGCGCTCTGGCGGGCCATCGCCGCCTGTTGCGTTGTCGGGCTGGCAGGTTCTGCCGTGTCCATCGCCGGGCCGCTGGGATTTGTCGGCTTGGTGGTGCCCCACATGGTGCGGCTCACGCTGGGCGGCGGATATGGCCGCATCCTGCCGCTCTCGATCCTCGGCGGCGCGGCACTGACGCTGCTGGCAGACACCGCGCCCCGGGCGCTCCTCTCGGTCGACATGCCTGCAGGCATCACGCTCGCGCTCATCGGCGCCCCCTTCTTCATCTCGCTCGCCCGCAGCCACGGGGCGGTGCGCAGATGAGATTGGCGCTGCTTTGTGCACTCGTCGTGCTCGCCTTCGTCGCCGCGCTGGCGCTGGGCGACCAGCCGGTGCCGCCGGGCGAGGTGCTTGGGGCGCTCTTTGGGGCCGAAGGTGTGCCCGCCCCTTCCCGCATCATCGTCACCGAGTTGCGCCTGCCCCGCGCCGTCACCGCCCTGCTCGTCGGCGCGGCACTGGCCATCGCGGGCACCATCGCGCAGGCGGTGATGCGCAACGCGCTGGCCGATCCGGGCATCGTGGGCGTCAACGCGGGCGCGGCGCTGGCGGCGATGGTGGTGATCGTGCAGGTCGGCAGCCTGCCTGAAACTGCACTGCCCTGGCTCACCTTCGGCGGGGCCCTCGCCATGGCCGTGCTGATCTACGCTTTCGCATGGCGGCAGGGCACCACCGGCACGCGGATCATCCTCGTGGGCATCGGCCTCTCGGCGCTAGCCGGCGCCGGGGCCAGCGCGATCTCTGTCTTCGGGGAACCGGCCTATGTGCAACGCGCCATGGTCTGGCTCGCGGGCTCGCTGCAGGACAGCCGCTGGGAGAAGCTGCCGCACCTCCTCGGCTGGTCCCTGCCGCCCGCTCTGCTCGCCTGGGCCGCCGCACGGGAGCTGGACCTGATCGCGCTGGGCGATGACGTGGCGCGAGCGCGCGGCCAGCCGGTCAACCTCGCCCGTGCCCTCGCCATCCTCGCCTGCGCCATGCTCTCCGGCGCCGCCGTGGCCGCCGCCGGGCTGGTCGCCTTCGTCG
Organism: Vannielia litorea; assembly: GCF_019801175.1. Lineage (NCBI taxonomy): Bacteria > Pseudomonadati > Pseudomonadota > Alphaproteobacteria > Rhodobacterales > Paracoccaceae > Vannielia > Vannielia litorea. The sequence goes on from NZ_JAHVJR010000001.1 coordinate 1,897,864, forward strand.
GCCTCGCCGCGCCCCACATCGCCCGCGCCCTCACCGGCCCGCGCCACGCCCGCCTGATCCCCGCCGCCGCTCTCGTTGGCGCGGCCCTGCTGCTCACCGCCGACATCGCCGCCCGCCGCACCGCCCCGCCGCTGCAACTGCCGGTTGGCCTCGTCACCGCGCTGCTCGGCGCGCCCTTCTTCGCCTTCCTCCTCTGGAAACGCCGCAATGACTGACCCCCGCCTCGCCGCCCGCACCCTCCGCCTCGCCTACGGCGCAACCCCCGTGATCGAGGGCCTCGACCTCGCCATCGAGCCGGGCCGTTTCACCGCGCTGGTGGGGCCGAACGGCTGCGGCAAGTCTACACTGCTGCGCGCGCTGGCCGGGCTGCACGCCCCCGCCTCCGGGCAGGTTGTGCTCGACGGTGCTTCCATCGCCCGTCGCTCCACCCGGGCACTCGCCCGCGAGATCGGGCTGCTGGCGCAAAGCGCGAGCCCGGCAGAAGGAATGACGGTGGAGGAGCTGGTGGAGCAGGGGCGCTACCCGCACCGCTCCGTGCTCGGGCCGTGGCGCGCGCGCGACCAGGAGGCGGTGGAGGAGGCGCTGGCGCTGACCTCGCTCACCGACCTGCGCAATTCGCTGGTCGACCGGCTCTCCGGCGGGCAGCGCCAGCGGGCCTGGATCGCCATGGTGCTGGCCCAGCAAAGCACTATCCTGCTGCTCGACGAGCCCACCACCTATCTCGACCTCGCCCATCAGGTCGAGGTGTTGGGCCTGATGGAACGGCTGGTGAAAGAATACGGCGCAACCGTGGTCGCCGTGCTGCACGACCTCAGCCAGGCCGCCCGCCATGCCGATACGATGGTCGCCCTGAAGGCCGGGCGGATCATCGCCGCCGGTCCGCCCAGCGAGGTCGTCACCCCCGAGGTGCTCCGCACCGCCTTCAACGTCGAGGCCACCGTGCTGACCGACCCCGACACCGGCACGCCGCTCTGCCTGCCGCGCCGCACCGTGCCCGAGTGACACATCTGCGCAACAGCCCCGCGATACCGGCTTTTCAATTCCGAGTAATTTGTTAAGGAATTACCCAGCAGCCAGCCCATGCCAGCACTCAACCGCTCGATTCCCGCCACGCGGGAACAGATCAAGGTGCTCGCATGTCCACTCGTAAACTCGCCGCCGCGCTGCTCGGCTCCTCCGCCCTCATCTCCGCCTCCGACGCCACGGCACAGCAGGTGATCGAGCTGGAACCGATCCAGATTTACGGCGACCGTTCCACCGATGACGCGCAGAGCACTACCGCCAGTGTTTCGGTGGTGGCTGAGGTCGACCTCAGCCGCACCAACCTCGCCCAGTGGCGCGATATCATGGACCGTGTGCCCAACTTCGGCGACGGCGACCTGAACGAGAGCGGTTTCACCATTCGCGGCGTCAACTCCGAGGGGCTGACGCCCGGCGGTGCGGGCGCGCCGGTGGCCTCGCTTTACATCGACGGCGTGCAGCAAACCGTCGAAGGCACCCGCCGCGGCTTTCGGGGCACCTTCGATGTGGAGCAGGTGGAGGTCTACCGCGGCCCGCAATCCACCCTCTCGGGCCGCAACGCGCTGGCCGGGGCTGTCTACCTGCGCACGAAAGACCCGGAATTCGCCCGCTCCGGCAAGGTGCAACTCACCTACGGCGAGAACAACAAGCAGCAGATCGGTGTCGCCTTTGGCGATGCGCTCTCCGACACGTTGGCCTACCGGGTCAGCGCCGAATGGTCGAAGAAGGACAGCGACATCAGCTACCCTTCGCTTGAGGGCTACGACCGCTCCGACGACTTCAAGACCGATGATTATTACACGCTCCGCGGCAAGCTCCTGTGGCGCCCCTCCGGCGCAACCGATGTGATCCTGAGCTACTCCCACAGCTTCGACGGACCGGCCTATAACAACATCATCGGCCCCGGCTGGTTTGGCCTCGGGATCGAGTATGACGACATGCGCGGCGATGACTGGGGCGTGCTTGAGCCGCTCTCGCCCGGCGCGATCACCTATCAGGAAATCCGCGAAACCACGGTCGACAACCTCGGCCTAGAAGTGAAGCACGCGTTCTCGAACGCGCTGACCTTCACCGCGCAAACCGGCCTCACCCATTCCGTCACCGGGCGCCACTCGATCAACGAGGGCACGCCGGGCGAGATGTATTGGGTCGATGGCGAGTTCGACCAGACGATCCTCAGCCAGGAGTTCCGCCTTAGTTACGATGACGGCGGTCTGCGCTGGGTGGCCGGGCTCTATGCCGCAAAGGAGCGCACCGAGGCCTTCCGCGACACGTGGATGTTCGGCTCCGTCACCGAGAACGAAAACACCATCGACGTGACCAACACCGCGCTCTTCGGCGAGGTCTCCTACGAGTTCGCTCCCGGCTGGCGGGTGATCGCAGGCGGGCGGCTCGACCACTACAGCCAGAAGCAGGAGGCCAGCTCCGGCGGCACGGCGGCGCCCTCCACCAACTACGAGGCCACCGAGTTCATCCCCAAGCTGGGGCTGACATGGGAGATCGACAGCCGCCAGCAGCTCTCGCTGATCTACCAGCAGGGCTACCGGCCCGGCGGCGCCTCCTACCAGATCAGCTCGGGCACCCTGCGCGAGTATGAGGCCGAGCAGGCGCACAACATCGAGCTGAACTATCGCGGAACGCTGATGGATGACCGCCTGACCGTGGGCGCCAGCCTGTTCTACCAGGATTGGGACAACCAGCAGGTCGAGATCCTCGAAACCCCGGGCGACAGCACCAGCTACTACATAACTAACGCCGGCAAGTCGGTGAGCTACGGCGCAGAACTGGAGCTGGCCTACGCCGCCTCCGACAACCTCGACCTATACGGCTCGGTCGGCCTATTGCACACCGAGTTCAAGGACTTCGCGATCAACACCACCGACTACTCGGGCAAGCCCTTCCCGCTCGCGCCAGAGACCACGATCACCCTCGGCTTCAACTGGCGGCAGGGCGATGTGGGCTGGTTCGGTGGCGCGCAGGCGACCTACGTGGGCGAGCGCATGAGCCGGATCGAGAACGGCGTGTCGGACCCGGCGATGCTCGATGCCTACACCGTGGTCGACGCCTCGCTGGGCTACAAATGGGACAACGGCATGAGCCTCACCGGCTACGCCACCAACCTCTTCGACGAGCGCTTCTACCAGTATGAATACGTCGAAGGCGGCCAAGGCGCCTCGGCCTGGCTTGGCGAGCGCCGGGAGATCGGCGTGCGCTTCGACTACACGTTCTGAGGAGCCGACCATGCCCGAAGCGCGCACCAGCCTCGCCCTGCCCGCCGAACAGGCGCGCGTGGCCTTCTCCAGCGTGGCCGAAGCCAATGGCCTCGACGCCATCGAAAGCGCGACCAGTCTCGTCATTCAGGCGCGGCTGGGCCAGATCGAACTGCGCGGCGAAGGGGCTGGCACCCTGCTGCGGATCGAGGCCGGGTCCGACGGCGATCTGCAGATCATGCGCGACCACTTGAGCGCGCGGCTCAAGAGCATGGGGCAGACGCCTGCGTGGCAGGATGCTGTGGCCGGAAAGCGCCCCGCCAACTTGAGCGTGGCGCAGGTCGTCTCCGCCGAGCAGCTCTCACCCTCGTACATCCGGGTGGTGATCGAAGGCGACGACCTCGCCCGCTTCAACGACGGCGGGCTGCACTTTCGCCTGCTTTTCGGCCCTGAGGGCGCCGCGCTGCCCGCCACCGACGAGGCCGGCGTCACCCGCTGGCCCGGCGGCATCGAGGCTTGGCACCGCCCGGTCTACACAACGCGAAAGATCGTGACAGATGGCGAGGCCGCGCGGATCACCTTTGATGTGTTTGTCCACGAGGGCGGCCGCGTGACCGAATGGGCCCGTGGCGCCAGCAGAGGCGACAGCATCGCCGTCACCGGCCCGGGCGGGAGCAAGCTGATCGAGGGGCATCGCTGGATGGGCCTCGTGGGAGATGAAACCGCCGTTCCGGTCATCGCCCGGCAACTCGCCGCCATGCCGGAGGACACGCGCGGCAAAGCCGTGCTTTTTGTGCCCGAGGAGGCCGACGTTCAAACTCTCGCCCACCCGCCCGGCATCGAGCTTGCATGGGTGCTGCGGAGCGAGGGCCTCACACCAATTGAGGCCTTCGAGCAGCTCGGAGCGCCGCGCGACGGGAGCTTTAGGTTCTTCGCCGGGGAGCGCAGCGAAGCCGTGGCCCTGCGCACCCGGCTGACAGAGGCTGCCACCCCGCGCGAGAGCTATCAGGTGGCCGCCTACTGGACGGCTCCAGACGCCTGAAAGCCCGGTTGCCCAAAAGCGTCATACCCCTGTAAAAACAGGTTACATGCACTTGCATATTAATGCCGCGCCCTCTACGGAAGGTCCAGCCACGCCTCTGAGCCCAGCCAAGACAGACGACACTCAGGGGACTCCCATGCCACTCACATTCCGCCGCAGCGGCTCCGCTGCCTCCTGCTCCGCTCTTGCGCTGCTCGCGCTCTCGGGCGGGGCACTCCACGCGCAGGATGCGCAACCCGTTTTCACCCTCGACCCGATCATCGTGCAGCAGCGCGACGAGCTGGGCGACGAGGCCGACCGCGCGACCTCGATGTATGTCTCCGACCGTGAACTCGAGCGCGCCCGCACCGGCGACCTGAAAGACCTGTTCTCGGGCATCGCCTCGGTCTCCGTTGGCGGCGCGCTGCCGCTGACCCAGAAGATCTTTGTCAACGGCGTCGATATGCTGAACCTCGGCGTTACCGTCGATGGCACAGCGCAGAACAACCGCGCCTTCCACCACGTCTCGGCCAACGCCATCGACCCCGGCCTGCTCAAGCAGGTCCGCGCCGATGCCACCGTCTCGCCCGCCGATGCTGGCCCCTATGCGCTGGCGGGCTCGGTCGTGTTTGAAACTGTGGATGCCACCGACATTCTGGAGCCGGGCGACAGCTTTGGCGGCAACGTCCGCCTGTCTTTCTCCGACAACGACCAGACCCTGCAATCGGCGCTCACTCTCGCCGGTCAGCAAGGCGGCTTCGAATGGCTGCTCTACGGCAAGCTGGCCGATGGCGAAGACTATGAGGACGGCGACGGCAACCGCGTTTACGGCACCCGCGCCGCGCTGGAGAGCTACCTCGGCAAGGTCGCCTACGAGAAGAACGGCCACCGCTTCGAATTCTCGGCCCAGCGCCTGATGGACAGCTCCCTGCGGCAGGAACGCGCGAACTTCGGCGGCTTCAACGGCGTCGACGACGCGCTGACGCTCTACAATACCACGCGCGAGAGCTACTCCTTCGTCTACGAGACCCCCGATGCCACCGGCATGTGGGACCCGCGCGTACACATCGGTTACTCCGAAAGCGAGATCGTGAAGCCCGACCCGTGGGACAGCAACGGCCGCTCCGGCACCTTCTCGGCAACCTTCCAGAACACCTTCCACCTGAACGAAGGCAACACGGTGACCGCCGGGATCGACTATCAGGACCGCTTCGGCAACTACCTGAGCCCGAACTACGCCGAGGATCAGACCGAAGAATCCCAGAACGTCGGGCTGTTCGCCCAGGCGCGGCTGCAGCCGACCGACCGGCTCAAGGTGTCCTTCGGTGCACGCTATGACAGCCAGAGCTTTACCGGCGTGAACGGCTTCGAGGGGGACTTCTCAGGCTGGTCCGGCAACGCCTCCCTCGCCTTCGCCGCGACCGACGAACTCACCCTGCGCGGCGGGGTCTCCTCGGTGTTCGGCGGGCTGGTGATCGAAGACAACTACGAATACTGGCGGATGCTGAGCGCCACGGCCTACGACGGGCTGGAAGCCGCCCGGGCCGACAACGCCACAATCGGCTTCGACTGGACGCGCGGTGACCTCACGCTCTCTGGTGAGCTCTTCGTCACCGAGATCAAGAATGCCCGCAGCAGCACCAACAACTTCGATTTCAAGAGCAAGGGCTTCAACCTCGGCGTAACCTACGGCTGGGGCACCGGCTTTGCCCGCATGACGCTCTCGCACAGCGATGTCGAGATCGACGGCGCGTCCGGTGAGAGCTTCACGGCGCAGGACTACGGCGCGCCGCTCGGCACGCTGGTGGCTTTCGAAGTCGAGCAGGAAACCCGCGTCGATGGCCTGAAGGTCGGCGGCGGTCTCGATGTTGCACTGGATTACGACTTCGACGATCCGGCCCTGAACGACTTCGACGGCTACACTGTGGTCAATGCCTGGGCCGAATACGTGCCGCCCAGCCTGCCCAACCTGACCATCCGCGCCGAGGTCAACAACCTCTTCGACGAGCAATATGCCGACCGTGCAACCTATGGCGGCGAATACGGCACGATCACCCCGCTGCGCGAGCCGGGCCGCACCATCTCGCTGGTAGCCGTCGCCAAGTTCTGAGCAGGAACAGCAGCCGAAACCAGACGCCGCCGGTGCCCCGCATCGGCGGCGTCTTCAGTCGTAGAGCCGGATGAGCACGCGGGCGAGCTCATAAGCCTCATCGACCGAGAGCCGTGCGCCGATCTCTTCGGCGATGGCTTCGCTGTAAACGGCCCAGATCTCCATGTACTTGCCCTTGCCCGCCTCGGTCAACCGCAACACCTTGCCCCGCCCCGGGCCGGGAGCGGATGCGCTCGAGATCCACCCCTCCTCCTCCAGACGGGCTGCATGGCGCGACAGTGCATATTGGGTCGTGAAGAGTTTGCGCTCCAAGGCGGCCATCGCCATGCCCTCGGGGCCGGCGCGCTCCAACTCCAGCAGGATCTCGTACCACACAGGGTCGCCCACGCCGATCTCTCGCAGAGCGCGCGCGATGCGAGCGCCGGTGCTGCGGTGAATGCGCAGCAGGTTGAACCACACCCGGTTGGCGCCCATCCCCGGGTCGGCGTCATCGGCAAACAGCTCTGCTCGGGCGTTCGGGTGATCTTCCATGCTGGTCCGCGTGATGCTCTGGCCGTTCACCTCTACCGCGCGGGCGGGCGGCGGGCCAGCCACAAGCGCCCCACCCTGCCCGCTCAGCTGATGAGCGCGTGATAGGCCGCCTGCCGGTCCACCAACTCGTCATGGGTGCCCATCTCCACGATCCGGCCCTGATCGAGCACGATGATGCGGTCGGCGTGGCGGATGGTGTTGAGCCGGTGGGCGATGGTGAGCGTGGTGCGCCCTTCGGAGAGCCGGGTCAGCGCCGCCTGCACCTCGCGCTCGGTGCCGCGGTCGAGCGCCGAGGTCGCCTCGTCCAGCAGCAGGATCGGCGGGTTCTTCAGGAACACGCGGGCAATCGCCACCCGCTGCCGCTGCCCGCCCGAAAGCATCACACCGCGCTCGCCAACCATCGTGTCGAGCCCGTCCGGCAGCTCGCGCACCAGCCCGCCGAGCTGCGCGTTCTCCACCGCCGCCATGATCGCCGCCTCATCGGCCTCCAGCGCACCATAGGCGATGTTCTCGCGCAACGTGCCGCCGAACAGGAACACATCCTGGCTGACCAGTCCGACCTGGCTCCGTAGCGAGGCCAGCGTCATCTCGCGGATCGGCATGCCGTCAATCCGGATCTCGCCCGCGCTCGGTTCGTAAAACCGGGGCACCAGTGCGGCCAGCGTCGTCTTGCCCGCGCCCGAATGCCCCACCAGCGCCACCTGCTCGCCGGGGGCGATCTCGAGGAAGATATCATGCAGCACGCCGCGCGCGCCGTCATAGGCAAAGCTCACCTTGTCAAAGCTGATCGCCCCGGTCAGCGCGGGCGCCTCGCGTGCGTCCTCCGCATCGGTGATCTCGGGGGCGGTGTTCATCAGTTCGAGGTAGCGGCGAAAGCCCGCGATACCGCGCGGGTAAAGCTCCAGCACCGCCGCGATCTTCTCCAACGGGCGAAAGAACACGCCGACCAGCAGCAGGAAGGCCACGTAGGAGCCGGTGCTGAGGCTGCCCTGAAACACGTAGCCCGCGCCCACGACCATAACCACCACCTGCACCACCCGCAGCCCCATGTAATGCAGCGCGGTGACGCCCGCCATGATCCGGTAGGCCTCCAGCTTGGTGGTGCGATACCGGGTGTTGTCCTCGCCAAAGAGCGCCCGCTCATGCGGCTCGTTGGTGAAGGCCTGCACCACCCGGATGCCGCCGATGCTCTCCTCCAGCCGCACGTTGAAGGCTCCGACGCGGGCATAGATCGCTTGCCACGCCCGGGTCATCCGCCCGCCGTAGTGGGCCAGCAGCCAGGCCATGACCGGCACGATCACGAGGGTGATGAGCGCCAGTTGCGGATGCAGCCAGAGCATCAGCGCGAAGGCCCCGATAAAGGTCATGATCGCGATGAACAGGTCTTCCGGCCCGTGGTGGGCAACCTCGCCGATCTCTTCGAGGTCGCGCGTCACCCGCGCCACCAGCTTGCCGGTCTCGGCCCGGTCGAACCACGACCAACTGAGCCGCGTGAGCCGGTCGAACGCACGCGCCCGCATCTCTGTTTCGATATTGATACCCAGCATGTGGCCCCAATAGGTGACGATCGCCATGAGCACTGTGTTGATCACATAAACCGCCACAAGCCCTGCCGCCGCCAGCACGGTCAGCGCCCAGTCGCCCTGCGGCAGCAGCGTGTCGATGAACCCCGCAATGGCCAACGGAAAAGCCAACTCCAGCAGGCCCGAGGCAACGGCACAGCCGAAGTCGAGCCAGAACAGCCGCATATGCGGGCGATAGTAGTCGAAGAAAAGGCGGATCATGGGGCGAGGATGTGTAGCACCCTCCCCTCTTAGGCTGACCGCGGAGGGACTACCAGAAACGAAATGCACCGCTCGCATAGTCAGGCCGCCTTGGGCTGTTTCCGCAGACCATCCACAAGGGTTGTTGCCTACAGCGGGGCCAATCTCGCATGAAACGGTGATAGTGGCGGAAGAGGTGTCCGCCATCTAAGTGTATCAGAGAGCATCAAGAAATCTCATGAGAGCCAAGAAGACGTCTATTAAGCAGATACTATTCGCCGGAAAGTGTCGCAGGTTGTAGCGCGTGATGTCATAGCATGGCGCACTGAATGTGGGGCTAGATGTGGGGCTTAACTCCTACTATCCTAACGCCAGACGCCCCTTGGGAGTGGACCATGCTAACTGACACCAAGGCACGAAAGTTGTCCCCATCGGGAAGGGCATTGGCCGTAGGAGGTGTACCGGGATTGTACCTTCGTCCCGGAAAATCCGTCGGGACCGGTAAGTTCCAGTTGCGCTTTGTTTCGCCCTTCACCGGCAAGAGAAGAGACATGGGCCTTGGTACCTATCCAGCCACAGGTCTGTCAAAAGCTCGCAAGCTTGCGATGGCTGCAAGGGAGCTGATCGCGAGCGGGATCGATCCGATCAATCGTAGGGCAGAAGAGCAAACTCTGGCATCCGCGCAACGAGAGATACCCACTTTCGAAAAGGCCGCCGTGACCTTGTATGAAGAGATTGCACCCGGCTTCAAAAATACTAAGCATCGCGCTCAGTGGATTACGACACTCCGCACCTACGTTTTTCCTGCCATTGGGAAACTAAAGGTCGACGGCCTGACCCCAGCAGATTTCGCCACAGGTCTAAGACCGATCTGGCTGTCCAAACCCGAGACCGCCAGTCGCGTTGCTCAGCGGTGTGACCGCGTCATGCTCTGGTGCCTTGCCCATGGCTACACCAGCACCAACCCCGTCGCAGCGCTCCCTGCCCTGCTCCCGAAGCCGCCAAGCAAACGGGACAGAGTCCGTCACCACCCATCAGTTCCTTGGCGCTCCATGCCTCAGGTATGCGAAGACTTGTTTCACAAAACAGAGACATCGGTCGGTCGAATGGCCCTGCTATTCACAATCCTCACTGCGGCGCGATCGGAGGAGGTGCGTGAAGCCACATGGTCAGAGATCAATCTCGAAACGGCAACCTGGTCATTGCCAGCCGAACGAATGAAAGCTCGGCAACCACATCGTGTTCCCTTGAGCCGCCAAGCACTCGGCATCCTGAGGGCACGCGCTGAGTTTTCTGGCCAACAGGGCTACATTTTCTCTTATAGAGCCGGTCGGCCACTCAGCGGCATGACGCTCTTGAAAGTCCTTAGAGACCACAAGGTTGCCAGTGACACTCCTGGCCGGATTGCAACGACCCACGGCTTCCGATCCAGTTTCCGCGACTGGGCATCAGAAAACGGTTACGCCCGAGACCTCGCCGAGCGTGCCCTGGCTCACACTGTTTCGAACGCGACCGAAGCCGCCTACCACCGCACCGATCTGTTGGAGCAACGTCGGGAAATGATGGAGTCTTGGGCAGATTGGGTATTCGGCGAGCGCACTAAGCCGTGAAATGCGCCTGCGATCTCCCGATTTGAACGTTTGTGGCTCCAAATCGCTACGGCCCACACGAATGCCTATTGAACGAAATCTGGGTGAGCGGCTTTACGCAGACCTCAACCACAAGGATTGAACAAGAGCGTGGGACACGTCGTCTGTCGCAGAAAGGATCTGTCAGTGCTTTGAGCGGCAAGCGGACTTTGGCTGCAGTTACGAGTTGAGTGCCGCGAGCTTCCAAAGCGGACGCTAGTTGTTGGAGTAGGTCGTCTCGGGTCAATTCCAGACGTGGTACGGATGGCTCTAGATTATTCCACTCTCGCAAAGCAAACGTCAGTTGCGGAGATTGGCACGAGGGGCAAGGTGTTGGCCGTCGAGTGCACGAATTCTCCCGCCCGACCGACAAGAGCGGGAAGCTGACCTTCGCTGCAGGAGTGAGACATTTAAGCTGCCATGTAGGAAGCGAGCATCCAGGCCACGCCGAACTCGGGCTTGACGCTGCATCGCTGCAAGGCGGCTTCGAGCCCAGAGTGACGTATGCTGCGCCGCGAGCGAACGGCGGCTTCGATGGCCCGAGTGGCGATGCTCTTTTGCCGCTTCATGCCAATCAGAGCCGGATCGGGAAGCTCGTGGTGTGTTCGGTCGGTTGCCGGGCATCACCTTGATGTTATTCTCGTTTCCCCCGATACTGAGGGCTGAATGCAGTGACTCCACAAATGGACTGCCAATGTCTCATCGTTTTGCACTTGTCGGCGTCGCTGCGCTGGCCGCTCTTCTGGTTTCACCGGTCTTTGCTCAAGGTCACGATAGCCCGCCGCCCGGCGACGGCGGTCCGCCGCCGATGTCGGAGGAGGATCAGGCGCTGAGCAAAGCGCTTCAGGCGCGCATGGGCGACACCAGCACCCTGATGGAGAGCGTGCCGATCCCCGACGCCGCCGCCGAGTGCGGAGAGACTCCGGGCTACGGGCGGATGCTGTGTTTGATCGATCTGCTGAAGGCCGACGTGTCGGAGGACGTCCTCGGGCAACTGCAATTGGATTATTCCCGCACCGAGGCGGAATACTGGAGCAACCTGCCTGCCGGGGCTTTTCCGAAGCGGCCAGGCGTTCTGCTGGGCGAGTTGAACACAAAACAGCGCGGGCTGGTCAAAGCGATCATGATGGAAGCCACCAGCGGTGAGATCAACGAAGGCTGGGACGAGATGGTCCAGACGTTGAACGCCGATGACTACATCAACACCGTCAGCACCGATTACAAGGCCGGCTATTCCTCCTACAACACCAAGTTCGCTTTCCTCGGCACGCCCGGGTCGACAGGCGTATGGGAGCTCTACTATGGTGGGCACCACATGGCCTTTGCCAATACCTATGTCGACGGGGAGCTTGCAGGGGCCACCCCTTCCTTCCGGGGCGTCGAGCCTTTCCCCTATTTCGAAATGAACGGTCGGGTGAACCAACCGCTCACGCAGGAACGCGACGCCTTTGCCACGCTGCTCAGCGCACTGTCGGAGGATCAACGCGCAGTTGCCGAACTGGAAGGAACCTACCGGGACATCCTCGCCGGGCCACAGGCCGATGACGCGATTCCCGACAGCTTCGAAGGTCTGCCCGTTGCGGAACTGGATGCCGATCAGACAGCCCTGCTTCTGGCCGCGATCGAAACATATGTCGGCGACATTTCCGAACCCGACGCAGCAGCCTACATGGAGAGATACACATCCGAGCTGCCCGACACCTATCTCGGCTATTCCGGCACGCCGCAGCTGAGCGCGGAGGATGATTACGTCCGGGTGCATGGGCCGTCGCTCTGGATCGAGTTCTCGCTTCAATCGAACAAGTCCACCGACAAGGTGGGGAACCACCCGCATTCAGTCTGGCGCGATCTGACCGACGACTACGGCGGGCAGGCGGAGTGATCTGGCGGTCGGGCCTTCTTGCGTTATCGGTTCTTGTCGGCTGTGCAGCTTCTGTTCTTGCACATGCCTTGCCCGGCAGCGTCCTACTGTTGCGTGAGCAGGGATCCTCTTTACAGCTGACGGTCCAGTTCCCGGTGGAAGACCTGATCATCGCGGCGCCCGAGCTTTCTGATATGGAGGCGCTGCCGCCAAGCCAGCCGTTGCCGCAAGAGCTAGCGGCGGCGTTGGCGCGCTATCTCGAGCACCATCTTTCCGTGACGCGCGATGCTGCGCCCTTGGACCTGACAATGACCGATGCGCGCATTCAGTCCGCGTACCATGACCATCTGGGTCAATTTTCCTTGGTCATCAGCCAGTGGCACGTGACGGGCTCCGTGGATCGCTCATCCCATCTGGTGCTGACCTATGACGCTGTGATGCACGAGGTGCGCAATCATCGTGCGGCGGTTCTATGGGATGAACAGAACGGAGAATTGCGCCCGATTTCAGAGTTCGGCTACCTCGCCGCAGCCGATGGCGTTCCGCTCAATCCGACCGCGACCGATCCGGAGTGAGCTAGACCCGGAACCAGCTCCGATATCCATCGTCTCCGGAATGACATGAGCTCAGGCAAACGCCAGGTAGAGACCCGGCATTTACATGTTTAGGCGGTCCAAACGGACCATGTTGTGAGATGCAGCGAATGTCTGCAAAGTCCGCACATCGGACCTCGGCCATTGGAAAATTCTGCGCGACGCACGAACGGCCGCTTCGGTAAAGCTGCGCCGCGGCGTCTTCACCCAGCCTCAAGGTCCGCAAAGGGCCGAGAGCCGACAAGGGAGATCTTGGCCGGGATCATAGGTTTGCCGCGACTCCAGCGGAACACATTGCTGATTGCGCGAGCGAAGGTTTCACCGAGTCCACGTCTCAATTCCCGGGGTCTCCTAACGTGGTGTTGGCCTATCATTTCGACTGAACGAGCTCGCGCTTACCGGAGTTGAGCAGCGGCTTCCTTGAGCAACCCGCGAGCATGCTGCACCCTTGCCGACAGACGGCGACCGCGGCGCATGACCAACCAAAGTTCGTGCCATCTACGCCTCGGGAGTTGGACGACTGAAAGGCTCGCCTTGTCCGAAAAAGCCTCGATACCGCTACGGGGCAGAAGTGTGTAGCCGATACCACGGGCAACGGGCGCAGGGATCTGCCCGATCTGATTGATTGATCCGCGCACGTTCAACCGGTCGGATCCAGGGTAATCATCCGAGAAGTTCAGCCTCAGCAGGTCATCAGCGTAGCTATAGCCATCGGGATGCGCGATGAAGCCACGGGCATCCAGTTCCGCGAAGGACATCGGCGTGTCGGCCGAATTCGCGGGCAGGACGAGGCACAACTCTTCCCGTGCGAGTTTCTGAGCCTCGAGCCGCACATGGTTTGGGTCCGCCCCAAGCACGCCCAGGTCGAAACGTCCTTCCAGCAAACCCGCTAGGATCTCGGCTTGTGGAGCCGCTTCGAGGTGAACACTCAGATCGGGCGCGGCACGCATCCAGGGCAACAGGTTTGGGTAGACCAGCATCGCGAAGCTGCCCGAGCACGCGATGGTGACCGGCCCCGCGTCCCGGTCGTCCGTGTCGATGAGGTCGCGCAGGCGCTTTTCTTCTTCCCTGCGCGACAGGCCGAGCTCGAATACCGCCTCGCCCGCTGGTGTGAGGATGAAGCTCTTTCCCTGTCGACTGATTAGCGCCATTCCGACCTGCTGTTCGAGCTTCCGGAGATGTTGGCTTACACCGGGTTGGGTCATGTTCAAGCGCACTGCAGCTTGGGTGAAGTGCCCGGTCTCGCAGATTGTGGTGAAGGTCTCGAGCCATGTGGCGTTGAGCATCGGATGATAACACTTCGTTTGGTTTTCTATTTTTATTGATAATTTCACAAAACAGCATCCCCAGTCCATATCGGCTCCAACGCAATGCGAATGGAGATACAAGATGAACGAGACGCCACGCACCTTTTCCCATATCGGCTTGTCCGTTCCGGACCTTGAAGCGGCCGTGAAGTTCTACTCAGACGTGCTCGGCTTTTACGTCGTGATGGAGCCTTCCGAGGCCGTAGAAGACGACAGCGCCATCGGCGTCATGTGCACGGACGTCTTTGGCCCCGGGTGGGGGACGCTCAGGATTGCACACCTCTCGACCGCCGATGGCATCGGTATCGAGATATTCGAGTTCCCCGGCAACTATGCGCCAGAGGACAAGCTCGAGCACAGGCGCCATGGCACCTTTCACTTCGCGGTGCAGGACCCTGACATTGAAGGTCTGGCGCAGCGCATCGTCGAAGCCGGCGGGCGGCAACGTATGCCGGTGCGCGAATACTTCCCGGGAACAAAGCCCTACCGGATGGTCTACGTCGAAGACCCCTTCGGCATCGTCTTCGAACTTTATAGCCACAGCTACGAGCTCACCTATTCCGCCGGTGCCTATGAATAGCCGACCAGCGCTGGCTCAGTGCGACACGGGGCCGGCGCTACCCGACAACGCATTTGATCTGGGTGAGAGGAGGATTGGTGCGGATAAGTCCCTCAAGCCACTCATTGCCAGCAAGTACGTTAAAGGCACTACTCGGCGTTTGATCGGCGGGGCGTTGATCGAGCGGCTGCGGCGAACAGCAGAAACGACCGCGAGGCCGACCGCGTTTTGCCAGTGTGGTGGCGTCGACCGTTCCGCAACTGACGCAACCAATGAAGCAGGGATTCAATCAAGACGATACGCGGGTTGCACATGACTTACTTGCCGACTAGCATACTAGTCGTGCGAAACTGGAGTCGTGATGAGCCAAAATTTGCGAGTCTTGATTGCCGGAACCGGGTTTGCCGGTGAAGGCCATGCTCAAGCCTTTCGCGCCGCAGGCGCTGAGATCGTAGGAATGGTCGGAAGAACTCCGCATGTCGTGGAGGACGTCGCAGAGCGGCTTGGTATCGTCTACGCGGGAACGAACTGGGCCGAAGCACTCTCCGTTTGCGCGCCCGACATCGTTTCGATCGGCACGCCGGGCGGCGCGCACTTCGAGCCGATTCAGCAGGCGATCGAGGCGGGGTGCCACGTGTTCTGCGACAAACCGATGACCGAGAGCGGGCCAACCGCCGTGGAATTACGGGATCTCGCGCTGGCGAAGGGCGTTAAGACGGCCTATGCCGCGAGCTACCGCTACACGCCGAGCGTCCAGCACGCTAGGGCGCTGGTGGCTGCAGGCGCAATCGGCGAGCCGACCGAGATCGAGTGCATTTCGCATTTCAATCTCGAGCGGAACATCCCCTTCGGTTGGTCCCATCGCAGAGCCGACGGCGGCGGTCGGCTCAACAACAATTTCACCCACACGCTGTCCATTGCCTGCGCCGTTGTCGGTGAGAAGATCCTCTCGGTCATGGGCGAGGTCAGGGACGATCTGGGCCGCGCACCAATTGTGGAAGGGGTGCACAATTTCGCCACCCGGCGCGATTTCATCCCCCGCGATCTAGACGATCCGACCCTGCAATGGGGTGAGAGCGACGCGGAGTGGAGCTACACGGTCCTCGCGAGGCTGGAGAGCCCGATGGCCCGGCAGCCGGTGTCAGTGCTCTTCAAGCACGGCGGCTTGGTGCCGCGCTTCCACGAGGATCACATCGTATTTTACGGCACCGAGGGGGCGATCTACATCAAGGGGCACTACGGGAGCCGCGAGCTTTTTCTGCATGGGGCTGACGGCGACTGGCAGGAACAGGCGCTGCCTGATGGGATCGCTGAGGGACTGCCTGATGTGTCAGGTGAGACAGAGTTGTGCTGGCACCTCCTCGCAAGGGATTTCGTCGCCGACATTCGGGGCGAACCCGCGCCCCCATACCCCACTTTCCGTGAAGGTGCGGAGTATCAGCAAATCATCGACATCATCCGCGAGAACGCGGGCTGGACCAACGTGGCGGGTTTACGCTGAGCCGCGACCCGGAGGAGGAGACCCACATGAAAATCACTGATGCGAAGGTCTTCGTCGGGGGACCGGGCAAGAACTATGTGACGCTCAAGATCATGACCGACCAGGACATCTACGGCCTTGGAGATGCCACGCTGAACAACCGCGAGACCTTGCCTGCCACCTACCTGAGAGACTACCTCGTGCCCAACCTGATCGGGATGGACCCGCGCAACTCCGAGGACATCTGGCAGTTCTTCTATCGGGGCGCCTATTTCCGGCGTGGCCCGGTGGCGATGGCTGCCTTCGGCGCTATCGATATGGCTCTCTGGGACATCAAGGGAAAACTGGCGAACCTGCCTCTCTACCAGCTCTTTGGTGGCAAGAGCCGGGAGGGGGCGATGTGCTACGCCCATGCGACTGGATCGGACCTTGAGGACCTGGTGGACAGCATCGGGCACTACGTCGAACAGGGCTACAAGGCCGTGCGGGTGCAATGCGGCATACCCGGAATGCCCACGGCGAGCTACGCGGTTCCCGAGGCACCGGGTGAAGGCAAGCATTACATTACCGATTTTTCCGGCATCCGCCCGAAGGTGGAAACGTGGGACACCGGGAAGTACATGCGCTACATGCCCGGCGCGCTGATGGAGATCCGCGAGCGGTTTGGCCCCGACCTGCACCTGCTTCATGATGTCCACCACCGGCTCACTCCACGCGAGGCGGCGGAGTTTGCCAAGGCCGTGGAGCCTGCGGGTCTATTCTGGCTGGAAGATCCGACCCCCGCCGAGGACCAGGCAGCGCTGCGGCTTTTGCGCCAGCATTCGACAGTGCCGGTGGCGATTGGCGAGGTGTTCAACTCGATCTTCGAGTGCAACAAGCTGATCGAGGAAGAGCTGATCGACTTCATCCGCGTGGCCGTCACCTATGCCGGCGGGATCACCCATGTGAAGCGGATCGTTGATCTGGCCGGTCTGCACCATGTGCGAACCGGCTTTCACGGCGCACCAAGCCACTCGCCGCTCTGTATGGCCGCGCAGGCGCATCTCAACGCCTGGGCGCCGAACTTCGGTATTCAGGAATATCTCGTGCTGGGAACGGAGGAATGCGATGCGCTCTTCCCCTCGGAACATCGGCTGGAGAATGGCATGGTCTACGTGTCGGACGCACCGGGGCTTGGGGTGGACTTTGATGAAGCAGAAGCCGCTCGCTACCAGTACAAACCCGGCAGCCACCCGGTGGTGAGGTTGGAGGACGGAACGATGTGGAACTACTGAGCCGCGCGACAGAGGGTGGGCGAGGAGAATGCTGAAGCTCTATGAACGCGTCACCCGGGCCGCGCTCCACCTTGCCGACCCCTATGTCCACGGGTCGCGGGAGGCACCGGCGGGCAGCGTCTGGCCCTACCTGCGCTCGCATCTGCGCCCGTTGCGGCTTGTGCTGGTTCTCAGCCTGATCGTCACCGCGCTCACCGCCACCATCGAGGTTTGGCTGATCGGCTATGCCGGGCGATTGATCGACATGCTGGCCGAAACCGCGCCGGCCGAGATCTGGGCGGAGCACAACGCCAGCCTGATCTTTGCCGCCGTGATGATCATCGCCCTGCGTCCGCTTGCGCAATTTGCCCGCTTCGCGGTGAATGACATCGGATTTTCCTGCAACATCGCCAACCTCTTTCGCTGGCGTGCCTACGACCATATTTCTCGGCAATCGGTGGGTTGGTTTCAGGAAGACCTTGCCGGGCGTACCGCCTCGCGTATCGTGCTGATGGGCAACTACGCCTCCGACACGCTCTATCAGTCGCTCAACGCCGTGGCCTTCGGGCTTGTCTACATGGTTGGGGTGGTCACGCTGATGGCCAGCACCGACATCCGGCTGGCCATTCCGCTCTTCGTCTGGCTGGCGCTCTACATCGGGCTGATGGCGCTGATCGTGCCGCGCATGGTGCGCGCGATGGAGATCTTCATGGCCTCCAAGTCCGCGCTGCTCGGCAAGGTGGTGGATACGTTTTCCAACTTCGACACGGTCAGTCTTTTCGCGCGGCGCCACGAAATGGAGGCCGATTACCTCGCCTCCCTGGAAGACACCCGCGAAACCCTGTTTCACGCCCGCCAGATCGGGCTGGCGCTGCGTACCGTCACGGTCTGGCTCGAAGGGGTCATCATGGCCGGGATCGTCGGCTACGGGATCTGGCTATGGGCGCAGGGTGGCGCGACCATCGGGCTGGTCAGCGCCGCTGTAGCGCTGTCACTGCGGATCACCACAATGGCGGAATGGGTGCTTGAGGCGATCTGGCGTATTTTCGAGCAGGTCGGCTCGATCCGCGAAGCATTGCGCACGATCGCTCAGCCTCTGGTGATCCCGCCGGTGAAAGATGCGCCGGAGCTGAATGTAAGCGCGGGCGAGATTGTGGTGGAGGGTGCGCGGCACCACTACGGCAAGGAGCGCGGCGGGCTGATGGGCATTGATCTGAGGATCGCGCCGGGCGAGCGGGTGGGCCTTGTCGGACCTTCCGGGGCGGGCAAATCCACTCTCGTCAACCTGATCCTGCGGTTCTACGAACCCGAGGGCGGGCGCATTCTGATTGACGGGCAAGACGTTGCCGGGGTGGACCTCGAGAGCCTGCGCCGCGCCATCGGCATGGTCAGCCAGCAGGCCGCGCTGCTGAACCGCTCGGTGCGCGACAACATCGCACTTGGCCAGTCGGACGTGCCCCAGGAGCAGATCGAGGCCGCTGCCCGCGAGGCCCGCGCCCATGAGTTCATCTGTGAATTGCAGGACAGCAAGGGGCGGCAGGGCTATGACACCAACGTCGGCGAGCGCGGCGTCAAGCTTTCGGGCGGGCAGCGGCAGCGGATTGCGCTGGCGCGCGTGATCCTGAAGGACGCGCCGATCCTCATTCTCGACGAGGCGACCAGCGCGCTGGACAGCGAGGTGGAGGCCGAGATTCAGGAAGCGCTGACCCGCGTGATGCGCGGCAAGACCGTGATCGCCATTGCCCATCGGCTTTCGACCATCGCGGAGATGGACAGGATCGTGGTGGTAGAGGATGGCCGCATCGTGGAGAACGGCAGCCATGCCGAGCTGCTGGCGGCGGGCAGGCTTTATGCCAAGCTGTGGAACCGCCAGTCGGGCGGGTTCCTCGGAGTAGAGCCAGCAGAGGGGGATCCCGCGCAATGAAGCTGCGCCGCGCAAGCCGAGAGGATGCGCCTGCCCTCGCGCGGATCCACCGCTGCGCCCGGACGGAGGCAATGCCCTGGCTGCCGGTGCTGCATACGCTGGAAGGGCTGCAGCGTTATCTGCGCGACCGGGTTATCTCGGCGCAGGAAGTTTGGGTGGCCTGTGACGGCGAGACGGCGGTGGGTTTCATCGCAATCGATGGGGACTGGATTGACCATCTCTACATCGCGCCGTCACACTGGCGTCAGGGGATCGGAACGGCGCTCTTGCAGAAAGCGAGGGCCGCTTCGCCTTTCCTCCAGCTCTGGGCCTTTCAGGGCAACACCATGGCGCGCGCCTTCTACGCCCGCCACGGCTTCGCGGAGGTCGAGT
Organism: Vannielia litorea; assembly: GCF_019801175.1. Lineage (NCBI taxonomy): Bacteria > Pseudomonadati > Pseudomonadota > Alphaproteobacteria > Rhodobacterales > Paracoccaceae > Vannielia > Vannielia litorea. The sequence goes on from NZ_JAHVJR010000001.1 coordinate 1,917,496, forward strand.
TGACGGATGGGGCGGGCAACGAGGAGCAGACGCCGGATGTCCGGATGGAGTGGCAAGCGCTGACTGGCTAGAGGATCGCCCTGAAGCCGTCCGTATGGATCAGCGAAGGGCTGAGGTCTTCCAGCCGCAGCACGCCCAGCATCCCGAGGTCGGCTCTGAGTTGGGTGCGCATCAGCTCAATCGTGTGGGCCACCCCCGCCTCGCCCGCCACAGCGGCGGCGTAGTTCATCGGGCGGCCAAGGAAGGTAAAGGCGGCGCCCAGCGCCATCGCCTTCAGGATATCAGTGCCGCGCAGGATGCCACCGTCGATCATCACCGCCATGTCGCCCGCCCGCTCCAGTGCCGCACCGAGCACGCGGAGCGGTGCCACCGCGCCGTCGAGCTGGCGGCCGCCGTGGTTGGAGAGGATCACGCCCTGTGCCCCGAGCGCCTTAGCACGGGCCACGTCATCGGGGTGGAGGATGCCCTTCAGAACCAAGCGACCTTTCCAGAGCTTGCGGACCTCGGCGAGCAGTTCCCAGCTAAGAAACTCACGGCCCGAGAAATCGCGCACGGCTTGACGGGAGAGCAACGGGGCACCGCGCGTGGCAGTGGCGTTCTCGAAGTGGGGCGGACCGTTCTGGATGTAGGTGCGCAGGAAGGTGCCGAGTGCCCAGCGCGGGTGCGTGATGCCCTGCCAGAGCAACGCAGAGTTGGGGCGGATTGGCGTCCGGTAGCCTGAGCGCAGGTTGTTCTCGCGGCTGGGCACCACGGCACTGTCGAGGGTGACGACGAGGGTTTCGACCCCGGCGCGGGCAACCCTATCGAGGAGCGCCGAGATATCGCTGAGGTGCTGTGGGAAGTAAGCCTGATACCAGACGTCAGGGGCCTCTGCCGTGATTTCCTCCAGCGGGATCAGCGAGGCTGCGCTGACGATCATGGGAATGCGCGCGCCGGGCGCGGCGCGGGCGAGCACAAGGTCGCCCCGGTAGGCGGTGAGGGCTGATACGCCCATGGGCGCAATGCCGAACGGCAGGTCGTAGTCCAAACCCATGACGCGGGTCGAGAGGCTGCGGCCAGACACGTCTACCCCCACACGAGGCAACAGGCCGATTTCGGCAAAGGCAGCCCGATTATCGGCCAGAGAGGCGTTGGTTTCCGCGGCACCCGCGACATATCCGAAGATCGGCCTCGGCAGATGGCGGCGCGCCAATGGCTCGAAATCCTCCAGTGCGTAGACGCGGGCAAGCGCCCTGCCACGGCCGATCATCGGGGTTTGGCTCTTTCAGGCGCGGTCATGACGGTCCTCCCTGAGCCTTCTTGTATCGCTGTGAACTCAGCAGCGCCAAGCCGATGAGGACAACACCAAGAAGACCCGTAACCGGCTCCGGCACATGCAGGACGGATTGGGCGAAGAGCGCGAGAGACAGGAAGAAGACGGAGTAGAACGCGCCGTGCTCCAGGTACCGGAATTGGGCGAGTGTCTTCTTTTCGACGATCATGATCGTGAAGGAGCGCACGTACATCGCGCCGATGCCAAGACCGATGGCTATGAGAAAGAGGTTGGTCGTCAGAGCGAAGGCACCGATGACGCCATCAAAGGAGAAGCTCGCGTCGAGCACTTCGAGGTAGAGAAAGGCCCCGATCCCACCCTGCGCCGCGAGCTTGGCTGTGTCGCCCTGCTCGCTGTCGAGTATGTGCCCCACGACGTCGACAGCCGAGAAGACCAGAAGGCCGAAGAGCGCGCCGAACACGAAATCGGCTTTCACCCCAGCAGGCAGGACGAAGGCGAAGCCGACCACCACCAGCAGGACCAACGCAGTTTCGAAACCACGGATCGCGCCGTAATCGGCAAGGCGACGTTCGAGCCACTGCACCCAGTGCACATCCTTGCCCTCGTCGATGAAGTAGGTAAGCGCAACCATCATCAGGAAGGTGCCGCCAAAGGCCGAGATCGACAGATGTGCCTCTTCGATGATGTGGGCATAGTCGTCTGGGCGGTTGATGGCGAGATCAAGCGCCTCCATCGGCCCGATCCAGGCCGCGGTGCAGACGACTGCGAGCGGGAAGACGATGCGCATGCCAAAAACGGCAATCAGGATGCCCCATGTTAGAAACCGTCGCCGCCAGACCTCGGACATGGTGGAAAGACGGTTTGCATTAACCACTGCGTTGTCGAACGACAGCGCAATTTCCAGCGCAGCGAGGATGGCACCGAGGACGAGGAAATTTAGCAGACCGCCCAGCGTGCCCGTCACACGCCAGCCAAGCCAGGCCGAAAGCACGAGGCCCAGCACCGTCACGACGACGGGCCACAGGAAATAAGAGCGTAATGAGCGGCTTGGCATGTGGTGTCCTTGCGGGTTGTCAGCTGGACCGGCTGCCTTGCCGCTCCTTGTAACGCTCCTGTACCGCCGCATCGGTGGGCGGATAGAGCCCGATGATCGGCTGGCCCGCGCGGACTTGCTCCAGCACAAAGCTCTCGAACACTTCCATCGGCAGGGCCTCCGCCGCGATCTCGTCGGCCAGGTGACGGGGGATCACCATGACCCCATCGCCATCGCCCAGCAGGATGTCACCGGGGTAGACCGCCACCTCGCCGCAAGCGATGGGCAAGCCGATATCGACCGCATGGTGCTTGGTGAGGTTGGTGGGCGCCGATGGCTTGCCCGCGTAGACCGGCATAGAGAGCGCCGCCGCACCCTCCGCATCCCGCACACCGCCATCGGTAACAACGCCAGCGCAGCCGCGCATCTCGAGCCGGGTCAGAAGGATTGACCCGGCCGAAGCCGCGGAGGCATCGCCTCTGCAGTCCATCACCAGCACGGCGCCCTCGGGGCACTCTTCGACTGCCACACGCTGCGGGTGATCGCGCTCGCGGAACGCTTCGATCGGGTCGGTGTCTGGGCGCGCGGGGATGTAGCGCAGGGTGAAGGCGGGGCCGACCATGGTGGGCTTGCCGGGTGCCAGCGGCATGGCACTCTGGATATAGGCGTTCAGGTAGCCACGCATGTAGAGGAGTGTCGCCACTGTGGCGGTGCTGGCGCCGCGCAGTCGGTCCAGAGTAGCAGGGTCGAGCGCGATGCTTTCGGCGGGGGCGGGGTTGGCCATGATGGCTCCTTCTGATCCGGACGGTAGGGGGAAGAGAGGCCCTGTCCTACGCGCGGTCGAGCTTCAGGAAGTAGTCGTAGATCTCGGGCACGTTGCCCTCGCCGAGCCCGGCGACCACTGCAGCCTCCAGCGCGTGCGAGGTACCTTCGGCGATCTCTGCGCGGGTGCCGAGGTCTTCGGCCATCTCGAGGAAGTACCCCAGATCCTTGTTGGCGTTGTTGATCGAGAATCCTAGGTCGCTCACACCGTCGACCGCGTAGTTTTTGCAGAAGGCCATGAAGGGCGAGTTAGAGGGGCCGGTGGACATGATCTCGTAGAGCTGCGCCCGGTCGACGCCTGCCCGCTCGGCCACGGCGAAAGCCTGGCTCATCGTGCAGACGGTGGTCATGCCCATAAAATTGTTGATGAGCTTGGTGGTATGCCCCGCGCCCAGCGCACCGAGGTAGAAGACGTTCTCGCCTTGGTCGTCGAGCACCGGCTTGACCTTGTCAAAGGTCTCGCGGTCTCCGGCAGCCATGATGTTGAGCAGCCCGTCTTTGGCGTGAGCAGGTGTGCGACCCAACGGCGCGTCGATCATGCCGGCGCCCATGGAGGCGAGGTCGGCGCCGATGCGGCGGGTGGAGGCCGGGATAGAGGTGCCGAAGTCGATCACCACCGCGCCCTCCTTGATCCCGGCTATGATACCGTCGTCACCGTACATCACCTTCTCGACCACGTCGGAAGTGGTGAGGCAAAGCATGACGATGTCGACACCCTTGGCCAATTCGCGCGGCGTTGCGGCCTCGCGGGCATTGCCGCGATCGATCACCGTTTTCACGGCGTCCTTGTTGAGGTCCATCACGACCAGCTCGTAGCCGCGTTTTTGCAGGTTCTCGACCATGTTGCCGCCCATGAGGCCGAGGCCGATGAAGCCAATGACAGGTTTGGACATGCTGTGCACTCCCTTGGATTTATTTGATTTTTTCGGATTCAGAGGAAATCTTCACGATGTGGCGTGAAGACATCCAGCAGCGTGCCTCCCTCCAAGCAGCGAGCGCTGTGGACAATGTCGGGCTGCTTGTAGAGCGAGTCGCCCGGGCCAACCGTGTAGACGGTGCCGCCGACGGTGAACTCGAACTTTCCAGAGATCACATAAGTGATCTGCTCATGCGGGTGATTGTGCGGCGGAAAGCTAGCGCCCTCCTCGAAATGCACCTCCACGATCATCGCATTCTGAGCCCAGGCCCCTACCCTGCGGGTCAGCCCCTCGCCAGCGGGCACTGTCTCGCCCTCTGCAGCAGGAAAGTGATTTTTCACTGTCATCGGCGTGGTCTCCATGGTCAGGTATTGGCGAGCTTCTTCATCACCACTTTGAAGGTGTTCTCTTCTGTGTCGGTGAAATAGAGGTCGGCGTCATAGCCCTGGTCGTCGAGGAAATTGAAGATCCGTTTGGGCTCGCTCAGCCGATAGGGCACCAGCAGAGTGGCGATGCGGTGCCGGGTCGCGGCGGGGTACTCGGCGTGCAGGCAGGTGCTGACCGGAAGGCCCTCGTAATCGGCCGGGTCCACGCCCGGAAAACCGGTTTCCTGTGTCAGCTGCGGCTTGCCTGCCTCTGACCAGACGACCTGGCCGTAGAATCCAGCACGTGCTCCGGTGTAGCGGAAGCTGGTCTTTCCCAGCTCATACTCACCGTTGGCATGGAGCAGGAAATCCACCGTAACAGGCTCTGAGGCATCCACCTTGTCGACGATCACGAAATAGCTGTTGCGGACGAAGTAGACCTCACGTTCGGCAAGGGTCACCTCAGGCGAGAGGCTCTGATAGGCCGCTGTGGCGTCGCCCTTGATGTAGATGTGATCCTCGCGCTGCTCGGCGGCAATGATCCGGCCGGTCGCGGCCATAGCCTTGGCCTTGTCCTTCTCGGCATACTGGCCCTTGCCATTGACCAGGATGGCGTTCTTTGACCGGGTCTGACGCCGCCACTCGCGGTGCATCGTGGAACCGAAGGCCACATAGTACCCCGACTGGATCGCCAGATCCTCGCCGTAGGCTGCCATGCAGAAGGCGTTCTGGTCGCCATGGCTGTGACTGATCGAGCCGAAGCGGGAGGACTTGAACACGAACTGGATATGTTCGTCGGGGTCGGCCATCGCGTGCTGGATGCCGACCCAGCCGATGCCGCGGAAGTGGCGGAAGCCACTCTCGGGCGCGGTCGCTTCGATCTGTGGATAATCGGTCAGGTAGGTCAGCTCGTCGAAGTTGGTGTCCCACCAGCCCCAGTTGTAGAATGCGCCCTCGGTGCCCGGGTTCAGGCGGGCCAGCTCCTCGTGGTACCACTGGTAGGCGCCATTGCCGGTGATGCCCGCATACTGCCGAAGGTTGATGCCGGTCTTGATGCAGGGCAGATCGCCCTGTGTGCTGTCATCGCCAAAGGTGGCACGGCGGGTGTTCGGAGCTTTGCAAAACAGCGGGAAGTCGCCGGTGTTGCGGAAAAACGGGCGTTGGTAGAGGTCGATTCCGGCGAAGCTCTTGAGGCGGTTGGCGGCCTCGATGAGATAGGCCATGCCCATCATCCAGTAGTTCGTGCCCTCGGCCCAGCCGCCGTCGGCATCGCCCCAGGGTGAGTAGACCCCCGCGAGAAACTCGATGCAGTAGTGCAACCACTCGCGCGCGTCATCGGCATCGTCATCGCCCAGCAGTGCGATGCAGGCGGGGATAAGTGTGAGCGAGACGGAGCGAACTGCGTGGCTGTCGTAGGGAAAAAGGTGGATCTTGGCGTTGATGATCGCGTGCTCGGCGATGTCGCGGGTGCGCTCCAACAGCGCCGCGCGCACCTTGGCGCGCTCCTCCTCGGTCATTTGGTCATGCAGCCAGTCGTAGCCCCAGGCCAGAGCGTTCGTAACGCGATAGGCCCATTCGTCAGTATAGGCACGCGAAGTCACACCCATCGGGTCCCAGCTTGCGGCTTCCAGCAGCCACGCCTTGGCGCGCTCCAGCATAGCCGCATCGCCAGTCACCTGGCCGCCGATGGCAAGGTGGCGCACGGCATAGAGCAGTTCCTGCAAGTCGATGTATGTTTGCCGCCAGACCGGCGCGGTGCGCTGATGACCGGGGTAGCCGGCGGGCTCGGTCATCACCTCCCGGTCCATCCATGGTAGTACTGATTTTTCGTAGAAGGTAGCCCAGGTGCAGTGGTCCGGGTCGGCCTGGACAGCCTTGCGGAAGTCCTTAAGCCGGTCGGGGGTGAGCCAGAGTCGGGGGTGGGCGGTGGTGGCGCCCTTCAGTCGGTCCCCTCGAGACGGCAGCGGACTTTCGGGCAGTCCCTGCCCCACATTGAAGCTGCGTACGGTACTCCAGCTGGTGGTGGGCTCGCCGGTGACGGGGTCACAGACGGCGTAGCACCAGTGCCAGGTGCCGGGCTCCAAGACAGCGTTGGGGGTGAAGAAGTTAAGCGGCACTTTGGCGAAGGTTAGCGTCGCCTCAGCAGAAAATTTAGGATCCCGCGAAACACGCAGCACGTAAGTGGCTTCGTCTTCGATCACCGGCAGCCAGGTGAAACGCGGCGGGTTCTCTACAATCTCGCTCTGAGCTTCTGGCGCATACTGGATCGTCAACCGGCCGGCCTTTGGTTCATCGAGTTCAGAGATCGTCGTAGCGGGCATCGCTGGTCTTTCTGTCTGGCGAAATGGGTGTGGTGGCGGGCGCGAAACTTGGGAGATCGCACCCGCCGGGCTGAGGGGAGGATCAGCCGTACTGGCGTGCGTAAGCCTGATTCATCACGTCGAGAACTTCCTGAAGGCCCATGTTGTTAAGGGTTTCCACATAGGCATCCCAGTCGGCCTTGATATCGCCGGACCCGAGGATCCACGCCTGCTGACGCTCCAGCATGTAAGTCTGGATCGAAGGATAGTACTTGTCGTAAACTTCCTGTTCCTCCTTGTTGAAGGAGACGCCAAGGAACTGTTCGACGAGCAAATCTTCGGTGTCGTAGAGTTCAATGCCCTCACGCGCCGAGTCACGGGTCCACTGCCATTCGTAGCGATAGTCCTGCGGATAGCCGCGATAGACCTGCGCACCTTCAAGATACATCTGGCTATTCACCGGCTGACCCGACTCGAGAACTTCAGGCTTGTAGATCGGCTGGCCATCGACCATGTCCCAGGTCTTGCCCTCAACACCGAAATTGGCCAGCAACGCACCCTCTTCAGAGAACCAGAAGTCGAAGTACTTGATGGTTTCGACTGGGTGCTCATTGGAGTAACTGATTGCCCAGCCATCTGGCTTCATGGGAATGCGTCGGTTCTCTTCCATCCGAACTCCGGCAGCCGATTTCGGCGGCAAGAAGGGGATGAAGTTGAAGCCTTCGACCTTGTCTGCAAGCGCAACGTTGTAGCCGGATGTGGAAGCGAACCAGTCGTGGGTCATGCCGCCAAGGTTCTCGCCCAGCAGGTAGTCACGGGCGGAGGATCCGCGAGTGAAGACCTCGGGGTCGATCAGGCCCTCTTCGTACCACTTGGCCAAGTTGGCAATCGCATCACGATAAGCCTCCTGCGCGTAGGGGTGCGCGACTTGGCCATCCTTGAGGTAGAACTGGTGATAGACATCGGCGCCAGTCGAACGCGCATCCCATAGCGTGACGAGGCGGATCAGTTCCTCCCAGTCACGAGCGAAGAAGGGGATCTCGTCTTTTTGGCCGTTGCCGTTGGGGTCCTGATCACGGAAGGCCACTAGAACGTCGTAAAGCTCCTCGACGTTGTCGGGTTGCTCGAGGCCCAGCGCGTCGAGCCAGTCCTGCCGTACGAACCAAGCCCGTGCATATTTACCGTCGGGCAGATACGGGATGTAGTAGACGTTGCCGTCGTAGGCTTGAATGGCGCTCCAGATGTCAGGGTGATCTTCGAACCACGCCTTGATGTTCGGGGCGTGCTCCTCGACCAAATCGTTCAACGCCACGAAAGCCCCTTGAGGGCCATATTCATTCACCGGCTGCCGGATGTTGGCCCCGCCAACGATGTCGGGCAGTTCGCCGGTGGCCAGAAGCAGGTTCATCGCCTCGGAGTTATCGGCGGTGTTGCGACCGGAAGTCTTGTCGATCAGGTGAACGTTGGTCTTTTCCCGCGCAACCTCCTCAACGGGATAAATCTTGGAGGTGTCCCCGCCGGGTCCGTAGCCCTGTGCACGCGCCCAGTGCATGTGAATCGTCAGTTCCAATGGCTCATCGACAATCGGCAGATGGCTCTCGGCGAAGGCTGGTGCCGTCATGGCCGTGGTTCCAAGGATGGCAGCCGCCATAGTGAAGGTCCGCATGGTTTTCCTCCCGTTTGCGAAAATGGTGTTTGAGGGTTTGGTCATTCCTTCACTCCGCCCAGCAGGATGCCCTTGCTGAAGTATTTCTGGAGGAAGGGGTAGATAAGCAGGATCGGGATGATCGAGCACACGATGATGGCCGCGCTCACTGTCTCGAATGAATAGGCCGAAGTGAGTAGCGTGTTGGCAAACTCTTCGTCGTCTGAAAGCTCGACGATGACCTTGCGCAAGTAGACCTGGAGCGGGATCTTGCTCTCGTCCTGCAGCAGCACCATGGCCCAGAAGAAGCCGTTCCAGCGCGAGACGATGCAGAACAGCGCAACAGTGGCGATGGCGGGCTTCGCAAGTGGAACAAACACCTTCCACAGCACTTGGAACTCGTTGGCGCCATCCATCCGGGCTGCCTCTTCGAACGACTGCGGGATGCCCTCGAAGAAGTTGCGCAGCAGGATGATGTTGAAGCCGTTGACGGCGAAGCCGATTATGATGCCGAAGTAGCTATCAAGCAGCCCAAGGTCGCGCATGTTCAGAAAGAACGGGATAAGGCCAGCGTTGAACCACATGGTGAAGGCAACCATCAGGTTCCAGAAACGCCGTCCGTAGAGCTGTGGCCGCGACAGGGCATACGCGCCCGGTATAATGAACGCGAGGCTCATCAGTGTGCCGCCGATGGTGTAAATGAAGGTGTTGGCGTAGGACGACCAGAACAGTGGCTCGGAGAGCACCTGTTTGTAGGCTTCGATGGTGAACCCTACCGGTGTCAGCACCACGTTGCCCGCCCGCGCTTCGAAGCCAGTCGAGAGCGACAGCGAGGCGATGTAGATGAACGGGTATAGCGTGGAGATCGTGAACAGCGCGATCAGCACCATGTTGACGATCACGAAGAGCTTGTCGCCGCGGGAGTAGAGATTCATGTTGGTCATGGCTCTTTCCCCCTCACCAGAGCGACGTGCGCGAGTAGCGCTTGGAGATTGTGTTGGCGGTCATCACCAGAACGAAGGCGACCACGGCATTGAACAGGCCGGCTGCGGCGGCGAGATCGTATTGCCCGCCTTGGATGCCCTGTCGGTAGATGAAGGTGTTCACCACGTCGGCGGTCTCGTAGGTGGCCGGCTGGTAGAGCAGGATGATCATCTCGAAGCTCACCTCGAGCATGTTGCCGATGCGGATGATGAGCATGATGATGATGGTGGGCATGATCGACGGGATGGTGATCTTCCACATCATCTGCCAGCGGCTCGCGCCGTCGACCACGGCGCTCTCGTAGAGCGTGGGCGATACGCCCGCGATGGCCGCGAGGTAGACGATCGACTGGAAGCCCGCCTCCTGCCAGATGCCGGTGCCGACGAAGATCGGGCGGAACCACTCGGGCTTGGTCAGGAAATAGATCGGCTCGATACCGAACCAGCCGAGCATGGTGTTGACGATGCCCGCCGAGGGCGAGAACGCTGTTATGACGATCCCCGCGATGATCACCGAGGAGATGAAGTGCGGCAGGTAGACGATGGTTTGCGCCGTCTTCTTGAACGTCTGCTTGAGGATCTCGTTGAACATCAGCGCCAGGATAATCGGCATGGGGAAGCCGAAGATCAGGCCGTAGAAGCTGATGATGACGGTGTTGCGCAGGGCGCGCAGGAACTGGTCATTGTTGAACAGTGTTTGAAAATGCTCCAGCCCGATCCAGGGGCTATCCGCGATTCCGCGAAAGATCGAGTAATCCTTGAAGGCAATCTGGAGGCCGTACATCGGCTTGTAGAGAAAGACGAGCAGCCAAACGATCGTGGGGATCAGCATCAGGTAGAGCTGCCACTCGCGCTTCAGGTGGTCACCCACCCGCACCATCCGGCTGGGCTTGCGGCGGCGCTGCGCCTCGGTGGCATCGAAGACCAGCTCTTCGGTAGCGGGCCCGGCAGCGGTGATAAAATTCGGGTCGTTGCTCATTGCTCCAGTACCTGACCGGGCAACGCTTCGCCGCTCTCGGCATCGAACACACGCACCAGGTGCGGCGCGATGGTGAAACCGCCGATGCCGTCGAGAATGCCCATCTGCCCCACCGTGTCGGTGCGGATCACGAAGGGGTCGCCCTGCAGGCTGGCGTGCACCAGCGCCTCGGAGCCGAGGGTTTCAACGAGATCGACCTCGATCGCGATGGACCCCGGCGCGCCGGCCTCCGCGACCTTCACGAACTCGGGCCGGATGCCGAGGATCACCTCGTTTCCAACCGCGTTCTGGAGCGCGGGCAACGGCTGAAGCGGTACCTGCTGACCATCGAACTCGGCCACCGGGCCGCTGTCGCCCGCCACCACGGTGGCCTTGACCATGTTCATCGGCGGCGATCCGAGAAAGCCCGCAACGAAGGTATTGGCCGGGTTCAGGAACAGCTCCATCGGTGTGCCGATCTGCTCTATACGGCCGTCGTGCATGACCACGATGCGGTCGGCGAGCGTCATCGCCTCGACCTGGTCGTGGGTCACGTAGATCGAGGTAGCGCCGAGGCGCTTGTGCAGCCGCTTGATCTCGGCCCGCATCTGGGTGCGCAGCTTGGCGTCGAGGTTGGAGAGTGGCTCGTCAAAGAGAAAGACCTTGGGGCGACGCACGATGGCGCGGCCCATGGCGACGCGCTGGCGCTGGCCACCAGAGAGGTCGGCCGGGCGGCGCTCAAGGTAGGGCGTGAGGCCGAGGATCTGGCCCACCTCCTCCACCGAAGCCGCGATGGCCTCCTTCTTTTCCTTCCGGATGCGCAGGCCGAAGGCGATGTTGTCGGCCACGTTGAGATGCGGGTAGAGCGCGTAGTTCTGGAACACCATCGCCACATCGCGATCCTTGGGGGCCACGCGGTTCACATGGCGACCGTCGATGGTGAGGTCGCCGTCGCTGATCTCTTCCAGCCCGGCGATCATCCGCAGGGTTGTGGACTTGCCGCAACCCGAGGGACCGACAAGTACGACGAATTCCTTTTCCTGCACCTCAAGGTCGATGCCATGCACCACCTGCACGGCGCCATACGCCTTAACGATGCGGTCTAGCCGAACTCCCGACATGTGCTCTCCTCCGGTTGCGCGGTCCCCGCGCGCCTCCTCTCGAACCGTCCGCCCCACGGGGCGCTGCAAAGCTGCGATTCGACCAATCTTGCAATCTGGTATACTAGTAATTTTTCTGGTATACTAGTCTTAATTCTGCAATACTAGTCGCGACTTACTTCGCGGCCTGCAGCTCTGACACCGCCAGCCGGTCAGAAAGACAGCGAATCTGGCGCGCCAAGAGGCACCGCCGCAATTGAAAGGCACGGGACATGGGCACTATGGAGGAGAGCGCACAGCAGTCGCCGATTGGCGAGTTCGGATTGAGCGACTATAAATCCATCACGCAAAGGGGGCAGCGAGGCATGCGCAACAACTTGGCAACCGATCGGCGCACCACGGTCGACGAGATTTTCGACCATCTCTTCGATGAGATCAGTTCGCTTCGGCTGCGCCCCGGCGACCGGATTTCCGAGGCGGAGATCGCGGCCCAATTCGGTGTATCTCGTCAGCCGGTTCGAGATGCTTTCACTAGACTTGCCAACTTGGACCTGCTGCTGATCCGCCCGCAGCGGGCTACCGAGGTAAAGCGCTTCTCTTCGCGAGAAATCGAGAAGTCTCGGTTCGTCCGCGCGGCCGTCGAATACGAGGTGCTTCGCCGCGCGTCGGCAAACGCCAGCCCGGCAGCACGGAAGCTTCTGGACGCCTGCCTGAAGCGCCAGCGTACAGCCATAGAGAAGGGCGACTATCAGAAGTTCGGGGAACTCGACTACGAGTTTCACCAGGCGCTCTGCGAGATCGCCGACGCAGGCTTCGCCTTCGAGGTCATCTCGATGGAGAAAGCCAAGGTGGACCGGCTCTGCACCCTTGGGCTCTCCAAGGAAGACCGGATGCCTCAACTCCTCGAAGACCACGAGGCCATCGCGGAGGCCATCTTGGCCGGGGACGCTGAGAGTGCAGTGGCGGCGGGCAAGCTGCACCTGTCGCGGCTGGATGCCACGATTGCCTCGATAGAGGCGACCAACGGCCACTACTTCGACCCCGACGGCAGCTGACCGGCGCGGCACTCTGCCGCTCCGAAGCTCCCCCCTACCCTCATCCGCCGCCCCGCGCGGCACTCCGGCACTGCCGGACAAGAGTTTGTCATGCGCACCCAAGCCCAGCCCCCCGCAGTGCCCACAACCCGGTCCGTCTTTCACCTCGCATGGCCACTGACCCTGAAGTCCATCATGCTGCACGGGATCGTCGTGATTGACGGTTGGCTTGTATCGTCACTGGGTGAAGGCGCTGTGGCGGTGCTCGGCCTTTCGGCTTCCATCGCCGGGCTGTTGATCGGATTGATCGTAGCCTTTTCCAATGCCACTCAGATCAGGATCGCGCAGGCGTTTGGGTCGGGTGATCGGGCTTTCCTGAAGTCCGCGCTGCTGTCGGGTCTGACCGTTAACTTTGGCGTCGTTACAACGGGCCTTGCGCTGCTTGCGCTTTTCGCCGGACCGCTGATCGACGGGTTGGCCCACAATGCCGACATCGCTTATGGGGCACGGGCCTACCTGAGCATTTTCGCCGTAGTCATCCTCGCAGAGGCGCTCGGCCACTGCCTCACCGGTTATTTCAACGGCTGCGGCGAAACCCGGCTTCCAGCACTGAGCTACATGATGGCTGTGCCAGTGAACATTGCGGTAAGCGTCGTGCTGATCCATGGCCACCTTGGCGCACCGGCCCTCGGCGTCACCGGCGCCGCGATTGGCAGCGCCGTTGCCTCAGTAATTCAGGTTGGTTTCTTGGCTGGACTCTTGCTATCGCGCGACCGGACCCTGTTGAGGGTCATCGGGTGGCGCAACGGCACCTACACCGCCAGCTTGCGCCGCCACTTCATCTTCTCGCTTCCGATTGCTGCCACTTTCGGCAGCGCGACCATTGCAATCAGCGTCTGCGGGTTGCTCTACGCCCGGCTTCCGGTGAACGACTTTGCTGCGATGACGATCATCATGCCCTGGGTGCAGGTGGTAGGCACGTTCGGCATGTGCTGGGCGCAAGCCACCGGGATCTATGTTGGACAGATGCTGGGCAGAAGCACACCGGGAGAGGTGCTTGACAGGTTTCTCCTGTCGGTGTGGCGAACGTCCTTCCTCGCCTCCAGCCTCGTTGCGGCGATCTACGCCGGCATCTGTCTCGCCAGCCCGTGGATCTATCCCGACCTGCATCCCGACACCCGTGCCACCTTGCTGAGTTTTCTACCCATCCTCATTTTCCTCCCCTTTCCCAAGGGCTCCAACGCGATTTGCGGCAATACCCTCCGAGCGGGCGGCGAAACACTTTATGTCATGCATATCTTCGTCTGGTCGCAGTGGCTCTTTCGCGTCCCCGCCACTGCCGCGGCGGTGCTGTGGCTTGATGCCTCCGTGACGGTGGTTTTCGCACTCGTGCTGGCGGAAGAACTCATCAAGTTTGCCCCCTTTCACCTTCGCCTCAGGCAAGGACATTGGAGGACCGGGACGATGGAAGATTGAGGCAAGACGCAGCTTTTGATTGACAGAATCTGGGATACTAGTATTGGATTCGAATGCGGGGTTTGCATTCGACGCACCCGCATCACCCCCTCTTCCGGCGGAGGGGAGCGGTAGATCCTTGCCGGAAGATGAAACAAGTCCGTTGACTCGGTTAATGTATTAGCCGTGGATTGCCTGAGGAGGAGATTGCGTGCGGCTCGAGAGCAGCACGGAGCAAGGCAAATTGGACCACTGCCCCCGCCGAAAAGCTTCACAGCATGGCTGAAAAGGGCAGGCAACCAAAGACTGGGAGGAAAATTAATGAACAAACACATCAGTACAACTTTCATCGGGGCGGCAACCGCCCTGACGGTACTCGCTGGCGCGGCCTCATCGGCTGAATGGCGGGGCTGGAACATCCATCCTGAGGGCTATCCGAACACTGTCGCGATGGACAAGCTCGCGGAGCTCGTGTCCGATAAGACCGGTGGAGAGATCACGCTTCAGATGTTCCACGGCGGAACATTGGGCGACCAACCGGACGCCATTGAGCAGGTGCGACTCGGTGGCCTGGAGATCGGCAACTTCAATCTCGGCCCGATCGGCCCGATCGCGCCTGAGGCCAACGTGGTTTCATTGCCCTTCATCTTCAAGGACGTGGATCACATGTTCCGCGTGCTTGACGGTGAAGCTGGCCAGAAGATTGCCGAAGGCATGACGGCCAAGGGGCTGGTGCCGCTGGCCTGGTATGATGCTGGCGCCCGTTCGTTTTATAATGCCGACAAGGCAATCAACGCCCCGGCGGATCTTCAGGGCATGAAGGTCCGGGTGATGAACAACGATCTCTACTCGGGCATGATCTCCGAGCTGGGAGGAAACCCCTCTCCGATGGCCTTTGGAGAGGTCTACCAAGCGCTAAAGACGGGCGTGGTTGACGGGGCCGAGAACAACTGGCCGTCCTACGAGTCAACCGGGCATTTCGAGGTCGCGGGCTTCTACTCACTGAGCCAACACCTGATCATCCCCGAGTGCGTCTGCATCAACGCCGACGTGTTCAACGGGCTGTCCGATGAGCAGAAGACCGCATTGAAGAAGGCCGCGCAGGAGTCGGCCGTACTGCAGCGCCAGCTTTGGAGCGAGCGTGAGGCCGCGAGCCGCGACAAGGTGGTGTCTGCAGGTGTGACGATGAACGAGATTGCCGACAAAGCGCCGTTCCAAGAGGCAATGGCGCCAGTTTACGACGCCTACCTCAGCGCCAATCCTGACCTGCGACCGCTGGTCGAGCTGATCCAGGCGACCGATTGAGCTGACCTGATACTCCAAGCCCGCCCCTCGACAGGGGCGGGCGCACTCTTTCAAGGGCTGCCCATGATTCCGTCAATGCATCGCGACACCCCGACATGGCTTGGCTGGTTCAATCGTAGCCTTGACCTAGTAGCCAGCCTCTGCCGGATCATCACAGGCGTTTCGCTGGTTGTGCTCACGGTGATTTTCGGCTGGCTCGTCTTCGGGCGCTATGTGCTCAATGCCACGCCAACCTGGGTCGAGCAGGTTGCGCTCCTGCTCATCATGGTGATCGCTTTCCTGGGCAGCGCAGTGGGCGTGCACGAGAACTCCCATCTCTCTGTCATGGCGTTGCGCACCGCAGTGCCCATGTGGATCCGCAATGCGCTGGTTGTACTGGCCGACCTGCTGCTTCTGGGCTTCGGCGCGTTGATGGCCTTTTACGGAGCGAAGCTGACGCTCTTCAAGTGGGGCTCAATGATCCCTCTTATCCAGATGCCTGAGGGACTCCGCTCGCTCCCGCTCACAATCGGCGGCGGCCTCATCGTGCTCTTCACCTTCGGCCACCTGCTCCGCTTCGCATTGGGTCAGGACTGGCGCAAAGACCTCATTCAATAGGACCCCGTCGACATGGGAATTTTCGTTCTGCTGGGGATGTTCGCTCTCTGCGTGGCCATTGGTGCGCCGGTGGCCTTTGCCCTCGGCATCTCCGCCATCGCGGCCTTCTGGTTCGAGGGGCTGCCGCTGATGATCGGCTACCAACGCATCATCGCCGGGATCAACGTTTTCTCGCTCATGGCGATCCCCTTCTTCATCTTCGCGGGCGAGCTGATGTTTCACGGCGGCATTGCGATGCGGCTGGTCAAGTTCGCCTCCGCGGCGGTGGGTGCCGTGCGCGGCGGGCTCGGAATCGTCAACGTCTTCTCGTCGATGCTCTTCGGCGGCATCTCCGGCTCTGCGGTGGCCGATATCTCTGCGCTCGGCTCGATCCTGATCCCGGTGATGAAGGAAAAGGGCTATGACGCGGATTATGCGGTGAACGTTACCGTCACCTCCTCGATCGCGGGCATCGTCATTCCACCCAGCCACAACATGATCATCTATGCCATTGCGGCGGGCGGTGGCATCTCGATCTCTAAGCTTTTCATGGCAGGCGTTGTACCCGGAATGCTGATGTGCCTCTGCCTCGCAGTGGCGGCCTATGTCGTGGCAGTGCGACGCGGCTATCAGGCCGAGGTGTTCCCCGGCTTCGCCTCGCTCTTTCTGAGCTTCATCGCCGCCCTGCCCGGCCTGTTTACCGCAGTCATTATCGTGGGCGGTGTCCTCTCTGGCATCTTCACTGTCACCGAGTCCGGGGCGTTCGGCGCGATCTATGCTTTCGTTGTAACCCTGCTGGTCTATCGCAGCTTGACATGGAAGAGCTTCGTCACCGCAGTGAAGAGCTCGGTCCGAACCACCGCGATGGTGATGATCCTGATCGCCTGTGCCGGGGCCTTTGCCTACATGCTCACCTTCTACCGGGTGCCCGACAAGACCGTGACCTTGCTCACCGCGATCACCGAGAACCCGATCCTGATCCTGATCCTGATCAACGTGGTGCTGCTGGTGCTCGGGATGATCATGGATATGGCGGCGCTGATCCTCATCTGCACGCCTATCTTCCTGCCGGTGGCTTACAGCATCGGGCTGGACCCCCTGCAGTTTGGCATCATCCTGATGATGAACCTCGGCCTCGGCCTATGCACGCCGCCGGTGGGCGCCTGTCTCTTTGTGGGCTGCTCGGTCGGGCGGCTGCCAATGGAGCAAGCGGTGAAGACGATCTGGCCGTTCTACCTGGCCATACTCGTGGCGCTGATGCTGGTGTCCTTCGTGCCGGGCATATCCCTGACACTCCCGGGGTGGATTGATATCTAGCGGAAACCTTCGTCTTGCGGATAGATAACTCGAACACTCGTGGAGCGATCTTTCAGCTGGGAATAGTTGCCGCTGTCGCTAAGAATTGGATCACGAACAAGGTTTCGAAATTTGCCTCTCCCGTCAGCACGATGAAAAATCATGCTAGGAAATACCGTAAGCAAAAATCCGTCCGGCGCCTTGCGCGCCGATTCGCGGCCCCTGATGCTCATACTCGGTGCTTTGTGGTACTGCGGAACATCTCTCTATCACGCTTCAATCACATCATTTACTTCATCCTCGGCTCTCAACAATGAAATCTGCAAGCCCTTAGCACGGGCATATTCTGGGGAACCCCGCTGCAGCCGGCTAAAGAACAGGTCCAATAGCAGGTCCTTTTCATCATCAATCAGGTCTCGCCGCTCTCTTATCTCTGTAATGATTTCCGCGCGGCAGTCCTCGCTCATCTTTCCATAGTAACGCTCGGTGATTACATCGGTCTCATGCCCAAGATTTAATGACCATGCCTTTCTTTCTCTCGCAGACTTGCACACCGATGCGCCAAGCGCAGCCAAGGTATCTCGCGCGCAATGCGGGCTGTAGCTGGCGCCCGCGACAACGCTTGCAGATCTGAAGGCCCGAGTGACCGCACCTGTACTGGTCATAGGTTGAATGTTCTGGTGGCTGCTCAATTTATGACACAGCCTCCGATAATCTGGAAATAAGGCATCGTTGCTCCCAAGACCCAGATTCTTGATCAACTTAATCCAGGTACACACAACTCCTTCAAAATACTCGGTGCGCGGAAAGAAGCTGGCAACGAAATTCTTTCCGTTCTTGCCCTTTAGGCTCCTCCCATCGTGGATGACGGTCCCTTCCTCTATATAAACATGTTTCAAACGGAGATTAATCAACGCAGTTGCACGGAATCCTGACAGGAAGGCCATGTCAACGATTGCTTGGTCACGCTTTTCGCGCAGGCTAACGGACCTCATGCCGTCGATCATTTCGGCAGCTGCCTTTATGTCTGGGTAGTCTCGCACCTTTGGTAGTGCTTTGGCGGAGAGCCGCCGCGGCAGTTCTAGGTAACCCGGCAAATTTGAACCAAGTCGCCGAAAGCCGTTTTGGCTCCTTAACCAGTCGAGGAATGCCCGGACATGGGAGGCTCGATGCCTGACTGTTGATACCGACAGCGCCTGGTCGCCGTTCTCGTCCAGTCGCAACAACAGGTCCTCGCGATAAGCAGCGACATCCCGTTGCAGAAGCATCTCAAAGGGTTTCCCCCCGACCGACGCTTCGAACTCCCTGATGGAAACGAGGTGCGCCGCAATGGTTTTGTCGTCATAACGGCCAGCATATTGCTGCCACTCAAATACCACTCGATCGTTGCAGGAGCACACGGCGCCCACAGTATTTTCGTCCCTCTTTGTGCAAATTTTTCCAACACCAGCCTGAGAGCCAAGTACATCTTCGTCTATGGCTTTCAAGCTGGTGTTGTTTTGGGCAGCTTTCTGGAGCTTGTCGCACTCCGTCTCACTTAGAAGCTTTGAGGTTCGCGCTCCGCAGTCCGGACACGCGGCGAAGACCTTCGGTCGAGCCATCGCATCAGCTAGAAATTCCAGGGAACCAACGTGCGGAAAGACAATCGCCTTGCAGGTGAAACATTTGAATTGTCCGTGCCGAAGTGATTGATGACTTCTGGACCGACGAACCTCATGGAACCGGCTCAGTTCCTCTCCGCGAAACAACTGCGGCCCTTCACCCGGAGATGGGCACAATCCATCGCGAACCCAATTCGAGACGGTGGTACGGCAAACATCATAGAGATCCTTGACCTGAGGCACTGAGTAAACTCGATGCCTCATTGGACGAACCTTCTTGTACGAGCGGCTCATCTTGCACCCTGAGCCCGACGGCGCGCCTCGAACTGCTCCAGATCCACGCGAGCCCAGCGGGTGACTCTCTGTGAAAAGCGGATAGGCTCCGGTAGATCACCTTTTTTACACCATCGCCAGATCGTGGCGGGAGACACGCCGAAGTAAGCTGCAACTTCCTTGACCGACAGGTAGTTTCCACCGGGCGCGTGATCCGGAGAAACGACGGCAACGGAAGGCTGCTGCTTCGCCGCCATGTCACTCGACACGGCTGCGGCAACGCAAGTTGCATCGCGTTCATCGGAAAAAAGGTCGAACTGTCTTGGACTATCTGAGTCAGCATTGGACATGCTTGATCCCCTTCTTTGAGGGCAATCAAGACAACATCCTGCGCCTATGAATTGCGATTGTACTACGGGCTTATCAGGTAGCCCTCACCTATGGCTTCAGCATGCAACGACCTGAGGCGACCTGACAAGCCATTTGTTGGCCTTTCACTCAGCATCGCAAATGTGGGGCTCAATGTGGGGCCATATGTGGGGGCCCACATTATTATATATGAGAATCAATCGATTAGCCAAAATAAATGGCGGAGGAGGTGGGATTCGAACCCACGGTACGCTTTCACGCACGCCGGTTTTCAAGACCGGTGCATTCGACCACTCTGCCACTCCTCCGGCGGGGTCTGATGCTGGTAAAACCCCGCCGTGGGGGAAAAGGCAACACCCCTCACGCCAATTTTTGCTTGGCTCCGATATCCCGGGTTTCCATGCGCCCTTCACCTATGTATTGTGACGTTCGAGAGCAGTTCAGCCGGGCAAACCGGCGGCAAAAAACGCGATGGCGGGCAAAGACCCGACCACTCGGCGGACAAAGGGGCGAAGCATGGGCAAGGGCAAACTCCTTCATGTAGGCGTGATTTCCGTGTCGGTTCTGGCACTCGCGGCTTGTGAGGATGGCACGGGGCTGAAACTCGGTGCCAAAAAGGCCGATGGCGCGGAGGTCTCCGCTGCGGCGAGCCGTCCGGCGGCGACGAAGCTGGTGGAGCGCGATGTCGAGGCGCCCGAGGTCTTTTCCAAGAACGAAGACGGTCTCTGGGATGGCCGCCCCTCGCTGGGCGGTGTCTGGATCGCCCATCCGGATGTGAAAGAGCCCGAACGGGTGATCATCCGCAACCAGTCCAACGGCAAGTTCGTGATCGGCGCCCTCTTCAAGCGCGAGCGTGACAACCCGGGGCCGAAGCTCCAGGTCTCTTCCGATGCGGCCAATGCGCTGGGCGTGCTGCCCGGTGCCCCGACCAAGCTGAGCGTCGTCGCGCTTGTGCGCGAGGAAGTGCCCGAGCAGGCTCCTGCCGCTGCGGCCCCTGCCGCCGCCGCAGTCGACGCCGAAACCATCGCCGAGCCCGAAGCGATCCAGCAGAAGTCGCTCGATGCGCCGCTGGCCGCCGCTGAGGCTGCTATTGCCGCCGCCGAAGGCACCGGAACCGCTGGGGCCGATGCGGCCATCGAGACGGCAGCCGCCCCGACACCCCAGCCGGAAAAGGCCAAGAAGGGCTTCTGGCAGCGCCTGAAGGGCAAGAAATCGCAGCGCGCCAAGGCCGATGCGACCATCGCTGCCGCCCCCGATGCGGCCCCCCCCACGGCGCCCGCCGGCGTGGCCACACCAGAGATTTCCGCCGCCCCGCTGGCGCCCACGGCAGCCGCCGCGACCGCAGCGGCGCCCAAGGCCGCAGGCCCCAAGCCCTCGGGCGGCAAGAACTACGTTCAGATCGGGATTTTCTCGGTCGAGGAAAACGCCAACCGCACCGCTGCCAACATGCGCAAGTCCGGTGTGGTGCCCACCGTCTACGAGCAGCAGTCCGCTGGAAAGACCTTCTGGCGCGTTGTGATCGGCCCTGCGCATAGTGCCGCCGATCGCGCGGTGCTTCTCGAAAAAGTTAAGGCGA
Source organism: Vannielia litorea (assembly GCF_019801175.1). Classification (NCBI taxonomy): domain Bacteria; kingdom Pseudomonadati; phylum Pseudomonadota; class Alphaproteobacteria; order Rhodobacterales; family Paracoccaceae; genus Vannielia; species Vannielia litorea. Next base: position 1,938,377 of record NZ_JAHVJR010000001.1, read on the forward strand.
TGGGCTTCCAGGATGCGTATTTTGTGACGAACTGAGGCGGGACTCAGCCAAAACAGCCACTCCCGCCCTGCACCACCCCCGGCACCCTCACGCCGGGGCCGGACAGGAAAGGACATCCGCCCCCATGCTTCGCCTCCACGGCCTCGCAACCCTGATCGCCGCCGCGGTGATCGCCGCCGCAACCACCGCCGCCGCCGCCTTCGAGACCCGCGCCACCTCGGCCTGGGTGGTCGACGAAACGACCGGCACGATCCTGCTGTCGAAAAACGCCGACACCGCCCTGCCCCCGGCCAGCATGTCAAAACTGATGACGCTGAACATGCTCTTCGAGGCCCTCCGCGACGGGCGGGTAACGCTGGACACCACGTTCACTGTCAGCGAGCGCGCCAAGAACATGGGCGGCTCGTCGATGTTCCTGAACACCACTGACAGGCCCTCTGTCGAACAACTCATCCAGGGGATCGTGGTGCAATCGGGCAATGACGCCTGCGTCGTGGTGGCCGAAGGGCTGGCCGGCACCGAAGACGGGTTTGCCCGGCTGATGAACGAGCGTGCCCGCGATCTGGGCATGGAAAATTCCACCTTCGCCAACGCCAGCGGTTGGCCCAACCCGGGGCAGCGCATGTCGATGCACGACCTCGGCATTCTGGCACTGCGGCTGATCCGCGAGTTCCCCGAATATTACGGCTACTTCGGCATGGAGAAGTTTGAGTTCGACGGGCGGGTGCCGACCAATCACAACAACCGCAACCCGCTGCTGAAGCTCGGAATCGGGGCGGACGGTTTGAAGACCGGCCACACCACCGAAGCGGGCTATGGCCTCGTGGGGTCGGCCAAGCAGGGCAACCGCCGGATCGTCTTCGTCATCACCGGCCTGCCTTCCGAGGATGCCCGCAAGCAGGAGGCGATCAATATCGTCAACTGGGCCTTCCGCCAGTTCGTTCAGAAGACCGTGGCCGATGAGGGCACCCGTATCGCCGAAGCACCTGTCTGGATGGGCGCGGAGCCGCGCGTGGGCCTCGTGCTGGCCAATGATCTCGACGTGCTCATGCCCGCGCTGGCGCAGGACCGGCTGGAAGCCGAAGTCAGCTACGAAGGCCCGCTGCGCGCGCCTGTGGCGGCAGGCGACGAGGTCGCCAGCCTCACCGTGACCCTGCCCGATATGGAGGCGATCACCGTGCCGCTGGTGGCTGAGCGCGACATCCCCAAAGGCGGGTTCCTGCCCCGGATCAAAACGGCGGCTGGCGTGCTGATGAAGCAGTTCGCGGGGCAGGCCGCGCCGCAATAGAATAGCGCGCCTCGAGGCGGCGGGACGCGTCCCGCCTCCCGTTCCGCAGTCAACGCTTTCCAGCGCGCCTGCTGCGCGGTTTGAGGCCGGGCGCTGGCGTATTTTCAGCAAGAAAATGCAGCACGCATCGCCCGGCCCATTTTCTTACTCCAAACATCTCCCGCCGGAGGCCTCAAATCTCCTCTGGCGAGCAGTTTGCGCCTGCCAGAGCCTCGGTATAACGTCCGCGCATGACGCAGCCTCACGGGTTTTTCATCACCCTCGAAGGGATTGACGGCGCCGGGAAATCCACCCAGGCGCGGGCGCTTGGCGCGTGGGCCGAGAGCGAGGGCCGCGAGGTGGTGCTCACCCGCGAACCCGGCGGCTCCGCAGGGGCCGAGGAGATCCGCCGCCTACTTGTGGAAGGCGCGCCGGACCGCTGGTCTGGCGAGACAGAAACGCTGCTCTTCACCGCCGCGCGGCGCGACCATCTGGAGCGCGTCATCACCCCCGCCCTCGCCGCGGGCAAGGTGGTGATCTCCGACCGTTTCGCCGATTCAACCCGCGTCTACCAGGGCGCCGCACGGGGCGAGCTACGGGAGTTCGTCGACGCGCTGCACGCCCTCGCCATCGGGCGCGAGCCGGATCTCACCCTCATTCTCGACATGGACCCGGAGGTGGCGCTGGCCCGTGGCCTCGCCCGCGCCTCAGGCGAGGACCGCTTCGAGGAGGAGGGCCTCGCCTTTCAGCAGAAGCTCCGTGCCGGGTTCCTCGCGCTGGCCGAGGCCAACCCCGCCCGCTGCCGCCTGATCGACGCGGGCCGCCCCGCCGAGGCGATCACTGCCGATGTCATCACCGCCGTCCGGGAGCATATGCGATGAGCGCCGCGCCCCTTGGCGTGGCCGAAGAGCTACCCGAGGCCGACCGCCTCGGCGACTACCCGCACCCGCGCCACACCGAAACCCTCTATGGGCAGGAAGAGGCCGAGGCCCGCTTTCTCGCCGCCTTCAACTCCGGCCGCCTTCCCCACGCCTGGCTCATTACCGGGCCGCGCGGCATCGGCAAGGCGACTCTCGCTTGGCGCATCGCCCGCTTCTTGATTTCGCAGCCTCTCGATGACGGTGGCGGTCTCTTCGGGGAGCCGGACAAGCCAGAGACCCTAGCGGTCGACCCAAACCACCCGGTTGCCCGCCGTATCACCGCAGGCTCCGAGGGCAACCTCATGCTGCTCCGCCGCAAATGGGTGGAAAAGCCCGCCCCCGCCCGGTTCAAGACCGTGATCGACGTGGAGAGCACACGCGAGCTGAAGCGTTTCTTCGCCTATTCCGCCGCCGAGAAGGCCCGGCGCGTGGTGCTTATCGACTCCGTCGACGAGATGAACGCCTCCGCCGCCAACGCAGTGCTGAAGGTGCTCGAGGAGCCGCCCGAAAACACCGTTCTCCTGCTCATCTCCCACGCGCCTGCCTCGCTGCTGCCCACCATCCGCTCGCGCTGCCAGATCCTGCCCTGTGCGCCGCTCTCCGAGGCCTCACTCACCGCCGCCCTGCGCGGCGCCGGGGCGGAGCCGCCGGAAGACCCGGTGCAACGCGCCGCGCTCTCCGCGCTCTCCGAGGGCTCGGTCGCCACCGCGCTGCAACTCATCGACGATGAAGGCCTCACGCTCTACGCCGCCCTGGTCGCGCTCTTCCGCGACCTGCCCCGGCTCGACCGCCCCGCCACGCTCGCGCTGGCGGCCAAATGCGGCGGGCGCGATGCCGCCGACCGCTTCCGCCTCACCGTGCGCCTGATCGACACCCTGCTGGCCCGCACCGCCCGCACCGGCGCGCTCGGCCCACCCGCGCCAGAGGCCGCGCCCGGCGAGGCCGCCCTGCTCGCCCGCCTCGCCCCCGATACCACACGCGCCCGCGCATGGGCCGAACTGGCCGCCACGCTCGGTGCCCGCGCCCGCGCTGGCGCGGCGGTGAACCTTGACGCCCCGGCCCTCATCACGGATATCTGCCTCAAGATCTCGGACGCCGCCGCCTCCATGCGGCTCTGAGCCAAACCACCCAAGCCCGAGCCCAATGCCCCCAATCATCACCGACAGCCATTGCCACCTCGATTTTCCCGACTTCGAGGGCGAATTGCCCGAGGTCATCGACCGGGCCAAGGCCGCAGGGGTGGGCCGGATGGTGACGATTTGCACCAAGCGGGCCGGGCTGGCGAATGTGCAGGCGATTTCCGAGACTTACGATCAGGTCTTCCACGCCTTCGGCATCCACCCGATGAGCGTGGAGGGCGAGCCGCTGATCACCGTAGATGAGCTGAAGGCCGCCGCCGCCCACCCTAAATGCGTCGGCATCGGCGAGACCGGACTCGATTATCACTACACCGCCGAAAGCGCCGAGGTTCAGCAGGTCTCGCTTCGCCTCCACATCGAGGCTGCCCGCGAGACCGGCCTGCCGCTGATCATCCACGCCCGCGCCGCCGATGACGACATGGCCGCCATCCTGCGCGAGGGCTACGAGGATGGCCCCTACAGCTGCGTCATGCATTGCTTCAGCTCCTCTGCAGAGCTGGCAAAGGCCGCGCTCGACCTCGGCTTCTATCTCTCCATGTCCGGCATCGCCGCCTTCCCCAAGAGCCAAGAGCTGCGCGATATCTTCGCCGCCGCCCCGCTCGACCGTGTGCTGGTGGAAACCGACAGCCCCTACCTCGCCCCCCCGCCCCACCGCGGCAAACGCAACGAGCCCGCCTATACCGCCCATACCGCCAAGGTCGGCGCAGAGGTCTTCGGCCTCAGCTATGAAGAGTTCGCCGCCGCCACCGAGGCCAACTTCGAGCGGCTCTTCAGCAAGGTCGCCGCGTGAGCTATCGCTTCACCATCCTCGGCTGCGGCTCTTCGGGCGGCGTGCCGCGCTTGCCCGACAATTGGGGCGATTGCGACCCGAACGAGCCCCGCAACCGCCGCAGCCGCTGCTCCCTGCTGGTGGAGCGTGACGGCCCCGAGGGCACCACGCGCGTGCTGATCGACACCTCTCCCGACCTGCGCGCGCAACTGCTCGATGCCAAGGTCGGCGCGCTCGATGGCGTCGCCTTCACCCATGCTCATGCCGACCATACCCACGGCCTCGATGACCTGCGCCAGATCGTCTACAACATGCGCAACCGGGTGAAGGTCTGGGCCGATGGCGCCACCACCGATGATCTGATCGCTCGTTTCGGTTATGCCTTCGTGCAACCGCCCGGCTCCGATTATCCGCCCATTCTCGACCTGCGAGCTATCGACGGGCCGTTCATCGTAGATGGCGCAGGCGGGCCGATCACCCTCTCGCCCTTCGAGGTAGAGCATGGCCGGATCGACGCGCTCGGCTTTCGCATCGGCGGGTTGGCCTACCTGCCGGACGTGTCCGACATCCCCGATGCCGCTTGGCTCGCGCTGCAAGACCTCGACATCTGGGTGCTCGATGCGCTTCGCCGCGCGCCCCACCCCTCCCATGTGCACCTCGCCCGAGCGCTGGAGTGGATCGAACGCGCCGCGCCCCGGCAGGCCGTGCTCACCAATATGCACATCGACATGGATTACGCCGCCGTCGAGGCCGAGACCCCAGCCCATGTGACCCCTGCCTATGACGGCATGGTCTTGAGCCTGCCGGCATGAGCGCGCTCACTTCGGTCATACTTCCGGTCTTCCTCGTCATCGGCTTCGGCTACCTCGCGGTCTGGAAGCTGAACTTCAAGCCCGAGGCGACCGATCTGCTGATGGGCTTCGCCCAGAACTTCTCGATCCCGCTCCTGCTCTTCGCCGCCATGACCCGGCTCGATCTGGCGGCGAGCTTCCAACCGGCGCTGTTGCTGTCGTTTTATGCCGGCGCCTTCGTCAGCTTCGCCGCAGGCATCGCGGGGGCGCGGTTTATCTTCAAACGCGAGTGGGAAGATTCGGTCGTGATCGGCTTCGCCTGCCTCTTCTCCAACTCGCTGCTGCTGGGCCTGCCGATCACCGAGCGCGCCTATGGTGAGGAAGCGCTGACCGGCAACTACGCCATCATCGCCCTGCACGCCCCCGTTCTGCTGACCGCCGGCATCGTAGTGATGGAGTTCGCCCGCGCCCGTGAGGCGCCCCTCTCCGCCCTGCCCGGCCGCGTGGCGCGCAACGTGTTTCGCAACGGTTTCATCATCGGCATCCTCGCCGGTCTCGCCGTCAACGTGACCAGCCTGCCGGTGCCGGCTGTTATTATGGACGCGGCCGATCTCATCGCCCGCGCGGGCTTGCCTGCCGCGCTCTTCGCGCTCGGCGGCGTGCTCTACCGCTACCGCCCCGAGGGCGATATCCGCGTGGCGCTGATGGTCTGCCTGCTGGCCCTCGGGTTGCACCCGGCCATCACATGGAGCCTCGCCCATCTCACCGGGGTCGACACCCCCGGCCTGCGTTCGGCCACCATCACCGCCGCAATGGCACCGGGCGTGAACGCCTATATCTTCGCCAACATGTATGATCGCGCCAAACGCGTGGCCGCCACTGCGGTGCTCTTCGCCACCGGCCTTACGATGCTCACCGCCTGGGGCTGGCTCACGCTGCTGCCGTAAGATTCATTCGGGTACTTTTAGCAAGAAAATGGACAATTCGATTCAAATTGTCCCCACGCGTCGTGCATTTTCTTGCCGGAAATATCTCCACGGGGGTCTGGGGGTGTGAAACCCCCAGTCCGAAAGCTCAGCCGGGTGACATTCCCCTGAGGCGCTCGCTCCGCCGCCGCAGCATCTCGACACTTGCCAGCAGGGCGATGGAGATCACCACCAGAAGCGTGGCCACGGCAAGGATGGTCGGCGAGATCTGCTCGCGCAGCCCGATGAACATCTGCCACGGCAGCGTCTTCTGCCCTGCGGAGCCCACGAAGAGCACCACCACCACCTCGTCGAAACTGGTGATGAAGGCAAAGAGCGCACCGGAGATCACGCCGGGCAGGATCAGCGGCATCTGCACCTTGAAGAAGGTGCGCACCGGGTCCGCGCCCATCGAGGCCGCCGCCCGCGTGAGCGAGCGGTCGAAGCCTACCAGCGTGGCCGTGACGGTGATGATGACGAAGGGAATGCCCAGCGCCGCATGCGCCAGCACGACGCCAACGTAGGTGCCCTGCAGCCCGACGCGGGAGTAGAAGAAGTACATCCCCGCCGCCGAGATGATCAGCGGCACGATCATCGGCGAAATCAGGATCGCCATGATCGCCCGGCGGAACGGCACATGCTCGGACGAAAGGCCAATGGCCGCCAGCGTGCCGAAACCAACCGAAAGCAGCGTCGCCACCGGCGCGATGCTCACCGAGTTGCGCAGGGCCTGCTGCCAGTCGGAGTTGGTGAAGAAGTCGCGGTAGTGCTTCAGCGAGTATCCCTCGGGATCGAAGCTCAGCATCTCCGGCGTGAAGGTGAAGAAGTCCTCGGCGTTGAAGCTCAGCGGAATGATCACGAGGATCGGAGCGATCAGGAAGAAGAAGATCAGCCCGCAGATCACCCGGAAGCCGTAATACCAGATCCGCTGGCCCGTCGTTGCATATGTTGGAACTGCCATCTGCCCTACCCCAGCTTCACGTTGTCGATGCCCACGATCTTGTCATAGGCCCAGTAGAGCAGCAGAACCGCTGCCAGAAGAATCGTGCCCAGCGCGGCCGCGAGGCCCCAGTTGAGCGAGGTCGAGATGTGGTAGGCGATCCGGTTCGAGATAAAGACCCCCTTGGTCCCGCCCACCAGTTCGGGCGTGATGTAGTAGCCGATGGCAAGGATGAACACGAGGATCGACCCCGCCCCGATGCCTGGCACCGATTGCGGAAAATAGACCCGCCAGAAGGCCACCCAGTTGGTCGCGCCCAGCGATTTTGCCGCACGCAGGTAGCTCGGCGGAATGGTCTGCATCACCGAGTACATCGGCAGGATCATGAAGGGCAGCAGGATATGCGTCATCGCGATGATCGTGCCGGTGACGTTGTTGATCATCACCAAACGGTTGGCATCGGATATGAGCCCGATCCAGACGAGGATATCGTTGATCACCCCCTGCTGTTGCAGCAGCACCTTCCACGCGCTGGTCCGCACCAGAAGCGAAGTCCAGAACGGCAGCAACACGAGGATCATCAGCACATTGCTCACCCGCATCGGCAGGTTGGCCAGCAGCCACGCCACCGGGTAGCCCAGCAGGATGCAGCTGAAGGTGATTGCGAGAGACATGACGATCGTGCGCCAGAACAGCTTGAGATAGATGCGCTGGTTCTCGTCCTGCTTCTCGATGCCCTCTGGCGTGAGTTGCAGGTCGACCGAGTTGAGGAAGTAGCCCGAGGTGAACTCGCCCGAGTAGGCCTTGATCGTGCCCCAGACCTCGACATCCTCCCAGTCGTTGTCGATGTCGGCAAAGCCCGCGCGCCACGTCTGGCTCTCGAAGCCGGGTGCCGCCTCGGCGGCGGCTTCCAGCAGGGCCGCGTCGGGGCCTTGGTAGGCATCCATCTGCACCGGGCCGGTCAGGTCGAGCCAGAGCATGGCGTAGACATAGGCCCAGGGGTCTTCCTCGGCCGGGTCGTCGCCATCCTCGTTTTGCGTGAACTCCGCGAACTGCTCATAGGCGCGGGCGGTGTTGGGCAGCGCCCCGGCGATCCCGTCGCGCAGCTCCAGCGGCGTGGCCGCGCGGTCTTCCGCGGCGAGCCACTCTTCCGAGGCCATCAGCCGGGCCCATGTTTCAGGCTCTTTCCACGCCGCGTCGAGATCCTCGAACTGGTCCTGATACAGCTCGCCCATGTCTTCCACGCCCCGGCCGGTCTTGCGGAAGAGCGAGGAGATGCCCGAGGTTTCGTAATTCAGGCGGGAGCCGAGGCGGGTGTGTGTCTTGTATTCGGTGGCGACCGAAAGGTCGCGGTAGAGCGCGAGGTAGGCCGCGTCATCGGGCAGCTCGCCGCTTGAATAATCCCACTCTTCCAGCGTCTCCACCGTCTCTGGCAGGGTGCGGCTGACGATGTCGTTCTCGACCGAGCGGAACAGCATGTCGGCGATGGGCGCGATGAAGGTCAGCAGGATGAACAGCAGCAGCGGCGCGATCAGCAAAAGCGCGCGCAGCTTCTGGCGGCGCAGGGCGCGCGCGAGGCTGCGCTTCAGCGGGGTGCCGTCTGCGGCGACAAGCCGACCTGCGGCGTCGGTCTCGTCCTGCGGCGTTGCGGCGGGCACATCAGACATCCGTGTGCCCTTCAACGAGGATAATCGTGCTCTCGGCGGTGGCCTTCCGGATCAGCGAGATCTCCTGATAGGCAGGGTCTTCATAGGCGGCCTTGGCGGCCTCGAATGAGTCGAACTCGAAGACCACATGGCGCTGGCCCTCGGGCACATCGCCCTCCGGCGCCTCGGACTTGCCGCCACGGACAAGGAAGCGCGCGCCATGAGCCTTGAGGATGGGCGTGTCGCCGGTGACGTAGGCCTTGTAGCCTTCCGGATCGTTCACGACGATATGGCCGATGATGTAGCCCTTGGGCATGGTCGTCCCCCTAGTGTTCTTGGTGGGGCGGCCCCGCTGAGGGACCGCCCGATGCTGTAGGGTGGGCTAGACCCACCCGGTGCAGGTGTTACTGCGCGAGCCAGGCCTGGAACTTGGCGTCCAGATCGTCGCGGTAGTCAGCCCACCAGCTGTAGTTGTTCACGAAGGTGTTCTCCGCGTTGTTCGGATCGGTCGGCATGTGGGGTGCCATCTCGATGCCGAGCTCGGCGTGCTGACCCACCAGCGGGGCAGAAGACGCGCGGGCCGGACCGTAGGAGATGTACTTGGCCTGATCCGCCAGACGCTGGGTGTCGGTGGCGTAGAACAGGAAGTCCTTCACACGGGCCAGACGATCCTCGGGCAGACCGGCGGGCACGACCCAGCCGTCGATGTCGAACATCTGCCAATCCCAGGCCATGCCGATCGGCTGGTCCTGCTCGACGATGGCCGAGAACAGGCGACCGTTGTAGGCGGAGCCCATGAAGACCTCGCCGTCAGCCAGCATCTGGATCGGTTCGGCGGAAGCCGACCACCAGATGGTCTCGTCCTTGATGGTGTCGAGCTTGGCAAAGGCCTGTGCCTGGCCTTCGTCGGTTTCGAGCACGTCGTACACGTCATCGTAGGCCACGCCGTCGCAGAGCAGCGCCCACTCCATGTTGGCGATCGGCTGCTTGTTCAGCGCGCGCTTGCCCGGGTACTTCTCGAGGTCGAACACGTCGCAGGCGCCGGTCGGCGGCTCAACGCCCTCAGGCACCATGTCGGTGCGGTAGCCGAAGGTTGTCGAGAACACGATCTGGGGGATGAAGCAGTCGCTCACCAGCATATCGCCGAAGTCATCCTCGGCAGAGGTGCCATCGGGAGAGGCAGCCAGCTCCTCGGGGTCATACTCCATCGCGAGGCCTTCGTCGCACAGGCGGATGGCGTCGGCGGCTTCCACGTCGACGAGATCCCAGGTGATGTTGCCGGCCTCGTTCATGGCGCGCAGCTTGGCCACGGCCTCGGGGGAGCTTTCATCCCAGGTGACGGAAACGCCGTCATTCGCGGCCAGATAGGGCTCGGTGTAGGCCTTCTGCTGCGAGGCCTGATAGGCGCCGCCCCAGGAGACGACAGTCATGCTGTCGGCCATGTCTTGCGCGGCCACGCCGCCTGCCACGAGGGTCAGGGCGGTCGTCGCCAGAATGGTTTTCTTCATGGTCATGCGTATGCACTCCTTGTTGTCATGCCCGTGTTTTATCGTCCGCGCCCCACCCCGGGCAGGCAGGGCCGCGAGCCGCGTCGCTCAGGCGTCGAGCGCGCGGCAATCCTCGGGGAGCCAGCCGATCTGAACCGTCTGGCCCGGTGTCATCCGCGCCACATCAGGCGCGTTGCGGGTTTTCACCACGAAATTCTCGTTGCCCGCCACCTTCAGGCGGGTGCGGTAGATGTCGCCCATGTAGATGAACTCCAGCACCTCGGCCTGAAGTGTATGGGCGTTGTCCTGCAAGCGGTCGGGGTTGGTCTCCACCCGCTCGGGGCGGATCGACACGCGGGTGCGGTCGCCGACCTTGTCGACGTTCACCGCCTTGGCCTCGATCACCGCGTCGGAGCCATCGAGCTTGACCATGGCGATCCCGTCCTTCAGCTCGGCAACCACGCCCTCGAGCGTGTTGTTCTCACCGATGAACTGGGCCACGAAGCTGTTCTGCGGCGCCTCGTAAAGCTCGTCCGGCGGCGCAAGCTGCTGGATGCGCCCGTCGTCGAACACCGCCACGCGGTCCGACATGGTGAGCGCCTCGGTCTGGTCGTGGGTTACGTAAACCGTGGTGATCCCCAGCTCATGCGCCAGCCGCGTGATCTCGAACTGCATGTGCTCGCGCAGTTGCTTGTCGAGCGCGCCCAGCGGCTCGTCCATCAGCACCAGCTCCGGCTCGAACACCAGCGCGCGGGCCAAGGCCACACGCTGCTGCTGACCGCCCGAAAGCTGCGCCGGACGGCGGCCGCCAAAGGCCCCCATCTGCACCATGTCGAGCGCGCGCTTGATCTTGCCCTCGCGCTCGCTGGCGCTCATGCCCCGCACTTCGAGCGGGAACGAGAGGTTCTCGGCCACCGTCATATGCGGAAACAGCGCGTAGTTCTGAAACACCATGCCGATGCCGCGCTTGTGCGGCGGGATGTTGTTGATCGGCTTGCCCGCGAGGCGGATGTCGCCGTGGGTCGCCGTCTCGAAGCCGGCCAGCATCATCAGGCAGGTGGTCTTGCCCGAGCCTGACGGGCCGAGCATCGTCAGAAACTCGCCCCTGGGCATCGAAAGGTTGAGATCCTTCACGACAAGCGTTTCGCCGTCGTAACTCTTCTGGACGCGTTCGAACTCTACGAAGGCGCCATCGGCGGACTGATCTAGCAAGGCCGCTCCTTTGTCTGGTTTTTCCGGTCGCCTCCCCAGGCAACCGCTCCCTGTGACCCCAGACTAAAACAAGCGTCGGGCGGCATTACAATGGGCATTTGCGAGAATTTTGGGCAATTTTGCGTGCTTTCGGCACAGGTGTTCCCCACGCACAAATGCGGCGCAGCACCGCCGCCCTTTGCATGAAAGTTGCGCGCGCTGTGAACCCACAGCCTGCTGACATGCCCTGTCAGGAGGCCGCGTGCGCTTTGCCGCGCCCTATCCAAATGCTGGGGTAACGCAACGAAAGGATGCCTCATGCCCGCCCCGATCACCCGCCTGAACCCCGCCGCCATGCCCGACAGCACCGCTTTGGGCTATTCCCAAATCTCGGTGGTGGAGCCGGGCCGCATGGCCTTCGTCTCCGGCCAGGTCGCCGCCCTGCCCGGCGGTGCGCCGGTCCCGGAAGGCCTCGCAGCTCAGACCGAGGCGGCGCTGGCCAACTGCGCCGCCGCGCTGGCCGACCTTGGCGCCAGCCCCGCCGATATCGCCATGCTGCGGCTCTACGTGGTGGGCCTCGATGACGCGGCAATGGGCGAGAGCTTTCCACTCGTGCTGGCATGGCTTGAGGGCGCGGCTCCCTCGATCACCGGCATCGGCGTGGCTGCGCTGGCAGGGCCAGACTTGAAGATCGAGATCGAAATGGTGGTGCGCCTGCCGGGGTAATGCGCCCTTAATACACCGCTGATCTGCCGCTGATGCGTTGACATTGGCGCAGGCCGGGTCCACCCCTCCCGCACCCCCGGAAGGACACGCAGCCCATGGACCTGACCGCCGACCTCATCCGCCAGACCCACGCCGCCATTGCGCCCGACACGGTGCGCACCCCGCTGGTGCGCGCCGCCCGGCTCTCGATGATGCTGGGTCTGGAGCTCTACCTGAAGCTGGAAAACCTCCAGCATACCAACGCCTTCAAGGCCCGCGGGGCTCTCGCCAAGCTGCTGACGCTGACAGAGGCCGAGCGCGCGGCGGGCGTCATCGCCTGCTCGGCGGGCAACCATGCGCAGGGCGTGGCCTATCACGCCACCCGGCTCGGCATCCCCTCCGTCATCGTCATGCCCGAGGGCACGCCCTTCAACAAGGTCAAGCGCACCGGCGACTTCGGCGCCGAGGTCGTGCTCCACGGCACCGGGTTTGACGAGAGCGTGGCCTTCACCCTTGATCTGGCCGCCAGGCGCGGGCTGACCTTCATCCACCCGTTCGATGACCCTGTGGTCGCCGCAGGCCAAGGCACCGTGGCGCTCGAAATGCTGGAGCAGAACCCGCAGCTCGATACCATCGTCGTGCCCGTGGGCGGCGGCGGGCTGATCGCGGGCATGGCCACGGCGGCAAAGGCGCTCAAGCCCGAGGTCCATGTGGTGGGCGCGCAGGCCGAGGCCTTCGACGCGGTCAAAGCGGCGGTCGAGGGCCACCCGGGCCAGACCCTCGGCGCAACCCTCGCCGAGGGCATCGCCGTCCGCGCGCCCTCCCCCGCCAATATCGAGATCATCCGCCGCACAGTCGACCGGATCGACCTCGCCACCGAGGCCGAGATCGAGGACGCCGTCTTCGATCTGCTCTCGCACGAGAAGCTGGTGGCCGAGGGCGCGGCGGGTGCGGGCCTCGCTGTGATCAAGAAGAACGCCGAGCGCTTCAAGGGCCAGCAGGTCGGCCTCGTCGTCTGCGGTGGCAACATCGACAGCCGGATGCTCTCCACCCTCATCCTGCGCGGCCTCGTGCGCGATGGGCGCATCACCCGGCTGATCTTCAAGCTCGATGACCGCCCCGGCCAGCTCGCCCAGATCGCCGCCATCATCGGCGAGGCGGGCGCCAATGTGGTCGAGGTGATCCACCAGCGGATGATGCAATCGGTGGCGCTCAAGCAGGCCGAACTCGAGGTGGTGATCGAGGCGCGCGACGCAGGCCATGTGGAAGAGATCACCGCCGCGCTGAAGGCGGCAGGCTTCGCGCTCCGGATCGGGTCAGAGGCCGTTTAGCCTTCAGACGTTAAAGGCGACCGAGGTCCAATCCATCCCGTTCACTTGCAACCGGTGCTCCTCGCGCCCAGCCTGCGGGATCACCCGTGGCCAGAAGGCGCTGGCAGGGCGGTTGCCGTCATACCACGTAACCTCCCACTCACCGGGATTGGCCTCCAGCAGCGCCTGAAACGCCCGCCGCCCGAGGCCGCGCTCCTGATAGGGCCGCAGGATCCCGAACTCGGCGACATACCAGCAGGGGCCGCGCTCGCGGATGGTGCACTCACGGGTGATCAGGGCAAAGCCCGCAGGAGCGCCCTCCAGCGTAAAGAGATAGGGGTGCGCCCATGCCTCTTCGAGGATGTCATGGTCATAGCGCCCCGCCGCATTGACCCGGGCACCGAAGTAGGGCGCCATGTCATAAAGATAGAGCTGGAGCAGGTTGGCGATGACAGGCCGCGCCGCCTCCCCCGCCGGGATGACCTTGAACTCTCCAGCCACCCGCCTCAGCCCTCGCCGGTCATCCGCAGGATGCGGCTCACCGCCAGCTCGTAGCCCTGCGTGCCGCAGCCCACGATGATGCCATCGGCCCTCAGCGAGATGTAGCTGTGGTGCCGGAAGCTCTCGCGCTTGTGGACGTTGGAGATATGCACCTCCATCACCGGCCCCTCAAAGGTGTTCAGCGCATCGAGGATCGCCACCGAGGTGTGGGTATAGGCTCCGGCGTTAAGCACAATGCCCAGCCCGTCCTGCCGCGCCTCGTGGATCAGCTCCACCAGCCCGCCCTCGTAGTTGCTCTGCTCGGCGCGGATCTCCACCTTGCCCGCCACCTTGCGGCAGGCCTCGGTCACGTCATCGAGGGTCTCGTGGCCGTAAATCTCCGGCTGGCGCTTGCCCAGCAGGTTCAGGTTGGGGCCGTTCAGGATGTAGATGCGCTTTGCCATATGTTCCTCCGCGTCGCCCCGCCCTTTTCCCTGCCCGCGCCGGCAAGATCAAGCCTCGTGGCGGCGCGCACAGCCCGCCACGGAGCGCCCGGCAAAACATGGAATGCGTCGCAGGCGCGCCATTGAACAGCCGCCGCGCAGGCGGCCCCTATTGTGCGTCGTCGTCGAAGCGGAAGTATCCAAGGGCAGCCGAAGCGGCATTCTGCTCCGCAGTGCCACGCTGACGGATCTCTGCCTGGATGATCGGCATCAGGCTGCTGGTCGGCGTGCCTGCCTGCGTATCGGCGCTGCCAATCTTGTTCTCGGTCGCGATGGCCAGCATCAGGTAGGGCACGATCTCACGGTCATCCGCCCCCTGCGGGCGCAGCGCCAGCGCAAAGGTCGCAGTGCCATCCTCCTGCGGCTTCAGCCGCGAGGTGAGGTTATAGGCGCCGCCCCGGCTGTCGATCAGGAAGAGCGTAATGGTGCGGCCTTCGATCAGGTCGATGGTCCCACGGATCGGATCGCCCGCCTTCAGCACGTCCCGGTCGAGCTTCAGCGCTGGCGGTCGGGCCTCGGAGCGGGTGATGTTCTTCACGAAGGTCACCACCGAGCACTGGCTGTCATCCACCAGCCGCGCGCCGATCTTGGGATCGGTGTCGAACTCCTCGCGGAAGGCGGTGAGCAGCTCGTAGAGCGGGTCGACCGAGGTGGCATAGCCTTCGATCTCGAACTCGTCGGGCACCGCCGAGCGGATGCCGACATGCACGCAGAGCGGGGTGGAATAGCTGTTCACCCAAGAGATCATTCGCCCGATGGTGCCAAAGTCGATCTGCCCCGGCGTGGTCGGGGTCTCTTCTCTGGCAATCACCGTGCCTTCAGTGGCGCTCAGGCTGTCATCGACGGGGCCGATCTCGCCGCCTGCCAGCTGATCCGGCGGGGCGGTGGTGTTGGCGCCATCGGTCGTATCCGTGCCATCTGTGTCGGTGGTGTTGTCGGCCGTGGTGGTCGTATCGCCGCCATCGGTCGTGGTGTCGCCATCGGTCGTGGTGTCGCCACCATCCGCCGTGGTCGTGGTGTCGCCGCCATCGGTGGTGTCATCCCCACCATCAGTGGCGGTGGTCGTGTCGCCCCCGTCCGTGGTGGTATCGCCGCCATCGGCGGTCGTCGTCGTATCACCCCCGTCGGCCGTTGTCGTATCGCCACCATCGGTCGTTGGGGTGGTGTCGCCCCCGTCTGCGGTGGTCGTGTCACCACCATCAGTCGCATCGGTGCCGTCGTCGCAATCGTCGATCGGGTTGCCGCTATCGTCAAACCGCACCGTGCCAGCGCAGCCCGTTGTGGTGGTGCCATCGCCACCGGCCGTGGTCGTGGTGCCATCTGTTCCGTCCGTCCCGGTGGTCCCATCCGTCCCCTCGGTGCCGGTCCCGCCCCCGCCTTGGTTCACGCCGGGAATGAAGCCGCCAAAATAGGCCCCTGCCCCGCCGCCAACGATGACGAGCGCGAGCAGAGCCGCGATCAGGCCACCCTTGCCCTTCTTCTCCGCCGGCTGCGGCGGCGGCACGGTGGAGGCGGGCGGCAGAGTGGTGCCCACGCCGGTGCGCTGCGGCGGCACCGATCCCGGGAAGGGACTGTCGGTGTTCACGTCCTGCGGCGGCATGCTTTGCGGTGGCATGCTCTGTTGCGGCGGGGTGGTAAAGGCGTATTGCGGCGGCTGCGAAATCACCGTCGGGCCACCGCCCGGCGGCATGCTCTGCTGTGGCGGAATGCTCTGCGGCGGCTGCGAATATTGCGGCGGCACCGATTGTTGCGGCGGCACCGAGCCACCCGGCCCCGGAACCGCGCCCAAAGGTGCGGCGCCCCCGGCCAGCGCGGCGGGGTTGTCGATGTACTCCAGCACCTTCGCCATGCTCTCCGGCCGGTTGGCCGGATCGGGCGAGAGCATCATCTCCAGCAGCGGGCGCAGCTCGTCATGCACGCCCGAGAGGTCCGGCACATCCATCCGCCGCTCCACCGCCTCGGCCGGGCTATCGCCCATGTCGATCGGCTCGCCGCGGCAGGCGGCTGCAGCCACAAGGGCCAGCGAGTAGATGTCTGAGGTGCCCTCGATCACGCCCTTGAAGCGGCCCAGCTGCTCGGGGCTGACGTAGCCGTACTTGCCCGCAAACTGCCCGCCCAGCAGCGTGCCGCCACCGAAGTTGGCCGACTTGGCGATGCCGAAGTCGATGATCTTGGTATGGCTGATCAGCCCGTCCTGAATGACAACGTTGTCGGGGCTGAGGTCGCGGTGGACCACGCCGAGGTCATGCGCCTTCTGCAGGCCCGAGGCGACCCGGCGCATCATCGTCTTCACGTCCTCGACGGGCATCTTGCCCTCTTCGGCGTAGTAATCGGCGAGGGAGCGGCCCTCGACGAATTCCATCACCAGACAGGCACGCTGGATGCCCGGATCGACGGTGAAGAGCATGTAGCGGACGATGGCATCATGGTGCAGGCGGCCCAGCACCGTGGCCTCTTTCTGGAAGAGGCTCAGGATCTTCTCGTCATGCGCGAGGGCGGCGAGCACGATCTTGATCGCCACCGGCTCCTCGGTGTGAATGTTGAAGCCCCGATACACCTCGCCCATGCCGCCGGTGGCAATGTGCTCGGTGATCTCGAAGGTGCCCATGATCTGCGTGCCAATCGCCACGCCGGTGGGAGCCGCCGTGCTGATGACAGTCTTCTGACTGTCAGGCTTCGAGTTTTCCTGCTCGTCGCTGGCCATTGGGCCTTAGATCCCTTCTTGCGGCAGATCGAAGATCGCCGTCATCGGTGTGACCTCGGTCTTGTCAAAGGCACGGACCACGACAACGGTGGTATTGTCGGTCGCGCCGCGTTGCAAGGTCAGGTCGAGCAGCATGTCACAGGCTTTCTGCGGCTGATGCTTTCGTGCAATTTCAAGGATTTCATGATCTTCCACATGGGCGGTCAGCCCGTCGGAGCACAGGATGAAGGTGTCGCGGTTTCTGAGCGTGCCGTATTTGTGATCCAGATGCACATCGGGATGCACGCCGATCGCGCGGGTGATGACGTTCTTGCGCGGCCAGTTGGCCGCCTCCTCGGGGGTGATCGCGCCCCGGTCCAGCAACTCGTTGGCCTCGGTGTGATCGCGGCTCAGCTGGGTCAGCTGACCGTCGCGAATGAGGTAAACCCGGCTGTCCCCCGACCAGACGCAGGCAAAATGCTGTTCGAACACCAGCAGCGACACCACGGTCGAGCCGATGGTCGCGCCCTGGCTCATCGCGTGTTGCTGGATCTGGCCGTTGGCGCGGGTGATCCGCTCCACGAAGCGGGCCTGAAGGTCGGGGGCAGAGGTTGCGCGGCCCACGGTTGCGAGGTGCTGAACGATCGCACCCGAGGCAAAATCGCCGCCGTGGTGCCCGCCCATTCCGTCGGCCACAACCCACATGCCCCCATCGGGAAACGTGTAGAGGTTGTCCTCGTTGTGGTCGCGGGCATAGCCGGTATGGCTGATCTCCCCGGTCTCGAACCTGAACTGCTTTGCATTCATAGCGTCAACGCCCTGTCCCCGGGGCCCTCGCGTGTAGCGGCGTTTGCCAAGTTTCTGTTACGGGCGGTCAAGGGTCAATCCTTCCCGCGCCCGCGCAGGGAGAAGAACCCCCTGAGGCCCGATTTCTTTTGCCCCAAACCACCGTCTTCCCCGTCTTCCGGCGGTCCGCCAAAGGGGCTGTCCTCCCCTTCCGGCAGATCCTCCTCTGCGGCGGGCCCGTCTCCGCCGGCCTCCTCCGCATGCGCCTCCAGCACCGGCTCGGCCTCCTCCGGGGCCTCCTCGGTGGCCTGCGCGTCGTCCGATACCGGCTCGGCGGCCTCCTCCGGCTCACCGTCCGGGGCGGGATCATCCTCGATCTCGTAATCGTCCTCGGCAACCATCGACACGTCGATCACCGGGCCGCGCTCAGCAGGTGCTTCCGCGGCCTCTTCCTCGTCGCCGGGAATCTCAAAATCCTCGTCGACCACCATCGACACATCCACAACAGCCCCAGCCCCGGGCGCCTCCGCGGGCGCATCCGCCTCGGCCTCGCTCTCAGCCTCCGGCGCCTCTTCTGCCGCGCCACCGCGCAGCGACGGCGGCATGGTCGGCGTTTCTTCGGACTCTGCCTCGACGGCAACCTCGGCTTCTTCTGCCTCTTCGTCCGGCTCACTCAGGCTGGCGTAAATATCGCCCTCTGCCGCGCTGCCTCCGATGCCATAAGGCTCAGGACCAGCATCGAAGAGGTCTTCCTCCGGCTCGGGTTCCGGCTCCGGCTCGGGCGCAACCTCTGGCTCAGGCTCGGGCGGCGTATCCTTGGCCGAACCCGCATCCGGAAAGTCCCAATCCTCGCGCGGCGCATCAAACGGGCTTTCTGCCTCGTCACCGGTGATCGCATCAGTCCAACTGGCATCATCCACCGCGTCCGAGGGCGTAGCCCATGCCAACTCCTCGCGGGAGGCCTCCGCGCCCCATGCGGCGGCGGCTTCGGCCTCTTCGGCATCGCCGATCAAGTCGCGCGGCGGCACAGTGGTCTCGCGCGGGCGGGCGGCAGCAGCCCCAGCCCCTGCGCTGGCAGCAACGGCCCCTGCAGCCGGGCGCGGCGGGGCGGCAGGCTGCTGCACCCGCGCGGGCGGCCCGAAGCCGCGCAACATCGCCATGAAGCCCGCCGCATCGGGCATCCCGTCCAGCGCGATCATTCCGGGGCCGACATAGTCGTTGCCCCCCGTCCACCAATAGCTCCGCTCGAAGGCAGCAAGCTGGTGATCGTGGTCGCGCACGTCGGCCAGCATCTGTCCCAGCCCGTGCTCACCATAGGCAAAGAAGGCATTCCGCCGGTCCTCGCCCAAGGCACAGGGCGCGGCGTTCGGCTCCGGCAGCGCGGCCAGAAACCCGTCCACATCGCCATCGAAATGCGCCGACTTGGCCGCCAGAAGCGCGCGCTCCAGCATGCCGTACCAGTCTTCCATCGGGTCCGAGAGCGGCGGCACCGGATGCTGCGGCCCCATCCCCGAGAGCACCAACGTCAGGGGAAACTGCCGCCCCACCCTGTCGACCGAAGCCGTGAGCGCGCCCGCCATCGCATGGCCAAAGACACCGGGGCCAATCCAGAACCGCCAGACCGGGCTGGCCTCATAGACCTGCCCCCATTCGCCCGCCAGATGGTGCTTGGCCCCGCTCATGACCTTCTCGAGCCAGCCTTCCCAGAAACTCAGCACCTCGGGCGGCATGGCCCGGGTGATGAAGTCGCCCTTGGCGGGCAGTTTTCCGAAAAGACCGAGAGGCATGCTGTGCTCAGGTGCCTCCCGTCAGAGCCCGGTCGGGCATTTGAACTCGGTGAGTTCGGACATGAAGAAGGGGTTCACATCGGTCGCCAGCGTCATCTTGTAGGCGATGTGCCGCCCGTCGATGGTGTAGCGCACCGCGATCACATTGCCCGAAACCTTGGGCCGGCCAGCGTTGAGGAACTTCACAAAAGCCCAACTCCCGCCCTCGCTCATGTTCGACTTGCGGCCGCGCATCTCGGGCGTGAAGACCAGCTCCACGTTGCTGCCTGAGAGGCTGCCGGGCCAGCTCACGTTTGCGGGCGTGTTGCCCTTGCGCCGGGTCAGCACCACTTGCCCGTTGATCGTGAGCTGCGCCGTCTCCACCGCGCCATGCAGCGAGGTCGGCACGATTTCCATGTCGATCTGCGGAATGCCCCCGCCGGTCGGGAAGAAGGCATCGCGGATCGCCGCTGCCCGCTCGAACTGCTTGAGCGTCGAGGTCGAGAGCTTGCCGGCCAGCGGGCCGCTGTCTTTCCATGTCCAGCTGGTGCCGTTGATGTTGGCGTATTGGCTGAGGTTCTCGAGGAAGAACCTGTCCATCACCCCCTGCGGCGCGAAGAGCTTGGCAAAGTCCACGAGGCCAACATCGCGGGCCGAGGCCTTGGAGAAGGGGAACTTGCTGTCGATCACCGCCTGGCAAACCTGGGTGACCTGCTGGTTCAGCAACTCGTTGAGCCGCGCCACGGAAGTGTTCGCCTGATCGCCCTCGAAGTCGTCCACCGCTTCCTGGATCATCCGCTCCATCGGCTTGGGCAACCGCGAACTGGCCTGCTTCAGCGCGCCCAGCTTGGCGGGCATCTCGCGGTCGGCCACCTCGGGGAAGTCCACGGCGGTGATAAGCGTGCGCTGCATATCGCCCAGCGTCTGGATCAAAAAGTCGATCCGGCGCTGTGGCGGATCACCGACCATCAGGTCGTGCCAATCGGCATAGTAAGCTTCGATCTCGGCACCCGGCAGGCGCACCTGCCCGCCACCGCCACCGCCGGTGGTCCCTGCCCGCTCCTGGCTTTTGCGGAACACTACGTCAAGACCGATGCGCGCAAGGCCGGACTGGCGGTTGACGAAAACCGCCGCAGCCCGCGAGCCGAAGTCCCCGGCCACGTCCTGCGCCGCATCGGCGGCACCGTCCATGCCCGCGGGCGGCTCGTCTGCGCCCTTGTTGTATTCGGCGGTGAGGCTGGTCTCCTCCATGATCTCGGTGGTGAGCAGCAGGATCGGCGAGGTGCGCGGCGCCGAGGCCGCCGCCAGGGCCTGGTATGAAGGCTTGTCGGCGCTCATCGGGCGCAGCTTGACCGAGGCCAGCACGCGGTCCCACTCGGCGATCCAGTCGTTCGTGTAGCGCTTCAGCAGCACCGGACCGAGGCCCTTGATCTGATCTTCGATCTGCGCCTCGGCGGCATACTCACCCATCACCCACTGGTCCTTGGTGAGGTTGTCGGCGATCTGGCTGAGTTGCGGCAGGAAGAACTCGTGGAAGCCCGCGTAGGTGAAGAGCGGCGAGATCACCAGCTCGTCCAGCGCCTCGCCATTGACCCCTTCCAGCACCAAATCGGCATCGCGCCCGGCCCGGTTGGCAATCGAGAACGGCTCGATCCCGGCAAACTCGGCGGTGGCGAGGATGAGGCTGTAGGCCTGATCTTCCACGTTCATCCGTGCCAGCAGCCGCTCGCCCTGATCGATGAGCGCACCGTTCAGCTCGAAACTGGGCTGTTGCGCAGCGTCCAGCTCCAGCATGGCCAACAGGTGCGACTCCAGTGCCGCGCGGGTCTCGGGGTTGGTGCCGGCATAGGTGTTGCGGCGCCAGTCGTCGCGGAAGTAGCCGATGATGAGTTCGTCATCGCTCTGCGGCGCGAGGTTGCCCAGCAGCTTGTAGACCTTCAGCGTCTTGTAAACCGCCAACACCTCGCCGGTTCGGATGAAGTCTTCAAGCTGCTGCTCCAGTTGCAAGATCAGCCGCGAGCGGAACATCCGCTCCAGCGCCTGCCGGTAGGTGACGCTGGCCGCCGAGCGGACAGAGCCGCGCTGACTGAGGCCGAAGCGCTCGCTGAGCGGCGTGTCTGTCGCGGTGTCGGCATAGCCCATCGGCATGTTGCGCAGCATCTCGAGGTGCGGCAGCACCTGCAGCAGGTCGATATCCTCCACCCGCCCGGTGTTGATCTCGTCCTGCGCCGCCAGCTCGTAATCCGAGATCGCGGCCTCCGCCGTATCGATCAGCTGGCGGTTCTGGTAAAAACTCAGGCCCCAGAGGCCGAGCATCCCGAGGGTCGCCAGCACAATCAGCGTGATCGTCGAGTACCGCCAGATCGCGGCACGGCGCACCGCCCTCTTGTCGGTGCTGACCCACCCCGCCTCGGCAAAGATCACCTTCTTCAGCAGGTCGTGCAGGAAGAAGCTCTTCGCCTTGCCAGACATCTGGCCGTGCGCCATGCCGCCGAAGTTGCGTTGCATCGCACCCAGCACCTGGTCGATCGGGGTGCCCTCCTGCGTGCCCGAGGTAAAGTAGAAGCCACGCAGGTTGGCCGCCACCTTGTAGCGGGTGTGGCCAAAGACCCCGCGCATGAAGTCGCCCAGCCGCTCACGCAGCATGGCCACCTGACCGGGGAAGGAGAAGATCGCGATCCGGTTGATCCCGTCAGGCTCTTCCTGAAGGCGGTCCGTGACCTCCTCGGAGAGCCGGTTCACCAGCGCCTTGTACTCGTCGTCAAACCGCTCGACCGTCTGCTCCTTCTTGCTTTCGGTCTGGAAGGTATGGCCCCACACCTTCTGGCGGCGCGACTGGCTGAAGGAGCCGAAGAACTCCATGAAGCCGCTGATCAGGTCGGCCTTGGTGAACATCACGTAGACCGGGAAATCGACGCGCAGCTCCTCGTTGATCTCATTGAGACGGGTGCGGATGATCTCGGCGTGGGTCTCGATCTCGCCCGGGCTCGCGGTCATCAGCTCTTGCAGCGAGATCGCCAGCAT
Source organism: Vannielia litorea (assembly GCF_019801175.1). Classification (NCBI taxonomy): domain Bacteria; kingdom Pseudomonadati; phylum Pseudomonadota; class Alphaproteobacteria; order Rhodobacterales; family Paracoccaceae; genus Vannielia; species Vannielia litorea. The sequence goes on from NZ_JAHVJR010000001.1 coordinate 1,960,749, forward strand.
CACGCCGTTGATCGGCTGGTTGGCGCGGGTCGCCTTGAGCAGTTGCAGAAAGCTGGCCCAGCTCTTGCCATCGGCCTCTGCATCGCTGTCCTGCGTGGTGTAGCGGCCTGCGGTGTCGATCAGCACCGCCTCTTCGCTGAACCACCAGTCGCAATAGCGCGTGCCGCCCACGCCGGCCACCGCGCCCTCGCCCTTCTCGGCGAGCGGAAACTTCACGCCCGAATTCAGCAGCGCCGTCGTCTTGCCCGAACCGGGCGGGCCGATGATGATGTACCACGGCAGATCGTAGAGGAACGACTTGGAGCCGCTCGACTTCTTGAGCACCTCCATCGCCTCGGTCATCTTCTCGCCAAGCACCTCGCCGTCGCCGGTGACCTCCTGCTCGGTCAAGGCCTCTTCGAGCTTCTTGGCCGCACGGCGGCGGCGGATGAACTTGATCAGGTAAACCGTGCCCACCGTGAGCCAGACCACGGCGATCATCAGCACCCGCACCCAGACCGGCTCGAACGGGGTCGCCTCGCCAAAGCCGACCAGCGGCAGGGCGAACCAGACCACCACGAACCACAGGATGAGAGAGAGGACGACCAGCGTTCCGATGATCCAGCGTTTCATCTCGCGTTCCTTCCGCCCCGGGGGCGCTTGAATTTCAACCGGCGTCCCTCGCCGATGCGCCGTGCGGCCGGGCCGCCCGCGCTCAAATCTGTTGGTCCAGCGTCTCTTCGCGCTGAATCATGATCTCCACCCGCCGGTTCAGGGCCTTGCCCTCCGACGTGTCATTGGAGGCAATCGGCTCATCCTCGCCGCGCCCATCGACCTCGACGCGATCGCCGTTCGACAGAAGCGGCGTGATGACACCCGCCACGCTCTTGGCGCGGGCAACCGACAGTTCAAAATTGTTCTTGTACTTGCCACGGCCCGAGAGCTTGTCGCTGTCGGTGTGGCCAATAAAGCGGATCGGCCCCGGCTCGTCTTCCAGCACCTGCGCGATCTCCTCGCCCAGCGGAACGAAGTCTTCCTTCACATCCGCCTTGCCGGAGTCGAACAGGATCGAGTTGTCGAGCTTGACGATGATGAAGTCGCCCTTGATCTCCACCGTGATCGCATCGTTGCCCGCGAAGGCTTCCTTCAGCCGGTCGAACTGGCTGGTGTCCGGCGGCGCGGGGGGCAGCGGCGGCGGGGTGACAACCCGGTCACGGCGCACCAGCTCGATCATCTCGCGCGGGTGCAGGTTGCGCATGTTCTCGGTCAGCTCGTAGCCCTCCGAGGTGAGCATGAGCCGCATCCCGAAGTAACCGCCCGCGAGGATGGCCGAGGCAAGGATCGCATAGGCCCAGACCGGCACCTTGGTAAAGCTGCGCCGTGCCGCCAGCTCGATCCCCTTCCACCGCGGCGAGATATCGTCATCACCGCGCGACTTCACCCGCCGCAGCGCCTCGTAGACGCCGCGCTTGATCTGGGCGAGCTTCACATCGCCACCCTGCATGGCGCGATACTGGCCCTCGAAGCCCAGCTGCATGCAGATCAGCATCAGCTCCAGCAGGTGATACTTGTGGATCGGGTTCTGGAGCGCCTTGTCGACCTCCTGAAAGAACCCAACACCCGCCGTCCGCTTGTTGAAGAACCGCGCCGACATCGAATATTGCAGCCACACGCCCCGGTCGGTGCCGGGCAGGTTCTGCACGATATCGTCGGCGGTGCCGCAAACGCAGTATTTGGCAATCAGCGCATCCGTCTGGTCGACGCCATGCTCGAGCATCTTCTCCTCGAAGGCCTCGATCTCTTCGGTCACGTGCTGCATCAGCGGCACGGCGTGCATGTCCACGACCTGAGAGCGCAGCCGCCCGAAGAGCACCAGCAGCGAGGCCGCCGAGGCCACGATCGGGTTGGCATCGGCCGACATGCCGGAGGTCTTGGCAGAGAGCGCCGCATCGAGGCTGATCTTCTTCACCGGGGCGCGCTGAACCGGCTCATCCTTCCGCATCTCGGGGAAGAACCCCTCCTGCTGCGGCTTGGCGCCCATCCACTGGCCGGCGTTCTGGTGATCGTTCGGGCCGCCAAATCCGCCGCCCTGCCCCGGAGGCGGGCCAAACCCGCCACCGCCGCCTTGGCTCGGGCCTGCGCCGCCACCGCCGCCGCCCCAGACATCGCCGCCACCCGCACCGCCGTCATTGCCGCCGCCAAAGCCACTGTCCTGTCCGCCAAAGCCACCGCCCTGCCCCGGCGGGGGCGAGGCCGGTGCGCCGCCCCATCCGCCCTGCGCGGGCATGGAGCCGCCGATCACGGTTTTCTGCGAGCCCGGTCCGGTGGTCTTCTGGCCACCGAAAGCGCCGCCCGGCATCGGGCGGATCACGGTCTTGCCAGAGTCCTTCTCGTCGCTCATCTACCTGTTCTCCTGAATGCCCCAGATCTCCAGCTTGAGATCGGGCCAGTCACCGGCAAAGTGCAGGCCGATGGCCGGGGCCGTCGAGAATTCGCGCCACATCGGGTTGTTCTTATCGATGTTGAAGTAGACGTGGCTCGTGACGGCGCGGATCTGCCGGGGCGGCGTGGGCATGTGCACCAGCTCCAGACCCGGCAGGTTGTTGTTCACGATAGCATTCATCTGGGTGTTCGGTCCAACCTTGCAGAGCGCGGGGAACTGCTGCTGGATCTGGGTGAGCGGCTTGTCGGCCGCCACTTCGAGCACGAAGGAGGCATCGCGGAACAGGTTCCGGTCGGTGACCTTGGCCATGAAGCTGCCCGAACCGGGGCGCAGCTCTTCCACGTTGAGACGCACGGCGCGCCCCACATCGCGGCTCAGCAATCGCTGGATATCGCGGGTGATCGGCTCGAAGATCTCTTCGAGATTGTCTTGGTCGTAAGGCGGGTACTCGATGGCAAGGCGCTTCTCGTCGAAGGTCCAGAGCTCGCCCACCAGCCGCAGGAACAGCTGATACAGCTCCTCGGGGTGGATGTACTTGCTGTTCCGGTAGTGCCGCAGCAACCCGATCTCGCGGTTCAGCACCAGCAGCATGAAGTAATCGGTCGCCTGAAGCCCCCCGCCCGAGGATGGGTCCGAGGCGTAGCGCGCAAGGCTCTCCAGCTTGGTCTCGACCCAGCCCACCACGCGCTCGATCCAGCCCGCCACTACCGGATGTGCATGGATGGTCAGCACCGGCGGCGCGAATTTTTCGTCGAAAATCACGGTCTTGTCGCGCACTTCGACCACACGGGCGAGGCGCAGGCAGTTGTAGCCCGGCTTCTCGGTCTTGCGCACGTCGAACTCGACGCGCGGATGCGCCACTTCGATATCCTGCTCCAGCCGCATAGAGGCGGTGCTGTCTGCCACCGTCTCTGCCGAGAGCTTGTAGCGCGCCGAGCGGCTGGCCTCATCCTCGGTGCCCACCTCGCGGCCGTTCACCTGCACCATCGGCAGCGTCAGCCAAACGCTCTGCCCTTCCGAGCCTTCCGGAATGTCGATCGGCGGCGGCAGCTGGCTAGTGCCGGGCATGTCGAAGGGGGTGCCGTCGGGAAAGATGCCGGTCGCCGACCGCAGGCCGAACTTCATCTGCTGGGCCACGTCCCGATCAATCTCTATCTGGGAAAAGCCCCAGGGGTAAGGCGAAGCCAGCCGGGTGCGGGCCTCCAGCAATTTCTCAAAATAGCGGTCGCTTTGTTGGAAGTGGTGAGGCTGAAGGAAGAGCCCCTCTTTCCATGCAACTTTAGAAAACCAGCTCATTCAGGGCTCGCAGCGCATTCCAATGGTCGTTTCGCAATATACTGGCAGGATCGGTCCTAACCTGAAAGGCACAAATAACTGACAGGCCCGGCAAAACCTCCCGGGCAATGCCCCGGCACCTTGCCAGAAAGAAGCGGGGTGCCGCAAGGGCACCCCGCCAATTGTCACGTTGGGTTCACGCCCACCCGAAGGCGGGTGCAAACCGGGTCAGAACTGGAGCCGGATCTGCGCGGTGAGGCTCACCGCTTCCACGTCTTCCGAGAACCGCCCGTCGATCCGCGCCGAGGCGTTGAGTTGCTTGGCGGCGCCCACCTGACCATCGAGGATTTTGATGTAGCTCAGACCAACCGAAACCTCGCCGAAGTCGCCGAGCGGCTCGGTCTCGATCGGCAGGCTGGAGGTCGAGGTGACGTAGGTCGCCTGCAGCGGATCGGAGAAGTCCTTGTAGTAGGTCGCGGTGACGAACTGGTTCCACGCGCTGTCGCCCGCCTCCCCGATGACCGTGCGGGCCAGCGTGGCGCCGACAAAGCCGATCGAGGTGGTGTGGTCTTCAAACACCATCCGGCCCACTTCGGTCGTCTGGTCGGCCGGGTCGCGCAGGATCACGTCATCGGTCGAGCTCTTGGTGATCCCGAAGCCGCCGGTGGGCACCAGCGTCAGGCTGTCGGAGAGCGGGTAGGAGTAGCTCAGCGATGCCGAAAGCGTGGTCGACTTGCTGTCCACTTCCTCGTCGAAGAAGCCCGCCGCCGGGGTCACCCCATCCGCCTCGAGCACGAGGACCGGGTTGTTGAAGGTGAACTTGGTCTGCTCGCTGCGGAGCTGCACGTCAGCGGTGTAGGCATCCTTGGCGAAGGCCAGGTAGGCGCCCACGTAGCTCTGGGTGAAGTCCGTTTTCGTGGTCGAGAGCAGCGTGGTCGGCGTCGGTGTGCCGGTGGTGTAGTCGATGTTGAACACATCCTGCGAAGTATCACCCTCGTTGTACCCGAGGATCACACCGCCGGCGATGTCGAACGGGCTGTCCGATACGTCGAAGCAGCCGTAGTCCATGCCCAGCGTCAGACCGGCAAAGTTGGCCTCCACCGTCGAGGGCAAGTTCGACACACCGTTGTTGGTGCGCGCGGTGCCAGTAGCGGAGCCCCCGGTCATCCGCGCCCATGCGCCGGTGCCGCAGTTGTCGTCATCCTCATAGGCCAGGCCCGAGACGAAGGGCGAGGACGGGCGGTTGACGATGGTGCTGATCAGCGACTGCACGAGGCCGATGTTGCCCGCGACCGCACCGATACCGGCGCTCACGTCGGAGAGCACATAGGCGTCACCCGAGCCCGGGTCATAGACCGCAAAGTAGGCGGTCGCCCCGTTCACGGTGATCAGCGAGTCATCGAAGCTCAGATCGGCGCCCGAAGAGGAGGCATTGATCAGCACGTAGTCGGTCGGGTTGGTGAAGTTGCCGGTAAAGGCCACATCTTCGAAGCTCAGCGCCACGTTACCCGAAACCGCGCCACCCACGGTGATCGCTTCCTGCACCGGCACACCGCCACCATCGACACCCGAGAACGAGAGCGTGCCGCCGGAGAAGGCGAGGTTGCCCCCGATCGAGAGGCTGTCGGCCGTGGTGCCATTCGACAGGTCGATGTTGCCCGAGCTGCTGACGTTGCCGCCGATTACACCGCCCGAAGCGCCGAGTACCGTGATGGTGCCGCTGTTCGTGGTGCCGGCGGTCGTCGAGAAACCACCGCCCTGATCCAGCGTGATGTTGGCGTTGTTCGTGAACCCGCCGGTAATGGCAAGGTTCGCAGCCCCGCCATCGAGGAAGTCGCCATCGTTGGTGAACGTGCCGGTCATGGTGCTGGCACCATTGACGTTGAAGGTGCCGTTGTTGCCGAAGTCGCCGCCGATCGAGCTTCCGGCTTCAGAGTTGAAGGTGCCTTCGTTGGTCACCGCCGCGTTGATGGCGCCCGAGTTGTCGACCGTGTCGTTGTTAACAAGGCTCGTGGCGTTGATGACGCCAGTGCCGGCGTTGGTCAGCGTGGCGTTGTTCGTCACGATGCCCACGTTGCTGTCGGCGCCCACGGTGCCCGCGTTGGTGAAGTTACCATCCAGGGTCAGGTTGCCCGCATCCAGCGTGCCGCCGACTTGGTTGGTCGACACTTCCGCGATGGTCACATCGCCGGTGGCATTGAAATCCCCCGAGTTGTCGAGCGCGCCGTCGATGGTGGCGGTATCGGTGTTGACCACGCCTGTGGCGGTGACGGTCAGCGTCTCGCCGCTCTCGTTCGTCAGCGCATCGCTCGCGGTCAGCGTCCCGTTGTCGACGGTGAAATCGGTGTTGATGGTGGCATTGACAGCCGACAGCTCAAAGCCGCCGAAGGTCACCGCGCCGCCATCACCGCCGGTGTCGTCCTGGATGAAGTCGCCGCCAACGTCGAGATCGCCCGACATGACGATGGTCGCACCATCGGTGTTGGTGACATCGCCCGAGACTTCAAGCGAGGCGGTCACATTGAAGGTACCGCCATTCTGGTTGATCACCTCGCCGTCGATGCCAGCGGTCGCGCCGGTGCCCTCGGCATTGAGCGTGCCCTCGTTGGTGATGGTGTCGATATCCAGCAGACCAGTGGAGGTGACCGTCTGGCCCGCGGCATTCGAGAGGCTGGCCGCCTCCAGTTCCGCCCCGGCCGCCACGTCGATCGCGCCGTTGGTGTTGGTCACGGCACCGGCCACGTCGAGCAGGCCATCGGTCACCGTCACGGTAGAACCGGCGCCATTGTTGGTCACCGAAGCCGCCGTCATCGTGCCGGAGCCGGTCTGCTCGAGCGAGCCGCCGGTATTGGTCACCGCGCCGCTAAAGTCCATCGTGCCGGAGCCGGTGTTCTCGATCGTGCCGGTGTTGCCAGTGGCCGAGGTGGCCGAAAACGCGCTGTTGTCGGCGTTGGTGATGGTGCCGGAGTTGCCGTTCACCGACCCGCTCAGGGTCATGGTGCTGCCGCCGGTATTCTCGATGATGTTGCTGTTGTTGTTGGCCGTCGTCGCCGTGAACAGCCCGCCACCCGAGTTGCTGATGGTGCCGGAGTTGTTGTTCACCGAACCACTCAGGCTGATCGTGCCGGTCGAGGTGTTCTCGATCGTGCCGGAGTTGCCATTGGCATTCACCGCCGAGATGGTGCCGGTTCCGACATTCTCGATGGTGTTGGAGTTGGTGTTCAGGTTGCCACTGAAAGTGGCGTTCGCCGTGCCGCTGGTGGTGAACGTGCCGGTGTTGCCATTCATGTTGGTGGCCGCGAAGGCGCCGCCTTCGACATTGATATCACCGCTGTTCGTCACGTCATTGGTGACCGTGAAGGTGCCATCGGTGTTGACCGTGCCGCCCGTGTTGGTCAGCGATCCCGCCGTCACCGTGCCGTCGTTGTTGTCGACCTCCGAGGTGGCATCGATGTTCAGATCGCCCGTGGCATCCAACGTCGAGCCGCTGTCCACCGTGGCCGTGGCATCCACCAGCGTCACATCGGTGTCGGAGGAGAGCGTGCCGCCCGCATCCACCGAGATGTCCTCGTTCAGGTCCACATCGCCCGCGGTCAGGCTGTTGCCCGCGAAGGTCACGTCCCCTGCCCCGATCTGCTGGTCGAAGGTGCCGGTCACGTCGAGCGCGCCGTCGAGCGTGATCTGGCCGCCCGCCTCGTTGTTCAGGTTGCCGTCGATGTCGCCAGAGAGCGAAGTGAGCGTGCTGGCGTTGTCCACGGTGCCGTTGATCTGGCCGGAGCTGTCGAGCGTTGCGCCCGCTGCCACGTCCACGCCGCCTTCGATGGTGCCGGTGCTGGTGAGCGAACCGGAGACCAGCGCCACCTGTGCGCTTTCGGAGTCCAGCGTGCCGCCGTTGGTCACGCTCGCGCCGTCGATTGTGACGGTGTCGCCGATGAGGGCGCCGGCGTTGGTCACGGCGCCACCGTTCAGCGCCACCGCATTGTCTACGTCCAGCGTCCCGCCAGTCGTGTTCAGCGTGCCGCCGGTCTGAGTGTAGGTGCCCGTGCCGGTCACGGTGAGCGTGCCGGTCACATCGAAGGTGCCGCCATCCTGCTCCACCGCGCCGTCGATGGTGCCATCGCCCGCGTCCACATCACCAAGGTTGGAGAGCGCCGTGGTGTCGAGCGTACCGCCATTGGAAATCACCAGATCGCCGTTCGCGGAATTGACGAAGTTGCCCGAGGTCTGGATCTCGCCGCCCCCGTCGATGGTCACGGTGCCTGCTGTGTTGGTAAAGTCGCCCGCTGTCACGTCGAGCAGGCCGGTGCCGGTCACATCAACCGTAGCGCCGGCGCTGTTGTTGGTGAATGTTCCGGTTGAAAGCGTACCGTCGGAGACGTTCACATCCGATGTCGCACCATCGTTGGTAACCGAGAGCGCCGTGAAGGTGCCGCTGCCGGTCTGGTTGATGATGCCATCATCGTCGAGATTGACCGCGCCGGTGAGGGTGAAATTGCCCGAACCGGAGTTGGTGAGCGTGCCTTCCATGCCGGTCGCCGTGGTACCAAGGATATCTGCCGCGCCGGTGTTCTCGATGGTCCCGGAGTTGGCGTCGATGGGGCCGAGGCTCACGTCGGCCCCGACTGTCGTGGACGCGTTGGTCAGGGTTCCCGAGTTGGTGAAGAAATCGCCAAAGGTCATCCCACCGGTCGCCGTCGCGGTGTTGATGATGGTTCCGGAGTTGCCCGACGTGCCATTCGTGGTGATGTTGCCCGCGCCGCTGTTGGTGATGGTGCCGGAGTTGGCGTCCATGAACCCGGAGACGGTGATGTCACCGCTGCCGGAGTTCGTGACGGTGCCGGAGTTCACGCTCAGGCCGGTGGTGAGGAAGTCCCCCGACCCGCTGTTCAGGATATCGCCGGTGTTGTTAATGATACCGGCCTGAATGTTCAGATCGCCAGAGCTGGAGTTGGTGATGTCGCCCGCGTTGTTGTTGGCGTTGCCTGTAAAGGTCATCAGCGAGGTGCCGGAGTTGATCAACTCGCTGGTGGCGGTGGTGCCGGTCAGGTTCACCGCGTCGAAGGTGCCGGAGGACGAGGTGATGGAGCCCGCGTTGCTGACGTTGCCACCGACGTTGAAATCGCCGGTGTTGGTCACCGCGCCGCTGCCCGCGACGGTCACGGTGTTCACGTTGGTCTGGCCGCCGTCGGCATTGTAGACGCCGGTTGCGTCGATGTTGAGGTCGCCGGTGCCTGCGGTGGCGGTCAGGGTGCCCTGGTTGGTCAGCGTGGCGCCGTTCACATCCACGTTCGCCTCGGAGACAAGCGTGCCGCCGGACTGAATGGTGAGATCGCCGTTCACCACCGCGTCGTCCACGGTCATGGTGGCCGAGTTCGTGCCGAAATCGACCGACCCGCCGGTGTTGTTGGTGAAGGTACCAGCCACGTCCAGCGCGCCGGTCAGGGTGACCGCGCCCGTGTTGGTCAGGGTCCCGTTGATCTGGTTTTCGAGATCGGCATCGCCCTGGTTGTCGACCGCGCCCACGATGGTGCCGGTGTTGGTCAGCCCGTTGGTGCCGGTTCCGGTGTTGGTCACGGCGGCTGTCAGCGTGCCCGAGTTGGTGAGGCTGCCTCCGTTGTTGATGGTGGCTGCCGTCATAATGGACGAGTTGTCTATCGCTGCATTGCCGGTCACGTTGATCGTTTCGCCGGTGGCGTCGAAGGTGCCATCATTGTCGAGCAGTGCGTTGCCACTCATCTCGATGGTCCCGCCAACCGAGACAGTCACGTCAAAGGTTGCGCCCACGGTAAAGACGGAATCGTCCTGAAGGTTCAGGTTGGTGCCCGCCGTCACGACGGTGCCAGCCGAGTTGATGTTGATCTCGCCCTCGTTGAGGTTGTTGATGCTCCCGGCGGTGGCCTCCAGCGTGGAGCCTGCACCGTCGAGATTGTAGATGCCGGTCGGCGCACCAGCGACACTGTCGTTGTTGATGTCTCCGGTCAGGTCGGTCACGTCACCGCCCGCCGCGATGTTCACCGTGGTGTCGTTGTTGATGGTGTTGCCGCCACCAACGAGGCTGGAGCCCACACCAACACTGACGCCGCCGGTGCCGGCGGTGTTGATGGTCTCGGCAGTCACGGTCACGCCATCGGCGATGATCAGGGAGCCCGCGCCCGAGGTGCTGAGGTCACCGGTGCCTCCACCATTGGTGTCGATTGTGATATCCGCATTGGCGGTCAGAACGCTGTTCTCGGTGATAGAGATCGACGCGACATCGATGATCTCGTCATTCACGGTCACTGCGCCGCCGTTGATCGCGCTGATGGAGTGATCGCCCGCGCTGAGCGGTGGCGTGCCGCCTTCGATGGTCACGGTCGCACCATCGGCCACGAGGTCATAGTCCACACTCGCGGTCGTCAGATCCTGCTGGGTCGTCAGCTGATCGACGTTAAAGACGAGGCTGCCGCTGTCATTGGTCTGATCAAAGTTGGTTCCGATCGTCACGTTGGTTGCGTTGATCTCGAAGGTCTCGCCCGCACCCTGCGTGATCGCACCATCAAGCACCACGGACCCATCGATTGCGGTGCCGAGGTCCGACGAGGAGGTCAGGCTAACGGTGCCACCCGTGGTGTTCTCGATGGCGCCAAGCGTCAACGTGCCACCCGACGTGACATCGCCCGCAAGCGTCGTCGTCGCGCCCGAAACGTCGAAGGTGCCGGTGACTTCGAGAGCGCCGGTCACATCTACAGTGCCTCCGGTCGCGCTGACGTTGCCGTCGATGCCTGCACCGCCGCCTGCGCCATCCACACCGGTGCCCTCAAGATCGATGTCGCCGGTGCTGGCGATGTTGCCGGTCACGAGGCCGGTCGAGGTCAGGTCGCCGTTCGCATTGACCGTGACATTGCCTGCCACCTCGCCCTGGTTGTCGAGCAGGCCGGAGTTCACGGTAATCGCCGTTGCCCCGCCGTCAGTGGCCGTCAGCGTGTCACCTGCGGAAACGGTGACTGTAGGCGCCCCACCGCCACCGCCGATGACCAACGTCTCCGTGGTGAGGTCACCCGCCGTGGTGAAGCCGCCATTTTGCACATTGGTCAAGCCGCCAACCTCGAGGTCGCCACCCATCGCGAAGCCAGCGCCAGTGTTCAGCACCAAGTCGCCGGTGATCCCGGTGGTGGTCGCCGAAGTGCCGGAGATCGTGGTCGTGGTCCCACCACTCACCGTCACGGTGCCGTCGATCAGCCCGGTCGAGGTGAGAACAGCGCCGCCGGGGCCGCCGCCCATTATGACGTCGCCATCAATGGTGCCGTCGTTCAGCAAGTTGCCTTGGAAGATGTAGACGTTCACATCGGTGGCCAAGGTCGCGCCGGACGCGATGTCTATGGTTGTGCCGGTTGCCGCCGTCACTTGGCCGGTGGAGGTCAGGGTGGCACCATTGGTGATGTTCACCGTGCCTGCGTCCATGTCGAGCGCGCCGACGGTCAGATTGGAATCGACAGCAATCGCGTTGCCGCCGTTCTGCGTGAGCGTGCCGGTGATCTCCGCCGCCCCGGTGAGGGTGATGGTCCCGCCTGTGCTGTTGGTGACATTGCCGTTCACCGCGGCGAGTTCACCTGTCGCACCGCCACTTGCTTCGCTGACGCCCGCAAGGGTCAGCGTGCCGACATTGAGGATGGTGCCTGCCCCAGCATTCACGGCAACCTGGCCGCCATTCACAACGATTTCGCCCGCATTGGCGATATCCGCGGTCGAGGCAAAAGTGCCGCCGCCCGAGACGTTCAGCCATTCGCCGGAGTTGGAGTTGGCCACCGAGGCCGTGCTCAACGTGCCATCGGTAACGGTGATCGTCCCAGCGGCCGTGTTCGAGAAGCTCTCGGCGGAGGTGGTGCCCGAGCCGGTCTGGCTCACGGCGCCATCGCTGGTCACGCCGCCAAGTGCAGAGGTGCCCGAGCCGCCGAGGGTCAACGTACCGCCGTTGTTGACGGTCGTGGTGCCACCCGAGGCCACGTCAATTGCGCCGGTGCCCGAGGTCGAGAGCGTGCCGGTCACATCAGCCGAGGTGTCGATGGTCAGGGTCGCCGCGCTGGCATCCACCGTGCCCGAGGTCACCGTGAGCGTGCCCACCTGCGTCGCGTTGTCGATGTCGATGGCGTTGGCGCTGTCCTGCTCAAGGTCGCCGGTGATCTGCAGCGCGCCCGCGATGTCGAGCGTGCCGGTGCCTTGGTTGGTCACGCTGCCATCGACGCCACCTACCCCGGTGCCGCCGGTGCCAGAAAGGTTGGCGCTGCCATCACTGACGATATCGCCAGTGACCAGACCGCTGGAAGTGAAGGAGCCGCCGCTGGCCACGGTGACATCCGAGGTGATGGTGCCCTGGTTGTCGAGCGCCGCACCACTTTGCACATCCACATCATCAGCCGCAGTGCCTGCGGTAGTGAGCGAACCGCCGGACGCGATGGTCACGGTACCGGAGCCGGTCACGTCAATCGTATTGATCGTATTGGTGCCGCCAAGATCCAGATTACCGGCACCGGCCGTTGTCAGGGCAAGGTCGGCGTCGCTGACGCCGATATCGGAGTCGATGGTAGCAGTCCCCGTGACAACGGTAATCGTCACCGCATCGTCATCCGCAGCCCCGTCATCCAAGGTAATCGGATCACCGTCGACCACGTAGCCGTCAACTTCGAAGGTGATGTCACCCGCAATGACACCGCCGTTGACAACGGTAACGTTGCCGGCCGTCGCCCCGAAGAATGCATTACCGCCCGCATCAAAAGTCGTATTGCCTCCGCCAGTCGGCGCATCATCCCAGTTGCCGAACACGCCAAGACCGCCGTCGTTGCGCCAGTTTCCGTCTCCGCCGTCCGCGTCAGCCGTGCTGGTGTCACCGTCCCAGTAGAAATTGGACTGCGCCAGCACCCCTTGCCCCGCGAAACCGAGCGCAACTGCCGTGGCAATCGCTGTAGATGCAAGAAACAGCGACCGCGCCCTTGGCGCCGTGGCCTGCCGTTCGCGTACAGACCGACCTGCCGTAATTGCAGTCGCGGCCTCAGGGCTCTGGGTGCGGAAAACGCTGCGCATGGGAATATGTCCTCTCGCCTTCAAATTCTCGGCGCGATTCACCGCCCACCTCGGCGAGACTCCGCGCACTTGCCCGAGACACTACTCACCACCCGGTGATGCGACAACGGTGAATCTTAACCACAACACCTTGGGACCTTCCGCTGGGGCATGCCCCCGCTGCTTTGTTGCCCCGCCGCAACAAATTCCCCTCAATTTGTCGATTTCGGGCGTCGATGAGCCATTTTCAGCGCGTTTTCCCGAACGGCGCAGCCCAGGCACCCCTCGCAGGCCTGCCGCATCGCTAGGGATTCATCACAACCTCTTGCGCGGGCCCGTACCGCTGCCTACATTGAGATCACGTTATTTCAATTATTCCTTCTGGCAGCCGACCGGTATTTTCGTGGGTCGCGCCGCAAAATTCAAACTGGGAAGCCCCCGAGATGAGCACCGCAAGTAATAGTCAGAGTCAGCGCCTCGGAAAGCTGCACACGGCACTCGCCTTCGACACTCTCAGCCTGGTCCGGTTCGACGGAATGGACGCCGTCAATGAATGCTTCGAGTATCACGTCGAGGCCGTCACCGACGACAGCAAGATCGCCGTCAACCTAGACGATCTGCTCGGCACTCATATGACCGTCGAGCTCGAAGACCTCTATGGCGCGAAGAAGTATTTCGACGGCATCGTGACCGAGTGCGGCTGGGCCGGCGAAGGCGACACCGGCAATGCCTACCGCTTCACCCTGCGGCCCTGGTTCTGGGTCATGTCGAAGCGCCGGAACAACAAGATCTACCAGGAAAAGACCTTCGAAGACATCATCAACGAGGTCTGCTCCGACTTCGGCCACGACGCCGCAGGCGGGTTGGATGTGCAACTGAGCGGTGAGCTCGGCCAGATCAACCAAGAGTACATCGTTCAGTACAACGAGAGCGACTTCCACTTCCTCTGCCGGCTGATGGAGCGCTACGGCGTCAACTACTTCTTCACGCACGAGCAGGGCTCGCACAAGATGGTCATCACCGACAGCGTGGATGGCTTCAAGCAGCTGGCCCCCAACGAGCGCAAGTACATGCCCCATGAAGGGCAACATGTGTATGACGAAGAGCACTTCTGGGAGTGGACCCCGCACCGGCGGCTCACCACCGGCAAGGTCGCCCTGACCGATTACAACTTCAAGACCGTCAGCGCCAACATGAAGGGCGAGCAGGAAGGCGACGCCGTGCATGAATACGGCAAGCTGGAAAGCTATGAATATCCCGGCGTCTACCTCGATGGCGGGCAGGGCTCGACCTATGCCCGCGTCCGGTCCGAACAATACCGCGCCCGCGATAAGCACCACACCGCCACGGGCGACTGCATCAGCCTGACCTCGGGCATGCGCTTTACCCTCGGCGGCGAGCATCAGGACGAGAGCCTGCTGGGCGAGGAGTTTATCTGCACCCGCGCCATGCACAGCTTCTCCACCGGCGGCTACCGCTCCGGCGGCGGCGGGGGCGGCGGCGAGCATGTCTTCGTCGGCAACTACGAATTCGCGCCCTCCGCAGTGCCCTATGTGCCCGAGCGCAAGACCCCCGAAACCCGGATGACCGGGCCGCAAACGGCCACCGTCACAGGCGCGAGCGGCGAAGAGATCGACGTGGATGAGTTCGGCCGCATCGTCGTCCAGTTCCACTGGGATCGCCTCGGCAATAATGACGAGAAATCTTCCATGCGCATCCGCGTCGCCCAGCCCTGGGCCGGGGCCGGATGGGGCACGCTCTTCATCCCGCGCATCGGGATGGAGGTGATCGTCGAGTTCCTCGAGGGCGACCCCAACAAGCCCGTGGTCACCGGCTGCGTCTACAATGGCGACAACTCCCCGCCCTACGAGCAGCCCGGCGACAAGAATTGGAACGGCATCAAGTCCAACTCCACGCTAGGCGGCGGCGGCTACAACGAACTGGTGTTCAACGACACCAAGGGCGACGAGCTCTTCCGCCAGCACGCGCAGTACGACATGGAAACCAAGGTGCTCAACGACGAGCGCCGCGAGGTCGATGTCAACCGCACCACCACCATCGGCGGCAACGAAACCCGCACCGTCCACGGCGAAGAAACCCACACGATCGACAAGGACAACACCTACCTGATCAAGGGAGACGAGAACCGCACGGTCAACGGCGAGCGCGAAACCAACATCGACAAGGACGACAGCCTCAACATCATGGGCAATTGGGGCGTCGAGATCTTCAAGAAGACCACGATCAACGGCCAGCAGGACATCGAGATCAACTCGCTGACCAAGATCAAGCTGACCGTCGGCGCCTCGTCGATCACCATCGATCCGGCGTCGATCAAGCTCAGCGCGCCAATGATCGACGTGAACGCTTCGGCCAACCTGACCACCAACGGCGGCGCAATCGCGACCCACAAGGCAGGCGGACTGATGACGATTCAGGCCGCACTGGTTAAGATCAACTAAGGACCGGAAGGATTCGGCACGTGGGGGACTCCTCTCAAAAGACGGTCATTGCCGGCACCACCGACACCCCGAAACGCAAAAACCTGCGTTTCGAGGTGGCACAGGAGCTGTATGACGCGATCCCCGAGATCGAAGAGGACGTGACTGCACGTCCCAATGGTCATTCCTCGGTTGATTTCATCGGTGCGCTGGCCGAGGGCGACACGCCCGAAGAGGCCTTGACCTATTGCGCCTATGTCCTGCCCCGCCGGTTTGCCGTGTGGTGGGGGCATGAATGCCTCAAGAAGATCGAAGACAAGCTGGAGCAGGCCGATCTCGACATGCTGGCGCTGGCCGCCACATGGGTCGGCGACCCCGATGAAGACAAGCGCTACAAGGCGCTCGATGCGGCGATGGAGGCCAAGGTCAAATCGCCCGGCGTCTGGGTCGCCCTCGGCGCGGGCTGGTCCTCCGGCTCGATGGCTGGGCCCGAAGTGCCGCCGGTGCCGCCTCCCCCCTTCCTGACGGCCCGCGCGGTGAACGCCGGGCTGCTCTCCGCCCTTGCCCGGTTCGATATTGCGACCCGTGGCGAGCATCTGCAGCGCTTCGTGCGCATGGCACTCCTGCTCACCGAAGAGGGCTGACACGCAGGCGGCGCTGCGGCGCGGCCCGCCATGGCATCAGTGCGCCAGCCGCTCAGGCTGGCATCATACGAGTTGATGGGCGTGACCCGAGCTTGCCGCCACCGCGCGGCAGGCCGGCCTCAGGCGGCACCCAAGACCGCCACCATGCAGCCGGCGCGCCCCGGTTCGAGGGAGACCTGCCGCAGACCGGGCAGGCTGGAGATGCCCGGTCAAGGCGGCCCTGGAGGCGGCGGCACGCCACCGGCCGGGCAGCGCGCCCACGCGCCCCGGGACGGGCCCGCCGCCTCCTTCACAGCTGCGCCATCCCGCTTCACCCGTTACCTGAACCTCCCCACGCAAACGATTGATCCCAAAGGCGCTCTGCGCATTGCACCTCCGTTTCTCAAATGCCGCGCACCCGGCCCGCTCCGGGCCTGCGGGCTTGCATCAACCCCACCTGCGCCGTAACTCTAGTGGGACCATAGATTTCAAGCCTCCCGCAGGGGGCACATTCCGAGCGGCGCCGATCATGACCCTTACCCTTCGCATCGACAATTTCCCCTCGCTCCCCGATGGCGGGCCGATCGAGTTTTCGACGACCCAGGGCGGGTTCGAGATCGGGCGCGACCCGGCGATGGACTGGACCCTGCCCGACCCCAACCGCTTCGTGTCGTCCTGCCATGCCGAAATCCGCTACGAGAACGGCGCCTACTGGCTCTATGACGTATCGACCAACGGCACCTTCGTGAACGGCGCCTCGATGCGGGTGAAGAGCCCCTACCAGCTGCAATCGGGCGACAAGCTCCAGATCGGCCACTACCTCGTGGTGGCGCAGGTCGCCGCCGCGCAAGAGGCCGCGGCCCCCGCCTATCAGACCCCGCCCCCCGCGCAGCCCGGCCCCTCGGGCTTTGATACGCCGCCCTCCGGCGGTGGCGGCGGCGGTGACATCTGGTCTGTCGGCGGCAGTGCCGCCCCGCCTAGCCAGGGCGACTTTACTTCCCGGTCAGGGGCCGAGCGCCTGCCCGACTTCGGCGACCAGCACATCGACCTGCCCGATTTCGGCGGCAGCGAAACCGGCACGCCCCCGCCCCCCGCCGCAGGTGGCGGCAGCGCCTCGCCCTTCGGGGCCGCGCCCGCGCCCTCCGCGCCGCCGCAAAGCCCGCCTCCGCCGCAACCCAGCGCCGAAGAGAGCGCCTCACCGTTCGGCG
The DNA here is from genome assembly GCF_019801175.1 of Vannielia litorea. Classification (NCBI taxonomy): domain Bacteria; kingdom Pseudomonadati; phylum Pseudomonadota; class Alphaproteobacteria; order Rhodobacterales; family Paracoccaceae; genus Vannielia; species Vannielia litorea. The sequence continues at coordinate 1,977,754 of NZ_JAHVJR010000001.1, forward strand.
CGGCCCCACCGCCGCCGCAAGCGCCCGAGCCGCCACAGGCTGAAACCACCGGTTCGCCCTTCGGCCCCGGCCCTTCAGCCGATGCGCCCTCCGCGCCGCCGCCGCAGCAGCAACCGCCCGAAACCACCGGTTCGCCCTTTGGCCCCGGCCCTTCCGCCGCGCCTTCGCAGCCGCCGCAACCGCAGCCTGCCCCGCCGCAGCAATCCCAACCGCCGCAGCCCACACCGCCGCCGCCGCAACCGGCCGCCGCGCCGCCGGTGAGCCCCACCGCGCCCGCCGCCGAGGCCTTTGCCGCCCCACCGGTGCAGGCCCCCTCCGCCCCGCCGCCCAAGGCCGGGTCGGTCGGCGACGCCTCCGGCCTTCTTGCAGCCATCGCCGATGGTGCCGGGATCAACCCCAAGGCTTTCGAAGGCCCCGATCCGGGCGCCGTGGCCCATGAGATCGGCCGCGCCCTGCGGATCATGGTCGGTGAACTGGGCGGCCTGCTGAAGGCCCGCGCCGCCACCAAGCAGAGCCTCAAATCCGGCTCCCGCACGATGATCGGCGCCGATGCCAACAACCCGCTGAAGTTCATGCCCTCCGCCGAGGAGCAGCTTGAGGTCATGTTCGGCGCGGGCCGTCAGGGCTACATGCGCGGCTCCGAAACGGTGCAGAAGAGCTTCAACGACATCAAGATGCACCAATACGCCGTCCACGCCGCGCTCCAGCCCGCGCTGGCGCGGCTGCTGGAAGACATGAGCCCCGAGTCTGTCGAGGACAAGGTCGATGCCGGGCGCTTCTCATCCAAGGATGCCCGCGCATGGCAGATCTACGTCGAGCGCTGGGATGCCAAGACGCACCCCTACGACAACGGCATGCTCGACGTGTTCCTCGCCTACTTCTCCGAGAGCTATGACGACGTGATGGAACAGACCGAAAATCAGTGACTTCGGGCTCTCGCGAGCGGCGTTTCAGGCTGCTCCGGCGAACGTGACAAAACCGTTAAATTCAGGGCCTTTCCTTGACAAAATGGCCCTGAATTCATAGGTTGACGCTACGGATTTTGACACAAACGGTGATTTCAATGCGCAACCTGCTCCTCTCTTCTGCTCTGGTGGCAGCCTCCGCGCTTGCTGCGGGCGCCCAGTCCTCCACACCCTACTCCGCCGACGATGTCGCGAACTTTCTCGTCGACAGCGCCGACCTGGGCCTGAACCGCGGCATCTGCATCGGCACCGCCGAAGAATGTGCCCCGCCCAAGCCCAAGGGCATGGACATGATGATCAACTTCGAACTCGACAGCGCCGAGCTGACCGACCAGGCGAAAGAGACCCTCGCCGTGGTGGCTCAGGCCTTCGAGGACGAGCGCCTCAAGAAGGCCCGCTTTATGATCGAGGGTCACACCGACGCGCGCGGCACCGAAAAGTACAACGGCAACCTCTCCGAGGACCGTGCGGCCGCAGTGCAGGCCTACCTCGTGAGCCTCGGCGTGACCGAAGAGCGGCTCTCGGCCATGGGCTTCGGCGAGACCACGCCCCGGACCGACGACCCGATGGACCCGGAGAACCGCCGCGTCGAATTGCGGATCGATCTTCAGTAAAAGCGCGGGCCGTCATCGCGCGGGCCATGCCGCAGCGTCACAGTTCAGCGCCGTCCCGCCACCGGGGCGGCGTTTCTTTATGGTGAAAATTTCGTTTAACCGGCCGCGTGCCGAAATTTTTTGAGTGACCTCCGGGTCTTATCGGGTCAGTATCGCCGCCGAACGATGCAGGGTTCCCCACGAGGGCACCCCGATTTAAGGCCCACTCAACGGGAAGTCCCACGGGAACACAGATGCGCTACGACAACCTCTTCGAGCCGATTTCCGAAGATCAGCCCTGCGGCCCCGACCTGCTGCTCGAAGACGACGACGATTACATCGAGTATTACTTCGAGGCGATCGACAAGGTGCCCATGCGCTACATCGTCAGCGCAGAGACGGGCGAGGTCTTCGACCGCAAGAACATCGACATCAAGAAAGAAGTCGCAGCGATGGACAAGCTGCTGGAGCGCACCCGCTGCCTCCGCCTGCTGTCGCTTCAGGCCCAGTTCCAGATCCTCTCCGGGCGCATCGTCGGATTTTCCGACTGCGTTCAGGCCATGCAAGGCCTGCTGGAGCGCTACTGGGCCGATGTGAACCCCAAGATCGACGAGGGTGACGCCACCGAGCGCCGCAACGCGATCGAACTGCTCAACGAGATGGGCCAGGTGGTCATGCCGCTGGAGCACGCGCCCCTGCTGGAAGACCGCCGCGCGGGCCGCTTCGCCTTCCGCGACTACCAGCTCGCGACCGGCGCCAAGGAGCCCCGCGGCACCGAGAAGGCCGCCGCCGATGCAGGCGCGATCATGACCGCCCTGCAAAGCGCCGACAACGCTGGCGAGGTCGACAAGATCTATGCCGCGCTGACCGGCGCGCAGGCCGCCTGCGCCGCGATGAAGAGCGCCTGCATGGTGGCCGACAGCGGTGCCTTCGCGCCCCAGTTCGACAATCTCGAAGAAGTGCTGCGCGAGATGCTCCAGCTCTTCAACGAGGCCCGCCCCGATCTTGCCGGCACCGGTGCCGATGATGCCGCCGGAGCCGAAGAAGGCGCCGAGGGCGAGATGGCCGGTGGCGAGGAGGGCGGCGCGCCCGTGGCCGTCTCCGGTGCCGGCGCCCGCGTGTCGTCCGGCCCGCCGGTCATGGTCGGCCCGGTGCCCAATCACGCCACCGCCAAGGCCGCGCTGGAGGCGATCGAGGCCTACTTCGCCTCCGTCGAGCCCTCCGCCCCTGCCCTGCTCCTGATTCGTCAGGCCCAGGACCTCTTCGGCAAGCCGCTGACCGAGGCGCTGCAAACCCTGCTGCCCGGCATGTCGAACAACGCGATCGTCGATTTCGGCTCGAAGGAGGGCTTCATGCTCGACTTCGGCAAGCTGTCCCAACTCGCCTCATACGAGATGCCCGCAGGCACTGTGCCGATCGATACCGGCCCCGCCGAACCCGTCGTCTGCGAGAACCGCGAGCAGGCCGCCGCGCTGATCTCCGCGGTCGAAAACTTCTTTCGCCAGACCGAGCCCTCCAGCCCGGTCCCGGTGCTGCTCTTCAAGGCGAAAACCTACCTCAACCGGGATTTTTCGTCGATACTCAGTGACCTGTTCCAACACATGGACCAACCCGGCTGACGCACGGTCAGCCACCCCCCTTCCGCGGGGGCAAAACATTTGACAAAGCAGGGGCCACGTGGCTTCAATTGCTTAAGTATTAGGGAGATTTTCACATGGCTGATTCAGCAACCCGATTCATCAAACGCAACCGCCCGCCCCGGGTTCAGATCGCCTACGAAGACCCGTACGACAGCGAAAAGAACGTCGAGCTGCCCTTCGTGATGGGCGTCATGGCCGACCTCTCCGGCAACGCCTCCGAAGTCGAGAAAGACCCGATGGCCGAGCGCAAGTTCACTCAGGTCGATACCGAAAACTTCGACGACTACATGGAGGCCGTCGCCCCCGGCGTGTCTTTCAACGTCGACAACAAGCTCGGTGAAGAGGACGGCGAGAAGCTGGGCGTGTCGCTCAACTTCAAGAAGATGGCCGACCTCGACCCCGGCGAAATCGCCAAGCAGGTGCCCGCCCTCAAGAAGCTGCTGGATGCCCGCGACGAGCTGGCCAACCTCCAGCGCTACATGAACGGCAAGTCCGGCGCGCAGGACCAGCTCCGCAAGCTGCTCGATGATCCCGACCTGATGAAGTTGCTCGCCGAGAAGCGCGCCGACATCAACGATGACAACGAGGAAGGTGGCGAGGAGGCCTGAGCCCCCCGCCCCGCCCCGTAACCTTACGGGCGGTCGCGACCAGGCAAGGGTCGCCCGCCCGGCACCAGACCAAAGACAGGGACCAGACACATGGCAACCGAAGCCCAAAAGGAAGCCGGCGCCGCAGGTGGTGAAGTCAATGAACTCGATGCCTTCTCCGCCGCGCTGAAGCAAAACTTCAAACCCCGCTCCGACACCGCCGCCACCGAGGTGGAAAACGCGGTGTCCACCCTCGTGAAAACGGCGCTGGCCGACAGCACCGTGATCAAGGAAGACATCCTCGACACCGTCGACGAGATGATTGCGGCGCTCGACGCCAAGCTGACCACGCAGGTCAACGAGATCATTCACCACGAAGGCTACCAGCAGATCGAAAGCGCATGGCGCGGGCTGCATCACATGGTGATGAACTCCGAGCCCGACGCGACCATGAAGATCAAGGTGCTGAACGTCTCCAAGAAGGAACTCGAGCGCGAGCTTCGCTCCTTCCCCGGCGCCAAGTGGGACCAGAGCCCGCTGTTCAAGCAGATCTACGAGCACGAGTTCGGCCAACTGGGCGGCCAGCCCTACGGCGCGCTGATCGGCGACTACTACTTCGATCACTCCGCCGCCGACGTGCGCCTGCTGCGTGACCTCGGCAAGATCGCCGCCGCCTCCATGGCGCCCTTCATCTCGGCAGCCGACCCCGGCCTGCTGAACATGGACACCTGGAACGACCTCAACAAGCCGGCCGATCTGGGCTCGATCTTCGAGACCCCGGACTATGCCGCATGGAAGTCGTTGCGCGAGAGCGAAAACTCCCGTTACGTGGCCCTGACCGCCCCGCGCGTCATGGCCCGCGAGCCCTACGGCCAGAACAGCCTGCCGGTCGAGGCCTTCAACTTCGAAGAAGAGACCGACGGCCACGAGGGCAAGAAGTTCGCCTGGATGAATGCCTCCTACGCGATGGCGGCCAACATCGCCCGGGCCCACAAGGAGTATGGCTGGACCGTCCGCATCCGCGGCGTGCAGTCGGGCGGTGAAGTGATCAACCTGCCGACCCACACCTTCGACACCGGCGACGGCTCCACCGATCAGAAGTGCCCCACCGAGATCGCCATCTCCGACCGCCGCGAGGGCGAGCTCTCCAAGGCCGGGATCATCTCTCTGGTGCACCGCAAGAACACCGACAAGGCCGCCTTCATCGGCGCCCAGTCGCTCTACAAGCCCAAGAGCTTCGTCGATCCCGAGGCCACGGCGGCTGACAACCTCAGCTCCCGCCTGCCCTACATCTTCGCGGTGTCGCGCTTCTCGCACTACCTCAAGTGCATCGTGCGCGACCAGATCGGCTCCACCAAGGAAGAGGCCGTGCTCGAGCGCGACCTGAAGAACTGGATCGCCCAGTATATCGACGGCGACCCCAAGAACTCTTCCGAGACCGCCAAGGCCAAGCGCCCGCTCGCTGGCGCCGAGATCAAGATCGTCCCCGACGAGGAGAACCCTGGGTATTACATGGGCAAGTTCTTCCTCCGTCCGCACTTCCAGATGGAAGGCATGGACATCGGCATGAGCCTCGTCTCGCGCCTGCCCTCCGGCGGCTGATCCACTCTCAAGCGTTTCGGGCCCTGTTTTTGCAGGGCCCGTTCGGTTCCCTCACGATTTCGTAAAAAAAATGTGTTGGGGAACCTTGCAACGGGAGGCCCTGCTTCCCATCTCAGTAAGGACCGAGCATTACCGGTCTTTATTTCAAAAACGGCAAGTTATTTGCTTCCACTAGGTAACCACAAGGAGATCAACTAATGGCTACCGCTCTTTACATGAAACTCGATGGTGTTGACGGCGAATGCGTGGTCGAAGGCTACGAAGGCTGGATCGACCTGCTCTCCATGTCCTTCTCCGGTTCGCAGTCCGGCACCATGCACACCGGTCGCGGCGGCGGCTCGGGCAAAGTGTCCATGGGTGACCTGATGGCCACCAAGCTGACCGACAAGTGCTCCACCGACCTGATGAAGAAGCTGTGCCTCGGCCAGCACTACGCCACGGTTGACGTGCACGCCACCAAGGCCACCGGCGGCAAGCCGATGCCCTACTTCACCATCAAGCTGACCGACGCCATCGTAACGTCGCAGAGCTTCGGCGGTGCCGGCGGCGGCAACGACCAGATGACCGAGAGCTTCTCGCTGAACTACCGTCAGATCAACTGCGAGTACAAAATCCAGGCCGAGGATGGCACCGAGACCGGCACCACCACCGCCGGCTACAACGTGGCCACCGGCGCCGAGGCCTGATCCTCACGCCAGGCCGGGCCTGCGGGCCCGCTCGGAAAGTTTGCAAAGGGGCGCAGCGATGCGCCCCTTTCGCTTTTCCCGGTCGCGCCGTGGGCGGCGCGCTCGGCGCGAAACCCCTTGCATTCAAGCACTTGGCCCGCCATCTTGCGCCTCATTCACCGCCCGCGATTTCACAGGTCTCACACGCTTTTCACAAATTTCTCCGCCCCCTTCCCCCTTCACGGCCCGCCCCCTGCCCGCTATCGTTGACGCTGCGTCCGGGCCGGTTTTCCGGGCGAGCCGATTTCAGCACTCTGGCAAGGACCCCTGGCGCCCATGGCACGCGACTCCAAGCAGCAGCTCCAGATCCCGATCATGTATGCCTTCCGCGAGGCCCATCGGGCGCGCGATGCCAAGATCGACGGCACCACCTACCAGGATGGTCAGCGCGTGCTGACAGACCGCGCCGCCGTGCGTCGCCGCGGCGCCAACGAGGCGCAGCTCAAGCGCAACCTCGAGCTCGATCTCGTGCAGCTCGCCAACACCATCAACCTCGATGCCGTCATGGATGTGGATGATCTCGACTACGTACAGAAGTCGATCCTCAACTACGGCGTCGTCGACCTCTCCAACCTCACCTCCGAAGACATCCGCGTGCAGCGCGTGCCCCAGCAACTCGCCCGCGCCCTGCTCAACCACGAGCCGCGTTTCGTGCCCGAAAGCATGGATGTGCAATTGCGCGAGGAATTCGACGACGTGAACCAGAAGCTGATGTTCGATATCAACGCCGAAATGGCCTGCAAGCCGGTGGATATTCCGCTCGAATTCGTCGCCGAGATCGACGTAGGCTCCGGCAAGATGAAATTCTCCAATATCGAAGGCGCCGGATGAACCGCGAATTTCTCAATGCCTACAACCGCGAACTCGCCGTGCTCTACGAGCGTTCCAAGGAGTTTGCCGAGGAGTATCCGGGCATCGCCGAGCGCCTTGGCGGGCTGACCGAAGACAAGCTCGATCCCGGCCTCGCCGGGCTGTTCGAGGGCACCGCCTTCATGGCCGCGCGGGTGCAGCTGGCAATTCAGGGCGAGTTCGAGACCTTCACCAACGCCCTGCTCGAACAGCTGATGCCCGACTACCTCGCGCCCACCCCCTCGGCGATGATCGTGCAGGCCAAGCCGGACTTCTCCGAGAAGGATCTGATCAAGGGAGAGGGCTTCAAGGCCGGCTCCTATCTCGATGCCACCTATGTCGAGCGCGAGCAGCGCGTCTCCGCCCGTTTCCGCCTCTCGGCCCCGCTCACGCTCTGGCCACTGGAGCTGGATACCGCCACCTACATGCCGTCGCCCGGCCCGATGCAGGCGCTCGGCATCGACGTGATGCGCCAGACAGCGGCTGGCCTGCGCCTCCGCCTCGTGCGCCGCACCGACAACTCCGAGCGTGACCCCGAGCTGCCCCCCAAGAAGGGCGACAAGCCCGCGCTGGTCAACGAGGTGCTCTGCAACGAGCTGCCGGTCTATCTCAACGGCCCCCGCGCCGATATGGTCGCCCTCTACGAGCAGCTCTTCGCAGACACCTGCCGCATCACCCTGCGCTACCTCGACCGTTCCGGTGACCCGGTGTTCCTGCCCTGCCCGCCCGGCTTTCTGGAGCAGGTCGGCTTCCGCGAGGACGAGCGGCTCTTCCCCGAGGAAGACAAGATCTTCGAGGGCTTCTCGCACCTGCGCGAATACTGGATTTTGCCGCAAAAATTCCTCGGCTTCCGGATGCGCGGTCTCAAGCGCCTGCTGGCCCGCATCCCCGCCCCCATGTTCGACGTGCTCATCGAGTTCTCCAAGAGCCAGCCCAAGCTGGCGGCACTCATTGAGCCCGACAATTTCCGCCTCTACTCCGCGCCCGCCGTGAACCTCTTCGAGGAGCGCTGCTCCCGCGTGCGCCCCGACCCCAAGTTCAACGAGTATCTCGTGGTGCCGGATTCCAGCCCCTCGGTGAACTACGAGGTCCAGCGCATCAAGGAGGTCTACGCCCACTATCCCGGCATGCGCAAAAAGGTCGAGGTCAACCGGCTTTACTCCCAGCCCGATGGCGAGGTGCGCCCGGCTGATGCGCTCTATTACAACCACACCCGCAAGCCCCGTCGCCTGACAGAAAAAGAGCGGCGCTTCGGCTTTGGCGGCGATTACGTCGGCACCGAGACCTACCTCAGCATCTACGAGCCCGCCGGGCTGGATGACGAGGAGCGCGTGCAGCGGCTTCAGGTCATCGCGCTCTGCTCCAACCGGCATCTCGTCCAGCAGCTGCCCATCGGCCAAAGCCAGGTCGACTTCCGGCTGACCGACGATGTGAACGTGCCGCTGGCCTGCATCTCCGGCCCCACCCCGCCCCGCGCCTCCATCGCCGATCTCGATCACAACGATCCGCGCATCGGCCACCACGGCGAGGTCATGTGGCGGCTGGTGAACCTGCTGAGCTTCAACCAGCTCGGCCTCAAGGACCGCCATGCCGAAGATCCGGCAGGGGGCCTGCGCGAGCTTCTCGGCCTGTTCTCCGACATCGGCGACTCCGTCACCGAGCGGCAGATCCGTGGCATCACCGGCATCGGCTCCCGCCCGATCACCCGCTCGCTCCGCCGCGAAGATGGCTACCACGCCGCCCGCGGCACCGAGGTCACCCTGCGGTTCGACGAGCGCGCCTTCGAGGGCACCGGCATCATGCTGCTCGGCGCCGTGCTCGACCGGTTCTTCGCCGATTACGCCCATATGAACAGCTTCACCGAGACCGTGCTCGTCTCTGACAGCCGCGGCGAGGTGATGCGCTTTCCGCCCCGCTCCGGCACCGGGCCGCTGCTGTGAGCGCCAAGGCGAAAGACGACGCCGCTGGCGACGAGGCGCCCCTGCCGCTGGAAGAGGCCCGCACCCGGCGCGACATGCTCGAGGCCGAGCCCTACCGCTTCAACATCCACGCCCTCCTGCGCGAGCTGGAGCGGATGTATCCCGACAAGCCCCGCATCGGCCGCAGTCAGGTTCTGGCGCAGGAAATCGTCGATGTCGGGCAAGACCCCTTCCTCGATTTCCCCGCCTCCAACGTGAAGGCCTTCGAGGTCCGCGAGGGCGAAGTCCCACGCCTGCGGACCAAGTTCCTCGGTTTCTTCGGCCCGCAGGGGCCGCTGCCGATCCTCACCACCGTCGAGGCGATGCGCTGGCAGGAGGCGGGCGATGATGCCTTCGTCCGCTTCGCCGACATCTTCGCCACCCGCTTCCTCCAGCTCTTCCACCGCACATGGGCCGATGCCCGCCCCATCGCCCAGTTCGACCGCCCGGAGGAAGATCGCTTCGCCGCCTATGTCGGCTCCATGATCGGCATCGGCACCGCGCCCTACCGCGATCGTGATCGCGTGCCAGACATCGCCAAGCTGCCCTTCGCCGGGGTCATGGCGAGCCGGGTCAAATCGGCCAAGCGGCTCCAGCAGGTGCTGGAGGGCGTGCTCGGCGTCGACGTGAAGATCCGCGAGCGCGAGGGCATCTGGCTGGAGTTCGAGGAAAGCGACCTCTCGCGCATCGGCCAGCAGGGCGCCGACCTCGGGCGCAACACCTACGCCGGTCGCCGGGTCTATTCGATCAACGACAAGGCGGTGATCGAAATCCGTACCGAGGCGCTCGACAGTTACGAGAGCTTCCTGCCCGGCGGAGACATGTTTGAACGGCTCGCCGATATGGTAAGGTTCTACCTGGGCGAGCAGATAGATTTCGATGTCGAACTCGCCCTGCCCCGCCCGCTGTGCCCCAAGGCGCAGCTCGGCACCAAGGGGCGGCTGGGCTACACCACCTGGACGCCGCTGAAGGCCGACGACAAGGGCACCAGTGCGGACGATTATGTTTCAGACGCCCGGTTCAGCCTTCATCAGGCTGTGATCGGCAGCATTCAAACCGAGTAACAAGACAAGCATTTAAGACAGGGACGGAAAAAATGTCAGACGTGAGCCTCGAAACAGTCGCCGGCAAGCTCAACCGCACCGGCTACGACGCCTTCATGAAAGCCCACCGCCACGCGCGTTCCGAGGGCAACCGCAACGTCGAGGTGGCCCATTGGTTCTACCACATGGTCGCCAACCAGAAGAGCGACATCTCGGTTTCGCTCGAAAACTACGGCATCGACCGCTCCAAGGTGCTGGGCGAGCTGCAGAAAAAGATCGACGAGTATCGCAAGAACGTCACCGAGATGCCCGGCTTCGCCGAGGGCGTGATCGACCTGCTGGATCGCGGCTGGCACTACGGCACCCTGCTCTTCGCCGAGCCGCAAATCCGCACCGGCCACCTTCTGGTGGCCACCCTCAAGAGCAAGGAACTGCTCCGCGCCCTCAAGGAATGCTCCCCCACCCTCGGCGGGCTGAACGTCGAGACGATGGTGAATGACGCCCGCGGCGTCTGGGCCCTGTCGGAAGAAGATGACCAGCGCCCGATGGACGGCTCCGGCCTGTCCTCCACCGGTGGCGGCGGTGGCGGGGCCGAAGGCGGCTCCACCGGCACCACCGCCCTGGATCGCTACTGCGTCGACCTCACCGCGCAGGCCTCCTCCGGCAAGATGGACCCGATCGTGGGCCGAGACGACGAGATCCGCAACATCATCGATGTGCTGATGCGCCGCCGCCAGAACAACCCGATCCTCACCGGCGAGGCCGGGGTGGGCAAAACCGCCGTGGTCGAGGGCTTCGCCCAGCGCCTCGCCTCCGGTGACGTGCCGCCGCAGCTTCAGGGCAACCGCCTGATGAGCCTCGACATGGGCCTGATGCAAGCCGGCGCATCCATGAAAGGCGAGTTCGAGCAACGGCTCCGGCAGCTGATCGACGAGGTGCAGGGCTCCGCCACCCCCATCATCCTCTTCATCGACGAGACCCACACGCTGATCGGCGCAGGCGGCGCGGCAGGCACCGGCGATGCCGCCAACCTGATGAAGCCCGCCCTCGCCCGCGGCACGCTCCGCACCATCGGCGCGACCACCTGGATGGAATACCAGAAGTATTTCGAGAAAGACCCGGCGCTCACCCGCCGCTTCCAGCCGATCACGGTGGACGAACCCGACATCGAGCGCGCCTGCTACATGCTGCGCGGGATCATGTCGCCGATGGAAAATCACCACAAGGTGCGCATCTCCGACGAGGCCATCGTCGCCGCTGTGCAGCTTTCGGCCCGCTACATCCCGGCGCGGCAACTGCCCGACAAGGCCGTGAGCCTGCTCGATACCGCCTCCGCCCGCGTAGCCATCAGCCAGTCCACCACCCCCGCCCGCGTGGCCGACCTCAAGGCGACCATCGCCAAGTTCGAGGCCGAGCTTCTCGGCAAGGAGCGCCAGTCCGAGCTGGGCGAGACCGCCGAAGAGCGCAAAGCCGAGGTGCTGGAAGAGATCGAGAAGGCCAAGGCCGATCTCGCCGCCGCCGAAAAGATGTACGAGGACGAAAAGGCCATCGTGCAGGAGGTGCTGGAGCTGCGCGCCCAGCTCACGGGCGAAGGCTCCGCCGAGCTCCCGGTCGACAAACCCGGCGAGGTGCCCCCCACCCCCGAAGAGGCCCACGCCGCGCAGGACGCCGCCGATGAGGCCGCCGAGGCCGAGGGTGATGCCCCCGAAGAGGCCGCACCCGCCGAGCCGGTCGAGATCGCGCCCGAGCACGCCGCCCCCGCGACCGGGGATGACGCCGCCAAGCTGCGCGAGGCCCTTGCGGCCAAGGTGGCCGAGCTCGATGCCCGCGATGCCGACGACCGGATGATCTACTCCCACGTCGATTATCAGGCCGTCGCCTCCGTGGTCGGCGATTGGACAGGCATCCCCGTGGGCCGCATGGTGGCCGACGAGGTGCAGGCCATCCTCACCCTCGCCGACCGCCTCAAGGAGCGCGTCTGCGGGCAGGATCACGGTCTGGAGATGATCGCCAAGCGCATCGAGACCTCCACCGCCAAGCTCGACAACCCGGGCAAGCCCATCGGTGTCTTCATGCTCGCCGGTCCCTCCGGCGTGGGTAAGACAGAGACCGCGCTGGCGCTGGCCGAGGCGATCTACGGCGGCGAGCAGAACATCATCACCATCGCCATGTCGGAGTATCAGGAGGCCCACACCGTCGCCCTGCTCAAGGGCGCGCCTCCGGGCTACGTCGGCTACGGCGAGGGCGGCAGGCTGACCGAGGCGGTGCGCCGCAAGCCTTACTCCGTGGTGCTGCTCGACGAGGTCGAAAAGGCCCACCCCGACGTGCATGAACTCTTCTTCCAGGTCTTCGACAAGGGCCATATGGAGGATGGCTCGGGCCGCTCGATCGACTTCAAGAACTGCCTGATCCTGCTCACCTCCAACGCGGGCACCGATGTCATCATGGATATGTGCCAGCAGGGCGAGGCCCGTCCCGATGCCGAGGCGCTGGCCGATGCCCTCAAGCCTTCCCTGCTCGAGGTCTTCCCCCCCGCGCTGCTGGGCCGGATCGTCACGATCCCCTACTACCCGCTCGGCAAGGATGTGCTGGCGATGATCACCAAGCTGAAGATCGGCTCCATCGTGAAGCGCGTGCGCGCCAACCACGGCGCCACCATGACCTACACCGATGCTGTGATCGACCACATCGTCAGCCAGTGCAACGACCCGGACTCGGGCGGCCGGATGATCGACAACATCATCACCCAAACCATCCTGCCCGACCTATCCCGCGCGATCCTGACCAAGGCCGTGGGCGGCGAAGAGCTGAAATCCGTCACCGTCGACGTGAAAGACGAAGCGTTCGACTACCAGCTCGCCTGACCGGCACACCCCATCCCGGCCCTCATCTCAGGGGGCCGGGATGGCACCCCACGCCCCGCGCGCGGCACCCCGAAGCCCCGTTCGGCGCCACCCCACACAGCATGACCCAACGTCAACTCGCCGTCAGGGTGAAAATGCCCACCCGCTGTCGCGCGATTGTCTCGTTTCTGCCCCAATTGACCCGGAGTTTACCTTCACGTCATCAGGGGAACCCGAAATGGAATTTCTGACCACCATCACCGTTGGACAGGTGATCTCCGCCTTTCTCGTCTGCGTCCTGCTGCGCGAGATTCTCTACACCGTGTCGCACTTCCTGCCCGACAGCGTTGCTGGCCCCGGCGGCTGGATGATCGACACCGGCCCTGAAGGCCACGAGGGCGAGTAACCCACCCTGCGGCGTCAGAAGCTGGTTTTGCCCGGCTCGCGCCGGATGAGCACCTGTAGATCGGCCACGTTGGTGCCGGTCCCGCCCGTCATCAGCAGATCGCCCGTCAGCTTGAGGCCGTGGTAGGCATCGTTGCGCGCAAGGTAGTCACTCGCGCTCTTGCCCGCCGCCGCCAGCCGCGCCCGCGTGCCGTGATCCACCATGCCCCCCGCGGCGTCCGTCGGGCCATCCCGTCCGTCGGTCCCGCCGGACAGGAACACCCACTCGCCCGGCCAATCGGCCAGCTCCGCCACTTTCAGCGCCAGTTGCTGGTTGCGCCCGCCCATGCCGGGGTCGGCACAGAGCTTCACCGTGGTCTCGCCGCCGAACAGCGTGATCCCCGGCCCCATCTCGCCCGCCGCAATCACCGCGCGGGCAGCCTCTTCCACATCGCCTTCCAACGGCTCCAGCACCACCCGTGCCCCCGGCGCGGCGCGTTCCATCGCCATCACGCTGACGCCGTTGGAGCCGATGATCTCGTTCTGCGCCGCCGGCAGCGCGGGCGGCTCATCGGCCTGTCGTTCCAGATGCCGCCGGGCCGGCTCCGGCAGGCGCTCCCAGATCCCGAGGCTGCGGCACATCTCGGCGGCCTCTTCGCGGCTGCCACTCGGCGGCGCGGTGAGGCCCGAGGCGATGGTCGAGAGGTCATCGCCCAGCACATCCGAGAGCACCAGCGCCCGCACCTCCGCCGGCGCCGCCGCCCGCAAGAAGCCGCCGCCTTTCAGCCGTGAGAGTTGCTGGCGCACGAGGTTCATCTGGTGAATATCCGCGCCCGAGGCGAGCAGCGCGGCGTTCACCGCCGCCTTGTCGGCAAGGCTCAGGCCTTCCACCGGCGCAGGCAGCAGCGCCGAGCCGCCGCCCGAAACCAGCGCCAGCACCCGCTCGCCCTCGCCCGCGCGCGCCAGCATATCGAGCACCGCCTCGCCTGCCGCGAGGCCGCCCGCGTCAGGCACCGGATGGGCGGCGATCATCACCTCCGCCCCCGGCACCTCCACCGCGTTTTCCGGGTTGGTCACGACCAGCGCCGCCTCCACCGGGCCAACCCGCTCCAGCGCGGCGCGCATCATCGCGGGGGCCGCCTTGCCCACTGCAATCACGAACCGGCCCTGCCAGCCCTCCGCCTCCAGCGCCCGCGCCACTGCCGCGCCCGGATCGGCCGCCGCAATCCCCGCGCGGAAGATCAGTTCCGCCTCGCCCCGCATCGCCGCCCGCGCGGCATGCGCACTCTCGCTTTCATCCATCATGCGCGCACCTTTCCCCAAGCCGCCCCCGAGCGCCAGAGGCAAGGCGCAAAACCTCGCTCTGGCACCCGCTTTCGGCTAACGTGAATAAAGCGTGAAGCGGGCTTCCCCAATTTGGAAAGCCGGTTAACGTGGGGTCATTGCCATGGGGGAGTTTCATGACTCAGGCGCAGAAGGAGCCACAAACTGACGAGGTCCGGGTCATCTGCATCCGCCTCTTCGGGGTGTTCGCCCTCTCCTGGGAAGATGGCGACGAAATCCGCGTCCGCTCCACCAAGATCCGCGCCATGCTGGCCATGCTGGCCACCGCGCCCGAAGGCACACGCACCCGCGCCTGGCTGCAAGACATGCTCTGGGGCCGCTCCGGCCACGAGCACGGCCGCGCCTCGTTGCGCCGCGCCCTGACCGACCTGCGCAACCTCTTCGGCGAGGATTTCGTCGACCTCTTCGAGGTCAACAACTCCGAGGTCCGGCTGCACCTTGAGCGCATCCGCATCACCGGCACGCTGGAGGATGGCGACTTTCTCGAAGGCACCGAGATTTCCGAAGATGGCTTCGAGGAGTGGATTCAGACCCAGCGCAAGAGCAACCGCACCATGCTCTCCGCCGTCGCCCGCACACGGCCCGGCCGGGTCGCGCAGGAGATCCTCAATCGCGGTCTTCACCTGCAACCCTCCATCGCCATCCTGCCCTTCGCCACCGCCCGCGGCTATCAGGGGCCCGTGCAGCTGGGTGACATGATCTCCGAGGAGATCTCGCGCTCGCTCTCCCGCAGCCACATGCTCGATGTGATCTCCCACCTGTCGTGCCGCACGCTAGATGCCCGCTCGGTGGCGCTGGAGGAGATCCGCGAAAAACTCGATGCCGACTACGTGGTCGCGGGCAACTACCGCACCCAGGGCGACCACATCATGCTCAACGCGGACTTCATCGACATCAAGACAGGCCGCATCAGCTGGACCCGCGAGATGTCCAGCTCGCTGGCGGACTTCCTGCGCGGCGGCGATGATCTGGTCGGCGGCCTCGCAGGCGAGATCGGCCGCGCGGTGATGGATACCTCGCTCGACCTCGCCGCCACCGCCCCGCTGCCCGATGTCGACAGCCACGCTCTGCTGATGAGCGCCATCACCCTCATGCACCGCCTCTCGGTGCAAAGCTTCGCCAAGTCCCAGACCTACCTCGAAGAGGTGATCGAGCGCGTGCCCGACAGCGCCATGCTGCACGGCTGGATGGGCAAATGGCACTGCCTCTCGGTGGTGCAGGGCTGGTCCTCGCGGCTCGATGAAGACACCGCCACCGCGCGCGAATACACCGCGCGGGCGCTCGATATCCAACCCGACAACTCCTTTGCCCTCACCATGGACGGGCTGGTCAACAACAACCTCCTGCGGCGGCACGACGTGGCCATGCGCCGCTATGACGAGGCCATCGAGATCGACCCGAACAACGCCATGGCCTGGCTGCTGAAGGGCACGCTCCACGCCTTCACCGATGACGGCGCCCGCGCGATCACCTTCACCGACCGCGCCCGCGCCCTCTCACCGCTCGACCCGCACGGCTATTTCTTCGACGCGCTCGGCGCGGCGGCCAAGCTCTCGGGCGGCGATTATCAGGGCGCACTCGAGCTGGCTGACCGCTCGATCCGCGCCAACCGCCGCCACGTCTCGACCCTGCGGGCCCGCATCGTCGCGCTCTACCACCTCGACCGCATCGAAGAGGCCCGCGAGTCCGCCGAAACGCTGCTGCGCGCCGACCCGGGGTTCAACATCCGCGGCTACATGCGCGACCACCCGGCCGCCGAATTCGAAATCGGGCGCGTCTGGGCCCAAGCCATGCGCGAAGCCGGAATACCAAATTGAAAAATGTTTTAACGGAGAGGGTGCAATGTCTATTTCAACGGGCGTGACAGGGGTCACGGGAGTAACCGGCGTCACGGGTGTGACCGGTGTGACAGGCGTAACCGGGGTGGCTGGCGTCACCGGGGTCACGGGCGTGACAGGCGTCACCGGGGTGACGGGGGTGAGCGGCGGCGGGCTGTCGATCTCCATCCTCACCTCTCGCGATGGCATCATCGGCCCCTACGAGGCGCTCGCCAACCCGCCCGCGCCGATGCCCGCCAACTCGCTCGACACCCTCAAGGAATGGGGCGCAACCGAGCGGATCATCATGATCGCGGGCGAGCTGATGGGCTCTCTGGGGGTGATCGGCTCGGGCGAGAGCGCCTCGGTCTTCCACCTCACCACCACCGGCGGCGATGCCGACAATCCGCCCACAACCGGCTACGAACGGCTGGTCAAGCTGACCCGCCCCTCACCGGCGGACTTTCTGGCGCAAACCGAGATCGTGCATAACTACGCCGATCTGCGGGCCGACCGTGCGGGCGAGATCCTCGGGCAGGTCGGCTACCCGACCGAGTATTTCGCCCCCATCCTCGGGCTGCGTCAGGGGCTGCACAAATACACGCTTGAGCTCATCGCGCTCTGTCAGGCCATCGCCTCCAACGTGGTGCTTCAGGTCAAGCACCGCCTCGCCTGCCTGCGCCCCGATCGCTACTCGGGCCAGATGATGCCGCTGATCCAGACGCCGGGCCACGGCGCCCTGCCCTCCGGCCACGCGACCGAAAACCACGCCGTCGCGCGCATCCTCTTCCACCTGATGAAGGGCAAGGCGCAAACCCCCAAGCAAACCGAGCTGCTGCTGGCCACCGCCGCCCGCATCGCCGTCAACCGCACCGTCGCGGGCGTCCACTTCCCGGTCGACAGCATCGCCGGGGCCGCCCTCGGGCTGGCGCTGGCCGATTACCTCGCCCAGCGGGCCGGGGCGGATGATGCCGTTGTGAAGCAAACCGAGTTCGACGGCCGCGGCGCCGGGGCCACGACCGATTATCACCTCTCCAGCGTCTATGACTTCACCGCCGATGAACCCTCCGATTTCGGCACGTTCATCACCCGCTCCGCGGCAGTCGGCGGCGTCACCAATGCCCCGCTCTTCGCATGGCTTTGGGAGAAGGCACGGGAGGAATGGGCCTGACACCGGCCCGCCCGCTCCTGTCCTCCCCCGCTTCAGAAGGCCTCGCCAATGACCACGATCAGCTTCACCCCCGAGGACGACCCGGAACGCGTCACCGCCATGTTCGATCCCTATTCGGCATGGTCGCTGCGATACGCGCTCGACTTCGACCTGACCGCAACCGAAGACCGGGATGATCCCCACGACTTCCGCTACATGTTCACCGTCGACACCATGCAGGCGGGCGACATCGAGGATCTGCCCGAGCCCTTCCGCGTGGAGGGCGAAACCGACGTTGTGCTGTTGACCCGCTCGGTCAACATCGACGGCGGGGTAGAGAGCGCACAGGCCACCTTCCAGTCCATCGCGCCCTTCGACCCGGCACAGAACCGCTTCAGCAAGCTGGCCCCTGCCGAGGGCGGCGAGAAACGTCTGGCCGATGCGCCCCCGCCCGATGAACGGGCCGAACTGGCCGCGGCAGAGGCGGAAGAGGCCGAGGATCAGGCCCAGCCCGGCTCGCGCGACACGCTCCATTTCCGCGCGCCGTTGCGCAAGATCTCCTTGCCCACCGGCGCCACGCGCACAATGGAATACACCGCCCAAGACTTGCCCGAGGCGACAACCACCATCGTCGGGGTGATCGACGATGGCATCAATCCGCTCCACAGCGCCTTCCGGGGCAGCACCGGCACGCGGGTCGATTTTGCATGGGTGCAAGACGCCGCCGCGCCCTCAGGCAGCACCACCGTCCCCTTCGGGCGCGAGCTGACCAAGGCCGAGATCGACGCCCAGCTTGCCCTCGCCCCCAAGCCCGAGATCGACCAGCTCCACGCGCTAGGGCTGGCCGACTACGCCCGCGCGGGCGTCAACACCGTGGCCCACCGCCTCTCTCACGGCACTCACGTGGCCTCGCTGGCAGCGGGGGATGGCCCCGATCACCTGCGCCTGCTCACCGTGCAACTGCCCGCCACCGTCACGATGAACACCTCCGGCGCCTTCATGTCGCCCTTCGTACTCGCCGGTGCCGCGCATATCCTCGACCGGGCCTGGCTGATGTCGCTGGCCGAGGGCTTCCCGATCCCCGTGGTGATCAACTTCTCCTATTCGCTCTCCGGCGGGCCGCACAACGGGCTGCACTTTCTGGAGCGGGCAATCGACACGCTGGTGCAGGCCCACCTCGAACGGCTGGCGCGCCAGTTCCCCACCAAGCCCGGCCGGGCCGAGGTGGAGGTCGTGCTGCCCTCCGGCAACCGCCTCGCCGCGCGTGGCCACGCGGAAAAGCCGGGCGATCCGGCCGGCCCCTCGGTCAAGACCGTGCTCACCCTGCCGTGGCGCGTGCAACCGGGGGATGAAAGCTCCAACTTCCTCGAACTCTGGATGCCCCGCACCGCCGCCGGGGTAGAGCTCTGGCTCACGCCCCCCGGCGGCACCGCCACCCGCGTCACCGGCCTCTCGGCCAGTCAGGCCGTGGTGATCCACCCGGCAGGCAACCCCGCCGCCGTCATCGGGCGCATCTCGCTCGACCGGCAAAAGGGGCAAGAGGCGCTCGACGGCGTGGCCCGCAAGAAGCGCGTGCTCATCGCGCTGGCCCCCTCCTGCATGCCGCCCTCCGTGGGCCGGCGGCCCGCGCCCTCCGGCCTCTGGACGGTGGAGCTGCGCGCGCGCATCACCGACGAGCAACGCATTGAGGCGTGGATCCAGCGCGATGACGCGCCGCTGGGCTACCGCAGGCCGGGGCGGCAAAGCTACTTCGACGATCCCGCCTACCCCCGCTGGGATGCCATGACCGGCCCCGCAGACTATGACAACGGCGCTTCCGTTGTGCTCCGCTCCGGCAGCCTGAATGGCATCGCCACCGGGCGGCGCAGCACCGTGGTCGGCCCCACCGTGACCCGCGCGCCTCACCTCTCCTCCGGCTTTCCCCCGGCCGGCGATGCCCCCGGCGCACCGGGTTACGAGCGCATCGGTCTGGCACCCGAACGCGCCGCCGCGCTCTACGGCGCCTCCGCCGCGCCCCACATGCGCCGCCCCGATGCCTCCGCAGAGGGCGACCGCTCGCTGGTAATGCAAGGCGTGCTGGGCGCCGGCGCCGCCTCGGGCAGCCGGATGCCGATGAACGGCAGCTCCGTCGCCGCGCCGCAATACACCCGGTTCTTGGCCGACGGCTACCTCGGGCTGGCCCCACCCGGCCCGGCACTCTGGCCCGCGGCCAATGAGGCAGAGCATCAGGCGCGGCTGGGCGCCCGTGCCCTGCCACCGCAATCGAGCGGTGTGGCGGTGCATCGGTAGTGAAGTTTGAGTGGTTGGCAGGCCCTGTCGATTTGCACAGGGTCAGGTGAAGGAAACTGGATTTGAGGATTTGTCTGGCGAACGGCGAGTTCGGGCCACGGCCCGAAGAGGTCCCCCCTCCCGAAGGCGCATTGCATCCGGGCTATTTCTTTCCCGATGCGGCCAGTGAAGAGCGGCTCGGCCTCAACCAATTGCTGACCCGTCTGGGTGATGCGATGGATGCCGAGGAGATGGCCTCCTCCGGCCCGCTGACCGAGGTGCTGGCCCTCGTGCCGCTGGCCGCGCAGGCCCTACTCTGCTTCGTCACCACCGAGCGGTCCCGCATTGTCGAGCCGGTCTTCGCCAGCGAGGGGCTGGTCCCGCTCGACCGCGAGCCTATGGCCCATTACCTCGCCCAGGCGCATCTCTTCGCCCCCCGGCCCGACCCGCTGCTGCCCCCGCCCGCCGCACGGCTGGCCGACGCGCTGGCCCCCCTGCCCGATCCGGCAGGCGCGATGCACTGGCTCCTGCTGCACCGGCTCCTCCCGCTGCTCTGCGATGTCCCGCTGCTCGAGGCCGTGCGCGCCGCCCGCGCCCCGCTGCTGGCCTCCGTGCCCGGCGGCCCGGTGCTGCCGCTGGAGTTCGGCGTCGCCCTGCTCTCCGCCGCGCCCTTCCGCCAGCCCTCCTCGCGCCACCTCGCGCTTTCCTACTGGTTCAACATCCCCACCGCTCAAGGCGTGCTCACCGCCCTGCGCCAGTCCGACGCCGCCCGCGCCGGGCAATTCCCGCTCATGCCCCGGCTGGAGCGGGCCGACCTCTGCCGCGGCGAGGCCGGCGCCGTGCTGGTGGAGCACGATCTGCACAAGCGCACGCCGCTCTGGTTCTATCTCTGGCGCGAAAAGGCCCTGCTGGGCGCCGCCGGCCGCCTCGGCCCCCTCGCCGCCCGCCTGCTCGCCGAAGGCCTCATCGGCCTCGTGGCGCATTTCGGCAGCGAAGATATGGCCTTCTCCGAAGAGGAAACGCCCCCCGAAGGCACGCTGGAGGCTTGGGAGGCAGCGCTGGCCTGAACCGCTCCAGCCGCGTTACCCATCCCACTCCGGCATATGATTGCCGCGCGTCGCGGCCACGAGAGCAGACGCGCGCGCGTCATCGGGTTCCCGTGCCACACTACCGACCGCACCGATCGCACGATCGAGATGCGCCATCACCGTGAGGCACCGATCCAGCGCATCGCGGCCATAGGCCCGCACCTCGCCGTTCAACTCGGTGCACAGCTCTGCATCGCCATAATGCCCACTCGGATCGGCCGTTACCCCCAACAGCCCGTGGCACAGCCGGTTCCTGATGTCCTGTACCGCCCTGATCCGCGCCAGAACCTCCGTACGGAAATCCGTCTCGAACCGCCGCCCGGCATCCGCCTCTTCCAGCAGGCGCTCCCAGGCCGCCAGCCTCTGCGCAAACCCTTCGCCCGGCCTGTGGGCCGCGCCCCCCAGCGCTTCGATATCGGCATCCACCGCCCGCTCGATCCGCGACCACAGAAGCAAGATCGATCCGACCCGACCCTTCATCTGATCAAACGTCACCGGATCGAACCTGCCGTTCATGGACGTGGCCGGCTCCTCTTGCATCCTCCCGGCCCTCCCTACGGCTCGTGAAACGCCTCGCCCGCCTTGTTCAGCGGCTTGGTCAGGTAGCTCAGCACCGTCTTCTCGCCGGTGTGCAACTCCACATCCGCCACTAGGCCCGGTCGCATCTCGATCCGTTCCTGCCGCGCCGTGCGGGCGCTCTCGTCAATCTTCAGCACCACCTTGTAGTGCGCCTCCCGATCCGGGCGGCGCTCGTCCTTGAAGGTATCGGCGCTGACGAAGGAGACCTCCCCCTTCATCGAGCCATAAATCGTGTAATCATAGGCCGAGAGTTTGATCGTCGCAGGCTGGCCGGGCCGCACAGTGGCAATGTCGCGCGGCTTCACCCGGGCCTCCACGAAGAGCGCATCGCCCAGCGGCACGATCTGCAAGATCTCTTCACCGGGCCGCACCACGCCGCCGATGGTGCTGACGCTGATCTTGTTCACCACACCTTTCATCGGCGAGCTGATCTCGGTGCGGGCCAGCTGATCGGCGCTTACTTTCATCTGCTGGCGCAGGCCCGCCAGCTCCTTCAGCGTCTCGGCATATTCATCCGCCCGGCGCAGCGCTGCGGTGCTCACCACCTCGTCATGGCGCGCCCGCGCGTCCGAGGCGGCTTTGCGGGTGCGCGTCACCTCGATCAGCGCCACCACTTTCTGCGCCAGCATGTTCTCCATCAGCTCGTTCTCGCGCTCGGCCTGCTCGGCCACCTTGCGCGCGCCCTCAGCACGGGCGGCATCGTCGCCCTGCCGGGCGGCCAGAAGCGCCCGCTCCGAGGCCACGATCTCCGGGCTGCGCTCTGCCAGCGCTTCGGGCACCGCAAAGTCGCTCAGCCCCTCCATCTCCGCCTCCAGCCGCAGCCGGCGGATCTCCAGCGCGGTGATCTTCTCGCGGATATCGTCCACATTTGTCTGAAACCCGGTGCCCTGAAGCCGCGCCAGCACATCGCCCGGCGCCACCTCGTCGCCCTCCCGCACCATCAGCTCCGCCAGTATCCCGCCTTCGAGGTTCTGAATGATCTGCGGCCGCGAGGCGCTCACCAGCTCGGCAGGCGCGCGCACGATCTCATCGACCTTGGCAAAACCCGCCCAGAGCAGAAACACCACCAGCGCCAGCCCAACCGTCCAGATTAGCCTTGAGGGTCCAGCCAGCCGGGTGTCGAGCTGGGCATCAAACCCCGTTGGCTGAGATGGTCCGGGCGCGCTCCAGCTGCTCACGCCGCACCGCCCAGCGGCAGCTTCTTCGCCGCGCCGCTCTTCTTCAGATGCGCCAGCACCTCATCCTTGCCGCCATCCACCGCGATCCGGCCCTGCCCCAGCACCACGATCCGCGACGACAGGCTCAGGATCGGCAGCCGGTGGGTGGCAATCACCGCCGTCCGGCCCTGCAGCCATGCGCCAAGACGCGCGACCAGTTGCGCCTCAAGCGCCTGATCGAAGGCGGCGGTCGGCTCGTCGAGCAGCAGCACACCCGGGTCCTGCAACCACAGCCGCGCCCATCCCACACCTTGCCGCTGGCCCACGCTCAGCCCCTCACCACCATCGCGAATGTCGAGGTCCAGCCCCTTCGGGTGGCTGCGCACGAACTGCCCCAGCCCGGCAAAATCGAGCGCCGCCAGCAGCCGGTCGTCATCGCGCTCCAGCAGGTGCATGTTGAGGTTGTCACGCAGCGTGCCCGCCACCAGCCGCACGTCCTGCGCAAGGTAGCCGATGCCGCGCCGCAGGTCGGCGGGGGCGATCTGGCCAATGTCGGTGCCATCCAGCATCACCCGACCCTCGGTCGGCGCGTAGAGCCCGGTCAGCAGCTTCATCAGCGTCGATTTGCCCGAACCGTTCGAGCCCAGCACCGCGAGCGTCTCCCCGGCCCGCACCTGAAGCGCCGAGATGTCGAGCACGGGCGCGGCGTCTTCGTCATAGGCAAAGCGCGTGCCAAGCAGCGTGTAGCTCCCCTTCAGGTGCTCGCGGCGCAGATATTTCCGGCCCTCGGCCACATCCTGCGGCGCCTCGGCCACCCCGTCGAGGCCCGCCAGCGCGTGGCGCACGTTCGACCAGCGCGACAGGGTCGCCGCCAACTGGCTCAGCGGTGCCAGCGTGCGGCTCGTCAGGATGCCCACGGCGATGATCGTGCCCACGGTGAACTCGCCCGCGAACACGAGGAAGGTGCCCATCACCACGGCGGCCACATAGGTCGCCTGCTGCACCCCTTGGCTCCAGAAGGTGAGCGCGGCAGCAAGGCGGCGCTGCTCGGAGGACTTCAGCGAAGACAGCGCATTCAACTCGTCCCACGCGCGCATCAGCCGCTCTTCGCCGCGCTGCGCCTTGATCGTGTCCAGCTCGTACACCGCCTCATGCAGCACCCGGCCCGCCTTCACGTTGGCGCCCTGCGTCTCCTGCGTGAGCTGCATCATCCGCCGCTGCATAAACCAGCCGGGCAGCACCATCAGCGCGCCGCCGATGATCAGCACCCACACCACCGGCCCCGCGATGGCAGCAACCAGCAACAGGAACAGGCCGATGAACGGCAGGTCCGTCAGCGTCCCGATGGTCCCGGCGGTAAAGAACTCCCGCACCGAGCCGAACTCCCGCATCGTGGCAAACAGCTCCGAGGGGCTTTGCGCCCGCTTGTCCGAGCGCATCCCCACCACCCGGCTCATCAACAGCCGCTGCACGCTCAGCTCGATCGTCCGCCCGCCGCCATCCATCAGCCGCGACCGCGCCACCTTGAGCAGCCCTTCCAGCAAGATCGCCAGCCCGGCACCAAGCGCCAGCACCCAGAGCGTCGCCATGCTCTGATGCGGGATCACCCGGTCGTAGACCTGAAGCGAAAACAGCGCGACCGAGACCGCCAGCAGGTTGGCCACCAGTGAGCCAATCGCAATCTCGGCAATGTAGCGGCGGAATCGCGGGAACTCGCCCCAGAACCAATGGGGCTTCTTCGCCCCGGTCTCATGCGCCGCGGCCACCTCGGCCAGCGTCACCTCGGCCTTCAGCACCCGGCCCGCATAGTGCGGGGCAAACTCGGTCAGTGGCACCACTACCCGGTTATCGGCCCCGGTCTCGTCATAAACCGTCAGCTCTTCGCCCTGCTGCGAGAGCACCAGCACCAACTGGCCGCGCTTCATCTGGGCGATGGCGGGCCATGTCGCCGGGCTCGGCTCGGCCTCCCGGCGGATCGCCGCGAGCATCCCGGCCTGGCTCAAGGCGCCCGCCAGCGCCTCCACCGTCACCGGCCGCTCCGCCCCGCCGCTCCGGGCGATATCCTCGGCAATGTCGCGGCCCAGCAGCTCCTTGCCCAGCAGCCCCGCATAGGTCGCCGCCAGATCGGCGCGCGCCTTCAGCCGCTCCGAATTGCCGCGCGGCGCAGCCTCCAGCTCTGCAACCGGCGCGGCCACGGCCTCCGCCGGCGCGGCGCCTTGCCTGCCGCCCACAACACCGCGAATGCCAGCCCGGCTCATCTTCAACTTCAGCGAGGTGCGCGGCGCGGTCATATGCGGCTCCCGTCCACCAGGAGGCCAAGCTCCGCGGCGATCTTCAGTTTCGTCAACGCGGCCTTGTGGGTCAGGCCCACGCGCTTGGTCTCGGCATCCATCCATGTCTCGAACACGCCCACCACGTCGAGCACCTTGCGCTGCCCGCCGTCATACTGCCGCTGGTAAAGCTCGTAGTTGCGCCGGGCCTGCGCCGCGAGCCCAGCCTGCTCGGCAGCCTGTCGCTCCGTCGCCGCAAGCTGCTGGCGCAGCGCGGCGAGCTTACGGGCGCTCTCCTCGCGGGCCTGCCCCAGCTTCGCCTCCGCGCCCTCCTCGGCAGCCTTAATTGCCCTCAGCCGCGCGGGCGTGCCAAAGCCCAGCCCGTTCTCCGCGCCCACGGTCAGCACCGGATCGCCGCCGCCATCGCCTACATTCGCCTGCGCCGAAACACCGGGCAGGTAGCCCGCCCGCTCGATTTTTGCCTGCGCAATGAGCCGGGTCTTGTCGGCCTCGGCCTTCAGCACCCCCAACGTCTTCTCCGCGCCGCCTGGCACCCGCGCCTCGCCCAGCCCACGCAGGCCCTCCAGCGGGCGGGCCGACATCGCATTCAGCTCCGCCAGCGCCGTGGCCGCCGTCTCGTCCCCCGCCTGCATCGCGGCGCTCACCTCGGCCCGCTTCTGGCGCATGACCGACAGCTCCGAAAGGTCAGAGACCCCGCCACTCACCCGCTGCTCCATCACCCATTCGAAGTGCTTCATCTTCTCCAGCCCCGAGGCGGCCACGGCGGCCTCGGCCCGGCCCTGCTCGGCAGTGATATGCAGCGTGAGCGCGGTAAGCACGCGGGCGTTGGTATCCTCGGCCAGCACCACCGCGGCATGCTCAACATCGGCGGCGGCAAAGGCGCGCTCGGCCTTCTTCCGGCCGCCCTGCCAGATCACCTGATCGACGATGATGGAGGTCACCAGATCGCCCAGCGACGAGAGTGACACGCTCGGCCCGATGCTGGGCAGCCAGTTCTTTTCGGCGGCCACGGCCCGCAGCTTGGCTGCCCGCAGCTCGGCCTCGGCGGCGCGGGCATTGGCCGCGAGCACGGCATCCGCCACCTGCGCATAGGCCGACCCCGGCGCAATCACCGAGCGGCGGCGCAGCAGATCGGCGATCACCACGCTCTCAGAGGCCTCCGCCTGCCCAAGCGCGGGGGCCGCCGGGTCCCGCGCCGCACGCGAAGCTTCCCCGCCCCCAAGGCAGCCCGAAAGCAGCGCCAGAACGGCACCCGATAGCCCTAGTCTGCTCATCGCGGGGCGCATCACGCCTCCTGTCCCTGCCTCTGCCCGGGCGGCGCCTCTGCCGTGCGCCGTCCCGGAAACCGCTCCCGATCCGCCAGCGGGATCACACCAGCGCCGGGTTCACCTGAATGTCGTGGTCGATGACAAGCGTGCCCTCGCCCAGCGTGTACACATCGTAGCTCTCACCCTCGATCACCCGCGTCTCCCCCGTCGCCGTGGCGCCGCTGGCGTGGATGATGTCGTCATTGCCGCCATGGATGGTCAGCTCATTGGTAAAGCTCGACAGCCCCGCCAGTTGCTCCGGGGTGATCGTCAGCTCGGCCTCCGAGGCGAACTGGAGGTCTACCGCCTGAATGTCGAACTGCCCGAGGCCGGGGTTGGTGAGGTTCACCACCGAGTTGCCCGGTTCTTCCATCACAAAGAGCGTGCCCGCGTGGTTGCCCGCCGCATCGGTCGAGGTGACGACAAGGTGCGAACCGGTCGGGATCGCCTCGTTGAAGTCAAAGATCAGCTCGCCCCATTCCTCATCGATCTCCAGATCGTAGGAAACGGTGCTCACGTTGCCATTGGCATCGATCCGCTGAACCTCGGTGATGTCGTCATTGATCGCGGTGCCAATGTCACGCACCCCGGTCCCGCCCTGACTGAAGCTCAGGATCACCGGCGCATCCGGGTTCTCGGTATCCACTGCAACCGTGGTGCTCTCGGTCCGGGTGTTGCCCGCCGCATCCGTGGCGACCACCGTGGCCATGCTCTCGTACTCGCCTGCCGGGATCTCGCCCGTGGCAAAGGCCACCGTCCAGTTGCCCGCCGCATCGACCGTCGCCGCATGGGTGGTGCCCTCGAAGCTGACGATCACGCTGGAGCCCGCCTCGACCGTACCGGTGAAGGTCACGCCCTGCGCCTGCTCCGCCGCGTTGACCGTGTCGTCACCCGCCACCGTGCCGATGGTCAGCGGCTCCACGTAGGTGTCGATCTGCACCGCGTCGTTGATCGCTGCGCGGTTGCCCGCCGGATCGGTCGCCACAGCGGTGATCTGCGCGGCGTAATCGCCATCGGGCACCTCGCCGGGCGCGAAGCTGGTGAACCACGTTCCATCCGCCAGAACCACCGCCTGATGGGTCACGCCCGCCAGCGACACCGCCACCGTGCTGCCCGGCTCCACCGTGCCCGAAAGCTGGATGCCGGTGCCGTATTCGACCGCGTTCACGATGTCATCAACCGCAATCGGCCCGTCCAGCGTGAGGCTGGTGATCCGGTCCACCTCGATGCTGCCCGTCGCCAGCGCCTGATTGCCCGCCATGTCGGTCGCGGTGACAGAAACGCTCGCCACCGTCTCCCCCGCCGGGATGTCGCCGGGCTGGAAGGTGACCTGCCAGTTGCCATCGCCCGCCACCATTGCCGGGCGGGTCACCCCCGCGAATGTCACCTGAACCACGGCCCCCGGCTCTCCGGTCCCGGTCAGGACAAAGCCGTTCAGCGCCTCTTCGGCGTTGATGATCCCGTCACCCTCGACCTGCGTGTTCACGCTCACCGCCGTCTGGGTGTCGATCCGCACCACATCCGTCGCGGTCGAGCTGTTGCCCGCCCGGTCGGTCGCGGTCACCGTCACCGGCGCATCATAGGTGCCCGGCACGATCTGCCCGCCGCTGAAGGTCGCGGACCAGCTGCCATCAGCAGCCACCACGGCGGGAACGGCAAAGCCGCCCATCTGCACCAGCACCGTCGATCCCGGCTCGGTGGTGCCCGTCAGCGTGATGCCCGTTCCGGCCTCCGCTTCGTTCACAACATCATCCGCCGTCACCGGCGCGCCCGAGATCGCCACCCAGCCCTGCGTATCCACCTCCACGGTGGTCGCCGCGCTCGAGGTGTTGCCATTGGCCGAAACCGCCGTGGCGCTCACGTTCATCTCGTATTCACCGGCAGGGAAGGCCTGCGGCGGAAAGGTCACCACCCATCCGCCCGCGACATCCACCACGGCGTTGTAATTCTGCCCGTTCATGCCGATCGTCACCGCCGAGCCCGGCAGCGTGGTGCCGCTCATCGAGATCGGCTGACCGGACTCGAGCGCATTCACGATGTCATCCGCTGTCACCGGCGCGCCGGAAAATTCGACAAAGCCCAGCGTGTCCACCACGAGGCTGCCGCCCGCCGTCGCCGTGTTGCCTGCCGCGTCCGTGGCCGTCACGGTGATGGCAGAGGTATAGTCCCCCTCGGCAATCTGCGCAGGCGTCAGCGCAAGGCTCCACGCGCCATTGGCACCCACCGTCGCGGCATATACCGCCTGACCGATCTGCACCTCTACCGCGTTGCCCGGCTGGGTCGTGCCGGTCAGCGTCAGGCCACCATCGCGGTCGCTCGCGTTTATCACCCCATCAGCGCCCGCATAGCCCGGATCGAGGGTCACATGGGTCACCGTGTCCACCGTCCAGCTCCCGCTGGCAGTCGTCACATTGCCATATCCATCGGTCGCCGTGGCGGTCAGAACCGCCTCGTATTCTCCGCTGAACGTGCCGGGGGCAAAACTCACGCTCCAGCTGCCATCCCCGGCCACTGTGGCCGGGTAGTCCTGCCCGCCGAAGCTGACAACCACGCTCGACCCCGGCTGCGTCGTGCCGGTAAAGCTGATGCTCTGGCCCGCCTCCGCGCCGTTGATCGTGTAATCCCCGCCAAAGTTGAGGTCATCGAAGGCCACCGCGCCAAGGGTATCGACCACCAGCACATCGCCATAGGTCGCGGAGTTGCCTACCGCATCCACCGCGTAAACGCTGATATCGGCCTCGTATTCCCCCTCGGGGGCGGCATCGGGGCCAAAGGTGACCTCCCAGGTGCCGCTCTCGCCCACGGTGATCTCGGTGGCCACGCCGCCCACCGTCACAACAAGCACCGCGCCCGGCTCAGAGGTGCCGGTCACCACCACGCCCTCGGCATGGTCCTCGCCGTTGAAGGCATCCCCGGTCGATTGAACGCCGGAGGTAAAACTCACATCCGGGGGCACGGTGTCGATCAGCACATCCGGGCCGGTCAGCACAACCTCGTCGCCGCCCTGATCGGTGGTGACCACCTCCACCACGTAGCTGCCATCCTCGGGCAGCGTGTCGCCGGTGAAGATCACCTCCCAGCCGCCATCCTCGCCCACGGTCACGACTTGGGTCACATCGCCCGCCGTCACCGTCACATCCTCGCCCGGCACGCCGGTGCCGGTCACCGGGAAGCCCGGCTCCGGGTCATCGTCGCCGCCGAGCACCCAGTCGCCTGGATCGACGGTCACATCATACACCGGGCCACCGCCCCCGCCGCCGCCGTCACCGCCACCAACGCCGGTGATAACACCGCCCACGCCGATCAGGCCGGGCACGATCCCGCCGCCCATACCACCGATGCCAAAGAGGCCGGTGTCAAACTGGGCGGCCATGACCTCCGGCTCGTCGTAATGGATCAGCTCGTCGCTCGGGCTCCATTTGCCCCAGGTCGCCTCGCGCTGATACAGCGCATACATCTCGTCATCGGCACCCTGGCTCAGCTCCACCGCCACCAGCTCGCCGCCCTTGGAGAGATACAGCGCGTTCTCGCCGTCAAAGTAGCCCGCCAGCCGGATCGCCGAGCCATCGGCGAGCGCGATCACCAGATCATCGCCGTCGCGCGTGTAGGACGAGATATCCGCCGAGGTGAGATGCAGCGAAACCTGCTGCCCGTTGCCCACGTTCAACCGCGTGCCGACCCCATCCTCACCAAAACTGCCATTGGAAACGTTGCCCGCGAGATCGCGGACCACAAAATTGATCGCCTGCATCGTAACCGCCATTTATCAGCCCGGCATCTTTTTGCGCCGGTGCGTTTTATAGAAAACTGCCCAATATCTTGTTGATCAGGCGTAACTCACCACTCTGCCTGCCAGATATACAGAATGATTCGAAAAAACAAAGCGGAAAATGGCCGATCGCCGAGCGGATCACCCTTGGGTTGAAAAATCCAGCAACCCCAAGATGTTGTATGCGATTTGCATGAATTGGCACCGGGGCAAAGACCGCCCTTTCGGGCCGCATCGGCACGCCAACCGGCCTGTTTTCGCCAGTCTGCACCCGCCATTCTCCGGCAAAGGTCAAGCCATCCTGTGGCGGAAATCCCTACCCCAGCGCCGCCTTCACCCGCGCGGCAAAATCCTCGCCGCGCTTCTCGAAGCTGTCGTATTGGTCAAAGCTCGC
Source organism: Vannielia litorea (assembly GCF_019801175.1). Lineage (NCBI taxonomy): Bacteria > Pseudomonadati > Pseudomonadota > Alphaproteobacteria > Rhodobacterales > Paracoccaceae > Vannielia > Vannielia litorea. The sequence goes on from NZ_JAHVJR010000001.1 coordinate 2,008,107, forward strand.
CGCAGCCGGTGCCAGCAGCACAACCTCGCCCGGCTGCGCCTCTTCCACCGCCCGCGCCACGGCCCGCTCCATCGTGCCGCAGACCTCGGCCTCCACGCCGGACCCGAGCCGCATGGCAAAGCCCTCGGCCTCGCGCCCGATCACATAGGCCTTCACCACATTGGCCAGCCCCGCGTGCAGCCCCTCCAGCCCGCCTTCCTTCTCCAGCCCGCCGCAGATCCAACGTATGCCCGAAAAAGCCGCCAGCGCCTTGGCCGCGCTGTCCACATTCGTCGCCTTGCTGTCGTTGACGTAAACCACGCCCCCCGCCTCGGCGATCCGCTGCGAGCGGTGCGGCAGCCCGGCAAAGCTCCTGAACGCGCGTTCAATTTCCTTCGGCCCCAGCCCCAGCGTCCTGCAAGCCGCATAGGCCGCGCAGGCGTTCTGGTGGTTGTGCGCCCCCGGCAGCCCCGGAATATCCCGCAGATCGACCGAGGCCACCTGCCGCCCCTTGCGCCACTCCGCCAAAAACCCCTTGCGTGCAAACACCGTCCAGCCCGCGCCTGCCAGCTTCTGCCCGCTGCTGACCCGGATCACCCGGTCATCTCCCGGCCCCTCGGCCATCTGCCCGGCAAGGTAGCGCCCCTCCGGCTCGTCCACGCCAATCACCGCCCGGTCCGGCCCGCCCTCCGCAAAGAGCCGCCGCTTCGCCGCGAAGTAGCCGCCATAGCCGCCGTGCCGGTCAAGGTGATCGGGGCTCAGATTGGTGAACACCGCCACATCCGGCGTCAGCGCCCGCGCCAGATCGGTCTGGTAGCTCGACAGCTCCAGCACCACCACACCGCCATCGCCCGCAGGCTCGATATCCAGCACCCCGCGCCCGATATTGCCCGCCAGTTGCGCCTCGCGCCCCGCCTCGGTGAGAATGTGATGGATCAGCGCCGAGGTCGTGCTCTTCCCGTTCGAGCCAGTCACCGCCACCACCTTCGGCGCCACGTCGAACCGGTCCCACTCCCCGGTGGCGAACGACCGGAAGAACAGCCCGATGTCATTGTCCACCGGCACCCCCTCCGCCATCGCCGCGGCAATCGCGGCATGTGGCGCGGGGTAAAGGTGCGGAATGCCGGGCGAGGTCACAAGGCAGGCCACGCCCTCGAAGGCACCGGGCTTCGACAGGTCGCGCAGCGCGATCCCTTCGGCCTCCGCCGCCGCCCGCCCGCTCTCGCCATCGTCCCAGCCGATCACCTCAGCGCCGCCCGCGGCCAATGCCCGTGCCGCCGTCAGGCCAGACCGCCCCAGCCCCAGCACCGCCACCGTGGCTCCATCAAACCCGCGCACAGGGATCATCGCACCGCCTCCAAAAGCCTTCGCTCCTGCCTACATCCAAGCGCACCCGCCCGCAATCGCGCCCGGCCCGCTGCATTTTCTTGCTGAAAATATCTCACCCCAACCGCACCACCCGCGCACCATCCGATCAGGCGCGCAACGGCGCAACTCGGGCGGGGTGGCGGCGCGGGGTGTGTGCCTCTCGCACGTCGCTGGCGCGACATGCTGCCGGCCGGTGCCCGCTTCGCGGACCTCGTTGGCGGGAGCGCCGCCACCCCGCCCCTCACCACTCGATCGGCAGCTTCCGCCTAAAGAACCCGCCCGTCGGCCCGTCCTCGCTGAGCGTCGCCAGCCAGATCGCCGTCTCGGCGGCCTCCTCGGGCGATGTCGTCGCCTGCGGCCCGCCCATCCGCGTGCGCACCCAACCCGGGTCCATCGCGTTCACCTTCACGCAGTCCGGCAGGTCGCGCGGCAGGGCGCAGGTCAGCGCGTTCAGCGCCGCCTTGGCCACCCCGTAGCCGTTCGGCCCCTGCATCCCCTGCGCAAAGCTGCCATAGCCTGACGAAAGGTTCACGATCCGCCCCCAGCCCCGCAGCGCCATGCCCGGCACCAGGGCCCGCATCAGCAGGAACGGCGCCTCCACCATCACCTGCAGCGACTCGAACAGCCCCTCGGGGTTCTCGAAGAGCGAGCCCTGCGGAAACACGCCTGCGTTGTTCACCAGAATGTCGAAGGGCTCGCCATGCAGCAGCGAGAGCATGTCATCCGGCTCCCGCAGGTCCATCACGAAGAGGTCCGCGCCAAGCCTGTCCGCCGCCGCCTCTCCCTCCGCCTCGTCCCGGCAGCCGATCACCACCTCATGGCCGCGGGCAATCAGCCCCTCGGCGATGGCATAGCCGATCCCCCGGTTGCCGCCCGTCACGAGCGCCCGCCGGATGATCCCGTCACCGCTCACCGGATTTTCAGCGTCGCCAGACCGATCAGCGCGAGGATCAGCGAGATGATCCAGAACCGGATCACGATCTGCGGCTCGGCCCAGCCGCGCTTCTCGAAGTGGTGGTGTACCGGCGCCATCAGGAACACCCGCTTGCCGGTCCGCTTGAAGTAGAGCACCTGAATGATCACCGAGAGCGCCTCGGCCACAAAGATGCCGCCCACGATCGCCAGCACGATCTCGTGCTTGGTCACCACCGCAATCGCCCCCAGCGCGCCGCCCAGCGCGAGCGATCCGGTGTCGCCCATGAACACCGCCGCCGGCGGCGCGTTGTACCACAAAAAGCCAAGCCCCCCGCCGATCAGCCCGGCGCAGAAGATCAGCAACTCGCCCGAGCCGGGCACGTAATGCACGTCGAGATATTCAGTAAAGTCGACCCGCCCCACCGCATAGGCGATCACCCCCAGCGTGCCCGCCGCGATCATCACCGGCATGATAGCCAGCCCGTCGAGCCCGTCTGTCAGGTTCACCGCATTGGCTGCGCCGACGATCACGATCATCGAGAACGGCACAAAGAAGATGCCGAGGTTCAGCAGCACATCCTTGAACACCGGCAGCGCCAGCTGCCCGGTCAGCTCCGCCGGATGAAACCACGCCGCCGCCGTCCCCGCCGCCGCGGCGATCAGCAGGCCAAGGCCAAAGCGCACCTTGCCCGAAACGCCCTTGGTGTTCTGTTTGCTCACCTTCGCATAGTCGTCGGCAAAGCCGATGAGGCCAAAGGAGATCGTCACCAGCAGCACGATCCAGACATAGGGGTTGTCGAGCCGCGCACAGAGCAGGGTCGAAAGCGTCAGCGCCGAGAGGATCAAGAGGCCGCCCATCGTGGGCGTGCCCGCCTTGGTCAGCATGTGGCTCTCGGGGCCGTCATCCCGAATGGGCTGCCCGCCCTTCTGCCGCTTGCGCAGCATGTTGATCAGCGGCCGCCCAAAGAGGAACCCGAAGACCAGAGCGGTAAAAAACGCAGCCCCGGCCCGGAAGGTGATGTAGCGGAACAGGTTGAACGCCCCACCCCCGTCGCCAAGCTCTGCCAGCCAATAGAGCATGCCCCTGCCCCTCTCGTTCGTTGTTAATTCGGGCCGACTTGGCCCATTTTCCGTATCGCGTCAACAACGCGGGCCAGCCCGGTGCCGAGCGACGCCTTGACCAGCACCACATCGCCCGCATCCACCAGCCGCGAGACCTCCTTGGCCATCGCAGCACCATCCGGCGCGTGGTGTCCGCGCTGATCTTCGGGCAGCGCATCATGCAGCGCCTGAGCGAGCGGGCCGACGGTGTGAACCGTGTGGATCTGCTCCATCGCCTCCAGCCCCGCAAGCGCCGCGTGCAGGTCCTTCTCGCCCTTGCCCAGTTCGAGCATGTCGCCAATCACGGCGATGCGGCGGCCCTTGCGCACCCGCCCGATGCCATCGCGCGGCTCGGTGGTGGCAAGCATCTCCAGCGAGGCCGCCATCGAGGCCGGGTTGGCGTTGTAGCTGTCGTCGAAGAGGGTCAAAAAGCCCCCCGCCCGCGCCGGATCGGTGGTGATCTCCTCCCGCGCGCCGCGCCCCTCATAGGGGGTCCATTTGGTCAGGTCCGCGGTGGCAAGCCCGGTGTCGGCCCCCAGCGCCTGCGCCACCGCCAGCGCGCCGAGCGCGTTCATCGCAAAATGGGTGCCGGGCGTGGTCAGCTTGAACATCGCAGGCTGGTCGCCCAGCCGAGCCTCCGCCACCGTCTGCCCTTCGCTCAGCACCACCTTGCCGAGGCCAAACTCGCCGCTTTGCCCGAAGGTGACGATCTTCGCCCCCGCCGCCTCCGCCGCCGCGCGCAGGATCGGCGTGGTGCCAAGGTCGCCATTGATCACCGCCACGCCGCCCGGCTCCAGCCCCTCGAAGATGCTGGCCTTCTCCCGCGCGATCCCCTCCAGCGAGCCGAAGGCCGCCATATGCGCCGGGGCCACCGTGGTGATCATCGCCACATCGGGCCGCGCCATCCGTGCCAGCGGGGCGATTTCGCCGGGGTTGCTCATGCCGATCTCGATCACGGCAAAATCGGTGTCCACCGGCATCCGCGCCAGCGTCAACGGCACGCCCCAGTGGTTGTTGAAGCTCTTTTCGGCGGCATGCACCTTGCCCTGACGGCTCAGGATCGAGCGGAGCATCTCCTTGGTCGAGGTCTTGCCAACCGAGCCGGTCACTCCGGCCACTTTCGCCCGGCTCCGTGCCCGCCCCGCCCGGCCAAGCGCCTCCAATCCTTCCAGCACATCTGCCACGATCAGCAGCGGCGCGTCTTCGCAGCCCTCGGGCACGTGGGTGACGAGCGCCGCGCAGGCGCCCTTGGCCAGCGCATCAGCGACAAAGTCATGCCCGTCGCGCACATCCTTCAAGGCAATGAACAGCTCGCCCGGCGAGATGCTCCGGCTGTCGATTGAAAGGCCCCTGGCTTCCCAATCGCCTCTCGCCTCGCCGCCGGTGGCCGCTGCGGCATCCGCCGCCGTCCACAAGGCGCTCATGTCATCTGCCCGTCGAGGGCGGCCACGGCCACAGAGGCCTGCTCGACGTCATCAAACGGGAACACATCGTCCCCCACAATCTGCCCGGTCTCATGCCCCTTGCCCGCAATGAGCAGCGCATCCCCCGGCCCCAGCGCATCGACCCCCCGCAGGATCGCCTCGGCCCGGTCGCCCACCTCGGTGGCCTCCGGGTCGGCTTGCAGAATTGCTGCACGAATGCTGGCCGGATCCTCGGATCTTGGGTTGTCGTCTGTCACAAATCGAACATCGGCATGCTCGCGCGCCGCCTCGCCCATCAGCGGGCGCTTGCCGGTGTCGCGGTCGCCGCCCGCGCCGTAAACCACCACCAGCTTGCCCATCACATGGGGTCGCAGCGCCTTCAGCGCGGTCTCCAAGGCATCGGGCGTGTGGGCATAGTCAACGAAGACCGCCGCGCCATTGTCGCGGGTCGCGGCAAGCTGCATCCGCCCCCGCACGGTCGTAAGCTGCGGCAGCGCGTTGAACACCTCCACCGGGTCCGAGCCGCTGGCAATGCAGAGGCCCGCCGCCACCATCACGTTCTCGGCCTGAAAGCCCCCGATCAGCCCCAGCCGCACCTGCCGCGGCGTGCCCTCGTGCAAGAACCGCAAGTCCTGCCCCGTGGCATCAAACCGCTGGCCGACGATCGCCAGCTCGTAATCCTCGTCATGCCCCACCCGCAGCACCGCATGGCCCGCCGCCTCGGCGCGGTCGGCCATTTCCGGGCCGCGCGGGTCTTCCATGTTGATCACCGCCGGCGCATCCTCGCCCAGCACCCGGTCGAAGAGCCGCGCCTTGGCGTCAAAATAGGCCTCGAAGGTCGCGTGATAATCCAGATGATCCTGGCTGAAGTTGGTGAACCCCGCCGCCGCCAGCCGCACGCCATCCAGCCGCCGCTGCTCCAGCCCGTGCGAGCTGGCTTCCATCGCGGCATGGGTCACGCCCTCCTCCACCGAGAGCGCCAGCGCCCGGTGCAGGGTGATCGGCTCGGGCGTGGTGTGCTTCAGCGGATACTCCCATGCGCCCTCCACGCCGGTGGTGCCAAGGTTCACCGCGCTCAGCCCCATCGCCATCCAGATCTGCCGGGTAAAGCTCGCCACCGAGGTTTTGCCGTTGGTGCCGGTCACCGCCACCATCACATCGGGCTGGGCGCCGAACCACAGCGCCGCGGCCATCGCCAGCGCGCCCCTCGGGTCTTCGGTGACCACCAGCGCCACGTCGAACTTCGCCAATTCCGCAGCGGCTAGCTGCGCGCCCTCGGCATCGGTCAGCACCGCCTTCGCGCCCATGCGCAGCGCATAGCCCACGAACTCCGCGCCATGCACCCGGCTCCCCGGCAGGGCGGCAAAGAGCGCGCCCTCCTGCACATCGCGGCTGTCCACGGCCAGCCCGGTCACCCGCGCCTCGGCGCCATGCTGGGCGGTCAGCCCGAGCTCTGCCAGCGATCTTACTTTTGCCCTGTCGCTCATCGCCGGCTGCCCCTTCTCGCTGGCTTAGTTCGAGGCCCTTACTATCGCAGCTTCGACCCCCGGTTCAACGCTTGGGCGCAGGCCCAGAAGTGGCGCGACGCGGCGGATCATCTCTGCCGTCACCGGCACCGCCGTCCAGCCCGCCGTGCGGCGCGGCGTGGGGCCGGTCAGCTCCACCGGCTCGTCGAGGCTGACGACCAGCACGTATTTCGGGTCATGCGCCGGGAAGACCGTGGCGAAGGTCGCGATCACCTTGTCTTTATAATAGCCGCCGCGCGGCTTGGGCTTGTCGGCGGTCCCGGTCTTGCCGCCCACCGCATAGCCCTCCACTTCGCCAAAGCTCGCGGTGCCCTCGGTCACCACCTTGCGCAGCATCACCCGGCTGCGCTCGGAGGTGCGCTCGCTCACCACACGCGGGCCGGCCTTGGGGGCGCTCTGCTTCACCAGTGTCGGATAAACCCGCGTGCCGCCGTTGAGCAGCGAGGCATAACCGGTCGCCAGATGCAGCGGGCTGGCCGAGAGGCCGTGGCCATAGCTGATGGTCATGGTCGAAATCTCCGACCAATTCGGCGGCAGCAGCGGCTTGCCCGTGGGCGCCTCCACCATCTCCACCGGGGTCGGCTCCAAAAAGCCGAGGCTGTCGAGAAACTCGCGCTGCCGCTTGGCGCCAATGTCCATCGCCAGCCGCGCGGTGCCGATGTTCGAGCTCTTCACGATGATCTTGGTGACGCTCAACTCGTTGCCGTAGTTGTGAAAATCCCGAATGCGGTGGCGGCCCCACGTCAGCGGCCCCTTGGTGTTGATCACCGTCTCCGGGTTCACCAGCCCCAACTCCATCGCCTGCGCGGCGGCAAAGATCTTGAAGGTAGAGCCCAGCTCGTAGACCCCCTGCACCGACCGGTTGAACAGCGGGCTGTCGCTCTGGTCGCCGCTGGTCAGCGGGCGCGGGCGGTTGTTGGGGTCAAAGTCCGGCAGGCTCGCCATCGCGATGATCTCGCCGCTATGGGCCTCCATCAGCACCGCGCTGGCGCCCTTGGCGTTCATCAGCTTCATGCCGCCATAAAGCACCTCTTCTGTCACCGCCTGCACGGTGAGGTCGAGCGTCAGCTCCAGCGGTTTGCCGGCGCGGGCCGGATCGCGCAGCAACTCGTCGAACTGCTTTTCAACGCCCGCCACGCCGACCACCTCGGCACTATGCACTCCCTCGCGGCCAAAGCTCGCGCCGCCCAGGATATGCGCGGCCAGCTTGCCGTTGGGATAAAGCCGCATCTCGCGCGGGCCAAACAGCAGGCCCGGCTCGCCGATGTCATGCACCGCCTGCATCTGCTCGGGGCTGATCTTCTTTTTCACCCAGACAAACTTGCGCTTGCCGGTGAACTGCCGCTTCAGCTTCTCCACGTCCAGATCGGGGAAGATCTTCGCCAGCTCCTCGGCGGCGCGCTCCTTTTCCACCATCAGCGGCGGCTGGGCATAAAGACTGTGGGTCGAGAGGTTGGTCGCCAGCACCCGCCCCTGCCGGTCGACAATGTCGGCCCGGCTGGCGCTGATCAGCTCGGCCACGCCGCCGCTGGTCGGCTCGGCGGGCACCGAAGCGGCAAGGTGCCCCATCCGGGCACCGATCACCACGAAGGCACAAAAGAAGCAGACGCCCAGCACAAACAGCCGCCCCTCGGCGCGAAACCGCAGCTTGTCGCGCTGCGCCTCATGCCGCAGGCGCAGGTTCTCGCGCTCGATGCAATCTGGGTTCTGCCCGCTCTGACGGGCGGCAATCACACGGGCCAGCGGGCGCAGGGGCGTGCGGGTCATGGCTGTTGCTCCTCGTTCTCACCATCTTCTAGTGTGCCGCTGATCTCCACCGGGTCGGTGATCGGCGGCAGCTCCTCTGCCGGAAAGCCCACCTGGTCCACCCGGCCGAATTGCTCGGCGCCAAAGGGCAGCAGGCCAAGGCGAGTAAAGTTCAGCTCCGCCAGCTCTGTCAGCCGCTCGGGCCGGTTCAGATAGGCCCACTCCGCCCGCAGCATGGCGCGGGTGTCGTAAAGCGTGCGGATCTCGCCGCGCAGCTTGGCCATATCCTTCTGGGCTTTCTGGGTCTGGTAGTTCTCGTGATAGGCCCAAAAGGCCAGCCCCATCACCGCCAGCGCCGAGATGACATAGAAGAAGCCTCGCATCGCCCCTTACCCTTTCCACCAATGTTTCGGGCCCGGCAGGCCCATCTGTGCCCGGTCCACCGCGCCGCCCAACTCGGCCGTGCGCCGCGCCATGCGCAGCTTGGCCGAACGGGCGCGCGGGTTGGCCGCCACTTCCTCGTCGCTCGGCCCCACGGCCTTGCGCGTGATCTGCTCAAACGGCGCGGGCGCCTCCTCGACTTCGGGCGCATAGCGGTTGCCACGCGGGGCCGCGCCGGAGCGGGCCGCAAGGTAGCGCTTCACCACCCGATCCTCGAGCGAATGAAAGGTCACCACCGCCAGCACGCCGCCCTCGCCCAGCAGCCCCTCGGCCGCCTCCAGCCCCGCGATCAGCTCGCCGAATTCGTCATTCACCGCGATCCGGAGCCCTTGAAACGTGCGCGTCGCCGGATGCACCTGCCCCGGCTTCGGGCGCGGCAGGCAGTTCGAAACCACCTCCGCCAACTCCAGCGTCCGGGTGAACGGCCGCGCCTTCACGATCGCCCGCGCAATCCTCCGCGCCGCCCGTTCTTCGCCGTAAAAATGAATGATATCGGCCAGATGGCCCTCGTCGCCCTCGTTCACCAGATCGGCGGCGCTCGGCCCCTCGCTGGCCATCCGCATATCGAGCGGCCCGTCCTTCATGAAGGAAAAGCCCCGCTCCGCCTGATCGAGTTGCATCGACGAGACGCCCAGATCGAGCACAACGCCCTCCACCGGCCCCTCGATCAACTCGCCCATCTGCGAAAACTGGCCACGCAGCACATCCAGTCGCCCGTCATATTCGGCGATCATCGGCTCGGCACCCTCGATGGCGCTCGGGTCACGGTCGATCCCGGTCACCCGTTCGGCGCCGGCATCCAGCAACCGCCGTGTGTAGCCGCCCGCGCCAAAGGTGCCATCCACCCAATGGCCAAGCACCGGCGCGGCCCCTGCGATCAACGGATCAATGAGAACAGGAACGTGGGGCGGCCCGGCGGGCTGATCTGGCGAAAGGCTTTCGGCCGCCGCCATCGCTCAACCCTCTTCCTGAACGCTGTCGAGCAGCTCCAGCGGGTCGAAGTCCTCGCCCATCTCGTCAAGCCACTCTTCATCATCGACGCCATGCACGTCGTCATAGGTCTCCGGCTTCCAGATCTGAAAGCTGTCGCCGGTGGCGATAAAGAAGGCTTCTTTGTCGAGCCCGATCTTCTCGCGGAGCTTGGCAGGCAGCACCAGCCGCCCGGTGTCGTCAACCTGCGTCGGCAGCGACATCCCCGAGTAGAGCCGCTCCAGATAGCGCCGCTGCTTGGTGCCGCGCGGCATCCGGGCGATCCGGTCGTCGATGTCGTTGATCGCGTTGACGGTGTAGCACTTGAGGTGATCCTGGCGATGGTCGCCGTAAACGATCACGAGGTTGGGGCTGTCGCCCTCGGAGCAATCGGGGTCTTCAGCGGCCAGAACATGGCGAAACAGGGCGGGGATACTCACCCTGCCCTTCGTGTCCACCTTGTGGTGGCTCTCGCCTCTGAACCTGCGACCCAAGCTGTCGCTCCTTCACTGTCCCGCGGGCCCGTCGGCCCGAAAATCGGCCCCAAAATGAAAACGGCGGATTGAGCTGCTGCCATGTGCCCAATCCGCCGCCCTCGTCCCATTTCTGGGTGTCCGGCTGCGCGCGCCACCTGGGGGGGATGTCTGCTCGCTCGCGCGCCGGATCTCTTCGTTCGATGAAAGCGGGTGCCTGTATGAAGTCTGCCTGACTTTGGGAGTTTGCGATCTTGCGTCGCTTTGTGTTCCCGTCTTCATCTGCCATTAGGTATGGCATGGGAAATCATGGGAGGCAATACCACTTTGCCCCCTCACTCCGGAATTCGGCACCAGTAATGCCCCGCCGGTTCCACCCGATCACAGGAATTTCAGCCAATTCACGGAATTTATGGTGAGGAAATGGGAGAGCGGCACTAAATCTGGTATTCCGCGGGGACGCAGAAAAGTCCCCCAATTTCCCAAAAAAACTTCCCGCGCAGCCCCAATTAGCCCCTCAAAGCCCCCAAGACCACCGCCAATTCACGCCCCAAACCTCGGAATCCGCCCCATCACGCCCCCGCGATTCGTCGCGATTCCGGCGTAAAAGCGAGTCAGTCCCATAAAGTCCCATGCCTCGTGCCATGCCGTCCCACGGGTGGGGCCATTTCCCATCGCGCGCCATTCTCGGACCCGCAACGCACCCGCCCGACCAAAGGACACTGCACAAAACAAAACGGGCGGCCCAAAAGCCGCCCGCCGCAATTCCCCCTCACCCCCGGGCACAGCCCTTCAGGCATTCACCCCATGCCGCCTTCCACCAGCCCCCGCGCCAACGCCGCGTATGCCTCGGCCGCAGCGCCCTCGCCTGCGGCCACCGGCACACCGCTGTCACCGCCCAGCCGGGTCTCCAGTTCCAGCGGCAGTTGCGCCAGCAGTGGCACGCCAAGGCTCGTCGCCTCCGCCGCCACGCCGCCGTGGCCGAACAGATGCGCCTCATGCCCGCAATTCGGACATATATAAGTAGTCATGTTCTCGATCAGCCCCAGCACCGGGGTCTTCAGCTTGCCGAACATGTCGATCGCCTTGCGCGCATCGATCAGCGCCACATCCTGCGGCGTGCTCACCACAACGGCCCCCGTGATCGGGTAGCGCTGGCAGAGCGTAAGCTGCACGTCTCCCGTGCCCGGCGGCAGATCGACAATAAGCACATCCAGCTCGCCCCATTCCACCTGGGTCATCATCTGCTGGAGCGCGCCCATCAGCATCGGCCCGCGCCAGATCACCGCCTGACCCTCCTCCAGCATCAACCCGATCGACATGAAGGTAACCCCATGCGCCGTGAGCGGCAGGATCTTCTCGCCATCGGGGCTCGCGGGCCGCTTGGCATTGCCCATCATCCGGGGCTGGGAGGGGCCGTATATATCGGCATCCAGCAGGCCCACCTTCCGGCCCTGCCGGGCCAGCGCCACGGCGAGGTTGGCCGACACCGTGCTCTTGCCCACGCCGCCCTTGCCCGAGCCCACCGCAATGATCCGCTTCACGCCCGGCACCGCCTGAGGGCCGGCCTGCGGCGTGGGATGGCGCCCCACTTTCAGGCTCGGCGGCTGCTGACCGCCCGGCGCAGGCACCTGCCGCGGGGCCGAAGGCGCGTTGCTATGCGCCGTAAGCAGGGCTGAAACAGAGGTGACTCCCTCTACCGCCAGAACCGCCGCTTTTGCAGCCTCGAGAATCGGCTCCATCCGCGATGCTGCGGCTGCATCCGGCGCTTCGATGACAAACTTCACCTCGCCACTGTCGCCAGTCTGCAACGCGCGAATCATGTCGCGAGATACAAGATCGCCGCCGTCCGCAAGTCCCACCTTTGTCAAAGCGGTTTGGATTTCGCCTTTTTCTACAGGCATCTCGCCCCTTTCACATTTTCCGGCGACCCCCAAAGTGACGCCGCGTCATTTTCTTTACCGCCCAAAATTTAGCCTTAACGCGCTGAAACTCCACCAAATTCACCTATTCACTCCGTGCATAGCCGCGTTGCAGCAAAAGCCCTTTTCGCAGGTGCAGCAAAACCCTAATTTGGTCTCAAGCAACAGGGCACAGAACGAGCCCGCTCACAGGTACGACTACTTAAGGACCAGCCACCATGGCTTACGCAACCGCTCATAACACCGCGCACACCGGTATCCTTGGCCGCATCGAGGCTTTCATCGAAGCCCGTCGCGAGGCCGCTGCCAAGCGCCGCGTCTACCGTCAGACGCTCCGTGAACTTCAGGCCCTGACCAGCCGCGATCTTGCCGACCTCGGCATCGCGCCCTCCAACCTCCGGTCGGTTGCCTACCAGGCCGCCTACGGCGCCTGACCCAAGATAGCGGAGAGCCCTCTCCTCCTCCCTGGGCTTTCCGTTCTGGCGGCGACACCACCCTCCTCCCGGTGTCGCCGCCGCAAACCTCCGGTTAACCGGAGCGAGATATAGAGATCAGAACGTCCGTCCTCCTCCCTGGGCGTTCTGTGACAAGGCGGCGATGCTCACCTCCTCCCGAGCATCGCCGCCACCCAAAGTTTCGGTCTCCGAGCCCTCTCCTCCTCCCTGGGCCGTGAGACCAGCGGCAGCCCACCTCCTCCCGGGCAGGCCGCACCCAATTCGGTTTCGGTCCGCCCGACCTCCTCCCTGGGCGCCCGAGATCGGCGGTGATCTCACCTCCTCCCGAGGTCACCGCCCCAGTTACGGTTTCGGAGCGCCCTCTCCTCCTCCCTGGGCCTTCGAGATCCGGTGATGGCCCACCTCCTCCCGGGTTCATCACCACCCAATACGGTTTCGAGGCGCCCTCTCCTCCTCCCTGGGCCCTCGGGATCCGGCGGCAGCCCACCTCCTCCCGGGCATGTCGCCACCCAATTCGGTTTCGGACGGCCCGTCCTCCTCCCTGGGCCACCCGAGATTGGCGGCGACCTCACCTCCTCCCGAGGTCGCCGCCACCCAAGTTCGGTTTCGGAGCGCCCTCTCCTCCTCCCTGGGCCTCCGGGATCCGGCGGCAGCCCACCTCCTCCCGGGCATGTCGCCACCCAATTCGGTTTCGGCCCGCCCGTCCTCCTCCCTGGGCAGCCGGAAGCATAGGGGCGGCGCCTCACCTCCTCCCGAGGCAGCCGCCCCACCCTTCCTTCGGGTCGGGATCCAGAATTCAGGCGCCCGTCCTCCTCCCTGGGCGATCTGATATCGGCGGCGATGCTCACCTCCTCCCGAGCATCGCCGCTTTTCATTTCCGCCTCCGCCCTACATGGTCGCCCCAACCAAGGAGGCCCCCATGCGCATTCTCTTCACCGGCGGCTCCGGCAAGGCCGGCCGTCACGCCACCCGCTACCTGATCGAGCAAGGCCACCGGGTTCTGAACGTCGATCAAACCCCGTCTGATGTGGAGGGCGTCTTCAACCGCATCGCCGACATCACCGATCTCGGCGCCATGCACGATGCCATGCAGGCCTATGCCGATTTCGACGAGCTGGAGCCCGGCACCGGCGTCCCGTCCTTCGACGCCGTGGTGCATTTCGCCGCCGTCCCCCGGATCATGGTCACCGGCGATGCCGAGTGCTTCCGCGTCAACACGCTGGGCACCTACAACGTCATCGACACCGCGCTCAAAGCCGGGGTCCGCAAGGTGATCTTCGCCAGTTCCGAAACCACCTATGGCGTCTGCTTTGCCGATGGCGAGCGCAAGCCCGAGTATATCCCGGTCGACGAGGCCCACCCCACGGAACCCGAAGACAGCTACGCCATGTCGAAAGTCGTGAACGAGGCCACCGCCCGCAGCTTCCAGCGGCGCTCCGGGGCCGACATCTACGGCCTGCGCATCAACAACGTGATCGAGCCGCATGAATACGCCACGATGTTCCCCAGCTTCATCGACGCCCCCGAAAAGCGCCGCCGCAACATCTTCGCCTATATCGACGCCCGCGATCTCGGCCATATGGTCGACTGCTGCCTGAAGACCGACGGCCTCGGCTACGAGGTCTTCAACGTCGCGAATGACACTCACTCCGTCTCCGCCCCCACGCAGGAGCTGATCGACTGCTTCTACCAAGGCGTAGAGCAGAAGCGCGAGATGGGCGCGCACGAGACCTTCTACACCAACGAGAAGGCCAAACGGCTGGTCGGTTTCTCCCCCAAACATGATTGGCGCGACGAACTGTAGGTCGGGACCCTTCCCGACTCATCTCCGCTCAACGCGCAACCGGACCCGACCCGCCACCGTACGCTGCATTAGTTAACGTGGCCCCGCCCACACGTGCGTATGCATGGAATGTGCATCGGTTGTGCATCACTTGTGCATCGGGTCCGGCGCAGGGTTAACGGCCTTTTGTAACCCCACCGAACGGTCAGAACGGGATGTCATCCGCCGCGCTCGCCGCCGGCACCACGAACTTGGCCACGACCTTCTTCACACCCGCTTTTTCAAAAGCGATTTCAAGCTTGTCGCCCTCGATCCCGGTGATCGCGCCATAGCCGAATTTCTGGTGGAACACCCGCTCACCGACCGAGTGCGACGAGACCGCCTCGGCGTCGATCACCATGTTCCGGCTCTCCTTCGGCTGGCTCACCCCCCGCACCTGCGCCCGCGCCTGCAAGCGCTTCCAGCCAGGCGAGTTGTAGCCATCCGCGCGGGCCGCATCCTCATGTAATGTCGAGCGAATTTCGCCTCCGCCCGTGCCGCCCATCCCGGCCCCGGCGGCCGCGCCATAGCCCCCGCCATAGAGCCCCGGAGGCGTCAGAACCTCCACATGCTCGCCCGGCAACTCGTCGATAAACCGGCTCGGCAAGGCGCTCTGCCACTGGCCATAGATCCGCCGGTTTCCGGCAAAGGAAATGGTGCAAAGCTCCTCGGCCCGGGTGATCCCCACATAGGCCAGCCGCCGTTCCTCCTCGAGCCCCTTTACCCCGCTCTCATCCATGCTCCGCTGGCTCGGAAACAGCCCGTCCTCCCAACCCGGAAGGAACACCGCCGGAAACTCCAGCCCCTTCGCCGCATGCAGCGTCATGATAGACACCTTCGGCCCGTCCTCCTCGCTCTCATTGTCCATGATGAGCGCGACGTGCTCCAGAAAACCCTGCAAATTCTCAAAGGATTCCAGTGCCTTCACCAGTTCCTTCAGGTTCTCCAGCCGCCCCGGCGCCTCAGGCGTCTTGTCGTTCTGCCACATGTCGGTGTAGCCGGATTCCTCCAAAATCTGCTCGGCCAGCTCGATGTGATCGCCGTCATCCAGCGCCCCGCCGTGCCACCGCCCAAAGCCCTCCAAGAGCGCCCCAAGCTGCCCCTTGGCCTTGCCCGTCAGCTCGCCCGATGCCACCAGAATCCGCGCGCCCTCGAACAGCGAAACCCCGTTCGCCCGCGCCGCCCGCTGCATCTTCTGGATCGCCTTCTCGCCCAGCCCCCGCTTGGGCACATTGACGATCCGCTCGAACGCCAGGTCATCATCGGGCGAGACAGCCACACGGAAGTAGGCCATCGCATCGCGGATCTCCATCCGCTCATAAAACCTTGGCCCACCGATCACCTTGTAGGGCAAGCCGATGGTCAAAAAACGGTCTTCAAACGCCCGCATCTGGTGCGAGGCCCGCACCAGAATTGCACATTCATTCAAGCCGACAGGCCGCATCCCCCGAGTGCCGCCGCCCATCGCCTCAAGCTCGTCACCGATCCAGCGGGCCTCTTCCTCGCCGTCCCAATGGCCGATGAGGCGCACCTTCTCGCCCTCCTCGGCCTCGGTCCAAAGCTCCTTGCCGAGCCGCCCCTTGTTGGCGGCAATCACCCCGGCCGCCGCGCCCAGAATATGCGGCGTCGAGCGGTAGTTCTGCTCCAGCCGCACCACATGCGCGCCCGGAAAATCCTTTTCAAACCGCAGGATATTGCCCACCTCGGCGCCCCGCCAACCATAGATCGACTGGTCGTCGTCGCCCACGCAGCAGATGTTCTTGTGCCCCTGCGCCAGCAGCCGCAGCCACAGATACTGCGCCACGTTGGTATCCTGGTACTCGTCCACGAGGATGTATTTGAACCAGCGCTGATACTGCGCCAGCACGTCCTCGTGGGTCTGGAAAATCGTGACCATGTGCAGCAGCAGATCGCCGAAATCCACGGCGTTCAGCGTCTTGAGCCGCGCCTGGTATTCCCGGTAGATCGCCACACCCTTGTGGTCGTAAGCCCCGGCCTCCGAGGTCGGCACCTTGTCGGGCGTCAGCGCCTTGTTCTTCCATTGGTCGATGATCCCCGCGAGCATCCGCGCGGGCCAGCGCTTGTCATCGATATTGGCCGCCGCGACGAGCTGTTTAAGAAGCCTTAACTGATCATCGGTATCAAGGATGGTGAAGTTGCTCTTGAGCCCCACTAGTTCGGCATGGCGGCGCAAAAGCTTCACGCAGATCGCGTGAAAGGTGCCAAGCCACGGCATTCCTTCCACCGCCTGCCCCATCAGGCCCGCCACGCGGTCCTTCATTTCGCGGGCGGCCTTGTTGGTGAAGGTCACCGCGAGAATTTCGTTTGGTCGCGCCCGCTGCGTCAGCAGCAGGTGCGCGATCCGCGTGGTCAGCGCCTTGGTCTTGCCCGTGCCGGCCCCGGCGAGCATAAGCACCGGGCCGTCGAGCTGCTCGACAGCCTCGCGTTGCGCCGGGTTCAGCCCGTCAAGATAGGGCGCGGGTCGGGCGGCCACTGCCTGCTGTGACAGGCTCAGGGGCCGATCTGGCTCGATACTGCTCATGCGCAAAACCATATCGCGTTGCGCCCCTGAGGGAAAGAGCGTGTTCACCTTGCGTTCCGCCGCAAACCCGCTCTGGCAAATCTGCAGCTTCTGCATTGCAGCATCCCCCCTTTCACTTCTGTGAAATCTCCGTAACAATCATCCCTGCTGCAATGCAGAAGAACGGGGAGAACCATGGCCGAATTCAACAAGATCCTGATCGCGAACCGGGGCGAAATCGCCATCCGGATCATGCGGGCGGCCAACGAGCTGGGCAAAAAGACGGTCGCCGTCTACGCCGAAGAAGACAAGCTCGGCCTCCATCGTTTCAAGGCCGATGAGGCCTATCGCATCGGCGAAGGCCTCGGTCCCGTGGCCGCTTATCTCTCCATCGAAGAGATGATCCGCGTCGCCAAGATGAGCGGCGCCGACGCGATTCACCCGGGCTACGGGCTGCTCTCCGAGAACCCCCAATTCGTCGATGCCTGCGAGGAAAACGGCATCAAGTTCATCGGCCCCAAGGCTGAAACCATGCGCAAGCTGGGTGACAAGGCCAGCGCCCGCAAGGTCGCCATCGAGGCCGGTGTGCCGGTTATTCCGGCGACTGAGGTGCTGGGCGACGACATGGAAGCCATCGCCAAGGAAGCCGAGGAAATCGGTTATCCGCTGATGCTGAAGGCCAGCTGGGGCGGCGGCGGCCGGGGCATGCGCCCGATCAACAAGCCTTCGGAACTGAAGGAAAAAATTCTCGAAGGCCGCCGCGAGGCCGAGGCCGCCTTCGGTAACGGCGAAGGCTATCTGGAAAAGATGATCACCCGCGCCCGCCACGTCGAGGTGCAGATTCTCGGCGACAGCATGGGCAACATCTACCACCTTTGGGAGCGCGACTGTTCGGTGCAGCGCCGCAACCAGAAAGTGGTCGAGCGGGCCCCCGCTCCCTACCTCTCCGAGGCCCAGCGCGAAGATCTCTGCAATCTCGGCAAGAAGATCTGCGAGCATGTGAATTATGAGTGCGCGGGCACGGTCGAGTTCCTGATGGACATGGAGACCGGCAAGTTCTACTTCATCGAGGTGAACCCGCGCGTGCAGGTCGAGCATACGGTCACCGAGGAAGTGACGGGCATCGACATCGTGCAGGCCCAGATCAAGATCGCCGAAGGCAAATCGCTGATCGAGGCCACCGGCACCGCATCGCAATACGACGTGCGGCTCAACGGCCACGCGCTGCAGTGCCGCGTGACCACCGAAGACCCGCTCAACAACTTCATCCCCGACTATGGCCGCCTCACCGCCTACCGCTCCGCCACCGGCATGGGCATCCGGCTCGATGGCGGCACCGCCTACGCCGGCGGGGTCATTACCCGCTACTACGACTCCCTGCTCACCAAAGTCACCGCCTGGGCGCCCACCCCCGAAGCCGCCATCGCCCGGATGGATCGCGCCCTGCGCGAGTTCCGCATCCGCGGCGTTTCCACCAACATCGCCTTCGTCGAGAACCTGCTGAAGCACCCCACCTTCACCGGCAACACCTACCACACCAAGTTCATCGACGAGACGCCGGAACTCTTTGATTTCAAACGCCGCCGTGACCGCGCCACCAAGATCCTGCGCTACATCGCCGACATCACCGTGAACGGCCACCCGGAGACGGCAGGTCGCCCGAGGCCCGCAGAAGCCAAGCCACCCAAGGCGCCCGCCAGCCGGGTGAAGGCCCCGGCGGCGGGCACGCTGAACATCCTGCAGGAGAAGGGCCCTAAGGCGGTGGCCGATTGGATGAAGGCGCAGAAACAGCTCCTCATCACTGACACCACCATGCGCGACGGCCACCAGTCGTTGCTCGCCACCCGCATGCGCTCGATCGACATGATCCGCGTCGCCCCGGCCTATGCCGCCAACCTGCCGCAGCTCTTCTCCGTGGAGTGCTGGGGCGGCGCCACCTTCGACGTGGCCTATCGCTTCCTGCAGGAATGCCCCTGGCAGCGCCTGCGCGACATTCGCGCCGCCATGCCCAACATCATGACGCAGATGCTCCTGCGCGCCTCCAACGGCGTGGGCTACACCAACTACCCCGACAACGTGGTGGAGAGCTTCGTGAAGCAGGCCGCCCAGTCCGGTGTCGATGTGTTTCGCGTCTTCGACTCGCTCAACTGGGTTGAGAACATGCGCGTCGCGATGGATGCCGTTGGCGAGAGCGGCAAGATCATCGAGGGCACCGTCTGCTACACCGGCAACGTGCTGGACCCGGAGCGCGCCAAGTATGACGTGAAGTACTACGTTGATATGGCGAAAGAATTGGAGAAGGCCGGGGCGCATGTGCTCGGCCTCAAGGACATGGCCGGGCTGCTCAAACCCGCCGCCGCCAAGGTGCTGATCCCGGCGCTGAAGGATGCGGTCGACATCCCGATCCACTTCCACACCCACGACACCGCCGGCATCGCCTGCGGCACCATCCTCGCCGCCGCCGAGGCGGGCGTGGATGCGGTGGATTGCGCGATGGATGCGCTCTCCGGCAACACCTCTCAAGCCACCCTCGGCACCGTCGTGGAGGCCCTGCAATACACCGACCGTGACACCGGGCTCGACATCGGCGCGATCCGCGAGATCTCCGACTACTGGGAGAGCGTGCGTGCCCATTACGCCGCCTTCGAGAGCGGCCTGCAGGCGCCCGCCTCAGAGGTCTACCTGCACGAGATGCCCGGCGGCCAGTTCACCAACCTCAAGGCGCAGGCCCGCTCGATGGGGCTGGAGGAGCGTTGGCACGAGGTCGCTCAGATGTATGCCGACGTGAACCAGATGTTCGGCGATATCGTGAAGGTTACTCCCTCTTCCAAGGTGGTGGGCGACATGGCGCTTATGATGGTGTCCCAAGGGCTTACCCGCTCCGATGTCGAAGATCCCAAGCGCGAGGTCGCCTTCCCTGACTCGGTGATCGACATGATGAAAGGCAACCTCGGCCTGCCCCCTGGCGGCTGGCCCGAGGCCATTCAAAAGAAAGTGCTGAAAGGCGAGAAGCCCCTTACCGAGCGGGCTGGTAAATCGATGAAGCCGATTGATCTGGAAGCCACCCGCAAGGAGGCCTCCGAGAAGCTGGGCTTCGATCTGGATGACGAGGATCTCAACGGCTACCTGATGTATCCCAAGGTCTTTTCCGACTATGCCGCACGGCATGAGGAATACGGTCCCGTCCGCACCCTGCCGACCGATACGTTCTTCTATGGCATGGAGCCGGGCGACGAGATCAGCGTTGAGATCGACCCGGGCAAGACGCTCGAAATCCGCATGTCGGCCCAGGGTGAGACCAACGAAGAGGGCATCGCCCGCGTGTTCTTCGAGCTCAACGGCCAGCCCCGCACGGTGCGCATTCCCGACCGCCGGGTGACGGCGGCGGTGCAGGCCCGCCCCAAGGCGGAACTCGGCAACGAAAACCACATCGGCGCCCCCATGCCCGGCTCCGTGGCCTCCGTTGGCGTGACCGCGGGCCAGAAGGTCAGTGCGGGCGACCTGCTACTGACCATCGAGGCGATGAAGATGGAGACCGGCCTCCACGCCGAGCGCGATGCGACGGTCAAGGCCATCCACATCGCCCCCGGCGACCAGATCGACGCCAAGGATCTGCTGGTCGAGTTGGAGTAAAGGCGCGCCACCTTCGCCACCGCCGGGCCAATGCCCCCGGCGGTGCGTTTTGCCGCAAGATATGCTATGTTTTCCCGATCAGTAGCACCGGGGAGAAGGCATCATGCAGATCCAGTTCGAGGCTCACCGGCTCGCAGACGCACTCTCCGCCTTGCTCTGGTCCGGCCGAACCTATCGGCTCGGCGCAAAACTCGGCCTTGGTATCCCCCCTGCCCGCGCCCGCGAGAGTGCCGGCGCGATCGATTGCTCGGGCTTCACCCGCTGGGTGCTCCACCACGCCAGCAACGGCCACCTTTCCCTGAGCGGCGGCACCATGAGCCAGCGCACACAACTCGAGGCACTTGGCTATGAGCCCGTTCCAACTGAGGAAATCGCCACGCGGCAGTTACGCGAAGACCAGCACCTGCGCATCGGCTTTCGCGGCACCGAGTATGCCCGCAACGCCGATGGCAGCTACGCGCGAGACGGCGACAGGCTGGTGGTCGAAGAGGTCGGCCATGTCTGGCTGGTGATCGACGGCATGACCTTCGAAAGCAGCGAGCGCCTCAACGGAAACGGCCCGATGGTGACCGACAGCAGGGACCAGCGCTCAGATGGCGACTACCTGTTTAACCTCGGCCCGGTGCCGGGGTGGCGCCAATCCAGCTACGATATCCTCTTCGCCCATGACGCCGCGCTGAACCACGCCTGAAGCCGCCTTTAGAAACGGCGTTGAAGCCCGCCCCGCTCTGATGTCAGATGCGGCAATTGCAAGCGGAGGGTCCATGTTCGCCGTCACATCTATCTACGCCGGGCTGCTCGCCCTGTTCTTTGTTGGCCTGAGCTATGCTGTCACCGTGCGCCGCCGCAGCAAGGGCATCTCGCTCGGCGATGGCGACGACAAACGCATGCGTGCGTTGACCCGCGCTCAGGGTAATTGCGCCGAATATGCGCCAATGGGCATCCTGCTGCTCGCGCTCTCGGAGGGGCAAGGCGCGCCGGCTCTGGCCCTGCATCTCCTTGGCATCGCCCTCGTGGCAGGCCGCCTCCTTCATGCCCGCGCCCTACTCGGCCCGCGGATGAGCGTGCCCCTGCGCGTGTCCGGCATGGTGCTGACCTTCTCGGCCCTTCTGCTCATGGGCCTCGGCCTTCTGTTTCACGCGCTTTTCTGAGCCCGGAAAAATTTTGCCGAACGGGCGAATTTTTCCCTTGAACCCGCCCGGCCCCGCCGTTATCTCACCGCTACTCAACGGACGCGGGCGTAGCTCAGGGGTAGAGCATAACCTTGCCAAGGTTAGGGTCGTGAGTTCGAATCTCATCGCCCGCTCCAGAGAGTTTCCTTCACAGATCAGATCGTGAGACTGGCGCAGTTTGCGCCCTAGGCGCTTGCGTGCATGTCACCCGGCGCGAAGGCGCGAAAGCGGGCGGGATCAATCCCCTCTGCCTCGAGAGCGCGGGCCAAGAGCTCCACTGGTTCTTCGCGCGGCTCGTCGGTCAGCTGGAAGGTGCCCCAGTGAATCCCCAGCGCCTGCCGCGCGCCGACATCCTTGAAAATCTGCACCGCCTCCTCCGGTCCGACATGCTGGTTGGCCATGAACCAGCGCGGCGCGTAGGCCCCGATCGGGATGAGCGCAACATCGGGCGCACCGTGGCGGGCGCGGATGTCATGAAAGATCGCGCCGTCGCCGTATCCGGTATCCCCTGCAAACCAGATCGAACCATTCGGTGTGTCGATCCAGTGGCCCGACCAAAGCGCCATCCGCCTGTCGCGCAGCCCGCGGGACGACCAGTGGTTGGCGGGCGTCAGCGTCACATGCGCCCCCTCTCCCAGAGCAACGGACTCGTGCCAATCCGCCACCGCCACTCGCGCCCCGCGCAAAGCCCGCCGCACGGTCGCATCGGTGCCCAGCGGCATGATCATCAGCGGGGCGTGCGCCGCATGAAGGCGGCGAAGCGTGGCCAGATCGAGGTGGTCATAATGGTTGTGACTGAGCAGCACCGCGTCGATCTTCGGCAGGTCGTCAAACCGCACCCCGGGCGCGGTGACCCGCTTCGGCCCGGCAAAGCGCACCGGGCTGGCACGGTCTGACCAGACCGGATCTGTCAGAATATTCAGCCCCGCCACCTGAATAAGCACGCTCGCGTGGCCCACCATCGTTAGCCGGGGCGCGTCACTTCGAGCCGGCGGTGTGGAAGGGGTCACATCCACATGCCGTGGCCACTTTGCCCGCTCGCCATTGCGATGCCACTTCCACAGGTCACCAAAGCCCCGATCCGGCATGGGCTGGCCGGGCGAGAAAAACCGCAGCCCGTCAAAGTTGCTGCGGGCCGGGCCCGTGTAGTAGCGATTTCTGGGCATGACTTGCGGCTCCGTTCAGTGCCTCTTTCAGCTAGTCCCTCCGCGCCCGCATGCAAAGCCCACGCCGCAACATTCCGGCGCACAGCGAGCCTCCTCACGCCCATCACTATTGGTTGAAGCGTGGCCGAATTTCGCTAGGCTCTAAGCATTGATTGCGCCTGAGGGAATTTGACAGATGTGGAATTTCAAGTCCTCCCTTGCCTGGGGACTGCTGAAGCAAACCGCCGCCTTTACCGGATATCGCCTCGGGGTCTTCCTCGGGATCGCAGCCTGTTACGCGCTGCTGGCCTGGATCGGGCACATCATCGGTGTGGCGATCACCCGGAGCGCCATGCAGGGCGGGGCCAGCTTTGGCACCGTGATCGCTCTCGCACGGACCATGCCGCTCCTCTTCATCCTCATGCTTTGCGGCGGCATGGGCGTGGGCATGTGGTTTTTGCGCAAACACCTCTGTTGGTACATCCGCGCGCCGCACATGGCGCTGATGGCCGAGATCCTCGAAGGCCGTCGCCTGCCGGAAGGCAGCCAGATCAAGGCTGGTATGGCGATCGTCGCCGAGCGGTACGGCGACATGAACCGCCTCTGGGAACTGCGCGGCCAGATCGAGAAAACCCTGCCCGCAATCAACCCGCTGCTACCCCTGAGGGAGTTGTTCAGGATGAAGCCCGAGGGCAAGGGCGTTGGCATGAACCAGCCCTACCTCTGGCTTTCCGAGCGCCCGGTGGACGAGATGGTGCTGGCCCACGGGATGCGCAAACGCGCGGTGAACCCCTTTGCCGCCGCCCGCGAGGGGCTGGTGCTGCTGGCGCAGAACGGCAAGCCCGTGGTCGGCAATGCGCTGACGTTGCAGGGGCTCGGCTGGGCCTACAGCCTGCTGGCGTTCGTTGGCTGGCTCATCCTGTTCGTGCCGGTCATCCTCGTCGCACCCGGCGCGGGCCTTCTGGTTGTGATCATCAGCGGCTTCTTTGCGTGGGGCACCAAGGCCGGATTGATCGACGCCTTCACCAACGGCTGCTTGCTGCAAATCTACATCGGCGCCACCCGCGGCCAGCGGCCGAACCCCGATTGGGAGACCCGGCTGGATGCCGATGCGCCCGCCTTTGCCGCACTCGGTCAAGAGGCCGCCTCGCTCCCCGGCGGGGCTGATCGCACCACGGCCACGGCGCAGAAAACCGTGATCGGCGGCGAGATGCCCGCTGCAGCCGGAGCGGCCCCCGCGCCAAGGCCATCCGCCCCCTCCAGCGCCGCCGCACCTGTCGCAGCGGCTGCGACCACGGCCGCAGTTGCAGGAACCGCCGCCGAAGAACAGGCCGGAGCCTCGGCCTTCACCCCGCCCGCAGAGCTCATGCCCAGCGGGTTCGTTCCCCCGAAGCCCACGCCACGACCCGCCGCAGAGGTTGCGCCTGAAGCCAAGGCAGAGGCAGTACCCACAGCCCCTGCGCCAACGCCCGAGCCAACTCCAACACCGGACGCGCCTGTGGCTCCTGCGGCGGCGCCCCAACCCGAGCCTGCGCCCGCGCTGGAGCCGGACCCTGAGCCAACGCCCAAACCCGAGCCTGCACCCACGCCAGAGCCGGCCCCCGAACCCGTGCCGGAGCCCACGCCGCAACCGGCGCATCCGCCGACACCGCCTGAGACCCCGGAAAACCCGCCGCAAGAAGCACCGCCTCCCCCGCCGCCGGAGGTTCCTCAACCGACACCGCCGCAGGAAATCCCGCCAAGCGCACCGCCAGAGATTCCTCCTGCGCCCGAGGCCGAAGCCGAGCCGGAACCGGCCCCTGTGGCCGAACTCCCCCCGCTCACCGAAGCGGACAGCGTGACCACCACGCCGCAGGCGCTTGCCGAGAACCCCGAAACGCGCGCCACCCCGGCGGCTATTGCCGACCCTTGGAGCGCCCCGCCAGAGCCAGAAGTGGCGGAGGAACCCGCCGCTCCCGAGCCGCCCGAACCCGCTGCGGTTCCGCGTGACGAGGTCACACAGGCCCCGCAAGCCTTGGCTGACGATCCGGAAGCCTCCGCGACCCCGGCTGAAATCGCCGATCCTTGGGCCGCAGCCCCCGCGCCCGCGGCAGCCCCCGCGCCGCCGCAACCGGCTGCCGAGGCCGCGCCCGAAACGCCCCCAGAGCCAGCACCTGAGCCTGAGCCAGAATCCGCGCCACCGCAGATCGAGGTGCCGGAGCCTGCCCCGGCAGAGATCGCACCGGCGCCACCGCCGCCTGAGCCTCCCGCACCGCCACCGCCGCCCGCACCGCCTCAGGCGAGCGCGAAAACGGTGATCGCGCCGCTCCCCACGCTGGACGACGACAAAACCCCATCGGACGAGCGCTGACGCGCGAACAAAAACGGAGGGACGCAACCGGCTGGCGCAGGCGCGCCACAGCCCGCGTTCCTCCGAGCCAGCACCTCTTTCCCCGCGCCGCCCCCGCGCCTATACCGCCTCAGACCCGTTCCGGAGGCCCCAATGCGCACAGCCAGCGTCACCCGTGAAACCGCGGAAACCGCGATCACCGTCGAGATCGACCTCGACGGAACCGGCAGCTACGACAACGCCACTGGCGTCGGTTTCTTCGACCACATGCTTGATCAACTGGCCCGCCACGCCCTGATCGACCTTAAGGTCTCGGCCAAAGGCGACCTGCACATCGACGATCACCACACCGTCGAGGACGTAGGCATCACGCTGGGCAAAGCGCTGACCGAAGCGATGGGCGACAAGCGCGGCATCACCCGTTATGGCGCGTGCCTGCTGCCGATGGACGATGCGCTCGTTCGGGCCGCACTCGATCTTTCGGGCCGCCCCTTCCTTGTGTGGAACGTCGACTTCCCCACCCAGAAGATCGGCACCTTCGATAATGAACTGGTGCGCGAGTTCTTTCAGGCCTTCGCGACCCACGGCGGGATCACGCTGCACGTCGATGCGCTGCACGGCTTCAACAGCCACCACATCGCCGAGGCCGCCTTCAAGGCAGCGGCGCGGGCCCTGCGGGATGCGCTGGAGGCCGACCCGCGCAAGGCTGATGCGATCCCCTCGACCAAGGGCACGCTCTGAGCGCGTGGGTCTGACCGTTTGCGAGAACGTCCTTACCGACCGGGGGTCGAAATACGCCGTCTCCGGCGGCCCGGCAGACTCCAAGGCTGATGTTCAGGCCCTTCTGAAAGAGCTGAAGCGCAACAAGAAATTCGCCAAGGCGACCCACAACACATGGGCGCTCCTTTTGCCGGACGGCCCGCTGAAGGGCGATGACGGCGAGGCGGGCGCGGGCATGGTGATCGTGCGGATGCTGGAGCGCGCCGGGCTCGAGAACCATCTGGTGATCGTCACCCGCTGGTTTGGCGGCACCCACCTCGGCGGCGACCGCTTTCGCCGGGTGCAGGATTGCGTTACCCATTATCTCGACCAGATGGAGGGTTAGCCCATGTCTCTCTTTTCAAAACTCTTCGGCGGCAAGAGCCAGCCCGCCGGCCCCGAGCCGGTCGATCACAAGGGCTTTTCCATCACGCCTTGCCCCGAGAAGGCGCCCGGCGGCTTTCGGATTGGCGCGATGATCGAGAAGGATGGCCAAAGCCACCACATGATCCGCGCCGATGTCATCGCCGATGAGACCGACGCGGTGGAGGCCAGCCTGCGCAAGGCCTGCCAGATGATCGACGAACAGGGCGAGCGGCTGTTCTGACCGGCCTGCTCAGCCGAGCGACACCGTCCGGCCAACATGCCAATCCCGCACATGCCACTCGATCTCGTAGGTGGTTGAATTGATGTGATTGCCGATCCCGATGATCTTGCCGTCATGCCCCTGCGGGTTGACGTAGAAGATGGTGATCCCGTTCGACTTGCCGATCTTACCCGATGAGGTGTGGTAGACATCGTGGCCACGATACTTGCTGGTGTGCGAGCGGTTCGGCTCTTGGAACTTGCCGTGAGGCACATGCTTGTTGGGGCCGCTGGTTGCCTTGCCGGCACCATCCATGAAGGCCGCAACAACGCTCTTGATGTTTGAGCCGCGCGACTTGCGCTCGCTGGCGCCCATGTCGAGCTTGCCGGCGATCCACTCTTCCATCTGTTCGGGGGAGAGAATGCCCATCGGGCCGGTGCCATCGGCATTCGCATGCCCCGACATTACAAGGGGATCATGTGTCATGATGCAGTCCTAATCGAGAAGTTCTGAAAATGGTGGACCTCCACCCTAACGCGACAGATGCCCTTACGTAAACCCGTCTCAATTTGCAGAAAGCTCGGCCTACGGCCCCGACTGCTCCAGCCGCCCGCCCTGCCGAACCTGCACCACGCGCTTTGCCTTTCCGGTGCGGTCGTCGGTCTCCACGTAGAGGCCACAGAGCGTGGCCTCTCCCATCGCGGGCTGAAACCGCCCCTTCGCCATGCCCGTCACGAACCGGCGCATCGGCTCGTCGGGCTCCATCCCGATGACCGAGTTGTAATCGCCGCACATGCCCGCATCGGCCTGAAATGCCGTGCCTTTCGGTAGCAGCTGGGCATCGCCCGTTGGGACATGGGTGTGGGTGCCGACCACCACGCTCGCGCGGCCATCGCAAAAATGGCCCATCCCCATTTTCTCCGAGGTGGCCTCGCAATGCATGTCGATCAGCGAGGCCTGCACCAGCCCGCCGGGCACGTGCGACTTCAGCACCGGCTCGATCGCCGAGAACGGATCGTCAAAGCAGCGCTTCATGAAGACCTGCCCCAGCACCTGCGCCACCAGCACCTTGCGCCCGCCCGGCGCGTCATAGACCCGGAAGCCCTTGCCCGGCGCGTCCTTGGCAAAGTTGATCGGCCGCAGCACCCGTGGCTCCGAGCCTATGAAACTGAGCATGTCTTTCTGGTCGAAGGCATGGTCGCCGAGGGTGATCACATCGGTCCCGGCCTCCAGCAGCGCCTTGGCATGCGCACCCGAGAGACCGGCCCCCGAGGTCGCGTTCTCGCCGTTGACCACCACAAAATCGAGCCGCCACGCCTCGCGCAGGCCCGGGAGCCGCTCGGCCACCGCCGTCCGGCCCGCGCGCCCCATTACATCGCCAAGAAAGAGTATACGCATGAGAAAGCCCTAAGCTGCATCGGGTCACAGGGCAAGATGCGGTGCATTGCCGGCAGGCGCGGAGGCTCTTTAGTTGCGCTCCGCCAGCCGTTTTTCGATCGCCTCGAGGCGGGCCAAAACCGTCTCGCGGTAGGCATCGGTTGCGGCCACGCTCTCCTCTTCATGGGCGGTCTGCATGGAGTTGACGACGAGGCCAACGATCAGGTTCACCACAGCGAAGGTGGTGACCATGATAAAGGGCACGAAGAAGGCCCAGGCCCAAGGATAGACCTCCATCACCGGACGGACGATGCCCATCGACCAGCTTTCTAGCGTCATGATCTGAAACAGCGTGTAGGCCGAGGTGCCCATGTCGCCGAACCAGTCGGGGAAGGCGGCGCCGAAGAGCGTGGTGGCAATGACCGCGCCCACATAGAACAGCAGCGCCATCAGCAGGAACACGCTGGCCATGCCCGGCAATGCGGTCAGAAAGGCCTCCACCACGCGACGCAGCCGTGGCGCGACAGAGATCACCCGCAGCACCCGGAGCACCCGCAGGGCGCGCAGTACCGAGAAACCGTGGCCCGACGGCACCAGCGCTACCGCCACCACCGCCAGATCGAACAGGTTCCATCCACCGCGGAAAAACGACCACCCCCGCGCGCAGAGCCGCGCTGCGATTTCGACGACGAAGATCGCAAGGCAGATCGTGTCGATGATGACAACGAGGCTGCCCACACGGCTCATCACTTCGGGCGAGGTTTCAAGGCCGAGTACGATGGCGTTGAGCACAATCACCCCGGTTATGGCACTTTGAACGTCGCCGCGGTCGAGGAAGGCGCCGAGGCGCTCACGGAAAGTCATATTCTGGGAGGGCTCCGACTGTTGTTAAGCCGTTACTTGGGGATGCGGCGAAGCAGGGTCAACCCGATGAGCGGCAAGGTCAGAAAGTCAGCACACCGGCTTCGGTCACGATCATGTCAAGCGGCGCATCTGTCGGTTCTTGCGGCAAAAACTCCGCTTCTTGGGCAGAGTAGGCAAAGCCGATGGCAAGCACCGGGCCGTCGCGGCGGAGCAGTTCGAGCGTCCGGTCGTAGAACCCACCGCCGTAGCCCAGCCGCGCACCCGCGCGGGTGAAGGAGACCAACGGAACCACGAGAATCTCAGGCCGCATCACCTCCCCGGTCGGCTCCGAGGTGCCAAACCGCGCCGCGACCATCTCTGCCCCCGGCTCCCAGAGCCGGAACACCAGCGGCGTTGCGGGCGCGGTGATGGTGGGCAGCCCCACCGGCCCATGTGCGGCGGCCTCTTCCAGCGCGGGCAGTGGGTCGATCTCGTCGCGCATCGCCATGTAGCCCGCGAGCGGCACGCCGCGATAGCCTGCCAATATCTCCGACAGATGCCCCGCCGCATGACCGGA
The DNA here is from genome assembly GCF_019801175.1 of Vannielia litorea. Taxonomy (NCBI): domain Bacteria; kingdom Pseudomonadati; phylum Pseudomonadota; class Alphaproteobacteria; order Rhodobacterales; family Paracoccaceae; genus Vannielia; species Vannielia litorea. The sequence goes on from NZ_JAHVJR010000001.1 coordinate 2,037,190, forward strand.
CCACTGCACATGGGCCTCGGCCCTCCGCGCGAGGGCAGCCGCCCGGGCGGCCTTTTTCTCTTCCGCGAGGCTCACAGCAGCATCACCGCCGCCAGACCGAGGAAGGCGAAGAAGCCCACCACATCGGTCACCGTGGTCACGAAGGCGCCGGAGGCCAGCGCAGGGTCGATATCGAACTTGTCGAGCAGCACCGGCACGAGGATGCCCGCAAGCCCGGCCACCAGCAGGTTGATGATCATCGCCAGCGCCAGCACCGCGCCGAGCATGGCGGTGTCGAACCAGAACCAGCCCACAAGCCCCATCAGCACCGCAAAGGCGAGCCCGTTGACGAGGCCCACCGCCGCCTCCCGCCGGATCACACGCCAGACGTTTGAGCCGGTAAGGTCCTTGGTGGCGATGGCCCGCACCGCCACGGTGAGCGATTGCGTGCCCGCATTGCCGCCCATCGAGGCGACGATGGGCATGAGCACCGCCAGCGCCACCAATTGCGCGATGACCGCCTCGAACTGGTCGATCACCAGTGAGGCGAGGATCGCGGTCACGAGGTTCACTGCCAGCCACGGAAAGCGCAGCTTTGTGGTCTCCCACACCGAGTCCGTCACCCGGCTTTCATCGCCCACACCAGCAAGGCGCAGCAGGTCTTCCTCGGCCTCGAGGTCGAGCACCGACATGGCGTCGTCGATTGTGATCACCCCCACGAGCCGGTCGGAATGGTCGACCACAGGCACCGAGATCAGGTGATACTGGTTGAAGGCATAGGCCACCTCGCCCTCGTCCTGATCCACCGGCACGGTGCGAAAGCTGTCTTCGGTGATATCACTCAGCAGGGTTGAACGCGGGCTGGCAAGGATGCGGCCCAGTGCGACATAGCCCACCGGGTGCATCTTCGGGTCGATCAGGATGACGTGGTAGAACTGCTCGGGCAGCTCCTGCCCCTCGGCCCGCATGAAATCGATCATCTGGCCCACGTCCCAATGCTCCGGCGCGCGCACCACCTCGCGCTGCATCAGGCGGCCGGCAGATTCCTCGGGCCATGAGAGCGCCTCTTCCACCGCGATCCGGTCGGCGGCAGGCAGCGCCTCCAGAATTGCTTCCTGCTGCTCTTCCTCGAGGTCTTCCACGAGGTCGACCACATCATCGGAGTCGAGCTCCCGCACCGCCTCTGTCAGCGCCTCGGGCGAGAGAGCGCCGATCACCTCTTCGCGGATGGTTTCGTCAAGTTCCGAGAGGATCTCGCCATCGACGTTCTCGCCCCACAGCAGGATCAGTTCGCGCCGCGGACCCTCCCCGATCTGTTCCAGAAGGTCGGCGATGTCGGCGGCATGGAGAGGGTCTAGCAGCTCCGAGAGCGTGCCGGTGTCATCGTTGAAGGTCGCCTCCAGCACCGCCTGCACGAAGGGCGTTTGCAGGCCGTATTCCTGCTCTTCGCGCTCCTCGGGGAGAGGCTCGGGGCGCTCGTCCTCCTCGGCGTCGGTGATCGGCTCTCGGCTCATCGGCGGGCCTCCTTCTAGGCGTCGCGGCCAACATATTGCACGTGCGAAAAGGCGCAAGGCGCAGCGGGGCGATTGCCGCGCCCCGCGTGAATTCGCCCTTGCGGCACTGCCCGCTGTCATTTCACGCATTTACCAAGGCGCGGGCGGCGCTTACGCTTGTCGCATGTCTGCTCCCGCCTCCCCCGACGCCGCCTCCGGTGCGGCTGCCGAGACCCTCCTGCTCGGGCAGATCCTTGATTTTACCGCTGACCCTTTCTCGAGCCCGCCCGAGGACTCCGCCCGCCACCTGAGCCGCGGCGGCATCGTCCTGCGCGGCGGTCGGATTACCGAGATCGGCCCGGCCGCCCGGCTGATCGAGAGCCACGCCTCCGCCCGACGGGTGGACTATGGCGCGGCCCTGCTCCTGCCCGGCTTCGTCGATGCCCATGCCCACTATCCCCAGACCGGCATCATCGCCTCATGGGGCAAACGGCTGATCGACTGGCTCGAGGGCTACACCTTTCCGGAAGAGAGCCGCTTTGGCGATGCGCTCTATGCGGCTACCATCGCGGGGCGCTACCTCGACCTCGCGATTGCCAACGGCACCACCACCATTGCCAGCTTCTGCACCTCGCACCCCGAAAGCGTGACGGCCTTCTTTCAGGCCGCCCAGGCGCGCGGCATGGCAGTGGTGGGCGGCAAGGTGGCGATGGACCGCAACGCCCCCGATGCGCTGAAAGACACCCCCGAGCGCGCTTATGACGAGAGCAAGGCGCTGCTGCAACGCTGGCACAAGCAGGGCCGCGCACGCTACGCCATCACGCCTCGGTTCACCCCCACCTCCACCGAGGCCCAGCTTGAGGCGATGGGCGCCCTCTGGGCCGAGCACCCGGACTGTGCCATGCAGACCCATCTCTCCGAACAGGTCGAGGAAATCGCTTGGGTGAAGGAGCTCTGCCCCGATGCCGAGGATTACCTCGCCACCTACGAGAAGCACCGGCTAATCGGCCCCGGCGCGCTCTTTGGCCACGCCATCCACCTGACAGACCGCGAGCGGGCACGGCTGGCGGAGAGCGGCTCGGCGGTGGTGCATTGCCCGACCTCCAACACCTTCATCGGCTCCGGCGTCTTCGATGCCGCCGGGTTGGTTGCGGGCGGTGTGGAGGTTGGGCTGGCCACCGACACCGGGGGCGGCTCTTCCTTTTCGATGCTGCGAACGATGGGCGCGGCCTATGAGATCAGCCAGCTCAACGGCGCGGTGCTGCACCCCGCCCACCTGCTCTGGCTCGCCACCACCGGCTCCGCCAAGGCGCTGAGAATGGAGGCCGAGGTGGGCACGCTCGCGCCCGGATCGGCCGCAGACATCATCGCGCTTGATCTTGCCTCGACCCCGGCCATTGCCCAACGTGCCGCCCGCGCCCGCGACATCTGGGAGGCGCTCTTTCCGACAATGATGATGGGGGATGACCGGGCGGTGAAGGCCGTTTGGGTCAACGGAGTCAGCCGCCGCTGACCGGGCGGGTCAGCAATTGGAAGCGAGGTTGAGCACCCACTTGTCGCCCGCCTTGCCGATGCCAAAAAACCTGACATCGCGCAAAAGCATGTTCTTGTCGTGCGCCTTGGAGCCGCGCCAGCCCTTCATCAGAGCGCTGACTGAAGGGTAACCGCCGGCGATATTCTCCGCCGTCGTGCCCGAGCAACCGCGCCGCTTCATCCGGCTCCGCGAAGAGCTGCCATCCCGCCCCTTGTGCGAGAAATAGCCCTTGCGCGCCATGTCGTTGGCGTGATCCGCCGCGGCCTTCACCAAACCCGGCGCAGCGACCAGCGGCGCACGGCCCTTGGAGGCGCGATAGGCGTTGAGCGCCGCGCCGAACTCTGCGGTCAGATCACTTGCCACCAGAAGCGGCGCGGGCGAAGAGGCACGATCTGGCACCTTGGCGTTCGCCGTCCCCGCAAGGATCAGAACGGCAAGAGCGGTCGCTAAACGTTTCATGGCGTGGTCTCCTGAGCTGCGCCCATCTGAGGGCAAGGCCGAAGGGCGGTCAACCGCTCTGGGTCACTCCGCCCGCATCAGGCGGGCGGTCGCCTTTGAGGCCTGTGCTGCGATGGCGCGTGCATCGGCCTGCACCAGTTCGCCGCCTTGCACCACCACGCGCCCCTCCACGAAGAGGTCACGCACCCGCTTTGGGCCGGCCAGAAGCAGCGCCGCCCGATCCCAGTTTCCAGCGGACTCGATGGTGCTCATGTCCCAGATCGCAAGATCGGCGCGAAAGCCGGAGCGGATCTGGCCCAGATGGCTGCCCCGACCGAGCACCTCCGCCCCACCGCGCGTGGCGATGCGCAGCGCCCCGCGGGCTGGCATTGCATCCGCCCCGTCTCGAACGCGGGCCACGAGCAAGGCCATACGCGCTTCGGCCACCAGATTGCCTGCGTCATTCGAGGCGGAGCCATCCACGCCCAGCCCCACTGGCACGCCGGCATCCCGCATCGCTCGCACCGGCGCGATGCCCGAGCCGAGGCGGCAATTGGAACAAGGGCAATGGGCCACGCCGGTCTTGGTATGGGCGAACAGGTTGATCTCGCCCGCGTCCAGCTTCACGCAATGGGCATGCCACACATCCTCGCCGACCCAGCCCAGCTCCTCGGAATATTGCCCCGGACGGCAACCAAAGTTGGCCTCCGAATAGGCGATGTCTTCCTCGTTCTCAGCCAGATGGGTGTGCAGCCGCACCCCCTTTTCGCGGGCCAACAGCGCCGCGTCGCGCATCAACTCCCGGCTCACCGAAAACGGAGAACACGGCGCGAGGCCGACTTGTACCATCGCCGCATCAGAGGGGTCGTGGAAGGCCTGCACCACCCGTTCGCTATCCGCCAAGATGGCCGCCTCATCCTCCACCAGCGCGTCGGGCGGCAGCCCGCCCTTGCTCTCGCCTATGCTCATCGACCCGCGGGTGGCCAGAAAGCGGATGCCGACTTTCGAGGCCCCTTCGATGCTGTCCTCCAGCCGCGCCCCGTTCGGGAAGAGATAGAGATGATCTGAACTCATCGAACAGCCCGATAGCGCCAGTTCTGCGCAGGCCAGCTGAGCAGAGAGGCGGATATCATCCGGCGTCATCCGGCCCCAGATCGGGTAGAGCGCCTGAAGCCAGCCGAATAGCAGGGCATCCTGCCCGGCGGGAACGGCGCGGGTGAGGCTCTGAAACATGTGGTGATGCGTGTTCACCAGGCCGGGGGTCACAAGGCAGCCCTCGGCGTTGACCACGTCTGCATCGCCGGGCGCGAGGTTGGGGCCGATCTCATCGATCACACCGCCGCGCAAGCGCACGTCCAGCTCACCCTCGGTCCCGGTATCGTCCATGCAAAGCACGTGGCCGCCCCGGATGAGCCGGTGGGTCATGCGCCCTGCTCCGCCAGCAGCGCCATTGCCGCGCGGTGCAGTTCGGGCGTGGCGGCAGCGAGCGCCCTGCCCCCCTCGTGCACCGGGCCGCCCTCCCAATCCGTCACGATACCGCCCGCCGCCTCGATCACCGCAATCGGCGCGGCGATGTCGTAACTTTGCAGCCCCGCCTCGATAACGAGGTCGAGCTGCCCAAGGGCAAGCAGGGCGTAGGCGTAGCAATCCAACCCATAGCGGGTGAGCTGCACCTTGCGCGCCACCCTTTGAAACGCCGCCGCCTCAGCCTCTGTGCCGACCTCGGGAAAGGTTGTGAAGAGCGTCGCCTCCGCCAGCGAACGGCCCTCGCGCACCCTCAAAGGGGCCTCGCCGTAGGGATGGGCCAACTTCACAGCGCCCAATCCGCCCTCGAACCGCTCCGCTGTATAGGGCTGGTCGATGATGCCGTAGAACGGGCCGCGCGTGTCCTGCAAGGCGATGAGCACGCCCCAGCTTGCCGTGCCGGAGATAAAGGCGCGGGTGCCATCGATCGGGTCGAGCACCCAGGTCAGCCCGCTCTCACCCGCCTGTCGGCCGAACTCCTCACCAAGAACGGCATCTTGCGGGCGCAGCTCGGCCAGAACGGCACGCATGGCCTCTTCTGCCGCCCGGTCGGCCAATGTGACCGGGTCAAAGCCGCCTTGGCCGTCCTTGTTCTCTGCCGTCAGCGGCGTGCGGAAATACGGCAGGATCGCCGCTCGCGCAGCCTCCGCCATCGCGGCGCCGCAGGCCCGGAGTGCCGCCGCATCTTCTGCTGTCAGGTCTTCTCGTCTCATAAGGCACCCCCTGCCTGAGCCTTAGCGCAGGCGCCCCAACGAGAAAAGCGCCCCAAAGCGGGGCGCTCTCCTGAAAAACACGATTGTACGATTACAAGCGGGTCAGTTCACGTCACTCAGCACGCGGGCCAGGTCGAACAGCCGGCGACGCTGGCTTTCCGGGATCGCGTAGTAGCTGCGCACCAGTTCGAGCGCTTCGCGGTCGCCGAGGATGTCTCCCGGCACGCTCTCGCCCTCGCTCACCTCGGTCTTGGCGACCTGGGGCAGGTCTTCGCTCAGACCTTCGAAGAAAAAGGAGATCGGCACATCCAACGCATGGGAAATGTCCCAAAGACGCGATGCGCTGACGCGGTTCATGCCGGTCTCGTATTTCTGGATCTGCTGAAATTTGATCCCGACCTTCTCGGCCAGTTGTTGCTGCGTCATGCCGACCATCCACCGACGGTGCCGAACGCGCTTGCCAACATGTATGTCGACCGGATGTTTCATTAAAGTCTCCTTAAGGCTCTTCTTTCTTACTTATGTAGCAACTTCCGTGCCAAACGGCTCAGGAGGTGGGGTATTCTCTACTTTAGTTCGTAAAAAAATTTGATCGAATGCAAATTCAGGGGGTTATCCAACGACTCCCTGCGGAAAACCATGCCACAGTCATCGTTCCACGGCAAGTTTAAGGCGGAAATGAGATACAATTATGGGTTGCATTTGAGGCCCACGATCTACCATTGCAAATTGCAATTGCATAATGCGAACCGTCCACAGGATTGCGCAACTTTGGCGCACGCCCTAGTTCAGGTGCGCAAACGGAGGGAGAATTCATGAAGGCCTACCGCGTCACCGCAACGGGAGAACGACCTGCACTCACCGATGTTCCGTCGCCTGAACCGGCACCGGGCGAGGTGGCCGTTCAGATCGCGGCCTGCGGGCTCAACTTCGCCGATCTGCTGATGGTCGAAGGCACCTATCAGGATACCCCCCCTGCCCCCTTTACCCTTGGGATCGAGTTGGCTGGCGCCGTGACGGCTCTGGGCCAGGGAGTCGAAGAACTGGCTGTCGGCGACCGCATCGGCGTGTTTGGAGGCCGCGGCGGGCTCGCAGAAGAAGGCTGCTTTCCTGCTTCGCGTTGCCTCAAGCTGCCCGAGACCATGCCGTTTCACATCGCGGCGGCCTTCCTCGTGGCTTATGGCACCTCTCACCTTTCGCTCGTGCATCGCGCACGGCTGGCAAAAGGGGAGCGCCTTGTTGTCACCGGCGCGGCGGGCGGCGTGGGGCTGACCGCGGTAGAACTCGGGGCAAAGCTTGGCGCAGAGGTCGTGGCCATTGCGCGGGGCGCCGACAAGCTGGAGGTTGCCGCGAAGGCCGGGGCGACCCACCTGATCGACGCGCAGAGTGAAGATATCCGCGGTCAATTAAAGGCCCTCGGCGGCCTCGATGTGCTCTATGACACAGTGGGAGACCCGCTATTCACCGAGTGCTTCCGCGCCGCGCGCCCAGAGGCGCGGCTATTGGCCATCGGCTTCGCGGGCGGCAAGGTGCCGCAGATCAAGGCCAACCACCTGCTGGTGAAGAACCTCACCGTGATGGGGCTGTACTGGGGCGGCTACATGGGCTTTGCGCCCGAGGTGCTCACTGGCTCTCTTGGCGAACTCATGAAACTCTGGGAAACCGGCGGCCTCGACCCCCATGTCTCCCATCGCCTGCCCCTCGACCAGATCGATGAAGCGATGGACCTGATCAGGACGCGGCGCTCGACCGGTAAGGTTGTTGTTGAACCACAGCGCTAAGGGCCTCTCCGATCACGCCGCTATCCCCGACGGGCACCGACCCCATGCCGGTGCTCGGCAAACGCCCCGCGTAGGACCGCCGCAGCAACTCAGCCAGCGCCTCTTGCGCTGGGTTTTTCAGGTTCGACGCGCCGTAGAGGTTGATCCGGAACGAGCGCAGCTCAGGCAGCGCACCGCCGTGGCAGATCGGCTCCGTAGTGGGCGGGTGCATCCCCTCCAGCATCGCATGCACGGCGAGATCGGCATTCACCGTTGCCTCCACCGTGCGAGATGAGTTGGAGCTGACCTGCATCGTCCAGGGCAGGCCCGCCTCGTCGAGCGCGCGCTGTACGATGGGCTTGAAGAAGCACTTCTCTTCGAAGGCTAGCGGCAGCGGTCGCCGCCGCCATGCACAGCCACCGGGCGCGCCCACCCAGACCAGCGGCACTTCACGAAGGGTCTCGCCGCCCTCATCCATACCATCCTCGGTGGTCACGATCATGTCGCACTCGCCCTTGGCAAAATCCTCCTTGAGGCTGCGAGTGAAAGACGACACCAGATGCACCCGCACGCGCGGAAATTCGGCGGCGAAGCGCTGGAGCATCCGGGGGATGTAGCCCAGAACGATATCATGAGGCACGCCAAGCACGATCTGGCCCTCGAACTCCTCCGCCGTCAGCCGCGTGATCGCCTCATCATTCAACGTCAGCATCCGCCGGGCATAGCTGAGCAGTTGCTCGCCGGCCGGGGTAAGTGCGATCTGCCGCTGCGAGCGATCCAACAGCTTCTGGTCCAGCGACTCTTCCAACCGCTTCAACTGCATCGAGACAGCCGATTGCGTGATGTTGAGTTGGACTGCCGCGCGGGTGACGCCGGCACAATCGGCGACTGTCACGAAGCTGCGTAGGGCGGTCAGGTCCAGATTGCGTGGCATCATCAAGCTCCGTGATGGCTGGCGTCACAAACATTCGTTTTCAATATGCCATGTCATCCGCCATATATCAATCATCCTGATCAAACAGATCGCAACGTTCACAGATAGCAAAGGATCGGACCGATGAGCTTCCCCGCCTCCACCCTCTCCTCCGGCGCCCTGTCCGGACACCACCCCGCCGCCATCCGCGGCAGCCTGATGACCCGCGCCCTGAACCTTCTCGCCCTGCGCCGCCAACGCCGCGCACTTGCCCGGCTCGACGCCGAATTGCTGAAGGATATCGGCATTACACCTGACGAAGCCCGCACCGAGGCGGCGCGTCGTCTGTGGGACGTTCCCCCGGGCTGGCGGTCCTAATCCCGCCAACCCATGAGAGCGGCGCTTCCCCCCGAGTGCGCCGCTCTCGAAATCTTTGGGTCGAAACAGCATGTTTCCCCGCCAGAACCACTTGAAATCAAGGCCGACTGTGCCGATATTTGACACCAAGCAGTGCGTCCGCCGGGCGTGCTGACCCAAACTTTGTGCAAATGGAGGCATGAATGGCAGAGACTGGACCGATCCGCACGATGGGCGCAGGCGTCCGTACGGCGCAGATCGACGAGGGCCTCCGGGCCCATATGAGCAAGGTTTATGGCACGATGTCGGTGGGCCTGCTGCTGACCGCGGCCGTGGCATGGGCTATCGGCACCAACGACGCGCTGGTGATGCAGATATTCGCCACACCGCTGCGCTGGGTCGTCATGTTCGCCCCGCTGATCCTGATCTTCGCCTTCGGCGCCATGGTTAACCGCATGTCGGCTGCCGCGGCACAGCTCTTCTTCTACGGCTTCTCCGCCGTGATGGGCCTGTCGATCAGCTGGATCTTCGCCGCTTACACCGACTTCTCGATCGCCCAGACCTTCCTTGTCACCGCGATCGCCTTCGCCGGTCTGTCCCTCTGGGGCTACACCACCAAGAAGGACATCTCGGGCTGGGGCAGCTTCCTGATCATGGGTGTCATCGGCATCCTGGTGGCTTCGATCATCAACATCTGGCTGCAAAGCCCGGGCATGATGTTCGCCATCTCGATCCTCGGCGTACTGATCTTCGCGGGCCTCACCGCCTACGACACCCAGAACATCAAGAACACCTATATCGCCCACGCGGCGCATGGGGATCAGGAATGGCTCGGCAAGGCCGCCGTCATGGGCGCACTGAGCCTCTACCTGGACTTCATCAACATGTTCATGTTCCTGCTCTCGCTGATGGGCGGGCGTGAATAAGCCGCAAGGCTGACAGACCAACAGTCAAAGGGCCGCCCATCGGGGCGGCCCTTTTTCGTTGTCAGGCTCAGGCTGCGCCAGGGGCAGCAGCCGGGCGCGGAGCGGAGCGGACCTGCCCCGGCAAGGCCTGCCGCCGCCATTCGCCCGCTTCAACTAACGCCAAGAATGCCGCAACATCCTGACGTGATGCCAAACGGACCACCCCGAGATGCTCCGGCGGCTCCGCCACAAGTTCGGCGATCCGGGCGCGTGAGACCTTGCGCGTGCGCCATATCCAGATGAAGAAGTCGAGCGCCCCCTTGTCCAGCCGCTCCACGCAGCCTTCGGGCAGGTCCGGGCGTGTCTTCCCCAAGTATCGCAGTTGCCGACGGATCACCCGGAAGAGTCTTAGCCCAACCGGAAAATCCAGCCAGATCATCAGGTCGGCCCGCGCCATCCGCTGCTCATAGGTCCGCGAGTGGCCACCCTCGAAAATCCACCGCGCCTTGCGGTGAACCTCCTGGGTCATCCAATCCTTCACCTCCGCCTCGCGCGGCACCCAACCCGGCGCATAGTGGATGTGGTCCATGTGGAACACGGGCAAACCGGTGACCGCCCCCAGCGCCCGCGCCAGGGTGGATTTGCCCGAACCGGGCCCTCCTACGATCATCACCCGTTCCATACCTGCAATTCTGCGCCGCGGCGCGACACTTCGCAAGTGCGGCACAGATCACAAATCGCTACACATCTGCACCGCAGGAAACTCGAGACCGGGCGCAAGAGTCACGGTGATCTCCGCCTGAGGGACAAAGCCCACCGCGGCGTAGAACGGCTCAGCTGTGACGGTCGAGTAGCACATCATGCGCCGAACTCCGGCGAGTTGCGCCTCGAAGAGGGCGTGCTCCAGCAGCGCCCGCCCCACCCCGTGCCGCGTCGCGTGGGGCGCGGTGGCGACATGTCGGATATGCCCCACCTCGCGTGGCCCCGTCGCCCCGCCACTGGGGGCGTGATACGTCCAGCCGCCTGCCGCCAGCAGACCGTCTCCGGTGTCGGCAAGGTAGTAGGTGCCGCAGGACAGCAGCGAAGAGCGCGGACGGGTGATGTAGGGAAGCGCCTGCGCCAAGGCCTCGGCGGGGTAATCCGGTGCCAGCAGAGTGGCGTAGGAGGTGGCCAGCAGCTTGCCCACCGGGGCCACATCGCCCATGCGGGCGGGGCGGATGGTGAAGGGCGGCAGAGCGGGGCGAGGGATGTGCCCGGGCGTGTCTCTGATGTGGGTCTGCATGGCATGGCCTCCTTGGGACCTGTTGGGGAGGAGGCTCGCGGGGTGCTGGCTGTCTGAAAAAGAAAAACCGCGCGAGCCTTGGGGCGTCGTGCGGTTTTCTGAGCTTTCCGTGGGTAGAAGGGCTTACTTGATCTTGCCTTCCTTGTACTCCACGTGCTTCCGCGCGACCGGGTCGTATTTGCGTACGACCATCTTCTCGGTCATGGTGCGAGCGTTCTTCTTGGTCACATAGAAGTGGCCAGTGTCGGCGGTGGAGTTCAGCCGGATCTTGATGGTGGTCGGTTTGGCCATCTGTCTTGTCCTCTTGCGGGGGGAGCGCGCACGGGGGCGCTCCGCATGTGTACCTTGGAGCCCGCCTTTTACCCGCGCCAATCCCTGAGTCAACCGCCCCTGAGCGGGATCGGCAAAAATAATCGCGCGGATGGCCTGTAAGCCGGATTCTGTCCGCCCTTTCGGGCGGGGTGGCCATTCATCTCGGGCGCGCGTTGCCGCGCCCCCTCTAGCTGCCAACCCGAGCCCCGAGGCCGAAGCGGCCCATGTGAGGCTCCTATTTGGCATTGCTCCCGGTGGGGCTTGCCATGCCGGTGCTGTTGCCAGCCCCGCGGTGGGCTCTTACCCCACCGTTTCACCCTTACTTGGCTGGGCCAAGCGGTCTGTTCTCTGTGGCGCTATCCGTCGGGTTGCCCCGCCCGGGCGTTACCCGGCACCGTTGCTTCGTGGAGTCCGGACTTTCCTCGGGGTTGTCCCCGCAGCCACCCGGCCATCCGCGCGAAGGCCCGGATAGGCGAGTTGGCGGGGCCGGTCAAGCGCAGGTCGGGACCTTCACTACCCGCAACTCACGCCAGCGCGGCACCCGGATCCACTGGATACTGTGCCGCAAGGTCGACCATTCGAGCGCAGTCCACGCCGTCCAGCTCGCCCGTCACGCCGGGGCGGAACCGGTCGCGAAACGCCTGAAGCAGAACCTCCCGCTCCACTTCGGCGGTGTAGCCGAACACCCGCGCATCCTGCATGAAGCGGTCCCAGTCCGCACTTTGACCGACCGCCTCGCTCCAAACCGCCAGCCCCTGTAGCGCCAGCCGCCGCCAATCGAATCGCGGGCCGGGATCGATCTTGCGGCCCGGCGCAATGTCGGAGTGGCCCAGCACCCGCTCGGGCGGCACATGCCAGCGCTCCATGATCCGGGCCACCAGCGCCTCCACGCTCCGCATCTGCGGCGCGGCGAAGGGCTCCTTGGCGGCGTTGACGATCTCGATGCCGATCGAGCGGGAGTTCACATCATCACAGGCCCCCCAGCGCCCGACGCCCGCGTGCCATGCGCGCATGGCCTCATCGACCATCTGCCACACCTCTCCCTCCGGGCTCACCACATAATGCGCCGAAACCTCCGCCTCGGGGTTGGCGAGACGTTTCAGCACGGTCGCGGTGTCTGGCATCGCCGTGTAGTGCAGCAACACGATATCAGGCTGCGCCCCGTCACGCCGCTCGCCTTGGTTGGGGGTGGGGTAACTCTGGACCTTCACACCAAGACTCCGAATTTTCGATGAAAATTCGTGGCCAGCCTCAGCCCTTGGCCGCGCGGAAGGGGCGCGGATCCCAGCCACAAGCAAAACCGTCGCCATCGGGATCCATCCCGAGCCGGTCTTTCTGCGGCCCGCCAGCGGCAAGGAAGGCCTGCTGCGCGACCGCGGCCGAGGGCTGGCTTGAGCAGGCCCGGTCATACTTCCGCTGGCTGGTGAAACCACGGCGATAGATCTGTTGGCCCGGCTGATTGGTGGTCGAGAGCGCGTATTCGGCAAGGTTCGGACCGGTGTCTTGCGGGCGGTCGGGCAGCGCCGTTACGGGCGCCTGCTCGAACTGGGCGCGCTGCTGGGCGATCCGCTGCGCATCGCTCTGGATCGACTCGCGGGAGGAGACCGCTTCGAAAGACTGCTCATCCGAGATTGACCCGTTGTTGCCGCCGCTCGCAGGCACCGTGCCGCTGCGCACCGGCGCGGGGGCCGGGGCTGCTGGCGTGATCACGCCGCCGGTGGAGGCGGGTGTGCGCCCGAGCGCTGCGTCGATTTCGGCAGCCGTTGGGGCGCCGGTGGCAGAGGGCGCATCGGCGGAGGGGTAGCTATCGGCCGAGGCCACTGGGCCAGCGGGCGGCTGCACGGTCTGCCGTTGCGAGGTCGCCAGAGCGGCATCACGCTGCCGCTGTGCATCGTAGCTCTCGTAGTCGCCAAAGCCGACGCCTGAACCGCTGTCGGGGATCGCGGTGCCACAGGCCGTAAGGGCCAGAACCGCACACAGGCTCAGACACGAAGGAAGCCATGCTCGCATGGGAAAACTCTCTGCTCTTTGTTTTGCCTTGGGCCGGGGGTTTACCACCATTTGCCCGGTTTGGCCACAAACCCCGCCGCCTGCTCCAGCGCATAGGCGGTGTTCATCAGGTCGCCCTCTTCCCACGGCCGCCCGATGAGTTGGAGCCCCAGCGGCAGACCGTTGGCACTGGTGCCGGTGGGCACGGCAATGCCGGGCAGACCCGCGAGGTTGACGGTCACGGTGAACACATCGTTGAGATACATCTGCACCGGATCGGCCTCGGCCATCTCGCCCAGCCCGAAGGCGGCGGATGGGGTGGCTGGGGTCAGGATCGCATCCACACCCGCGGCAAAAACCTCGTCGAAGTCGCGCTTGATCAGGGCACGCACCTTGCGGGCGCGGTTGTAATAGGCGTCGTAGTACCCGGCGGAGAGCACATAGGTCCCCACCATCACCCGGCGCTTCACCTCGGCGCCAAAGCCCTCGGCGCGGGTCTTCTCGTACATCTCCACGATGCCGTCACCCTGCGCCAGCTTGGCCCGGTGGCCGAAGCGAACGCCGTCGTAGCGGGCGAGGTTGGAGGAGGCCTCGGCGGGCGCGATCACATAGTAGGCGGGCAGCGCATACTTGGTGTGCGGCAACGAGATGTCGCGGATCTCGGCGCCCGCGGCCTTCAGCATCTCCACGCCTTCGGCCCAGAGCGCCTCGATCTCTTCAGGCATGCCCTTCATCCGGTATTCCTTCGGAATCCCGATCACCTTGCCCTTGATGTCGCCAGTCAACATGGCCTCGAAATCCGGCACCGCCAGCTCGGCAGAGGTGCTGTCCTTCGGGTCATGCCCGGCCATGGCCTGAAGCATGATCGCGCAGTCGCGCACATCCTTGGTCATCGGCCCGGCCTGATCGAGCGAGGAGGCGAAGGCGATGATGCCCCAGCGGCTGACCCGTCCGTAGGTGGGTTTCAGGCCGGTGATGCCGGTGAAGGCGGCAGGCTGGCGGATCGAGCCGCCGGTATCGGTGCCGGTGGCGGCAAGGCAGAGGTCAGCCGCAACAGCAGAGGCGGAGCCGCCCGAGGAGCCGCCGGGCGTCAGCGCCGCATCGTCATTGCCGCGCCGCCAGGGGTTCACCGCGTTACCGTATGTAGAGGTCTCGTTGCTCGACCCCATGGCGAACTCGTCCATGTTCAGCTTGCCCAGCATCACAGCGCCCGCGTCGAAGAGCTGGCTGGTGACGGTGCTCTCATACTCGGGCTTGAAGCCACCAAGGATGGCCGAAGCCGCCTGCGAGTTTACGCCCTTGGTGCAGAACAAGTCCTTGATACCCAGCGGAATGCCGCACATCGCCGGCGCATCGCCAGCCTTGATCCGCGCATCGGCGGCCTTGGCCTGCTCCAGCGCGATCTCTGGCGTGTGGAGAACGAAGGCATTCAGCGCCCCCGCCCCCTCGATGGCCGAAAGGCAGGCCTCGGTGATCTCGACAGAGGTGGTTTCTCCCTTGCGCAGCGCATCGCGGGCACCGGCAATCGTCAGTTTGGTCAGATCGGACATCACTCAACCACCTTCGGCACGGCAAAGAACCCCTCGCGGGCGTCGGGCGCGTTGGCCAGCACGGCCTGCGGCTGGCTGCCATCCGTCACCACATCCTCGCGCCGCTTCAGCCGCATCGGCGTGACCGACACCATCGGCTCCACGCCCTCCACATCCACTTCGGAGAGTTGCTCGATGAACCCGAGGATCGCGTTGAACTCGCCTGCAAGCGCGGGCAGCTCCTCTTCCGGCACGGCGATCCGGGCCAGATGCGCCACACGGCGCGCGGTTTCGGTGTCGATCGACATGGCGAGGCTCCTATCGGCTGTCGTTCGCCCGTTTATCGCCAGCGCCAATGGGCTGCAAGCGGTGGACGCTCCTGCAACCGCACCCTAGGTTCACCGCAACAGCAAATTCGGAGGCTCCCCATGAAACTCACTTGGCTCGGACACGGCAGCTGGCGGCTTGAAGCAGAGCAGGCAGTGATCCTGATCGACCCCTGGCTCGACGGCAACCCCGCCTTCCCCGAAGACCGGAAAGACGAAGCGTTGGAGGGCGCGACCCACGTGTTGCTGACCCACGGCCATGACGACCACATCGCCGGTGTGCCGGAGATGGCTAAGGACCGCGGTCTGCCCGTTTTCACCATGGTCGAACTGGCCGGACAGCTCGAAGGCGTCGAGGCCACCGGCTTCAACAAGGGCGGCACGGTCGACCTTGGCGGAGTGCAGGTCACGATGGTGCCCGCCTCCCACTCCACCTCCTACAATGGCGGCGCGGCCGGCACCGAGGTGGGCTATGTGCTCAAGGGTGACAGCAAATGCGTGTATTTCTCGGGCGATACCGGGATCATGGCCGACATGGAGTGGATCGGCGCCTATTTCGAGCCCGATATCGGCATCCTCTCCTGCGGTGGCTTCTACACGATGGACATGGAGCAGGCCGCATGGGCCTCCAAACGCTACTTCGATTTCGAGATCGTCATCCCCTCCCACTACAAGACCTTCCCGGCACTCGCGCAGGATGCTGAGGCGCTGAAGAAGGGGCTGAAAGGTGTGGACGTTCTGGAGCCGGGCGTGTTGGAGACGGTCGAACTCTGATCAGGCGCACTGCTCAGGGTGCGGGTTTACCATGCGTTAAATTTTCGCCCTCCGGTTGCAGAAATTTCTAGCCGGAGGGCCTCAGGCGTGGCACGGTCGCGGCATTCATTGCGACTCGCGAACTCATTTCAGTTCCCCACCACATCTGAGAAAAACCATGATAGAACAGTACTTTCGCAAAGGCATTTGCCTTGACTGGCACAAGCCGACCAACGTCGATGCCGCCCGTGATGGGCAAATTCACCACCGCATTCGCCACTCCTCCCCGTTGATCTACGATGGGCTCGCCGCCGATCCGGGTGCATGGGATGCCGCCTTCAACCACACGCCGCCTTCCGCGATCGGCCTCACCAGCCGGATGAACATCCACCATAAATGGCTGGATTACCGCCCCGGCGCGACCGCGCGCTGCCATCGGGGCCACAATGACGTGCTTACCGGGTTCATGAGCGGCTGCCTCATTGTCACATGGACGGATGCCACAGGGGATCAGTGGGTCGGCCATGTGGGCACCGTCGAGTCCGAGCCGCCCAACGGGCCGACCAACACCCTCGTCAAAACCACCGCGCGCGGGGCGATGACCGCCAACGCCGATGGCTTCAACCCCGCCGCCGCATGGACCCCGATGGAGCTGGGCAACCTCTGCGCCGCCGCCGCTGTGAATATGCCGCTCGGTGCAATCGGGGGAGCGCCCCATATCATGGCACTGGTCACCTCAGGGGGCGTGTTCCACTCCATCGCCCTGATGCTACACGCGCAAAGCAAGTATGTGGTCCTCGGTAGCAAGCAGGTTCCGGGCATGGGCAACGGGGCGCTTCTGGCCGCCCTCAACTGACCGGACACATGGCGCGCCAGACCGGGATACCGCTGCGCGCCCTTCGCCACAGGCTATCTGCGTTGCGCGAAGAACTCCTTTAGCAGAGCGGCGGCCTCCTCCTCCGCAATGCCACCCAGCACCTCAGGCGCATGATGCGCCTGAGCATGGGAGAAGACACGGGGCCCATGATCGACCCCACCGCTTTTGGGGTCCGCCGCTCCGTACACAACGCGGGCGATCCGGGCAGCGGCGATCACCGCAGCGCACATGGCACAGGGCTCCAGCGTGACGTAGAGCACATGGCCGGGCAGCCGCTCGCTGCCCGCATCCGCACAGGCGGCACGGATCACCAGCATCTCGGCATGCGCGGAAGGGTCGTTCATCTCGCGAGTCCGGTTGCCAGCCCGCGCCACCACCTCGCCGCCCGGCGCAACCAGCACCGCGCCCACCGGCACCTCGCCCCGCGCGGCGGCGGCCCGCGCCTCTGCCAGCGCGTCTTCCATATGGCTCGTAAAGCTCATCCCCTTCCCCTGCCCCGCACCCGCGCCCTTGGCAAGCCCTTCGCGCAGAGCTAGAGCGGACCCATGGCAGACAAGACTCCCCCCGGCGACCGCATCGCCAAGGTGCTCGCCCGCGCGGGCCTCGCCTCGCGCCGCGAGGCCGAGAAGATCGTCGAGGCAGGCCGCGTGACGGTGAATGGCAAGCCGATCACCAGCCCTGCGCTCAACGTGACCGAAGCCGATGCGATCACGGTCGACGGCAAGCCACTCGCCGCCCCCGAACCACCGCGCCTCTGGCTCTACCACAAGCCCGCGGGGCTCGTGACCACCGAGCGTGACGAAAAGGGGCGCGACACGGTCTTCGCAAACCTGCCAGAGGACATGCCCCGGGTAATGAGCGTCGGGCGGCTCGACCTCAACTCCGAAGGCCTGCTGCTGCTCACCAATGACGGCGAGATCAAGCGACGGCTCGAGCTGCCCTCCACCGGCTGGGTGCGCAAATACCGGGTGCGCCTGCACGGCACGCCGGAAGACAAGGATTTCGAGCCGCTCCGTAAGGGTCTCACCGTCGAAGGCGTGAAGTACCAGCCGATGACCATCACGCTCGACCGGCAGCAGGGCGCCAATGCCTGGGCCACCGTATCGCTGCGCGAGGGTAAGAACCGCGAGATCCGCCGCGCGATGGAGGCCGTGGGCCTCACCGTCAACCGGCTCCTGCGCGTCTCTTACGGCCCGTTCCGGCTGGGTGAGCTGAAGGCAGGCGCGGTGCAAGAGATCAAATCCCGCATCGTCCGTGACCAGCTTGGCCTCGATCCGGACTTCAAACCCGCACCCGAGCCAAAGAAAAAGCCAACGCGCCGTCGCCGCTAAGGCTTTCCGCAACGGCAGCCAAAACCGGCCGATCCATGCTGGCCCGCAGAAAATCCATCGCTTATAAGCAAAGACATGCGCCAGGACGGCGCGGGTGGGAGAGCGATGTCGTCAGACGGTTTGCAAAAACTGAGTTATGCGCTGCTTCTGGCGCTGATGCTGTATGCCGCTTTCACCGGCGGGGGCGCCTGATGGCCCAGCGCTACGGTGGAAAGTTCAGCCCCGATGGCTCCAAGGCCGGCGAAGACGGGGTACGGGCCGCGCCCGAGGCCCCCAAAGCCGCCAGCCTCGCGCCCAAATTCGCCGGGGCGACCCGGGCACGGGCGGGCATGCGCTCCAACCTCATGTTCGTCGTCCCGCTGATCTTTCTCTGGCACGCCTTCACTTCCGACGCCACGGGCCTAGCGCTCTACCTCGTCGCTGTGGGCGTGCTGCTGACGGCCGCGTGGCTGACCCGCGAGGGCCTGAAGGCGCAGGAAGCCTGGGAGGCGCGCAAGGTCGCCCGCCGCCCCGCCGTGCCGCGCAAGATCTTCGGCTCTGTGCTCACCGGCGCGGGCCTCGGCCTTGTCGGCCTCGCAGGCCACGGAGTTCTTGAAGCCATCATCTTCGCCGTGCTCGGCGCGGGCCTCCACAGCTTTGCCTTCGGGCTCGATCCGATGTCGGACAAGGGGATGGAGGGTATCGACGTGCGCCAGCAAGATCGCGTGGCGCGCGCTGTCGAAGCCGCCGAGGCGCATCTTTCCGCCATGGCCGACGCGGTGAAACGCGCGGGCGACCGGGGCGTTGCCGACCGGGTGGCGCGCTTCTCCGATACCGCCCGCACAATGTTCCGCACCGTCGAAGAAGACCCGCGCGACCTGACCGCCGCCCGCAAGTTCATGGGCGTCTACCTTCAGGGCGCCCGCGACGCGACGGTGAAGTTCGCCGATATCTACAGCCGTGGGCACGACCCCAAGGCCAAGGAAGATTACATCGCCCTCCTCGACGAGATGGAGAGCAACTACGCCCAGCGCACCGAAAAGCTGCTGCTCGACGACAAAACCGACCTCGACATCGAAATCGAAGTGCTGCGCGACCGTTTGCAGCGCGAAGGGGCCGTCTGAGCCCGCGTACAAAGGAGAAACAAGGGACTATGGAACAGGAAGTTCACGCCAAGGCCAAGGAAACGCTGGCACAGGTGGAAGAGGTCAACGCCGTGGTTCTGCCCGAGCCGGTCGAGGCCAATGCCGTCGTGCCCCTCGCCGAGGCCGACCCGGCCCTCTCCGCCGAGATCACCAAGCGCATGGGCGAGCTCGACATGAGCGACACCGGCTCCATCGTCAACTTCGGCTCCGCCGCACAGTCGGAACTGCAGACCATCTCGCAGGCCATGCTGGCCGATGTGAAGAACAAGGATGTCGGCCCGGCGGGCGACGGGCTGCGCAAGATGGTCACCACCATCCGCGGTTTCTCGGTTTCCGAGCTGGACGTGCGCCGCAAGCGCTCCTTCTGGGAAAAGCTGCTCGGCCGCGCCGCACCCTTCGCCAACTTCCTCTCCCGCTTCGAGGACGTGCAGGACCAGATCGACAAGATCACCGCCGAGCTCGAAGGCCACGAGCACAAGCTGCTGAAAGACATCAAGTCGCTCGACGTGCTCTACGAAAAGACCCTCAGCTTCTACGACGAGCTGGCCCTCTATATCGCCGCCGGTGAGGCCAAGATCGCCGAGCTGGATGCCACCACCATCCCCGCCAAAGAGGCCGAGGTGCAGGCCGCCCCTGAAGAGCAGGGCGTGATGAAGGCGCAGGAACTGCGCGACCTGCGTGCCGCCCGCGATGACCTCGAGCGCCGCGTGCATGACCTCAAGCTGACCCGCCAGGTCACCATGCAGTCGCTGCCCTCTATCCGGCTGGTGCAGGAGAACGACAAGAGCCTCGTCACCAAGATCAACTCCACCCTCGTCAACACCGTGCCGCTCTGGGAGACCCAGCTGGCGCAGGCGGTCACGATCCAGCGCTCCGCCGAGGCCGCCGAGGCCGTCCGCTCCGCGAATGATCTGACCAACGAGCTCCTGACCCAGAACGCCAAGAACCTGCGCGAGACCAACGCCAAGATCCGCACCGAGATGGAGCGCGGCGTATTCGACATTGAGGCGGTGAAAACCGCCAACGCCGAACTGGTCGCCACCATCGAGGAGAGCCTCCAGATCGCTGATGAAGGCAAGCGCAAGCGCGCCGAGGCCGAGGAAGAGCTGCACAAGATGGAAAGTGAGCTTAAAAACACGCTCGCCGCCGCCAAGGCCCGCAAGACCGGGCTGGGCGACACAGCCGGTACTGCCGTTTCGGGCAGCTGAAGAAGGGGCCGCGAATTGCGCCTGGAGACCATGCTTCCGAGAGCGGCGATGCTGATTGCCGCTCTCATTCTCGCGGGCTGCGAAGAACTTCCCGCGCCCCAGTCAGAGCCTGATCCGGTTGCAACGCCGGATGAGCTGGCTCCGCGCCCCAAGGACCCGTCCGAGGCCAGCCGTGCGGCGGCGCGCCACTACGCCCGTGTGCAATCGGACCTGTTGGCGCGCGGCCTGCTGCGCCGGGACGGTGGTGGCCCCGATACCCCCTATTCCGACCGGCAGCTGACCGAGAATTTCGTCCGCATCGCGCTTTTCGACGAGTACGTCTCGCGCGGCGGAACGCTGGTGGCTCAGCAGTCGGAGTCGAACCTCCGCCGCTGGGAACAGCCTATCCGCTTCGGCCTGCGCTTCGGCGAGACGGTGCCGGAATCCCAGCGCGCCAAGGACCGCACCAATGTTGCTGCCTTCGTCCGCCGCCTCTCCCGCGCCACCGGCCACCCGATGAGCATGGGCACCGGCAACGGCAACTTCACCGTTCTGATGCTGAACGAAGATGAGCGCGCCGCCATCGGCCCCGAGTTGCGCCGCCTCGTGCCCGGCATCGACAATGCAGCCATCCGCACCATCGAGACCCTGCCGCGCGACACGCTGTGCCTCGTCTTCGCCACCACCACCGGCAACAGCTCCGTCTACACCCGCGCGGTGGCGATCATCCGCGCCGAGCACCCCGACCTGCTTCGCCTTTCCTGCATCCACGAAGAGCTGGCCCAGGGCCTTGGCCTGGCCAACGACAGTCCCGAGGCCCGGCCCTCCATCTTCAACGATGACGAGGAGTTCGGCCTGCTCACCACTCACGACGAGCAACTCCTCCGCATCCTCTACGATGGCAGGCTGCGCCCCGGCATGACCGCGCTGGAGGCCAAGCCCATCGTCAAGCAAATCGTCGGCGAAATTCTCGGAGGCCGAGTGTGACCGCGCCCGCCCCCGACATCCCGGCAAACACGCTTTTCTGGCCGCCCTCAGCGGCTATAGTCCCCGCATTCACTTAAGGAGGCCGCCATGGGCATTCTCGATTTTCTTTCCGGCGAATTCATCGACGTCATCCATTGGACCGACGACACCCGCGACACGATGGTCTGGCGCTTCGAGCGCTATGGCCACGAGATCAAGTATGGCGCCAAGCTGACCGTCCGCGAGGGGCAGGCCGCCGTCTTCATCCACGAGGGCCAACTGGCCGATGTGTTCTCTCCCGGCATGTACATGCTGGAGACCAACAACATGCCGATCATGACCAAGCTCCAGCACTGGGATCACGGGTTCCAGTCGCCGTTCAAGAGCGAGATCTATTTCGTCAACACCATCCGGTTCAATGACAACAAGTGGGGCACCAAGAATCCGGTGATGCTGCGCGACCCCGAGTTCGGGCCGACCCGCATCCGCGCCTTCGGCACCTATTCGGTGAAGGTCTCCGACCCGGCCCTCTTCATGCAGGAGATCGTCGGCACCGATGGTGAGTTCACCTCCGATGAGATCACCTTCCAGATCCGCAACATCATCGTGCAGGAAGCCTCCCGCGTGATGGCCGGCTCCGGCATCCCGGTGCTCGACATGGCGGCCAACACCGCCGACATGGGCAAGATCATCTCCACCGAGGTCAGCAAGACACTCTCCGAATACGGCATGATCATCCCCGAGCTCTATATCGAGAACATATCCCTACCCCCCGCCGTGGAAGAGGTACTCGACAAGCGCACCTCCATGGGCGTGGTTGGCGACCTCGGCAAATACACCCAGTTCGCCGCCGCCGAGGCCATGAGCGCGGCCGCTGCCAACCCCGGCGCGGGTGGCAATGGCATGGGCGCAGGGATCGGCATGGGCATGGGCATGGCGATGGCCAACCAGATGGGTCAGGCGATGAACCCGCAAGGCTACGGCCAGCAGCCGCAGCCCGGCCCGTGGGGCGCACCCGCTGGCCATGCCACGCACCAGCCGGGCGGCCAGCCCGGCTACGCGCCCGCACATCACGCCGCGCCGCCCCCGCCCCCCCCGCCCCCGGCCGAGAAGCTCTGGCACGTCGCCGCCAACGGTGCGACCGATGGCCCCTTCTCCAAGGCCCGCATGGGCCGGATGGTCCACGAAGGCGGCCTGACCCGCGATAGCATGGTCTGGACCGCCGGGCAGGACGGTTGGCTCAAGGCGGGCGACATCCCTGAACTCGCCCAGCTCTTCACCATCCTCCCCCCGCCCCCGCCGCCGGGGGTGTGAGACCGGCCTTCGAACCCATGAGACACTGACGACACACACTCTGCCGCGCTCCCCGGGCGCGGCAGAGTTGCTTTCAGGATCGGCCCATGCCCCGCCCCAACGCCTATTCCCGCCTCCAGATCATCCTCCATTGGCTGGTGGTCATCCTGATCATCGGCGCCTTCCTGCTCTCTGATCAGATGGACGATTGGGAGGTCCTGCCTGCCGATGCACCCCTGCCACTCCACGGCGTCCTCGGCCTGACAGTTTTCTTCCTCATGCTCGTCCGCCTCGCCCTGCGGCTCCTGCGCGGCGCGCCACCTCCGCCAGTGGATGATCCGGCATGGCAACAGCGCTTGGCCGAACTCACCCATTGGGCGCTCTACGCCTTGGCCATCGCCACGCCGTGGTCTGGCGGCTTTGCCTTCTACCTGCGCTGGGAGGAGGCGGCAGACCTGCATGAGCTTCTGAAAACCCTGCTGCTCCTCACCGCCGCCGCCCACACCGCCGCCGCGCTCTATCACCAGTTCATCCTGAAAGACGGGTTGCTCGCCCGGATGGGCCTGCGCCGCCCTTAGCCCCCTAGCACCGCTCCGCGCCTTCCCCTAACCTGCGGCCAACCCATTCCAACCCAAGCGCGATTTCCATGACCGATATCGATTCCTCCGCCACCGAAGAGCATCGCTTCCCCTGCCCCGCCTGCGGGGCCGACATGCGGTTCGATCCGACCTCGGGCGCGCTCCAGTGCAACCATTGCGGCCATCGCGAAGAGGCGGTTGTCGAAAACGAGGTCACCACCTCCCCTATCGAAGAGCTGGATTACGAGGCCGCGCTCCAGGCACAATTGCCCGAGGCGGAGATGGAAGAAACCCGCGTCATCCAATGCACCAGCTGCGGCGCGCAGGTGGAGTTCAACGAGAACGACCACGCCACCGAGTGCCCCTTCTGCGCCACGCCCATCGTGACCGACACCGGCACCCATCGTCACATCAAGCCCAAGGGCCTCGTGCCCTTCGCCCTCAAGGAGGGACAGGCGCGCGATGCGATGAACGAATGGCTCGGCAAGCTCTGGTTCGCGCCCGGCGGCTTGCAGGAATACGCCCGTAAGGGTCGCAAGATGCAGGGCATCTACGTGCCCTACTGGACCTACGACGCCGACACCAAGAGCCGCTACACCGGCATGCGCGGGGTTTACTATTACGAGACCCAGACGGTGATGCGCGATGGCAAACCCGAGCAGCGCCGTGTCCGCAAGATCGCATGGACCCCGGTGAAGGGCCGCGTTGCCCGCTGGTTCGACGACGTGCTCGTGCTGGCCTCCCGCAGCCTGCCGAAGAAATACACCGACGGTCTTGAGCCGTGGAACCTCACCGGCCTCGAGCCCTATGCCCCGCACTTCCTCGCCGGGTTCCGCGCCGAGGGCTATCAGGTGGAGCTGGCCGAGGGCTTCGAGGAGGCCAAGGGCGTGATGGAGGCGCAGATCCGCCGTGACGTGCGCTTCGACATCGGAGGCGACCAGCAAAAGATCGCGACCCTCTCGACCGACATGAGCGACATCACCTTCAAGCACGTCCTGCTGCCGGTCTGGCTCGCGGCCTACAAGTACAAGGGCAAGAGCTACCGTTTCGTGGTCAACGGACAGTCCGGCAAGGTGCAGGGCGAACGGCCCTGGTCGGCCTGGAAGATCGCCTTCGCCGTGGTGCTGGGCCTGATCGTCGCCGGCGCGGTGGGCTATGCCGTGGCGATAAGCCAGTGAGTGGTGCCGAGGCCTGTGGATTGATAACAAAGCGCTTTTGCAGCTCTGCCGGATGACTTGGCCACGCGGGCTGCTTAAATCCCTCGCATGACTTGGTTGACCCATCCGGACGCACCGCTGATCCGCACCCTGACCGAAATCCTCTCGGCGTCGGACGGGCTGGAGTCGCTGTTTCTTGGCGGCAGCCACGGGCGCGGTACGGCGGATGCCTACTCCGACATCGACCTTGTCGCCGTGGCCCGGCCCGGCGACGAGAAGCTGCTGACAGAGGCCCTGCGCGGTGGCCTCCCCGGCAGCCTCGAACCGGTGCTCTGGCAGGTGCGCTTCGACGTTCGGCTCGTGAATGCCATCACCCCCCAATGGCGGCGCATCGACCTCTCCCTGCCCGCGCGCGAACACCTTCTGGCCCGCGCATCCAACACGCTCCTGCCACTGCACGACCCGGATGGCCTGCACGCCATGCTGGCCCCGCCCCAACCGCTCGCCACGCCCTCGCCCCAGCGCGTCTCCGCGCTGACGCGGGAGTTCCTCCGCGTGCTTGGCCTGCTCCACGTGGGCATGGGCCGGAAGGAATGGGTGCTGCTGGTCAAGGGCGCGGGACTGCTGCGTGACATGCTGGTGGACCTGATGCTCGAAGAGGTTCCCGAACCCGAGAAGGGCGGCATCCTCCACCTGTCCCGCCTTCTGCCGACTCAGGACATGGCCCAACTCACCGCCCTGCCCTACCCCGGCCCGGACCGCGCGGAGCTGCTGGCCGCCTACACTGCCCTCGCCGGTGCCTTCCTCCCCCGCGCCCGGTCGCTCCACATAGCACTCGGCCTCTCCTGGCCGGAGGCCTTCGAGGCCGCCACCCGGGATCTTCTCCGCCGCGAGTTGAGCCTGGAACTGCCTTAGGCCGGGACTCGCCGCGCCGCGCCCCTGTCCCCTTGCGCCCGGCCCCTCCTTTCGGCTAGAGCCGATGCAAACAAGGCATTGTTAGCGGTAACGGCGCACCGGAGGGGACCCCATGATCATCTGCGCAGGCGAAGCCCTGATCGACATGCTCCCGCGTGAAGGCACGGGCGGGGAGGCCATGTTCCTGCCGGTCTGCGGCGGGTCTGTCTTCAACACCGCCATCGCGCTCGGCCGCCTCGGCTCGCAGGCCGGGCTCGTCTCGGGCGTCTCCACCGACATGTTCGGCGAACAACTGGTCGCCGGGCTCGAGGCCTCCAAGGTTTCGCCCGATCTGCTGATCCGCTCCGGCCGCCCCACCACGCTGGCCTTCGTCCGCCTCACCGATGGCCAGGCCGAATATGCCTTCTTCGATGAGGGCAGCGCAGGCCGGATGATCCGGGTGAAAGACCTGCCCGCCCTGCCCCGCGCCGCCAAGGCCTTGTTCTTCGGCGGAATTTCCCTCGCTGTGAAACCCTGCTGCGATACCTACTTCTCCCTCATGAAGCGCCACTCCAAGTCCAAGCTCATCATGATGGATGTGAACGTCCGCCCCGATTTCATCCCCGATGAGGCCGAATACCGCGCCCGCACAGAGGCAATGCTGGCCCATACCGACATTCTCAAACTGTCGGATGAAGACCTGCGCTGGATGTTCGGCGATGCCGACCCCGCCGCCCATGCCGAGGAACTGCTGGCCAAGGGGCCAAAGATGATCTGCGTGACTGAAGGCGCGAAGGGCGTGACCGCCTATCTCGCCTCCGGTGCCCACACCGTGCTCGCCGAGCGTGTCGAGGTGGTCGATACCGTTGGCGCGGGCGACACCTTCAATGCGGGCGTTCTGGCCGGGCTGGACAGGGCCGGCGCCCTCTCCAAGAGGGCCGTTTCCGAGGGCCTGCCCAAAGAGGTGGTGATCGACGCGCTTCGCCTCGGCGTGAAGGCCGCCGCCGTGACCGTGCAGCGCGCCGGAGCCAACCCGCCTTGGGCGGGGGAGCTGGCGTGAGAGCCCTGCTGCAACGGGTGCTGGAGGCCACCGTCACCGTTGATGGCAACCGAATCTCCGAGATCGGGCCGGGCCTTCTGGTGCTGGTCTGCGCCATGCAGGGCGACACCGAGGCCGAGGCCGAAAAGCTCGCCGCCCGCGTCTCCAAACTGCGCATCTTTCAGGACGATGACGGCAAGATGAACCGCTCGGTGGCCGACACCGGCGGCAGCGCCCTCGTGGTGAGCCAGTTCACCCTCGCCGCCGACACCCGCCGCGGCAACCGCCCCGGCTTTTCCACCGCCGCCGCGCCTGACACGGGCCGAGCGCTCTACGAGCATTTTGCGGCTACTCTCGCCGATCTCGGCATCCGCACGCAGCGCGGGCAATTCGCGGCCGATATGAAGGTCGGCCTCGTGAACGACGGCCCAATCACCATCTGGCTCGACACTGAGGCTTGATGCAGAGCGCCATCGGGGCTAGGTAGCACTCTGTTATAACGTAACGGCCCGCATATGTCCGACCCCACCGGCTTCGCGCCGCACGACCATCACGCCTGCGTCTCCACGGCGCTCGCCGCCGCCGAGGCCGCCTGTGCTGAACGTGGCGCGCGCCTCACCCCGCTGCGCCGCCGCGCGCTGGAGATCCTGCTGGAAAGCCACAAGGCCCTCGGCGCCTATGACCTGCTGGAGCGCCTCGCCGCCGAGGGCTTGGGAGACAAGCCGCCGGTGGCCTATCGCGCGCTGAATTTCTTGACCGAACAAGGCTTTGCCCATCGCATCGAACGGCTCAACGCCTATGTCGCCTGTTCCCACCCCGATGCCGCCGAAGGCCACGGCGCCGCCTTCCTGATCTGCCGCGATTGCGGCCGCGTGGCCGAGGCTCTGGCCGACAAAGCCCCCCTCGGCGCGGACGCCCAGGATGCCGGTTTCACCGTCGAGGACGCTGTCGTGGAGGCCCGAGGCCTCTGCCCCCAATGCCAGTCCGGGGCCGGGGCATGAGCGCCCTCATCGAGGCCCGCGACCTCTCCCTCAAACGCGACGGCCAAGTGGTGCTCTCGGGCGTATCGGCCAATTTCGAGCCGGGCGAGATCACCACCATCGTCGGCCCCAACGGCTCCGGCAAAACCAGCTTTCTGAAAGCCCTGATCGGCGACATCCCCCCGGCCTCCGGCAGCATCAGCCGCGCGCCCGGCCTGCGGATCGGCTACGTGCCACAGAAGCTCACGCTCGACCCGGCCCTGCCGATGACCGTGGCGCGCTTTCTGTCCCTGCCCCGCCGCGTGAGCGCTGATGCCCGTAGCCGCGCCCTCAGCTATGCAGAGGTCGCCGCATTGGAGCACCGCCAGCTGGCCGACCTTTCCGGTGGCCAGCTGCAGCGCGTCCTGCTCGCCCGCGCCCTTCTGGCCGAGCCGCAGATCCTCTTGCTCGACGAGCCGACCCAAGGCCTCGACCAGCCCGGTCAGGCCGCCTTCTACAAGCAGATCGAACACGTGCGTGACAGCATCGGCTGCGGCGTGGTGATGGTCAGTCATGAGCTGCACGTGGTCATGAGCGCTTCCGACAAGGTGATCTGCCTCAACGGCCACATCTGCTGCGAAGGCTCCCCCGAAGTGGTTCGCAACTCCTCCGAGTATCGCGCCCTCTTCGGCGATGGCACCGGCGGCGCTCTGGCGCTCTATCGGCACGAGCACGATCACGCGCATGATCATGCCCACGATCACCACCACGACCATGCGCATTGAGGTCGGCGCCATGACCAACTCACCCGAAGCCCCCCCGAGCCACGATGTTTGACGATTTCCTCATTCGCGCCGCCTTCGCCGGTGTCGGCGTGGCGCTTGTGTCCGCGCTTCTTGGCTGTTTCGTCGTCTGGCGGCGGATGGCCTATTTCGGCGATGCCACGGCCCATGCCGCCCTGCTCGGCGTGGCGCTGTCGCTCGGCTTCGGCATCGCGATCCCGGTCGGTGTCGGCGTCGCCGCGCTCGCGATGGGCCTCGCCGTCGGCGGACTCTCAGGCCGACGCCTCGCCTCCGATACCCTGCTGGGCGTGCTCGCCCATGCCGCCCTCGCCTCCGGCCTCCTTGCGGTGTCGCTTATTCCCGGCGGCGCGCGGCTTGATCTGGAGGCCTATCTCTTTGGCGATATCCTCGCGGTCTCCCGCAGCGACCTCGGCCTTATCTGGGGCGGGGCCGTGCTGGTCATCGCGGTGCTGATCTGGCGCTGGCAAGCCTTGCTTGTCTCGGTCATATCCCCCGACCTCGCCCGAGCCTCTGGCGTCGACCCACGGCGGGAAAACCTCGTGATGGTCTTCGCCCTCGCCCTCACCGTGGCCGTGGCGATCAAGGTCGTGGGGGCGCTGCTGATCACCGCACTGCTGATCCTGCCCACCGCCGCCGCCCGCCCGCTGGCCCGAACGCCGGAGGTGATGGCCGCCATCGCCGCAGTGATCGGTGTGGCCTCATCCTTGGGCGGTTTACGCCTGTCCTATCAGTGGGATAGCCCGACCGGCCCCACAATCGTCTGCACCGCCGCCGCCTTCTTCGCGCTGACGATGCTGCTCCGCCCGGTCCTGCGCCCCCTGCTGCACCGTGCGCCATGAGCGCCCATTTCACCGCCGCCGCTACCGCACGCCTCTTTGGCCCTGACGGACCCCAACCGCTCGGCCCGGTAACCGCCCCTGCAAGCGAGCCAGAACTGCTCGCCGCCGCCCTCGACGCCGCACCACGCGCCACCTTCCGCCTCGACCCGCCCGCACTCCACCTCGGCCCCACGCAGGCCGCGCCCGCATTTGAGACCCTCACCGGCGGCACCACCGGCGCGCCCCGGCACATCCGCCGCACGCAGGCAAGCTGGATCGCCAGCTTCGAGGTCAATCGTGCCGCATGGTCCCTCGGGGCGCAAACCCGCGCCGCCACCCTCGGCAGCCTCGCTCACTCCCTCACCCTCTACGGCGCGCTCGAGGCGCTCCATGTGGGCGGCGAAGCACACCTGCTCCACGGCCTGCGCCCCGACCGCCAGCAACAGGCCATCGCAAGGCGCGCCATCACCCTGCTCTGGGCCACGCCGTCGCAGATCCGCCTGCTCTTCGGCCCGCCCGCGCCCGGCGTCACCCGCCTGCTCATCGGCGGCGGTGCGCTCGATGCCGCAACCGAGGCCCACGCCCGCAGGCTCTTCCCCTCGGCGCAGATCCACAGCTTCTACGGCGCCGCCGAGACCAGTTTCATCACGCTCGATGGCGCGCCCTACCCCGGCGTCGAGATTGAAATCCGCAATCCGGACGTCGATGGCACCGGCGAGGTCTGGCTCCGCAGCCCCTATCTCTTCGAGGCTTATGCCACAGGACCCGACCCCCACCGCGACGCCCGTGGCTTCACCACCGTAGGCGAGCGCGGGTGGCTCGCTGATGGCACACTCCACCTCGCGGGCCGGGCCGACCGCGCCGTGCGGATCGCCGAGCAGACCGTGCAACTTGAAGAGGTCGAGGCCGCGCTCCTCGCCCTGCCCGGCGTCACCGAGGCCGCCGTGCTCCCCCGGCCTGACAGGGCCCGCGGCACCCGCCTCGCCGCCGCATACGCTGGCACCTCGCAGCTCGAGCCCTCCGCCCTAACCGCCTTGCCGCCCCTCGCCCGCCCCCGCAGCATGACCCGCATCGCCACAGAGGCCTGGCCCCGCCGCCCCTCCGGCAAGACCGACCTCGCTGCAATTGAGGTGCTTCTGGCAGATGAGCATAGCAAAGAGGCCACCCCCTGATGCCCCGCGCCGTCCTCATCGCCGCCCGGCGCACCCCCGTTGCCCCGCGCGGCGGCGCGCTGGCCCGGATCGACGCGCCGGAACTCGCCGCCCACGCCGCCCGCGCCTGCCTGTCGGATGCAGGCCTCGCTCCCGATGACATCGACGAGCTGATCCTCGCCAATGGTCTCGGCGCAGGCGGCAACCCCGCCCGCATCGCCGCCCTCGCCGCTGGCCTTCCCGAGCGCGTCGGCGGCCTCACAATCGACCGGCAATGCACCGGCGGGCTGGATGCCGTTCTCCTCGCCGCCGCCCTCATCGAGAGCGGCCGTGCCACCAATGTTCTGGCAGGCGGGGCCGAAAGCTTCTCCCGCCGCCCTCTCCGCATGGCAACCGACCCGGACGGCGGCCCGCCTCAACCCTACCTGCGCCCCCGCTTCTCCCCCGACCCGGCCCGCGACCCGGACATGCCGGAGGCCGCCGACGCCCTCGCCATCGCCCGCGCCGCGCAGGATGCCTACGCCGCAGACTCCCACTGCAAGGCCCTCGCCGCCCCGCCACTGCCCGAGATCGCCCCACTCGCCGAGCTGGCAGCCGATCCCTACGCCCGTACCCTCTCGGCGCGCCTTCTGGCCCGCGCCAAACCCCTCTCCGGCAATATCACCGCCGCCAACACCGCGCCCGAGGCCGATGCCGCCGCCCTCCTGCTCGTCACCACCGAGGCACGTGCGCAATCTCTCGGCCTGCCCTTCGTCCACATCGGCCCCTCCGCCATGCTGGGCGGCGACCCCTCCCAGCCCGGCCTCGCCCCGGTGGCCGCCATCCAAGCCGTGCTCACCGAGGCCAACCTCACCCCCGAGCAGATCGACCACTTCGAGCTGATGGAAGCCTTCGCAGCCCAAGCCATCGCCACCCTCAACGCCACCGGCCTGCGCGAACCCCGCACCAACCCGCAGGGCGGCGCCCTCGCGCGCGGTCATCCGATCGGAGCCTCCGGCGCGATCCTCGCCTGTCGCCTATTCCACGCGCTCACCGCGCCAGGCGGCCCCTCAACCGGCCTCGCCACCATCGCTGCGGCAGGCGGGCTCGGCAGCGCCGCGCTCTTCACCCGGCCCTGACCCACAGCTTGCCACCCCGCGCCCCGGCGGGTAACGCTCCGCCAACGCAACCGGCCAAGGGGCCCCTCTTGCTGCTTTATCGCCTTCTCGTCTCGCTCGCCGCCCCGGTGCTCGCCGCGCTCTTTGCGCTGCGGCTGCTGCGCGGGCGTGAGACCGCGGAAGACCTGCGCCAGCGCCTCGCCACCACCGATGAGCCACCTCTGCCCGGCCCGCGCCTCTGGCTGCACGGCGCCTCAAATGGCGAACTCGCCGCCGCACGCGGCCTGGTGGACGCGCTGCTGGCAGCCCACCCGGGCCTCTCGCTCACAGTCACCGCCAACACCACCACAGGGCGCGATATGGTCACCGCATGGGCACTGCCCCGCGTGACCGCCCGCCTCGCCCCGGTAGATCTGCGCCGCCCCCTGCGGCGCTTCCTCGCCACCCACGCACCCCGCGCCCTTGTGGTGATCGAAAACGAACTCTGGCCCAACCGCCTCACCGCGCTGAAAGCCCGGGGCATCCCGGTTATCGTCGTCTCTGCTCGGCTCTCCGCCCGCTCCGCCGGGCACTGGGGCCGCCTCCCGGTCGTCGCCCAAGAGGTGCTTGCTTCCATCACCAGCCTCTCGGCGCAGGACGAGGAGAGCGCCGCACGTTTCACCGCCCTCGGCCTGCCCGATGCGGCCCGCGCCGCGCCCCTCGCCCTCAAGGCTTCCAGTCCGCCCCCCACTGCGGACCCAGCACAGCTCGCCGCCCTTGCGCCCGCCTTCGAACGTGAAAACACCCTGCTCGCGGCTTCGACCCACCCGGGCGAAGAAGAGCAAGTGCTCGCCGCCTTCACCAAGGCCCGCCAAAGCCGCCCCGCCCTCCGGCTCATCCTCGCCCCCCGCCACGCCCAGCGCGGGCCGGAAGT
Source organism: Vannielia litorea (assembly GCF_019801175.1). Taxonomy (NCBI): domain Bacteria; kingdom Pseudomonadati; phylum Pseudomonadota; class Alphaproteobacteria; order Rhodobacterales; family Paracoccaceae; genus Vannielia; species Vannielia litorea. Next base: position 2,069,184 of record NZ_JAHVJR010000001.1, read on the forward strand.
TGCCGCGCTGGTTGCCAAGGCCGGGCTGCCCTTTGCGACGCGCTCCGCAGGCGAGGCCCCCGGAACCGCGCCGGTCTTCCTCGCTGATACGATGAGTGAGATGGGTCTGTGGTATGCGCTCTCCGGCCTATGCTTCACCGGCGGCTCGCTGGTGGAGAAAGGCGGCCACACCCCTTGGGAGCCCGCCCACTTCGGCTGTGCCCTGCTGCACGGCCCCTCCTCCTTCAATCAGGCGGAGGCCTTCGCCGCGCTCGACGCTGCAGGTGGCGCGCTCGAGGTTTCCGATGCCGCCGCCCTCGCCCATGCGCTCGCAGAGCTCACCCCCGAGGCGCAGGCTCGCATGGCCGAGATCGCCCGCCAGACCGCCGACGCGCGCAAGGCCGATCTCGCGCCACTTGTCGCCCGCATCGCTTCGAATGCCGGCATTTAGCACCCCAACCCGTGACGCCTCCGTGAATTTCCCGGTTGCGCGGCTGGTCACTTGCCCCTCTCATGTTAGCATCGCAGCAGAGAGACCCCGCCGAGCCATTTGTGACCAACCGCCCCGTGAACAAGCGCATCAGCCATCCCAAGCCGATCCACGTGCCCGTCCGTCTTGCCGGACGTTCCAAGCGTGCGCTGCGCACCCAGTTCGCCGCACTCTGTTACCGGGTGGTCCAGGGCGACGTCGAGGTGCTGCTGATCACCTCCCGGCGGCGCAAACGCTGGATCATCCCAAAGGGCTGGCCGATGGATGGCCGTTCGGGCGCGCAGGCCGCAGCCCAAGAGGCGTGGGAGGAGGCCGGGGCCAAGGGCAAGGCCCATCCGCGCTGCCTCGGCGTTTACAGCTACACCAAGGTCTCCGGCCCGCGCAAAGGGCTGCCCTGCCTCGTGGCGGTCTTCCCGGTCGAGGTGAGCGAGCTGCATGACAGCTTCCCCGAGCGCAAGCAACGCAAGCGCAAGTGGTTCTCCGTCCACAAGGCCGCCAGCAAGGTCGAAGAGCCTGAATTGCGGGCCATTCTCGCCGGTTTCCGCCCGCCCACACCGCGTCACACCTCCGACACCGGTAATTGAATTTTCATGTGGCCAGGGCTAGGTAGCAGGCAATGATAAAGTATGCGCTGCAATGCCGCGAAGGCCACCGGTTCGAGAGCTGGTTTGCCGACGCCGATGCCTATGATGCTCTCGCCCGCGCGGGCCATCTGAGTTGCGCAGTCTGCGGTGGCGCTGAGGTCGAGAAATCGGTGATGGCCCCGCGTCTCGGCAAGGCGGCCACCGTCCCCACCAAATCTGCAGCGGGTTCCACACCCTCCGTGCCAGCGCGTCCCCTCAGCACCGCTTCGACGCCGCAGGAAAAGGCTTTGGCAGACCTCCGCGCCAAGGTTGAGCGCGAGAGCGAATATGTCGGCGGCGAGTTTGCCCGCGTGGCCCGCGCCATTCACGATGGCGACGAGCCGCATCGCTCCGTCCACGGAGAGGCCCGGCTGAAGGATGCCAAGGCCCTGCTCGAAGATGGCATCCCAGTCATGCCCCTGCCCTTCGCCTCCCCGCGCAAGACCAACTGAGATGGCGGGCTTTCACGCGGTGATCACCGGCGCAAGCCGCGGCATTGGTCGCTCCCTCGCCGAACGACTGGCCACTGAAGGCCCGGTGCTCGGCACTTGCCGCAGCACGCCTCCCGACCTGACCGGCGTCACATGGGCGACCGTCGAAATGGCCGATCCGGCCTCCATCACTGCTTTCGCTGCCGGACTTGAGGGCGCGCCCATCGAGCACCTCGTCTGCAACGCCGGCATCTATCCCGACAAGGGGCAGAGCCTTGAGGGCGGCTACCCGCCCAAGATGTGGGCCGAGAGCTTTACCGTCAACGTCACCGCCGCCTTCCTCGCGGTGCAGGCACTGCTCCCCAACCTGCGCAAGGCGCAGGCCCCGCGCATCGCCCTCATCTCCTCGCAAATGGCATCCGACACCCGCGCACCCGGCGGCAGCTACATCTACCGCGCCTCCAAGGCCGCGCTGCTGAACCTCGGGCGCAACCTCGCGACCGACCTGAAGCCGGAGGGCATCGCCGTGGGCATCTATCACCCCGGCTGGGTCCAGACCGATATGGGCGGCAGCGCCGCCGAGATCACCGTAGATGAGGCCGCAGAGGGCCTTGCAGCGCGCATCGCCGAGCTTTCGCCTGCCACCACCGGGCAATTCCTCACGTGGGATGGCCGCCCCCACGCCTTCTAAGGCGCAGGCAGCCCGCCCTCTCAGAACTTCGTTTCACCCGAAACCGGCGTCACCTTCCGGCGGCTCACCACCGCCTCGCGCCACGTGATGAAGCTGATCGCCGCGATGATCACCGTGCCGCCGAGGATCACCCAAGTGTCGAGCCCCTCGTCGAACATGAAGTAGCCGAGCGCCACCGCCCAGATCAGCTGCAAGAAGGTCACCGGCTGGGTCACCGTCACCGGTGCACATTTGAACGCGACGCCCATGGTGTAATGCGCCCCTGTGGCAAAGGCCGCCGTCAGAAAGAGAATGCCGAGGTCGTGCCAGCTCACCGGTACCCAGACCGCCCATGCAAAGGGAACGAGCCCGATCGATACCGTCACCGAAAGCATCGCCACCAGCGTCGCCGCGCTCACCCGGTCCGAGATCTGCTTGGCCACGATATAGCTCGCCGCAAGGCACAGCGCCGCGCCAACCATGGCCCAATGCCCTGCCTGCAGCTCCCTGAAGCCCGGGCGCAGGATTATGATCGCCCCGATAAGGGCCGCCACCACCGCGAGGATCCGCCGCAGCGCCATCTTCTCCCCCAAGAAGATCACTGCGCCCAGCGTCACGTAGACCGGCGACATGTAGTTGAGCGCCGTCACCTCCGCGATGGTGATCGTGCTCATCCCGTAGAACCAGAGCATGACCCCCACGGTATGCGCCGCGCCGCGGCCAGCGAAGATCTTCAACTCCCGTATGCCGAGCCGGTCGGCCCGGATCGCCGGGATCATCGGTAGGATAAAGATGAGCCCCAGCGCGTAGCGCAAAAAGGCCGCCTGAGGCGCCGGCACCCGCCCGCCGGTCAGCTTCACCGAGGCCGTAACCGCGACAAAGAGCACGCCGGTCACGACCATCCAGAGCACGCCCGCAACGGGGCGGTTGGGTGCAGTTGTTTCGGGAGAAACCGTTGCCATGTGAACTATGTGCGGGAGTCATGCGACAAGGTCAACCGGGATGCCTCCGCGTCACGCTCCCATGATCAGCCCCGCCGCGATCACCCACATCACTACCCCGATGCCCACATCCAGCACCCGCCACGCAGTGGGCCGGGCAAAGATCGGGGCGAGCAGCCGGGCGCCATAGGCCAGCGTGAAAAAGAAGGTGAAAGAGGCGATGGCCGCCCCCGCCCCGAAGGCCAGCTCATGCGGCTCATAACGGGTCGAGATCGAGCCAAGCAGCGCCAGCGTGTCGAGGTAGACATGCGGGTTGAGCCATGTGAGCGCAAGGCAGGTCGCCAATGCAGCAAGCCGCGTCTGCCCGCCGTTGCCCGCACTCTCCAACGCCTCGCCCCCACGCCACGCCGCCCAAAAGCTCCGCGCCCCGTAAGCCACCAAAAACGCCGCGCCGCCCCAGCGGAACCACGGCAATAGCGACGGCATTACATCGGCCAACGTGGCGAACCCCGCCACCCCAAGGCTGATCAAGACCGCGTCCGAGAGCGCGCAGGTCAGCGCAACCTCGAACACATAGGCCCGCTTCAGCCCCTGCCTGAGCACAAAGGCGTTCTGCGCCCCGATTGCCAGAATCAGCCCAAGGCTCAGGGAGAACCCCGCAATCGCCGCATCCCACATCTGTCCGCCTCCTTCCGGTGTCAGGGCGTGCTATGGGACCGCGCCGAATAAGCCTAGTGAATTTAACTGATCCGGATTAAGCATAGCTTATGTTCACCGATCCTGCCCTCCTCGCCCTCCATGCCGTGCTCCGCACAGGCAGTTTCGAGGGTGCCGCCGCGCAGCTAAACGTCACGCCGCCCGCCATCTCCCAGCGCATCCGGAAGCTGGAAGAGCAGATGGGCACGCCACTGATCCGCCGAACAACGCCCTGCGAGGCCACCGATACCGGCGCCCGCCTCTATCGCCATGCCGAAGAGATGGGCCTTCTCGCCCGTGCTTTGGCCGCAGACCTCGGGCAGCCCTCTGCGCCTGCCACCCTGCGCCTCGCCGTCAACGCCGACAGCCTTGCCACATGGTTCATCGAAGCCATGGCCGGGGTGGAGGGGATCAGCTTCGATCTTGTTGTGGATGACGAGGATCACTCCGCCGACTGGCTCCGCCGAGGCGAAGTGCTGGCCGCCATTTCCGCCCACCCCGGGCCGGTGCAGGGGTGCGACGTGCATGCACTGGGCGCCCTGCGCTACCACGCCACCTGCGCCCCGGGTTTCGCCGCCCGCCACTTCCCGCAGGGACCAACGGCAGAGGGCCTCGCCCGCGCGCCCTGCCTGAGTTTCTCCGCCAAGGACCGGCTGCAAAGCCACTGGATGCATGCCGCGACCGGAGCGCACCCCTCTCCGCCCCATCACACCCTGCCCGCCACCTCGGCCTTCATAGATGCCGCCCGCGCGGGCCTCGGCTGGGGCCTCAACCCCGCCCCGCTGGCCGCACCGCACCTCGCCGATGGCTCACTGGTCGATATGAAACCCGGCCTTACCGTGGACCGCCCGCTCTATTGGCTGGTCTCCCGCCTCGCCGCGCCGGCGCTGGCGGACCTCACAGCCTCGGTCCGCGCCGCCGCCCGCGCCCATCTCGTGCAGCCCGCTCCGGAAGAATTTTAACGAAAATTCTTCCCTGCCCGAAAATTCTTCGTGAAGAATTTTCCACCCGCGCGCGCCATCACGCTCGCCCCATCACAACGGCCAGAACACCAGAATGAGCGGGATCGACACCGCCACCACGAGGATCTCCAGCGGCAGCCCCATGCGCCAGTAGTCGCCGAACGAATAGCCCCCCGGCCCGAGGATCAGCGTGTTGTTCTTGTGTCCGATGGGGGTGAGAAAGGCCGAGGAGGCCGCCACCGCCACCGCCATCAGGAACGGGTCCGCCGAAACGCCCAGCGAGTTCGCCATCTGTATCCCGATCGGGGCGGCCACAATCGCCGTCGCCGTGTTGTTCAGCACGTCCGAGAGCGTCATCGTGACGACCATCAGGATCGTCAAAATCGCCCAGGCCGGCCATCCTTCCGTCAGCCCCACCAGCCCGCCCGCGATCAGCTCGGTGCCGCCCGATTCCTCCAGCGCCGCACCCAGCGGAATCATCGACCCCAACAGCACGACCACCGGCCACTCAATGTGATCATAGAGCTCGCTCAGGCTGAGGATCTTGGTCAGCACGTAGCCCACCACAACGATCCCCAGTGCCACCGGCAGGTAAAGCAGCCCGAAGGACGCCGCCGCCACCGCGGCGGCGAACAGCCCGATTGCGAGCCAAGTCTTGCTGTCCTGTGTCACCGCAAGGCCCCGGTCGGCCAACGGCAAGGCGCCGATCCACGCGGTCACCTCCGCCGTCCGGTCGTTGGGCGCAAGCAGCAGCAAGATGTCGCCCGGCTTCACGATCTCCTTGCGCACCTGGCTGGTGATCCGCTTGCCCTGCCGCGAGATCCCCATGAGGATCGTCCGCTGCCGCCAGCTCAGCCCGATCCCATGCGCCGAGCGCCCGGCAATGCGCGAATCCTCCGGCACCACCACCTCGATCAGCCCCAGCCCGGCGCCAGCCTCGGCCAGAAGCTCCCGGCGCTTCTCGTCAGAAAAAACCAGCGCGTGCGAGGCCCGGAACTCGTCCAGCGCATCCGGCACCGCCTCCAGCACCAGCGCATCCTCAGCTTCGATCTTTGTCAGCCGCTGCGCGCCGTAGAGCCGCTTGCCCCCGCGCACCAGCCCCAGCACGCCCACGTCGGCCTTGGCCGCCAACTCCTCGACATCGCGCACCCTCTGGCCCACGAACTTGGAGCCCTCCGGCACCGTCAGCTCGGCAATGTAATTCTTCACCTCGCTCTCCGAGACCGCGCCCGCCCCGTCCCCGGTCGAAGGGATCAGCCGCCAGCCGCCGAGCGCTACAAAGGCCAGCCCCGCCAGCGCCGTCAGCCCGCCCACGGGGGCGAAGTCGAACATCCTGAACGGCTCGCCCAGCGCATCGCCCCGCACCGAGGCGATGATGATGTTGGGCGGCGTGCCAATGAGCGTGGCCATGCCGCCGAGAATGGTGGCAAAACTGAGCGGCATCAGGCTCAGCCCCGGCGAACGCCCCGCCTTCCGCGCGGTCTGAATGTCCACCGGCATCAGAAGCGCCAGCGCCGCGACGTTGTTCATGAAGGCGCTGAGCACACCGCCCACGCCGCCCATCAGCGCGATATGGCCGCCCAGCCCCCGAGCCGAGGAGACCAGAGTTCGGGTGATCAGCAGCACCGCGCCCGAGTTCACGAGACCGGCCGACACAACCAGCACCAACGCCACCACCAGCGTCGCCGGGTGGCCAAAGCCCTCGAAGGCCCGGTCCGAGGGCACAACGCCCAGCACGACCCCGGCCATGAGTGCCGCAAAGGCCACGAGGTCATAGCGAAACCGTCCCCAAAGCAGCAGCCCGAAGACTGCCCCGAAAAGCACGAAGAGTGTTACCTGATCACCCGTCACCTGGGCCCGCCCCCTGAAAATTCATTCGGCCGATCATGGCCCCCGCGCTGCCGGAAGGAAACCCGCCACGCACCTTGCCCCCGGCCCCGCCTCTGCCCTATATAGCCCGCCAGATCAGCCAACCAGCACGCAACGGAGGCCCCCATGGCCGGCCACTCAAAATGGGCGAACATCCAGCACCGCAAAGGGCGGCAGGATGCGGCTCGCTCCAAGCTCTTCTCCAAGCTCGCCAAGGAAATCACCGTGGCGGCCAAGATGGGCGACCCCGACCCCGACAACAACCCGCGCCTGCGCCTCGCGGTGAAAGAGGCCAAGTCGCAATCGGTGCCGAAGGACGTGATCCAGCGCGCGATTGACAAGTCCCAGGCCGCAGGCGGCGATGACTACAAAGAAATCCGCTACGAGGGCTACGGCCCCGGCGGCGTGGCGGTGATCGTCGAGGCGATGACCGACAACCTCAACCGCACCGCCTCTACCGTGCGCTCCACTTTCGGCAAGCACGGCGGCAACCTCGGCGAGACCGGCTCTGTCGGCTTCATGTTCGACCGCAAGGGCGAAATCACCTACCCCGCCTCCGTGGGCGACGAGGACACGGTGATGATGGCCGCCATCGAAGCAGGCGCCGAGGATGTGGAGAGCACCGAGGAGGGCCACACCATCCTCTGCGCCGACACCGATCTCAACGAGGTGTCTACCGCGCTCGAGGCCGAACTGGGCGAGAGCGAGACCGCCAAGCTGGTCTGGCGCCCCACCACCACCACCGAGCTGGACCTCGAGGGCATGCAAAAGCTGATGCGCCTCATCGAGGTGCTGGAGGATGACGACGACATCCAGCGCGTCACCGCCAACTTCGAGGTTTCCGACGAGGTGATGGAGCAGCTCTCGGCTTGACGGTTCGCGTCAACACCCATCCGACAACCAGCCGCGCCCTGATCTGGGGCGCGGCTTTTTTCGTGCCGATGATGTATTGGGCCCTGTGGCTGAACGTGAAGGACGGCTGGCTCCTCCTTCCGCTCGCCGACAATGGTCGCTCGACCGAGCCCTTGCCCTTCGGCCTCGGTGTGATCGCTGGCTTATCTCTCGCCTTCGGTCTCGGAACAGCCGTGGCACTCTGGCAGGCCCGCTTCGGCTCGCTGCGTTCCATCTTCCTGCCCGGCCCCGGCCGCTTCGCGCTATGCTTTTTCCGGACCTGCCTGACGCCCTACACCAGCATCGCGATTTTCCCGATGCCGGTGGTTTTCGTGTTGGGGTTTGACGCGTCGGCGGTCATTGCCTTCGCGATCTACTTGGCCGCATGGCTCATCGCCGCCGGGCTCATCATTTCCGGCCACCGCCCCAAAGTGCTCCGCGTGCTGCTCTTTGGCCAAAACTACATCGTTCTGTGGTCGGCCAATCTGATTGCCTGCGGCCACTTCGCCTTTCGGGTCTGAGCCTAGTTCAAAAAAAGCTTAGCGGGTCCACATCCACCTGCACCCGCACTCGGTTTGGCCAGTCGAACTGCGCCAGCCAAGTGGTCACGGCCGCCTGCACCGGCGCGGCCTTCTCAGCCTTGATCAGCAGCCGCACGCGGTGCCGCCCGCGAATTCGTGCAATCGGCGCGGGCGCGGGACCGAACACTTGGGCACCAATCGCCCTGAGCGGCTCCGCCCGCCGCGCCATCGCCGAGCCGAGGCTGTTCACATCTTCCAGCTCAGGCGACGACAGAACGATCCCCACCAGCCGCCCATAGGGCGGCACGCCCGCCGCCTTGCGCTCTTCCGCCTCGGCCCGCCAGAAGGCCTCTTCGTCCCCCGACAGAATCGCCCGGATCACCGGATGCTCCGGTTGGTAGCTCTGCAGCACCGCCAGCCCCGGCGCCTCGGCCCGCCCGGCGCGCCCGGCAACCTGCCGCATCAGTTGAAAGGTCTTCTCCGCGGCCCGCAGGTCACTCCCCTGCAAGCCCAGATCGGCGTCGATCACCCCCACCAGCGTCAGCAGCGGAAAGTTGTGGCCCTTTGCCACCATCTGCGTGCCGATAACAATGTCCGCCGCCCCGCCGGCAATGCCCTCCACCGCCGCCTTCAGTGCCCTAGCGCTCCCGAACAGGTCGGACGACAGCACCGCCACCCGCGCCTCCGGAAACAGCTCCTTCACCTCCTCGGCCAGCCGCTCCACCCCCGGCCCCACCGGTGCAAGCTTTCCCTCCGCCTCGCAGCTCGGGCAGGCCTCGGGCACAGGCTCGGTATGGCCGCACTGGTGGCACATCAGCCGCTTTAGAAAGCGGTGCTCCACCATTCGCGCGTCGCAATCCGGGCAGGCCACCTGATGCCCGCAGGCCCGGCAGATCGTCACCGGTGCGTAGCCCCGCCGGTTGAGAAAGAGCAGCGCCTGCTCCCCCTTCTCCATCCGGTCGCGCACCAGCCCCTGCAGGGAGGGAGACACCCACCGCGTCGCCGGCAGCCCCTCGACCCGCATGTCGATGGCCCGCATCTCGGGCAGCACGGCGGCCCCGAAGCGCGATGTCAGCTCGACCCGCGCGTACTTTCCCGCCTCCGCGTTGGCCCAGCTCTCCAGCGACGGCGTGGCCGAGGCCAGCACCACCTGCGCGCCCTCGATGGAAGCCCGCAGCACCCCCATATCGCGGGCGCTGTAGGTTACGCCGTCTTCCTGCTTGTAGGAGCCGTCATGCTCCTCATCGATCACGATCAGCCCCAACTCACGAAACGGCAGAAACAGCGCCGAGCGCGCGCCAACCACCAGTGAGGCCCCACCCTCGCCCGCCATCTTCCAGCAGCGCCGCCGCTCGGTGACCGTCACCCCGTGGTGCCATTCGGCGGGCTTGGCGCCAAAGCGCGCCTCGACCCGGCCAAGAAACTCCTGCGTCAGCGCGATCTCGGGCAGCAGCACCAGCGCCTGCCGCCCCTGCGCGAGGCACTCCGCCACCGCCTCCAGATACACCTCGGTCTTGCCCGAGCCGGTCACGCCCTTCAGCAGCGTCGTGCCATACTCACGCGACGCCACCCCGCGCCGCAACGCCCCCGCCGCTTCCGCCTGCTCGTCATTCAGTGCCTTGCCGCCGTAGTCGGGGTCGAGCGCGGGATAGGGCACATCGCGCGGCGCTAGCTCCTCGCTCACCGCGCCAAGCTTCACCAGCCCCTTCACCACCCCGGTCGAAACGCCTGCGATCTCCGCCAGCTCGCCAAGCGTGAAACTCAGCCCGCCATGCTCTTCAAGCACGCCGAGCACCCGCTCCCGCGCGGGCGTCATCCGGTCAACCGCGCCGCCACCGGGGCGATAGACCTTGCGCATGCCCGGCGGCGTCGCCAGCCCCGGCGCGCGGGTCGCCATCCGCAGCATCTGGTGCATGTCGGTCAGCGTGTAGGCCCCGGCCCGCTCCAGAAACTCGCGCATCCCCGCGCCCATCGGCGCAACATCCAGCACCTCGCCCACGCGGCGCAGCTTGGCCCGGTCGAATCCGCCCTCGCCCGGCCCCCAGACCACGCCCATCACCCGGCGCGGCCCCAGTGGCACCACAACAAAGGCGCCCTCCGCCACCCCGCCCTCCGGCGCGGCATAGTCCAGCGTGCCGCCCAGAGGCTGGGTGGTCAGAACCGCAACTGGCTCGCCCGCCGCAAAATGGCCGTTAGCGCTCACATTCTCCCCAATATCCGGGTTTCAGTGCCCCCTGTCCTGCGGTATGAGAGGCGCAACCGCAAGTCCGCCCGAGGAGGCCGCACATGAAATTCTTCGTAGATACCGCCGAGATCGACGCCATCGCCGAGCTGAACGACCTTGGCATGGTCGACGGAGTCACCACCAACCCCTCCCTGATCCTGAAGTCGGGCCGCGACATCCTCGAGGTCACCAAGGAGATCTGCGACATGGTCGACGGGCCGGTTTCCGCCGAGGTGGTGGCCACCGAAGCCGATGCAATGCTGGAAGAGGGCAAGAAGCTCGCGGGCATCGCCCCCAACATCGCGGTGAAGGTGCCGCTCACATGGGCCGGCCTCAAGACCTGCAAGGCGCTTTCCAGCCAAGGCACAATGGTGAACGTCACGCTCTGTTTCTCCGCCAACCAGGCCCTGCTCGCCGCCAAGGCCGGCGCCACCTTCATCTCCCCCTTCATCGGGCGGCTCGATGACCTCAACCTCGACGGCATGGACCTGATCGGCGACATCCGCACGATTTACGACAACTACGCCTTCTCCACCGAGATCCTCGCCGCCTCGATCCGCTCCGTGAACCACATGAAAGACGCCGCCCTGATCGGCGCCGACGTCGCCACCGCCCCTCCCGGCGTGATCAAGCAGATGGCCAATCACGTGCTGACCGAGAAGGGCCTCGACCAATTCGTGAAGGACGCTGCGAAGGCGGGCATTAAGATCGTCTGACGGCGGTGTCCCGCCGTTAAATTCCTGATCCCTTCACAACCCTCAACCGATGGTTTAGGGGCCTGTCTCCAATTCGGCGTGCCTCCTGCGCCGGCTTAAGAGCTGTGAGTGACCGCGAATGAAGTCGTTTTTTCAGGGTATCGTCGGATACATCAAATCTCTCCTGATCGGCCCCTTCGCCATAATGATCGTCTGGCTCCTGTCGGAGCGCCAGCGTTGGAAGACCCGCGGCCAAAAGCCGGTCGTTCACAATGAATCCCCCTACGATGGCCGCCGTATCATGCTGTTGGCGCTCTACGAAAAGGGGACGCTCCGGCCTGACGTCATTCGCCTTCTCAAAGCGGCGCGCAACGAGGGTCTCTACATCCTCGCGGTCAATACGCTCAAACTGACAGATCCTGCAGAGGTCGAGGGCCTGATCGACTGCTACATCGAGCGCCCGAACTTCGGCCGTGATTTCGGCAGCTACCGCACCGGTTTCCTTCACCTCTTCCAGCGTGGCTGGCACAACGATTGCCCACGACTCTTGCTCATCAACGACAGCATCTTCTTCTCCGAAGAGCGGATGTCAAAGTTCCTGTCGGATATGATGGGCAGCGAGATCGAGGTTCTCGGTTCGACCGAGAACTTCTTCATGGAGCATCACCTCGGCTCCTTCTGCATCGCAATGAGCGGCAGTGTTCTGCGCAACCCGTCCTTCCGCACTTACTGGAACCACTACAAACAAACCGACCTGCGCCCCTATGTCATCAAACGCGGCGAGATGGGGCTTACGAAGACCCTGAAGCGCTGCGCGTCCGCGCCCGATCAGTTCAAGGCCCTGTATGACACCAGCCGATTCCTGAACGCCCTGCGCCATGATCCCGATTTCGTTGACTTCACCATCAAGAACGGGCGCACCTGCGACATCATCGTCTGGCCGCGTTTCAGCGCCCGCAAGGTGATCGACTTCCTGCAAGGGCGTTACCTGATCTCCGCCGCTGACATGGACGACCGCAAAGACCTCCAACTCCGGGTCGACAGCACGCTGGATGAACTCGCACGTATGTATCCGGTGAATGACAGCGCAACCCTGCGCGGTTTCGTGGCCAAGCATCTGCATGCCGACGAGAAGGTGGATGACACCGTGCTCGACGACGCCATCCACTCAGTGCTCGGCGATATCTTCATGCAGGGTGGCCACATCCACCAAAGCCCCGCCCCGCTGATCCACCTCGGCCTGCCGATCATAAAGCTCGACGCGATTTATCGCGGCACCCAGAATGTCTACGACACGCTTCGGATCGCTCATCTGCTCCAGCCGGTGGAAGCCGATGAATACACGCACATCCTGACCAGCCGCCCCTTCGGTGGCGACACCCTGACCGGTTGGAAACGCGTCGCCTTCATGAAGGGCTACATCTAGCGTCAGCGCCCAACCGCCCTGTAGCGCCCCAGGAGAACTGTAGTGAGTAAAGTCGATCTGATCATCGGTGGCTATGAGCGCGGCGGCACCACGCTGCTGTCAGAGATCTTCCGCGCCAATGGTTTCGAATCCGGCTTCGAATGCGGCGTGTTGCTGGCGGATCAGCCTTCTGAATTCCCACTTCAGAAGCGCTATTACCAGATGCTGCGCCGCGGATGGCGGATTTCGGAAGAAACCAGAACAAAAGCGTGTCAGGGTGACTTTGACCATTTCTATCAAACCATCTGTAACGCTGCATTCCCGGACTTCACCGGCCGGTTCTTCGACAAGACCCCTCGCTACATGCGCGAAATTGGGGCCTGCATGCATCGATACCGCAAGATCAAGTCTGCTGTCATTATTCATCGTGACCCGCGCGCTGTCATGGCCTCCATTTCAAAGCGAATGGAGCCAGGTTTGAACCCCGAAGAAGCAATCAGAAAGAACTTCTCGGGCCTCGTGCAGCGCTATCTGAACTACTTTATCGGATGCGCTGCGCATTTTGATAATGCGAACGTTCTGTTCGTTCCGTTTGAAGACCTTGTGAGCCGTGAAGAGGCTTGGAGAAAGCAACTGGGGGTCTTTGCCACAGGTCACCCCTTCTCAGAGAACCTGACAGCGTCTCGCTTTAAGAACGTCGAAAACAAAGGCCTGTCTTTAGCCAAGGTAATGGAGTTCGATCGGTTGCTTTCAGGAGACCTTCAGCACGAGATTCTCGCTGCGACACGGATGGCGTCCGTTTTCTTCGCAGACGCAACCGACCGGGCCAAACATGGTGATGAATGGGCGGAGACCAAGGCCGAGATCCGGTCAATCATGGCGAAATTCGAACTTCCGCGCAGTATGGTTCTCGATGATGGCACCTACTTCGAGCCATTCACTTATTTGTTGAGAAACGAGGGAATACGCAAAGCTGGCCGCAACCCGTTGGCGCACTACAAACGCCACGGCAAGAAAGAAGGCCGCTCACCGCACTAGTACGCCCGTAGTCGAAATTCACCACCCATTGTTCCACAACCTGCTTGGCGCATGTGTTCAAACCGAGTCCAAGGAGCAACAAGACATGACAACCCGAACAAGCCCGATCTGCGCTTTCGTTCATGTTCCGAAGACCGCAGGCTCCACGATAAACGACTACCTTCAGCGGTCTGAACGAAAAGGCGAGTCCCATATCGAAGCATGGGCCAACCAGCCTGAGACTGCGCGAGATAAGCTGGCGAAACTAGAATGGGTATCAGGACACGTTCCATTCCGCCGGATGCGCGCGTTGATCTGTAACAACACTTTTCGGCACGTGGAGTTTTTCACCCTCCTGAGAGACCCACTCAAACAGCTGATGTCTCACTACAATTGGCTTATCGAAATCCATCACAGGGGTGGTGATTTCTATAAGAGCCATCCACCGCGCATCAAAGAGATTTCGAAGTCGATCCGTAACGCCGACAACAGCAACCCGACAGAAGTTGCACAACAGCTGTCTCGGTTCCCCGGTCTGTTCCTAAATCAACAGGCGAGGCTTGTGTTCGGAGCTCTTCCAACGACCACGGAGCCCGAAGATTTCAGGAACCGCCTAGCGGCATACCGGCAAGTAGCGACCGAAGAGACATTGCCTGACTTCGTTAAGGCAATTTCGGGTCTAACCTATGAGCCGCATAGCCGCAAAAATGTGAGTGGCTACCACTTTGACAAAGAGGTCTTTCAAGCACCTGAATTGAAGGCGTTTATATCGAAGCATCACGCCATCGACTTGGCTTTGTATCGGCACCTGCTCGACAAATGAGCCCCCCAGACCGCAGCGTACGCCCCTGTGACTCAACCGCCACCTTCCTCCCCCGCCCGGGCCTGACCCCGACAAAACCCTTGCCCGCGTGTGGCCCGGTTTGAAACAATCGGCTCAACCAAAAACCACGCGTGGGCTATAACCGACCCATGTCGGACAAAGAGGCAGATATGAGTGAAGCGGCGGAGCAGCTGATCGGGCTGCGGTCCATGATCATTTCCGAACCTGACATGATCCTCGAGGATCGCGACATCATGCATGCGCTGATCGCGGCCAACGAGAAGTCGCTCGGCGGCAACATCGTCGACCTGCGCGGCATCGCGATGGAGCGGCTCGAGGCTCGGCTCGACCGGCTCGAAGACACCCACCGCTCCGTGATCGCCGCAGCCTATGAAAACCTCGCCGGCACCAACCAAGTGCACCGGGCGGTGCTCTCCATGCTGGAGCCGACCGATTTCGAGGATTTCCTGCGCAACCTCGGCAGCGAAGTGGCCCACACCCTGCGCGTCGATTGCCTCCGCCTCGTGCTGGAGAGCGTGCAGGAGTGCGAAGACCCGGCAGTGAAAAAGCTGGGCGACGTGCTGCACGTGGCCCCTCCGGGATTCGTGAACGACTACCTCACCATGGGCCGCGACAAACCGGTGCGCCCGGTCACCCTGCGCCAGACCCGGCCGCAATTCTCGGTGATCTACGGCGAGGCCGCCCCCAACATCCACTCCGAAGCCTGCCTGAAGCTCGACTTCGGCGAGGGCCGCTTGCCCGGCCTACTGGTCATGGGCGCCGAGGATCCGCACCAGTTCCGCCCCTCGCAGGGCACTGACCTGCTCGGCTTCTTCGCCGGGGTGTTCGAGCGCCAGATGCGGCGTTTTCTGGGATGATTGCCCCCTCTCCGGCGCTGACCGAGGCGCTGGAGCTGTGGCTTGCGCAGCTTCGGGCGCTGGACGGTCGCGCCGAAAACACCCTCGAAGCCTACCGCCGCGACGTGTCCGGCTTCCTAGGTTTTCTGCCACAACACTTCGGCGAGGGCATCGGCAAGGCCCGCCTCGCCAAGCTCACCCTGCCCGACATGAGGGCATGGATGGCGCATGAGCGGGCGGGCGGCGTCAGCGCAAGGTCGCTGGCCCGGATGCTCTCCGCGGTGAAAAACTTCCTCGGCTGGGTCGCTGAGCGCGAGGGCTTTGAGATGTCCGCCCCGCTCTCCGTCCGCGCGCCCAAGTACCAGCGCAAACTGCCCCGCCCCGTCGGGCGCGGCGCGGCGCGCGATCTGATCGAGACCGTCTCGCTCCAGCACCCGGAGCCATGGGTCGCCACCCGCGATGTCGCCGTGGTCACCCTGCTCTACGGCTGCGGCCTGCGGATCTCCGAGGCTCTGGCCCTCAGCGGCGCCGATGCCCCGCTGGCCGATGTGCTGCGGATCACCGGCAAGGGCGGTAAGGAGCGGATCGTGCCAGTGCTGCCCGTCGCCCGCGACGCGGTGGAAGACTACCGCCGTGATTGCCCGCACCGGCTCGGCCCCGCCGAGCCGCTCTTTCGCTCCATCCGGGGCAAGCCGCTCTCCCGCCGCGCCGTGGCCAAGGTAACGGAGGCTGCCCGCATGCAGCTTGGCCTCCCCGCCACCTGCACCCCACACGCCTTGCGACACAGCTTTGCCACCCACCTACTGGAAGCGGGCGGCGACCTGCGGACCATTCAGGAACTGCTGGGCCATGCTTCGCTCTCCACCACGCAGGCCTATACGGCGGTCGATACCGCCCGTCTGATGGATGTCTACGACCGCGCCCATCCGCAGGGTCGCAAGCGCGCCTGACCGCCCGGGTTACCCGCAAGCCGCGCCGCACCTGACATTTCCCGCCGGGCGGGAATTTCGATTGCCGCGCCGCCTTCGGCCCGGTAACCCTTCGGCCCATGTCGGATCGGTTCAAGGCCTACGGGGTCCACCTCTTTACCGCCACGGGGGCGGCGCTCGCGATGCTCGCGATGCTGGCCGCCGTGCAGGGCGACTGGCCGGTGATGTTCCTCTGGCTGCTCGCCGCCTTCGCCGTTGACGGCATAGATGGCCCGCTGGCCCGCAAATACGACGTGACCAACCACGCCCCGATCATCGACGGCGCCCTGCTCGACCTGATCATCGACTTCCTGACCTACGTCTTCATCCCCGCCTTCGCGCTCTACGGCTCCGGCCTGCTGCCCAACCCATGGGCCGCTCTCTGCGCGCTGGGCATCTGTTTTTCCTCGGTGCTCTACTTCTCCGACACACGGATGAAGCTAACCGACAAGAGCTTTCGCGGCTTTCCCGGCTGCTGGAACCTTGCGGTTCTGGTTCTGATGGCCATGCAGCCCGCGCCTTGGATTACCGTGGTCACCTGCATCGTGCTGGCCGCCGCCATGTTCCTGCCGCTCAAGTTTGTCCACCCCACGCGCACCAAGCGCTGGCGCAGCTTCACCCTGCCGGTTTCGGTGATCTGGGTCGCGCTGGCGGTGATCGCGGCGTGGCAAAGCTTCGAGCAGCAGCCGTGGCTCTCGTGGTCGCTGGGGGCCACCACGCTCTGGCTCGCGCTGGCTGGCATCATCCAGCAGGTCATCCCCGAGCGCTGAGCCTCACGGGATTGTGCCGTGCACCGGGCTGATCGGCGCGGGCGAATGCGCTACCCTTACGTGAACCGTGACCCAACCCGGGAGACGCCCGATGCTCATGCCCCGCCGCCACTTCCTCGTCACCGCCAGCGCCGCCGCCGTGGCACTGAGCCTGCCCGCCACCGCCCGCGCCGCCTCTCTCGCGCCCACAAGCTCCATGCGTGGCGGGGCAAACAATTACCGCCCGGGCGCACCGCTGGTCGAGCGGCTCGGCTCCGGCTTCACCGTCCACGGCAAGGTGCTGCGCGCTGCCGATGGCCGCCCGCTCGAAGGCCGCCGCATCCAGATCTGGGCCGCCACCACGCTCGGCGGCGAGCGCGAGCCGCGCAACCACGGCTCCGTGCTGACTCGCGCCGATGGCTCTTTCGCTCTGGAGATGGAGCAGATCGTGCCCAACTTCGGCCAGCCGCACGCGCACCTGGCCTACGACGACGGCGAGTTCGAAACCGTGTTCCTCCGCCCCGTCATGCCAAGCCCCCGCGATACCTCCGTGCGGGCCGACTTCGTCCTCGCCTGAGCTTGCTCCCCGCCTTGATCTGGGCTGCCCTCGTGGCGCTCATCGCTGTGCCGGTGGCACTCGCCACCGCAAGCCCATGGCTCGCCTATCGTGGCTTCGCCTATATCACCGGCGGCTTCGCGGGCATCTTCGCGCTCTGCCTCCTGCTGGCGCAACCGCTCCTCGCCGCCGGCTACCTGCCCGGCCTGCGTGGCCCCAAGGGGCGCCTCTGGCACCGCCGCGCGGGCATCGCCCTCGTGACCCTCACCGCGCTTCACGTCGCGGGCCTCTGGGTCACCAGCCCGCCCGACACCCTCGATGCCCTATTGCTGCGCTCCCCCACCCCCTTCTCGGTCTGGGGCTTCATCTCGCTCTGGGGCATCGCCGCCACCGCCCTTCTGGTGGCCCTGCGCCGCAAGCTGCCCCCGCGCCGCTGGCGTTGGGCGCATAACGCGCTGGCGGCGCTGGTCGTACTCGCCACCGTGCTCCACGCCGTTCAGATCGAAGGCGCGATGGAGCTGATCTCCAAATGGACGCTCTGCATCGCCGCCCTTGCCGCAACCGTCGCCGCCCTGATCGACCTGCGGCTGCTGCGCCGCTAAATCAGCAGCCCAGCCGCGCCCTCGTGCCGGAGCAAGGCCACCTTGGTCTCCACCCCCGTGCCGCCCGAGAATCCACCCAGCGAGGATGCCCCCAGCACCCGATGGCAGGGAATGATCAACGGAATCGGGTTCGCCCCGCAGGCCCCGCCAATGGATTGCGCCGAAAAGCCGAGTTTCTTAGAGATCGCGCCGTAGGTTGTGGTCTCCCCGAACGGGATCTTCCGCATCTCAGAGCAGACCAGCTTCACCACCGCAGAGCCCTCCACCCGCAGCGGCAAGTCAAAATCCTCCCGCTCCCCAGCAAAGTATTCCCCGATCTGCCGCTCCGCCTCACGCAAAAGCGGCGAGCCTTCGCCCGCCGCCTCATCGCTCCACTTAATGCGCGTGATCGCGCCGCCCGCCTCAGTCAGCACTATGCGGCCGACCGGGGTGGAGAGCGCGAGGGTGGCCAATTACCCCAGCGCCTCGTCACACCGCCCGCAGACGGCTTCATGCCCATGCGTGCCCACGTCCGGCAGGATCTTCCAGCACCGCTGGCACTTCGCACCCTCGGCCTTTTCGAAGACCACGCCCACGCCTTCCACTTCCGGCATCCGGAAAGCCTCGGAGGGCGCCGGATCGCCCGAGAGCGACACGGCGGAGGTGATGCAGATATCGTCGAAGGCGACCGACTTCAGCGACTCCAGCACACCTGCATCCTCCACATGCACCACTGGCGCGGCCTCCAGCGAGGCGCCGATGACCTTCTCGCGCCGCTGCACCTCGAGCGCCGCCGTCACCACGCGCCGCGCGCGCCGCACGCCGGCCCACTTTTCCGCCAGCGCCTCGTCGCGCCAGCCAACCGGGGTCTCGGGAATATCGACCAGATGCACCGAGGAGCCCTCGCCGCCGAACCGTTCCAGCCAGACCTCCTCCATCGTGAAGACAAGCACTGGCGCAAGCCATGTGGTCAGCCGGTGGAAGAGAATATCCAGCACCGTCCGCGCCGCCCGACGGCGGGCCGAGTCGCCATCGCAATAAAGCGCATCCTTACGGACGTCGAAGTAGAAGCTCGAAAGCTCCACCGTGGCAAAATTGAACACCGCCTGGAACACGCCCTGGAAGTCGTAGGCATTGTAGCCCTTGCGCACGACCTCATCGAGCTCCGCCAGCCGGTGCAGCACCCAGCGCTCCAGCTCGGGCATATCGGCAGGCTCCACGGCCTCCGCCGCCTCATAGCCCGCCAGATTGCCCAGCAGGAAGCGCATGGTGTTGCGCAGGCGGCGGTAGCTGTCGGCCACCCCTTTCAGGATCTCCGGCCCGATCCGCTGGTCGGCGGTGTAATCGGTCTGCGCCACCCAGAGCCGCAGAATGTCGGCGCCGTACTGCTTCACCACCTCCTCGGGGACGATGGTGTTGCCGAGCGACTTCGACATCTTGTTGCCCTTCTCGTCCAGCGTGAACCCGTGGGTCAGCACGCCTCGATAGGGGGCAACGCCGCGGGTGCCGACCGATTGCAGCAGCGACGAGTGGAACCAGCCGCGATGCTGGTCGGTGCCCTCAAGGTACAGGTCGGCCACCCCATCGGGCGAGCCATCCTCACGGTCGCGCAGAACGAAGGCATGGGTCGAGCCAGAGTCGAACCACACGTCGAGCACATCGAAGATCTGATCGTAGTCCTCGGCGTTGTAATCATTGCCAAGGAACCGCTCCTTGGCCCCTTCCGCATACCACGCATCCGCGCCCTCGGCTTCGAAGGCCTCGATGATCCGCGCATTCACCGCCGCATCGCGCAGCAAGAAGCCCTCGTCATCGGGCATCGCGCCCTTCTTCACGAAGCAGGTCAGCGGCACGCCCCAGGCCCGCTGGCGCGAAAGCACCCAGTCAGGACGCGATTCCATCATGGAATACAGACGGTTGCGCCCGCTCTGCGGGGTCCACTTCACCTGATCGATGGCGGTCAGCGCGCGCTGGCGGATCGTGGTGCCAAGGCTGTCCTGCCCGTCGCCCAAATCCTTGTCGATGGCGGCAAACCACTGCGGCGTGTTTCGGTAGATCAGCGGCGCCTTGGAGCGCCAGCTATGCGGGTAGCTGTGGGTGATCCGCCCACGCGCGATCAGCATGCGCGCCTCCGCGAGCTTGTCGATCACCGCTTTGTTGGCCCCGCCTTCCTTGCCGTTAGGCTTGATGATGACCTCACCGCCAAAAAACGGCAGATCAGCGCGGAAGGAGCCATCCTCCAGCACGTTGTAGGTCATCGGCAGGCCATACTGGCGGCCGATCTGGTAGTCGTCGTCACCATGGCTCGGGGCGGTATGCACAAAGCCGGTGCCGGCCTCGGCGGTCACATGATCGCCCGGCAGCATCGGCACGTCATAGTCCCATTCGCCCTCGGCGCCCTCCAGCTTGTAGAGCGGATGCACGGTTTTCATCGCGCCCAGCTCAGCCGCGGCAGCGCCCCGCAGGCGCTCGTAGCTTTCCACCCGCGCCTGCGCCATCACCGCTTCGGCCAGATCGTCTGCCAGCAAGTACTTGTCGCCCACCCGCGCCCAGTTATCCTCCGCCGCGCCGGTCACGCGATAGAGGCCATAACTTATCTCGGGGCTGAAGCAGACCGCCCGGTTCTGCGGGATGGTCCAGGGCGTCGTCGTCCAGATGATCACCGAGGTCTCGGCAAAATCTTCGGCCATGGCGTTCACCGCCGCCATCACCGCATCCTGCCCCTCGTGGCCCTCTGCCGCGAAATGCTCGATCAATTCCGGCGTGCCCGAGAACCCGCCGATCCGGAACTTCACCCAGATCGTGTGGCTCTGGTGGTCATGGTATTCCACCTCCGCCTCGGCCAGCGCCGTCTTCTCGACCGGCGACCACATCACCGGCTTCGAGCCTTGGTAGAGCGCCCCGTTCATCAGAAACTTCTGGAACTCGGCGGCAATCGTCGCTTCGGCGTGGAAATCCATCGTCAGGTAGGGCTCGGGCCAATTGCCCGTCACGCCCAGCCGCTTGAACTCTTCGCGCTGGATATCCACCCACTTCTCGGCGAACGCGCGGCACTCCTGCCGCAACTCTACGATCGGAACCTCGTCCTTGTCGCGGCCCTTCTGGCGATATTGTTCCTCGATCTTCCACTCGATCGGCAACCCGTGGCAGTCCCAGCCGGGGATGTAGCGCGCATCGCGGCCCATCATCTGCTGCGAGCGCACCACCATGTCCTTCAGGATCTTGTTTAGCCCGTGGCCGATGTGCAGGTGGCCGTTGGCGTAAGGAGGCCCATCGTGCAGCGTGAAGGGCTCGCGACCCTCCTTTTCGCGCAGGCGATCATAAACCCCGATCTCCTCCCAGCGGGCCAGCCAGCCCGGCTCGCGCTTGGGCAGGCCCGCGCGCATCGGAAATTCGGTTTGGGGGAGATTCAGGGTGTCTTTGTAGTCAGGCGTGTCGGCGCACATGGGGGGCGTCCTTGGCGTGGTCTTTTCGGGTGTTCGGTGAGGGGCGGCGCGGCAGGCCATGCGCCTTGTCCCGGCGGCTCATCTGTCAGAGCGCCGGGCCGCTAATTCGAATGATGGCGAGGCCCGAGAACATCATGGGGAGGCTTATAGGCAGGGCTGCGGGCAAGGTCCAGCACGTAGGGCGGCGTTGCCCTGCCGCCCGCAGGATCCTCACTCCGGCGGCCTGTCCTCTTCTGCACCCTCTGCCGCGCCATCTTCGCCCGCAGCCCGCTCCGCCGCCTCCTGTGCCGCCCAGCGGTTGAGCCAGGCCAGCGCCGCCAGCGACAGGCCGAGCGCGAGGAAGGAGAACACCCGGAACAGCCCCGTCAGCCCCCGCGCATCGATCAGGAACACCTTCACCACCGCCAGCCCAATCACCACCAGCGCCGCCCGCCGCAGCACGGTCGATCCCTTGGCAATCGCCTGCCACAGCAGGACTGCGCCCAAAGCAATCAGCACAACCGTGTAGGTATAGAGCTCGCCATCAAACCAGCCGTTGCCGTACCACATCCCACCCGGCTGCCAGAATCGACGGATCTCCAGAAACACCCAGAACCCTGCAAGCCCCACCGCTGCGCTCAACCCGCCGCGGCGCCACCAGCGCCCGCCGATCCGGGCGAGCAGGGCAAACACCACCGCCGGGCCGAGGTAGGCCACCGCCAGCGTGTCAAACACCAGTGGCCCGTGCACCGTGGTATCGGGCAGCGAGAAGCCCCCGGCCGAGAGGAACGGGTTCGAGAGGGTCAGCCCGATGAGCAGGAAGAACCCGGACACCACCGTATATCCCGCCGCCAGCACCACGCGCAGCCACTTCAGCCAGCCACCCAGCCGCATCCGGTACACCTGCGCGGCAGCACAGAGCAGCCAGACCATCGCGGTCAGCCCCATCGTCCAATGGCTCGCCAGCTCATCCGTGCCCACACGCTCGTCGATGAACCGCCAGATCGTGGCGGTCACGAAGATGCCGCCGATCATCAGCAGCCCGCTCTCCAGAAAGGCCCGGCCCAGCGTGCGCTGCGCCTCCGGCATGATCCGCCACGCCGCCGCCATCCCGCCGAGCGCCGCGCCGAAGCCGAGCAGGAAGGCGCCCCAGCTTGCCTCGACCGACCAAAAGAGCCCCGGGTCGATCACCACGCGCCAGCCCAGCACGATCACCCCGAGCGCGATGAACACCTGCATCTCCCGCAGGCGGAACCGCCGGTCGAGCCAGGCGGCCATCACTAGCAGCACCGCCAGCGCCACAGTCAGCGCCTCCTTGGTCAGCAGCACGAAAAGCGCCAAAGCGATCAGCGAGGCCGCCGAGAGCACCGCCCAGGCTGTGCGCCGCGCCGGGCCGCCGTCGGCCCGCGCAAAGCGCACCGCAATCGCCACCATCAGCGCCGCCAGCCCCAGCACATGCCCCGCCCAGCCAAAGGTGCCCGGCACACGCGGCGACAGCCAGAACAGCTCCAGCCCCAGCGGCACCAAGGGCGCGAAGAGCGCCGCGAAGATGCCCCAGAACAGCGCCGCCCGGCCCACGCCCTCGCGGCCGTCCACAAGGCTGCGCCACGCCGCCGCCACCGCGCCGTGAGCCGCCAATACCAGCACGAGGCTCGCCTCCAGCGGCAGGGCGGGCAGCGGGTCGCCGGTGGCATCCACCTGCACCGTCTCGCGCATCAGCACCGCGCCCATCACGCTCTCCAGCGGGATCACCGCCAGAAAGCCCAGCGCCGGAAACAGCACCAGCTCGCTCAGCGCCTTCGCCTGCCACGCCCAGAGGGCGACAGCGAGGATCAGCACCGTATAGAGACCCTCGATCAGCAAAAACTCGGCTGCGCCATCGCGGGGCAGAACCAGCAACACAACGCTCGCCGTGGCCATCGCGCCCCACGCGATGAGCACCTCGTATCCGCCCCGCCCTGCGCCCTTGTCGAGCAGCCAGCGCAGCGGCGCACCGCCCGCATGGGTCGGCCCGATCTCGCGGCGCGGAAAGGCCATCGCCGCCAGCACCAGCACCGTGAGCAGCACGGCAAAGCCCGGCATCTCGCCCGATCCCGCAAACACCGCTAACCCGCCAAGCCCGGCCACCCCCAGCGCCAGCACCGAGACCCAGCGCCACTGGCGCCACGCATCAATCGCCAGCCCCGCCACGCCGAGCAATCCGTAGTAAACGTAAAACAGCGTTGCGCCTTCGGCCTCGCCCCCCACGAGGAACGGCGCCGCCCCCGCGCCGATCAGCCCGAAAGCCGCCAGCACCGGTCCATTCAGCCAGCCCAGCAGCATCGCCCCCACCGACACGGCCAACAGCCCCGACATCGCGGTGCCTGCGCCGATCAGGTCGTAGAGTGACCGCGCCGCCAGCACCGCACCATAGAGCGAGACAATCCCCGCTGCGCTGAACGTGTCCGGCAAATAGGCGGTGGCATCCCCCGCGCTCTGCCTGCGGCGGATCCATTCGCCCCCCCCGATCAGCGCCGCGCCCAGCGCCAGCGCCGCGGCCACCCGCATCACCGGCGTCAGGTAGCCCTGCTCGATCCCGTATTGCACAAGGAACAGCCCAGCGAGGGCGAGGCTAAGGGCGGAGACGGCGTAAAACCAGTTGGCCTGCAACCACGCCACCAACTTGCCGCCACCGCGCGGCACAACCGGCCCCGCCTCCGGGGCGGGCCCGTCTACCGCTGGGTCATAGCCCTCTTCCCACGGCAGCTTGCGCCGCGCGGGCGCCGCCTCTTCCGGCTCCGGCTCTGCTCTTGCAGGCGTCGCCGCCGGGTCCATCAACTCCCGCGCCGTCTTGCGCTCCTCTGGCGGGGGCGCCGCCGCCTCGGCTGCGGGCCGCTGCGCTTCTGCGCCCCGCTTCAGCCCTTCGATCTCCCGCAAAGCCCGGTCAAGGCTGCGCCGCATCCGCCCCAAGCCCATTTGGACGGCCACCAGCCAGACCAGCAGGCCAATGACGCAGAGCGTCAAAAACGCAACCACAACTTCCACAATCCGCCCCCATTATCCCCGGTCCGGAAACAGTAACGCCCTGAAACCTCACAGGGAAGCGCCGGCAAACCGGCGCTACCCGTCCTCTCGCCCCGCCTCACTCCGGCCAAAAAGCCCCGTGAGCGCACGGCTCACCAGCCCCGTCACGCTGGGCCGTCTGCCCTCGCCAAAGGGCAGCGGGCGGCAGACCTCCATCGCGGCCACGCCAACTCGTGCGGTCAGCGCGCCATTGATCACCCCTTCGCCGAACCGGCGCGAGAGCTTGCTCAGCACCCCGCCGCCTGCAACCGAGCCGATCAGGTCATCCCCCACCGCCACAGCGCCCGTGGCGACCAGATGCGCCAGCACCGTCCGCGTCAGCCGCCAGCTGCCGAGCACGCCCGCTCGCCCGCCATAGACCTCGGCGATCCGCCGTATCATCCGCATGTTGGAGGTCAGCGCGGTGAACACATCGGCCAGCGCCAGCGGCACCACCGCCGTCACCGTGGCCACCTGCCGCGCCGCCGCCTCCACCTCGGCCTGCGCCGCGGCGTCGAGCGGCACCAGCAATTCGCGCTCGGCAAGGGAAAGCAGCGCATCGGCGTCAAAGGCATCACCCCGCCGCTCCGCCAGCCGCTCCCGGCCCCAGCGCGTGTCATCCCGCGTGGCATAGAGCCGCTCCAGACGGTCCACCACGCCCCGTGCAGCGCCCAGATCGCCGCTCACCAGCGCCCCGGCGGCCGCCTTCTGGAGCCCGTCGAGCCGCGCCAACCGGGCAAAGGCCGCCAACTCGCGCAGCGCCATCACCGCCAGCGCCAGCAGCGTCACGGCAATCAGCACCGTCGCCACCCAGCCCAGCACCGGGCTGCGCTCCAGCAGGCGCATCACAAAGTCCCATGCCGCAACCGAGACCACGAGGCTGACCACGCCCGCGAGCCCGGCCCAGAACAGCCGCGCAATCCGGCTGCCGGGCCGCGCGGAGCGCACCGCGAGCCGCTGCATCGCCGCAGGCCCCTGCGCCACCTCCGGCACCGGCGGGGCCTTGTCGGGCCCCGGCGCATCATCCTCTACCTCAAAGACCAGCGGCCCCGATTTCTCGCTCATCGCAACCTGTCTCCGATCAGGAATTCCGCCGCCCGGTCCAGCCGGATATGCGGCGGCCCCTCGCCCGGCGCGAGAGACACCTCCGCCGGCGCGAACTTCATCACCGCGTAATCGCCGTCGAGCCACGCCTCGCGTCCGCCCCGCGCCGCGCCCAGCAGCCGCCCCGGGTCCGCTGGCAAAGCACCGGGGTACATCGCCGCCTTCTTGCCCGTCTCCATCAGCGTGCCACGCACAAGGTCAATCTCGCGGCCCTCATGGCTGCGCGTCTCCTCCGTTGTGGCCCGCAACGCGGCAATGCTCATCGCCTGCGTCTTGGCCCCGGCAAAATCCGCCCGGTCCTTGGCCTCGCGCACCAGCGCCTCTGTGATCGCCGTCAGGCTGCCGTGCTGTTTGTGGTGCAGATGGTCCGCCTTGGTCGCCGCAAAGAGGATCTTCTCCACCCTGTGCCCGCCCAGCAGCCGGGTGAGCCAACCGTTCCGACCTGGCTTGAACGCGCCCAGAATATCGGCCATTGCCTGCCGCAGATCTTCCAGCGCCTTCGGCCCCGCATGAATGGCGCCCAGCACATCCACCAGCACCACCTGCCGGTCGATCTCGGCAAAATGGTCGCGGAAGAACGGCTTCACCACCGCCCGCTTGTAGGCCTCGAACCGCCGGGCCAGTTCCCGCCGCAGCGAGCCGCGCGGCGCCTCGCCAGCAGGCAGCGGCGCGAAGGTCAGCGCCGGCGAGCCCTCCAGCTCCCCCGGCAGCAGGAACCGCCCCGGCGTGCAGTCTGAATACCCCGCCTCCCGCGCGGCCTTCAGATAGTCCGCAAAGGCCTCCGAGAGCTGCTTGGCTTCCGGCTCCTCCAGCTTGCCCGCCCCGTCCACAGCCTCAAGCGCCGCAACAAACGCCGCGCCCTCCGTCCGCGCCCGTGCCTTCTCTAGCGCCTGCGCGGCCCAATCGTCGTAGCTCATGTCGAGTAAGCCAAGGTCCAGCAGCCACTCGCCGGGGTAATCCACGATATCGAGATGCACCACCTGCGGCCCGCGCAACCCGCCCAGCAAGCCGCCCGGCTGCACCTTCAGGCTCAGCCGCAGCTCGCTCACCGCCCGCGTGCTCTCGGGCCAGTGCGGCTCGGGGCCGACCATCGCGGCAAGGTGGTCCTCATAGGCAAAGCGCGGCACCGTGTCGTCGGGCTGGGGCTGCAGATAGGCCGTCTGAATCGCCCCCTCCGCCGCCGCCCGCAGCCCGCCCATCCGCGCCCGGTCCATCAGGTTGGCCACCAGCGAGGTGATGAACACCGTCTTGCCCGCCCGGCTTAACCCGGTCACGCCCAGCCGGATGCGCGGCTCCAGAAAGCCCCCGGTGACCACATGGCCCACGGTCTCGACGCCCCGCGTCACCCCATCCACGATGGTTGAAACAACCACACCTGCCCCTTTCTCCGTTACAGCAGATACTTAGGGCAGGCGGCGGCCCATGTGTAGGGTTGGCAATCTGGCCCACCCGGCCCTCAGAGCCGCCCGCTCTCCCAAAGCCACCAGATCACCAGCCCGCTGATCAGCAGGAAGTTGAACGCCAGCCACCCGAGGATGCCCAGCACAACACCCTTGCGCCGGTCGGCCGGATCGACCGTCTCCAGAAAGCGCCGCACCGACTTCTCCGCCTTCGCGATCCGCGCCGCATCATACTGAAAGGCGAACTTCGGCACCTCCATCCGGGCCTCCGTGTCGGCGATATAGGCGGCCTCTCGGCGCACCTTCCTCGGCAGCAGCCGCCCGCCCTTGCGCAGCTTCTCCGCCAGCGTCTCGCCCCGGCGGATGCCCAGCCGCTCGGCCATCATCACCGCCAACCCGTCCGCCACCTGTTTCACCGGATGTTCCATGCCCCGCTTCTATCCCCGCCCATCGGCACAGAAAACCCCGCTTGAGCCGCCGCGCCACCCGCGCTACCTCCATGCCATGCTGGCCACGACCCAATACGACGGCGCCCCCGGCGCCCCCGCCCTCCTCATCGCCCACGGCCTCTTCGGCTCGGCGCGCAACTGGAACGTCATCGCCAAGCGCCTCTCCGGCGCCCGCCGGGTGGTGACCGTCGACATGCGCAACCACGGCCAGTCGCCCTGGGCGGACAGCCACAGCTACGCCGACCTCGCCGCCGACCTCGCCGAGGTGATCGAGCACGAGGGCGCGCCGATGGACCTGCTCGGCCACTCGATGGGCGGCAAGGCCTCGATGATGCTGGCCCTCTCCCGCCCCGAACTGATCCGCCGCCTGATCGTGGCCGACATCGCCCCCGTCGCCTACGCCCACACCCAAGCGCACCTGATCGACGCCATGCGCGCGCTCGACCTCACCGATCTGTCCTCCCGCTCCGAGGCCGACAAGCGCCTCGCCGCCCTTGTCGATGAGCCCGGCACCCGCGCCTTCCTGCTGCAATCGCTCGATCTCAAGGCCGACCCGCCCGCATGGCGCTTCAACCTCGACACGCTGGAGCGCGACATGCCCGGCATCGTCGGCTGGCCCTCGCCCACCGGCGAACACACCGGCCCCACGCTCTTTCTGACCGGCGCCGAGAGCGACTATGTCACCCCCGAGGCCCGGCCCGAGATCAAAGCCCGCTTCCCCAATGCCCGCTTCGCCAAGATCCCCGGCGCGGGCCACTGGCTCCACGCCGACAAGCCGCGCGAGTTCGAGGCGACGGTCGAGGCCTATCTCAGCGCCTAACCGGCGATCTGCCGCGCGACCAAGAGCGAGACTGGCACTGCCACCACAGCCCCCGCAGCAGCCGCCACGAGGATCGGCCAGAGCGTGTCATGCCCCGTTACAAGCGCGGCCACCACAAAGCTGCCCGCAAGCGTGGTGCCGATGAGCGAATACAAAACCAAAGCGAGCCGGATCATCGCCAGCCTCCATTGCAGCGCACGCCCCGGTGCCACCCTGCCACGGGCGACACATTCAAACCTTGATATACGTCAACCTAGGGGCAGGTCATCTTGCCCTTGGTCAGGTTGTAGTCGCCGCTGAGCGAGCCAAGCGCCACCTCGCAGCCCGTCACCTGTTTCACCGCCATCGCCACGGCAGCCGGATAGGTAAGGCTGTTCGGCCGCCCGAAGTTGGTGCGCACCACCTGAAACTCCGGGTCATCCGCGAAAACGTTGAAGGTGTATCCCATTGCCGAGGCCTTGCGGGCCGAATAGCCGCCCAAGTCTTCCTTCACGGTGTTGCAGCCCGTCAGGGCGAGGGAGACGATAACCAACCGGCGCATGGCCCCAGCCTGCGCCGCAGAGGGTTAACAAAGCCCTAACGGCTCAGATCTCGCGGACCTCGCGGCTCTCCTTCCGCCGTCCGGGCAGCCAGACCCCCAGCAAAACCAGCAGGGCCAGCACGAAGACGATCGCCGCCAGCCACGCAAGCCCGGTGAACAGCAAGAACAGCGCGCCCGCCACCGCCATCGCGGCAAGGGCATAGAGGATCACTTTGGCACGGCTGGGCATCTCGCAGGCTCCTTTGCTGGGTCGCCATGAAAACGCCCCGGCGCCCGCCCCGGTTCCGCCCGGCCCGCGCGCCGGCCAGCCCCAAAACGCAGAAGGCGCCGCGGCAGAGGTCTCCCCCCGACGCAGCGCCTTCCTGAACAGGCCGGCCTCGCGGCCTTTCTGTTCGCATGCAACCAGCCTCGCGGCCCCTGCATGAGCGGGATCAACCCTCGCGGGCCGTCCCCCCTCCGGTCACGGCTTGCGCCCTGCCCGGCCAACGCGCTGGCTTGCCCCCGCCTTCCCGGCGCCGCCTCTATGAGACTTTGCCGTTTCGGCCAGTGGCGGCTCTTGCGAACCCGGTGCTCTCAACACGACCCGGCCTTGGATGGCCCGCTCGGGCGCCCCGTCGCCTCGGCCGCTCCAGCCCCGAAGGCCCTCGCGCCCCGCTCCGGGTCTTGCGACCCCTTGCGTTAACAAAACCGTCACACTTCAGGCCTGAGTCGGGCAAGGCAAATTTAGGTCCGATGCGGAATTTCTTGGGGATAAACCTCTGGAATGACTTGTGAATAACCTGTGACTCGCGCCAAATCCGCCCGCAAAGCCAACCCCTTACCCCCGGCACACACCCGCCAATCTCGCACCCCCCGGATTCCCACGCCGATCAGAGAGTGCTACCGTCCTGAAAAACCCAACGCCCCGGAGCAGCCCCATGAAACGCACCACCCTCGCCCTTGTTGTCCTCACCCTCCTCTCGGCCTGCGAAACCGTAAAGGGAGTCGGGAGAGACGTTACGAACACGGCGGACGCTGTGCAGAACGCGTTTTGAGCGGGAATGGCCGTCAGTAAGTTAACTATTTCGTCAGAGTTGCCAGAGCAGTTTGTTTATGAACTCGGCGTCTATCTGCAAACGTGTGCGCACATTGAGCTAACCGCATGTTCGTTGATCTGCTCATTAGAGCATCTGAAACCGGAAGATGAGGGGTTTACCCCGCGTTTTTTTGAACTGAGAAAACTGAAACTAGGCGATCTAATTAAAACTCTTGGAAAAGCGGCGACATCGCTCCCCAAAGATGATTACGTTGGCTTGAAGGACATTACTCGGTGGTTTCAAGATAACCAAATCTATAGGCACATGGCAGCACATGGTGCATTCCAATGGTTGGAAGACGAAAAGAAACTTCGCATTCACTATGTGCACAAGCGGAAATTAAACAAGAAAACTGTTTACGAACCGGAAACCAGGTTGGTTGAGAGGAAAGATGTACTTTCCATGGTAAACGATGCCGACAGGCTGCTTCGTATTCTTACTGGTCTCGACATGAGGATTATCTCAGGAGACTTAATCTTAACACAAGCAGAGCCGAATGAAGACTTACTGCAAGAATAGTTGCCGCCAATTACTCCGCCGCCACCCCCGGCGCATCCTTCGCCAGCAACCCGGCCACAGAGATATCCTCGTCGAGCCCCTCCCAGTGCAGCCCGAACGGCGAAATCTTCACCGCCGCACGCTCCTCCGCACTGGCCCCAAGCAACCGGGGAAACCAGGCCAATGGCACCCCAATGGTGCGCCCGTCCTGAAGCCCCACCCACATTGCGTCGTCGTCAAATCGCACGTCAACCGCCGAAATGCTCATGCCATGCCTCCGTGATCCTTTCCCGGTTCTCACCCACGATCCCGGCCAAACGGCGCAGCGTGCGGGCATCGAACCCTACTGCGCGCTCCAGCCGAACCACAGGCTCAACCCAGAACTTCGCTTCCGACCGATCCTTCATCACGTGGATGTGCACCGGCTCACGCGGGTCTCCCTCGTTGGAATAGAAGAAGAAGCGGAACCCCTCGTGGCGAAAGACCGTCGGCATGTGGGGAGGTTAGTGCAGGGGAGATTGGCTGTCACCTGCGCAATGATCTACGGCGTGGGCACGCAGTTTTCTACGAAAACCGCTTCCGCCCACCCGCTCTAAAAAATGGCCAGCCTTCAGCTGTCCATTTTCAAAGCGCTAATAAACGCCTCCTGCGGGATGTCCACCTTCCCGAACTGGCGCATCTTCTTCTTACCCGCCTTCTGCTTCTCCAGCAGCTTCTTTTTCCGAGTGGCATCGCCGCCGTAGCACTTCGCCGTCACGTCCTTCCGCAGGGCGCTCAACGTCTCCCGGGCGATCACCTTGCCGCCGATGGCCGCCTGGATCGGGATCTTGAACATGTGGCGGGGGATCAGCTCTTTCAGCTTCTCGCACATCGCCCGGCCCCGCTGCTCGGCCCGGTCGCGGTGGACCATCATGCTCAGCGCGTCCACCGGCTCGTCGTTCACCAGCACCGACATCTTCACAAGGTTGTCCTGCCGGTAGCCCGTCATCTGGTAGTCGAAGGAGGCATAGCCCTTGGTGATGCTCTTCAGCCGGTCGTAGAAGTCGAAGACCACTTCGTTCAGCGGCAGGTCGTAAACCACCATCGCCCGGCCACCCACATAGGTCAGGTCCATCTGGATGCCGCGCCGCTCCTGGCAGAGCTTCAGCACGTCGCCAAGATAGTCATCCGGCACGAGGATCGTCGCCTTGATCCGCGGCTCCTCCACGTGGTCCACATGGGTCAGGTCGGGCATGTCAGCGGGGTTGTGCAGCTCCCGCATCTCCCCGTCTTTCATGTAGAGGTGATACACCACGCTCGGCGCGGTGGTGATCAGCTCGATGTCATATTCCCGCTCGATCCGGTCGCGGATCACTTCGAGGTGCAGCAGCCCGAGGAACCCGCAGCGGAAACCGAAGCCCAGCGCGGCGCTCGTCTCCATCTCGTAGCTGAAGGAGGCATCGTTCAGCGCCAGCTTCTCGATCGCATCCCGCAGGTCTTCGAACTCCGCCGAGTCCACCGGGAACAGCCCGCAGAACACCACCGGCACAGAGGGTTTGAAGCCCGGCAGCGGCTTGTCGGTGCCCTTCTTCTCGGTGGTGATCGTGTCACCCACCCGGGTGTCGCGCACCTGCTTGATCGACCCGGTGAAAAACCCGATCTCCCCCGGCCCCAGCGTGTCCACCGGCAGCAGTGCGGGTTTGAACACCCCCAGCCGCTCCACCGGGTAGACCGCCCCGGTGCTCATCATCTTGATCCGGTCGCCCTTCTTCAGCACGCCGTCCTTGATCCGCACCAGCACGATCACGCCGAGGTAGGCATCGTACCACGAGTCCACCAGCATCGCCTTCAGCGGCGCCTCCCGCTCGCCCTGCGGCGCGGGCAGCACCTTCACGATGGCCTCCAGCGTCTCCTTGATGCCCACGCCCGTCTTGGCGCTGACCCGGATCGCGCCCGAGGCATCGATCCCGATCACATCCTCGATCTGCTCAGCCACCCGGTCGCAATCCGAGGCCGGCAGGTCGATCTTGTTCAGCACCGGCACAATCTCGTGGTCCGCGTCGATCGCTTGGTAGACGTTGGCGAGCGTCTGCGCCTCGACCCCTTGCGTGGAGTCCACCACCAGCAGCGAGCCCTCCACGGCGCGCATGCTCCGCGAGACCTCATAGGCAAAGTCCACGTGGCCGGGCGTGTCGATCAGGTTGAGCACGTAGCGCTCCCCGTCCTCGGCCTCGTAATCGATCCGCACGGTCTGCGCCTTGATTGTGATGCCCCGCTCCCGCTCGATATCCATCGAGTCCAGAAGCTGCTCCTTCATGTCGCGGTCCTGCACTGTCCCGGTCGACTGGATCAGCCGGTCGGCAAGCGTGGATTTCCCGTGGTCGATATGGGCGACGATGGAGAAGTTGCGGATGTGTTTCAGGTCGGTCATCCGGCTCATATGCTGGGGTTTCAGCCCCCCGTCAAGCGGCGCCGCAAGGGTGGGTGCGCCCTTGTGAACGGGGCTTTGGCCGCTCTGGCCCACACCGCCGCCCCGGCGGGCCGGACCCAGCGCCTGACCTCACGCCAACCAATGCTCCGCGCCTCGGCGCCACCCCGTCCACCCACCGACCGTCACAGGCGTGCGCCTCACACCGCCTCACGCGGGTTTGCGCCCACTGTTTCCACGCCGCGCACAATCTATTGGCCCCGCCGCGGGCCATGCCACAAGACATGCCCAATTGAATTTTAACCGTTTTCGGGCCATCCTTTGCCCATCACGCGCCCGTGCAGCCGGAGAGACATCAGGCACATGCGGCCCGGCATGACCATGTGAGAGAACGAGGCAAGAGCAGATGAAAACCGTTTCCACGATGATTCTTTGTGCGGCCATGGCGCTGCCCGCCGCCACCTTCACCGCCACCCCGGCCCAGGCCAAGGTGCTCGAACGCGCCTGCAACAAATCCGACCGCGGCGCATCCCGCTCGCTCTGCTCCTGCATCCAGCGGGTGGCCGATTTCGAGCTCACCCGCTCCGAGCAAAAGAAGGGCGCGAAGTTCTTCAAGAACCCGCAGTTGGCGCAGGATACCCGGCAGTCCGACCGGAGCGACAACGAGATCTTCTGGCGGAAGTGGAAGAAGTTCGGCTCCAGCGCCGCCGCGTCCTGCTCCTGATCAGCGTTTGAGGCCGGCGACCAGCGCGTCGCAGGTCT
Source organism: Vannielia litorea (assembly GCF_019801175.1). Taxonomy (NCBI): domain Bacteria; kingdom Pseudomonadati; phylum Pseudomonadota; class Alphaproteobacteria; order Rhodobacterales; family Paracoccaceae; genus Vannielia; species Vannielia litorea. The sequence goes on from NZ_JAHVJR010000001.1 coordinate 2,102,656, forward strand.
CGGCCACCATATCCACCACAGCGTCGAAGCCGCCCTCGAAATGGGGATCGGGCACCTCTTCGCGCGTGCTCGGCCCGTGGCTCAAGAACAGCGTGACAGGCGTGGTGCTGCCCGCAGGCCGGAGCGCCTCGATATCCGCAAGGTTCTGCCGGTCCATCGCGTAGATCGCATCGAACCGGCCAAAGTTTGCGGCCTCGAACTGCTGCGCGCGCAGGTGGCTCAGGTCGTAGCCCGCCGCCTTCGCCGCCGCCTGCATCCGCCGGTCGGGCGGCTCGCCCACATGCCACGCCCCGGTGCCCGCGCCTTCCACATGCACGTCGAGCCCCGCCTCCCGCGCCTTCTCCTCAAAGATGCCATGGGCGGTGGGCGAGCGGCAGATGTCGCCGAGGCAGACAAAGATCACGCGATGGGTCATGCTGCCCATCGGTAATGCAGCGGAGCGCGAATGACCATCGAGACCATCACCATCCTCACCGGCGCGGGCATCTCTGCCGAGAGCGGCATCGCCACGTTTCGCGATCCGGGCGGCATCTGGGCGCAGTATGATATCGAGGATGTCGCCACCCCCGAGGCTTTCGCCCGCAATCCCGAGCTGGTGCTCGATTTCTACAACATGCGCCGGGAAAAAGTGAGAAAAGCCAAGCCAAACGCCGCGCATCACGCGCTCGGAAGGTTGCAAAAGTCCTATCCCGGCACGGTGCATATCATCACCCAGAACGTCGATAACCTGCATGAAAAGGGCGGTGCGGAGGTGATCCACATGCACGGGGCGCATCACACCGCGCTCTGTGCCGCCTGCGGCGCGCGCTGGCCCGCCCCGCCCGCCATGGCACTGCATGATCCATGCCCCGAGTGCCGCCAGCCCGCCACCCGGCCCGATGTCGTCTGGTTCGGTGAGGTGCCTTATCATATGGAGCGCATCGGCGAGATCCTCCAGAGAACCGATCTCTTCGTCTCCATCGGCACCTCCGGCGCGGTCTACCCGGCGGCGGGCTTCGTCCGCCTCGCCCGCGCCGCCGGGGCCGAGGCGCTGGAACTCAACCTCGAGCCCTCCGAGATCACCCCGCTCTTCACCGAGTCCCGCCACGGCCCCGCCACCGAACTGGTGCCCGCCTGGGTCGACGGCCTCCTGTAAGGCGGGGCTTGTCCCGCCCTCACTCTCGCCGCAAACTCCGCGCCAAGGAGGCCCCCAGACATGTTTTCCAAAGACAAGCTCGATTTCGAGCCCATTCCCCTGCCTGACCGCGCCGAACTGAGTGACGCCGAGAACCTCGCCGCCGTCCGCGCCTTTCTGGCCACGATGGAAAAGCGCCATACCGTACGCGAGTTCTCAGACCGCCCGGTGGATCGCGCGGTGATCGAGGCCGCCGTGGCCGCCGCAGGCCGCGCGCCTTCCGGCGCCAACCACCAGCCCTGGCACTTTGCAGCCATCTCCGGCCCCAAGGCCAAGGCCGCCATCCGGGCGGCGGCGGAGAAGGAAGAAGAGGCCTTCTACGCGGGTGGCGGCGGCGATGAATGGCTGAAGGCGCTCGAGCCGATGGGCACCGATGCTGCCAAGCCGCATCTCGATATCGCGCCCTGGCTCATTGTCATCTTCGCCCAGCGTTGGGGCGAGTTCGATGACGGCACCCGCTACAAAAACTACTACGTCCCCGAGAGCGTCGGCATCGCCACCGGCTTTCTAATCGCCGCACTGCATCACGCCGGGCTGGTCGCGCTCACGCACACGCCCAACCCGATGAAATTCCTCAACGATCTGCTGGGGCGGCCCGCTTCGGAGAAGCCGGTGATGATCCTCGCCGTAGGCCACCCGGCCGAGGATGCGACGGTGCCGAAAGCGGCCAAGATCAAAAAGCCGCTTTCGGAGATCATGTCGGTGATCGAGGGCTGAGCGGCCTCAGTTCCCGTGGCCTGAATGGTCCATCTCGCCGTGGTCCATCGCCCCGGGCATCCGCTCATTGTCCACCGGGATCTCCACCACCATCTCCCCGGCCTGCTCGAAGGTGAGCGTCACCGTCACCGTGGCGCCCTGCTCCAGCGGGCCGGTCAGCCCCATCATCATCACGTGGTCGCCGCCCCGTGCCAGCATGTGATGGCCCCCGGCGGGCACGGCAAAACCCTCCTCGACCTCCATCATCTTCATCACGCCGTCGCCCATGTCCTTGTGGGTGTGCAACTCCACCCGCGCGGCAACCTCCGAGGCGGCAGCAATCAACCGGTCATCCTCGGCGCCAGTGTTTATGATCTCCATGAAAGCCGCGCCCGACTTGGCCGAGGGGCTGGCGGCGCGGGCATAAGCGTCGACGATCTTGATTTCAGCGAAAGCGGGCGAGGCCACCACGAGGGCGGCAAGGGTCATGGCTTTGAGGTTCATCTGTCTGTGTCCTGTCTTGAGTTTGTGTCTTGGGAGAAACTCAAGCCAGCGGCGGCCCCCGCGCCTCGAACACGGCCCGCGCCAGCCGAGCCACGGCCACAGGGGCCGCAGCAGGCTCCACCGGCCCCAGCGCACGCGCCACAGGCACCACCGCCGGGGGCGGCACATGGGCTTCCACCATCGCTGTGAGCCCGTCGGGGCACAGATGCGGGGCGCTCACCGGGTTGCCCTCGGCGTCCACATGCACCACCTGTGTGCCGAATCCGGTGCAGAGCACCATCTGCATGGCCGCCGGAGCTTCGCCCCGCGCCACCGCAAGCGCCTGCCCTGCCAGCAGCAGAACCGCCAGCATCAACCCGGATATGACACGCCTCACCATCATCGCGCGCAGCCTAGCCACGCGCCCGGCTGCCGCAAGGTGCCAATTTGAAGCGCCCGCACCCTGCTGGCAAAAACAAAGCAACCCCGCGCGGCGTTTCCACCGGCGGGGCGCAAGATCTGCATTCGCAAAGGATCAGGCGGCAGCCTGGGCCTTCTCGATATCTTTCTTGATCTTCAGGGCCTTGGCCGAGAGATCGTCGGCCTTCGCCTTGGCAAGGAAGGCATCCAGACCGCCGCGGTGATCCACGGTGCGCAGGGCGTGGTTCGACACCTTCAGCTTGAAGGGGCGGCCCAGCGTGTCGGAGATCAGCGTCACATCCTGCAGGTTGGGCAGAAAGCGACGGCGGGTTTTGTTGTTGGCGTGGCTGACGTTGTTGCCAGTCATCGGGCCTTTGCCGGTCAGTTCGCAGACGCGAGACATGGTTTCATCCTCGTGCTCAAATGAGAGAGGCGCCACCCTTTGCCGGGGGCGCCCCGAATTTCGTTTCGTGCGTTTAGGGGCAAAGCCGGGAGGCGTCAAGCCTCGTCAGGCGGGCTTGGGGGCAGTTCCTGCGATTCCGCCCTCTTTTCCTTGCGCTTTTCCACCGACGGCCCCGGCCCGCCCGAGCCGGGCGCGGCCATCAGCGGCGCATCGGGGCGGGCCGTGGGGTGGTAGGATTCGCTCGGGTCTTCCATGATCACCCGCGACCGGCGGGAGAGAAACAGCTTACCCCAGCCCATGAACCGCCCGATCGAGGGGGCGTTCACATCCTGCGGAAATTCCGCTGCCCAGCCCTCGGGCAGCGGCAGCCCGCAATCCGCCAGCCGCCCCAGCATCCACACCAGCGAGATATTGGCCAGCGGCCGCGCCTTGAGAAAGGGCGTGATATGCCCGCCCACGTCGCCGTGGCTGCCCCTGAACCACACCTGCTCCAGCCGCTCCCCCGGCCAGCCCTCCCGGCTCTGCCACATCACCGGGGCGTAGGCCTGCCGCGTCTCGTCCAGCGCCAACGCGTGAAAGCCGTTCTTCACCACCGCGCCAAGGTTGTGGTTGTGAAAGGCATGCGCATCGTTGGTGAACCGCCAGAGCACCGGCAGCCGCACGCCAAGGCTCTTCACAGTGTCCCAGCAGCCCACCGCCTCGATCCGCACGTCATTGTGGCAATAGGCCAGCCGGAAGCGCAGCGCCGCCTCGCTGCCACCGCCCGCGCGATAGTGCCGCCAAACCTGCCGGATGCCCCGCACAGTGGCATTGTCGCGCTTCAGCAGGCCCACGGTGTCGATACAGCCCGCAAGGCTGCGCACCGCATAGGCCCCGCGCGAATAGCCGATCAGGTATATCCGGTCGCCGGGCCGGTAGCGGCTGGCCAGAAAGCCATAGGCCCGCTGGATCTGCCGATTGATTCCCCGGCCCGCCACCACATCGCCCGTGCTCTTCCAGTCGCGCCACTGGATGCCCGGCTCGTAATGCACCGAGAGCCGCCCGCCCCGCGCCGCCCGCCTGAGCAGCTTGAAGGTCAGGCCCGCGTTGGTCTCGTGCTTGTTCCGCAGGCTCGACATGGTGCCATCGAGCACCACCACATGGCACACTGGCTCCCGCGTGGTCGGGCGCGGCGTGTTTCGTTCACGCCGTCCCGGCCAGAAGGAGCCAATCAGCTCACGAAGCGTCACCTTCCGCCTCTTTCAACAGCGCCCAGACCCGCTGCGGGGTGAAGGGCACCTGCGCATTGCGCACACCCTTGTCCCAGAGCGCGTCGATCACCGCGTTGGTCACGGCGGCCATCGCGCCCACCGTCCCGGCCTCACCGCAGCCTTTCATGCCCAGCGGATTCTGGATCGAAGGCACCGGGTGCGCGTCGAAGCCGTAGAACGGCAGGTCGATGGCGCGCGGCATGGCGTAGTCCATGAACGAGCCGGTCAGCAGCTGGCCGTCCTCGTCATACACCGCGTTCTCCATCAGGATCTGCCCCACGCCCTGCGCCACGCCGCCATGCACCTGGCCCATGGCCAGCGTCGGGTTCACGAGGTTGCCGAAGTCATCGACCACAAGGTAGCGGACAAGCTGCACATGGCCGGTCTCCGGGTCCACTTCGACCTCGCAGAAATGCCCGCCGTTCGGATAGCTGCGGCCATCCAGCTTGGCGCGACCCTCATGCCGCAGCAGGTCATCGCGGCCTTTCTCGCGGGCCATCTCGGCGGCGTCGATCATCGTGGGCCGGCGGTTGGAGCCCGGCGCGCCAAAGCTGCCGTCCTCGAACTCCACCTCATCCACGCCCAACTCCTCGGCCACGAAGGGCGCGAAGGCCTCGACCATCACGTTGACGGCGGCGATGGTGGCATTGGTCTGGTTCGTCACCGAGCGCGAGCCGCCCGTGCCGCCGCCCGTGGCGATCCGGTCACTGTCGCCCTGCACCACCCGGATCTTCTCCACCGGGATGCCGCTGCGCTCTTCGAGGAAGGCGGCATAGACCGTCTCATGCCCCTGCCCGTTCGACTGGGTGCCCACCATCAGGTCCACCATGCCGTCCTCGGCAAATTCCACGGTCGCACCCTCGGTCGGGTCACCCAGAATGGACTCGATGTAATAGGCCAGCCCGTAGCCCCGCAGCAGCCCCTTGGCCTCGCTCTGCGCCTTGCGGGCCTTGTAGCCCTCAAGGTCGGCGGCCTTCTCCACATCGGCCAGCACCGCGTGGAAATCGCCCACGTCGTAAAGCTCGCCGCTGAAGGTCTTGTAGGGAAACTGGTCACCGGGGATGAAGTTCTTGCGCCGCAGCTCCCACGGGCTGACGCCCAGCTGCCGCGCCGCCTCGTCCATCATCCGCTCCAGCACGAAGATCGCCTCTGGCCGCCCGGCGCCCCGGTAAGCGTCCATCTGCGCGGTGTTGGTATAGTAGCCCTTGCAGTCCAGATAGGCGGTCTGGATCTGGTAGGTGCCGGGGAAGACCCGGGCAAAGAGGAACGACTGGATGTATTGCCCGAAGCCCGAGTTGTAGGCCCCCATGTTCGAGCGGTTCTCGCATTTGTAGGCGGTGATCTTGTGGTTCTCGTCAAACCCAAGCTCCGCCACGCTCACCAGATCGCGGCCGCCGTGATCGCTCTGCAACCCCTCGCCGCGCTCGCTCATCCAGCGCACCGGGTGGTCCAGCTTCCGCGCCGCCCATGCCACCACGCAATGCTCGGGAAACTCCTGCCCCTTCAGGCCAAAGCCGCCGCCCACATCGGGGTGCGTCACCCGCACGTTCTCCTCGTCGAGCCCGAGGTGGCGCGCCAGCGAGGCCTTCTGGGCCCAAACCCCCTGCCCGCTGAAACACAGGTGAATGCGGCCATCGCCCCACTCGGCCCAAGCCCCGCGCGGCTCCATCGAAACGATCATCACCCGGTTGTCGACAACCTCGAGCTTCACCCGGTGCTTCGAGCCTTCCAGCGCCGCCTCGGTCGCCTCCGCGTCGCCCTGCGCCCAGTGATAAGCCATGTTGTCCGGCGCTTCCGGGTGCAGCGCCTCGCCGCCTGGGGCCAGCTCCATGTGGGCGGGCAGCTCGTCGAAATCCAGCTCGATCGCCTCGGCGGCATCCTTGGCCTGCTCCAGCGTCTCGGCCACCACCACGGCAATCGGATCGCCCACAAAGCGCATCCGCTCTTCCACCAGCACCGGGCGCTTTGCATCGGCCCCCTTGGAGCCGTCCACGTTGTCTACCCGCGCACCTTCCAGCAGCAGGTCCACCCCGTCCGCCTTCATCTCCGCTGCACCCGCCACCAGCTTCACGCCGGGCATTGCACGCGCATCGTCCAGCCCCAGGGCGGTCAGCTTGGCGTGGCCCACCGGGCTGCGCAGAAAGTAAGCATGCAGCGCGCCTTCGGGCACCGAGTCTTCCAGATAGTTCCCGTGCCCGGTCAGAAACCGCACATCCTCGACCCGTTTCAACGATTGGCTTTTTCCGAACGCATTCATGCGGCGTGCTCCCTCTTGGCTGGCCCGTGAGACACTAGCCCTCTGCGCCCCACTGTCCAGAGCCAGCACGGGCTTTCCCTCGCCCGCCCGAACGGGTATCCCCTCGCCCCAACAGCAAGACGAGCCGGAGAGCCACAATGGCGATGGAAAAGACGTTCGACGCAAGCGAAGCCGAAGGCCGCATCTACGCGGCATGGGAGAAGGCAGGCGCCTTCGCCGCCGGTGTGGCCGCGCGTCGCCCCGAGACCTATTCCATCATGATCCCGCCGCCCAACGTGACCGGCTCGCTCCACATGGGCCACGCCTTCAACAATACGTTGCAGGATATCCTCATCCGCTGGCACCGGATGCGCGGGTTCGACACGCTCTGGCAGCCCGGCACCGACCACGCGGGCATCGCCACGCAGATGGTCACCGAGCGCGAGATGGCCGCCAAAGGCGAGCCGACCCGTGTCGAGATGGGCCGCGAGAAGTTTCTTGAGCGGGTCTGGCAGCAAAAGGTCGCCTCGCGCGGCACCATCATCGGCCAGCTCAAGCGCCTCGGCGCCTCCTGTGACTGGTCCCGCGAGGCCTTCACCATGGGCGGCGCGGCGGGCGACCCCGATGCCGAGAGCGGCGCGCCCAACTTCCACGACGCCGTCATCAAGGTCTTCGTCGACATGTACGAAAAAGGCCTGATCTACCGCGGCAAACGCCTCGTCAACTGGGACCCGCATTTCGAGACCGCCATCTCCGATCTCGAGGTCGAAAACATCGAGACGCCGGGCCACATGTGGCACTTCAAATACCCGCTGGCGGGCGGCGAAACCTACGAATACGTCGAGAAGGACGAGGACGGAAACGTCACCCTCCGCGAGACCCGCGACTACATCTCCATCGCCACCACCCGGCCCGAGACCATGCTCGGCGACGGTGCCGTCGCCGTTCACCCATCGGATGAACGCTACGCCCCAATTATCGGAAAACTCTGCGAAATCCCGGTCGGCCCCAAGGAGCACCGCCGGCTGATCCCGATCATCACCGATGAATACCCGGACCCAACCTTCGGCTCGGGCGCGGTCAAGATCACCGGCGCCCACGACTTCAACGACTACGGCGTTGCCACCCGCAACAACATCCCGCTTTACCGCCTGATGGACACCAAGGCGAACCTGCGCGACGACGGCGAGGATTACGCCAGCTGCGCTGCCCGCGCCCAGCAAATCGCCAATGGCGCGGAGTTCACCGAAGCCGAGGTCGACACCCTCAACCTCGTGCCCGACGACCTGCGCGGCCTCGACCGTTTCGAAGCCCGCAAGAAGGTCGTCGCCCAGATCACCGACGAGGGCCTCGCCGTCATGGTCCCCGCTCCGCCGGATGACGAGGGCGAAACCTGCTTCGACGGCGGCATGATGCCCTACGTCGAGGACAAGCCGATCATGCAGCCCTTCGGAGACCGCTCCAAGGTCGTCATCGAGCCCATGCTCACAGACCAGTGGTTCGTCGATGCCGAAAAGATCGTCGGCCCCGCGCTGGATGCCGTCCGATCCGGCGAGGTCAAAATCCTTCCCGAAAGCGGCGAAAAAACCTACTACCACTGGCTCGACAACATCGAACCCTGGTGCATATCCCGCCAACTCTGGTGGGGCCATCAGATCCCGGTGTGGTATGGCCTCGACCTCTCCGCTCCTGACTTCAAGGATGATGAGAACGATGGCGCGCTCGACCACGTCGAGCTGGCCCGCCTGCTGGGCGAGGGCATGGTCCACGCCGGCACCGTCCACCACTGCGCCGCCGCCTTTGAGACCGTCACCCACAAGTTCAAGAACGAGCTGGCCGACACCCCCACCCCGATCAACCACGCCCGCATCACCGAGGTCGCCTCCCGCGCCGAGGCGATCGACGTGCTCGCCGCCTCGCTCGCGCAGTATAACGTCAGCCAAGACCCGACCGACCTGACCTACCCCGTCTGGCGCGACCCCGACGTGCTCGACACATGGTTCTCCTCCGGCCTCTGGCCCATCGGCACCCTCGGCTGGCCCGAGCAGACCCCGGAGTTGGCCAAATACTTCCCCACCTCCACCCTCGTCACCGGGCAGGACATCCTCTTCTTCTGGGTCGCCCGGATGATGATGATGCAGCTCGCGGTCGTCGGCCAAGTCCCCTTCACAGAGGTCTACCTCCACGGCCTCGTCCGCGACGCCAAGGGCAAGAAGATGTCCAAGTCCGTGGGCAACGTGATCGACCCGCTGGAGATCATCGACGAATACGGCGCCGACGCCCTGCGCTTCTCCTCCGCCGCCATGGCCGCCCTCGGCGGCGTGCTCAAGCTCGACACCCAGCGCATCGCAGGCTACCGAAACTTCGGCACCAAACTCTGGAACGCCGCCCGTTTCGCCGAGATGAACGGCGTTTTTGAGGCCCGGCCCAAGGCCACCCCGAAGCCCACCTCCACCGTCAACCGCTGGATCATCGGCGAGCTCGCCAAGACCCGCCAAGCCGTTGACGAAGCGATGCAAAACTACCGCTTCAATGATGCCGCGCAGGCGCTCTACAGCTTCACCTGGGGCACCTTCTGCGACTGGTACATCGAGTTCTCCAAGCCGCTCTTCGACACCGACGCGGCACGCGAAACCCGCGAAACCATGTCCTGGGCGCTTGATCAGGTCCTGATCCTGCTGCACCCGATCATGCCCTTCATCACCGAGGAGCTCTGGACCGAGAAGGGCCACGACGGTTTCGTGATGCACGCCGAATGGCCCGAATACGGCCCCGAGCTGATCGACCCGGCGGCGGATACCGAGGTCAACTGGGTCATCTCCCTGATCGAGGCGATCCGCTCCGCCCGTGCCCAAATGCACGTCCCCGCAGGCCTCCACGTCCCGCTCATCCAAGTCTCCCTCACCCCCGAGGGCGAGGCCGCCTACGCGGCAGGCGAGGCCCTCATCAAGCGCCTCGCCCGCGTCGAAAGCCTCACCAAGGCCGACGAGATGCCCAAGGGCGCCATCACGATTCCCGTCTCCGGCGGCACCTTCGGCCTCCCCGTCGCCGACCTTATCGACATCGACGAAGAGAAAGCCCGGCTGGAGAAGACCCTGGGCAAACTCGCCAAGGAGATTGGCGGGCTCCAAGGCCGCCTGAAGAACCCCAAGTTCGCCGAAAACGCCCCGCCCGAAGTGGTCGAGGAGGCCGAGGCCAACCTCGCCGAACGGCAGGAAGAAGAAGCCAAGCTGAAAGAGGCGCTCGCCCGCCTCGCAGAGATCGGATAAGCGCATGGCCCAGGTATCGCCCGAAATCAAAACCCTGTTCCAGCAGGCCCAGCGGGCGCAGTCCTCCGGCCAGCTCGATGTGGCGCAGGCGCTCTTTGCCAAGATCCTCCGCCTCAACGAGCGCCTCCCCGAGGTTCACTTCCACCTCGGCCGGCTCGAGATGCAGCGCCGCGCGCCTAAGAAGGCCCTCAAGCACCTGCGCCGCGCACAGGAGCTCAAGCCCACCGAGCCGATGGTCTGGCGCCTTCTGCTCGACGCGCTGATCGCCGCGGGCGACTCTCGCGGCGTCGACAAGCTGCTCAAATCCGCCGAAACCGCGCCTCTGACCCCGCAGGTCTTCCGCGAACTCGAGATGAAGGCCCGCACCGGCAACCGCTCTGGCGAGGCCAATCTCGGCAGCGCCGATCCCGCCGCCTTTCAGGAGGCGGTGCGCCTCTTCCAGTCCGGCCAGGCCGCCGAGGCTGCCGAAGCCGCCGAGGCCCTCCACCGCCGCCATCCCGGCGTCGCGCCCATCCTCGCCGTGCTCGGAGCCTCCCGCGCGGCGCTGGCCCAGCTCGACGAGGCCGAAACCGCCTATCGCGAGGCCATCCGCCTCGATGACAGCTACGCCGAAGCGCACCTGCAACTCGGCCAGCTGCTCCAGTCCCGCCGCCGCTTCGACGAGGCCACCCCTCTGCTGGAACGCGCCCGCGAGCTCATGGCCGACAGCCCTCTCGTCGCCAAGTTCCTCGGCATGAACTACACCGACAGAGACCACGCCAACTCCGCCCTGCCGCTGCTCGAAAAAGCCCACGCCGAGCTGCCGGACGACCCGGAGGCCGCCTTCGCCCTCTCCCGCTGCCTCTTCGCCCTCCGGCGTTTCGAAGATGCCCGCGCCACCTTCGCCTCCTGGGCCGAGCGGCCCTCCGCCCCGCCACCGCACCTCGCACTGATGGGCAATATCCTCAACGAACTGGAGCAGACAGACAGCGCCCGCGCCTTCTACGAGCGCGCCCTCGCCGCCCGCCCCAACTTCGGCCCGGGACTCTCCGGCCTTGCATGGATCGCCCATCACTCCGGTGATTTCGACCTCTCGGCCAAGTATTTCGCACAGGCCTGCGAGAGCGGCACTATCGACGGGCGCCTTGCCCGCAACTATTCCGCCGGTCGCAAGCTGCTGGAGGATGATCCGATCCTGCCGCAGATCCGCGCCGCCTATGAGGAAGGCACCGAGGTGCCCGGCACGCGCGCCGATCTCGCCTTCGCCCTCGCAAAAGCCGCTGAAGATCAGGGCCGCCCGGCGGAAGCCTTCGAGCTGCTGCGCATCGGCAATGACACTCTGGCCGAGCGTTTCCCGCCGCGCGACCGCCTCGTGCAAGGCCTAAACGAACGCGCCCGCCTCACATGGCGCCCCGACACCGCACCAGTCGACGCCACCGATGCCCCCCGGCTCATCTTCATCTCCGGCATGCCCCGCTCCGGCACCACGCTGGTCGAGCAGATCGTCTCCAGCCACAGCACCGTGACCCCCGGCGGCGAAATCGGCCTGCTCAACGGCGCACTCTCCGACCGCCAGCGCCTCGCAGTTGTCGAAGAACGCGGCCTGACCGCCTCCGAGCTGCGCGCCACCGCGGGTGAAATTGCCCAGCGGGCCCGCACCCTCGCCCCCGAAGCCAGCGTGTTGACCGACAAGGCCGTGCTCGCCAACGCCGATCTGGGTTTCGCGCCCCAGCTCTGCCCCGGCAGCCGCTTCATCGTCGTCCGCCGAGATCCGCGCGACAACTGCCTATCGATCTACAAGAACCGCTTCGCCGACGGCACCCACCGCTACACCACCGACCTCAAGGAACTGGCCCACAACTACCTCGCCTTCCTCAAGGGCATGGAATTCTGGCGCGAGGCCGCACCCGAGGCCTTCCTTGAAGTCCGCTACGAAGACCTCATCGGCGACCCGGAGGCCGGCGCCCGCGCCCTGATTGACTATTGCGGCCTTGAGTGGGAAGAAGCCTGCCTGCGGTTCTATGAAAACGCCCGCACCGTGCGCACCCTCTCGGCCTATCAGGTCCGCCAGCCGATTTACTCCTCCTCGGTCGGCGCATGGCGCAAGTTCGAGGCCGAGCTCAAACCGCTGATCGACATTCTGCGCGACGGCGGTGCCTTGGAGGAATGGGACTGAGGGCTGAACGGCCCTCACACCTCTTTCATCGCAAAGGCCAACGCCGCCCCGCCAAGCGCCACACCTGCGAACACCGCCAGCACCACGCCCGGCCCCGCTGCCGAGGCCAGCAGGCCAAAGAGCCCGCCGCCCAGCAGCGCCACGCCAACCGTGGTGTTGGCCACCGCGGTGTAGCTCGCCCGGCTCTCCTCCGGGGCGAGGTTCACAAGGTAGGTCGAGCGCCCCACCCGCACGCCGCGATAGCTTACCATCAGGCCAAAGAGCACCAGCGGCGCGGCCCATGCCGTGCCCATCGCGCCACCCCAGCCGAGCGCCACGCCGAGGCCCAGAAAGCCCGCCGCCACCGCACCCGAGATAGCCAGCACCAGCCGTGAGGACCGGTCCGACAAGCGCCCCCAGACCCAGCCAGAGACCAGCCCCGCCAGCGCCGAGGCAGCCAGCATCGCCCCCAAGGCGCCCCAGCGGTCGTCACCCGCTTCGCCTGCCAGCATCACGAGGTAGGGCGGCGCCAGCGCGGTAGGCAAAAGCAGCACCCGCGCCACCACGAAGCGCCGCAAATCCGCATCCTCCCAGAGCAACGACAGCTGCCCCAAGCCGGTCGCCTCGCCCTCGGCGTCGCCGGGCCGGTCTTCCTCGGCAATTGTCGAAAAAATGAAAGCCGCACCCAGCCAAGCCGCCCCTGCCAGCGCAATCGCGCCTGCCACAAGTTGAAATCTTTCAAGCAGCCCGAGCATCAGCACGCCCGCAAACAGCAGCACCCCGGCCGAGGCAACGGAGGCCGCAAGCCCCGTCACCGTCCCCCGGCGCGGCTTGTCCACCGACTTGCCCAGCACGTCCTTGAAGCTCACCGAACAAACCGAGCGCGCCACCGCCAGCACCGCCAGTGCTGCAACGATCACCACGCCAGCGGCCCAGCCCTCCAGCAACAACGCCGCCCCCAGGATCACCAGTGCTGCCAAGCCTTGCCCGGCAGCCCCCGCTGCCCAAGCCCACTTGCGCCGCCCCATCCCCCGGATACGGGCCGCGGTAAACAGCTGCGGCACCAATGCCCCGGCCTCCCGCACCGGCACCAGCAGGCCCGTCAGAGCCGCCGGAGCGCCCAGCGCCCCCATCAGCCACGACAGCACCAGCTTGGGGTCAATCAGCCCGTCCGCCAACTTGCTCAGAGAAAGCGCAGCCCCGTGCCGCAAAAAATTCCCCGCCTCCGCCTCCCGCGCGGCCTCGGTAATATCCTCCGCCTCGGCGCGGCTCTCATCGGTCAGCGTCTCGAACGCCCGGTCTGCAACAGTCATGCAACATATACGCCCCAGCCCCCGCCCGGTTCACTTTCTTGCTGAAAATACCCATTCCAGCCGCCGCCACCCGCGCTACGGTTGACACCGCCCGCCCGACCCGCCAAAGAGCGATCACACCATAACCCGCAACCGGGCGTTCCGTGGGCGCCAAACTGACGAGGAGAGCCGATATGGCCCAGATTTCCCTCACCTTGCCCGATGGCAATTCGCGCGACTACGAGGCCGGGATCACCCCCGCCGAGGTCGCTGCATCCATCTCCAAATCGCTCGCCAAATCCGCCATATCCGCGATGGTCGACGGCAAGCACCACGATCTCGCCTGGCCGATCGAGGCCGATGCCCAGATCGCCATCAACACCATGAAGGAGGATGCGCCCGCGCTGGAGCTGATCCGCCACGACTTCGCCCATGTCATGGCCCGCGCCGTGCAGGAGCTCTGGCCCGACACCAAGGTCACCATCGGCCCGGTGATCGAGAACGGCTGGTACTACGACTTCGACCGTGAAGAGCCCTTCACGCCCGAGGATCTCGGCGCCATCGAGGCCAAGATGAAGCAGATCATCAACACCCGCGACGCCGTCCGCACAGAGGTCTGGTCCCGCGCCGATGCCATCGCGCATTACGAAAACACCGGCGAGAACTACAAGGTCGAGCTGGTCGGCATGATCCCCGACGATGGCCAGCCGATCCGCATGTATTGGCACGGCGACTGGCAGGATCTTTGCCGCGGCCCGCACCTGCAACACACCGGCCAACTCCCCGCCGACGCCTTCAAACTGATGAAGGTCGCCGGGGCCTACTGGCGCGGCGACTCCAGCCGCCCGATGCTCCAGCGCATCTACGGCGTCGCCTTCAAAAATCGCGAAGACCTCAAGGCCCACCTCACCTTCCTTGAAGAGGCCGAAAAGCGCGATCACCGCCGCTTGGGGCGCGAGATGGATCTCTTCCACATGCAGGAGGAGGCCCCCGGCCAAGTCTTCTGGCACCCCAACGGCTGGACGATCTACACCGCCCTGCAAGACTACATGCGCCGCAAGCAGCGCGCTGGCGGCTACCGCGAGATCAACACGCCGCAGGTGGTCGACCGCAAGCTCTGGGAGGCCTCAGGCCACTGGGAGAAGTACCAGCACCACATGTTCCTCGTGGAGGTGGACGAGTCCCGCGATGGCGAGAACGACGACGCCACCAAGGCCAAGGACCACAGCCAGACCCGGATCAACGCGCTCAAGCCGATGAACTGCCCCTGCCACGTGCAGGTGTTCAACCAGGGCCTCAAGTCCTACCGCGACCTGCCCCTGCGCCTTGCCGAATTTGGTTCCTGCTCGCGCTTCGAGCCCTCCGGCGCGCTCCACGGCATCATGCGCGTGCGCGGCTTTACCCAAGACGACGCGCATATCTTCTGCACCGAAGAGCAGATCCAGGAAGAATGCGCCCGCTTCATCGACTTCCTCGCCAACATCTACGAAGAGCTCGGCTTCCCCGAGTTCGAGATCAAGTTCGCCACCCGCCCTGAAAAGCGCGTGGGCAGCGAGGAATCGTGGGATTACGTCGAGAACGCCCTCGAAAACGCCATCAAGGCCGTGGGCCGCGATTATACGCTCGAGCCGGGCGACGGCGCCTTCTACGGCCCCAAGCTCGACTTCTATCTGACCGACGCCATCGGCCGGGTCTGGCAATGCGGCACCTTCCAGGTCGATCCCAACCTGCCCGAGCGCCTCGGCGCCACCTACATCGGGCAGGACGGCGAAAAGCACCGCCCCTTCATGCTGCACCGCGCCACGCTGGGCAGCTTCGAGCGCTTCGTCGGCATCCTGATTGAGAACTGGGAGGGCAAGCTGCCGTTCTGGCTCGCGCCCCGTCAGGTGGTGGTCGCCTCCATCACCTCCGAGGCCGATGCCTACGTGAACGAGGTGGTAGCCGCGCTGCAAGCCAAGGGCATCCGCGCCGAGGCTGACACCCGCAACGAGAAAATCAACTACAAGGTCCGTGAGCACTCGGTCGGCAAGGTGCCGGTCATCCTCGCCTGCGGCGGCCGCGAGGTCGAGGAGCGCACCGTCTCCGTCCGCCGTCTCGGCGAGAAACAGACCGCCGTGCAATCGCTCGACGAGATCGTGGCAACCCTCGCCGCCGAGGCCACGCCGCCCGATCTGCGGTAACATCCCTGACACCCACGTGAGCGCCGCCCCGCACCCCGCCGGGCGGCGCTTTCATTTTGTAACCATGTGTCGCCAACTCACGGCTTCGTGGGGGAAAATGTTACAAAACAGAGCAACCACCTCACGGGCAAAACCCCTGCTTTTCAGTGGCTTGCCAATTTTCAGCAAATTTTCTGCACCGCAAAAACCGGCTGCAATCATAACGGGCGCGTGTGTTCACAGGCCTGTCAATGGCGCGTGATCACCCCCCGGACATAGATTTTTGACATCCCCGGACGGATGACCCGGGGGCCAAGACAAACCTTGAAAAACCAACCAACCCAAGGGGATACCCATGTCCAAGACCGTCAAGACCCTCGCCGTGGCTGCTTCCGTCGCCGCTGCCATGACCGCCGCCACCACTGCCTCGGCCCAGAGCCAGGAAAAGTGCTTCGGCGTGTCGCTGGCCGGTGAAAATGACTGCGCCGCCGGCCCCGGCACCACCTGCAAGGGCACCTCGACCGTTGACTATCAGGGCAACGCCTGGACCCTCGTGGCCGCTGGCACCTGCGCCGACATCGAGCTGCCCGAAATGGCCGACGGCACCGCGCGCATGGGCTCGCTCGAAGAGCTCGACCGCGACCTGCCCGCCTCCTAAAACCTTCGCGCCCGGCTCCCTGCGGGGCCGGGCGCACCCCTTCCTGCACCGGAGAGCGACATGTCCCGCATTTCCGATTTTCGCCTCCCCGCCGGGGTGGGCGTTGGCTACAAAGCCCAGCATTTCAATGAGTTGGTGAGCGCGCCCGGCTGCGTCTCATGGCTCGAAATCCACGCCGAGAATTACATGGGCGATGGCGGCCGCCCGCTGGCCCAGCTTCGTCACCTCTCAGAGCGCTTCCCCATCTCCGTTCACGGTGTAGGCCTCTCCATCGGCGGCGAGGCACCGCTTGACCCCGATCATCTGGCTCGCCTCAAGCACCTCTGCGACTGGCTCCAGCCCGCCTCCTTCTCCGAGCACCTCGCATGGTCCACCCACGAGGGCGCCTTTTTGAACGATCTGCTGCCGCTGCCCTACACCGAGGCCACCCTCTCCCGCGTCTGCGACCACATCGACGCGCTCCAAGCCGCCATCGGCCGCGCCATGATGCTCGAGAACCCCTCCACCTACCTCGCCTTCGCGGAATCCGAGATGGAGGAAACCGACTTTCTCGCCGAGATCGCCCGCCGCACCGGGTGCGGATTGCTCCTGGATGTCAACAACGTCTACGTCGCCTCTACCAACCAGCAGCGCGAGCCGCTTGACTATATCGAACATTTCCCGCTCTCCGCCGTCCACGAGATCCACCTCGGCGGCCATGACGAGCAGAGCGATGAACACGGCGACCGCCTCCTGATCGACAGCCACGATGCCGAGGTCGTCGACCCGGTCTGGCAGCTCTACCGCGAAACCATCCGCCGATCCGGCCCCCGCCCCACGCTCATCGAGTGGGATGCCAACATCCCCCCCTATGCCGAGCTGGAGGCCGAGGCCGCCCGCGCCGCCGCCATTCTCGAGCCAGTCGCAGCATGAGCCAGTCCGCCTTCCATACTGCCCTGCTCGACCCGGCCACCCCGGCCCCCGAGGGGCTGGTCGACCCAAAGGGCCGCCCGGCTGGCAAGCGCTTCGATGTCTACCGCAACAACGTGGTCGTCTCGCTCTCCGAGGCGCTGGCCGAGGCCTTCCCGGTCTGCCAGGCTATTGTCGGCGAAGAGTTTTTCACCGCCCTCGCCGGGCAATACGTGCGCCAGCACCCGCCCCGCGATCCGCGCATCGCCACATGGGGCACCACCCTCCCCGCCTTCCTGGAATCCTTCCCCCCAGTCGCCCACCTGCCCTACCTGCCCGATGTGGCCCGGCTGGAGCAGGCCCTGCGCGAGAGCTACCACGCCGCCGACAGCACACCTATCGACCCGGCTACCATTACAACTGACAGCCGCTTCGCCCTCGCCCCCAGCGTCCGCCTCGTGCAATCACCCTATCCGATCCACGCGATCTGGCGCTTCACCCGGGGCGAGGGGTCCAAGCCCGCGCCGCAGGCCCAATCCGTCCTCGTCACCCGCCCCGGCTACGACCCGCAGCTCACCGTCCTGCAACCGCAGGCCCCCGCCTTCCTCGCCGGTCTTGCCGCTGGCGAAACGCTTGAAGAGGCCACGCCAGACGGCTTCGACATCACCGAAACCCTCACCGCCCTGATCACCGGCGGTGCGCTTACGGAGCCCCAGCCATGACCCGCCTCCTCAGCCTCTACGATGCCATCGCGACCCAGCTGGAGGCCGCCGCACCGTGGCTCATCCCCACCCTTGCCCGTCTCGTCTTTGCGGGCGTGCTGCTGGTCTATTACCTCAACTCCGGCCTCGCGAAGTTCGGTGAGGGGATCCTCGGCCTTTTCCGCCCCGACGCGGGCGCCTACGTCACCATCTTTCCCAAGGCGATGGAGGCCGTCAGCTACGATGTGAGCCAGCTCGGCATCTTCCACTGGGCCGTCACCCTCGCCGGCACATGGGCCGAGGTGATCCTCCCCATCGCCATCGTCATCGGCCTCTTCACCCGCCTCGCCTCGCTGGCGATGATCGGCTTCGTCTTCGTGCAGAGCGTGGTCGATGTTTATGGCCATGGCGTCACCGGCGATGACATCGGCGCATGGTTCGACGCGCCATCAAACGCCCTCCTGCTCGATCAACGCGCCTTCTGGGTCTTCGCCCTCGGCGTTCTGGTGCTGCGCGGCGCCGGGCCAATCTCGGTAGACCGCGCGCTCATGGCCTAT
This sequence comes from Vannielia litorea, assembly GCF_019801175.1. Classification (NCBI taxonomy): domain Bacteria; kingdom Pseudomonadati; phylum Pseudomonadota; class Alphaproteobacteria; order Rhodobacterales; family Paracoccaceae; genus Vannielia; species Vannielia litorea. The sequence goes on from NZ_JAHVJR010000001.1 coordinate 2,120,976, forward strand.
TGCGGCCCCTCCGCCGCCCCGGCCTGAGCGCCTAGCCCAGCACCTCGGCCTGCACATCCGCGCCCCAGCCCAGCCAGAGCCGCCCGTTCTTTTCGATCACCGGACGCTTCATCAGCGTCGGATGGGCCGCCAGCAAATCCAGCGGTGCAGACGCGCGCTCCTGCTCCGACAATCCGCGCCATGTGGTGGATTTCCGGTTCACCAGCGCCTCCCCGAAGGCCGCATGAAACTGCTCCAATTGCCCCTGCGTAAGCGGATTTTCGCGCACGTCCACCAGCACCCCACCGCTCGCTTTCACCGCTTTTCGGCAGGTATCACACGTCTTTAACCCGTAAATTTTCATCGCTTCCGCCCCTTTTTTCGCCAAGACCGCCGAGAATCCGATTCCTCGCCCGGCTTTGTCTTGCGTTTTTTACAACTCGAAACAATCCTCATACCCACGGAGACTTCACGACCGATACTGCCTCAGATGCGGACCGGAAGATTGAAGACCGGACTGCATGTGCCCCGCAGATCAGGGGCCGAAAACAAAGAGGGAGAAACGGAATGCCCACCGGCACCGTGAAATGGTTCAATACGACTAAGGGTTACGGGTTCATTGCACCCGACGATGGCGGAAAGGACATTTTCGTCCATATCTCCGCCGTGGAGCGCGCGGGCCTCACCGGCCTCGCCGACAACCAGAAGATCAGCTACGAGATGATCCCCGGCCGCGATGGCCGCGAAAGCGCGGGCGACCTCAAGCTGCTCTGACCGGCGCATCAGGGGCCGAGCAATCCGCCAAGCCCCGACCCTCTAAAACAAAAGGCCGCCGGTCTTGCCGTCGGCCTCTCTCTTTTTCTCTGCTTTTCCGACTGCCTGCGCAGAACGGCCCGGCTAGTTGGCGCGTCGTCCCGGCGTGGCCTTCATCGCTCCGTAGCTGACCGTCTGGTTCGGCGTGCCACAGCTGATCACCCCGTCGAGCGTCACCGGCTGAAGCCCCTCGGGGCAAAAGTTCTCGCCCGGATAGGCATAGATCTTCGGCGCATCCGCCTTGCCCTCTGCCAGCGCGGCCCCCGCGCCCAGCAGCAGCCCGATTGCCGTTATCGAAACACTCTTGCGCATGATACCTTCTCCTTGGCCAAAGCCCCCAAAGCCCATTCGCGGCAGCCAGGCGGGCCTGAGAACCCAATTCCGTTACAGTGTTATCGCAATTCCGCGTCAAAACAATTTCCAGATCAGAAACAGATTGTCGCGAATACCCCGGATCGGTGCTTAAGCCACGCTTTCCGGCGCGACCGAAACCGCCTTCAAAACCGCAAACACATCGCGCCCCGGGCCAAGTGCCATCGCCTCTGCCGAGCGCCGCGTGACCCGCGCCAGAAGCACCTGCCCGCCCGCCTCCAAGCGGGCAATTGCTCCGGGGCCGGTGCCCATCCGCACTTCCGTCACCCGCGCGGGCCAGACGTTGAGCGCCGAAATGCCGCGCGGCGCCTCGTTCGCCAGCATCACATCGGCCGCCTCGATATGCACCCGCAGCACCGCGCCCACCGGGTGGCTCACCACCGGCAGATGCAGCCGCAACCCGCCCGCTTCCAGCTCGCTCAACCCGTCCTTGTGATGCGCCAGCACCCGCGCCTCCAGCACCGAGCCTGCCGCCCTCGGGCCGAGCGGAGTGACTTGCGGGTCGCCCAGCACATCCGCCGCCGGGCCTTGCCGCACCACCTTGCCCTCCGCCAGCGCCACCACCGTCGTCGCCAGCCGGGCCACCTCTGCGGGGGCATGCGACACGTAGAGCACCGGCACCCCCATCTCCGCGCCAAGCCGCTCGAAATAGGGCAATATCTCTGCCTTCCGCGCTTCGTCCAGCGCCGCCAGCGGCTCATCGGCCAGCAGCATCCGCGGCCCGGCCATAAGTGCCCGGCCAATCGCAACCCGCTGCCGCTCACCGCCCGAGAGCGCCCCGGGGCGGCGGTCCAGCAGCGGCCCGATGCCCAGCATCTCCACCACCCGCGCCTCCTCCGGCCCGCGCTTCGAGAACCAGCGCCCGTAGCGCAGGTTTTGCGCCACCGTCAGATGCGGAAACAGCCGCGCATCCTGAAAGATGCAGCCCATCCGGCGTTTGTGGGCAGGCAGGTTCACCCCGACGCGGCTGTCGAACAACACCTCGCCCTCCACCGTGATCCGCCCCGCATCGGGCTTCGCCAACCCCGCCACCGCATTGATGATGCTCGATTTTCCTGCGCCCGAGCGGCCATAGAGCACGGTGATCCCGGCAGGCGCGGCGAAGGCCACATCAAGGGTGAATCCCCCCAGCTTCATCACCAGTGCCACATCCAGCGTCATCGGCCCGCCACCCGTGCGGCAACCCGGCGCGAGAGCCATTCGCTCAGCAGCAAGGCCCCCAACGCCACGACCAGCGCCACCACCACCAGCCGCCAGGCCGAGGCCTCCGCGCCCGGCACCTGCATGAAGTTATGCACCGCCAGCGGCAGCGTCTGGGTTTCTCCGGGGATGTTGGAAACAAAGGTGATCGTCGCGCCGAACTCCCCCATCGCCTTGGCGAAAGCCAGCACCCCGCCCGCGATCACGCCGGGCAAGATCAGCGGCAGCGTCACGGTGCAAAACACCCATGCCCGCGAGGCCCCCAGCGTCGCCGCCGCCTGCTCCAGCTTCGGGTCCACCGCCTCCACCGAGAGCCGGATCGCCCGCACCAGCAGCGGGAACCCCATGATCCCGGCCGCCAGCGCCGCGCCCGTCCAACGAAAGGCAAAGACTAGGCCGATCTCGGCCAGCGCCCCGCCCAGCCAGCCCCTCGTGCCAAAGGTCATCAAGAGCAGATAGCCCGTCACGACCGGCGGCAGCACCAGCGGCAAATGCACCAGCCCATTCACGATCTCCCGCCCCGGAAACCGCCAGCGTGCCAGCGCCACGGCCACGAAGATGCCCGGCGGCAGGGCGAACAGCGTCGCCCAGAAGGCCACCTTCAGCGAAAGCGCTACCGCCGCCCATTCCTCCGGCCCGAGCCAGCTCACTCGGGCAGCCCAAAGCCGTGGCGGGCAAAGATCTCCGCCGCCTCGGGCGATTGCAGATAGGCCATCAACGGCCCGCCCGCTTCGCTCAGTGCTGCCACCGGGTAGATGATCGGCGGATGACTCTCCGCCGGAAACTCCGCCACGACCCGCACCCCCGGCTCGGCCAGCGCATCCGTCGCATAAACGATCCCCAGCGGCGCCTCGCCCAGCGCCACCAGCGCCAGCGCCGCGCGCACGTTGTCGGCCTGTACCACCCGCGGCGCCACGCTGTCCCAGAGAGTGAGGCGCTCAAGCGCCGTCTTGCCGTAAATCCCCGCAGGCACCGCCTCCACCAGCGCCATCGCCACCCGGTCGTCGCCCTCCAGTGCCTCCAGCCCCACGCGCAGGTCATCGGCCCCGGCCACCAGCACCAACGCGTTGCTCAGCAAGTCCGCCCGTTCAAGCGCCACGCCCTCGGCTTCCAGCCAGTCGACCCACTCCGGGTTGGCCGAGATAAACACATCCGCCGGTGCCCCCGCAGCGATCTGCCGCGCCAGCGCCGAAGACCCTGCATAAGAGACCCGCGCCTCCCCGCTCCAGCCTGCCACGACCTCGTCCAGCGCGCCCTTCAGCGATGCGGCGGCAAACACTGTCACGCTCTCCGCCCGCGCCGTCACCGCGCCGAGCATCATCAGAACTGCCAGAAAAACCCGTTTCATGTCCGCGAGCCTAGCGCCCCACCGTAGGGTCGGCAATCTGCCCGCCGCCCCCACCATGGTCCTACCGCCGCAGCCACTCCCGCAGCACGCAGCGCGGCTCACTTTCGCGCAGCACCTGCTCGCCCGCCAGCCGCCAGTCGGCCTCGTCGAACGCGGGCATGAAGGCATCGGCTCCCTCGATCTCAAGCTCCACCTCGGTGATCAGCAGCCTGTCGGCCTGCCCCATGAAAGCACTGAAAATCCCTTCACCGCCAATGCCATAGACCCGCCGGTGCCCGGCGTCATGGGCATAGTTCAGCGCATGGCCCGGTTGGTGAAAGCTATGCACGCCCAGATCGGTGCGCGACGAGACCACAAGGTTCAGTCGATCCGGCAGAGGTTTGAACGGCAGGCTCTCCCAAGTCTTGCGCCCCATGATCACCGCGCCGCCCAGCGTTTCGCGCTTGAAGAACTTCAGGTCCTCCGGCGCCCGCCAAGGGATGTCTCCATCCTTGCCGATCGCGCCATTCCGGTCGCGTGCAACGATCAGGCTCAGCATTACACTGCCACCGGTGCCTTGATCGCGGGCGCAGGGTCATACCCCTCGATCACGAAATCCTCGAACCGGAAGTCAAAGAGGCTCTCCACATCCCGCGCCAGCCGCAGCCTCGGCAGCTCCCGTGGCTCGCGCGAAAGCTGCTCCTGCACCTGCTCCATATGGTTGGAGTAAATGTGCGCATCGCCAATCGAATGCACGAACTCACCCGGCTCATAGCCCGTCACGTGGGCCAGCATCACCGCGAGCAGCGCGTAGCTGGCAATGTTGAACGGCACGCCAAGGAACATGTCCGCCGACCGCTGGTAAAGCTGCAAATGCAGCTTCCCGCCCAGCACCCGCACCTGCCAGAGCGTATGGCAAGGCGGCAGCGCCATCTCGTCCACCTCGCCGGGGTTCCACGCGCTCACGATCAGGCGGCGGCTGTCGGGCGTGGCCTTGATCCGCTCTACCAGCGTCGCGATCTGGTCCACCGAGCGGCGCTCGTAAAGCCGCTGCCCGTTCGCCACCGCATCCGTCGGCACAAGCTGCGGAAAGTCCCGCCATTGCCGCCCATAGACCGGCCCGAGATCACCGTTCTCATCGGCCCACTCGTCCCAAATGCTCACGCCGTTCTCTTTCAGATACCGGATGTTGGTATCGCCCGAGAGAAACCACAGCAGCTCATGGATGATCGACCGCAGATGCAGCTTCTTCGTCGTCACCAGCGGAAAGCTCTTGCTGAGGTCATACCGCGCCTGAAGCCCGAAGGCGCTGACCGTGCCCGTGCCCGTGCGGTCGGTCGAAACCTCGCCCCGCTCCAGCACTTCCCTCAGGGCGTCCAGATACTGCCTCACCGATTCCCCCGTTTTCTGCTGCGCATTTGCCCTACCACATATCGCGGCCCTGCGAAAAGCGCGCCCTTCATCTTGTAAAATCCGGCCCGAACGGGTGGATCGGCAACGCTCACCCCTTTCCCGCCCGATTTCGTTCACAAATCGTTGACACCTGCCCCCGCCACACGGAAATTAAGGCCAAACGAAGAGCAGTCACAAATAAGAACGAGTTCGCCATGCGCTCCAGCCTGTCCGCCATTGCCCTCCTCGCCCTTCTTTCGGCCTGCGGTGGAGGCGGCGAAGGAAACCCCGTCACCGGCGGGCCCGGCAACGAAACCGGCACCGACAGCGGCAGCCCCGCCAATGATAGCGCGGTCACGACCGGCACCACCACCCGCCGCGTCGCGGGCGACCTCACCGGCGTCACCCTGAATGGCGACAACACGCTCACCATCGACGACCTGCCCTTTGACGGCCCCGAAGGCACCGGCGCAGAGCGCTACACCTATATGGGCCTCGCCGCGGTGGAGGCCACCGGCGCCCCCTTCGCGCAGTATGAAAGCGGCGATGCCAGCGCCGAGACCAACCAGCGCAAATATTTCGCAGTCTACGGCGCAGGCGCCTACACCACCGCCAGCGCGGTCGGCACGGGCGATTACAACGGCTTCGGCTGGGGCGGCGCGCAATACACCCGCAGCGGCGTGTCCGCGCCCGACATCGCCCGTCAGGGCGAGGCCGTTTACGAAGGCGGCTACGCTGGCGTGCGGGTCTCGACTTTCGGCGGCGGCGAGAATGACGTGAGCTTCACCACCGCCGACGCCACCATCGAGGTCGACTTCCTCGACTTCGAGACCACCGGCGCGATCGAAGGCGCAATCGGCGTGCGCAACGTCTACGACATCAATGGCGCCTTCCTCGGCACCCTGCCCGCCATCAGCCTCGCCACCGCCTACTCCGATGAAGACGGCTTCATCTTCGACGGCGCCGCCTCCTCGCTCGACCGTACCGGCAGCAACGCCGGTGATGTCTTCGAGAGCGGCACGTGGGAGGGCGCCTTCGCCGGGCCCAACTCCGAGGAGATCGTCGGCCTGATCGTCATCACCGGCCCGGCACGGGAAGGTCAGAGCGATGCCGGCGGCTTCACGCAAACCGGTCTCGACGATGATACCGTCGATGGTTTCAACGCGCAGGAAACCGGCGTCTTCATCGCCACGGATCCGTAAGCCATGGGCCCCGCCCGTGGTCTCGGCCTCGCGCTCGGGCGCATCTGTCTCGCGCTCCTGCTGATCGCAGGCCCTGCCGCCTCGCAACCCGTCACCGTCGAGCCCGCCGAGGCCCGGCAGATCGCGGCACGTGCCGTGATTGCGGGCCAGCCGGCCTACGGGCTGGATATCGCCCGCGCCCTGCTGGTGGCAGACCCAAACGATGTCGCCGCCGCCACCACAGCCAGCCGCGCCGCCCGTGCCCTTGGCCGCTATTCCGAGGCGCAGTCCTATGCCCGGCAGGCTTGGGAGGCCGCTGGCGACGACAAAGAGCGCTATCACGCCTCTGTTGCCATGGCCCAGGCGCTGGCCTCCGATGACAAGCGCACCCGCGCCCAGTTCTGGCTGCGCCGTGCCGCCGAATATGCGCCCAGCGATGCCGCCCGCACCGCCGCCCGCCGCGATTTTGCCTATGTCCGTGGCCGCAATCCTTGGCGCAGCAAGCTGAGCCTGTCGCTCACGCCCTCGTCCAACATCAACAACGGCGCGGCCACCGACCGGATCGAGATCGGAGGCCTCGGCTTTCAGCTTTCGGGCGATGCGCAGGCGCTCTCCGGCACCCAGCTGTCGCTCGGCGCCTCCACCGAGTACCGCATCCGCTCCGGCCCCCGCACCATCCTCCGCTTCGGCGGCGGCATCGAGGCCAAGCGCTACTGGCTCTCCGGCGAGGCCAAGGAACAGGCCCCGATGGCCGACGCCGCCGACTACGCCTACACCTCCGCCGAGCTTACCTTCGGCCTGACCCGCGCGCCCAAAAAGCGCCCGCAGGGGGCCAAGGGCCCCGGCTTCGGCCTCTTCGATGCCGAATTCGCCATCGGCAAGAGCTGGTATGGCGGCGACCCGTTGCTCACCTTCGCCCGTGCCCGCCTCGGCCAGAGCTTCCGCCTCGCGCCCCGCACTTCCGGCTGGGTCGCCGTGCTCGGCGAGTGGCAGGACCGGATCGACAACCCGCTGAACTCGCTCACCTCCTCCGAGCTTCAACTGGGCCTCTCCCGCCGCTTCGAAACCGGGCAGCTAACCGTCATCGCCTCCGCCAAAGAGGTCGACTCCGACAGCGCGCTGACCGCCCACAGCTCGCAAAAGCTCTTCGCCGCCTACCGGCTGGCCAAGCCGGTGTTCACCGCAGACACCACACTCTCCGCAAGCTACGAATACCGCGATTACGAGGCCGCCCTCTTCAGCACAGACCGCCGCGACAATCGCGCCAAACTGGGCCTGACCTTCTTCTTCTCAGAGGCCGACTACTACGGCTTCGCCCCCGAGGTCGGCGTGAGCTTCGAGCAGAACAACAGCAGCGTCGATCTCTACTCGACCGAAACCCTCGGCATCACCTTCGGGCTGAAATCCACCTTCTGATGTCGCGCCCGCCCGCACCTCCGCGCCACCTCGACGGCGGCACCCGCCGGCTCGAGCGCGGCATGGGCGACTGGGCCCGCCGCCGCCTGCCCGGCTGGCTGGCAGATCTGGTCATGTTTACACTCAAACAGGGCTGGGCCGCGCTCTTCGGCGGGCTGCTGCTGGTCGCCATCCTCGCCACCAAGGCCGTCTGGCAGCCCACATGGGCGCTCGCCCGCTACGATTTCCTCGTGCTCTTCGCGCTCTCCACGCAGGTACTCTTCCTTTGGGCCCGGCTCGAAACATGGGAGGAGGCCAAGGTCATCGCGCTCTTCCACCTCACCGGCACGGCGATGGAATTCTTCAAGGTTCAGGCGGGCAGCTGGTCCTACCCCGAGGCGGGCGTGCTCAAGATCATGGGCGTGCCCATGTTCTCCGGCTTCATGTATGCCTCCATCGGCAGCTACATCGCCCGCGTCGCGCGGATCTTCGAGATGCGCTTCGCCCCCTACCCGCCGTTCTGGATGACGGTCCTGCTGGCCTGCGCCATCTACGTCAACTTCTTTGCCCACCACTTCCTGCCCGACATCCGCCTCGCCCTCTTCGCCGCCACGCTGATCCTCTACGCCCGCACCCGCGTCTGGTTTTACGTCGGCACCCGCCCGCTCTGGATGCCCCTGCCGCTCACCGCCTTCCTCGTGGCGCTCATGGTCTGGGTGGCCGAAAACATCGGCACCGTCACCGGCACCTGGGCCTACCCCGGACAGCACTGGACGCAGATGGTCAGCTTTTCCAAGATGGGGTCATGGTACCTGCTGCTCTTCGTCGCCTTCGTCACCGTCACCCTCGTGATGCGCGACTTCCTCTACCGCGAGGCCCAGCGCCCGCCGCGCCGCGACCTGCCCCACGCCGGGGAGGAGCTGCGCGCATGATCCGGGCGCTCGCCCTGCTGCTTGCGCTCACCAGCCCCGCCACCGCCAATCCGGGCCGCGATCTCGCCGCCGCCGCCGAGGCCCAAGTCGGCGTCACCGTGATTTACGATCCCGCCTACGTCGGCCTCGAGTTCCCCGGCGGCGACCTGCCGCGGGAGCGCGGTGTCTGCACCGATGTGGTCATCCGCGCCCTGCGCGACGCATGGGGCATCGACCTTCAGGCCGCCACCAATGCCGACATGAAGCGCAATTTCGCCGCCTATCCCCCGCTCTGGGGCCTGCGCACCACCGACCGCAATATCGATCACCGCCGCGTGCCCAACCTCGAAACCCTCTTCACCCGCGCCGGCGCCGCCCTGCCGCTCTCCTCCGACCCGGTTGCCTTCGAGCCGGGCGATATCGTCAGCTTCCGCCTCACTGGCACCGCCCTTCCCCACATAGTCATCATCGCCGAAAGCACCGCGCCGGACGGCACACCGCTCGTCACCCATAACATCGGCGCAGGCACCCGCACCGAGCACATGCTCTTCGACCACCCCATGCAAGGCCACTTCCGCCTGACGGACGCCGCCCGCACATGGCTCGCCGCCCGATGACGCCCAAGCGCCTCTTGCCCTTCATCTTGGCCCAAATATCTCCACGGGGGTGCGGGGGTGGGAAACCCCCGCTCCGCCATCTGCTGCTCACGCTGCCGCTGACCCTCTGGGCCACCACGGCCGCCGCGCAGGACGCCTGCCGTCAATCCCTCGCGCTCGGTCTCGATGTCTCCGGCTCGGTCGACCAGCGCGAATACCGTCTCCAGCTCGATGGTCTGGCCGATGCGCTCTCCGACCCCGAAGTCACAACCGCCCTGCTCACCGGCACCGAGCGCCCGGTGCTGCTCGCGGTCTATGAATGGTCCGACGAGAGCTTCCAGCGGTTGCTGATCGACTGGATCGCGATCACCTCGCCCGAAGCGCTCGCCAGCGTGACCGGTCGGCTCCGCGAGATGCCCCGCCAGCCCGCGCCCCACACCACCGCCATCGGCGCGGCGATGCTCTACGGCGCCAGCCTCATCGCCCGCGCCCCGGCCTGCCCCAAGCGCACCATCGACCTTTCCGGCGATGGCAAAAACAACACCGGCCCCCGCCCGCAGGATGTGCGCGGCACCGCGCCACTCGCCGGCATCGTGGTGAACGGGCTGACCATCGGCGGCGAACCGGCCGACCACGCCGACCCCTCGCTCGCCGAACTCTCCGCCTATTACAAGGCGCAGGTGATCCACGGTCCCGCGGCCTTCGTGATGACCGCGGAAAACTTCGAGAGCTACGCCGAGGCGATGGCCCGCAAGCTCTTGAAGGAGCTCGAAGGCGCCCCGATGACCGCCCTGCCCGGCCCCACCCGCCTCGCCGCCAACCCCTGAACCAACCTCCGCCAGGCACACGCACCCATGTGCCCCTCGCTGCGCTCGGCGCATTCCGCGGTGGCCTCACTCCGCTCGGGAGCGATACTGTTAGCCTCGTGGAGCTCGGGCGCACATTCGGCGGGGCGCTTCACTCCGCTCGGATGCGCCTTCCACTGGGTGCCTCGCTCCGCTTTGCACCGGGCCGCGCTCCGCCGCCTGCCGAACCCTCAATCTAGCCACCCCGACCTCTCAGCACTCCGCAACCCCACACACACCGCCCCCCAAAACCACAAAAGGCCGCCCCCACCATGGGAGCAGCCCTCTACCCAACCGGCTCTGCACGGGGACGGCCCGCCGCTCGCCTAGTAAATATACCTGATCTGATCGCCCCAGTAGCGCTCCATCCGGCGCAGGGCGGCGGTGATCACCTCCAGCCCGTCCATGTCGATCGCGCCGCTGGTTTGCAGCCCCTCGGCATGGCGCTCGAACAGCTCTGCCACCAGCGTTCGAATGTGGCGGCCCCGCTCGGTCAAGCGCACTCGCACGGAGCGGCGGTCGATCTCGCAGCGCTGGTGGTGCATGTAGCCCAGTTCCACCAGCTTCTTCAGATTGTAGCTCACGTTCGAGCCCTGATAGTAGCCGCGCGTCTTCAGCTCGCCCGCGGTCACCTCGTTGTCGCCGACGTTGAACAGCAGCAGCGCCTGCACCGCATTGATCTCCAGCACGCCCACGCGCTCGAACTCGTCCTTGATCACGTCGAGCAGCAGTCGGTGAAGCCGCTCCACCAGCGCCAGCGTCTCGAGATAGCCGCCCATGAAACCCTGCCTCAGGCTGGGGGCGACGGGGGAATGGATGCTCATCGGCACCTCCGCCAGTTCTTGTCTGGCACCCCCTTACCGTTCGAAACCCTTAGAACTCGTTAAGTCCTGACAATTTTTCCGCAGATCATCGCCAGTTCCGCCCCGATCCTCGCGCAACTCCGCCGCAGCCGCCGCCTATAGCCGGGCCTCCGGCGCCACCCGGCGCAGCATCGGCAGATGCGCCTCGGGCGCGGGCTCCAGCCCGGTGACCCAGCGCAGCAGGTCCTGATCGGCCTCCTCCATCAGCGCCTCGAAAGCATCCAGCTCGGCCTCGCTCAGCTCCGCCATCCGGCTGTCGGCAAAGCCGCCAAGCAGCAGGTCCATCTCCTTGATCCCCCGCCGCCATGCGCGGATCTTCAGCCGTTTCAGCCGCACCTCGCGCGGCTCGGTCCCGCCCGCGCTCACTCGGTCGCCTCCAGCGCCGATTGCAGCCGCGTCTCCAGCCGCTCAAGCCGCTCGGCCTGCAACACCATCTCGCCGCGCACCGCGCGGATCTCGGCCAGCAGCCCGGCCAGTTCGGCCGGGGCAGCGGCAGGCACCACGCCCTCCGGCAACGGCGCATCGATCCCCGGGCCCTCGCCCGAAAGCAGCCAGCGCATCGACACGCCCAGCATCCCGGCCAGCATCTGCAGCTTGTTCGCCCGCGGCTCGCTGGCATCGGCCTCCCAATGCTTCACCGTCTTGGTCTTGACCCCCAGCCGCTCGGCCAGTTGCTTCTGGCTCCAGCCCAGCGCCTCGCGCGCGCCTGCAACCCTGTCACCAAAGGTGGCTGTCTCGGCATCGAACCAGCTGCCGCTCTCGCTCTCCATCTCAAATCCTCTCCGCGCCGGATTGGCGCTTGAACGCTCATCTTTGCGGGCCTACTACTCGGCCCCGTCCGAACTCAGACCGGAGCCCATCATGGCCTTCCTCTCCGACACGCTCTCGCGCGTGAAGCCCTCGCCCACTATCGCCGTCTCCAACCTCGCCGCCGAGCTCAAGGCCGCGGGCAAGGATGTGATCGGCCTCGGCGCAGGCGAGCCCGATTTCGATACGCCCGACAACATCAAGCAGGCGGGCATCAAGGCTATAACAGAGGGCAAGACCAAATATACAGCCGTAGACGGCATTCCCGAGCTGAAAGCGGCAATCTGCGCCAAGCTGAAGCGCGACAACGGGCTGTCCTACGAGCCCGCGCAGGTCTCTGTCGGCACCGGCGGCAAGCAGATCCTCTACAACGCCCTGATGGCCACGCTGAACCCCGGCGACGAGGTGGTGATTCCCGCGCCCTACTGGGTGTCCTACCCCGACATGACCCTGCTCGCAGGCGGCACCCCCGTGGTCGCCGAGGCTCAGGCCCAGACCAATTACAAGCTGACGCCCGAGCAGCTCGAAGCCGCGATCACGCCCAAGACCAAGTGGTTCATCTTCAACTCCCCCTCCAACCCCACCGGCGCGGGCTACACCTGGGACGAGCTGAAGGCGCTGACTGACGTGCTGCTGCGCCACCCCCACGTCTGGGTGATGACCGACGACATGTATGAGCACCTCGTCTACGATGGGTTCGAGTTTTGCACCCCGGCGCAGGTCGAGCCGCAGCTCTACGAGCGCACCCTCACGGTGAACGGCGTCTCCAAGGCCTATGCCATGACCGGCTGGCGCATCGGCTACGCCGCCGGCCCCAAGGAGCTGATCGCGGCGATGCGCAAGATCCAGTCGCAGAGCACGTCGAACCCCTGCTCCGTCTCGCAATGGGCCGCCGTCGAGGCGCTGAACGGCAGCCAGGATTTCATCGCGCCCAACAACGAGACGTTCAAGCGGCGGCGTGATCTCGTGGTCGCCATGCTGAACGAGGCCGAAGGGATCACCTGCGCCACGCCGGAAGGCGCCTTCTACGTCTACCCCGATGTCGCTGGCTGCATCGGCAAGACCTCCGAGGGCGGCAAGCTCATCTCCAACGATGAAGACTTCTGCACCGCCCTGCTCGAAGAAAAAGGCGTCGCCGCCGTCTTCGGCGCGGCCTTCGGCCTCTCGCCCAACTTCCGCGTCAGCTACGCCACCTCCGACGAGAACCTGAAAGAGGCCTGCACCCGCATCCAGGCTTTCTGCGCCGGGCTGAAGTAGGGCAGGCAAACGAAAGGTGGGCAACCTGCCCACCACCAGACCAAAAGGCCCGGCCCAAAACGCCGGGCCTTTTCATTTGAAGGAGGGTGACCTGGGCTTCGGGAAGCAGGTAAGTTTCCGGCCCTTGGCTGGCGTTCGAAAAGGGCGCGGCTAAGGGCGGCTATGAGCCCAAACCTTTCGAGTGGTGCAAATCCGCTAAATGATCCGTTGCTCCAGCTCGGCAGGATCGGCAACGTCGACATGCCAGAAGGCGCGCGCTTCAGCCGGGAGTTTGGCCAAAACGCGCTCGAAGTCTCTTCCGTTGGTGCAGCGCCGAACCGCCCATGCCGTCGCCTCAATCGCATTGTCCGGCGTTAGGTTGTGGTTCACCCGCACCTGCTTGACTTCCGAGAGTAGCGTCTCTCGGTCGCCAAACGCCGCGCGAGGCTCCGTAACATCCCAATTTTGAAGAAAGATCGCGCGAAGCACGCTGGGCAAGATACTTGCGAAGTTCAAACCCTCCTGAGCAGTCAGACGACGCCGGAACACCTGAAAGACCGCATCGACCGCCGTGTAAGCCATGTTGTCTGGATCGAGAGACATGCGCTCTTTCACGTCATCAAGGAAAGCGCTCCATTCTTTGGAGGCGTGCCGATATGTCCACGGCATTGGCATGGGTCGCTAGTTCCTTTGCCGGCATCGTCGCCGACACGTGTACCTAACTCCCCGGTATTTGTCGAAGAAACCAACGACAGCTTTGTCCGCAGAGCCGCCATTCGCGCAACCGCAGCGAATTCATCCTCCCCCCCGCAGCCACATCGTGCCTCCGCCGATCCCACCCAGCGCCCCCACCTAGCGCCGCCCCGTCCCGCCTGCTATCCATCTGCAAACGAACGAGGACAGAGGCCGATGGCAGGCGATTTGCCGGACTATTACTTCCGGGTGCGGGAAAACGGGGCAATGGCCTTCCGGGTCGATACCGAGAACCGCCAGCGCCGGATCGAGATGGACCAGATCGCCGTGATCAACATCAAGAACGGCGAGGTCAAACCCCACGGTGACCACAAGCTCACCGAAGAGGACATCGCCGCCATCACAGAGTGGATGACCGAGCGCACCGCCCTTCTGGCCCGCCGCGACATCGACGATATTCACCGCGCGGTCGACTACCTCAACATCACCACCCAATGGGTGCAGTCCAAGGCCGAGGACGACCAGCTCGAAGAGGTGACCGACGCGCTGCTGCTGGCCATGCACGATCTGCGCTCGGTTCTGGTGCGCAAAAAGGCCGATCGGCTGATGCGGGCCCGCGAGCAGGGCTGAACGGCCCCGCGCCGAGGCAGGCCTGTTGCCTGCCCCCGGCTTTCCTGCCAATCTGCCGCCATGCATCGTTAATCACTTTGAAAGGGACACCCATGATCCGCAAGACGCTGCCCCTCCTTCTGGCCCTGACCCTCGCCGCCTGCGTGCAGCCCGCCCCCGAGGCCGAGCCGGAGCCCGAACTCGACGCCAACGGCGTGGAGGTTCTGCCGACCGACGAGGTCATCACCGAGGACGAGCTGCTCTCCTGAGCGCCGCCCAACGGCCCCGAGATATCGCCGGGCGACAGGCACCAGCCTGCCGCCCGGTTTGCGTTTTATGGGGCCGGTCCGCCCGGCGCGTCACGCGGCATTGTCGGGTTGCGCCCGCACCGCCCTCCGCCCTTTCAGCGAAATCCGGTAGGGCGCACCGCCCCGGCTCTGGATCAGCCCGCGCTTGCGCAGCCGGGCAAAGAGCTGCAAGTCGCAGCTCTCCAGCACCAAGCCGTCATGGGTGAAGCAGGTCACCGCCAGCACCTTGCCGCCCGCGCCGCGCTCATGGCGGATCAGGCCTCCACGGGCCAGCACATGCAGCGCCCGCTGTTCGTCTCTCGAAATGTTCATTGAAGTCTCTGGATTGCATGGAAGAAGGCTCAGGCCCTCCCGGGGCCCGTCCTGTCTCTCAGCTGCCACCCACGCGGGGCGGCGACCTCATGCAATCTCTGGCATCAAAGCTCCATCGGCCCGAACGCCGGACCGTTGCCGCGTCTATGCCCCAGCCCGGCCGCCAAAGCAACCATAGGCCGGGCCGCTACCGCCACTTCCGGATTCCGTTCAAAAAGGCAATGACCCGCCCGCCCTACTTGGCGAAGCCAAGCTCCATCTCCGCTCGCCAGAGCCGTTCCTCGGCGCTGGCATCGGCCATCTTCAAGGCTTCCAGCACCTTCTCGTGCCCCTTCGCCTGCTCGAACCGCGCGCCCCAGCGCTTGTCGAGATGGATGAACTCCCAGATCTGGTCGAGGGTCATGCAGCCAAAGCTCTCGGCCCGGTCGTAGGCATCCTCGATCCGCGCCACCTTCTCCTCGGTGCTCCGCCCCGGCATCTCCGGCCCCAGCTCCAGCACAGCACGGCGGCGCAGCCCGCGGCCATGCTGCCCGGCCAGCTCGTCATATTGCTCCGACGACAGCCGCAGGCGGCCAAACTCCGGCGGCGCGTTGTGGCTGGGGTTCTTCGTATGCGTCACCTCGCCCCCCGGTGGCTGCATCGCCACCGAAAGCGCCGCGCCAAAGAGCTGCCCGCGCTGGCTGTCATCCAGCACCGGCAACAGCAGTGACATCACGTTGGGGTCGCCGTGGCGGAAGAGCACCGTCTCCCAGCCTGCGCCCCTGTCCACCGCGCCCACCTGCCTGCGGCCCACGATCGGCTCGGCCCGGTTGGCGGGGATCTCCACAAGGTTCAACCGCCGCAGATGGGCAAAGATGTTGCCCGCCGTCTTCTCGCCCTGATCCGGCCAGTCCCACCAGACCACCGCCGGAACGCCCGCGCAGACATCCGTCACCTGCTCAACCGCAAAGAGGTTCGGACAGGCCACCAGATGCGGCCCCCGGCCCAGCGCGGGCAGGTCGATCTCGTCGGTAAAAAGCGGCAGCGCCTCCAGCCCCACATCGCGAATCCGGCCCGGCAGGTCGTCAAAATGCGCCCCGTCGATCACGGCAAAGATCCGCCCCGGCAGGCGCCGCAACAGGCTGCCCAAATGGTCCTTGGGTGCGTTGTCACTCATCGGGGCCTCCACTCTGCCGTTGCGGCACCTGCCTAGCACCACTGGCCGAGGGGCGGAAGGGGGCCGCAGCCGCGCCCTGCGCCGTAGGCAAAACCGCCCGCCTCAGGCGGTCGCCATGGCCTCCGGCCGCAGTGCGCCGATCTTCACCGAACGGCCCCAGAACCGCCAGAGCAGCAGCACGCCCGCCGCTGCCAGCCCCATCGCGAGGCCGAACCACACGCCCATGCCGCCCCAGCCCGCCGGAAAGCCCAGCGCCCAGGCCAGCGGCGCGCCGATGCCCCAGTAGGAGACGGCGGCGATCCACATCGGCACCCGCATGTCCTGCACCCCGCGCAGCAGCCCCATCGCCGTCACCTGCGCCCCGTCGAAGAGCTGGAACAGCGCCGCCATCGCCAGCAGCCCCACACCGGTCGCAAGGATCGCATCCCGCGCCGGTTCCGCCGGGTCCACGAAGAGGCCCATCAGGAAGGCCGGGAAGGCGAGATAGGCCGCCAGAGTCACCACCGCCCAGGCGATGCTGAGCGCGAGCG
Organism: Vannielia litorea; assembly: GCF_019801175.1. NCBI lineage: Bacteria > Pseudomonadati > Pseudomonadota > Alphaproteobacteria > Rhodobacterales > Paracoccaceae > Vannielia > Vannielia litorea. Next base: position 2,137,501 of record NZ_JAHVJR010000001.1, read on the forward strand.
ACACCGTCGCCCCCCGCCGCAGCCCGGCCTCATCCATCCGGCCAAAGGCCTTGCCCGCCCGGATCGTGGCCGCATTGGAGAGGCCGAGATGCACCATGAAGGTCGCACTCGCGATCTGGATCGCGATGCCATGGGCCGCCAGCGCAATGGTGCCGATCCAGCCCATCAGCAGCGACGAAAAGGCAAAGAGACCGACCTCGGCCAACAGCGTCAGGCCAATCGGCCAGCCGAGCGAAAAGACCTGCGCCAGCGCCCCCGCATCGCCCCGCCAGAGCCGGTGAAAGATGCCATGCTCGGGGAAGATCCGCACCGCGTAGAGCGCCAGCAGCAGCGCCGAGAGCACGTGGCCGGTGAGCGAGGCCCACGCCGCGCCGATCAGCCCCAGCTCCGGCGCGCCCAGCTTGCCGAAAATCAGCACCCAGTTGAGGAACACGTTCACCACCGCCGCCACGATGGCGATCCAGAGCAGCACCGAGGTGCGCTCCAGCGCCGAAAGATAGCTCTTCAGCACCATGGTGATCAGCGCCGGCAGCAGCGCCACGCCCGCGATTTTCAGGTAGCCTTCCGCCATCGCGGCAAGCTCCGGGTCCTGCCCCAGCGCCACGAGGATCGGGCCGGAGAACCAGAAGGCAGGCTGAAACCCCGCCCAAGCGAAGGCCGAAAGCCAGAAACCCATGCGGGTGACCCGCCGCAGCCGCTGCACCCCCTCTTCGCCGCGCTCGCTGGCTTCGGCCACCAGCGGAAGCACCGCCTGGCTGAAGCCGATGGAGAAGATGAAGGCCACGATCCAGAAGGTGCCCGCAAGCACCATCGCGGCCAGCCCGGGGATCGAATACCAGCCCATCATCAGCGTGTCGGTGATCTGGATCGCCATCTGCGCCAGATGCCCGCCGACGAGCGGCAGCCCGAGGAGCAGAATCGCCTTGGCGTGCCCCGCATATGTCATCTGATCGCGCATGGCCCCTGCTAGGGCTTTGCTGCCGCCGGGGCAAGACCCATGCTGTCAGCAGAGTTTCGGCGGCTTCGCTGCGCTCGGGTGGGTCTCTGGTAGCCTCGCTACGCTCGGCAGGCAGGCCTCATCGGCTCGGCCTCTTGGACCCGGACGGGGGGACAAGTCCCGCCCAGCGCGCCCCTCAAAGCGCCCGCAGCAACAACTGTCCGGCAACCAGCACCACTACTGCGCCGGCCACCAGCTCCAGCACCGGCCCGGCGACCCGGAGCGCGCCGCCGCGCCCCTCCAGCGCCGACCATGTGCCTTCACGCAGGGTCACGGCCATGATGGCCACCGCAATCGTCACCAGCGCCGTGCCCAACCCCATCGCAAAGGCCCCGGCCACCCCTGCGCCAGCCAGCCCGAGCCGCCATGTGATGACGAGCAAAAACAGCGCCCCCGTGCAGGGCCGGATCGCAATGCCCGCGATGAGCAGCAGCATGTCCCGCAGGCTCCCTGCCTGCTCCACCTGCTCCAGCGTCGGCCCGTGGGCATGGCCGCAGGTCTCGCAAACCGCGCCCGAACTGCTGTGATCGTGGTGATCATTGTCGTGATGCGTGTGTTGATGCGCATGGCCGTGGTCATGCTCGTGATGATGGTGATGCTCATGGCCATGGTGATGCCCGTCCCCATCGCCCTGCGCCCGCCGCATCAACCCGCGCAGACCGCGCCACGCCAGCCAGAGCCCGATAAGCGCAATCGCCCCGTAGCTTGCCGGGGCCAGCACCTCCTCGGTCAGCCCCTCGACCCGGTCTCCGCCCCAGCCCAGCAGCGCAATCGCGCCGTAAACCAGCAGCACAGCCGCCGCGGCCTGCGCCAGCGATGACAGCAGCGCCAGGACCGAAAGCTTCACCAGCGGCACCCGCCGCCCCAGCCCGTAGCCGCCGATCAGCACCTTGCCATGCCCCGGCCCGGCGGCATGCAACACGCCATAAGCAAAGCACAGCCCGATCAGCCCCCAGATCGCCGCCGGCTGGCCCGCCTTCAGCGCCCGGATCGCCCCGGCCATGCTGCCCTGAAATTCCTTTTGCGCCGCAGCCGCCCAGCGCCCCAGCACCTCCACCGCGCCGCTCGCCCAAAGCCCCGCCAGCACCACGGCAAGCAGAACCGCCGCGCCTACGATCCAGCGTCGCACGCGACCCGGACCTCCTGCGCAAACATGTCGCCCACCGGCGGAAACTCCGCCTCGTCCATGCCCTGCGCCTGCGCTGTGCCCTGAAGCTCATCCAGCGCCGCCTGCAACTGCTCGGCGGCAGCATCGTAATCGGGCACCCATAGCTCCGCGCGGCAGCCCTCGCGGCCGGTCAGCACCGTCTCCGAGGTCACCTCATAGGCGCTGTAATAGGTCTCGTCGTAGGGCGAGAGCACCACCACCTTGGCCGGGTCCACCGGCTCCGCAAGCCGCCGCAGATGGCTGGAAGAGACCATGCCGCCCTCGAACCCCGCGCCGATCTCCTCAGGTGGGCCAAGCGCCACCGCCACGCCGTCGACGGTCAGATAGGTGTCGCCCTTGAAGCCCTCGGGCCAGTTCATGTCGAACCCCTGCAGCGCCTCCAACTCGGCCTCGGTGGCCTGGCCGTCGTAATCGCTGTCTACCCCGCGCTCCTCGGTCACGTAGAGCGAGGTCAGCTCGTCATAGCGCCAGTTCACGCGCACGGCCTCGATCAGTCCGGCATCGTTGAAGATCACCTCAAAGCCGGTCTCGACAAAAACATGCGGATGCGCCCCGAGCGCGCCGGGCACCGCTAGTGCCAATGCTGTCAGCCAGTGTTTCATGGCGGCGACCCTACAGCGGCCCCAAAGCCGCCTCAAGCGGCCACGAATGGCCTGAGCGAAACGTGACCCACCGTAGGTCAGCACCCGTCGCGACTCCCGCATGGTCAGCGCCAAAATCCTCCGGCCCTCACCCGCCCCGTCGCAAATCCGGATGCAACGCCGCACCCAAGATGTGATCGGCCCCATGCACCACATGCGCCCCCGCGCTCACCAGCTTTGGATCCGGCCCCTTCACCACCGATCTGTCGCGCCCCGGATAATCAAGGATCGCCAGAAAGTGCCGCATGCAGGCAATCCGCGCCCGCTTCTTGTCGGCGCTCTTCACGATGGTCCAAGGCGCATCGGCGGTGTCGGTGTAAAAGAACATCGCCTCCTTCGCCTCGGTGTAGTCGTCCCACATATCAAGGCTCGCCTTGTCGATGGGCGACAGCTTCCAGCGCTTCAGCGGGTCAGTCTCGCGGCTGGCAAACCGCGCCTGCTGCTCCTCCTGCGTCACCGAAAACCAGTATTTGAAGAGGCGTATCCCTGAGCGCACCAACATCCGCTCCAGCTCCGGTGTCTGGCGCATGAACTCGAGGTATTCATTGGGGCTGCAAAACCCCATCACCCGCTCCACACCCGCCCGATTGTACCAGGAGCGGTCGTAGAAAACCATTTCTCCCGCCGTCGGCAGATGCTCGATATAGCGCTGAAAGAACCACTCGCCCTTTTCCTTTTCCGAGGGCTTGTTCAGCGCCACCACCCGTGCCTCCCGCGGGTTCAAATGCTCCATGAACCGCTTGATCGTCCCGCCCTTCCCGGCCGCATCGCGCCCCTCGAAGAGCACCACGATCTTCTGGCCGGTCTCCGCCACCCACTTCTGCACCTTCAAGAGCTCCGCCTGAAGCTGCGCCTTCTGCGCCTCGTAACTCCGGCGGCTCAGCCGCGTGTCATAGGGGTAGTCCCCCCGCTCGAACGCCTGACGCAGACTGTCCGGCTGCGGGCTGGGCAGCGGCGCGGCATCTTTGGCAAGGCTGGACGGTATGGCAGCAGTATCCTCGGGCATCGGCAAACTCCTTCTCTGTTCCCCGCGCCCATTTTATCCCGCCCGCCGCCGCCCCGCTTTGACACCGCTCAAACCGGCGGCCTGTCAGCAGAGGCACCCGCCCGGCTTGACGGCCCCGCTCCGCGCCCCAACCATCAGGCCCAAAGGAGCCCCGCGATGTTCACCACTCTGCTGCCCGATGCCCGCGCCTTCTTCACCCGGCTGGCCGCCAACAACAGCCGCGACTGGTTCATGGCGCATAAGCCCGAATACGAGCAGACGGTTGCCCAGCCCGGCAAGGCGCTGGTCGAGGCTCTCGCCGCCCGCCTCACCGCGCTGACGGGCCACGAGATGCGCCCCAAGATCTTCCGCCAGAACCGCGACACCCGCTTTTCCAAGGACAAGACACCCTACAAGGCGCACCTCCACATGCTCTGGTCCGAAAGCGGCGACCGTGACACCCCCGCCTTCTTCCTCGGTATCGACCCCGGCACGCTGGTCACCGGGGCAGGCCAGTTCGGCTTCTCCAAACCGCAACTCGACCGCTGGCGCGCCGCCGTCGCCGGCCCCTCGGGCGAAGAACTGGAGCGTCTGATCGCCCCCTTCCGCCTCCGCGAGCCCGAGTTGAAGCGCGTGCCCGCCCCCTACCCGGCAGACCACCCCCGCGCCGCCCTGCTCCGCCACAAAGGCTTCTCCGCCTGGCTCGATCTCGACCCAGACGATCCCCGCCCCATCGATGACATCGCCACAGAAGCCTTCGAGCGCCTCGCCCCCGTCTGGCACTGGCTCGTCAGCCCGTAGGTCGGAACGTGTCCCGACCCACGCGCTCTGAACGCTTGAAATTTCGCGCAATAGAATGTACATTCGAATGCACATTCAGGAGCGCACCCCGATGAACCGCATCTTCGCCAGCCAAAGCTGCACCATGACCGAACTGCGCGAGCCGCAGAAGGTGCTGGACCGCGCCAATGGCAAACCCGTCGCCATCATGAAAAACTCCCGCGTCGTCGGCTACCTCGTTCCCGAGGCCGCGACCCCCGAAGAGGAGCCGCGCGTGGCCACGATGGATGAGCTTCAGACCTATCTCGAAAGCTCCCGTGAGCGGGTCCAGCCGGTGCTCGATTACCTGAAAGATAAATGAACTTTGTCCTGCTCTCCGCAGAGCTGGTGGAGGCCCTGCACGACGCCGCACTGAACCCCGGCGAACTCCAGGGCCGCGCCGTCGACAAGTCGCTCGACGGCGCCCTCGCCCGTGTCGCCAATCGGCTGATCTACGGCATGATCGAAGATGTCTTCGATCTGGCCGCCGCCTATGCACAGGCCATCGCCTGCGGCCACTGCTTCAACGATGCCAACAAGCGCACCGCCTTCGATGCGATGAACTTCTGCCTTGAAGCAAATGGCATAACCCTCGACTGGAACGCGCAGGAAGCCGGCGACAAGATCATCGCCCTCGCCCAACGCAAGCTCGACGATATCGACCTCGCCCGCTGGCTCCGCGAGAATGCCCGCGCCTAGGCCACCCCCTGAACGGACCCGACATGCGCCTCCTCACCGCCGCCCTCATCCTCACCGCCGCCCCGGCCCTCGCCGACACCTACGCCTGCACCGTCGAGGCCTTCACCACCTTCTCGCAGGACGACACCGCCTTCATCGAGGCCAACCTGCGCAAGACCTACGAGCTGACCCCGCAGCGCAACAGCGTGACCCTCACCATGCGCTCGGCGGATTTCGAGGGCTACACCGCCACCTACGCCGTCACCCGGCGTGACCTGCTCGACACCATCGCCCAACGCGAGGACCGCGCCAGTGTCGACCTCCTCGTCCTGCCGCCCCGCCCGGCCGATGAGATCGACCGCGAAGGCAAATTCAACGTCACGCTCACGGCCCAAGGCAACCACTACACCAACAGCTGGCTGCTCACCTGCACCCGCCCCTAGGCCGGGCAATCCGCCCGCCACCCCAACGGCCCACATCCGCTTTCCCCGCCCCGCCCCATCCGCTACAATCGCCGCCAACCAAAAGCCCGATAAAGAGCAGCACGACATGGCCGACGATCTCCTCAGCGGAAAAGAAACCTCCACCTACGACGCCGCCTCCATCCAGGTGCTCGAAGACATGGAGCACGTCCGCCTCCGCCCCGGCATGTATATCGGCGGCAAGGACGACCGGGCGCTGCACCACATGGTCGCCGAGATCATCGACAACTCGATGGACGAGGCCGTCGCAGGCCACGCCACATGGATCGAGGTCGAGATGCACGAAAACGGCCATGTCTCGGTGCGCGACAACGGCCGCGGCATCCCGATCGGCGCCCACCCGAAAGACCCGTCCAAATCCGCGCTCGAGATCATCTTCTGCACCCTCAACGCGGGCGGCAAGTTCTCGGGCGACAACTATGAAACCTCGGGCGGCCTCCACGGCGTCGGCTCCTCCGTGGTCAACGCCCTCTCCGATCACCTCCGCGTGGAAGTGGCGCAAAACCGCGAGCTCTACGCTATGGAGTTCTCCCGCGGCGTGCCCCAGACCAAGCTGGAGAAGATCGGCGCCGCCCCCAACCGTCGCGGCACCACCGTCACCTTCCATCCCGACGCCGAGATCTTCGGCTCGCTCAAGCTCAAGCCGCACCGCCTGTTCAAGATGGCCCGCTCCAAGGCCTACCTTTTCTCCGGCGTCGAGATCCGCTGGAAGTCCGCCATCCCCGACGGCGACATGCCGATGGAGGCCAAGTTCCACTTCCCCGGCGGGCTGGCCGATTACCTCTCCGAAACCCTCGGCGAGGCCTCCACCTACGCCGAAAGCCCCTTCGCCGGGACCGTCTCGTTTGAAAAGTTCAATGCCCCCGGCAAGGTCGAATGGGCGATCAACTGGACCCCCTCGCGCGACGGCTTCATCCAGTCCTACTGTAACACCGTGCCCACGCCCGAGGGCGGCACCCACGAGGCCGGGTTCTGGGCCGCGATCCTCAAGGGAATCAAGGCCTACGGCGAGCTGGTGAGCAACAAGAAGGCCGCCACCATCACCCGCGAAGACCTCACCACCGGGGCCGGAGCGCTGGTGAGCTGCTTCATCCGCGAGCCCGAATTCGTCGGCCAAACCAAGGACCGCCTCGCCACCACCGAAGCCCAGCGGATGGTCGAGAACTCGGTGCGCGACCATTTCGACAACTGGCTCGCCTCCAACACCAAATCCGCCGGCGCGATCCTCGATTTCCTCGTGCTCCGCGCCGAAGAACGCCTGCGCCGTCGACAGGAGAAGGAAACCGCCCGCAAGACGGCGACCAAAAAGCTTCGCTTGCCCGGCAAGCTGGTCGATTGCTCGTCCAACAGCCGCGACGGCACCGAGCTCTTCATCGTCGAGGGTGACTCGGCCGGCGGCTCCGCCAAGATGGCCCGCAACCGGGTCAATCAGGCCCTGCTGCCCCTGCGCGGCAAGGTGCTGAACGTGCTCGGCGCCGCCTCCTCCAAGCTCACCTCCAACGCCGAGATCAACGACCTGAGCCAGGCCCTCGGCGTCGGCCTCGGCACCCGCTTCAACATCGACGACCTGCGCTACGACAAGATCATCATCATGACCGACGCCGACGTGGACGGCGCCCACATTGCCTCCCTGCTGATGACCTTCTTCTTCACCCAGATGCGCCCGATGATCGACGCCGGCCACCTCTACCTCGCCTGCCCGCCCCTCTTCCGCCTGACCCAAGGCGCCAAGCGCGTCTACTGCCTCGACGAGGCCGAACGCGACGAATGGCTCGAAAAGGGCATCGGCGGAAAAGGCAAGATCGACGTGTCCCGCTTCAAGGGCCTCGGCGAAATGGACGCCAAAGACCTCAAAGAAACCACGATGGACCCGAAATCGCGGCAACTGATCCGCGTGACCATCGACGAGGACGATCCGGGCGAAACCGGCGACCTTGTGGAACGCCTGATGGGCAAGAAGCCGGAATTGCGGTTCCAGTATATCCAGGAGAATGCGCGGTTCGTTGAGGAGTTGGATGTGTAGGCTAGACACTTGATCAAACGGCAGCTAGCTTCGCATTGTAAAATATCTTTATTGAGCTTCAATGAGGTGACTAATTGGCAAGCGAAAACCAGCATCGCGTGATCTTGCGTGAATCGCTTGACCGAGCGGCCCGTGCTTTCGGTGTTTCCTTAACCAATGAGGCGCGTGCGGTTTTTGTAAACAGAGCGATAGCGCACATATACGCTCGCTATCAGGCCGAGTCTAATCGTGATAGTGATGTAAATGCTGCCGCGAATCGGACGGAGGACCTTCTTAGGAACCTCGCTCCACTCGTTGAGAATCGAGTTACTAAGAGTCTTGATGAAGCCTTAGTTGGCGAATTCATTAGAACTTCTACAAACTGCATTTATCCATTCTGTAAGCCAGCACCCTGATGAAGCGTTTCGAAGTCGCACTTGAGATATCCAAGCAACTTATAACGCTGTGCAGTGCACTGCTTGTCGGCATCTCAGCATTGTCTAATACGATACTTGCTAATGAGGCCGATTGGCGTGTCTTTACGGCCTTAGTATTTCTGTATATCTTTCTGTTACTATCGATTGTCGCGGGAATACTTCACTTCGGAGCCATCACCAACTTAGTTGAGACTTGTGAAAAGCGCGATCATTGCTCTACTCGAAAATCAGAGACGACGTTCGTTTCTCTATGGGATAATAAAATGGCGCCGAACACACTGATAATTCAGCAACTTCTATTTCTACTAGCGATTCTTCTTTTGGTAGCGGTCCTCTTTATTGATAGGTCCGTAGGATAACAAAAAACGCGCGTACGGAATCTCTCACCGACGTCGATATGATCCGCTAAATTCGCCACTACCCGGGCGCTTTGGAAACAAATGAACTAACGATATCGATCTTGCGCCGTTCCCGATTTTGATCCCGATCCACCGCGTAACCCAACCCGAGCACGCTGACACCTTGGGGGGGCAGCCCACAGGGACGTGGGCGCGCATTATGGTGCAGCATTTAACCTAACTAGGAGGTCAGCGAGGCCCAGATGAAGCGCCGCCCCGGGGGGCGGGTCGGCGCTGCCCGGCGCCTTGCGGCGCGCACCGGGCGGGGGTCAGTCAAAACCTGCAGCTCCCCCACCGCTCCTGAGCCCACCACCACCCCACAAAAAAGCCCCCCGCGCTCGCACGCAGGGGGCCCATACTCAAAGCTCAAAACCGCTTACGCAGCCTTCAGCCCGGCACGCCAGTCGTCGACCTGCTTTTCGGCCTCTTCACGGGCGTAGCCGTATTTCTGCTGCACGAGGCCCACGAGCTGTTCGCGCTCGCCCTTGGCTTCTTGCAGTTCGTTGTCGGTCAGCTCGCCCCACTTCTCACGGGCCGAACCTTTCCACTCTTTCCAGTTGCCTTGAATGATATCCCAGTTCATAGCAAACCTCCTTTCGGTTTCTGCCCCCTCAACGCCGCCCTACGGCCCGAAGTTCCTTTAAACAAAGACGTAGGCGCCCCTCCGCCGCAGCGCAAAACGGCGGGGAAATCCCCGCCGCCAGCTAGGCAATCAGCCCACCGTTTCAGGCCGTTCTCAGCACTCCACGCCCGGCTGCCCGCAAAGCCCGCCATCGGTGCGGCCATCGCCCCAGACCCCATTGGCCTTGCGCTCCTCGATCGCGCGTTTGGCCGCCGCACGGGCCTGTTTCCTCGTCGGGTAGGTGCCCTCGTACTTCCAGCACGTCCCGCCGCATTCCTTGTCTTTCACCGCTGCGTGCCAGCGGTCCTTGCCGGTGCTCCAGATATCGGGCTTCGGCTTGGCATAGGCGCCGCCGGCCAGAAGGGAGAGGGTCGCGGCGGCAATAATCAGAGGCTTTTTCATCTCAATTCCTTTCAATCGTATCTGTTTGGCACGGCCCAAAACTCCGGGCCTGTTCAACAGATCGGGACCGCCGCCGGACAAAACAACCGCCAGTTGATGACAATGCCCGTCATGAAAGGAAATCCCGCCGCAAATCGCTATTTCTGTAGCGTTCTCAGGTACTCAAGCAGGTCCGCAATCGCCCGCGTCGTCATGATCGGCTGGCCGGTCTCGGCCTTTACCGCCGTGTCGTCGCCCGCGAACAACTCGGCGTAGACCGGCATCGGCGAGCCGTGGCTCACCAGCGGGTCGCGCCCGTCGATCCGCATCACCACCCGCGCCACCGGAAACACCCCGCTGTTGGTCAGCGCCAGTTCCGTCAGGTCCACCGGTTGCAGCACCAGTGCCGGTGCCATCGGCCCCTGCCCGTCGGCATCCAGCCCGTGGCAGGTGGCGCAGTGCCGCTCATAGAGCAGCCGCCCCTCGTGCACTTCCTGCGCCGTGGCGGCCCCCGCCGCCATGAGCAGCGCCGCGCCTGTCAGAACAGCCTTCATGATCATGCCTCCCTTTTGTCCTGTGCCCAGTCTGCGGGCACGGGAGGGGCGGCGCCTTGATCCCCGTCAAATGCGGGCTCGCGCTGTCAACCCGGGGCGCGCGGTGCGGTCATACCAAGCGGTAAAGCCAGCGCGCGTATGCATGGGATGTGCATGGGTTGTGCATCAGATGTGCCCCCTCTCTCAATCGTGGTTAACCACCGCTTGCCGCCCCCCGGAAATTTTTTAAACTCGCCCCGATGCGCCTTCTGATTGCTCTCTGTTTCGTCCTTCTCGCCAGTTCCTGCGGCCGCCCGCTGACCGAGGCGGAGAAGGGGTTTTTGCAGGAAATTCATGGCGATGGCGCCGACCTCTCACGCGTGCGCCTCACCACATGGAGCAGCGTCGGCGCGATCGAGCGCACCTATCTCACCCGCCCCCGCACCACCTGCCGCGAGCTGATCCTGCCCCCCAGCACAGCCCGCAGTTTCAAGTCCCGCACCGCTGGCCTCGTGCTGTTCAACCGGATTTATCTCAACCCTGACTGGTACTTGGAAGAATATCTCGAGGGCTGGCCCGACGAGCTGAACCTGCCCGCCGCCATGTTCATCGCCCATGAGATCACCCATGTCTGGCAGTGGCAAAACCGCAAGCTCACCGGCTATCACCCGCTAAAGGCCGCCGCCGAGCACAGGGGCAACAGCGACCCCTATCTGTTTGATCCGTCAAGCAATCCGCAGTTTCTGGATTACCCCTACGAGCAGCAGGCCAGCCTTGTCGAAGAGTTCGTCTGCTGCCGCACGCTCGACCCCGAAGGCAGCCGCACCGCCCGGCTCCGCGACCTGCTCAAACAGGTGATGGACCCGGCCCCGCTGGAGCTTTCCCGCCCCGTCGGCGCGGTGGTCTTGCCCTGGGAAGGGGCTGAAACCAAAGGGATTTGCTCCTGACGGCCCCCACGGTGCGGCGCCGTAAAGGGTTCTTTCACCTTTTTGGCCATACTCTGCGCGAGCGCCCTCACCTTGCCCCCGTCGCGCCCACCGCCTAGCTTCGCCGCGATGAACATGGAGTGAGACCGATGGGCTACGCCACCTCTGCCGCCGTGATGCTCCTTGCGGGCATCGGCATTCCGATCCTCGCGGCGCTCAATGCCTCCCTCGGCCGGCATCTCGGCTCGCCCGCCTCCGCGGCGGTAGTGCTCTTCATCGTGGCCTTCTGCGCCGCGCTCGTGACCGCCCTCGTCACCGGCCCCGCGCCGCTGGCCCGCTTTGCCACGGCCCCTCGAGAGGGGTTTCTTGCCGGCCTCTTCGTCGCCTTCTACGTGCTGTCTATCACTTGGGTCGCGCCCTATTTCGGGGTCGGCAACGCGGTGATCTTCGTGCTGCTGGGGCAGATGATCTCCTTCGCCGTGATCGACCACTTCGGCCTTTTCGGCGCAGCTCAACACGGGCTCACCCTCGTCCGCGCGGGCGGGATCGCTCTGATGGCTCTGGGGGTCGTGCTTACGTTGAAGGGGTAGCCGGTTCGACGCCAACAACCGCGCCTTCGGGCAGCTCGGTCACGCCGGGCAGAAAGGCCTCCTGCCCCGCCATGCGCACGGTGAGCCCCTCGTCCGAGGCCTCGAACTCCGGCTCCGCCTCCGAGGCGCCGGGCGCTTCGAACACCAGCACATCCTCTTCCACGTCGAACCCGCTGAGATCTTCGGAGCCCTCGTCTTCGGCCTCCGCCAGCGCCTCTTCCGCCGCCTGCGCTTCGGCCTCTTCTTCTGCCACCTCGGCGGACTCCGATTCGGCGCTCTCGCCCACGGGAACGGCGGCAGGTTTCACCGCCGTTTCAACAGCTTCCGGCCCCTGCTCAACGTCAGGCTCACCCTCAGCCTCGGGCTCCTCTTCGGCCACCGGCTCCGCACGCTCCGCCTGTTCGGCGTCTTCGGCCATCAGCGCCAGCATATCCTCGCCATAGGCCGCCCGCGCAGCCACGGCGGCGTCTTCCTCCGCATTCTGGAGGTTGCCCTCGCCCAGCGCCTCGTCATCGTCTTCATCGCGGCTAGCAGCGTCGCCAATGAAGCCCAGCAAGAGCATGAGCGGCATAGAGAGAATGAGTGCCCAATCCATTGGCCAATGGTTAACAGAGGATTGCGGCGAAAGTTGCCCTAACGTGCCCGCCTGCGGGAAACAGCCGGTTTCGCAGGTGGAAACGCTGGTTAGACCAGAAGCCCGTTTTCCAGCCGCACCGTCCTGTCCATCCGCGCGGCGAGGTCGAGGTTGTGGGTCGCGATCAGCGCTGCCAGCCCGGTCTCGCGGACCAGCGTGACAAGGGCCTGGAACACGGTATCAGAGGTGCCGGGGTCAAGGTTGCCGGTCGGCTCGTCGGCCAGCAGCAGCGCCGGCCCGTTGGCCAGCGCCCGGCAAAAGGCGACCCGCTGTTGCTCCCCGCCCGAAAGCTCTGCCGGGCGGTGGCTGGCGCGTGCGTCCAGCCCCACCGTGCCCAGCAGTTCCAGCGCCCGCGCCTCGGCGTCGCCGCGCTCCACCGCATTCGCAAGCTGCGGCAGCACGATGTTCTCCAGCGCGGTGAACTCCGGCAGAAGGTGGTGGAATTGATATATAAACCCCACCTGCGCCCGCCGCGCCTCGGTGCGCCGCCCGTCCCCGAGCGATCCCATGTCATCCCCCAGCAGCCGCACGGTCCCGGCGGTGGGCGTGTCCAGCAGCCCGGCGATGTGCAGCAGGGTGGATTTTCCCGAGCCGGAGGGTGCGACCAGCGCCACCACCTCGCCTGCGCTCATCTCCAGCGAGGCCCCGCGCAGCACGTTGATCTCGTTCGGCTTTCCGGCGTTGTAGATCTTCTCGATCCCGCTCAGCCCCAAGACTTCACTCATAACGCAGCGCCTCCACCGGATCGAGCCGCGCCGCCCGGCGCGCGGGGATGATCGTCGCCCCCCATGAGAGCGCCAGCGCCAGCGCCACGGCAAAAAGCACATCGCCGGTCTGAAGCTCGCTCGGCACCCGGTAGATGCCCCGGATCGAGGCATCCCACACCTCGGCTCCGCTGAGCCAGTTGATGAAGCTGACGATGTTGTTCACGTTCACCGCAAAGAGGCACCCGAGCAGCGTGCCCAGCGCCGTCGCCACCGTTCCGATCAGCGCCCCGCAGAGGAAGAACACCCGCAGGATCGCGCCCCGCGTCAGCCCCATCGTGCGCAGGATGCCAATGTCGCGGCCCTTGTTCTTCACCAGCATGATCAGGCCCGAGATGATGTTCAGCGCGGCGATCAGAACAAGGATCGACATGATGATGATCATCATGATGTCTTCGATCACCAGCGCCCGCAGGAAGTTGCCCCACGCATCCTTCCAGCTCCACATCACCGCCTTGTCTCCGGCGGCCTGCAGCAGCGGCACGTCCCATTGCTCAATGTTTTCCGGGTCTTCGACCATGACCTCGATCTCGCTCGCGGCGCCGTCGAAGTTGAAGAAGCTCTGCGCCTCCGCAAACGGCAGATACACCCGCGTGCGGTCGATATCCCACCGCCCGGCCTGGAAGACGTAGACCACCTCATAGGCATTCACCCGTGGCGTCACCCCCATCGGCCCGCGCACCCCGTTGGGGTTGATGATGCGTATACGGTCGCCCACCACAGCGCCCAGCTCCTGCGCCACGCCCCAGCCGATAGCGATGCCCTCCTCGAAGCGGGCAATATCGCCCTCCTTCTGCTCGGGCTCCGCGATGCGGGGCAGCTTGGCGAGGTCTTCGGCGCGGATGCCATAAACCTCGACCCCCGCATTGGCCGCCCGCAGATTGGCCAGCACCTGCCCCTTCACCAGCGGTGCCACTGAAGTCACGCCCGGCACCTCCGCCAGCCGCGCCGCCCAGTCGTCATAGTCCACGATCTGCCGCGAGGTCGCGCCGTTCTCGTCCACGTAAACCGCCGAGCGCACCGAGGTATGGGCATTGGCACCGATGATGGTGTCCACAAAGTCGGTCCGGAAGCCCGAGCGCACCGCCATCACCACGATCAGCGCAAAGACCGAGAGTGTGATGCCCCCCAGCGCGATCCAGCTCAGGATCGAAACGCCGCCGTCAGACCGCTGCGAGCGCAGGTAGCGCCATGCGATCATCCACTCGTATTTCGAGAACGGGGCCGTTCTGCCTGCTGTCTTGGCCACGTCTGGGCCTCCTGCTCGGTTTGGCGCGCAAAATGCTGCGGAGGGGTGCGGGGGTCAAGCGCTAACGGTCGCCCGGATCAGGGGCTTTGGCCCATTCGGCAAAGGCGTCTTGTCGCAGGTCCACGCAGCCCGCACGCTGCGCGTCGGTCTCGGGGATCACCGGGTGAGTGAACTCGGGGTTCTGGCTCGTATTCACCTGATGATAGCGATGCGCCAACGCGGCCACGGCGCGGGCCAGAGCCGACCAGAGGTCTTCTTGCGGGCGCGCCAGCACCGCCAGCCGGGCCTCCCAGTGCGGCACATGCGTAAGCTTGGCCTGATAGCCCAGCCACTGGTGCAGATAGCGCGCCACGGCGGCATCCTCACCCTCCGGCTGGTTGGCCTCGACCCAGTGCAGCAGCCAGCCCCTGATCCGCCCCAAGTCGCCATCGCAGGGCCGTGTGGCGGGCGTGGTCGCCCAGGTCTCGAAGCACTCCACCAGCGGTGTGCTATTCCGCAACATCGGCAAGGCCGGAAAGCCCGGCTCCGGCCCATCGGGGATCACCGGCGCCCCCAGCACCGGGCTGAACTTGTCAGCCACCTCGCGCCGCCGCCGGTCCAGTTTTTCGCACACCGACGCAAGGGCCACGTAACGGTCCGTCACAGGCCCGTTCAGCGGCAGCATCATCTTGGTCCAGTCCTTTTGCCTCTTCTGCCCGCCCAGTGCCGCCATGAAGCCCGCCAGCTCAGAGATCGCCGCCTTGCGCCGCCGGTCCTCGCCCGCCCAGCCGTCCAGCCAGACCTTCAGCGCCACCAGCGTGCCGTCACCCGGCCGGTCCAGCTTGCCGGAGGCGAAGCCCTTGATCAGCTCCGTCAGCGCGTGCCCCGGCGGTGGCGCGAAAGGATCGGCGCCCGGCGGCAGGGGGCGCGGCTTCGGCTCGGGCCGAGCGGCGCGGTTCTGCGCCGGCCCGTGCCTACCCTTCTCCAGCAGCCGCGCCCGCGCTGCCTTGCCGTCCTCGAACGCCTCGAACAGCTCGAAGAACAGCGCCACGGCCTCCCGGTCGCCGCCCGCGATCTCGACAAGCGCCACCGGCCAAGGGCTCAGCCCGGCCTTCGGGTATCTCTCCCGCAGGAACCGCGTGAAGTTGTTGAAAAACGCCGCATCTTCGCCGCGCGTCCCGCCGTGGAGCCGCTGCGCGTTCCAGCCGTCGAGCCAAGCCCGCAGCGCGGCCATGCCGCCCTCTCGCTCCACCCGGCCCTTCAGCAGGGCCAGATGTTCCGCAAGCCCTGCGGGCGGGATCATGGCGCGCGCCTCAGAGGTGGCCCTCGTAGAGCCCCGCCAGCTTCTGCACGGCGGCCTCGGGGCTAAGTTCCTCGCTCTCGCCGGTGCGGCGCGAGGTCAGCTCGACCACGCCGTTCTTCAGCCCCCGCGGCCCCACGGTAATCCGCCACGGCAGGCCGATCAGGTCCATCGTGGCAAACTTTGCCCCCGCCCGCTCGTCGGTGTCATCCAGCAACGGGTCCAGCCCCAGCGTCTTCAGCGTGCCATAGAGCGCCGTGCTCGTCGCATCACAGGCCTCGTCGCCCGCCCGCATGTTGACGATGCCCACGTGGAAAGGCGTCACCCCCTCGGGCCAGATGATCCCGTTGTCGTCGTGCGACGCCTCGATGATCGCGCCCACAAGGCGGCTCACGCCGATTCCATGCGAGCCCATGTGCACCGGCACCTTGGCCCCGTCCGGCCCCTGCACGTTCGCGCCCATCGGCTCGGAATACTTGGTCCCGAAGTAGAAGATCTGCCCCACCTCGATGCCCTTGCCCGCGCGGCGCCGATCCTCGGGGATCGCGCCGTAAAGCGCCTCGTCGTGGGTCTCGTCGGTGCGGGCGTACAGCGAGGTGAACTCGTCGCAGACGCCCTTCACCTGCTCGCGGTCGTCATAGTCGATCTCGCGGTCGCCCAGCTTCAGCTCGGTCACGCCGGCATCGTAGAACACGTCGCTCTCGCCCGTCGGCGCCAGCACGAGGAACTCGTGGGTGTCATCCCCGCCGATCGGCCCGCTATCGGCCCGCATCGGGATCGCCGTCAGCCCCATCCGCTCGTAGGTGCGCAGGTAGCTCACCATGTGGCGGTTGTAGGCGTGCAGCGCGTCTTCCTTGGTGAGGTCGAAGTTGTAGCCGTCCTTCATGTAGAACTCGCGGCCCCGCATCACCCCAAAGCGCGGGCGGATCTCGTCGCGGAACTTCCACTGGATGTGGTAGAGCGTTAGCGGCAGGCTCTTGTAGCTGGCCACATGGGCGCGGAAGATGTCGGTGATCATCTCCTCGTTGGTCGGGCCAAAGAGCATGTCCCGGTCGTGCCGGTCGCGGATGCGCAGCATCTCCGGGCCATAGGCGTCGTAACGGCCGCTCTCGCGCCACAGATCGGCGGGCTGGATGGTGGGCATCAGCATCGGAATGTGCCCGGCCCGCTGCTGCTCCTCATGCACGATCTGCTCGATCCGCTTGAGCACCTTGAAGCCCAGCGGCAGCCACGAGTAGATCCCGGCGGCCTGCTGACGGATCATGCCCGCGCGCAGCATGTAGCGGTGCGAGGCGATCTGCGCGTCGGCAGGGGTTTCCTTGAGAACAGGCAGGAAGTAGCGGCTCAGGCGCATTTGGGGTCCTCTGGGGCAATGTGCGTTGCCCCGAGGCTCTAGCCCATCGCGGGCGGGCTCACAAGATTTCGGACTTCGGGGTGCGCTGGCCTTCTGCTGCTTGCCCGGCCCCGGTGGCCTCGGGGGCGCGGTGGGGCGCAGGCTCGGCACGGGGGCGCTCCTGCGCGGGGGCTGACTCCGGCGCAGGGGAGGGGCGCGGCGCGGTCAGGGCAGAGAGCTTGAGATACTGGGTCATCGGGGGGCAAACCTTGCTTGCGTGCTCTTTCATGCATGCGCCTTACCCCTGCGTCAGGCAACGCGCGCACGCGGGCAATCACGGCTTATTCACAGCAGCTTCCTGTACCGCGGCAAAAATCCGGCGGCGTTAAGGAGCCGGAAACCGGCGATGGGTAAGACGAAACCAACGCTAACCGTCCGGGGGCAGCCTTGCTCGGCAAAATCACCCTTCCGCTGGCCTTTCTGGCCAGCCTCGCGGTCACGCCGCTGGCCATGGTGCTCGCCGCGCCGCCGGGCGACGGACCCGCGCTGGTGATCGTTCCGCCTTGGGCCGATGCTGATGCACTGCTGGCCCGCGCGGGTGGCCGCCCGCTTGGCCCCCGCCGCGCGCCTTTCGCCGTGCTCGCCCGCTTCCCCTCCCCCGCCGCCGCGCAAGAGGTCCACACCGAGGGTGCCTGGGCCGTGCTCGGCGGCGGCGCCCTTGCCGCCCTCTGTGGAGTCTCTGATGCCTGACGCCAAGCCTCTCCTGCTCACCGCCGAACACGCGATCGACCCCAGCGTGGACCACGCCCTCGAACAGGCCCGCGCCAACGCGGTCAGGCTGCTCTCGCGCATCACCCCGGTGATCTGGCTGCTCGCCGTCGCGGCGGAATGGGCGATGGGCGGCAACATCATGGTGATGGGTCTCGCTGGCGGCGCCTTCGCCCTGCTCGGTCTCGCCGCACCGCGCTTTTCGCCGCGCGTGGCCCGCATCGTCGTGGCACAGGCGCTCACCGGCATCACCATCGCGCTCAACGCCGCGCTCGCCGGCCACCCGATGCAGATCGACAGTCACATGGCTTACTTCGCCGTGCTGGCCATGTTGGTGGCGCTGGCCGATATCGTGCCGCTGCTGGTGGCCGCGGGCACCATCGCCGTACACCACCTCACGCTCACCTTCGCCCTGCCCGCGCTGGTCTACCCCTCCTCCGATCTGGTCTTCAACATCGGCCGCACCGTGTTTCATGCCATCATCGTCGTGGCCGAAACCGCCGTGCTGACCCTGAGTATCCTCAACCGCATCTCGCTCTCGCGCGAGGCCTCCGACAAGGCGCAAGAGAGCCTCGTGGCCACCGCAAAGGCCGAAGAAAGCAGTGCGATGGCCCGCGAAGAGGCCAAGCGCGCGACCGAGGCGCGTGGCCGCGCCGAAGACCAGTCCAAGGCAGCTGCCAAGGCTCGTGCAGAGGCCGAAACCGCCTTGCAGGAAGTCGAGAAGCGTTCTGCCGAGGCCGCTGAGGCCGAGGCCCGGGAGGCCGCCGCTGCCGCCGAGCGGCACGAGGCGCTCGCCCGCCTGCTCGACGTGTTCCGCCAGAAACTCGCCATGCTGGCCGAGGGCGACCTCTCCGTGCGGGTGACGGAAGAACTGGGCGAGGACTTTGCCGACCTCGCGCATCACTTCAACGGCGCGGGCGAGCGGCTCTGCACCGCGATGAACGCGGTGATCCTTCAAGCCGCCTCGATCAACGAGCAATCCCGCGAGCTGTCGTCTTCCGCCACCGATCTGTCGACCCGCACAGAGAAACAGGCCGCCACGCTGGCCCAGATTGCCGCCACGCTGAAGGAACTGACCCGAACCATCGAGATTGTCGCTTCCGAATCCCGTGATGCTCGCAAGCAGGCCGAGGCCACCTCGGGCGAAGCCTCCGATGGCACAGGCATCATGGCCGAGGCGGTGGACGCGATGAACCGGATCGAGGGCAGCTCGCGCGAGATCTTCAAGATCACCAGCGTCATCGATGACATCGCTTTCCAGACCAACCTCCTCGCCCTGAACGCAGGCGTCGAGGCCGCTCGCGCGGGCGAGGCAGGCCGTGGCTTTGCCGTGGTGGCCTCCGAGGTCCGCGCCCTCGCACAGCGCAGCTCCGAGGCCGCGCGCGAAATCAACAGCCTGATCTCCAACTCGGTCGAAGAAATTTCCGGCGGCGCGGCTCTGGTCAAGAACACCGGCACCGCGCTGGAGGGCATCCAATCCTCGGTCACCGGCATCGTCGAGCGGCTCCGCTCCATCGCCGATGCCACCTCCGACCAGTCCCGTGGCCTCAGCGAGGTCAACACCGCCGTCTCCGACCTCGAGCGCGTGACCCAGCAGAATGCCGGCATGTTCGAGGAGACCACCGCCGCCAACGCCGTTCTGGCCGGAAGCGCCGATGAATTGAACGCGCTGATGAAAGGCTTCAGCCTCGGCGGGGCTTTGGAGCCTGCGCAAGACGCGCCCGAGGCCCATCCGGTGATGCCCCGCCTCCGCGCAGCCAGCTGACACCCGGCAATGCCGAAGCCCCTGCTTGCGGACCCATAACGCCCCGGCGAGCATCTCCCCTCCCTACCGCTACGGCCCACACCCGCCGGCCTCCCACCCCTCTCGCCCTTGCACCCCGCCGCCTCACGGGCAATATGGGCGCGCGAGCGAATGAAGGGGCAAAATGGCACTTCCGGTCAGAGATCAGGCCAAATACTGGGGCCTCGCCGCCGTGGTCTTCTTCGGCGTGCTCTACCTGCTGGGCGATGTGATCCTGCCCTTCGTGCTGGGCGGCGCCGTCGCCTACTGCCTCGACCCGGTCGCCGACCGGCTGGAGCGGATGGGCCTGCACCGCATCGCCGCGGTCATCGTCATCTCGCTGGTCGCCCTGCTGATCTTCATCCTCGGCGCCCTGCTGATCGTGCCCACCCTCGTTGAGCAGTCGGTCGCGCTCTTCAAGGCCGCCCCGCAGATCTTCTCCGACCTGCGCAACTTTCTCACCGCCCGCTTCCCCGACCTGATGGACGGTGAAAGCACCGTCTCCAAGTCGCTCTCCACGCTGGGTGAAACCATCCAGTCCCGCGGCGGCGAGTTGGTAAGCTCCCTCGTCAGCTCGGTCTCCGGCCTCGTCAACGTGCTGGTGCTGCTGGTGCTGGTGCCCATCGTCGCCTTCTACCTGCTGCTCGACTGGGACCGCATGGTTGCCAAAGTCGATGACCTGCTGCCGCGCGACCACGCCCCCACCATCCGCCACCTCGCCCATGAGATCGACAAGACCCTCGCCGCCTTCATCCGCGGGCAAGGCACCGTCTGCCTCGTGCTGGGCATCTTCTACGCCGTGGCGCTCATGGCGGTGGGCCTCAACTTCGGCCTCGTCGTCGGGGCTGTGGCGGGCGCGCTGACCTTCATCCCCTACGTCGGCGCATTGGTCGGCGGGGCGCTGGCGATCGGGCTCGCCTTCTTTCAGTTCTGGGGCGAATGGTGGTGGATCGGTGCCGTCGCGGTGATCTTCTTTGTCGGTCAGTTCCTTGAGGGCAACGTGCTCACCCCCAACCTCGTCGGCCAATCGGTCGGGCTGCACCCGGTCTGGCTCATCTTCGCCCTCTCGGCCTTCGGCGCGCTCTTCGGCTTCACCGGCATGCTCGTCGCCGTGCCCGTGGCCGCCTCGCTCGGGGTCATTGCCCGCTGGGCCACCCGGCAGTACAAGGAGGGCCGCCTCTATCGCGGCACCGAAGAGGCACCTCCCGCCACAGCGGCGGTCTCCCACGCCGACGAGCCCCCGCAAGAGTAGCCCAAAGAGGCACCCCATGCCCCGCCAGATCCCAATAGACCTCCCGGTGATCGAAGCCACCGGGCGCGATGCCTTCTTCGTGTCGCCCGCCAACGCCGAGGCCGTCGCTCAGATCGATGACAGCGCGCGCTGGCCCGGCGGGCGGCTGCTGCTGACGGGGCCGGAAGGCGCGGGCAAGAGCCACCTCGCCGCCATTTGGGCCGCCGATACCGGGGCCACCGCCCTGGAGGCGGGCAGCCTCGCCAGCCTCGCCCCGCCCGCGCCCGGCGCCACGCTGCTGCTGGAAGACATCCACAGCCTGATGGGCAGCCGCGAGCGCGAGGAGCCGCTGTTCCACCTGCTCAACCGCGCCACCGCAGCGAACGCCCGGCTCCTTCTCACCGCGCGCGAGCCCCTGCCCGCACCCGCCCTGCCCGACCTCGCCACCCGGCTCTCTGCCACACCCCGCGCCCGCCTCGCCGAGCCCGATGACGCCCTGCTCACCGCGCTCCTCGTCAAGCTCTTCGACGACCGCCAGCTCGCGCCCACGCCCAAGCTACTGAGCTACCTGCTCGTCCACATGGAGCGCTCCGCCGCCGCCGCCCGCCGCACCGTGGCCGCGCTCGACCGGCACCAACTCGCCAAGGGCGGGAAGCTGACCCGCAAACTTGCCCGCGAGGTCTTGGATGAGGCCGGAAAATCAGGCACATAAGGGCTAAAGCGTCACACTACCGTGACCTTTGCCTCCTAGACCCCTGCCATGACTCAATCCGATTTCCTCTCCGCCGCCTACCCCGACCCGATCGCGCTCGACGATGTCGACATCGCCGGGCCGACCCGTTTCTTCAATCGCGAGCTGAGCTGGCTCGGCTTCAACTGGCGGGTGCTGGAAGAGGCCGAAAACCCCAAGGTGCCGCTGCTCGAGCGCATCCGCTTCGTCTCGATTTCGGCGACCAACCTCGACGAGTTCTACACCGTGCGCGTCGCCGGCCTGCGCGAGCTGGCCAATGCGGGCAACACCACCCCCGCCGCCGATGGGCTCAGCCCCGCCGAGCAGCTGGTGCTCATCAACGCTGACGCCCGCCGCCTGATGGCCCGCCAGCAAGAGAGCTGGGCCGCGCTGCGCGAGGAACTGGCGAGCAACGATATCTTCCTGCTCGACGCCAAGCACCTCACCAAGGCCGACCACGGCTTTCTGTCAGAGTATTTCCTCAGCCAGGTCTTCCCGGTGCTCTCGCCGCTGGCCATCGACCCGGCGCACCCCTTCCCCTTTATCGCCAACACCGGCTTCTGCCTCGCGCTCCAGCTCGAGAGCGAGCACTCGGGCCGCAAGCTCGATGCCATCCTGCCGATACCGCATCAGGTCGACCGCTTCATCGCCCTGCCCGCCGAGGAGGGCACCCACCGCTTCCTGCCGCTCGAAGTGCTGCTGCGCCTGCACATCGGCTCGCTCTTTCCGGGCTACCGTGAAAAGGGCTCCTGCACCTTCCGCGTCCTGCGCGACAGCGACCTTGAACTTGAGGAAGAGGCCGAGGATCTCGTGCGCGAGTTCGAAACCGCCCTGAAGCGGCGGCGGCGCGGCGAGGTTGTCCGCCTCAACATGTCCGCTGGCGCGCCCAAAGCCCTGAAAGCGCTGATCATGCGCGAACTTGAGGTCGACGAAGACGAGGTGATCGAGACCAACGGCATCCTCGGCGTGGCCGACCTCAAGGAACTGGTGATCGACGCCCGCCCCGATCTGCTCTGGCCCTCCTTCACGCCGCGTGTGCCGGAGCGGGTGCAGGACCATGAGGGCGACATGTTCTCCGCCATCCGGCAGAAGGACATGCTGCTGCACCACCCCTACGAGACCTTCGACATGGTGGTGCGCTTTCTGCAGCAGGCCGCCCGCGACCCCGATGTGGTCGCCATCAAGCAAACGCTCTACCGCACTTCAAAGAATTCCCCCATCGTCGAGGCGCTCTGCGAGGCGGCGGAAGACGGCAAGTCGGTCACCGCGCTGGTCGAGCTGAAGGCGCGCTTCGACGAGGCCGCCAACATCCGCCAGTCCCGGCGGCTGGAGCGGGCCGGGGCGCATGTGGTCTACGGCTTCATGCACTACAAGACCCACGCAAAAATCAGCACGGTGGTCCGCCGCGAGGGCAACGAGCTGGTGACCTACACCCACTTCGGCACCGGCAACTACCACCCGATCACCGCCCGGATTTACACCGACCTCAGCCTTTTCACCTGCGACAAGGCGCTCGGCCGCGACGCGGGAAAGGTCTTCAACTACCTTTCCGGCTATGCCCAGCCCGGCGAACTGGAGAACCTTGCGATCTCGCCGATCTCGCTGAAAAAGCGCCTGATCGAGATGATCGCCGCCGAGGTCGAACATGCCCGCGCCGGCAAGCCCGCCGAGATCTGGGCAAAGATGAACTCACTGATCGACGCCGATGTGATCGACGCGCTTTATGCCGCCAGCCAGGCCGGGGTAAAGATCAGCCTCGTCATCCGCGGCATCTGCGGCGTGCGCCCCGGCATCAAGGGCCTGTCGGAGAACATCCGGGTCAAATCCATCGTCGGGCGCTACCTCGAGCACAGCCGCATCGTCTGTTTCGGCAACGGCCACGGACTGCCCTCCAAGAAGGCGCGCGTGTTCATCTCCTCGGCCGACTGGATGGGCCGCAACCTCGTCCGCCGGGTCGAAACACTGGTCGAATGCACCAACCCCACGGTGAAGGCGCAGATCACCGAGCAGGTGATGGCCGCCAACATGGCCGACACCGCACAAAGCTGGGTCATGCGCCCCGATGGCAGCTTTTACCGCCCGCCGCTCTCCAAGGGCGCCGAGCCGTTCAACTGCCACCGCTTCTTCATGGAGAACCCCTCGCTCTCGGGCCGCGGCTCGGCGGGGGCCAGCGATGTGCCGGAACTGACCCACTCGAAAGATTGACCTTTCCGGCGCCCGCCCTCTATCACGGACATACGATAACCGCCCGGAGAGATGACATGGACGGATCAGGCGAGCAGCAGCGGGGCTGGGGCCCTTTCGGACGCCCGATCTTCGACCACCCCGATGCCCAGGCGCTCTCCCGCGTGGGGGTGATCGACATCGGCTCCAACTCCGTCCGGATGGTGATCTTCGACGGCGCGGCGCGCAGCCCGGCGTATTTCTTCAATGAAAAGGTGATGTGCGGCCTCGGCGCCGGCATGGGCGAAACCGGGCGGCTCAACCCCGAGGGCCGTGTCCGGGCGCTTGCCGCGATCCGCCGCTTTCACGCTCTGGCCGAGGGCATGGGCATCCCGCCCCTCACCGCCACCGCCACCGCCGCCGTACGCAATGCCGATGACGGGCCGGACTTTTGTGCCGACATCGAGGCCACCACAGGCCTCAAGGTCTATGTTGTCGACGGCGAGGAGGAAGCCCGTCTCTCCGCCCAGGGTGTGCTCGTCGGCTGGCCCGGCGCCACCGGCCTTTCCTGCGATATCGGCGGCTCCTCGATGGAGCTGGCCCTGCTCGAAGATGGCGGCGTGGGCGAGCGCGCTTCCACGTCTCTCGGTCCCCTGCGGCTCAAGACCATTCCCGGGGGCCGCAAGGCCCGCCGCGCCGAGATCGACAAGGTGCTGGACCGGCTGGCCGACAAGCTGCCGCCCCACAAGCGGCTCTACCTCGTCGGCGGCTCATGGCGGGCCATCGCCAAGCTCGACATCCTGCGCCGGGGCTACCCGCTCCACGTGCTGCACGACTATCACGCCACCCCGGCCCAGCTGCGTAAAACGCTCGATTGGCTGCGCGGCCGCGATCTCGAGGAGGTCCGCGCTCAGGCCGGGCTTTCCTCCGCCCGGATCGCGCTGGTGCCGGTGGCGGGCGAGGTGCTCCGCCGCCTGATGAAGAAATTCGGCACCAAGGAGGTCTGGATTTCGGCCTACGGCATCCGCGAGGGCATGCTCTACGAGCAGATGTCCGACCTGATCCGCGCCCGCGACCCGCTGATCGAGGCCGCCCGTTTCGACGAGGCGCAAAACGCCCGCGTGCCGGGCTTCGGGCGCACGCTCTACGATTTCGTCCTGCCGCTCTTCCGCAGCGTCCGGCCCGACAAGCAGCGCCTGATCAAGGCCGCTTGCCTGCTGCACGATGTGTCATGGCGCGCCCATCCCGACTATCGCGGCGAGGTCTGTTTCGATAACGCCACCCGCTCCAACCTCGGCGGGATCGACCATCAGGGCCGCGTCTTCGTCGGCCTCGCCCTGCTGCACCGCTACCGCAACGCCGCCCCCGGCTCGCACCTCGAACCGATGGTCGAGCTGCTCTCCGACAAGGACAGGCAGATGGCAGTGGTGCTCGGCAAGGCTATGCGCTTCGGCGCGATGTTCTCCGGCAACATCCCCGAAGCCATGTGCCGGGTGGAATATCGCCCGAAGAAAAAGGAGCTCAAGCTGATCCTGCCCCGCGCCGCCGCCGTGCTCTACGGCGAGGTGGCCGAGGCACGGTTCAAATCGCTCGCCAGTGAGCTAGGTTGCGAGATCGAGGTGCGCCTTGCCGGGGATTGAGATCGTCTCGGAGCCGCTCGCGGTTCCCTACTTCGACGGCGTCGTGGTCGACCGCGATATCTATATCGACCACCATCAAGAGCCCTCCCCCGAGCAGGCCGCGCAGGCCCTCGCCGCCTTCGCCCGCCTCACCCCGGCCGACCGTCTGGCCGACAGCCTGCACGTCTACAACTACTACCGCGATTTTCATCAGGACGTGGGCGGCGAGGAGTGGCTCGACGAGGAGATGGGCGTGCCCGCCACGCCCGAGGAAATCTGGCAGCACGTCACCCCCGGCACCGTCCATCTGGTGATCGACCCGCGCCACCCCGACCACGTCTATGTGGTCATGTCAGCCAATTGCGTCTGGGAGGAAGAGCACGGCCTGATGATGATCTGGGAGGATGGCGCTCGGCTGACCAAGGTCGGCGGCTACGACGGCCACGTCACCAACGAAACCGCCTACGACCGACCCGAGTACAAGGGCATCGTCTACAAGGCCAACGATCCGGCCCTCACGACACGCCTGTAGGGTGGGCA
The DNA here is from genome assembly GCF_019801175.1 of Vannielia litorea. Classification (NCBI taxonomy): domain Bacteria; kingdom Pseudomonadati; phylum Pseudomonadota; class Alphaproteobacteria; order Rhodobacterales; family Paracoccaceae; genus Vannielia; species Vannielia litorea. Next base: position 2,163,253 of record NZ_JAHVJR010000001.1, read on the forward strand.
ATCTACCCACCAGCACGACTCAAAGTTCGATCTCGCCCTCCGGGTCGAACTCCGGCACCAAAGGCTCGGGTGCCCGCTCCATCTCTTTCGGGGTCTTCCTGCGGATGATGATGTCGCCGTTCTCAAGCCGCTCCGGCGGATGGTAATCGTCGAACTCGCCGATCATCTCCGCCAGCGCCGCCATCTGCGGCCCCAGCGTTTCGGCCAGATCGCGCAGTGCAGGCTCCATATCCCGCGCCATATCCTTCAGCGCAGGCTCCATCTCTTCGGCCAGTCCGCGGAAGAAGAGCATCATCCCCTCTTCCACAAGGTTCATGCCCTCGCCCATGTCGCCACGGGCTTCGGGGTCGGCCTCCTGCGCAAGCGCCGGGCCCAGGGTGAGAGAGGCCGCAAGGGCCATGGCAGCAAGGTGTTTCATGGCCCCAACATAAGCGCTCGCGCGCCGCGTTTCAAAGGTTCGGGTCGAGATCGACGCTGACAGGGAAGTGATCGGAGGCCGTCAGCAGCGCCTCCCGCAACTCCGGCAGGGCATAAATCTGCGAGTCGTCAAAGGGATGCCAGATCCGCCAGTCCTGCGCATGGGCCGCCAGCCCGGGCGAGAGCATGAGGTAGTCGAGCAGCGCGCTGAGGTAGCGCTTCTCCTCGCGCAGATAAAACCGCGCCGTGGTGTCCTTCGCCTGCATCAACCCGCCCGCCAACGCCTGCCGCGCATGAGGGTCCACCAGCCGCATCGTCTCGGGTTGATCTGCCCCCAGCACGATCTCCATGCCCGAGCGACCAAAGAGCGCCTCGTACTCATCCAAGCCGGGGCCATCGTTGAAATCGCCCGCCACCACCAGTGCCTCGCCCGCCGCCAAGTGCTGCTCCACCCTCCGGCGCAGCCAGATCGACTGCGCCAACTGTTTGCGCCGGTTGGCGATGGAAATGCGGGTCGCATCCGCCGCCGAGCGCGCGCCATGCGGGGCCTTGCTCTTGATATGCACGCCGATGAGCCGCACCACCTCGTCAAACCCCGCAAGCCGCAACTCCGCCTCCAGCGGCGGCTTGGAGAAGCGCACAAGGTCTTCCCGGGCGTCGATATCGAGGTCGATCCGGAACACCCCGTCAAACCGCGGCGCCTCCTCGCTGCCCTTCTTGCCCGTGGCCTCCCCCACCGGCACATGCCGCGCCTCAACCCTGTCGGGGTCATAAAGCAGCGCCAACTCCTGCTGGGTGTCGTTCGGAAAGCCGATCAGCGCCTTGCGCGCCCGCAGCCCGAAGAGCGCTGCAAAGCCTTCCAGCGCGGTTTCGGTGCGGCGCGGTGCCTTCCAGTCCGGCGCCTCCACGATCAGCACCGCATCGGCGTCCAGCGCCGTGAAGACGATGCCCAGTGCCTCCAGCTGCGCCGCCCGCGTCACGTTCCACCTGGCGGACCATTCATTGTCCGCCAGCGGCGCGCCCACCTCGTCGAAAAGGGCGTTGAACCACTCCACATTGTAGGTGGCCAGCCTCACGACCCGTTGATCTCCTCCCAGGCCCGGTTCACCGCGATCAGCCTCTTCTCGGCCATCCGCACTGCCTCTTCCGGCACGCCGCGCGCCATCATCACATCCGGGTGGCTCTCGCGCACCTGCCGCTTCCATGCCGCCCGCACCTCTTCCAGCGGCGCATCGGGCGCAACGCCGAGTACCGCGTATGGGTCCGGCTCGGCATCGGGCACAAAGCGGGCGCGCAGCGAGCGAAACTCCCGGTCATCGACCCGGAAGATTGCCGCCACCCGAGCCAGAAAGTCATCTTCCTTCGGGTGATACTCCCCATCCGCCATCGCGATATGGAACAGCCCCTCCAGCAGGTCCGTCAGCGCGCCGTGGCCCTCGTCGAACATCCGAGCAATCCGCGCGGCATAGTCCTCGAAGCCCGCCACATCCTGCCGCGCGAGGTTGAACACCCGCGCCGCATTGGCCTCCTCGGCGGGCGGAATGGTAAAGACCTCACGAAACGCCGTGACCTCGTCGCGCGTCACCTGCCCGTCCGCCTTGGCCATCTTGGCCCCCAGCGCGATGACCGCGATGGTAAAGCCCACCGTCCGTTCCGGCGCCGTGCGCAGCTTGTCGAACACCGCCGAAAGCCCCTCGCCAGCAGCGAGAGCCGAAAGCGCGTCCCCTATGCGTGACCAGATCGACATGGGGGCACCTTACCTGCGCAAGGCGCTGGGGTCACAAGAATTTCTGCATCAGCACAAGGTCATGCCACCGGTCGAACTTGCGGCCCACCTCGGGCAGCCGCGCCACCTCGGCAAAGCCCAATGCGGCATGAAATTTCACGCCAGCCGCGTTCTCCCCGCTGACCCCGGCAAAGAGCGAATGTACGCTGGCCTCCCGCGCATGAGCACAGAGCGTCGCCATCAGCGCACGCCCCACGCCCTGCCCCGCCGCCTCGGGGCGCACCACGATCGAATGCTCCTTGGTGTGGGCGTAGCCCACCCCGTTCCGGAACGGCCCGTAGCTGACATAGCCCAGCACCCGCCCCTCCACTTCGGCGACCCAAAACGGCTGCCCGGCCTCGATCGCCCCCGAGATCTCTTCGGGCGTCTTCTCGATGCTGTTGAAGGTCACGATGGTGTCGCGGATCACCCAGTTGATCAGCCCGCAGATCGCCTCTGCATCGTTGGCCTGAGCCCGCCTTACCTCAGCCACTTCGGCCCGTCCGGCGTGTCGAACCGCGCCGCCATCCGCGTCGGCCCCCGGATGAACCGCAGGCGCGGGTCGTCCAGCCCAAGATCCTTCAGCCCGCGCGCCTCCTCATGGCCCACCAGAAGCTCCGCCAGCCGCACGCCCTCATCAGGCAGCCGCGGTGCTGGGTGCGGCCCCTGCCACTCGATCAGCGCCGGATGCATGTTGTTCATCGGCAAGATGCCCGTCTCCGGCACCGCCATCGCCCAGCGATACTCCCCCCGCTGCAGGGCCATCGGCACCCCAACACCGGGGCGCTCGGCCACCTTGGCCGCAAGGTCATCCACCCGGCAGACCCAGCGCGCAATCCGCGGCTGGCCCTGAAAGCGATCGAGGTCAAACCACCGTGGCCGCCCCGGATCGGCGCCCTCCGGGTCCACAGCGATCACCTCCAGATATTCCTCGCCCCCCAGCGCCAGCAGCGCATTGTGGGTGCCAAAGGCCTCGTGCTTGCCCCCCGCCGCCAAAGGCACACCGAGCGCCTCCTCGACATAGGCCACCCCGTCCTCGAGCCGCGTGCAAAGCACGGCGATATGGTCAAATTCAATCATGCCCGCAACAAACGCACGAGCCGCGCCAAAGCACAACCCGCTGAATTTTCTTGCTGAAAATACTCCACCACAACACTGCAGCTCGCGCTACAACGTTTCAGGTGTGCGACGCCCCCGGCCCGGTCAGCCCCGCGCCTCGCGGATGAGTTTCAGCACATCCTGCGCCGCGCTCGGAATATTCGTGCCCGGCCCGAAAATCGCCTTCACCCCGGACTTGTACAGAAAATCATAGTCCTGCTGCGGGATCACCCCGCCGCAGATCACGATGATATCCTCCGCCCCGGCCTCTTTCAGCGCCGCCACCAGCTTGGGCGCCAGCGTCTTGTGGCCCGCCGCCTGGCTCGAAATCCCCACCACGTGCACGTCGTTGTCCACCGCATCCTGCGCGGCTTCCTCGGGCGTCTGAAACAGCGGCCCCACATCCACGTCAAAGCCGATATCGGCAAAGGCGGTGGCAATTACCTTGGCGCCCCGGTCGTGTCCGTCCTGGCCCATCTTCACCACCAGCATCCGCGGGCGGCGGCCCTCTTCCTCGGCGAAATCCTCCACCGATTTCTGGATCGCCGCAAAGCCCTCGTCGCCGTCATAGGCCGCGCCGTAAACGCCCGCCAAAGTCTTTACCTCGGCCCGATGACGGCCAAACACCTTCTCCATCGCCATGCTGATCTCTCCAACGCTCGCCCGGGCGCGGGCGGCCTCCACCGCCGCCTCCAGCAGATTGCCGCCCTCCTTCGCCCGCCGCTCCAACTCGCCCAGCGCGGCATCGCAGGCCGCCGCATCGCGGCTCCCGCGCATCTGCTCCAGCCGTGCCACCTGGTTCTCGCGGACCTTCACATTGTCCACGTCCAGAATGTCGATCGGGTCTTCCTTGTCTTTCCGGTACTTGTTGACCCCAACAATCACCTCCTCGCCCCGGTCGATCATCGCCTGCCGCCGGGCCGCGCTTTCCTCGATCCGCAGCTTGGGCATGCCGCTCGCCACCGCCTTGGTCATGCCGCCCATCTCCTCGACCTCCTCGATCAAGGCCCAGGCCTTCTCGATCAGCTCGTCCGTCAGGCTCTCCACGTAGTAGGAGCCCGCCAACGGGTCGACGACGCGGGTCACCTGCGTTTCTTCCTGCAAGATCAGCTGCGTATTCCGCGCGATCCGGGCCGAGAACTCGGTGGGCAGGGCAATCGCCTCGTCCAGCGCATTGGTATGGAGCGACTGCGTGCCCCCCAGCACCGCGCTCATCGCCTCATAGGCCGTGCGGATCACGTTGTTGTAAGGGTCTTGCTCCTGCAACGACACACCACTCGTCTGGCAATGGGTCCGCAGCATCTTGCTGCGCTCACTCTTCGCGCCAAACTCCGTCATGATCCGATGCCACAGGGTCCGCGCCGCCCGCAACTTGGCGATCTCCATGAAAAAGTTCATCCCGATGGCGAAGAAGAAGCTCAACCGCCCGGCAAACTTGTCCACGTCCATGCCCGCTTCAATCGCAGCCCGCACGTATTCACGCCCGTCCGCCAGCGTATAGGCCAGCTCCTGCACAAGGTTCGCCCCCGCCTCCTGCATGTGGTAGCCCGAAATCGAGATCGAGTTGAACTTAGGCATCTCGTTCGAGGTGTACTCGATGATGTCCGAGATGATCCGCATCGAAGGCTCGGGCGGATACACATAGGTGTTCCGCACCATGAACTCCTTCAGAATGTCGTTCTGAATGGTCCCCGAAAGCAGCGCCCGGTCGTGCCCCTGCTCCTCGCCGGTCACGATGAAATTGGCGAGGATCGGAATCACCGCCCCGTTCATCGTCATCGACACCGACACTTCATCCAGCGGAATCCCGTCGAATAGGATCTTCATGTCCTCCACCGAGTCGATCGCCACGCCCGCCTTGCCCACGTCGCCTTCCACGCGCGGGTGGTCGCTGTCATACCCCCGGTGCGTCGCCAGATCGAAAGCCACCGAAACGCCCTGCTGCCCGGCCGCTAGTGCCTTGCGATAAAAGGCGTTCGACTCCTCGGCAGTCGAAAACCCGGCATACTGCCGGATCGTCCAGGGTCGGCCCGCATACATCGTCGCCTTCGGCCCGCGGGTGAACGGCGCCTGCCCCGGGATGCTCCCCATATGGCCCAGCCCCTCTACATCCTCGCCGGTGTAGAGCGGTTTCACCCGGATGCCCTCCAGCGTCTCCCAATCAAGGCTGTCCAGCGGCTTGCCCCGCAGTTCCTTCTCGGCAATCGCCTTCCACTCGTCGGTCTTGCTCATCGGAGCCTCCTTCTCAGGTCCGGTTCAATTTTGGCCGGGGCGCACCGCCCCTTCGCTTTCGGCGCTGCCGCGCCTATATCCTTGGCAACAGGAGGAATTCATGCGGCTCACCCCCCTCGCCCTCGCGGCGCTCATCGCCTCGCCCCTCTGGGCACAGGAAACGGGCACCACCGTCATTTCCGAAGGCGCCGCCGAAGAGGCTGCCGAGGCCGTCGCCGCCGAAGTGGCGGGCGATGCCGACACGCTGCAAATCCTCGCCGCCTCCGAAGTCACGCTGGATGATCTGCTTTGGCTACGCCGCCCCATCGTGGTCTTCGCCGATACCCCGGCCGACCCGCGCTTTACCGAGCAGCTCGAGCTGCTCACCGCCCGCCCCGGCCCGCTGATGGAGCGTGACGCCATCATCATCACCGATACCGACCCCGCCGCGCTCTCGCCCGTGCGCACCAAGCTCCGGCCCCGTGGCTTCCAGCTGGTGCTGATCGGCAAGGACGGCGAGGTGAAGCTGCGCAAACCCTTCCCGTGGGATGTGCGCGAAATCACCCGCAGCATCGACAAATGGCCGCTCCGGCGCGACGAGCTGCGGCGAAAATGAGCAGGCAGGCCGCGCGGCGAACGCTTGAGAAACGCGCCATAAGGCCCTATATGTAAGGCAGAAGCCTGAAATGCTTCAGGCACCAGAGGAGCGGATATGAGCAAACGCAGCGACATTCCCTTCACTCCGATCCCGGTAACCGGGCGGACGGGTCCTCAGCCGGGGTATTGAACTCCAGCTTCACCCGCTCGGCGGCCTCCCGGCCGCCCTTTCCGAAGGCATCGATCACCGCATTGGCATAGCTGCCAAAGCTGAGCGCCTGCTTCTTCATCTCGATATAATCCGAATACATCGCCACCCGGCGCTGCTGTGACATACCTTTGAAGGCCGCGCCCCGCATGTCGTCCACCAAGGCGGCGAGCGATTTGAGCTGGCTGTAATAGGCCACGATCGGGTCAATGGTCTGGCGCGGCAGCACGTGGATGTCGGGCAGCAGCGTGTCAAACACCGTATCGTTGTGCTCGCGCGGGATCAGCGGCACAAACTCCTCGTCCTCCCGCATACGCTCCAGCATCCCCTCGGCGTAGCTCTCGATCCGCTCTTCGTCCCAGAGGTTGGCGAGATTGTTGCCGATCTCGGCATAAAGCGCACGGTGCATGTCGCGCAGCTTTTCCTGCCGCAGCGCCGCCGCCTCCCGGCGGTTCAGCACCCCGTTGACGAACCAGCCCGCGCCAAGGAAGAGGCCGGCGATGACCGCCTGCCAGATCCGCGCATCGAGGTTCGCCAGCCAGTCCATCAGCCCTCGCCCGTCACCCGACCGTGGGTGGCCCAGCCGCCCAGCGCGAAGAGGATGAAGATCATTAGGATGAGCGCCTCTGCGGGGGCGAAGATCCCCGCCAGCATCAGCCCGGCACCCATCACCATCACCCCAAGAACAGCGCCGATGCCCCGGATCCACCAGTCGCGGCCCGCCACAAACCCCATGATCCGGGTCACGATCATCGTCCAGGCCACGAGGCCCGCCAGACCGGAGATCACCGCCATCGCGACCAGAATCGCCATGCCGCCGCCCGTGGTGCCATCCGGCGGTACCATCCGGCCCAGCAGGTTGATGATCGCCCAGGCCATGAACAGGCCCGAGACGAAGCCGGCCGCATGGGCCAGAAGTGCGCGCAAACCGGGTGTCATTCGAACTCCATGATCACATCATCCACCGCAAGGTTGTCGCCCGGCCCGGCGTTGACCTTGGCGACCTTGCCCGCCTTCTCGGCGCGCAGGATGTTTTCCATCTTCATCGCCTCCACGGTGCACAGCGCCTGCCCCTCCTGCACCTCGTCGCCCTCGGCCACATCGACCTTCACGATCAGGCCCGGCATCGGGCAAAGCAGCATCTTCGAGGTGTCGGGCGGCAGCCGCTCGGGCATCAGCGCGGCCAGCTCGGCCTGGCGCGGGGTCCAGACCTTCACCGCCACATCCGCACCCCGGAACCGGATGCGGAAGCCGCTCGTCACCTTGCCGACCTTCAACACCATGAGCTTTCCGTCGATCTCCACCCGGGCAAGGCTGTCGCCCGGCGTCCAGTCGGAGGCCACGCGGTGCACCGTGCCGTCCGAAAAGGCCACGGTGGAGCCCGCCTTGTCGGCCGCGATCTCGGTCACCAGCGTCTCGCCGCCCACGCTCACCACCCAGTCGGAGCCGACCATGCGCTCGTGGTTGTCCATCCGTCCGCTCACCCGGCTGCGGCGAATTTCGGCCACCCGGTACATTGCCGCCGCCGCCGCCGCGATCCGCCGCTTGTCGGCACCGCTCAGCTCAACCCCTTCAAATCCTTCGGGATATTCCTCAGCGATGAAGGCCGTCGTCATGTCACCGGCCACAAACTTTGGGTGGTCCATCACCGCCGCGAGGAAGGGGATGTTGTGGCCGATCCCCTCCAGTTCGAAGCTGTCCAGCGCCACCCGCATCTCCTCGATGGCCTGCTCCCGCGTGGGCGCCCATGTGCAGAGCTTGGCGATCATCGGGTCGTAATACATGCTGATCTCGCCGCCCTCGTAGACGCCGGTATCGTTGCGCACGGCGCGCGTGGCCTCCGCCACCTCCGCCGGGGGCTTGTAGGCCACCAGCCGGCCGATGGAGGGCAGGAAATTGCGATAGGGGTCCTCGGCATAAAGCCGGCTCTCCATCGCCCAGCCGTTCAGCTTCACGTCATCCTGCGTCATGCTCAGCGGCTCGCCATTGGCGACGCGGATCATCTGCTCCACAAGGTCCACCCCGGTGATCAGCTCGGTCACCGGATGCTCCACCTGAAGCCGCGTGTTCATCTCCAGAAAATAGAAGTTCTTGTCACCATCGACGATGAACTCCACCGTCCCCGCCGAGGTGTAGCCCACCGCCTGCGCCAGCGCGACAGCCTGCTCGCCCATCGCGCGCCGCGTCTCCTCATCGAGGAACGGCGAAGGCGCCTCTTCAATCACCTTCTGGTTCCGCCGCTGGATCGAGCACTCCCGCTCGCCAAGGTAGATCCCGTTGCCATGGCCATCGCAGAGCACCTGAATTTCGATGTGCCGCGGCTGGGTCACGAACTTCTCGATGAAAATGCGGTCATCGCCAAAGCTGGCCGCCGCCTCGTTCTTCGAACTCTGAAAGCCCTCACGCGCCTCTTCGTCGTTCCACGCGATCCGCATGCCCTTGCCGCCGCCGCCCGCGCTGGCCTTGATCATCACCGGATAGCCGATCTCGGTGCTGATCTTCACCGCCTCATCGGCATCCTCGATCAGCCCCATGTAGCCCGGCACCGTGCTCACATCGGCCTCTTGGGCGATCTTCTTCGAGGTGATCTTGTCCCCCATCGCCTCGATCGCCCCCACCGGTGGCCCGATGAAGGCAACATTCTCCGCTGCCAGTGCCTGCGCGAACTTCGGGTTCTCCGAGAGGAAGCCGTAGCCCGGATGCACTGCCTGCGCGCCGGTCTGGTGGATGGCGTCCATGATCTTGTCGATCACGATGTAGCTCTGGTTGGCAGGCGGCGGGCCGATATGCACCGCCTCATCGGCCATCTCCACGTGCAGAGCATTCTTGTCGGCGTCCGAATACACCGCCACCGTCTTGATCCCCATCTTGCGGGCCGTCTTGATCACACGGCAGGCAATCTCCCCCCGGTTGGCGATCAGGATCTTCTCGAACATGTCTATCGTCCCTCTTCTTCTTGGGTCCCGCAGGGGCCCGAAACGCAAAAAGCGCTCTCCAGGCGGCGGGCCCGAAGAACGCTTGGGTGATGTCTCGATGGCGCCGGGGCGGTCTGGCCCCGGCCTGCCGTGTCAGAGATCGTCGGAAATTGCGCCGACGCCTGCGCCCACAGCGGCGCCCACGACCGGGTTGTTGCCCGTGGCTTCCGCCGCAACGGCGCCCACGCCCGCACCAACGGCAGCGCGCTCGATGTCGTTGTCGCAGCCCGCGACGAGCAGGATGGCAGGAAGGGTGGCGCCCAGAATGATCTTACGCATGAGTTTTTGCCTCTCAGGGTCTGTGCCCCGCGGCCTCGTGCGGCGCAGAGCGTTTCAGTGTCTGAGAGAGAAACAGAAAGCCCGCCGGGCCGGTTCCATGGCCCGGCGGAATTTTGCTTGTTGGCGCAGGGCTTAGAAAGCGTCCGCGATATCGTCCGAGAGGGCGCCGACGCCGGCACCAACGGCCGCGCCGATGAGCGGGTCGTTGTCGGTCGCGCTGGCGGCAACGGCACCGATACCGGCGCCGACAGCGGCACGTTGCACGTCGTTTTCAAGGCACCCGGAAAGGGCGAACACGAAAGGAAGGGCGGCGGCCCAGAGAAGTTTTTGCATGATGTACTGCCTCGAGTTTTATCGTTTATGGGCAGAGTTTTATCGCAATTCTCGGAGTCCGTGAAGCCAAATTCGTCATCTGACATCTTCACCGCTGCGTCACGGGCGGGCTCCCGCCGGCGCAAAAAAGGGTGTGGTCTGACCCACAAGGGGCCAGACCACGTAGAAGGGGAAGGGTAACGGTTTTGACTTATTAAGGCCGACGCAAGCTTGCTGGAGAACGCCGGTCCTTGGCTGACATTTGCAGCCGCAGCCTGTTCAAACAAGCGCGGGCTGACCCAGCGGCAGTTTTGAGCCAGTTCCTGCCCATTTCCCCCTACAACCCTCGGCAGAATCATGCCCACCCCTCCTCTTCGAAGGCTTCGGGGAAGGCCCGGCGCGCGGCGGCCTCGTCGATGACAAGCAGCGCCTCGTAGCTTTCGGGGTCAAACGGGTCTTCTGCGGGCAGCACCTCGCGGCCAAAGAGCCAGCTCAGCCGTCCGGCATCGAGATTGCCGCGCTCGAAGGGCTCATCTCCGAACTGCTCCCAGAGCGCCGCCATGAATCCCGAATCAGCCCGCCGGTCAGCAGGTCTGCGATCGGCGAATCGTTCGCGGGCCTTCAAAGGCGTCGCGCCAACCTTGGCGGGTCGTCGGATGGTGAATTGGAAATCGGTTCCGGGAAGGCGGCCTGGAAAACCGCGATGCTTGATCATGCGCCCATCTCCCGGATGAGAGGGCGAAGGGTCGAGGCAGGCCCGAAGGCCTGCCCCGGTGTAGAATCAGTACTTCGAGTAGGTCGGCTCTTCGACCACGACTTCTTCCACAACAACTTCGTCCTGCTGAGCGCAGGCAGCCACGAAGGCAACGAGGCTGATGGCGAGAAGGGTTTTGATGCTCTTCGACATCTCTGTCTCCTAATAATCTGTGAGGTGCGCAGAAAGCAGTGACACTCCCCAGGTCCCTCATTCGAGTTCACAGCCAAATAGGTCTGGCCAAGCGTGAGGTTAATGCAATTACTTATGGAAAAACAGGCCCATCCGCGCACATGAATCCGCTGTGGCGGGATTGCATCAAACCCCTGAGCGACCCCGGAGAAGCGCCTTGTTTTATTGGCTTTTTCACGCATCATTGCCACTCGCACCCGGCCTCTGTGACGACATAGGAGGCAATAAACTGCGTGGCCGCCGGGTCCGGCTGGCCCCGTTCGACCACCCGGTCCATTAGCGCAATGATGATTTGGTCGATGGGTGATTCATGCGCCTTGGCCGTGGCGAGCGCCTGACCGTTGCACAGCGCGTCCATCTCCATGGCCACATCCTCGTAGCCCAGCGATCCGCCCTCGCGGGCGATCTCCGGCGCAAGGTAACGCATCACCAGCCAGCGCTCTTCGGCACCCTCGGCGGCACCCGCGTGCACCTCGACGATTGCATCGTGAAATGCGGCCCAACCCTCAGGCAAATCAGGGGCGGCAAGGGCCGGCTGGGCGGCAAAGATCAGGGCTGAAAAAGCAACTCCGCGCCAGGGCCTCCCCTCCCCGGCGCGGAGCAGCCGAACGCGGACGTTCGGCATGAGGCCGTGCGCCTGCATGAGGCGAGCGAAACGGCCAGATCTCGCTGGCTTATCCTCCGAGTGGCGGCGGACAGCCCGCTGTTTCTGCCACGAAATTTTCATTCTGGCTATCCCTCTTACCCTAGGACAGGCGTCAAGCGACTTTCCGCTCATAGCGGAATGTTGTCGTGCTTCTTCCAAGGGTTGCTGAGTTTCTTGTTCCGCAGCGAGGCAAAAGCACGGGCCACCCGCTTGCGGGTGGAGCGCGGCTGAATCACCTCGTCGATGAATCCCTTCTCGGCAGCCACGAAGGGGTTGGCAAAGCGATCCTCGTAATCCTTCGTCCGCGCCGCGATCTTTTCGGGGTCGCCCAGCTCGCTGCGATACAGAATCTCGGTCGCACCCTTGGCCCCCATCACCGCGATCTCGGCGGTCGGCCACGCGTAGTTGAAATCCCCGCGCAAATGCTTGGAGGCCATCACGTCATAAGCCCCGCCGTAGGCCTTGCGGGTGATCACCGTCACCTTCGGCACCGTCGCCTCGCCATAGGCAAAGAGCAGCTTCGCGCCATGCTTGATCACCCCGCCATATTCCTGGCTGGTGCCCGGCAGAAAGCCCGGCACATCCACCAGCGTCAGGATCGGAATTTCGAAGGCATCACAGAACCTTACGAAGCGCGCCGCCTTGCGGCTCGAGTCAATGTCGAGGCACCCGGCCAGCACCATCGGCTGGTTCGCCACCACCCCCACCGACTGCCCTTCAAGGCGGATGAACCCGGTGATGATGTTCTTCGCGTAGTCTTCCTGAATCTCGTAGAAATCCCCCTCGTCCGCGACCTTCAGGATCAGCTCTTTCATGTCGTAGGGGGTGTTGGCATTTTCCGGCACCAGCGTGTCGAGGCTCTTCTCAACCCGCGCCACATCATCGAAGAACGGCCGCACCGGCGGCTTCTCGCGGTTGTTCAGCGGCAGAAAGTCCACCAACCGCCGCACCTCGGTCATCGCCTCAACGTCATTCTCGAAGGCGCCATCGGCCACGCTGGACTTTTTCGTATGGGTCGAGGCCCCGCCCAGCTCTTCCGCCGTAACCTGCTCATTCGTCACGGTTTTCACCACGTCCGGGCCGGTGACGAACATGTAGCTGCTCTCCTTCACCATGAAGATGAAGTCGGTCATCGCGGGCGAGTAGACTGCGCCACCCGCGCAGGGGCCCATGATCACGCTGATCTGCGGCACCACGCCCGAGGCCATGATGTTGCGCTGGAACACCTCGGCATAGCCCGCAAGGCTGGCCACGCCCTCCTGAATCCGCGCGCCGCCCGAGTCGTTCAGCCCGATCACCGGCGCGCCGTTCTGCACCGCCATGTCCATGATCTTGCAGATTTTCTGGGCGTGGGTCTCACTGAGCGAGCCGCCGAACACAGTGAAATCCTGAGAGAACACATAGACCATCCGGCCGTTGATCGTGCCCCAGCCGGTCACCACCCCGTCGCCCGCCGGGCGTTGCTCCTGCATGCCGAAATCGGTGCAGCGGTGGGCCACGAACATGTCGAACTCTTCGAACGAGCCCTCATCCAGCAGCAGCTCGATCCGCTCCCGCGCCGTCAGCTTGCCCTTCGCGTGCTGCGCCTCGATCCGCCGCTGCCCGCCCCCGGACCGCGCCTCGGCCCGGCGCTCCTCGAGTTGCTCCAGAATGTCCTTCATGGCCATCTCCCCGCTGAATTTGCTTTGCTATAGGGTCTCACGAGTGCGAACCAAAGTGAAATTCGGAAAATTTGCAAACTATTGGCAACTCGCAATCTGCTAACTGCAAAGATGAATATTTTATGCTTCGAGCATATTTTTTCGGCGCACTCTGTAGACAAAAGACACCGCCCCGCCTAACTCCGCGCAATGAGTTACGGAAGCAAGGTCCGCTTCGCCGACCGATCCACCCCGCCCCATGTTCTGACGCTGGTGCTCGTCGCCTCGATGACGGCGCTCACCATGAACGTGTTCCTGCCATCGCTGCCCGCGATGGCCGCGCACTTCAACACCGAATATCGGGTCATCGGCCTCGCCGTTTCGCTGTTCCTCGCCATCAATGCGGTGCTGCAAATCTTCGTCGGCCCCCTGTCCGACTGGTTCGGGCGCCGCGTGGTGCTGCTGAGCGCCATCGTGCTCTTCCTTCTGGCCACGCTGGGCTGCATCTATGCGCCCACGGTCGAGAGCTTCCTGTTCTTCCGCATGTGCCAGGCCGTGGTTGCGGCGGGCATGGTGCTGAGCCGGGCGATCGTGCGCGACGTAGTGCCAATGAATCAGGCCGCCTCGATGATCGGCTACGTCACGATGGGCATGAGCCTCGTGCCGATGATCGCCCCGGCCATCGGTGGCAAGCTCGATGAGTGGTTCGGCTGGCAGGCCAACTTCTGGCTGATGTTCGGCTTCGGCGTCGTGCTCCTCGGCCTCGTTCTGACCGATCTGGGCGAGACCCTGCACACCCGCAAGGCGCGCTTCTCCGAGCAGTTTCGCGGCTATCCGGCGCTGCTCACCTCCTACCGTTTCTGGGGCTACGCGCTGGCCGCCGCCTTCGCTTCCGGCGCCTTCTTCGCCTACCTCGGCGGGGCTCCCTTTCTGGCGACCGAATACTTCGGCCTGCCGCCCTCGACGATGGGTTTCTACTTCGGCTTCCCTGCCGTGGGCTACCTCTTCGGCAATGCCTTCTCGGGCCGGTTCTCCACCCGATTCGGCATCAACCGGATGATCCTCTGGGGCTGTGTGCTGACCGTTGTCGGCATCTCGATCCACCTCGCCGCCTACCTTGCGGGCCTGAGCAACCCCTTCCTGTTCTTCGCCTTTTTCACCTTCGTGGGGCTGGGCAACGGGCTGGTGATGCCCAACAGCGCGGCCGGTCTCGTCTCGGTCCGGCCCGATCTGGCCGGCTCCGCCTCGGGCCTCGGCGGCGCCATCCAGATCGCCGGGGGCGCGGCCCTCTCCGCACTGGCCGCCGCCCTGCTCACCGAGGGCTCCACGCCGCTGCCGCTGCTCATCGTCATGGTCGGCACCGCCGTCGCCAGCCTTGTGTCCATTCTCGTGGTGCTGATGCGCGAGCGTCAGCTCCAAGGCACGCCCGACGCGCTCACCTGATTTGCAAACACTGGCGCGGGCGATGCGAATCTGCAAAATGCAGCCACCATGCCCACGCAAAAGCTCTACGCCGGCGCCAAGCTGCGGGAAATCCGCACGCGGCTGAACCTCACCCAGAAGGCCTTCGCCGGCAAGCTGGGGGTCTCGCTGCCCTATCTCAACCAGATGGAAAACAACAACCGCCCGGTCTCGGCCCGGGTGGTGCTGGCACTGGCACAGGAGTTCGGGCAGGACGTGACCGAACTTTCATCAGGCGACACCGAGCGGCTGGTGACAGACATGCGCGAAGCCTTCGCCGACCCGGTCTTCACCGACACGCCCCCGCTCGCCGACCTCCGCCTCACCGCCTCCAATGCCCCCGCCCTCGCCCGCGCCTTCCTCGAGTTGCACCGCGCCCACCGGCAGGGGCAGGAGCGGCTGGCGCTGCTCGATGAGGCCATGGGCACAGGCGGCCCCGCGCCGATTTCGCCCTGGGAAGAGGTCCGCGACTTCTTTCACTATTGCGACAACTACCTCGACGCCATCGACCGCGCCGCCGAACGCTTCGCGGGCGACGCAAGCGACCCCGACACTGCTCTGCGGCAACTTGAAAAGGCGGGCGTAACGCTCTCGCTCACCGATGAAACCGCCCTGCGCCGGTTCGATCCGGAGGCCCGCAGGCTCACCCTGCCCGCCCGCGCCTCAGCGGCGACCCGGCGTTTCCAGATCTTCCACCAGCTTGCACTTATCACGCAGAACGACCTGCTGGAGGCCACGCTGGACCTTGCCCGGTTCCAAACCGAGGAGGCCCGCGCCATCGCCAAGATCGGGCTGGCCAATTACTTCGCCGGGGCCGCCCTTTTGCCCTACCGCGCCTTCCTCGAGGCCGCCCGCGACACCCGGCATGACCTCGAGCGCTTGGCCGACCGCTTCGGCGCCTCCATCGAGCAGGTGGCGCACCGGCTCTCCACCCTCCAGCGGCCCGGCGCCAAGGGGATTCCGTTCTTCTTCGTGCGGGTCGATCAGGCAGGCACCATCACCAAGCGGCACTCCGCCACCCGGCTGCAATTTGCCCGTTTCGGCGGCGCATGCCCGCTCTGGAACGTCCATCGCGCCTTCGAAACGCCCGGCCGCTTCCTGCGCCAGCTGGCCGAAACCCCCGATGGCATCCGCTACATCAGCCTCGCCTGCGATGTGTCAAAGCCCGGCGGCAGCTTCACCGCGCCGATCCGGCGCTACGCCATCGCCCTTGGCTGCGAAGTCGCCCATGCGCCAGACCTCGTCTATGCCGACGGGCTGGATACCACCCAACCCGCCGCCTTCGAGCCCATCGGCATCTCCTGCCGTATCTGCGAACGGCAGGGCTGCCACCAGCGCTCGGTCCCGCCGCTGGAGCGCCGCCTGAACGTCAATCACAACGCCCGCGGCCTCCTGCCCTACGAGATCGACACCGGCTGAGCCGCGCTCAGGCCGGGGCGTTCAGCGCCGCGGCCACCTGATCCTTCAGATGCATCCGCTCCTTGCGCATCTCCAGCATGTGAAAGTCATCTGTCGGCTCCACGTTGGTCTCCGCCCGGTGGATCGCGCGGTTCAGCTCGTGGTAGCGGTCCACCATCCGGGCAAAATGCGCATCCGTCTGTTTCAACGCCGAAAGTTCGGCCTCCTTGCCCGGAAACTCCTCAGCCAGTTCATGCGGGGTGTTCTGCGACATCACTCTCTCCTGTTTTTTCCGCCCCCAACCTGCCCGCTCCCTGCCCGCACCGCCTTGATGTGGATCATGCGGCGCAGGGGCCGCATCCCCCACAGCGCTCTTGCGCTTTTCCCCTCCGTCACCTATCCCGCGCCGGAACTGAAAGAGACTGCACCATGCCCCTTCTGGTGATGAAATTCGGCGGCACCTCCGTCGCCACCCTCGACCGCATCCGCCGCGCCGCCAAACGCGTGGGCCGCGAAGTTGCCGCAGGCTACGACGTGATCGTCATCGTCTCCGCCATGTCCGGCGAGACCAACAAGCTCGTCGGCTTCGTCGAGGAAACCTCGCAGCTCTACGATGCCCGCGAGTATGACGCCGTGGTCAGCTCCGGCGAGCAGGTGACGGCGGGCCTGATGGCGCTCACCTTGCAGGAAATGGATGTGCCCGCACGCAGCTGGCAGGGCTGGCAAGTGCCGCTCAAAACCACCAACGCCCATGCCGCCGCCCGGATCGAAGAGATCCCGACCGATAACATCATGGCCAAGTTCGGCGAAGGCATGAAGGTCGCCGTGGTCGCGGGCTTTCAGGGCATTGGCCCCGATGGCCGCATCACCACGCTGGGCCGGGGTGGCTCCGATACCACCGCCGTCGCCTTCGCCGCCGCCTTCGAGGCCGAGCGCTGCGATATCTACACCGATGTCGACGGCGTCTACACCACCGACCCGCGCATCACCGGCAAGGCCCGCAAGCTCGAAAAGATCGCCTTCGAGGAGATGCTCGAACTGGCCTCGCTCGGGGCAAAGGTGCTGCAAACCCGCTCTGTCGAGCTGGCCATGCGCTACAACGTGCGCCTGCGGGTGCTGTCGAGTTTTGAAGAACAATCGGATGAAGCGGGCACACTGATCTGTGCCGAGGAGGATATCGTGGAAAGCAAAGCCGTGAACGGCGTGGCCGCAAGCCGCGAAGAAGCCAAGATGACCCTGATTTCCGTGGCCGACCGCCCCGGCATCGCCGCCGCCATCTTCGGCCCGCTCTCCGAGGCGGGCGTGAACGTCGACATGATCGTTCAGAACATCTCCGAAGAGGGTCGCACCGACATGACCTTCTCCTGCCCGATCAACCAGGTCGCCCGCGCCGAAAAGGCGCTGAACGACATCAAGGAAAAGGGCGGGCTGAACTTCCGCGAGATCGTGGCCGATACCGATGTCGCAAAGATCTCCGTGGTCGGCATCGGCATGCGCTCGCAGTCCGGCGTGGCCGCCAAGATGTTCAAGACGCTCTCCGACGAGGGCATCAACATCAAGGTCATCGCCACCTCCGAGATCAAGATCTCCGTACTGGTCGACCGCAAGTACACCGAGCTCGCCGTGCAGGCCTTGCACGATGCGTTCGAGCTGGAAAAGGCCTGAGCCGATGTGGCGTCGGCTCGCCTCCGCCGTAGGTCGCCGGCTCGGCGCCGCCGATCAGGCCGCGCCCGAGGCAGAGGTTGCTGAGGCCGCCACGCCTGAGGCGGCGGCACCCGAAGCCCCCGCGCCCGCGCCGGAAGCGGCCAACGGCGAGGCCGCCTTCGCCCCGCTTCTCACCCTCATGGCCGAGGCCTGTGCCGCCTACCCCGCCGATCTCCGCAAGGAAGGCTTCGGCGATCTGGCGACCCGCTTTGCCGCCTGTTTCGAAGAGGCCGGCTGGGTGTCCGCCGAGCCGCAGCCGCTGGATGACCGCGCCGCCGCCCGCGCACTCCTCGGCCCCGATGGCCTCGCGCTGCACAGCGATGATCTGCCCGCTGGCGCCACATGGGCCAGCCTTGCCGAAAGCCGCAGCCAGTCCGAGGCCCGCGTGCTGAACGGCGCCAAGGATCAAACCCGCCTGACCGGCTTCGAGCTGCCCGGCGCGGCCCGCGCCACCCTGATGCACCGCGACACCGACAGCTGGAACGCGCTCATCGCCGTCGAGATCGTGCTGCAAGACGGCCCGGTGCCCGATGTCGCCGCCTTGGCCCGCGACCCGCAGCTTGCCGGTTTTTCGCACCTCACCTGCACCAGCGGTGAAGACCTCACGCCCATGGGCCTCTACGTCCATGCCCTCGCGCCCCGGCCCACCGCCAACTGGCCGCACACCGGGCTGGCCATCGGCCTGCGCCACCCCGAGGTGCCCGAGCACCAGCAGGAGGCCTTTGCCGCCTGCCCTGCAGGCCTCATCCTGTTCCAGCTCACCGAGCCGCGCGACGACGCCTGATCGGCGCCCCGCGCGGCCTCCGCGCAAAGCCTGCCTCTTCCGCAGGCGCGCGCCGTGAGCCAAGGCACAACTTCGCCGCCATTCGCGCCCGCCGGTGTTTCGCCGCACCGCCGCGTCAAAAGCCGTTTCGCAACCCCCGCGCGATGGTCTATACCCTCTCTTCGGAACGGCCCGCGCACGGGGCCGCGATGAATGGGGCAGAATGCCAGAACCGCATCAACCCGGCAGCCGCAAGCTGCTCAAGCGCCTACGCGAAACTCTCTCCGAGGCCGGAGAGGGGCAGGAACGGCTCGACGCGATCACCTCGCTGATCGCCTGCGAAATGGCCACCGATGTGTGCTCCATCTACCTGTTCCGCGATGCCGACACGCTGGAACTCTGCGCCACCGAGGGCCTAAAGCCCGAGGCCGTGCACCAGACCCGGATGCGCCTTGGCGAGGGCCTCGTGGGCCGCGTCGCCCTGCGCACCACGCCGATCAACACCGCCGACGCGCCTGCCGAGCGTGGCTTCCGCTACATGCCGGAAACCGGCGAAGAGCGATATTCCGCCTTTCTCGGCGTGCCGATCCAGCGGCTCGGCGAGCGCCTCGGCGTGCTGGTCGTGCAAAGCCGAGAGGCCCGCGCCTATTCCGATGATGATGTCTATGGCCTCGAAGTGGTGGCCATGGTGCTGGCCGAGATGGCCGAGCTGGGCATGTTCCAAAGCTCGGCGGATGGCATGTCGGCCCGCCACACCCACCCGGTCCTGTTCCGCGGCGGCACCGGGCAGGAGGGGGCCGCCGAGGGCCGCGTCTATCTTCACGAGCCGCGCGTGGTGGTCACCAACCCCATCGCCGACGATGCCGAGGCCGAGGTCGAGCGCCTGCGCGAGGCGGTCGACAAGCTGCGCTACTCGGTCGACGAGATGCTCTCCGCCGCGCCACTTGGCGAGGGCGACCAGCGTCAGGTGCTCGAGGCCTACCGCATGTTCGCCAACTCCAAGGGCTGGTTGAAGCGGATGGAAGAAGACATCGGCCGCGGCCTCTCCGCCGAGGCAGCGGTGGAAAAGGAGCAATCGGCAGCCCGTGCCCGGATGGAGCAGGTGCCCGACGCCTACCTCCGCGAGCGCCTGCACGATCTCGACGATCTCTCAAACCGCCTCCTGCGCCTGCTCACCGGGCAGGGGCAGGATGACGGCTCCGAAATGCCCGGCAACCCGGTGCTGGTGGCCCGCAACATCGGGCCGGGCGAGCTGCTGGCCTATGGCCGCAAGCTGCGCGGCATCGTGCTCGAGGAGGGCTCGGTCGGCTCCCACGCTGCCATCGTGGCCCGCGCGCTGGCCATTCCCTTGGTGATTCACGCCAGCCGCATCACCACCGAGGCGCTCAACGGCGACCCGATCCTCGTCGATGGCGATCAGGGCATCGTCCACCTGCGCCCCGAGGAAACCGTGCAAAACGCCTTCCGCGACAAGATCGCGATGCGCGCCAAGGCGGTCGAGCGCTATGCCTCCATCCGCGACCTGCCCGCGACCGACAAGTCGGGCGCCACGGTCGCGCTCCACATGAACGCCGGGCTTATGGCCGATCTGCCCTCCCTGCCCTCCTCCGGCGCCGAGGGCGTGGGCCTCTTCCGCACCGAGCTGCAATTCCTGATCCGCAATCAGGTGCCCCGCCGCGGCGAGCTGGCCGCGCTCTATTCCCGCGTGCTCGACGCCGCGCAGGGCAAACGCGTGGCCTTCCGCACCCTCGATATAGGCTCCGACAAGGTGCTGCCCTACATGAAGCCGCAGGACGAGCCCAACCCGGCCATGGGCTGGCGCGCCATCCGCGTGGGTCTCGACAAGGCCGGCGTCATGCGCATGCAGCTTCAGGCCCTGATCCGCGCCTCTTGCGGGCGGCCTATGTCGGTGATGTTTCCCTTCGTGGCGCAGCTGTCGGAGTTCACCGAAGCGCGCGACCACCTGATGCGCGAGCTCGAGCGCGAGGACCGGCTGGGCCACACCCTGCCCGAGAGCGTCGAGGTCGGCGCGATGCTGGAAACCCCCTCGCTCGCCTACGCGCCGCAAAAGTTCTTCGAGCTGGCCGATTTCATCTCCATCGGCGGCAACGACCTCAAGCAGTTCTTCTTCGCCGCCGACCGCGAGAACGAGCGCGTGCGGCACCGGTACGATTGCCTGAACGTGTCGTTCCTCAGCTTCCTCGAATGGATCGTGATGCGCTGCGATGCCACCGGCACCCCGGTCAGCTTCTGCGGCGAGGATGCCGGCCGCCCGCTGGAGGCCGCCTGCTTCTCCGCCATCGGGCTGCGCTCGCTCTCCATGCGTCCCGCCTCCATCGGCGCGGTCAAATCGCTCCTGCGCCGGATCGACCTGAGCGAGCTGCGCAAGGTGATCGAAACCGCCCGCACCGAGGGCGAGCAATCGGTCCGCGCCCGCGTCGAAGCCTGGCTGATCGACAACACCGATCCGGAATAGCCCCGCACTCGGGCGCTTCAGCCCGCCCCCGTCTCAGCGATACCGGCTCACCTCCAGCCCGCTGCCCACCGGCAGGGTCACGCTGGCCATGCCCAGCACCGCGCGGACAGCGTCGATGTACTGCGCCATCAACTCCCGCTCGGGCCGCACATTGTCGGCCACCACGATGGCGCCGGGGTTCAGCTTGGGCACGAAAGCCTCAAGGCACGGGATGTAGAGATCCTTCCACAGATCCAGCAGCACGAAATCGATGCGCTCCGCCATCTCCCCGATCATTTCCACCGCATCGCCGACACGAAAATCCACATATTCCGCCAGCCCCGCCTTGGCCGACATCTCCGTTGCATAGGCCGATTTTTCGGCGCTGATCTCCATGGTAATCAGCCGTCCGCCCGCCGCCCGCGCGGCCTCGGCCAACCAGATGCCGGAGTAGCCATAGGAGGTGCCGATCTCCAGAATCACCGGCGCCTCGATGCTCTTGGCCAGAATGTTGATCAGCCGCCCGGTCTCGGGGCCAACGGCCAGCAGCCGGTCGTCCAGTGCCAGTTGCCCGGCCGGGGCCGCCCGCTCCTCTTCGCGGCGGGCATGGTAGCGGTCGAGAACTTCGGTGATGTCGGGGGTCATGCGCGCTCCTTCAGGCTGCCTGTGCCGGTTCAACGCGCCGCGCCGAGGTTTCCGCCGTCGCTCAGGCCCACTTTTCCACGTCGCCCGCAACGCCGCCCCAGTCGCCCACGCCCAGCACCCGCTCGGGGTTGGTCGGCGGCGGCATCACCACGGCGCCCAGCTTTTCGAAGCCGAAACGCGCGTAATAGGGCGCATCGCCCACCAGCATGACCCGCGTCCAGCCCAGCGCCCACGAACGCTCAAGGCTCTCGGTGATGAGCCAGGCCCCCAGCCCCTCGCCCTGCCGGGTGGCATGCACGGCGACCGGCCCGAGCAGCAGCGCCTCGGCGCCGCCCACGCGCACGGGCCAGTAGCGGATCGCCCCGGCCACGATGCCCAGACTGTCGCGCGCCACAAGGCAAAGCCCAGCCACGGGGGCCACATCGTCGCGCAGCCGGTAAGAGGAGAGCGCCTCGCGCCCGGGCGCGAAACAGCTGTCATAGAGGGCTTCCACCTCCCAACGGTCCTCCGCCCGCTCCTCGCTCAGCCCGTATCCGATCACCCCTGCCGCCTCTTCCGCACGCCGTTCCGCCCGCCTTTCCGCACTGGCAGCCCCCTAGCATGCGGGCTACCTTCCCGCAAACGCCCCAAGGAGAGCGCATGTTCTACACCCCCGAAGATGGCCACGGCCTGCCGCACAACCCCTTCAACGCCATTGTCTCACCCCGCCCCATCGGCTGGATCAGCTCGCGCGGGGCGGAGGGCCACGACAATCTCGCCCCCTACTCCTTCTTCAACGCCGTGGCCTACGTGCCGCCGCAGGTCATGTTCTGCTCCACCGGCACCAAGGATTCACTGATGAACATCCGTGAGACGGGCGTGTTCTGCGTGAACATCGTCGAGGCGGCGGCCCGCGACGTGATGAACGCCACCTCCGCCGCCCACCTGCCGCAGGTCGACGAATTCGAGAAAGCCGGGATCGAGAAGGCCGAATGCGACACCATCGTCTGCCCCCGCGTGGCCTCCGCGCCCGCCAACCTCGAATGCCGCGCGATCAAGTTCATCCAGTTGGAGGGGAAGGACAACCACATGGTCATCGGCGAGGTGACAGGCGTGCACATCCGCGAGGACTGCCTCGTGAACGGCCGGTTCGACGTGACCACCTTCCAGCCCCTCTCCCGGCTCGGGTATCGCGACTACGCTGTGGTGGAGAACGTCTTCGAGCTCACCCGCCCTGACGACTGACCGCTCGATGGGTTTCCCGGAGCGCCAAATAAGATTTGAGGCCTCCGGCGGGAGATATTTGGAGCAAGAAAATTATCAGGGTGGTGGCACACTAGATGCGCCTTGCGCCATTCCCTGACTAGGTTAGGCCAACGCGACCAAAGGGACATCAGCGCGGCCCAAAGGCAGCAAGCTACATCGCAGCGCACAACCCTGACCTACCCGGCTGGCCGGTGCCGCGCGACCAACGCGAACCGCTAAAATCTAAATCAAATGCCCGCTTCTGTGCCCGGCCAGTGGCGAACCCCGCCGCCGGGACGGTTCAGAACCAGCGACGGCGGGGCATTTCCTTGCACGGCCATCGGCTTCCCAGCCTGTACCGTGGCCCCAGCATGGCGCTTTAAGGTTAACGGCGCGTTACTATCAGCCCATTTTCTTGCTGAAAATATCTCCGGGGGTCGCCGTTGTGGCGCCATTGGTTCGAGCCCAATGGCGACGGGGGGCTGGCCCCCCACTGGAAGGCGCTGTGTAGGTTGGCGCCCAAGAAGGCACGGCAAGTCCCGCCCCAATCCTCACGTCACCGCGCCCCGCTCGGCAAACCGCGGCTCGCGCCACTCGCCGCTCTCCAGCACATCGCGCAGCGCCAGCACCGCCCGCGCCACCTCCTCGAAGCTCAGGTACAGCGGCGCGAAGCCAAAGCGCAGCACGTCCGGCGCGCGGAAGTCCCCGATCACACCCCGCGCGATCAGCGCCTGAATGATCTCGTAGCCGTTGGGGTGGCGGAACGACACCTGGCTGCCCCGCGCCTCCGCCTCCCTCGGTGAACCCAGCTCCAGCCCCGGGCACAGCGCCTCGACCCAGCGCACGAAGGCATCCGTCATCGCGCGGCTCTTCGCCCGCACCCCGGCCATATCCACCCCGTCCCAGTCGTCCAGCGCGCCTGACAGCGTGCGCATCGAGAGCACCGGCTGGGTGCCGGCCAAAAAGGCCTTCACCCCTTCCGCCGCCGCATAGCCCGGATCGAAGGCGAAAGGTCGGGCGTGGCCCCACCAGCCGCTCACCGGCTGGCGGATCTGCCCGTGGTGGCGCTCCGCGGCATAGACGAACCCCGGCGCCCCCGGCCCTCCGTTCAGGTACTTGTAGGTGCAGCCCACGGCAAAATCCGCGCCATCCCGATCCAGCGCCACTTCCAGCGCCCCGGCGGAATGCGACAGGTCCCAGACCGCCAGAGCACCCGCCTCCTGCGCCAGCACACTCAAGGCGCTCATATCCCGCACCGCGCCCGTCCGGTAATCCACCTGGTTCACCAACATGGCGGCAACCTCGCCAGAAAGAGCCGCCTCCACCGGCCCCTCGGCCAGCACCAGCCGCGCCCCCGCCGCCGCGCAGACCCCTTCCGCGATGTACAGATCAGTAGGAAAGCTCGTCGCCTCCGCCAAAATCACCCGCCGGTCCGGGCGCAGTGTCAAACAGGCGTGCAGCACCTTGTAGAGGTTCACCGAAATCGTGTCGCAGCAGGCCACCGAGCCCGCACGCGCCCCGATCAGCCGCCCGATCCTGTCGCCCAGCGCCATCGGCATCTCGAACCAGCCCGCCGCGTTCCACGAGCGGATCAGCCCCTCGGCCCATTCCTCCCGCGCCGCCACGTCGAGCGCAGCCAGCGCCGCATGGCTCGCGGGGCCGAGCGAATTTCCATCAAGGTAGATGACCCCCCCGGGGATCAGGTAACGCGCCCGCCTCTCGGCGAGCGCATCGGCGGCGTCGAGCGCGCGAGCGTCAGAAATCAGGTCCATCCGCGGAGCCTCGCACGGCCCCGCGCGGCCCGCCAGCCTAATGCGCGTCGCCGAAGAGCCCCGTCTGCACCGGGTAGTTGGCGGCCACCTGGTATTCCGGGTCGTCCTCGCTCTTCTCCACGATCAGCCCGGTCTGGCTCAGCAGCTTGCGGCAATCCCGGCTGAGGTGCCGAAGGTGCAGCTCCTTGCCCTCTTCGAGGTACTTCTTCGCCATCCCTTCGATCGCCGAAAGCGCCGTCTGGTCAGCCACCCGGCTCTCGGCGAAATCGACGATCACCACCTTCGGGTCGTCCTTCGGGGTGAACAGCTCGGTGAACCCGTCCGCCGAGCCAAAGAACAGCGGCCCGACGACCTGATACACCTTTGCGCCTTCCGGAGTGGTGTAGCTCTTCGCGGTGATCCGCTTTGCGTTCTGCCACGCGTAATGCAGGGCCGACACGATCACGCCGACGACCACCGCCACCGCGAGGTCTTCCAGCACCGTGACGACCGTCACGAGGATGGTAACGAAGCTGGCGAACTTGGTGCTCACCCGCATGATCCGGAAGGTGTTCCACGCGAAGGTGCCGATCACCACCATGAACATCACGCCCACCAGAGCGGCCAGCGGGATCTGCTCGATCAGCGGCGAGGCGAACAGGATGAACGACAGCAAAAACAGCGCCGCCGCAATCGCCGCCAGCCGGGTCCGGCCGCCGGATTTCACGTTGATCATCGACTGCCCGATCATCGCGCAGCCGCCCATGCCGCCGAAAAAGCCGGTCACCGTGTTGGCCATACCCTGCGCCACGCACTCTTTCGAGGCGCCGCCGCGCTGGTCGGTCATCTGGTTCACGAGGTTCAGCGTCAGCAGGCTCTCGATCAGGCCGATGGCCGCGAGGATCAGCGCATAGGGGAAGATGATGTAAAGCGTCTCGAGGTTCAGCGGCGCCAGCGGCGTGCCATAGAGCCCATCGCCCTCGCCAAACGGCACATGAAACGGTGGCAGCGTGCCGGCGATGGAGGCCATGTCGCCCACCCGCGGGACGGGGATGTTGAACACGATCACGAGGATCGCCACAATCCCGATGCCCGCCAGCGGCGCCGGGATCACGTTGGTCACCTTCGGCAGGCCCCAGATGATCAGCATGGTCAGCGCCACAAGGCCCAGCATCAGCATCAGCGGCCCGCCCGAGAGCCATTCGCCATCGCCGCCCGGCACCTTGAACTGCCCGAGCTGCGCCAGAAAAATAACAATCGCCAGCCCGTTCACGAAGCCCAGCATTACCGCATGGGGCACCAGCCGGATGAACCGCCCGAGGTGAAAGATCCCTGCCGCGATCTGCAAGATCCCCATCAGGATCACCGTGGCGAAGAGGTATTCCACCCCGTGCTCCACCACCAGCGCCACCATCACCACCGCCAGCGCGCCCGTCGCGCCCGAGATCATGCCGGGCCGCCCGCCGAAGACCGCCGTAATCAGGCCCACGATGAAGGCGGCGTAGAGGCCCACCAACGGGTGCACATGGGCGACAAAGGCAAAGGCCACCGCCTCGGGCACCAGCGCCAGCGCCACCGTGAGGCCCGAGAGCACCTCGGTCTTGACCCGCGCGGCCACCGGCTCGTCGCCCTGCCGAAAGTCTCCCATCAGCCCCTTGGCAAAGGCGAAATACGGGCTCTTGCCCGCGCGTGGCGTGTCACTCATGTTGTCTCTTCCGGCTGGCTCGGCGGTTCGCTGCGCTGCGGCTAGCATGTTTGCGCTAGCGGCAAAACCCCTGCACGGTGTCGCAGGGCCGGGTTAACCAAAATGCTTGCAGGGTTGCGCCGGATTGGGCTCCATCGGGGCATTCGCAAAGGGATACGGCATGAAACGGATGATCGGCATAATCGGCGGCTCGGGGCTTTACGACATCGCGGGGCTGGAAGATGCCCGCTGGCAGCACCTAGATACGCCCTGGGGCAAACCCTCGGACGCGGTCTTCACCGGCACCCTCGACGGCGCGCCACTGGCCTTCCTGCCCCGCCACGGGCGCGGCCATGTGCATACGCCCTCCACCGTGCCCTACCGCGCCAACATCGCCGCGCTCAAGATGCTCGGCGTGACCGATGTGGTGAGTATCTCCGCCTGCGGGAGCTTCCGCGAGGAGATGGCGCCGGGCGATTTCGTGCTCGTCGACCAGTTCATCGACCGCACCTTCGCCCGCGAAAAGAGCTTCTTCTCCTCCGGCTGCGTCGCGCATGTCAGCATGGCCCACCCGACCTGCGCCCACCTCGGCGCCGATCTTGCCGAGGCCGCCCGCAGCGCTGGGGCCACGGTTCACCCGCGCGGCACCTATCTGGCCATGGAAGGACCGCAATTTTCCTCCGTCGCGGAGTCGAAGATGTATCGCGGCTGGGGCTGCGACGTGATCGGGATGACCAACATGCCCGAGGCCAAACTCGCCCGCGAAGCCGAGCTTTGCTACGCCTCGCTGGCAATGATCACCGACTATGACAGCTGGCACGAGGGCCACGGCACCGTGGACATCACCGAAATCATCGCCACCCTCCACGGCAACTCCGCCCGCGCCAAGGACACCATCGCCGCCCTCCCCGCCCGCCTCGGCCCCGAGCACACGCCCTGCCCACACGGCTGCGACACCGCCCTCGAACACGCCATCATGACCGCCCCCGAAGCCCGCGACCCCGCCCTCATCGAAAAGCTGAAAACCATCGCCGCCCGCGTCCTTTAGGTCACGGCCCGTCCTTGCCACCCCGCCCGACCCTGCGCCTACCCCCGGTCCCCCCGCTGCCGCAGCCGCGTCTGCCGCAGGGTCTCCACCAGCATCGCCGCCAGCAGGGCAAACACCAGCAGCCCGTTCGCCGCCGCCAGCCCGCCCAGCAGCCGCCACTCCAGCGGCAGGAGGATGTCGCCGAACCCGAGCGTGGTGAAGGCCACCAGCGCGAAATACACCGAGGCCTCCAGCGTCACGAAGACCCCCAAGGCCCAGAGCGCCAGCGCCCAGATCCAGACCGCGGCGGTCATCACCACCAACGTCCAGAGCATCACCGCAACGACCGCCGCCACCAGCCGCGGCCCCTGCGGCGGGCGGATCACCCAGCCGTGGATGCGGGCCAAGAATGCCTCCAGCCCCCAGAGCGACAGCGCCGCGACCACCGTGGTCGCCGCCATGATCGCCGAGCCGAGCAGCAGCTGGATCAGCACCCGTCGCCCCCTTCGATCTCCGACACCTCCCGCCCGGGCCGCGCACGGTAGCGCGGCAGCGACAGGCCCCACCAGAGGCCCGCCGCCCGCAAGCCCAGCGCCACCGCAAAGCCCGCCACCAGCGCCAGCTCCCGGCCCAGCCCGGCCATGTCGGCCATTGCCAGCACCAAGGCGCCCGCAAAGGCCGCCGTCACATAGATTTCCCGCCGCAGGATCACCGGCTCCTCGCCTCCCAGCAGGTCGCGCAGGATGCCGCCGAAGGAGGCCGTCGCCACCCCCATCGCCACGGCAACCGAGGGCCCCGCCCCCGCATCCAGCGCCCGCTCCGCGCCGGTGACGGCAAAGAGCGCCAGCCCCACGGCGTCGAACCACAGCAGCACCCGGTAGCGCGAGGCCGGGATGTGGGCCACGAAGAACACGAGCGCCCCCACGCCCGCGCAGACCAGCAGCACCTCGGGCCGCACCACCCAGAACACCGGCGCCAGCCCCAGCACGAGGTCACGCAGCGTTCCGCCCCCCACGCCAGTCACCACCGCGAGCAGCACAAAGCCCACCACGTCCATCTCCTTGCGTGAGGCCACCAGCGCCCCGGTCACCGCAAAGACGCAAAGCCCGAACCAATCCAGAACCGCCGTCACCGTCTCGAACATCAGCCGCCCTCCTGCCTCTACCTGACCCTGCGCACCCAATAGGCGCAACCCGTTGGGTGGGCAATCTGCCCGCCTGCCCCTAACCGCGCCCTATCACTCCACATGCCGCCCATTGACCCGCCCCGCCCCCCGTGGCTTCCTCCCCGCAAAAGGAGACCCGCCCATGCCCCTCGACCTCTGGCTCGCCTTCGCCGCCGCCTCGACCGCCCTGCTGCTGATCCCCGGCCCCACCGTGCTGCTGGTGCTCTCCTATGCGCTGAGCCAGGGCCGGCGCACCGCGCTGGCCTGCGCCACCGGGGTCGCCGCAGGCGACCTGATCGCCATGAGCGCCTCCCTCGCGGGCCTCGGCGCCCTCGTCGCCGCCTCCGCCACGGCCTTCACCCTGCTCAAATGGGCCGGGGCAATCTACCTCGCCTACCTCGGCCTCAAGCTCCTGCGCGCGCCCGCCGCCAGCCTCGACCGGCCAGAGGCAGAACCGGCACGCCCCGCCACCATCTTCCGCCACGCCGCCACCGTGACTGCGCTGAACCCCAAGTCGATCGCCTTCTTCATCGCCTTCGTCCCGCAGTTCGTCATGCCCGCGCAGCCGCTGCTCCCGCAGTTCGCAATCCTCACCGCCACCTTCGTCACCCTCGCGGCCCTCAATGCCTTGGCCTACGCGCTCGCCGCCGACCGCCTCCGCGCCACCATCCGCCGCCCCGCCGTGCTGACATGGCTCACTCGTGCGGGCGGCGGCGCGCTCCTCGCCATGGCCGCCGCCACCGCCACCCTCCGCCGCGCGTGACCGCCCCCAAACACATCCTCCTCCTCGGCGCCGATGGCTTCATCGGCCGCCACGTCGCCTATGCCGCCCGCGCGGCAGGGTACCGCGTTACCTGCATCGCCCGCCGCACCTCAGCCCTGAAGGCCCTCGGCTTCGAAACATTCCAAGCCGACCTCACCGCCGAGAAATGGCACAGCGCCTCCTCCTGGAAAGACCTCGCCCGCACCGCCCACGGCGTTATCAATTGCGCGGGCCTGCTCACCGGCTCCCCCGCCGCCTTCGCCGCCGTCCACGAGCACGCCCCCGCCGCGCTCTACGATGCCCTGCCCCACGGCGGCTTCCTCACCCTGCTCTCCGCCACTGGCATAGAGGCCGAGACTCCCTTCGCCGAAGCCCGCCGCACCGGCGAACTCACGGCCAAGCTCGCCTCCGAGAACGGGCGCCACCGCCTCACCATCCTCCGCGCCGGCCTCGTGCTCGGCGACGGTGCCTACGGCGGCTCCGCCGTCCTCCGCGCCCTCGCCGCCTTCCCCTTCCTGATGCCCGTGCTCGGACGCGGCAAACACCGGTTCAACCCCTGCCACGCCGAGGATCTCGCCCAACGCCTCCTCGCCGCCACCGAAGAGGACAACGGCCCCCAGCCGATCCCCACCGGCGGGGCCGACACGCTAACCCTCAAGGAACTCACCGCCGCCACCCGCGCCCACCTCGGCCTCCGCCCCGTGCCCTCGCTCCCCGTCCCGATGCCCCTCGCCCGCCTCCTCGGGCGACTGGGCGACGCCATGCGCGCCGGCCCCTTCTCCACCACCGCGCTGGCACAACTCGAACATGGCGTCCTCGCCCCCACCTCCACGCCCCTCCCCGGCGCATCCACCTTCATCGCCCGCAGGCCGCCCACCCCGGCAGACCTCTGGCACGCCCGCCTCTACCTGCTCCGCCCGGTGCTGCGCCTCACCCTCTGCCTGCTCTGGCTGGTCTCCGGCCTGCTCGGCCTCTTCGCCCCGCCCGCCAGCTACCTGCCCGACCTCGCCGCCACCGGCCTGCCGCCAGACACCCTCACCCATGCCGCCCGCGCCTTCGGCCTGCTCGACCTCGCCCTCGCCGCCGCCGTCTTCCGCAACTGGCGCCCGCGCCTCACCTTCTGGGCGCAGGCCCTGCTCATCACTGGCTACACCGCAGGCCTCACCGCAATCGCGCCCCACCTCTGGCTCGATCCCTACGGCGCCCTGTTGAAGAACCTGCCCATCCTCGCCCTCCTGCTCACCACCCGCGCCCTCGACACCGAGCGTTAAGCCCGCATCAAGATTAATCGCCTCGCCCCGCCCTTCATCTTGGCTCAAATATCTCCGGGGGGTGCGGGGGGCAGGCCCCCCGCTCCAACGCCAACCAAGGCACCACCGCATGGACCTCTACGAAACCCTCAAATGGCTCCACATCCTTTCCTCCACGGTGCTCTTCGGCACCGGGATCGGGACCGCCTTCCAGATGGTCATGGCCATGCGCACGCAGAACCCCCAAACCGTGGCCCACACGGCAAACCACGTCGTGCTGGCCGACTGGCTCTTCACCACTCCGGCAGGCATCGCCCAGCCGCTCACCGGCCTCGGCCTGATCCACGCCGCCGGATACAGCCTCACCGAGCCCTGGCTGCTCGCCACATACGCCCTCTACCTGCTGGCCTTCGCCTGCTGGGCGCCCGTGGTGCACCTGCAAATCGGCATCCGCAACGCCGCCCGCACCGCCGCCGCCACAGGCCAGCCCCTGCCCGCCTCCGCCCTCCGCGCCTACCGCATCTGGTTCGCCCTCGGCTGGCCCGCATTCGCCGCGCTCACCGCCGTCTTCTGGCTCATGGTCTCCAAGCCGCAGCTCTGGTGACCCCTTCTCATCCGCGGCCCCGCCCGCTACCAATGAGCCGACCGACACGGGAGACAACCATGAACCGCACCTTCCTCGCCGCCGCCCTCTGCATGGCCACCACCGCGCCCGCGCTCTCCGAGGCCTACATGATGGGCACCGGCCGCTGGACCTGCGAGCGCGCCCGCGCCGCCTTCGTCACCCAGAACGTGACCGATCAGGCCCAGGTCGCCGGCTGGATTCTCGGCTATTGGTCCCACGCCTCCATCGACAAGCCCACCGCCTTTCTCGACAAGATGCAGGAAGTCGGCGGCACCAAGATCGTCGAGATCACCCTCGCCGAATGCCAGAAGAACCCCAACGCGATGCTCTTTCAGGTGACCGAGGCGATCCTCCAGAACTCGCTGAACGAGCAGGACGAGAGCGGCGCGGCGTCCGAGTAGGCGGTTCTGACACCGATGAAATCCGTCGCCGACTACATCCGCACCATCGCCGATTTCCCCCATGAGGGGATCATGTTCCGCGATGTCACCACGCTCTTTGCTGACCCGCGCGGCATGCGGCTCTGCATCGACCAGATGCTTCACCCCTACGCCGGCGCGCCGATCGACAAGGTCGTGGGTCTCGAGGCCCGCGGCTTCATCCTCGGCGGCGCTATCGCCCACCAACTCGGCACCGGCTTCGTGCCGATCCGCAAGAAGGGCAAGCTCCCCGGCACGGTGATCTCCGAGGCCTACACGCTGGAATACGGCGAGGCGGTGATGGAGGTGCATGACGACGCCATCGCGGCGGGCGAGCGCATCCTGCTGGTCGATGACCTGCTCGCCACCGGCGGCACGGCGGAGGCCGGGATCAAGCTGGTCGAACGCCTCGGCGGCGTCATCACCGGCTGCGCCTTCATCGTCGACCTCCCCGACCTCGGCGGCCGCAAACGCCTCGAAGGCCTCGGCATGGAGGTCCACGCCCTCACCGCTTACGAGGGCCACTGACGGTGCGGGGCGGGACTTGTCCCGGCTCCCCGCCATATCCCTAACGCAAGCCGGTCAGCGCCGTCCCGTGGGGTGGCGCTCACAACGGCCGTGCGTGCCACTTTATCGCACAGCAGTCATCTTACCTCCGAGGTCACCCCCAACCTCACCAAAAGCGCCGCCCCGTCACGCCAAAGGCGTGCCGATCATAATGCGGCGCACCTTCGGTGCGACGGGCGGGACGGCGCTGCCCGGCGCCTTACAGCGCGCACCGGGCTAAGCACTTTCCATAACCGGCACGCTATAGGCCGCTCCCCACCTACCCAGCCGCAATCGCCAGCCCGTCCACCACCGCCGTGAAAGCTTCCGACCGCAGCACCTCCGCGTCTCCGCAAACCCCGCGCATCTCCGCCTCGACAAACCCCATCAGGCTAGACCCGCCCACCAGAACCACCCGGCGCACATCGCCCGGCGCCACCCCGGCCTGCGCCAGCACCTCCCGCGCCGCCGCCCCCAAAGCCGCCCGCGCCTCGCCCAGCACCTCGCCCATCCGCGCCGCGCTCAGCTCCGCCGCCAGCCCCGGCGCGACCATCCCCATGCCGATCCGCCCCTCGCCCGCGTCATTCGCCGCGATCTTCCCGCGCTCCACCGCGAAGGCCAGCTCATGGCCCAACTCGTCCTCCAGCACCCGCGCCAGCCGCCCCAGCCGCTCCGGCTCCACCGCCAGCTTCACCATGCCCGCCACCTCACGCCGCACGTCCGGCGCGTAGAGAAACGGGATCTTCGCCCATGTCGCCAAGTCCACGAACACCGCGCGCGGCACCGGCAGCAGCCCGGGGCCGAACTCCCGGCGCAACTCGCTCCCCATCCCCAGCAGCGGCATCACCTCGGCGACCGAGACCACCCGGTCAAAATCCGTGCCGCCCAGCCGAATGCCGTGGCTCGCCACGATCTCCACCTCCGCGCCGGAGCGGAACACCGTGAAGTCGCTGGTGCCGCCGCCGATATCCACGATCAGCCCCACGCCGCCGGCCTGCCCCATGCTCTGACACGCCCGCGCCGCCGCCTCCGGCTCGGGCATGAACTCGACCTCCTCGAACCCCGCCGCCAGGTAACAGCCGCGCAGGTCCGCCTCGGCCTGCGCATCCTTCTCCGCATCCTCGTGAAACCGCACAGGCCGCCCCGAGAGCGCCCGGGTGAACCGCGCCCGGGTAAACTCTTCCGACCGCTCCCGCACCTGCACCAGAAAGGCCGTGACCACATCGGCCAGCGTCCGCCGCTTGCCCTCGATCAGCCGCTTCTCGTGGAAGAGCGGCACCCCGAGTACGCTCTTCAGCGCCCGCATGTAGCGCCCTTCCTCGCCGCCGATCAGCGCCGCCCCCGCCGCGCTGCCGATCCGCATCGCGCCGCCCCCTTCGGGGAAGAACACCGCCGTCGGCAGCGTCTCCGCGCCCTGCTCCACCGGCAGCCGCCGCACCGCGCCGCCGGCAAAGACCGCCGCCGCCGAGTTCGATGTGCCAAAGTCGATTGCCAGCCTGTCCATCGCCCGTGCTCCCGTCAGAAAGGCGCCGCAGCTACCCCAAGCCCCGCGGGCTGGCAAGCCCCCGCGCACGGGCGGTTAACCCCTGCGAGCTATTCAATTCTGAATATGCATGGAATGTGCATCAGTTGTGCATCGAATGTGTATTGAGGAAATTTGTGGTTAACGGGGTGCGGCCCGGCCACCTATTCATATTTGAATATCGCGCCCGGGTTCAAAATTCCCAATGGATCCAAGGTCTTCTTGATGCTCCGCATCATCTCGATCCGCACCGGGTCACCCCAGCGCTGCAAGTCGCCCACCTTGGCCCGCCCCAGCCCATGCTCCGCGCTGAAGGAGCCCTCCAAATCCGCAAGAAACTGATTTATCACGTCTTTCAGCTCATCCCCGCAGCCCGCCGGATACTCCGCCCGCCGCTTCCCCGCCGCCGGAAAGATGTTGTAATGCAGGTTCCCGTCGCCCATGTGGCCAAAGCAGTTGATCCTGAAATCCCCAGCCTTTCCAATCGCTTCCCCCGCCCGCGCAATGAACTCCGGCACCGCGCTCAGCGGCAGCGAAATATCGTTCGACAGGATCGAGCCCACCTTCCGGTTCCCCTCCGGCAGGCTCTCCCGCATCGCCCACAATTCCGCCCGCTGCCCCTCGCTCGCGGCCACCACGCCGTCAGGCACCAGCCCCGCCTCGTAAGCCTCTGAAAACAGGGCTTCCATCAGCCCGTTTGCATCCTGCCCCGCACTGCATCCCAGCTCGATCAGCACGCACCAATCCGGCACTTCGGCCCAGGGCAGGCGCACCTGCGGCATGTGTTCGGCCAAAAACCTCGGCCCCTGCCCCGCGATCAGTTCAAAGGCCGAAAGTGCAGGCCCTGCAAGGGTTTGCGCCCGGCCCAGCAGCCCCAGCGCCGCCGCCGGGCTCTCCACCTCCAGCACCGCCACCGCCACGCTCTCGGGGCGCGGAAACAGCCGCAGGCTCGCGGCAGTAATCACCCCCAGCGTGCCCTCTGAGCCGATCAGCAGATTGCGCAGGTCATAGCCGGTGTTGTCCTTCCGCAGCCGCTTCAGCCCGCGCATCACCCGCCCATCGGCGAGCACCGCCTCCACGCCAAGGCACAGCTCCCGCGCATTGCCGTAGCGCAGCACGTTCACCCCGCCCGCATTGGTGCCCAGAAGCCCGCCAATCCGGGCCGAACCCTCACTGGCGAGCGACAGCGGGAAGAGCCGTCCGTGCTCTTCCGCAACGCCTTGAACATCAGCCAGAATCGCGCCCGCCTCCACGGTCATCACGCCCTCTTCGGGCCAAATGCCACGCACCGCTTTCATCCGCTCGAGGCTCAGCACCAGCGGCACCGGCCCGTCGGGCGCCACCTGCCCGCCGACCAGCCCCGTGCCGCCGCCGTAGGGCACCACGCCCACGCGCAGCTCGCTGGCCAGCCGCAAGACAGCCGCGACCTCCTCCACTGTGCCGGGGCAAATCACCGCCCCTGCCCGGCCCGTTAACCTGTCTCTCGGTTCTTCGAGGTATCTTTGCTCCACATCGCGAACCACGCCCTGGGGCAGAATTTCGCGAAAACGGTTAACAATCTCGGGGGTCGCATCATTCAGCATAGGGCCATTACGCACGGCCCGCCGCAAAATTCAATCGAAGCCAGAGAGCACCGCAGGCTGCAGCACCACGATCGTGGGGCGTGACGGCAGATCGCGGAGCGACACGGTAAACGAACTGTCAACGCGCCGGTCGATCACGAACTCGCCCGCCATGCCCTCCAGAAACTGCTCCAGCGAGTAGCCCGAAAACCAGTGCATCGGCAGCACGATGGACGAGCGCAGGCGGCTCACGATGCTCTGCATGGTGGCAATGTCCACCGTCATGCCGCCATCCACCGGCGCCATCACCACGTCGAGCCGCCCGAGCGCCGCGTATTGCTCCGCGTTCGGCTCGTGATGCAGGTGGCCAAGATGGCCAATGCACAGCCCCGCAACCTCGAAGACGAAGATCGAGTTGCCATCCTCCTCCACCCCGCCAAAGCCCTGGCGAATATCGGTCGGCACATTGCGGATCAACATTTCCCCAAGGTCGAGGTGATGGTCCGCCGGTCCCTCGCCATCGCCCCAGCCCTTCAGCACGTTCGGGATGCGCGGGTCGGGGTTGGGTGTCCAATGCGAGCTGTGCGCGTGGTTCATCGTCGCCACATCCGGCACCAGATCCTCCGGCCCGAGGTAGCCGTTGTAATCGGTCGCCACCGCCAGCCCGCCCTCGGTCTGGATCACGTAAACCGAATGATCCACGTAGGTGATCCGCACCGCATCCTCGTCCACCGGCGCGGCCCACGAGGCCTTTTGCACATAGGCCATGCCGGGCGTCGCCTCGGCCAGAGCGATGCAATGCGATGGCCGCCGGTCCTGCGCGGCTGCGGTGCTGGCAAATGCGATGAGCCCGGCAAGGGCGGTGAACGGTCTGAGCATGGGCGGCGCCTCCTGCCGCTCACGCTACCGCAAAAAACGGCCCCGTCCCGCCCTGCACGAAAAGTTTACGCGCCCGCCTCGGTCCGCCCCCGCCGATCGCGGCGCAAATTGGCGTAAAGCACATGATTTCGCCACCGCCCGTTGATCTGCAGGTAGCTCTGGGCCACGCCCTCGTATTTGAAGCCGCATTTCTCCAGCGCCCCGCGCGAGGCGGCGTTTTCGGGCAGGCAAGCGGCCTCGATGCGGCTCAGGTCCAGCCCGGTGAAGCCATAATGCACAACCGCTTCAATGGCTTCCTTCATGAACCCCTGCCGCTTGAACGGCTCGCCAATCCAGTAGCCAAGGGTGCCCGACTGCGCCGGGCCGCGACGAATGTTGTCGAGCGTGATCGCCCCCAGCAGCCCCTCGGTCTCGCGCTTGAACAGGAAGAGCGGCACCGCAGAGCCGCCGCCAATCGCCCGCTGCGCCCAGTAGACACGATTTGTAAAGCTTTTGCGCGAAAGATGGTCGTTGGCCCAGGTCGGCTCCCAGGGTGTCAGAAATTCGCGGCTGTCCCGGCGCAGGTCGCTCCATGCCCGAAAGTCGCCATGGGCGGGCGGGCGCAGCAGCAGGCGCGGCGTATCGATCCGAACCTTTCGCCGCCCCAGCCGCATCAGGCCGCCAGCCGCTCCTTCAGCCCGCTCAAGCCGGGCGCGCGCTCGGCGGGGCCATAAAGCGCCAGCGCGGCGGGCGCTTCGGAGGCAAGCCGCGAGGCAAAGCCGCGCAGGTCGTCGAGGGTCACCGCGTCGATCTTCTCGACCGTTTCGGCGGTGGCAGGCACGCGATCCCAGATGGTGACCATCCGCGCATTCCGCTCGGCACGGCTGGAGGGGCCTTCCAGCCCCATCAGCAGCCCGGCCTTCAGCTGGTTGCGGGCGCGCTCCAGCTCGGCATGGCTCAGATCATCCCCCGCCCGGCGCAGCTCGTCGATGACGACCTCGGACAGCCCGGCGATATCTTCGCCGCTGGTGCCCGCGTATATCGTCATGAGGCCAGTGTCGCCGTAGGCACCGGCCTGGGCATAGATCGAGTAGCAGAGGCCGCGCTTCTCCCGCAGCTCCTGAAACAGGCGGGACGACATGCCGCCGCCCATCGCGCTGGCGTAGATCTGTGCGGTGTAGATATCGGGGTCGCGATAATTCGGGCTCTCCAGCCCCATCGCGAAATGCACCTGCTCCAGCGGGCGGATCTCGCGCGTCTCACCGCCAACAAACCGCGCAGGCTCCTCGCTGCGCATCGGGCGCGGGGTGAGGTGGCCAAAGGCCTTTTCTGCCAGCTTCACGATCTGGTCGTGGTCCACCGCGCCAGCCGCAGCCAACACCAGATGCTCCGGCCCGTAGTGCTCGGCCACGAAGCCCGCCAGATCGCCCCGGCCAAAGGCCTGAATCCGCTCGGGCGGGCCAAGGATGGTGCGACCCATCGCCTGCCCCGGATAGGCGGCCTCCTGAAGCCAGTCAAAGATGATGTCATCCGGCGTGTCCAGCGCCTG
The DNA here is from genome assembly GCF_019801175.1 of Vannielia litorea. Taxonomy (NCBI): domain Bacteria; kingdom Pseudomonadati; phylum Pseudomonadota; class Alphaproteobacteria; order Rhodobacterales; family Paracoccaceae; genus Vannielia; species Vannielia litorea. Next base: position 2,200,718 of record NZ_JAHVJR010000001.1, read on the forward strand.
CCCGATCTCTTGCAGGATAACCCCGCGCTCCACCTCGATCTCGCCAAGGTCGAAGGCCGGTTCCAGCACGATATCGGCAATCACATCCAGCGCGAGCGGCACATCGGCGGCCAGAACGCGGGCGTAATAGGCGGTCATCTCACGGCCGGTGTAGGCGTTGATGTAGCCGCCAACGTCCTCGATTTCCTCGGCAATCTGCAGCGCCGAGCGCCGCGCCGTGCCCTTGAAGGCCATGTGCTCGAGGAAGTGGGCAATCCCGTTCTGCTCCACCCGCTCATGGCGCCCGCCTGCGTTGATCCACAGGCCAACGGAGGCACTCGCAAGACCGGGCATCGCCTCGGTCACGATACGCATTCCATTGCCAAGCCTGTCGATTTGCACGCTCACGCAGACCGCCTTTCCCTGATGAGAGCTTCGATGGCGCCAAGGTCGTTCTCGACCCGCGTCACCCGTTCCGACCTGTCATATAGGTCAGCCATGCGGTTGGGAAGGGCAGCATGCACGCCGCAGGCTTCCTCCACCGCCGCGGGGAACTTGGCCGGATGCGCCGTCGCCAAGGTCACCACCGGGGTCGCGCCAAGGTGGTCGCGGGCCACGCGGGTGCCTACGGCGGTATGCGGACAGATCACCTCGCCGGTCTCCTTGAACATGCGTTCAATTTCCGCCTTGGTCTCGTCTTCGCTGACCCGGCCAGAGGTGTAATGCTCCGTCAGCGCGCCCATCGCGTTCTCGCTCACGCGGAACTTGCCGGCTTTCAGCTCGTCCATCAGCGCCGAAACCGCCGCACCGTCCTTGCCATAGGCAAACCACAGCGCGCGTTCAAAATTTGAACTGACCTCGATGTCCATCGACGGGCTGATCGAGGGCTTCACCCCGGCCTTGGCATAGTCGCCCGTGGTCAGGCAGCGGTGCAGAATGTCGTTCTGGTTGGTCGCCACGATCAGCTGCTCGATCGGCAGGCCCATCTGCTTGGCGAGGAAGCCCGCGAAGATGTCGCCAAAGTTGCCCGTGGGCACGGCAAAGCTGACCTTCCGGTGCGGCGCACCCAGCGCCACGGCGGAGGTGAAGTAGTAGACGATCTGCGCCAGCACCCGGGCAAAGTTGATCGAGTTCACGCCCGCCAGACCAACCTCGTCGCGGAAGTCGAAATCCGCGAACATCTCCTTCAGCATCCCTTGGCAATCGTCAAAATCGCCATCGACGGCCAGCGCATGAACATTCGCCGCCTCCGGCGTGGTCATCTGCCGCCGCTGCACCTCCGAAACCCGGCCATGCGGGAAGAGGATGAACACATCCACGTTGGCGAGCCCGGCGAAGGCCTCGATCGCCGCCGAACCTGTATCACCCGAGGTGGCACCGACGATGGTGATCTTGCGGCCGTTGCGCTTCAGCACGGTCTGGAACATCTGGCCGATGAGCTGCATGGCAAAGTCCTTGAACGCCAGCGTAGGCCCGTGGAACAGCTCCAGCAGAAAGTGGTTGTCGGCGAGTTGCTTCAGCGGCGCCCGCGCCGGGTGGCCAAAGCCCGCATAGGCCCGCCCGATCAGCGCCTTCACCTCCTCCGGCGTGCCCAGTGCATCGCCGATGAAGGGCGCGATCACCCGCGCCACCGCCTCTTCGTAGCTCACCCCGGCCAGCGCCGCGATCTCTGCCTCGCTCATCGTGGGCACGGTCTCGGGCAGGTAGAGCCCGCCGTCACGGGCGAGGCCGGTCAGCATGGCCTCTTCAAAGCTCAGAACGGGGGCCTGCCCCCGGGTGGAGATATAGCGCATGGGAAGTCCTTCAGACGGTGCGGCGCTTGATACGCCACATGAGGAAGAGTGTCATCCCCAGCCACACCAGCGCCAGCCCGAACCACGTGAGCGCATATTCAAGGTGGTCATTGGGGATGCCGGCGCTGCTCACCGGCAGCGGGGTGATGCTTGAGCCGGGGGTGACGTCGCGGGTGACGATAAGCACCGGCTCCGCGCCAAGCGCCTCGGCCATCGCGGGCACATCGCGGGCAAACCAAAGGGTGCCATCGGGCGCGGGGGTGTAACTGTCGATCTCTTCGGGCCAGTGCAGGTTGCCGGTGAGCCGCACGGCCCCCTCAGGCACCGAGGCATCCGCCGAGACGATCCTGCGGTAACCGAGATCGACCAGCAGCACCCGGCCCTCCAGCGTGGTCAGCGTGGTGATGAACCGGTGGATCGCGCCCACCTGCTTGATCGACGCCAGCACCATCAGCCCCTCCCCGCCCAGATCGCCCTCTGCCTCGACCAGCAGGTAGCGGTCGGCCTCCGGGTCGGGCGCGGCCGGCACAGCCACCGGGGTGGCGGTGATCCGCGCGTCGATCTCCGCCAGCATCGCCTCTTTCCACGCCAGCCGCCGCAACTGCCACGTGCCGAGGCTCACCAGAATGGCGATGCCGCAGATGCCGAGGATGGCCGGGAAGAGGTAGCGCATGGGGTGTCCTTCAAAGCCGAACGCGGGCCGTCTCCGGCCCGCGTTGGTATCTCGTAGGTCGGGAGCTGTCCCGACTCTGCACCAGCCTCAGCCGCCCCAGATGTAGACCGCGGCGAAGAGGAAGAGCCAGACCACGTCCACGAAGTGCCAGTACCAGGCGGCAGCCTCGAAGCCGATGTGCTTTTCCTGGCTGAAGTGCCCGGCCCGCAGGCGCAGGTAGCAGATGAACAGGAAGATCGTGCCGATGATTACATGCGCGCCGTGGAAGCCGGTCGCCATGAAGAAGTTGGCACCGTAGATGTTGCCCGAGAAGCCGAAGGCCGCGTGGCTATATTCGTAGGCCTGCAGCACGGTGAAGATCAGGCCCAGCACCACGGCAAGGATCAGCCCTTCGGCCATGGCCTTGCGGTTGTTCTCATGCACCAGCGCGTGGTGCGCCCAGGTGGCGGCCATGCCCGAGCAGAGCAGGATCAGGGTGTTGATCAGCGGCAGGTGCCACGGGTCGAAGGTTTCGATCCCGGCGGGCGGCCAGATGCCGTCGACGGCAGGGGCCTGATCCACCTCGGGATTCATCGGATACATGGCGTGCTTGAAGAAGCTCCAGAACCATGCGGCGAAGAACATCACCTCCGACATGATGAAGAGGATGAAGCCGTAGCGCAGGCCGATCCGCACCACGGGGGTGTGATCGCCGACCTGGCTCTCGTCCACCACCTCGGACCACCAGGCGAACATGACGTAGAGCACGCCGATGAAGCCCAGCAGGAAGATCCAGGGCTGGTTGGTCTCAACCTGCGGAGACATCCATTGCACCGCGCCAAACAGCATGACGAAGGCCGCAACGGCACCTGCAAAGGGCCAGATCGAGGGATTGAGAATATGGAAGTCGTGGTTCTTTTCGTGGGCCATGTTTGGGTCCTCGGACGGTCTTTTCAGTGTCTCTCGTTAGTTCTGCGCCACAGCCGCGTCAGCGGAGCCTTGCAGGGCCGCCTGCTCTTCCGGCAGGTCGATTTCGTAGAAGGTATAACTCAGGGTGATCGAGTTTGTGAACTTGGCATCGCGGTCGTTCACGATCTCCGGGTCGACATAAAAGCTCACCGGCATCTGCACCCGCTCGCCGGGTTGCAGCACCTGCTCGGTGAAGCAGAAGCAGTCGATCTTGTCAAAATATCCGCCAGCGACGAAGGGGGCCACATTGTAGCTGGCCTGCCCGGCAATCGGCCGGTCGGTCGGGTTGTAGGCTTCGTAAAAGGCAAGGCCGGTCTCGCCGATCTTCAGCGTCATCTTCTGCTGCACCGGCTTGAACTCCCACGCCATCTTGGCGTCGAGGTTGGCATCGAAGCGCACAGTAATCTCGCGGTCGAGCACCACGTCGCTGCTGCCCTCGGCCACCGAGGTGGTGCCGCCGTAGCCGGTGACCTTGCAGAACCAGTTGTAGAACGGCACCGCCACCCAAGCCATAGCGCCCATGAAGACGACAACGCTCACCGCATAAAGCGCAACACGGGCGTTCTGCTTTTCGGGAGCGGCCATCAGTTGCCCTCCCCTGCAGTGGTCTCGGGCGTGGTCATGCCGGGGCGCACCGCGTGGTCGAAGCCTTCGAGCGCCGCCGCGCCGCCGCCGCGGGTGACCTTCACAAAGGTCAGGCCCAGCACGATGGCGATCAGCGCCACCAGCGACAGGGCAACGCCCACGTTCCGGCCCAGCCGGCGCTGGTGCAGCTCATGTTCCGCCCGGATCATGCCGCGCCCCCGATCAGGCCGAGCGCCCGCAGCGCGGCATCGGCCAGCAGGGCACCAAAGTGCAGCGTCAGGTAGATCAGCGACAGCTTGAAGAAGCTCTTCTCGACCTTGTAGCCATCCGCCTGCGCGGCCTCGGTCGTCCGCCGAAGAATGGCCCATGCGCCCTTGGCGAAAAGCGCGTTCATCACCAAGGCGGTGGCGATGTATGCCGGCCCGGCAATCGAGGTGAAGCCCAGCGCCAGCGCCGAGGCGGCCAGCACGAGGGTGTAGATGAAGATCTGGCGGCGCGCGGCGTCATGGCCGTGGGTCACGGTCAGCATCGGCACCTTGGCGTCGGCATAGTCCGACTTCATGAACAGGCAGAGCGCCCAGAAGTGCGGCGGTGTCCAGAAGAAGATCAGGCCGAACATCAGCACGGCCTCAAGGCTCACCGAGCCAGTGGCCGCCACCCATCCCACCATCGGCGGGAAGGCCCCGGCAGCACCACCGATCACGATGTTCTGCGGCGTCCAGCGCTTGAGGATCATCGTGTAGATGACCGCGTAGAAGAAGATGGTGAAAGCCAGCAGAGCGGCGGCGGCGAGGTTGGCCGCAAGGCCGAGCATCATCACCGAAAGGCCAGAGAGCGCCACGCCGAGGCCCAGCGCCTCGCCCGGCTGCACCTTGCCCGCCGGGATCGGGCGCTTCTGCGTCCGGCTCATCACGGCGTCGATGTCGGCATCCCACCACATGTTCAGCGCACCCGAGGCCCCTGCCCCGATGGCGATGAAGAGGATGGAGGTGAAGGCGATGAACGGATGCACCGGCACCGGCGCAACCAGCAGGCCCACCATCGCGGTGAAAACCACAAGCGACATCACGCGCGGCTTCAACAGGGCAACATAGTCCCCGAAGCCCGGCTCTTCCGTCCGCTCATATGCATTCACGTCGCTCAAATCGTCTGCCTCCCTAGCGGGTCCTGTTCGCATCGCCCGCGCAGTAGCACATGGCCGGGCGGCGCCTCATCGGCCCGCCCGGAAGACTGTTCAGTCGGCCGAAGCCACCTTCACCGAAGGCGCGCGCCCGGCGAATTCCTCAGTGGCCATCTCAAGCCACTGGGCATAGGCCTCCTGGCTCACCACCTTCACGGTGATCGGCATATAGGCGTGGTCCTTGCCGCAGAGCTCGGAACACTGGCCAAAGTACACACCTTCGCGCTCGGCCTTGAACCACAGCTCGGCAGTCCGGCCCGGCACGGCATCCTGCTTCACACCGAAGGCGGGAATGGTCCAGGAGTGGATCACGTCGGCACCGGTCACACGGACGACGACAACGGTATCGACCGGGATCACCACGGCGTTGTCGGTCGCCAGCAGGTACTCGTCGGGGGCGTAGCCGTACTCTTCCAGCTCGTCGCGGGCGAGCATCAGGCTGTCGAAGGCAATGCCCTCTTCAGGGTACTCGTAGCCCCAGTACCACTGGTAGCCGGTGGCCTTGATGGTCAGTTCCGGCTCAGGGATTTCCTGCTGCTTGAACAGCACCGGCAGCGAGAAGGCGCCGATGAACACGAGGATCACGATGGGCCCGAGGGTCCATGCGATTTCAAGCGGGGTGTTGTGGGTGAAGTTGGCAGGCTTCGGGTTCGACTTCTGGTTGAAGCGCAGGATGATGATCGCCAGCAGCGCCACCACGAAGAGCGAGATGGCGATGATGATCACGTTCACCATGCCCTCCAGCCAATGAATGTCGCGCGCCAGCTCGGTGGCGGCGGGCTGCCAGGCAATGCCCTTTTCATGCGGCTTGCCGATGGATTCGAGCCCCTCGATCCCGTCCTGGGCGTGGGCGGCAACACCGTGAAAGGCCATCATGAGGCCGGTCGTCACGGCGGCAAGGAGCTTGGAAATCTTCATCGGCACGTCCCTTCGCTTGTCCTGAAGCGCGTCTGCGGGGTGGCGTTCGCGGTCCACCCGTTGTTCCTTCGCGCGTCTCAAACCATATTACATCCGATCTCTCAAGCGGTTCCAGCGCGGCAATGTGGCGCGCGGGCCGGAAAAATCGACCGAGGAAATGAAATGTCCAGCAGCTTCCGCCCCTTTGAAACAAGCCTCGACGAGGGCGCAGCCCTGCGGGCGCTCCGTGCGGCCACCGATGGCGCCGAAGATGGCGAGCTGTTTCTGGAGCGCCGCGCCTCCGAGAGCCTCGTGTTCGAGGATGGCCGGGTAAAGACCGCCAGCTTCGATACATCCGAGGGATTCGGCCTGCGCGCGGTGAAGGGCGAGACCTCCGGTTACGCCCATTCCACCGAGCTCTCCGAAAAGGCGCTGCTGCGCGCCGCCGAGACCGCGCGGCTTGCCGTGGGCGACGGCGGCGGCGTGCTCGCCCCCGGCCCGCAAGCCACCAACCGGCGGCTCTACGGCGATGCCGATCCGATCGAGGGAGTCGAATTCCCGGTCAAGATCGAGACCCTTGCGGAGATAGATGCCTTCACCCGCGATCTCGACAGCCGGGTGGTTCAGGTCTCCGCCTCACTCTCCGCCGCCCTGCAAGAGGTGGTGATCCTCCGCCCCGATGGCACCACCGTCTCCGACACCCGGCCCATGACCCGCATCTACGTGTCGCTCATCGTCGAGGAGAACGGCCGCCGCGAGAGCGGCAGCCACGGCGGCGGGGGCCGGGTGGAGCTGGGCGGGCTGATTGACCCGGCCATGTGGCAACCCGCCGCCCGCGAGGCGCTGCGAATCGCTCTGGTGAACCTCGGCGCCGAGCCAGCGCCCGCCGGGGTGATGGATGTGGTGCTTGGCCCCGGCTGGCCCGGCATCCTGCTGCATGAGGCAGTGGGCCACGGGCTGGAGGGCGACTTCAACCGCAAGGGCACCTCGGCCTTCGCCGGGCTGATGGGCCAGCAGGTCGCCGCCAAGGGCGTGACCGTGGTGGATGACGGCACCATCCCCGACCGCCGCGGCTCGATCTCGGTGGATGACGAAGGCACGCCCTCGTCCAAGACCTCCCTGATCGAGGATGGCGTGCTCGTCGGCTACATGCAGGATCGTCAGAACGCCCGCCTAATGGGCGTGCCCGCCACCGGCAACGGCCGCCGCCAGAGCCACGCCCACCCGCCGATGCCCCGGATGACCAACACCTACATGCTCGGCGGCACCGAAAGCCCAGACTCGATTCTCGCCGGGCTGGAAGACGGGCTCTACGCCGTCGGCTTCGGCGGCGGGCAGGTCGATATCACCTCCGGCAAGTTCGTCTTCTCCTGCACCGAGGCCTACCGGGTGAAGAACGGCAAGGTCGGCGCGCCGGTGAAAGGCGCCACCCTCATCGGCGACGGCGCGACCTCGCTGAAGAACATCACCGCCATCGGCAATGACATGGCGCTCGATCCCGGCATCGGCACCTGCGGCAAGGCGGGCCAATGGGTTCCGGTCGGCGTGGGCCTGCCCACCCTGCGGATCGGTGGCCTGACCGTTGGCGGTGCGGGCGCCTGACCCTGCGCGGTTAACCATGTTTCGGAAGGCACCGGGGTGCATGCCGCCCCGGTTTTTCGGTGTGGCGGATGACTTCAAACCCGCCACGTCCGCCAAGCGCATGATTTACATTGATAAATCGGCGGAATCCCTACGCCGCGAGAAAAATTTCGCATTTCTGCCCAAAATCTCCCGGCTCGTTAATAGCCGGTTAACCACTCAAGCCTAAAACAGAACCTGCAAGCAGACGGAGCGACGTTGGCGTGGATTTGTTTTCTTCCCCACCCCCCCTCGCACCACCCACCTCGGAAGAAGATAAGCTGGCGTGGCTTCGTCTCTTGCGCTCTCGCCGGGTGGGCCCCACGACATTCTATCGCCTGATGGCCGAGCATGGCAGCGCCGCTGCCGCCCTCGAGGCCCTGCCGCAGGTCGCCGCGGCCGCCGGGGTGAGCCAGTATCATGTCTTCCCCCGCGATCTCGCCGCCAAGGAACTCGCCGCTGGCAAGCGCCACGGCGCCCGGCTCATTGCCGCGGGCGAGCCGCAGTACCCCACCGCCCTGCGTGACCTCCCCGATGCCCCGCCCCTGCTCTGGGCGCAGGGCGACCTCACTCTTATCAACAAGCCCACTCTCGCCGTGATCGGCGCGCGCAACGCCTCCTCCCTCGGTCGCCGCATGGCCGGGCGGCTGGCCGGGGAGCTGGGCCGCGCCGGCCATGTCATCGCCTCCGGCCTCGCCCGCGGGGTCGATGCTGAGGCTCACAAGGCCGCGCTGGACAGTGGCACCATCGCCGTGGTCGCGGGCGGGGTTGATGTGACCTACCCGCAAGAGAACGCCGCGCTGATGGCCCGGATCGCCGAGGGCGGGCTGATCCTCTCCGAGGAGCCGCCGGGCCTGCAGCCACAGGCGCGGCATTTTCCCAAGCGCAACCGCATCATCTCCGGCCTCGCCCGCGCCGTGGTGGTGGTCGAGGCAGGTGCCCGCTCCGGCAGCCTCATCACCGCCCGCATGGCGCTGGATCAGGGCCGCGAGGTGCTTGCCGTGCCCGGCCACCCCTTCGATGCCCGCGCCTCGGGCTGCAACATGCTCATTCGCGATGGCGCGACCCTCGTGCGCGGCGCCGATGACGTGCTGGAGGCGCTCGGCCCCGCCGCCCAGCCAACTCAACCCGAGTCCCCCCAGCCCGCCGACCTGCCCCGCGCGCCCGAGCGCCCCAAGGCCGAGACCGCCAGCCTCCACGCCCGCATCCTAGGCCTCATCGGCCCCTCGCCGATGGCCGAAGACCAGCTCGCACGCGACCTATCGGTGCCGGCCCAGCGCCTCTCCGAGAACCTGCTCTCGCTTGAGCTCGATGGCCGGATCGCCCGCCAGCCCGGCGGCCTCATCGTCAAGACTGCGTGATCCGCCACCCCCGGAGGCTACCCCACGCGCGCCCGCGCGAGGCCCGGCACCGAGGCGTGAATGGCTCCATTGACAAGGCGGCAACAGCCCCCACATGTTGCGCGCCAATTCGAGTCACCCCCCAGCCCTGAAAGGCGCCCCATGCCAGTTGTCGTTGTCGAGTCCCCCGCCAAGGCCAAGACAATCAACAAATATCTGGGCTCCGACTATACCGTTCTGGCCTCCTACGGCCACGTCCGCGACCTGCCGCCAAAGGATGGCTCGGTCGATCCCGAGCATGAGTTCGAGATGAAATGGGAGGTGGCCTCCGACAGCAAAAAGCACGTCGCCGCCATCGCCAACGCCCTGAAGGACGACAACGCCCTCATCCTCGCAACCGACCCCGACCGCGAAGGCGAGGCGATCAGCTGGCACCTCAAGGAGGCGCTGACCAAGCGCAAGTCGATCAAGAAGGATACGCCGGTTTCACGCGTCACCTTCAACGCGATTACCAAGGATGCCGTGACCAAGGCCATGGCCGAGCCGCGCGACATTGATATGGAGCTGGTCGAGGCTTACCTCGCCCGCCGCGCGCTCGATTATCTCGTCGGCTTCAACCTCTCCCCCGTGCTCTGGCGCAAGCTGCCCGGTGCCCGTTCCGCTGGCCGCGTGCAGTCCGTCTGCCTGCGCCTCATCGTCGAGCGCGAAATGGAGATCGAGGCTTTCCGCGCCCGCGAGTACTGGTCGGTCAAGGCCATGCTCACCACCCCGCGTGGCCAGAACTTCGAGGCCCGGCTCACCGTTCTGGGCGGCAAGAAGCTCGACCGCTACGACATCGAGAACGAGACCGCCGCGGAGCTGGCCGTTCAGGCGATCAACAGCCGAGACCTCTCGGTGCAGTCGGTCGAGGCCAAGCCCAACACCCGCAACCCCTCGCCGCCCTTCATGACCTCCACGCTCCAACAGGAGGCCTCCCGCAAGTTCGGCATGGGCGCACGGGCCTGCATGGGCACGGCGCAACGGCTCTACGAGGCCGGGCACATCACCTACATGCGGACGGATGGCATAGACATGGCCCCCGAGGCCGTCGCCGCCGCCCGCGATGCCATCGGCGCGCGTTTCGGCAAAGAGTATGTGCCGGGCGAGCCGCGCATCTACAAGAACAAGGCCAAGAACGCGCAGGAAGCCCACGAATGTATCCGCCCCACGGATATGAGCGCGGACCCTGACAGCCTCAATCTCGAGGCCGACCAGCGCAAGCTCTACGACCTGATATGGAAGCGCACCCTCGCCTCCCAGATGGCCAGCGCGAAGTTCGAGCGCACCACGGTGACGGTCGGCTCCAAGGACGGGCAGGTCGAGCTGCGCGCCACCGGTCAGGTGGTGCTCTTCGACGGGTTCCTGAAGGTCTATGAAGAGGGCCGCGACGACGAGGTGGTCGATGACGACGACCGCCGCCTGCCGCAGGTCGCCGAGGGCGATGCCACCGCCAAGCAGTCGGTCACGCCCGAGCAGCATTTCACCCAGCCCCCGCCCCGCTACACCGAGGCCACGCTGGTCAAGCGGATGGAAGAGCTCGGCATCGGCCGCCCCTCCACCTACGCCTCGATCGTCACCACGATTCAGGACCGGGAGTATGTGACCAAGGACAAGGGCCGCCTCATCCCCGAGGACAAGGGCCGCTTGGTGACGGTGTTCCTCACCAACTATTTCCGCCGCTACGTGGGCTACGAGTTCACCGCCAAGCTTGAGGAAGAGCTCGACGAGATCTCGGCAGGCGATGCTCAGTGGACCTCGGTGCTCGCCAGTTTCTGGCGTGATTTCAAGGCCGCGATCGAAGAGACCTCCGAGCTGCGCATCACCGAGGTGCTCGAAAAGATCAACGAGGTGCTCGAGCCGCACCTCTTCCCGCCCCTGCCCGAGGGCGGCGACCCCCGCCTTTGCCCCAACTGCGGCAAGGGCCGGCTCTCCATGCGCACCGCCCGCTCCGGCGGGGCCTTCATCGGCTGCTCGAACTACCCCGAATGCCGCTACACCCGCCCCTTCGGCCCGCCCGATCCCGAGGCCGAGAAAAGCGCGATCCCGCCCGAGGGCAAGCTGCTGGGCGAGGACGGTGGAGACAAAATCTGGGTCATGAAGGGCCGCTTCGGCCCCTACGTCCAGCGCGGCGAGGTGACGGAAGACAACAAGAAGCCCCCGCGCCAGTCGGTCCCCAAGGAGTGGAAGCCTGAAGAGCTGGAGCTGGCCACCGCCGTCAAGCTGCTCTCCCTGCCCCGCCTGATCGGCACGCACCCCGAAGATGGCGTGAACGTCTGGGCCAACATCGGGCGCTATGGGCCATATCTGAAGCACGCCGAAAGCACCTCCGACCGGGGCGGCACCAACGCCAACCTCGAGGGCCTCGATGAGGTCTGGGAAGTAGGGATGAACCGCGCCGTCCAGCTCTTGGCCGAAAAGGTCGCCTCGCGCGGCGGTCGCGGCGCTGCCAAGACCCTGCGCGAGCTGGGCGAGCACCCCGAAGCGGGCGGCCCGGTGGCGATCATGGAGGGCAAGTACGGCCCCTACGTGAAGTGGGACAAGATCAACGCCACCCTCCCCAAGGGCTCCGAACCGGAGCAATTTACCATGGAAGCCGCCGTTGAGCTGATCGCCGAGAAGGCCGCCTCCAAGGGCAAGAAGCGCCCCGCCAAAAAGGCGGCGGCCAAGAAAACAACGGCCAAGAAGCCCGCCGCCAAGAAAGCCCCGGCGAAGAAGAAAGCCGCCAAAAAGTAACCCCTGCCACGGGATTACCGCAATCTCGCGCCTCTCCTGCCTGAAACGCTGATTAACCACGTTTTGCACAGCAGAAGAGGCGCCGGATGTTCCGCAAGATCTACGATTGCATCAACCCCATGGTGGTCATGCCAATCTGCGGGGTGGCCTACGGGCTGGTCCGTGCGGCCGGCGCCTATGTGGACAGCGTGCAGGCGGGCGCCGAGATGAGCGGCCCCCAGATCGCGGGCTATACGCTGGGCGCCGTCTTTGTCTGGGGCCTTGCCGGGTTGACCCTCGCCTGGGTCTTCGAGTGGTTCGACCGGCGCGAGGCCCGCAAGCAGGGCGAGGCCTCCGAGGCCGAGCAGCAAGGCTGATCCCAGCGCAGCAGGCGCGCCGCCCCCGCCGCACCGCAGCATTTCATTGACTCCTCCCCCGCGCCGCGTGACAACGGGGCCAGCGCAAAGAGGAGTTCCCATGCAAAAAGTCTACGGCTCCGCGGCGGAGGCGCTCGACGGCCTCCTGTTCGACGGCATGTTCATCGCGGCGGGCGGTTTCGGCCTCTGCGGCATCCCCGAGCTTCTGATCGACGCCATCGTGGAGAGCGGCACCAAGGATCTGACGATCGCCTCCAACAACTGTGGCGTCGACGGTTTTGGTCTCGGCAAGCTGCTCGATACCAAGCAGATCAAGAAGATGCTCAGCTCCTACGTGGGCGAGAACGCCGAGTTCATGCGGCAGTATCTCTCCGGCGAGCTGGAGCTTGAGTTCAACCCGCAGGGCACCCTTGCCGAGCGCATGCGCGCCGGCGGCTGCGGCATCCCCGGCTTCTACACCGCCACCGGCGTCGGCACGGTGATCGCCGAGGGCAAGGAAGTGAAGAGCTTCGGCGGCAAGGATTACATCCTTGAAGAGGGCATCTTCGCCGATGTCGCAATCGTCAAGGCCTGGAAGGCCGACGAGACCGGCAACTGCGTCTTCCGCAAGACCGCCCGCAACTTCAACCCGCCGGCGGCCATGTGCGGCAAGGTCTGCGTGATGGAGGTCGAAGAGATCGTGCCCACCGGCAGCCTCGACCCCGACCACATCCACCTGCCCGGCATCTACGTGCATCGCATCATTCAGGGCGAGCACGAAAAGCGGATCGAGCAGCGCACTACGCGCAAGAAGGAGGACGCATAATGCCTTGGGATCGCAATCAAATGGCCGCCCGCGCGGCGGATGAGCTCGAAGACGGCTGGTATGTGAACCTCGGCATCGGCATCCCGACGCTCGTGGCAAACTACGTCGGCGACAAGGACATCACCCTGCAATCGGAAAACGGCATGCTCGGCATGGGCCCCTTCCCCTTCGAGGGTGAGGAAGACCCCGACCTGATCAACGCCGGCAAGCAGACCATCACCGAGCTGCGCCGCACCAGCTATTTCGACAGCGCCACCAGCTTCGGCATGATCCGCGGCGGCAAGATTGCCGCGGCGATCCTTGGCGCGATGGAAGTGGCCGAGAACGGCGATCTCGCCAACTGGATGATCCCCGGCAAGCTGGTGAAGGGCATGGGCGGCGCGATGGATCTCGTCGCCGGCGTCGGCCGCGTGATCGTGGTGATGGACCACACCAACAAGCACGGCGACAGCAAGGTGCTGAAGGAATGCACCCTGCCGCTCACCGGCACCGGCGTGGTCGACCGGATCATCACCAACCTCGGCGTGCTCGATGTGGTCGAGGGCGGTCTCAAGATCGTCGAACTCGCCGATGGCGTGACCGAAGAAGAGCTGCGCGCCGCCACTCAGGCCACCATCGTCTAACCGCATAGACTGCGCGCCCATCGCGCAGCTTTAGCACCGCAGATCGGGCCGCCCCACACCGGGCGGCCCGTTTCCGTTTAACCGTTGAGAAAACGGAAACAACTTCACATTATTGCCCTAATCTGTTGCTACCCGAGCGAGCAATGACAATGGCGACGAGCAGCTCATCTCCCGGCACCAAACGGCGCCCCGGCCTGCCCCGCGTGGGGCGGGAGCTTTACTTTGTGCTCGTGCTTCTCGGTCTCTTCGCCCTCGGCTTCCTTGGCCTCGCCCTCGCGGGCGGCTGGGAGGAGAGCTGGGAGCAGGTCATGCAGCTCTCGGTGCTGCAACTCGCCGCCCTGCTGGCCCTCAGCCTCGTCAACTACCTCTTCCGTGGCCTGCGCTGGCACCTCTTCGCCTGCCGCCTCGGCATCCCGCTCGGCCTACGCGCCAACATCCGCCACTTCCTCGGCGGCTTCGCGATGACGGCCACGCCGGGCCGGGTTGGCGAACTGGTGCGGATGCGCTGGATCAGCCGTGAGGCGGGTTGGCCCTTCACCCGCTCCGCACCCCTCGTGCTGGTCGACCGTGCTTCCGACCTCGCCGCAATGGGCCTTATCCTCGCGGGCGCGCTTTCGCTCTCCACGATGGGCATCAAGGGCGCGCTCACCGTCGCCGTACTGGCACTGGTCGCCGCCGTCGTCGCCACCCGCCCGGCCCTGCTGACCGCGCTGGTCACGTTGGCCTACCGCACCACCGGCTGGCTGCCCCGGCTCTTTGCCCGCATCCGCTCCGCCGCCCGCTCGCTCAAGGAGTTCTCCACCGCGCCGGTGATCGCAGGCTCGCTCACGCTGGGCCTCGCAGGCTGGGTGGCCGAGGGCTATGCCTTCCACCTGCTGCTGGGCTGGATGGGCGCCGATATCGGCTTCTTCAACGCCGTGGCGATCTTCGTGTTTTCCACCCTCGCGGGCGGCCTCACCGGTGCGCCCGGTGGCGTTGGCGGGGCGGAGGCGGCGATGATCGCGCTGCTCAAGCTGCACGGAATCCCGCTGGAGGTCTCGGTGCCCGCCACCGCGGTCATCCGCGTCACAACTCTCTGGTTCGCCATCGGCCTCGGGCTTCTGGTCTTTCCCTTCGCCGAGCGGGCCTCTCTCAAGGCAAAATCCAAGGCAGTCGCATGAGCTGGAAAAAACATAGCTGGGCAGGCTGGGGCCGGGTCCAATCGGCCACCGGCGAGCTGGCCCGCCCCGAGCGCAGTGCCGCCCTCGCGCCGCTGGCCACCGAGGCCCCCGCCATCGGCAATTGCCGGTCTTACGGCGATGCCGCGCTGGTCAGCGAAGGCCGCGCCATCACCATGACCCGGCTCGACAAGATCCTGTTGTTCGATGAGGCCGACGGGGTGATCCATGTCGAGGCCGGGGCCACCATCGCCGACCTCGCCCGCATTCTCGCGCCCAAGGGCTTTCTGCCCGCCGTCATGCCCGGCACCGGCTTCGCCACCATCGGCGGCTGCATCGCGATGGACGTACACGGCAAAAACCACCACGGCGCAGGCAGCTTTGGCCAGCACGTCACCGAGATCACGCTGGCGAGCGGCAAGGTGCTCACCCCCGACGATCCGCTCTTCAAGGCCACCGTGGGTGGTCTCGGCCAGACCGGCCCGATTGCCTCCGCCAAGCTCAAGCTGCTGCGCGCCAAGGTCGATGTGATGATGGTCACCGAGCGCCGGGCCGAGACCCTTGAGAGCTTCCTCGACCGGCTCGACGAAAGCGAAGCCACCTACACCGTCGGCTGGATCGACGCCACCGCCACCGGCGAGGCCCTCGGGCGCGGTATCCTCGAAGAGGGTGAAACCGGCGCTGGCCTCGTGCCCCCTGCCAAGCGTGGCCGCAAGGTGCCATTCAACGCCCCCGGCTGGGCGCTCGCCGCCCCCGTGGTGCGGCTCTTCAACAAGCTCTACTATGGCCGCGTCCCCGCCGCCGGGCGCACGCTGGTCAAACCGATCGACGATTTCTTCTTCCCGCTCGACCGCATCCACGACTGGAACAAGCTCTACGGCAAGAAGGGCTTCCACCAGTTCCAATGCGTTGTGCCCGTCACCGCGCGCGGCACCTTGCGCTCCATGCTCGAGGCCATCGCCACCTCCGGCCTCGCCTCCCCGCTGGCGGTGCTCAAGCGCATGGGTCCGGGCCGCGCCGGGCACCTCAGCTTCCCGATGGAGGGCTACACGCTGGCCGTCGATTTCCGCAACCGCACCGGCACCCGCGGGCTGATCTCCGAACTGATCGCTGAGGCCAAGGCCGCAGGCGGGCGCATCTACTTCGCCAAGGACTCCGTGGCACGGGCCGAGGACATCCCCGGCATGTATCCCGAGCTTGCCGAATGGGCCGAGGCCGTCAATGCCGGCGACCCCGAGCACCATTACGAGACCGACCTGACCAAACGCCTGAGCCTCAGGAGCGCCAAATGACCGAAACATGGATCCTCCTCGGTGCCGCCTCCTCCATGGCCCGCGCCATGGCCCGCCAACTGGCCGGTGAGGGCGCCAACCTCGTGCTTGCAGGCCGCGACATGGCCGATCTGGAGGCACAGGCCACCGACCTCGCCCTGCGCGGCGCCGCCAGCGCAAAGGCCGCCCGGTTCGATGCCCGCGATGCCGCAACCTTCGCCTCGATCATCGAAGCCGCCGAAACCCTTGCCGGAGAAGGCCCGATAAATTGCGCCGTCTTCGTCGGCTCCATGCCCCCGCAAGAGGCTATCGACGCCGACCCATCCCTGATCGACGGCACGGTGACCGACAGTTTCACCGGCCCCGCCCGCTTCCTCCAGATGCTGGCGCCCAAGCTCGAAGCCAAGGGCAAGGGCCTCGTCATCGGCGTCGGCTCTGTGGCAGGCGACCGGGGCCGCATCGGCAACTACGTCTACGGCGCCGCCAAATCGGGCATCGCCACCTACCTCTCCGGCCTGCGCAACCGCCTTGGCCGCTCGGGCGTGCACGTGATGACCGTGAAGCCAGGGTTCGTGGATACGGCGATGACATGGGATGTCGAAGGCATGTTCCTCGTGGCCTCCCCCGCCCAAGTCGCCGCCCACATGCTCAAGAAAGGCCGCAAGGGTCGCAACGTGCTCTACACGCCCTTCTTCTGGCGCTACATCATGGCCATCATCCGCAGCGTCCCTGAGCCGATCTTCAAGAAACTCTCGGTCTGAGCCCACCGCCCAAAGGCCGCCCAACGCGCGGCATGGACCTCACGCGCATAATACCTGATGCTGCCCGCACAGGTTGCGCGGCCATCGCCCCGCAGCCGCTATCGGGGAATGGTCGGCAAATATGCCCAAACGGCGCAGCGCAGGCGGGATGCTTCTGGCGGGGGTGCTGGCCGTGCTGGCCACCATCGTCACCTTCGCCATCTCGCTCACCAGCCTGCAGGCCCGCATCGCCTCCATTCAGCAGGTCGAACTGCGCTTCGAGACCACTGCACAAGAGCTTCTGGCCACCGTCGGCTTTGCCGGGCTGATCCACGACTTCAAGAACTGCGTGATACGCGGCGGGGCCGAGCCCGCCTATTGCGACGCCACCGAGGCTCGCGCCGCCGAGGCTCTGGTGTTGCTGGCCGAGCTGGAGGCCTCCGCCACGGCGGGCGGCGTTGCGCTCGAAGCCGCCCCGATCCTCGAGATGGTCGAGGCCTACCGCTCCCGCGTGCCACAGGTGCGCGCGGGCCATGTCGCCGGACGGCCCGCCGAACAAATCGACGCCGCCGTGCGCTGGGATGATGAGCCGAGCGCCCGCGCCTTCTCCGCCATCATCGAAACCACGAGCCGCCAGATCAACGCCCGCGTCGAGGGGCTCTACCGCGACACCTTCATCCAATACACCCTCGCCATCCTCGTGCTGCTCTGCATCGGCGGCTGGCTGCTCTTCGCCATCCGCACCGAGAGCCGCGCCGCCCGCGAACGCGAGAGCCAGCTCACCGCGGTCTTCTCCGCCGTGGCGGGCGGTTTGGTGGCCTTCGACGCCGAGGGCCGCATCGCGCTGGCCAACCCCGCCGCGGCAGACATGCTGGACCTCCCCGATCAGCCCACGCCCTTCGACTGGCCCGCGCATGTCGAGATCACATGGGCCGAGGCCTCCGCCGCAGGCCGCACCGAGCCGCCGCTCTCCACCGCGCACACGGGCGGGCGGTTGCACGAGGACCTCTGCCACCTGCGCCTCTCCGCCCCCTCCAGCCGGCCTGACCGGCTGCTGCGCGTCAGCGCCGCCCGCCTCGATCTGCCGGGCCTCGGGCTGCGCAACGTGCTGACGATGGAAGACGTGAGCGAGCAGGAGCAACAGCGCAAAAGGATCGAGCGCGTGGCCCGGCTCGATGCCCTCGGCCAACTCACCGGCGGCATCGCGCATGACTTCAACAACCACCTCGCCACCATCCTCTACGCCGTCGACCTTGCCGCGCGCGAGGTCGAAAGCGAGCGCGGGCAGGTCCTGCTGCAAAGCGCCCTGCGCACCGTGGAGCGCGGCCGCGAACTGACCGATCGCCTGCTCTCCTTCGCCAGCCGCCACCCCGGTACCCCCCGCGCTGAGCGGGTCGAGGCCGTGTTCACCGGCCTGCGCCCCCTGGCCGAGGCCGCCCTGCCCGCCATGATCACCATCGAGTTTTCGCAGGCGGAGCCCGATCTGAAGCTGCTCTGCGATCTCGGCCAGCTCGAAAACGCTGTGTTGAACATCATCCTCAACGCCCGCGATGCCATCCTCTCCTCCGGCATGGGCAGCCACCTGCGCGTACATGCCCGCTCGATCACCCTGCCCGCAGGCCGCATCGGCGACAGGCAGGCGGGCGCCACCCCCGGCACGGGCGAGTCGCACCGCTACGTCGAGCTTTCGGTCACCGATGACGGGCCAGGGATGACGGCAGAGGTCCGCACCCGCGCCACCGAGCCCTTCTTCACAACCAAGCCGCTGGGCGAGGGCACCGGCCTCGGCCTCGCCATGGCCTACGGCTTCGCCCGCCAGTCCCGCGGCGACCTGACGATCTACTCCGAAGAGGGTCACGGCACCGCCGTCCGCCTGATCCTGCCCCGCGCCGATGCAACCGAGGATCGCCGCGAAGAGCCGGTGCCCCCGCCCAATATCCTGCCAGCACGGGGCGAGAGCATCCTGCTGGCAGAGGATGACGAAGAGCTGCGCACCACGATGGTCATCATGCTCGAAGACATGGGTTACCGGGTCGAAGCTGCGGCCAACGCCGCCGCAGCCCTTGAGATCGTCGAGCGCGGCACCCCGATCGACCTCGCGCTTTGTGATGTGATCATGCCAGGCGAGATGAACGGGATAGATCTCGCCAAGCGCCTGCTCGCGCGCGACCCCGAGCGCCCCGTGCTCCTGATGTCAGGCTATGCCGGGCTCATCTCGGGCGAGGACGCCGAGAGCGATCTGCCGATCCTGCGCAAACCCTGCATGCCCGCCGAGCTCTCCCGCGCCCTGCGGGCCGCCCTCGGGGAGTGAGGCGCAGCTAGTCGATCTCGGGCAGCAGCCTCAGCATTTCCATGTGCAGATCGTCGGGCGTGAAGGGCTTGGCCAGCACCCCATCGGCCCCCAGCGACGAGGCCACCGAGAGGATCTCCGACTGCCCCGGTCGCGGCAACGCCCCGGTGATCACCACCACCGGCACCTTCGCCCAGTCCGGCGGGCGCACCGAAAGCCGCGCCTTGGTGATCATCCCGGTGAGCCGCAGCCCCCCGTCCGGCACCGGCGCGCCACTTTCCTTGATGTAGATATCCGCCAGCACCATCCCGATGCCGCCCTGCTCCAGCCGTTCGATGGCCAGATGGGAGGAGCGCACGATCTCCGCCTCGTGCCCGCGCGATACCAGCCCCATCTTCAACAGGTTCGCGAACTCGAGATCGTCTTCCAGAATAAGAACCGTCGTCACCTGCGTCCTCCGCGGCTACCGGTGCGCCATAGAGCAGCCCCACAGGGCAGATTACAAGGGCGGCGCCCCCGAGCAGCCGCGGAATTCCGCGTGCGCCCGCTGGCCGCCCGGCCTAACCTGCCGCCATGAAACAGAGCATCGCCCACATCGCCCTTGTCGTCCGCGACTATGATGAAGCCATCGCCTTCTACTGCGAGACCCTCGGCTTCGAGCTGGTGGAAGACAGCTACCAGCCCGAGCAAGACAAGCGATGGGTCGTGGTGCGTCCGCGCGGCGGGCAAACATCGATTCTACTGGCCCGCGCGAGCAAGCCAGAGCAGGAGCCCTTCATCGGCAATCAGGCCGGCGGGCGCGTGTTCCTGTTTCTCCAGACCGATGATTTCTGGCGCGATTACAACGACCTCAAGGCCAAGGGCGTGAGCTTCGAGCGCGACCCGAAAGAGGCCCCCTACGGCACTGTCGCCGTCTTCCGCGATCTCTACGGCACGCTGTGGGATCTGGTGCAGTTCACTGACGGTCCAAACTGAGACTGCCGCCCTTCGGGGCTTCCAAGCCACTCATCGCAGCCACGTAGGGTGCGCATTCATGGCGCACCGCTACTGCGCCTACCCGCCAAACCACTCCTGCCAGAGCTTCGCCGCCCAGAACATTAGTGACAGGGTGAAGAGCATCACCCCCAACCCCACGCGGTCGCGGGCGGCAAAGACGATGGGGTCGTAATCCATCTTGCCCTGCCACCCGATCCGCACCATCCGGATCAGCCAATGGGCCAGAAACGGCATGGCCGCCCAAAGCAGCCAGCGGTCGGGGTAGAGCGCCTTGGCCTCCGGCGAGAGCGTATAGATGAAAAAGATCAGCAGCGCCCCGAACACCCCGATACCCGCCACGTTCAGCAGGTCGTGCCGGTCGGGCCGGCCATAGCCCCTGCCCGGCAGGCGCTCGTCATCCTCTGCCTTTGCCAGTTCGGTGATCCGCTTCACGCAACCCAGTGTGATGAACACCGGGAAGACGAAGACCAGCATCGCACTGGTGATCGCAACCTCCCCCGCCGCGGCGCCCGCGACCACGCGGATGGTGTAGAGCGAGGCCAGCACCACGATATCCACCCATCGCATCCGCTTCAGCTTCAGCGAATAGGCCAGCGAGGTGGCGATGTAGAGCACGACGATCCCGAGGAAGGCCCAGTTTAGCGCCGCCGCAAGGATCAGCGAAGACAGCCCCAGAGCGATGGCGATGATCATCCCCACCCCGATCGGCACGGTCCCGGCAGCAAAGGGGCGCTTGCACTTGGTCTTGTGCAGCCGGTCCGCCTCCAGATCGAGCAGGTCGTTGACAATGTAGATGGAGGAGGCCGCGAAGGAGAAGGCGATGATCCCCACCAGCACCGGCAGCAGCGCGGCCCATGTGAACTCATGCGCCGCGACCAGCGGCAGCAACAGCAGCACGTTCTTCACCCATTGGTGTGGGCGCAGCGCCTTGATCAGGTCGCCAAAGCGCCAGCCGCCGCCGTAGGTCACCACGTTGCGCCCCTTGGCGGCCAGCCGCGCCGCGACCGAGGGTTGCTCGCCCACCATGATCACGTTTTCCGCGTGGTCCCAGACCTTGGCATCCACCGGCGCATTGCCCGCGTAATCAAAGCCCTGTTCGCCGTAGGCCTCCACCAGCACGCCCGCCTTGGCCGCGCCCTTCAGGTTGATCTCGCCGGTCGAGGCAAACACCCGGTCCGAGAGGCCGTGGTCGGCGGCCACCTGTTTCACCAGCGAGTCGTGCGAGGCCGAGGCCAGCACCACCTCCCTGCCCCGCGCCGCCGACTTCTCGGCCAGTGCCTTGATGTCGGGGTTCACCGGCATCAGATCGGTGCGCAGCGGCGCGATCCCGGTGAGCGCGGCCTTCAGCTTCTCCGGCTGGCGCAGGTGCCGAAAGCTCACCGCCAGCGTCGCCAGCGGGTCGCGCCCCAGCCCGGCCCAAAAGTTCTCGAGCAGCAGGTCCGTCTTCAGAAAGGTGCCGTCGACATCCAGCACCAGCGGTTTGGTGTCTGCCACGGTGTCAGCCCCCTGCGAAGACGCACCCATCGCTCACAAGCTGCGGCGGGGTCAGGCACAGGCCGCGCGCAACCGTCCAGGCGGCGAGCACCTTGGGCACATAATCCCGCGTCTCGGCATAGGGCGGCACGCCGCTGTTCTTCTTCACCGCGCCCTCGCCCGCGTTGTAACCGGCCAGCACCAGCATCGGGTCACGGTCGAACTCCTTCATCAGGAAGTTCAGGTAGGCCACGCCGCCCTTGATGTTCTGCTGCGGGTCGTTCACATCATCCACGCCAAAGCGGGCCGCCGTGTCGGGCATCAGCTGCATCAGCCCCTGCGCCCCCGCCGAGCTGACCGCCTCGATCTTGCCCGCACTCTCGATCCCGATCACCGCCAGCACCAGCGCCGGAGACACATCGGTGCCGATCGTCGCTTTCAAGATGTCCGGCCCGTGCTTGTCGGCGATCTTCTTGAGGTGCGACAGCCGCGGCGCCTTCACAACCTTGCCCTCCGGCCCGTTGGTCAGCATCTGCACCGCCGCATCCAGCCGGCCGGGGCCCTTGGCGCTGAGCGACGGCGAAATCTCTGTCCAGAACCAGCCGTAGGTCGGCGCGTCCGGCAGGGCCACAGGGTCCACGCTGGCGGTGATCACCTCGCCCTCGCCTTCCGTAGCCACCGCAGGCTCGGCCTTTTCGGCCTTGACCGCGGGCTTGGGCAGGGCCGCTATATAAGCAGCCTGCGCCTTTGGATCGATCTGAACGGTAATCCGCTTGCCCGGCAGCCCCTTGCCCGGCTTCACGCGCTTGAAGGTAAAGTCCGGGTAGCTCCCGGAACTCTCCGCAACAGCCTGACCGGCAAGGCAAATACCCGCCGCGGCCAGACCGGCCATCATCATCTGACGCATGTTTCGCGCCTTTCCTGCTCAATAAACGTTGTTATCGTTTTGCCTGACCCTCGCAAAAACCGGGGCCTCTGGCCAGTGAGCCTGCGACAATCGCTCCGCTGAGCGGTGATTTTGCCGCACTCAGGTCAGAATACCTGCATGACCTGAAGGCACGGTTAACCTTTTATCCATTTAAAATCAGCATCTTGCATAATTTCTCGCCAATTTTTTGCAGCGCTTCAAAATTGTACGAACCCCGCCCAATTCATGCCCCAATCCGGGGGCTAATTAGCTTTCATACCGAGACGGGGATCGGGCCATTTCAGAGGCCGGCCCGAGATGATCCGCCCTGGTTGATACTGGAAACGAGCGAAATCCTTGGAGGGATATACTATGAAACTGTTCAACCTCGTGAAGAACTTCCGCAACGACGAAGACGGTGCTGTGACCGTTGACTGGGTTGTGCTGACCGCCGCCATCGTGGGCCTCGGCATTGCCGTTCTCGCCTCCGTCTCGGGCGGTGTGCAGACCCTGGCCGGCACCATCTCCGGCAACCTGGCCGGTCAGACCATCGCGTCCTACTAAGTCGCGGCAGTCTCGCCAAAAGAGCCGCGTCTCCTCGGAGGCGCGGTTTTTCTTTGTCCAGACGGCAGCTCCCCGGCCTGAAACGACACTACGTCATTTCACCAACTTACCTTCCGCTTACCACTTTCGCGCCGCATTTGGTCGCAACAGTGAATTTGTAGAAGACCAAGACCGTCGGCATGGGGAGCCGGCCCGAACCGGAGAAGACACATGGAAAACCTGCTTTCCAAGTTTGTGCGTGACGAAGACGGTGCGGTTACCGTCGACTGGGTCGTGCTGACTGCTGCCATCGTGGGCCTCGGCATCGCCGTGGCCACCGTGGTGGGCCAGGGCGCGATGGATCATTCCACCAGCCTCGGCAACTACGTCAGCGGCATCACGATCGCCAGCTACTGAGCTGGCCCCTGCCAGAACGGCGGACGCAAACCAGACTTGAACAATGAAGCGCCGGCCCTGGGTCGGCGTTTCTTTTTTATCGACATTTCATCCGGGCGCCGCAGCCACGCCCCGCTTCTGCCCGAATTGACGGCGATAAAGATGCCACGAGCAAGTTTGACTCGCGGGCGGCATGTGGGGCTCTTCCGCCTTTCCCCCGACCCGTGGCAAGTGAGAAAGGAAATACCATGCGTATGGTTTTCGGACTGGTCCTGATCATCGGGGTCGCGCTGGCAGGTTTCGCCGTCTACATGGCACAGGGCTACCTCGCCAAAACCACCGCCGAGCGCAACGCGCTCATCGCCGCGCAGCAAAAGGCAAAACCCACGGTCAACCTGATCGTGGTCAAGAAAGACAAGGCCTATGGCGAGCGTCTTACCCCGGAAGACGTGGTCGCGATCCGCTGGCAAAAAGACAGCCTCCCCGATGGCCACTACCTCGAGATGGAAGATCTCTTCCCCGTCGGGAAAGACCCGCGCACCGTCATCACCGCGATGAACAAGTTCGAGCCAGTGCTGAAAGCCAAGGTGACCGAGCCCGGCGAAGATGCTGGCATCACCTCGCGGCTCGACAAGGGCAAGCGCGCCTTCGCCATCAAGGTAGACCGCACCTCCGGCGTGTCCGGCTTCCTGCGTCCCGGCGACCGCGTCGATGTGTATTGGACCGGCTCGATTAGCGGGCGCGAAGTGACCAAGCTCATCGAGACCAGCATCAAGCTCATCGCCGTCGACCAGACCTACGACGAGGGCCACACCAGCCCGTCGATCGCCCGCACCGTGACCGTGGCGATCTCGCCCGATCAGGTTGCCTCGCTGGCCCAGGCCCAAAGCACCGGCCGCCTCTCCCTCGCCCTCGTCGGCGCTGAAGACGAGACCGTGGCCGAAGAGGTCGAGGTCGACCAGAAGCGCCTTCTGGGCATTCAGGAAAAAGAAGTCCGCGAAGTCGAAGTGCAGCGCGTCTGCACCACCAAGGTCCGCAAGGGCGCCGAGGTGGTCGAGCAGCCGATCCCCTGCACCAACTGAGCCGACTCGCAGATCTCACTTGCCAACAGGCCCGGCCTCTCTCGAGCGCCGGGCCTTCCGTGTTTGGTAAGGAGCAGCACGTGCCGCACGGCATAGAGCGCTACGCCGATCTGGGTGTCACCCACGCCGGGCCAAACCACGGCGGCACGACTTTCGGCAGAAGTCACGCCGGGCAATCGGCTGACTCCGGCAGCCAAGCCGGGCGCGAGGTCGTCATCCTGATTTCTGGAGAAGCCTGCCGCTATCCCTAGGGGCAACTTGCGCCGCGTGCCGCTACACATAGCGTCCTGTTGCTATGAAACTACATAAACGAATCGCCGCAACGCTTTGATTCTTGCAAAAAAACATGACTGCCCGCAGGATGTGACCACCACAAGTGGGCCTCAAGGCCCCATTTCCTAGTAGTGACTATAGAGGCAGGGTCACATGAAACTTAGAACGCTTATGGCGGCGGGCCTGCTTGGCCTTGCTGCTTTCATTCCCCATATCGAGGGCGCGGCCGCCCAGACCCTTCGGGTCATGTCCGGGTCCGCTTCGTCCAGCCTGAAAGTTCCGATGAACCGGGCCGTTGTCGTCGAGAGCGACGAGGCTTTCGCGGAGCTTTCCATCGCAAACCCCGGCATTGCGGATATCTCCACGCTGTCGGAGCGCACCATCTACGTGCTCGGCAAGGCACCGGGGCGGACAACGCTCACGCTGCTCGCGCCCGATGGCTCGCTCATCACCAACGTCGAAGTGCAGGTCACGCCGGATATCTCCGAGCTGAAAGAGCGCCTGCGCGAAGTGCTCCCCGGTGAGCACATCGAGGTGCGCCCCGCAAACGACGGCCTGATCCTGTCGGGCATCGTCAGCTCCGCCGCAGCGGTGGACCGGGCACTCGACCTCGCCCAGCGCTATGCGCCGCAGCGGGTCAGCAACCTTCTGACCGTGGGTGGCTCGCAGCAGGTGATGCTGAAAGTCCGCTTTGCCGAGATGAACCGCTCCGTGTCCAAGTCGCTCTCCGCGTCCGTGGGCATCAATGGCGTGTCCGGCGGTGGCGGCAACTTCGGCACCATCGGCGGCTCCGGCACCTATATCGACGGCAACAACCTCGGCAACCTGTTCGACGGCGACGCTTCGACCAGCGTCACCCGTTCGGGCGAGAGCACCGGCGCCATCTCCTTCGGCTTCGGCGGCTCCAACGTGGAGCTGGCCATCCTGCTGGAGGCACTGGAGACCCGCGGCTTCATCCGCACGCTGGCCGAGCCCAACCTCACCGCACTGTCGGGCCAGAACGCCGAATTCCTCGCCGGTGGCGAGTATCCGGTGCCCGTGGCCAACGACAACGGCTCGGTGACGGTGGACTTCAAGCCCTTCGGTATCCTGCTGAACTTCACGCCCCGCGTGATCGGCAAGAACATCAACCTGCGCCTCACGGCAGAGGTTTCGGGCGTGGATACCACCATCGGCTTCACCGATGCGGGCTTCACCGTCAACGGCTTCCGCACCCGGTCGACCTCGACCACCGTGGAGATGCGCGACGGCGAGAGCTTTGCCATCGCCGGCTTGCTGCAGGACGACTTCACCGACGGCATCTCCAAGGTGCCATGGCTCGGCGACATCCCGATCCTCGGCACGCTGTTCCGCTCGTCGGACTACCAGCGCAACCAGTCGGAGCTCGTGATCATCGTCTCCGCCCACCTCGTGACGCCCACCACCGGTGAAGCCCTCGCGCTCCCCACCGACCGTGTGCGCCCCCCCACCGAGCGTGAGTTCTTCCTCGGCGGCCATGACGCCATGCCCGCCAACGGCGCCTCCACCCGCACCTCCACCAAAGGCGGCGCAGGCGAGGTGGCCCGGCAGGACTTCTCCGGTTCCTACGGCTACGTGATGGAGTGAAGACCATGAAAAAGGCACTCACCTTCGGCATCCTCTCCACCGCGATCGCGGTGGCCGGGTGCACGCCCCAGGCCGACAGGGCAGCGGGCAGCGACCTCGACATCGGTGGTTTCGGCAACTCGACCATGAACAACCACCTTGTTCATACCGGCCAGCGCAACGCGGCCATCGAGCTCAGCCGCAAGTTCGCCGCCGAGGCGCCGACCACGATCAACTTCGCCTTCAACTCCGCCGCGCTCGACGCCTCGGCCCGTGCCGCGCTGGACCAACAGGCAAGCTGGATCGCCCGCTACCCCACCGTGCGCTTCCGCGTCTATGGCCACACCGACCTCGTCGGCTCGGCGGGCTACAACAAGGCCCTCGGCCTGCGCCGGGCGCGCGCTGCGGTCAACTACCTCGTGTCCCGCGGGATCTCCCGCTCCCGGCTCGAGGCGGTCGCCTCCTTCGGCGAGACCCAGCCGCTGATCCACACCCAGGACCGCGAGCGCCGCAACCGCCGCACCGTGACCGAGGTGTCGGGCTTCATGGGCAAGCGCCCGTCGTTCCAGGACGGCAAATACGCGCTGTTCTCCTACACCGAGACGATCACCTCGGCGACCGAGCCGCACGAGCTGGTCATCATCGACGAACAGGGCAGCGACGAAGAACGCTGACACCGGGCCAAGGGAGCCCCCCTGCCCTGCCTCTCACACGGCAGGGGCCCCATCGCCACCCAGAACGCGCGCCACCCCCGGCGCGCGTTCTTCTTTTGAGGGGTTTCGTTTCCATCCCGGCAACAGAATCTGTGGATAAATCGAAGCATTGTCCCGCCCACAGGAAACAACGCCCTTACAAGAGGTTAATCCCCCGCCAGATACCCAACAATTTCGGTTTTTCAGCCGCATTCTTGCCCAACTTCGCGGGCATCAACTCTTCATTGGGAGCAGTGCGCGTATACCGACTCGCGCAAGGCACCCGGGCCAGAGGGGGCGGATGCCAGGCAAAACATGCTCCTCCCCTTCACCAGCACGCACCGGGTGTTGTTGTTAAAAAAGGACGTGAGGCAATGACGATGACCGCAGTTTTGCAGCCAGAACCGGCGCCCATCACGGCATGCACCGTGT
Organism: Vannielia litorea; assembly: GCF_019801175.1. Taxonomy (NCBI): domain Bacteria; kingdom Pseudomonadati; phylum Pseudomonadota; class Alphaproteobacteria; order Rhodobacterales; family Paracoccaceae; genus Vannielia; species Vannielia litorea. Next base: position 2,228,125 of record NZ_JAHVJR010000001.1, read on the forward strand.
CGCGTGACGTGCAGAACTTCGATCTGCTGATCGAAGACATGGAGACCGAGCTGGGCGAAAGCTGGGGCGACCTCGGCTTTGCCGATGCCTATACCTTCCTCGACCAAGACGAGGCGCAAGAACTCGAGTTCTTCGCCATCGCGCTGGACGGTGAAGACGAGGGCAACCTGCCCGAGATCACCGCCCTCATCAAGAAAGCCCGCGACCGCAATGTCAAGGTCATCCTGATCGCCGAAGATGTCAGCCCGATCGTGCTGCACCAGCTGCTGCACAACGGCGCCGACGACTTCGTGCCCTACCCGCTTCCCGAGAGCGCGCTGCATGATGCCATCGAGCGACTGCGCAAGCCCGAGCCCGAGCCGGCTGCTGCCGCACAGGCCGGCGGTGCCTCGGTGCCCACCGTCTACACCGCCAGCGACCGCAACGGCGTTGTGCTCGCGGTCCATGGCATGGCCGGCGGCACCGGTGCCACCACATTCGCGGTGAACCTCGCCTACGAGCTCGCCACCTTCGACAAGGTCACCAACCCCCGCGTCTGCCTGCTGGACTTCGACTTTCAGTTCGGCTCCACCGCCACCTTCCTCGACCTCGACCGCAAGGAAGCCGTCTACGAGTTGCTGAGCGACACCGCCTCGATGGACAGTGCCGCCCTGCTCGCCGCGCTTCAGAGCTACAAGGACAAGGTGCAGGTGCTCACCGCGCCGGCCGAGATGCTGCCGCTGGATATCGTGACCCCCGAGGATATCTCGGCGATCCTGCAGGTGGCCCGCTACAACTTCGATTTTGTGGTCATCGACATGCCCACCACCGTTTGCACCTGGACCGAAACGGTTCTGGACGCCGCGCAGGTCTACTTCGCACCCATCGAGCTCGACATGCGCTCGGCGCAAAACGTCATGCGGATGATCCGGGCGCTCAAGTCCGAGGATCTTCCCTTCGAGAAGATGCGCTTCGCACTCAACCGCGCGCCCAAGTTCACCGACCTTTCAGGCAAGCAGCGCGTCAAGCGCATGGCCGAAGGGCTCGACATCGATATCGAGCTGATGCTGGCCAATGGCGCCAAGCAGGTCAGCGACAGCGCCGATCATGGCCAGCCGCTGGGCGAGTTCGCCCCGAAAAACCAGTATCGCCGCGATGTTCAGAAACTCGCCAAATCACTGCTCGACCTCGTGAAGGTCGAAGAAGAAGCGGTCTGACCGGACCCCTGTAGAGGAAACACCCCATGTTCTCGCGCTACAAGAAACAGGCCGCACCCGAGGCACCCGCGCCCAACCCGGCCGCCGCCGCTGCCGCAGCCGCCGCTCCCGAGCAGGCGGCTCCCGCCGCTGCTGCCCCCAAGGCCAAGCTCCAGCGCGCCGCGATCACGCCCCAGAAGGGCGTGAAGGTGGCCGCGGTCGCCACGCCCGAGGACAAGGAAAAGAAGCGCAAGGAGCGCCTCTCGGAGATCAAGGTGGAGCTGCACAAGGCGCTGCTTGACAACCTCAACCTCGCCGCGCTCGAAACCGCGACCGAGAGCGACCTGAAATCCGAGATCGTCGCCATTTCGGCCGAAACGCTGGATGCAATGGGCGTTGTGCTCAACAAGGACGAGCGCGCCACCCTGCACCAGGATCTCTACGATGAGGTCACGGGCCTCGGCCCGCTCGAGCCGCTGCTGAAAGACGATGACGTGAACGATATTCTCGTCAACGGCCCCAAGCAGATCTTCGTCGAACGCGCGGGCAAGCTCATGCTGTCCGACATCACCTTCAAGGATGAAAAGCACCTGCTGCGGATCATCGACAAGATCGTGTCGGCGGTGGGTCGCCGCGTCGATGAAAGCAACCCCTACGTCGACGCCCGTCTGCAGGACGGCTCGCGTTTCAACGCGATGGTCCCGCCGATCGCCGTGGATGGCAGCCTCGTCTCCATCCGTAAATTCAAGAAAGAGAAGCTCGCGGTCGACGACCTCGTGAAGTTCGGCGCCTTCACCGAGGAGATGGCCGCCTACCTTCAGGCCGCCGTTGCCTGCCGCCTCAACGTGATCGTCTCCGGCGGTACCGGCTCCGGTAAGACGACAACGCTCAACGCCCTGTCGAGCTTCATCGACAACTCCGAGCGCATCCTGACCATCGAGGACACGGCGGAACTTCAGCTCCAGCAGACCCACGTGGGCCGGATGGAAAGCCGCCCCGCCAACGTCGAGGGCAAGGGCGCCGTGACCCAGCGCGACTGTCTGCGCAACGCCCTGCGGATGCGCCCTGACCGCATCATCGTGGGTGAGACCCGCGGCGAGGAAGTGATCGACATGCTGCAGGCCATGAACACCGGCCACGACGGCTCGATGACCACGATCCACGCCAACTCGGCCCGCGATGGCGTGTCGCGTCTTGAGAACATGATAGCCATGGCCGGTATCGAAATGCCGCTGAAGGCCGTGCGCTCGCAGATTGCCTCCGCTGTGAACCTCATCGTGCAGGCCTCGCGCCTGCAGGACGGCTCCCGCCGGATGGTCTCCATCACCGAGATCACCGGCATGGAAGGCGAGGTCATCTCGATGCAGGAGATCTTCCGCTACGAGCGCCTCGGGCTGGCTTCTGACGGCAAGATCATCGGCCGCTTCAACGCCACCGGCGTCCGCTCGGCCTATTCCGACCGCTTCAAATCCTGGGGCTACGACCTGCCCGCCACCATCTTCGAACCCATCGCCGCGCAATAAGGGGGAGCGCAGCCATGCAGATTTCAGCAGAACCAATCATCTACGGCCTCATATTCGTGGCCGTACTGGTCATGGTCGAAGGCATCTACCTTGTCGTCTTCGGCAAGTCGATCTCGCTCAACAGCAAGGTCAACCGCCGCCTCGACATGATGGAAAAAGGCGGCAACCGCGAAGAAGTGCTCGAACAGCTCCGCAAGGAGATGAAGCAGCACATGACGACCAAGAGCATCCCGCTCTACTCGATCCTCGCCGACAAGGCCCAGAAAGCCAACATCGCCTTCTCCCCCGGCGCGCTGGTCGGCATCATGCTCGGCCTCTCCGTCGTGGCCTTCGGCGCCCTCTCCGTCGCGTCCACCGCCGGCATCGGCGTGCGCATCATCGTCTCCCTGGCGATGGGCATCGGCGGCGTCTACGTCTGGGTGAACAACAAGGCCAAGAAGCGCCTCACCCTCGTCGAAGAGCAACTCCCCGACGCCGTCGAACTGATGGTCCGCTCCCTCCGCGTCGGCCACCCCTTCTCCTCCGCGGTCAACATCGTCGCCAAGGAAGTGCCAGACCCCCTCGGCTCCGAATTCGGCGTCATCGCCGACGAGGCCGCCTATGGCCGCGACATGTCGGAATCCCTCAAGGACCTCGCCGAACGGATGGACATGCAGGACCTCCGCTTCCTCGCCGTCGCCGTCACCATCCAGCAGCAGTCGGGCGGCAACCTCGCCGAGATCCTCGAAGGCCTCGGCAAGGTGATCCGCGCCCGCTTCAAGCTGTTCCGCCGGGTCAAGGCGATCACCGCCGAAGCCAAGTGGTCCGGCATGTTCCTGTCGATGTTCCCGATCCTCGCGATCATCATGATCAACGTGATCAAACCCGACTATTACGATGACGTGAAGGACACCGCCGCCTTCATCCCCGCCTGTATCGTCGTCGCCACCTTCCTCGTCGTCAACGTGGTCTTCATGAAGATCATGGTGAACATCAAAGTCTGAGGCCGCCCGCATGGAACTCCTTCAAAACGCCAACGACTGGCTGATCGCAACCTTCGGGGACCTTGGCCCGCTCTACGCCATCGGCGCCCTCGGCCTCGTGCTGGTGCTGCTCACCCTGCCCTCCTTCCTCAAGAAGCCGGCAGATCCGATGGACAAGCTCAAGGGCACCGGCGGCGGCGCACGCGCGGCCAAGGCCGACGACCCGAAGGGCGCCAAGCTCCGGACCAAGAACAAGAACGCCGAGAAGCTCGACAAGTTCGCCACCTTCCTCGAGCCCCAGTCGGCCGAAGAGATGAGCGCCGCGCGGCTGAAGATGATGCAGGCCGGCTACCGCTCCAAGAACGCGGTGCGGATTTACCACTTCATACAGTTCTCGCTCGGCATCGGCATGCTGCTGATCGGTCTGCTGATCGCCATCATCAGCTCCGCCAATGGCGAGGTCGAAACCCAGCAGCTCCTGATGATGGTGCTGATCCCGGGCTTCGCGGGCTACTACCTGCCCCGCTACTGGGTGAACCGCCGCCTGCAACAGCGCCAGGGTGAAATCACCAACGGCTTCCCGGACTCGCTCGACATGATGCTGGTCTGCGTCGAGGCCGGCCAGTCAATGGACCAGGCGATCATCCGGGTTTCCAAGGAGATCAAGCAGGGCTACCCCGCGCTCGCCGAGGAATACGAGATCGTCGCCCACGAGGTGAAAGCCGGTAAAGACAAGACGAACGTCCTCAAGGACATGTCAGAGCGCTGCGGCGTGCCCGACATCGCCTCCTTCGTGACCGTGATGATCCAGTCCGCCAGCTTCGGCACCTCGATCGCAGACGCCCTCCGCGTCTTCTCCGAAGAGATGCGCGACAAGCGGGTGATGCGCGCCGAAGAAAAGGCCAACGTCCTGCCCACCAAGCTGACGCTCGGCACCATGATGTTCACCGTGCCGCCGCTGATGATCATCCTCATCGGCCCGTCGGTCTACCAGATCTACGACACGCTGAGCAACGCGACGTTCTTCTGAGGAGTGGGGGCTACGGCCCCCTTCCGCGCGCTCTGGGGCATTGCCTTGATTTTCCCAGCAAATGAGACCAATCGGTTCACTATCTCCCAAGGCAAAGTAGAGGTGTCTGCACATAGGACATTGAGTGTGGGCTGACTTCAGCCAATACCGGTCGTTGGTACAACCATCCACGCTGCGGCGCAGTTTCGCAGAACTTTAACGCCGCACATCATTATCCACCGCATAGCCAAACAGGCTAGACAAGATGCATTCTAACTACGATGCAGAAGAACTGCACAAGTAGTCAGCAATTCCACGTCCCCAACTTTCTGCATCATCCTATTTCATACATTTCCTGCCTGCGACCCTCCTCATCAGGAGCATTCAAGAATCCGATGAGGTCGCGAAGCAAAATTACGTCCATAACATGGTTGCCATGCTCATCCGAAAGGGTATGCGTAACGCCGTGATATTCACGATCAGAGCACCCCTCATCGATCAACAGTGAATTCAACTCAAACAACTGAACATAGTCATCACCTGCTTCCCAAGCGATAACTAGATCAATATCAGAGGCTTGCTTGTCTCCAGTAGTCAAATCAGAAATCAAGCCATCTAGGGTAAATTTGTACTCCAAAACCTTAAGTTTGGTTGAAACGAAGCCTTCAGGATATTCATCCTCGTAGTCAGAAGAATGCTCCTCGGTTATCCCTAAGGGATTGCTGACTGGGTCGAAAACATGACTTCCATAGTCTGCACCTACCCTTACTCTGTAAGCACCATCGTAGGTGCTCATCTCATTGGTTCCAACTACCTTAATACCTCTTACCACACCACCAGCAACCAACTGATTGAATAGAGCGATAACATCTTGCTCTCTTGAGGGCTCCGAAGAAATAGATATCTCATTTATGGGAATAAAAAAGTTTGGATTCTTCAAAAGCAATGGTGAATTTTCTTCATGTTGCTCAAGCGCCTTCTTCCATCCGTCTACCTTGTCACCCTTGATTAGGCTCTTTTGCTTGTTGTCTTCATTTCTAAGGCAGTCACGAATCCTTGTAAAATTCTTCTCCAAGAGGAGGCGCGAAACTTTCTTTGCAAAGTCGGTAAAAGACTTGTCGAACCCCTTCCTGCCCAAGTCAACAACACAATCTTTGAAGTGTATTACTATATGAACCTGGTTCTGCCTGCCTGTGTACCGCACTAAGGGGATCTGCAACATATCGCCCTGCGGCATATTATCTGCGGCCAACTGAATTCCGGGTTCGTATATTTTGGCAGTCGGTCGATATCTGAACTTGTTTTCTGCCAGCCGCTTCCAAACTTTTGCTCCCGACATAAGGGACGCAATTATGCTAACACTATGATCTTTGCAGAACTGAGCGTCGTCCGGATCGAGGCCATCAATCTTCTCAATTATCGAAGCGCTATCCCATTTAATGGATACTGCGTCGAGGTTTCTGATCTTCACAGGAAGCTTTGCGGCCGCGCCGTTTTTCTTGACGTTTTCCTCAATCGTTTTGACGACCTTATCGTAGTCAACCACCTTTTGGACGTGAGCGTGTGGCGGCAAGTATTCACATCTCTTCGCCACATGCTCTGTCACAACGCCAGATGGGTTAACGTGACAGATGTACACCTCCACGTCGGGAGCCTCGGAAACTGCGCCCAATGCCGTCTTCACACTCAAAGAAACGAACCAAACCTCAGCATTTTTTAAACCGGGCCAAGAAAGCCTTGAAGGCTTTGTTGTCTCGTCCAGCTTTAACGTGATAGACACGCCAGATGAAAACTCGTGAAAGTCCGCGTCAATATACGGATCGCCAGTTGGATAAACTTCCGGATTCGAGCTAGCATTGTCGTTGTGAAGCCAGCTTCTTGCCCCCTCCATCTCGCCGCTAGCGTTGAAGTGCTTTGTTTTCGTATCAATTCTGATGTAATTAAAACCATAAGCTAAAAATGTCGCACCCACACCCTTGCTTCCGCGCTCACCCTTCTCTTTAAATGACTCATGCGGCGCTAAAAACTTCAAGAATGCGCTTTCACTTAAACCGACACCATTATCAGAGACGGTAATTTGGTTTTTCTCTTCATTAATTATTATTCTTATTCTTTTTGCCTCGCCATCATCAGTGCCACGCTTATCAACAGCGTCCATCGCATTTTGGATCAACTCTGCGAATGGATCAAACCAACCTACATATGAATGGAGGATCGAGTGGATGCTACGTTTTGTTCGCTTTAGAACTACGCTCTCGTCGGGCAAGGTTGTGTCGGAAATGCTTAAAGGATCAAAGTTTTCAAACATCGTCTTGTGTCTCTCCAAATATCTCTCTGAGCGTATGACATAGTTGTCGCCTTATCTAGCTACTAGTTTGGCTCATCTTGCCCCGTGCCGCGCAGAGAGATCGACCTTTGAGTATAATCGTTTGCTGCAATGCGTTTGCAGTTGCCTATGGCACGCCGTACTCGCGTCACGCCACGTCTTGCTGGAAAGGCGTCGCGTTCCCAAGCTACCAAAGCAATCCACGATGCGCCTCTACTTTAGTTGGCTGAACCCTCCCCTACCCCACCGTCCCAACCCCTTAACGCAGCGTGCGTATGCATCGCGTATGCATGGGTTGTGCATCAGTTGTGCATCACTTGTGCTGGGGTGCTATGATACCTCCCATCAAATCCTGCCCCACCGGGCGCCCCTGTCACCTTTTTGCCCCTTTCGCCGCCCGACGGCCGGAAGATGCGGGGTTGGTGGTTGCCAGAGCGGGGGCGCGCGCGCATCTTCGCGGCAACAAGAACCCGCGGGCGAGCAGTCTCCTGTTTTACAGATCGATCTTCCCCAAGGCCCTCGCGGCCCTTCTCCTGCTGGCGCTGGCCGCTTGCGGGTCTGATCGGCTTTCTGAATTGAATCAAGGGACTAAGGCCAGCGGCGCCCGTTCTTACGAAGACCCGGACGGGTTGATCGTGGGGCACAGGCTGATGTCGGCGGGGGAGTATGAGTTGGCGCTCTCGGCCTATTACCGGGCCGGCGCCGAGCAGGGGTTGACGGTTGATGTCCTGAGCGCGCTCGGTAGTGCAAATCTCAAGCTCGGCCGCTTGGGCCAGGCCGAGGATCTTCTGCGCAAGGCCATCGAGAAGGATGAGAAATTTCCCCCTGCCTGGAACAACTTAGGCGTCATCCTCATGGAAAAACGCGAGTACGGCGAGGCCGAAAGGGTCTTCAAAATCGCCTTCGCGCTGGACAGTGGCAATTCCGCCGAGATCAAGAAAAACCTTAACCTCGCTATGGATCGCATGAAGATCCCCGGCTATGGTTCTGAACAAGAACAACAAACCAATTTCGACTTGGTGCGCAGGGGCAGCGGGCAATACCTTCTTCTCAGCACGCCATGAGGCAGCAAGAGCAGTAAAAGGACGCAGAAAAATGCGCCAGACATCCCTTATTTCCCTTGCACTTACCGGTGCCCTGGCCCTCTCGGCCTGTCAGAAATCCGCCGATGGCGAGGTCTCCCGCGCGATGGCCTCGGTGAACGCCGTAGACGAAAACGGCCTCTCCGACATCATGCTAACCGTCGCCGACCCCAACGAGGCGGTGAACTACTTCAAGCGCGCCAGCAAGGACAATCCCAAGCGGATCGACCTCAAGCGCGGCCTCGCTCTAAGTCTTGTCCGTGCAAAGAAAAATACCGAGGCCGTCGCCGCATGGCGCGCCGTGGTGAAGCACGAGGACAGCACGCTCGACGACAAGGTCGACTTTGCCGACGCCCTCCTGCGCAACGGCGACTGGAAGGAAGCCGAGACCACGCTAGACGGCATCCCACCCACCCACGAGACCTACAAGCGCTACCGCCTCGAGGCCATGGTCGCCGACAGCAACAAGGAGTGGAAGAAGGCCGACAGCTTCTACGAGACCGCCGTCGCCCTCACCACCAAGCCCTCCGGCGTGCTGAACAACTGGGGCTACTCCAAGCTCTCCCGTGGCGACTACGGCGGCGCCGAGAAGCTCTTCGTCGAGGCCATCCAGTACGACCCTGAGCTCTTCACCGCCAAGAACAACCTCGTGCTCGCCCGTGGTGCTCAGCGCAACTATCAGCTACCCTTGGTTCAGATGACCCAAGTCGAGCGTGCGCAGCTCTTGCACACCGCCGCACTGGCCGCGGTCAAACAGGGCGATGTGGAAACCGGCAAGGGCCTGCTGCAAGAGGCGATCGACGCGCACCCGCAGCACTTTGAAGAGGCCGTGCGGTCGCTCAGGGCGCTGGAAAACAACGTCACCAACTGATCCGGGGCCGCATCCATGCTCGCCCCCGCAACGGCCAGCCTGTGGTTCTTCATCCTGACCGCGCCGATCTGCCTGTACGTGGCGTGGTCGGACATGGCGCGGATGAAGATCCCCAACAAGGCCGTGGTGCTGACCGTCATCGTCTACGCCATCGCGGGGCTGATCCTGCTGCCTTTCGTCGACTACGCTTGGCGCTGGCTCCACCTCGCCGTGGTTCTGGCCATCGGCTTCGTGATGAACATGCTGGGGATGCTGGGCGCCGGGGACGCGAAGTTTGCAGCCGCGATGGCCCCGTTCATCGCGCTGGGTGACCTATTCAACGTGATGATGCTCTTCGCCGCTATCATGTTGGCGGCCTTCGTCACCCATCGCATTGTCCGCACGATCGCCCCCGTCCGCAAGATCGTGCCCCATTGGGAGAGCTGGACGCGCAAGGACTTTCCGATGGGACTCGCGCTCGGGGGAACGCTCGCAGCCTACCTTGCGATGGCTGCCAAATACGGCATCTAGCCCTTTTCCAGCAGGATATAGAGCGGCGTGCGGCTGACCTCTATCAGCGTGTCGCCACGCTGCCCGATCCGCTCCAGCACAAGGCCGCGCACCTTGGGGTGGATGGAGCACTGCGGCACGAGAATGTAATCGGCCGTATCATAGCCCGGCAGCCCGCCGTAGTACCACGGCGCGCCGTTCTCCAGCCGCTCGAAATCGCCGAACAGCCAGATCGAGGAGAAGAGATCGGCGATGAAAATCCGCTCGCCCGCGTGGCCGCTCTCTTCGAGGCTCGTCGCCATGCTGTCGAACAGAGCGGAGAGGCCGAGCATCACCTCGCAACGCGGCAACTCCTCGCCGTTCAGCACATCCGCCGACCCGCGTTCGGCCCTCTCTGCCCATACATCCAAGCCGCTGCCCGGCACTTCCATTGGCACCCGCTTGTCAGCGCGCAGGGCGCGGACAGTTCCGGTTTGCAGATCGGCATGAAGGGTGGCGCGCGGCAGCAGCGGCACATGCTGCGCGGCATCCTGCCCAAGGTGGCGGATCGGGCTGTAGGCGAGGTTGATCGCAGAGGGCACAATCATGGCGAAAGCCGCGGCGCCTGAGAGGCCCACAGCCGTGCGCATATCCCACCCTGCGCCATTTGTGATCCCGCCCTCTGGGCGTGCGGCGAAGAGCAGGATGCCCAGCAACAGGAGCCACTGCGGATCGTTACCGAAGTTCTGGAACGTCACATAAAAGAAGCCGGGTGTCAGGAGCAGCAGCACCAAGCCCTCGGTCATCTTCTTGGCCTGACGCAGCAGGATGACGCTGAACAGCAGCACGATGGAGCCGCCAAGGTAGGCTGGCGCGGCAATGACCGCTGCAAAGGGCGCGCCGGGGTTGGCCCGGACTTCGGAGGCCGAAACCCGCAACAGATCACGCATGTAGGCTGCCCAGAAATCGAGCCCGGCGAAGGCGGTTACGACTGCCACGATTGTAAGGCCGGTGGCCAATGCGAACATGAATGCGCGGTGCTGCTTGTGCGCCAAGAGGCCAACTGCGACCGGGATCACGAAGGCGGCGAAATAGGTGACCTTGCACAGCGCCAGAAAGGCCAGCGCGAGGCCCACCACGATGCCATCGGCCGTCTGGTTTTTGTGTCCGTCGACCGGAGGGAGGGTCGCAATGAGAATTGCGATGAAGGCTGCCGCCCAGGCCCAGCGATTGTAATGCATGGAGATCGAGACCGAGCGCTCAGCCTCTCCGTGCACCAGCGCCGTGACCAGCACGATGACCAGCGCGCCAAAGAGGTAGGGCCAGTACCCGGTGAGCCGCGACAGCCCTGCGCGCCATGCCAGAGGCAAGAGCAGCAGCCCCATCAGCGCCTGGGCATAAAGGATTGAGGAGCCGACCCCTGCCCCCAGCTTCACGAAAAGCGCGATGGGCGCGAAGGCCATGAAGCCGATCGGGGTCATAAAATCGAGATGCGGCCACTCGCCATCAGCCATGCGAAAGACGATCTCGAGCAGATGCAGCATGTCGCCTTCATGCTTGCCGACCAACAGTTGGCCGCGCCACATCGCCAGCCCGGCCTCGACAGCGAGAACCGCCAACAAAACCACGAACAACCTACCGGCGTTTGTCTTTTTCATCGCTGCTCTTGTCCATTTTTTGGCCACAATAGCGGGGCACAGTCCTGCTCACCACGGGTATTGTCCACGCCTTGGGCGGTTATGCGGCGAAACCCGGGGAGATTTTGAGACGTGCGCCAAAAAACGAGCAGGTGACCCGGATGAACATGGAAGTGGCCAATGTGATTGCGCCCCCCGCGCCGAAGCGGTTGGAAGACATGCAATTGCCCCTGGTGATGATGCGCGACATCGTGCTGAAAACCATTTTCCGCAAGAACGTCGAGACCGTGGCCGAAATTTCGCCGGCCATCTGCCTGCCGATCCCGGTGACACAAGAACTGGTGGACCTCGCGCGCAGCCAGAAGCTGATCGAGGCGACGGGTTCCATGACGGCAGGCGGCTCGGGTGAGATGGGCTATCAGCTCACTGACGCCGGCAAGGCGCGAGCGCTCGATGCGCTGGCCCAGTCTGAATACTACGGCGCCATGCCGGTGCCGCTGGAGGTGTATCAGGAGCAGGTGAAGCGCCAGTCGATCCGCAACATCCAGATCACTCGTCAGCAGCTCACCGACGCTATGGGCCACTTGATCTTGCCCGACAGCCTGCTTGACCACCTCGGCCCGGCGGTCTCTGCCGGTCGTTCGATCCTGATGTATGGCCCGCCGGGCAACGGCAAGTCCTCGATCTCGAACGGTATTCGCGATGCGATGGGGGACAAGATCTTCATCCCCCGCGCCATTGAATACGCCGGACAGGTGATCACGGTCTTCGACCCGATCGTGCATACCGCCGTCGAGGAAGAGGCCGACGACCCCAACAGCCTGCGCCGCACCTCGGGCCGCTTCGATACCCGCTATGTGCGCTGCGAGCGCCCGACCGTGATCACTGGTGGTGAGCTTTCACTCTCGATGCTCGACCTGGTCTACAACCCCACCGCCCGCACCTATCAGGCCCCGCTTCAGCTGAAGTCCTCCGGCGGCATCTTCATCGTGGACGACCTTGGCCGTCAGGCTGAGCCGCCGCAGGCACTGGTCAACCGCTGGATCGTTCCGCTGGAAGAGAGCAAGGATATCCTCGCCCTGCAGTCGGGCGAGAAGTTCGAGGTGCCCTTCGACACGCTGGTGATCTTCTCCACCAACTTCCACCCCAACGAGATCTTCGATAAGGCGGCGCTGCGCCGGATCTTCTTCAAGATCAAGATCGACGGGCCGGTGCAGGAGGATTACCTGAAGATCTTCGCGATGGTCGCCAAGAAGCGCGGCATGCCGCTCGATCAGGATGCGCTGATCCACCTGCTGAAGGTGAAGTATCCGGAGATCGACAACATCTACGCCAACTACCAGCCGATCTTCTTGATCGACCAGATGATAGCCATCTGCGAGTTCGAGGGCATCCCCTACCAGATGACGCCCGAACTGATCGACCGCGCCTGGGCGAACATGTTCGTCAAGGAAGAGACGATCGTGCACTAAAGTGACCTGTCGGCAGCGGCGGCGCCTCCTCTTGCCGCCGCCGCCAGCCCGTCATCCGCGGGCGTCTGCAAGCGGGAGTTCCCGCAATCTCATCGATGTCACACAGGCCAGCAGGGCCACCGCCGCACCGATCCAGAAGATCGGGTGAAGAGCGAGCGAGAAACCGTGCTGGACATGCGCCTGCGCCTCTGGTGGAAGGGTGGCGATGGTCGTCGCGCTCATCGAGCGCAGGCTCGTGCCCTCGGGCAAAGTGCCGGCGAGGTTCTGCGCCAGACCGGTACCGAAGAGCGCACCAAAGGCCGCCGTGCCTACCGATCCGCCAATGAGACGGAACATGTTGGCTGAGGCGGTCCCGACGCCGAGCATGTGGCGGGGCACCGCGTTCTGGATCGCGGCGACGCCGATGGAGAACACCGGGCCAAGGCCAAGGCCAACGAAGATCATCGACACGGCCACCAGCCAGAGCGGCGAGCCTTCGGAGAGGGTCGAGAGCGAGAGCATGGCCAAGGCGAGCAAGGCGGTCGAGAGCGTTGGCATGATCTTGTAACGGCCGGTGCGTGCCATGATCTGCCCTGCCCCGGTCGACGAGGCGATCAGCCCGGCCATCATCGGCGTCAGGAACAGCCCCGACACGGCGGGCGACACGCCCTGCACAACCTGCAGGTAGAGCGGGATGAAGGTGATCGTTCCGAACATCGCCACGCCCACCATGAAGCCCACAGTGTTCACCACGAGGAAGGTGTTGTTGCGGAAGAGCCCCAGAGGGAGAATGGGCTCTTCCGCACGCTGTTCGGCGAGAACGAACCCGGCGGCAGCGGCGAGCCCCAAGGCCACGAGGCCCAGAAACGCAGCACTGCCCCAGGGGAGGACCGTCCCGCCAAGGTTGGAGCCGAGCACGGCCACCGAAAGAACGGTGGCGAGCAACCCGGCTCCGAGAAAGTCGAGCTTCGCCTTGCTGGAGCGCGGCGGCGTTTCAAGCGCGAAGCCGAGCACCACGAAGGCCAGCAGGCCGACAGGGAAGTTCACGAAAAAGATCCAGTGCCAGCTGAAGGCTTGAACGAGGAAGCCGCCGATCAGCGGGCCGATGACGGTCGACACCCCGAAGACTGCCCCGAGCAGGCCCTGTGCCTTACCCCGTTCCCGGGGCGGCAACACATCTGCCACCACGGCCATCGACACCACGATAAGACCGCCGCCGCCGAGGCCCTGCACCGCACGCCCGGCGATGAGCATCTCCATCGATTGCGCGAAGCCGCAGATCGCCGAGCCCAGCACGAACACCAGGATGCCGCCTTGGATGACCACCTTGCGCCCGAACAGGTCACCAAGCTTGCCACTAACCGGTGCGCCGATGGTGGAGGCGAGCAAGAAGGCGGTGATGACCCATGTGATGTGATCCACCCCGCCGAGCTCTGCCACCATGATCGGCATCGCCGTGGTCACGATGGTTTGCCCGAGGGAGGCAAAGAGCAGAGTTGCCGCAACGGCAACCAGCACCAAACCCACTCGCCCGCTGGGTGCATTGTCTACAAAGGGCTTTTCGGTTGAAACAGTCACATGTATGTCCTTGCCACCCAAAGCCTGAAAGGCCTTGGTTATCGGGTTCATTGCATATATGTGTCGATAGCATATATATGTCAACCACACGGACAGGGGGAGCCACTTTGGGCGATAGAGACGAGCAAGTTATTCGCGATCTGGACCACGTCGGAGTCAGTGAAGATCTGGCCCGAAGTGCTCTTGAACTGGACGCGACGCTCCAACGCTGGCGGCGCCGTTTCACGAAGCGAGAACTTGGTCTGCGCGCCGTCCGTGAACTCGGGCTGAAAGTGGAACTCGCCGAACTTGATGCGCTCATCGCTGTCTGGCGCCCTGCCAATGAATTTGGCGACGAAGACGAGGGCGAAACCACGGTGGGAACCGTCGCCACCCGCCTCGGCATCGACCCCTCTCGGGCGTCGCGCCTGACCACCGAACTGATCCGTAAGAAGCTGGTGCGCCGTGGCGTGAGCCAAGAAGATGCCCGCCGCGCCATCCTTGAGGTGACCAACGATGGCGACCGGATTGTTCAGGCGGTCCGGGCTTTCAAATTCTACACCCTCGGCCACTTCCTTAAGAGCTGGACCGATGAAGAGGTGCGCACCTTCGTGCCGCTGATCGAGCGGTTCTCGTCATGGTCTGATGCCCCCGACGACCCCAGCGGAAAGATCGCCGCCGAGATCGACGCGCTGCGCGAAGGGCTGACAGATCTGGCGAACCAGAAGGACGACAAATAGAGCCGCATGGCCGCGCTTCCGCCACGCTTCGCCGATTGGTTCGCCCGCAACGGCTGGGAGCCGCACCCCCATCAGATGGAGATGCTGGACCGGGCACAAGAGCCTGCCAGCCTGCTGATCGCCCCGACGGGCGGCGGCAAGACCCTTGCCGGCTTCCTGCCCTCGCTGGCGGAACTGGCGGATGGCAGCCACCAGGGGCTCCATACCCTCTACATCTCACCGCTCAAGGCCCTTGCCGCTGACATTCGGCGCAACCTTTTGCGGCCCGTCGAAGAGATGGGCCTTCCGATCCGGATTGAGGATCGCACCGGCGACACACCGGCCTCCGCTCGAAAGCGCCAGCGTGCCGACCCCCCGCACATCCTGCTCACCACGCCGGAATCATTGGCCCTCCTGATCTCCTACGAGGATGCGCCGCGTATCTTTGCGGGCCTCAGCCGCGTGGTGGTGGATGAGATCCATGCGTTGGCCGAGAGCAAGCGCGGTGACCAGCTCATGCTCGCGCTGTCCCGCCTTCAGGCACTCGCCCCCGGCATGCGCCGCGTCGGCCTTTCGGCTACGGTCGAAGACCCGCCTGCGCTGGCCCGACAACTGGCCTGCCATCCGGACCCCTGCAAAGTGATCCTCGCCGATCCCGGCCCCCTGCCCGACATCGCGATGCTTGAAACCGCAGCCCCTCCGCCCTGGGCCGGGGGCGGCGCGGTCCATGCAATCCCCGAGGTGCTGGCCGAGGTTCGCAAGCACCGGACCACACTGATCTTTCACAACACCCGCGCGCAGGCAGAGATTTTCTTTCACAACCTCTGGCTCGCCAATGAGGAAGGACTGCCAATCGCGATCCACCACGGCAGCCTCGCACGCGAGCAGCGGCAGAAGGTCGAAGCCGCGATGGTGTCCGGTGACCTGCGCGCGATCGTCTGCACCGGCACCCTCGATTTGGGCATTGACTGGGGCGATGTGGATCTGATCATCCAGATCGGCGGGCCGAAGAACGTCAAGCGCCTGGTCCAGCGGATCGGGCGGGCGAACCACCGCTACAACGCGCCCTCCAAGGCCCGGCTGGTGCCCGCCAACCGGTTCGAGGTGCTGGAGTGCCGCGCCGCGCTGGAGGCCGCCGCCGAGCAAGACCTCGATGGCGAGCCGCGCGGCCCCGGCCCGCGCGATGTGCTTTGCCAGCACATCCTGATCCGCGCCTGCGCCGGGCCGTTCGACGAGGCCGAGCTATACCGTGAGGTCAAGACTGTCGGCGCCTATGCAGGGCTGTCGCGGGCCGCCTTTGACGACTGCCTCGATTTTTGCGCCACCGGCGGCTACGCGCTCAAGGCCTATGACCGATGGCAAAAGCTGATGCAGCGTGACGGCCTCTGGGGCCTGCGCGACCCACGCACGGCGCAGCGCATCCGCATGAACATCGGCACCATTCAGGACACCGAGCTGCTCAAAGTGCGCATGCGCGGTCGCGGTGGCCAACCCCTCGGCGAAGTCGAAGAGGGCTTTGCAGCCTCGTTGACAGAGGGCGATACCTTTCTGATCGGCGGCGAGATCGTGCGGTACGAGGGGTTGAAAGAGATGACGGTGCAGGTCAGCCGTTCGGCCAACAAGACACCGAAGATCGCGGTCTTCGGCGGCACCAAATTCTCGGCCTCAACCCGGCTGACCGAGCGGATTCTCGAGTTGATCCACGGCGATTGGCAGGCGCTGCCGGAGGACACCCGCCGTTGGCTGGCGCTTCAGCGCGATGTATCTCAACTGCCGCGTGGCGACAGGCTTCTGATCGAGAGCTTCCCGCATGACAGTCGCGCCCACACCTGCCTCTATGGCTTTGCTGGCCGCAACGCCCAGCAGACGCTCGGCCTTCTTGTGACCCGCAGGATGGAGGAGGTGGGGCTGGACCCGCTGGGGTTTGTCGCCACCGACTACGCCACACTGATCTGGGGGCTGGAGCAGGTCGACGACCCGGCCCCGCTTCTGGCCCCTCAGGTGCTGCGTGACGTGCTAGAAGGGTGGCTAGCGAAGAACGCGGTAATGAAGCGAACCTTTCGTGCCTCGGCCACCATTGCCGGGCTGATCGAGCGCAACCTGCCACAAAACCGCAAAACTGGCCGTCAGGCGACCTTCTCCTCCGACATCCTCTACGACACGCTGCTGAAGTATGACCCCGATCACCTTCTGATGCGGATCACCCGCGAAGAGGCGATGAAGGGGCTTGTAGATTTCGGACGTGTCGAAGAGATGCTCGCCCGCGTCGAGGGCCGCATCGACCATGTGGTGCTTGACCGGGTCACACCCATGGCCGCACCCCTCTTGCTTGAAGTGGGCAAGGTTCCGGTGGCCGGCAAGGGCCGCGAGAGGTTGGCGGAAGCTGAGGCCGAGGCGCTCATGGCCAAGGCCGGTCTGTCGAGCGGGGGCTTGCAGTAATTCGACATTTCGGCCTAGGAACGGATCATGAACGCTCATGCCTTCACCCTCGCCGGCTGCCGTCTCGAGGCGCGCCCTACCGGAGCGCTTTGGCTGCCCGATGAGCGGCTCCTGTGCGTCTCTGACCTGCATCTTGGCAAGTCCGAACGGATGGCCCGGCGGGGCGGCTCGCTTCTGCCGCCCTATGAGACTCTGGAAACGCTGGACAGGCTCGAGGCCGAGCTGGACCTGCTCGCGCCGGACACGGTGATTTGCCTTGGCGACAGTTTCGACGACTTGGGTGCAGCCCTGGCCTTGCCCGACAGTCTCAGGGTGCGCCTCGCAGGCATGCAAGCCGGTCGTCGCTGGATTTGGATCGAGGGCAACCACGATCCGGGACCGGTGGAGCTTGGCGGAGAGCACATGGCGCAACACGCCGTGGCGGGCCTCCGGTTCCGTCACATCGCGGAGGATGTCTGCACCGCGGGCGAGATCTCGGGGCACTACCACCCCAAGCACCGCCTGCCCCGCTCCGGCACCTCGCGCCCGGCCTTTGTTTACGATGGCACGCGACTCATTCTGCCCGCCTTCGGCACCTATACCGGCGGCCTGCGGTGTGACACGCCAGAACTGCGCCGCCTCTTCGCAGCCCGCGCCATCGCCGTGCTCACCGGGCCGCGCGCCCTCGCCGTGCCCCTGCCCTGACTGCGGAGTGCCTTGCCTCCCGCCGCGATTGCCCGCAGCCTGCACGTGGGAGGGCCGCAAATGACAAGTATCGAAGACCGCATCCGCGGCAGTTTCGCCCGGCAAAGCATGATGGCAACGCTGAGGGCCGAGGTGGCTGCCGTTGCCGAGGGCCGAGTGACCCTCACCGCCCCCATTGCGGACCACGTGTTGCAACAGCATGGCTACGCCCACGCAGGCCTTGCCTTTTCGCTGGCTGACAGTGCTGCTGGATACTCTGCGCTTTCAGTCATGCCGGCGGACAAGGAGGTTCTGACCATCGAGATGAAGATCAACCTCATCGCCCCCGCCGCCGGCACGCGGCTGGTTGCGGAGGGGCGCGTCATCAAAAACGGGCGGCGGCTGGTCGTGGTGGCGGCCGATGTGTTTGCAGTAGAGAACGAAACGCGCCGGCACTGTGCGGTGCTGCAAGGCACGATGATCCCGGCGTGACACCGGGCAGGAAAGGAAAGCGAGATGGATAGCACCACCGAAGGCAGACTGATCGCCCAGCGTCAGGTCATCGCGATGATCGTCGCCGGGCGCAGCAAGGACGACATCCTGCAATGGCTGGAAGAAGCCATGCGCGACGGGCAGGAGGACCCGGGCGCAGTCAATGAGGAGGCCTTTGCAATCGAGGGCGCATTGGCAGACGAACGCCAAGCGCTCGCCCGCGAAATCCGCCTGCGCTCAGGCGGTTAGACCTTCGGGCTCCGGCAACCCGTGCGCCCGGCAGCAGGCGGTGAGCGTGTTCGCCAGCAGACAGGCGATGGTCATCGGTCCCACCCCGCCCGGCACCGGCGTGATCGCCGCTGCGTTGTCCGAAGCCGCCGCGAAATCCACATCGCCCAAAAGCTTGGTCTTGCCCGGTTTGTCGGGGTGCGGGATGCGCGTGATACCCACGTCGATCACTGTGGCACCCGGCTTGACCCAATCACCCTGCACCATCTCGGCCCGCCCCACGGCGGCGATGAGAATATCGGCGCGGCGGCACACCTCGGCGAGATCCTTGGTGCGGGAGTGGGCAATGGTCACAGTGCAGTTGTTGCGCAGTAGGAGCTGGCCCATCGGTTTGCCAAAGAGATTGGAGCGCCCGATCACTACCGCCTCCTTGCCAGTGAGATCACCGAGTTGATCGCGCAGCAACATAAGGCAGCCCAGCGGCGTGCAACTCACAAGCGCCTTGCCGCCCGTCGCCAGTAGCCCCGCGTTGGTCACGCTAAGCCCGTCGACATCCTTGGTCGGGTCGATCCTCGCCACCGTGCGGCGCTCGTCAAGCTGCTCGGGCACCGGGAACTGGCAGAGGATGCCATGCACCGCCGGATCGGCATTGAGTTTGTCGATCAGGGCAAAGAGCGTCTCTTCGGAAGCATCGGCGGGCAGTTTGTGCTCGAAGCTGGCCATGCCAACCTCAACTGTCTGCCGGTGCTTGGCCGCCACGTAGACCTCGCTCGCCGGGTCTTCGCCCACCAGCACCACGGCGAGGCCGGGCGTGATGCCATGCTCGTCCTTGAGCCGCGCCACATGGCCCGCCACCTTTTCCCGAACCGAGGCCGCGAAGGCTTTTCCGTCTATCGTCTTTGCGCTCATGTGGCTCTCCATCTGGGTGCGTATCCTGTGCCAGCGCCTAACGGTCGGCGCCGCCGGTGCCAAGCTGCTCTTGCTCGCGGGCAACGTAGTAGTCGATCATCTCGCGCCACATGGCGCGGGCGAGGTCTGGTGCGAACCCGGCAGCCTCTGCCTTGGCAGTGACGTTCTGAAGCACCGCCTCGGCGCGGGAGGGGGCAGCGGCAGAGATGCCCGCCGCCCGCTTCAGAGCCGGAACGCAATCCACATGCGCCTGCCGCTCGGCCAGCAGGGTGATCAGCGCGGCATCGATCTCGTCGATCTGCGCGCGCATCTCCTCCATGGTGCCGATCGTGGCAGGCGGCTTGCGCATCAGAACAGCCCTTCCACGTCGCCCGCCTCATTCAGGCCGATGCTCTGCGCGGCAGGGGTACGCGGCAAGCCCGGCATGGTCATGATCTCCCCGCAGATCGCCACGATAAACCCGGCTCCGGCAGAGAGGCGCACCTCGCGCACTGGCACCGAATGGCCGGTGGGCGCGCCGCGCAGGTTGGGATCTGTCGAGAAGCTGTATTGCGTCTTGGCCATGCAGACCGGCAGATGACCGAAGCCCGCCGCCTCCCACGCGCGGAGCTGATCGCGGATCTTCTTGTCAGCCAGCACCTCGTCGGCATGGTAGATGCGGGTCGCGATGGTCTCGATCTTTTCGAAAAGGCCCATCTCGTCGGCATAGAGCGGTGCGAATTGCGAGGTGCCGCTGTCGGCAATCTCGGCCACGCGGGTCGCCAGCGCTTCGGTGCCTTTCGAGCCCTCGGCCCAGTGCTTGCAGAGGATCGCCTCCGAGCCCATTTCGGCCACGTAGTCCTTCACCGCCTGCACCTCGGCGTCGGTATCAGAGACAAAGTGGTTGATCG
Organism: Vannielia litorea; assembly: GCF_019801175.1. Lineage (NCBI taxonomy): Bacteria > Pseudomonadati > Pseudomonadota > Alphaproteobacteria > Rhodobacterales > Paracoccaceae > Vannielia > Vannielia litorea. The sequence continues at coordinate 2,248,526 of NZ_JAHVJR010000001.1, forward strand.
CCACCACCACCGGCACGCCGAAGCTCTTCACGTTCTGGATATGCCGCCCGAGGTTGGGGCAGCCCGCCTGCACCGCCGCAACGTTCTCGGCCCCAAGGTCGGCCTTGGCGACGCCGCCGTTCATCTTCATCGCTCGCACCGTGGCCACGAGCACCACGCAATCGGGCGCGAGGCCCGCCTTGCGGCACTTGATGTTCATGAACTTCTCGGCCCCGAGGTCGGCGCCGAAGCCCGCCTCGGTCACCACGTAGTCGGCCAGTTTGAGCGCGGTCGTGGTGGCGATGACCGAGTTGCACCCATGCGCGATGTTGGCAAAGGGGCCGCCATGCACGAAGGCCGGGTTATGCTCGAGCGTCTGCACGAGATTGGGCTGCATCGCATCCTTCAGCAGCACCGTCATCGCCCCGGCTGCCCCAATCTGCGCGCAGGTGATCGGCTCACGCTCGCGGGTATAGGCCACGATGATCCGGCCGAGCCGGTGTTCAAGGTCGGCAAGATCGGTCGATAGGCAAAGGATCGCCATGACCTCGGAGGCTACGGTAATGTCGAACCCGCCTTGCCGCGGGAAGCCGTTGGCCACACCACCAAGGCTCACCACCACGTCACGCAGGGCACGGTCGTTCATGTCCATCACCCGGCGCCAGACCACGCGGCGTTCATCGATGCCCAGCTCGTTGCCCCAGTAGATGTGATTGTCGATCATCGCCGACAGCAGGTTGTGAGCGCTGGTGATCGCGTGGAAATCGCCGGTGAAATGGAGGTTCATCTCCTCCATCGGCACCACCTGTGCATAGCCGCCGCCCGCCGCGCCGCCCTTCATGCCGAAGCAGGGGCCGAGCGAGGCTTCGCGGATGCAGATCGCCGCCTTCTTGCCGATGGCATTCAGCCCGTCGCCGAGGCCAACTGTCGTGGTCGTCTTGCCCTCGCCTGCCGGCGTCGGGTTGATCGCCGTCACAAGGATGAGCTTGCCGTTCGCGCGGTCCTTCAGGCCCGAGATAAACGCCTGTCCCACCTTGGCCTTGTCATGGCCGTAGGGCAGCAGGTGCTCCTCCGGAATACCCAGCTTGGCGCCGATCTCCTGAATGGGGCGTTTCTTCGCCTCGCGGGCAATCTCAATGTCGGATTTCACGCTCATGGGGCCTCCCTCCTCCGGTCGCGGTGTTACTCAGGTGGTAGCGCTCACGCCAGCCCGGCAGCGGGCCTATTGCGACATATTCGGGCGCGGAAACGCCGGGTGCGGGAAACCGGGGTTGACGATTGGAAACCCCGGTGGCTCAGGTGCCCGCCCAGGCGGGCTGGTCGGGGAGGAACACAGTGAGCGTGTCTCCCACCGTAATCCGGCCCTCGCGTTCGATCCACGCGGTGACGCCACGCTTTCCCATCGCCGCCGCCTTGAAGCCCTTGCCGTGTCCGGGGTGGGTCTCTTCGATTTCCTTGGCCGGAAAGTTGCACGGGCCGTTTTCGAGATCGACGGTGATTGTGGCCCCCGAGGGCGCCTGAAGCCGGGTGCCGGGCGGGATGTGGGAAAAGTCCGGCAGGCCGGAGAGAATGAGCGACGCGCCGAGAAGGTCCGGCGAAAGCTCTTCCAGACCAAGCGTCTGGGCGATCTCGGCCAACTCCTCAGTAGAGAGGATCGAAAGCTGGCGGGTGTTCCGAATGGGCGTGCCGCGCTCGGGATAGAGTGCGAGAACCCGCGAGCAAGAGGGCCGGGTTGCGCCGCCGTGATCTTCTCCGGGAAAGCCCTCCAGCGTGGCATCCACGATACCGAGCGGCTCCGAGCGCAGGGTGGCCTCCCGGCTCTCAACCCAGCCCAGCCAGGTCACCGTGGCGGTTGCGTCGATCTTCTTCAGTCCGGCCATTGCGCGTTCCTTCAGCTGTTGCGGCGGACCGTAAGGAACAGCCGCCGAAAGGGGAAGAGGACAGTGCCTTCTGCCTCGAGCGGGTAGGTGGTGACGAGGTCGGCATCGTAGGCCGCGAGAAACCGGGCCTCTTCGGTAGCATCCATGGCGCTAGTGTAGGGCCGCATGAAGGTGGATTGGGTGAAGAGCCTCACGGGGTGCGCATCCGCAGCGGCGGGCAAGCGTTGGATGTAGGTCGTTTCCCACACATCGGCATCGCCGAACGGCGCAAGCAAGCGCATGTATGTCTCGGGCGCTGCGACCGGTTCGCGCGGCGCGTCGAAGCGGCCAGGGAACAGGTCGACCGCGACATCGTGGATGAGCCGGTGCGAAGGCGCGTTGTGTTGGAGCGGCATCTGCACGGCAAGCTGGCCACCGCATGTGAGCAGGCGGACCAGATGCGGAAAAAGAGATGCGTGGTCCGGCAGCCATTGCAGCGCTGCATTGGAGAAGATCAGCGCCGGCGGCGTGTCTGGCACCCATGTAGCGGCGTCTTCTTCGAGCAACCTGTCGTAGGCAGAAACAGTACGCGCCTTGGCGAGCATCGCGGGCGAGTTGTCGACACCGATCAGCGGATGCTGGGGATGACGCGCTGCGAGCGCCTCGCCCATCACGCCGGTACCGCACCCAAGGTCCACCACTGGGCCGTCCGGCAATTGCCCGGTTTGCGCAAGCAAATCCATCGCCGGGCGCAGACGGGGCGCGGTGAAGCGAGAATAAAGATCGCTGTTCCAGTCGGTCATGGCAGGGCCTCATTGTATGCAAATGCATACTATGTGAAAACGATCACCATCAAGACAGCCTGCTTACCGCGGCTCCAAAGCAGAAACGCCGCGCATTTGCGCGGCGTTTCCATCACTATTCATCCCGGTCAGGCCGAGGGCTCGGGTTCCATGCCGCCGCCACCTTTGCGCGGCTTGGTTTTGGGGATGGCCGTCAAGGACGGCTTGTCGCTTTGCCCGCCACCGGGCGCTGCACCGGTGTCGTCATCATCGCCCCGGTTGAGCGGCTCCCCGGCGATTACGCGGGTGATCTCGTTGCCTGTCAGCGTCTCATACTCCAACAGGCCCTGCGCCAGCCGCTCCAGATCTTCCGACTTCTCGGTCAGGATCCGCTTGGCGGTTTCGTAGCCCTCATCGACGAGATCACGCACCTTGTCGTCGATAAGCTTCTGCGTGATGCCGGAATGGTTGGTCTGGCCTTGGTAGCCGCCGAGATAGCTCTGCTGCTCGTTGGCGTAATCCACGTAGCCAAGTTCCGGGTCAAAGCCGAAGCGGGTGACCATCGCTCGTGCGATCCGCGTCACCTGCTGGATGTCGGAGGCCGCGCCGGAGGTCACGTTTTCCGGCCCGAAGATCAGCTCTTCAGCCACGCGCCCACCCATCGCCATTGCGATCTGGCTCTTGTACTTGGTGTAGCTCACCGAAAGCTGGTCACGCTCCGGCAAGCTCAGCACGAGGCCAAGAGCCCGACCACGCGGGATGATCGTTGCCTTGTGGATCGGGTCGTGCTGCGGCACGTTAAGGCCCACAACGGCGTGGCCAGCCTCGTGGTAGGCAGTCAGCTTCTTCTCGTCCTCGGTCATGACCATGGAGCGCCGCTCGGCCCCCATCATCACCTTGTCCTTGGCGTTCTCAAAGTCTTCCATGGTCACGAAGCGCCGGCCCACGCGGGCGGCCATCAGGGCGCTCTCGTTCACGAGGTTGGCGAGGTCCGCACCGGAGAAGCCGGGCGTACCACGGGCGATGATCCGCAGGTCCACGTCGGGGCCGAGCGGCACCTTGCGAGCGTGCACGCCGAGGATCTTTTCACGGCCCTTGATGTCCGGGTTCGGCACCTGCACCTGACGGTCGAAGCGGCCGGGGCGTAGCAGCGCCGGGTCCAGCACGTCTGGGCGGTTGGTCGCAGCGACGATGATGATGCCCTCGTTCGCCTCGAAGCCGTCCATCTCCACCAGCAGCTGGTTCAGCGTCTGCTCGCGTTCATCGTTGCCACCGCCGTAGCCCACCCCGCGGGAGCGGCCCACGGCGTCGATTTCGTCAATGAACACGATGCAGGGCGCGTTCTTCTTGGCCTGTTCGAACATGTCGCGCACGCGGCTTGCACCAACGCCCACGAACATCTCCACGAAGTCGGAGCCCGAGATGGTGAAGAAGGGTACGCCCGCCTCACCCGCAATCGCGCGGGCCAGCAGGGTTTTACCCGTGCCCGGAGGGCCAACGAGCAGTGCACCCTTGGGGATCTTGCCGCCGAGGCGCGAAAACTTCTGCGGGTTGCGCAGGAACTCGACGATCTCTTCAAGCTCTTCCTTGGCCTCGTCGATACCGGCGACATCATCGAAGGTGACGCGCCCGTGCTTTTCGGTCAGCAGCTTGGCCTTGGACTTGCCGAAGCCCATCGCCCCGCCGCGCCCGCCGCCCTGCATCCGGTTCATCAGGAAGATCCAGATGCCGATGAGGATGATGAAGGGCAGGAGCGTGCCGATGTAGGCCAGCAGGCCATTCTGTTGCTGGGCCTTGGCGCTCACCTCCACGTCATTGGCGATCAACACCTCGGTCGGGTCCACGCCCGGCGGGATGATCGTGGTGTAGGTGGTGTCATCGGTGGTGCGGACGCGCATCTCCTCACCGTCGATCGTGGCCTCGCTGACGCTACCGTTCTCTACCGCCTCGACGAAGTCGGAGTAGCTCAGGTTGCGCGACGACATGGTGGCGTTGTCGCCGGAGAAGAGGTTGAAGAGCGCAAGGATCAAAACGAACAGAACGACCCAAAACGCGATATTGCGTGCATTGCCCATCAGGCAGACACCTCCCGGAAAGCTAGAATGCCGCGCGGGCGCGGTTCATCGCACAACATAGGGGTTTTTGTCGCGGGTTCAATCGCTGCGGAGGGTGGAAACAAGGTGTTCCGCCCCGTGACAAAGCCGCGCGGTCCAGCCCTCGGGCCGGCCTGCCAGTGGGGCCGAAAGCAAGCGCTCCCCGAGCCACAGCGCGGGGGTGGACAGCAGGGATGAACGCGGCAGCCCGCTTACCCGCCACGCCTCGCACTCTTCCAGCCCAACCTCGCCAAGCGCAGCCACATGGGCGCCTGCGGGCGGGGGCGGGCCGTGGAACTGCCAGCGCTTGTCCCACAGGGCCGCGGGTGGTGTCGCGGTTTCGGCCACGGCGGCATACTCGCGGGCAACCCGCCAAAGCGTGCCTTCGCTCGAAATCCGGCACCCGTGGAGGGTGCCGGCCTTGCCCTGCTCCAGCCCATCCAACATGGCGGTCAGCGCATCGAAGCGAGGGCGGTACACGCTGGAAGACACCCAGCAGAGCGCATGGGCAAAGGCCCTCAGCAGAATTTCGCGCGGCGCCGGAAAGCGGTTTGGGTTAGGCATGAGGAGGTCACCCTTTTCGACCATTGCGCGGCCAAGGTAGTCGGCAGCGCTGTCGTTCAGGGCATTGCGCGCCATAGCCATCTGTTCGGCGGTGCGGATCAGGCGGGAAGGTGTAAGGCCCAGTTCTGCGAGGCTCTCGGCCATGCGCCGCGCCTTCACCCGGTCAAACCGCTCATCCTCATTCGAAGGGTCATCGGCCCAGTCGATGCCTCGGCCCTCCAGCACCTCCCGCAACTCCTGCCGCCCGATCTTGAGCACGGGCCGCAGCCACGCCACGCCCTGCGAGACCCGCCGCTCGGGCATGGCGGCAAGCCCATCCACCCCGGACCCTCGGGCGAGCCGCAGCAGGACAGTTTCGGCCTGATCGTCTCGCGTGTGTCCGAGGGCCACATGCGCCAGCCCGTTGCGCTCGGCCCAGTCGGTCAAAAGCGCCGAACGGGCGGAACGGGCCTCGGCCTGAAGGTTCCCCTCCCCGGCCCAGCCTTCCCAAGGGAGCACTTCATGCGGCACATCTATCGACCGGCACAGCGCACCGACCTGCGCCGCCTCGGCGGCAGAGCCGTCACGCAGCCGGTGGTCGACGGTGGCAGCAAAGAGCTGCGTCTCCGGCAAGGCATCACGGGTCAGAACCAGCAGTGCGGTGCTGTCCCCACCGCCGGATAACGCAATGCCAAGCCGTTCAGGCGGCGACCCTGCAAAGAGGCGCGAGTAAGCGGCAGAAACCCTCTCGGCGGGGCTCAACTGCACCCGATGGTGCGCCGTGCGGCCCCGGCATCGAAGGCCACGTCGCTCTGCGGGAAGCGCACCTGCACTTCGCCCAGAGTGGTACAAGCCTCGTTGTTCTGGCCAAGGTCGGCCAGCGAGGTGCCCAGCTTGAAGAGCGCGTCAGCGGCCATCGGGCCTTGCGGGTCGGAAGAGTAGCTCTCGAGATAGGCGCGGGCGGCCTCAGGGACCTTCGACAACTCGTAGAGTGCCTCGCCGCGCCAGAAGTGCGCGGCGCCGGTCAGCGGGCCACCCGGGTAGGATTGGGTAAAGGACGCAAAGAGGTCAACGGCGCTTTGAAAGCTACCGGAGTCGAGGGCCGCCTTCGCCCGGTCGAAATCGGCCTGCTCGGCCACGGCCATCGCGGGGCCGGTGGAGGGGGCGGGGGTGGTGCCGCCATTGCCGGTATCGGGCGTGATCACCGCGGCCTGGCCACCGCCGCCCGTGCTGGGCGCGGTGCCGCCAAGCGGCAGGGTGTCACCGATCTCGCCAAAGTCGCAGCCCGGCTCGATCTCGCAGACCCGAAACTCAAGGTCGCCGATCCGGTTGGTGCCGTCCGATACAACGCGGTCAATCCGGTTCTGCATGTCTTCGGTGCGCGAGGTGAGCGCCTGAAGCTGGGCCTCGATCGCGTTCACCCGGTCGAGCACGGAGCCCGCCACTGCGCCGCCAGAGGCACCCTGCGTGGTGGAGAGCTCACGCTTCAGTTCCTGCATGGAGACATAGACAGTCGCCAGCTCCTGCCGGATATCGGCAAGGGTCTGAGCGTCTTGTGCTGTGGCGGAGCCGCCAGCCAGCGCAAGGAGTGAAGCGAAAAGAGCGCCCCGGATCATCGGATCAGAACCCCGCGCCTGCGGAGAGCACCGTCACCGAGCGGCGGTTCTTCATGTAGCAGGCCTCGGTCGAGCACACTTCGATCGGGCGCTCCTTGCCGTAGCTTACGGTCCTGAGCCGCGATCCGGCCACGCCCTGCGAAATCAGGTATTCCTGCACCGCATTGGCGCGGCGGGCGCCGAGGGCGAGGTTGTATTCACGGGTGCCCTGCTCGTCGGCGTGGCCTTCCACGATGGCAGAGTAGGAGCCATTGGTGTTCAGCCACTGTGCCTGCGCCGTAAGGGTCTGCTGCGCTTCGGGCGACAGGGTCGACTGGTCCACCGCAAAGAGCACGCGGTCACCTACGCGTTGCGAGAAGTACTCGGGCGAGTTGGGGTTGGATGCGGCATTGTTCGGATCGTAAGCATCTGCGCCCACGGTCCCGTCGCCGCCCGCGCCACCTGCGCCGAACCGGCCCGGATCGGTACAGGCCGAAACCGCAACTGCAAGGGCGATCAGCCCGGACTTCACGAGGATCTTTTTCATCTCGACTGCCTCTCTCTCATGGTGCGCCCTGTTGCGGGCGCTTTCCTTGGCGTTGTCTATACCACCCCGCACCGGGGTTGGGAAACATATGTGTTACCCTGCACGGCCCTCGCCGGTCAGGGCAAAAGCGGCGACCATGCCGGATCGGAGGCCGCGCCGGGGGTGGGCACCCGCTTGAGGTTACGGCCGGAAATATCGACGGAATAGAGCGCACTCTCGCCCCCTGCCCCACTGCCGGACCGGGTGAACATGATGACCCGCCCATTGGGGCTCCAGGTCGGGCCTTCATCGAGGAAGCTGGCGGTCAGCAGCCGCTCCTCCGAGCCATCCGTGCGCATGACGCCAATGTGGAATCGGCCCTGGTGCTGCTTGGTGAAGGCGATGAGATCGCCACGGGGGCTCCAGACCGGCGTGCCGTAGCGACCTTCGCCAAAGCTGATCCGCGTGGGCTCGCCGCCACCAGCCGACATCTTGTAGAGCTGCTGCGTGCCGGAGCGGTCGCTCTCGAACACGATCTGCGAGCCATCCGGCGAGTAGCTGGGCGCGGTCTCGATGGAGGGCGCGTTGGTCAGCGCCTGCGCTGTGCCGCCGGGCGTGAGCCGGTAGATATCGGTGTTGCCGCCCCGCTCGAGCGAGAACACGACCGTCTGCCCATCGGGCGCGAAACGCGGGGCGAAGGTCATGGTACCAGGCTGGTCATCGAGAATTCGGCGCTGCACGGTACCCACATCCATGATGTAGATCTTTGGGAAGCCGGTCTCGTAGCTGGTGTAGATCACCCGGTCGCCGTTGGGCGAAAAACGCGGTGCCAGTACGATCGAGGCGCTGCCGGTCAGATACTGCACATTGGCGCCGTCGTAATCCATCACCGCCAGACGCTTCTGCCGAGCATTCTTGGGCCCTTCCTCATGTACGAAGACCACACGGCTATCAAAGTAGCCGCCTTCGCCTGTGATCCGGCTGTACACCTGATCAGCCACCTTGTGGGCAATGCGGCGCCAGCTTGTGGTGGTGCCGCCGAGCTGGAGGCCATCGCCCAGCGGGGCTTCGGAGAACACGTCGAACAGGCGGAACTTCACGTTCACCCGCCCGCCTTCAGCCACCGAGACGGCGCCGGTGATGAGCGCCTGCGCGTTGATCGCCTTCCAGTCGGCATATTGCACCGGCGCGTCGAAGTTGGAGACGTTCGAGATGAAGGCATCGCGCGGGATCTGACGGAAGAGGCCCGTTCCCGCGAGGTCTGCGGCCACCACCTGAGAGAGCTGCGCGGCATACTCCTGCGCGGCGGCGTTCTCGGCGATGAACACCGGAATGGCGAAGGGCAGCGGCTCGATCACCCCTTCGGTGATCTCGATCCGGAGCGGGCCGTCCTGCGCGATGGCGGGGCTGATGCCGAGGGCGAGCGCGAGGCCCGCAAGGATATGGGTAAGTTTCTTCATGCCGCTCTCATTCCTCGCATTTCGTCTGTCATGAAGCCTGGGAGCCTCGTGTTATTCAATATCGGCAGGTTTCTGCCACGGTGAATGATAGGCATAGTCCCCCGAGAGGGGCAAAGTTCCGTGACATGGCGGATTGATGGCCGGGCGTGTCACTTGATCCTCATCTTCTCGGGGTTGAAGACCATCTCGATCTCCGCCCATTCACCGTATTTCTCAGCAGGCAGCGGGAAGCCCCGCGAACCGCACCGGATGATCGCACGGCGCGCCGCCTCGAAGGCCTGACGCACTGCATCGTCGGATCCGCCGTCGCTGCCCACCATCCGAATGGAGCCATTATCGGGCGTGCCGTTCTCGTTCATCGCCACCAGCACGGTGACCGTGACGCGCAGCGCATCTGTCGAAAGGCTGCCCACGTTCCAGCACTGCTGCACAGCAACCCGCAGCGCGTCCTTCTCGCCAGCCGTCATCGGCGGGCCGCTCCGGGATGGCGTGGTGTTGGCAGGTTCCGAGGCGCTCTGGCCCTCACTCACGGCATCGGCGACCGCATCGGCAATGGCGTCTGAGGTATCCTGCGAGGTTTCCGCGCGGGCCGGCTCAGCCTCGGGCGCGCGGCGTGCCGGGCGGCTCTTAGGCCGGGGCGAGCCGGTGGGCGCGAGGGCCACGACCTCGCCGCCCGCAGGCTCTTCGGCCTCGGTCACGATCTCGGTGTTGGCGGCCTCGGGCGCGGTATCCTCCTGCGCCTCCTGCGCGGGCTCTTCCTCGGCGGGCGTCGGCTCGGCGGCCTCGGTCATCTCCGTATCCACGGCTGCATCCGGCTCGGGGGCCACGGCAGGCGTCGGCGCCACGCGCTGAGCCGGGCGCTCCTTCGGGCGGCGCGAACTGTCTAGCACGAGGCTGGCACCGGGGGGCTCGTCGGGCGCGGCGACCGGGGCTTCGGGCGCGGGCGGCGCTGTCTCTGTCACTTCGGCCTCGGGAAGCGGCTCCAGCGCCGATGTGTCCGGGGCTTCGTCAGGCGCAACCTCTGCGGCCCGCGGCGGCGGCGCCTCAGAGGGCTGCGGCTCGGTCTCGGGTGCAGGCGGCTCGGGGGTTTCCGGCTCGGTCTCGGGCGGCTCCGGTGTTTCGGGGGCTTCTGGCACTTCGGGACCAGCCGCCGCCGGATCGGTCGCATTGGAGACCAGCGCGGCATACTCGTCGCCCGAAATCATCGACACATTGGTCACCGTTTCGGCGGGCGACTCCCAATGGATCACCCCGCCGATCAACGCCCAGCCGATCAGCCCAAGGTGGGCCCCGCCGGAGATGATGGTGCTTTTGTCGAGTTTCTCGGGCATGAGCGCCCCCTACCCGTCCGACCCGTCGAGCGTGGGGCCGCCAGTGTCGGTCACCAGGCCGATGTTGCCGAAGCCGCCGGCGTTCAGCGCGCCCATAATCCGCATCACCCGCTCGTAGGGAATGGCGCCATCGGCGCGAAGGAACACCTTGTCATCCGCGCGTTCGGCGGCAATGGCCCGCAGGCGCGTCACCAGCGCGGCCTCATCGACCGGCGTGGTCTGGATCAAGGTCTCGCCCTCGGCGGTCAACGTAATGGTCAGCGGCTCCTCCTGCTCGGAGGGCAGCGCCTGCGCCGCCGTCTCGGGCAGCTGGATCGGCACACCAACGGTCAGCAGAGGTGCGGCAACCATGAAGATAATGAGGAGCACGAGCATCACGTCGACAAAGGGCGTGACGTTGATCTCGCTCATCGCCGCGGCCCGGCCCCGCCCGCGCGAGCGGCGCTTGCGATTGCCGCCGCCGGTGTTGATGACACCCGCACCCATCTCAGCTGTCCAACTGGCGCGAGAGGATGGTGGCGAACTCGTCGGCGAAGCTCTCGTAGTTGCCGGCGATGCGGTCGCTGTCAGACGACAGCTTGTTGTAGAAGATCACCGCCGGGATAGCCGCCAGCAGGCCGAGACCGGTAGCCACAAGCGCCTCGGCGATGCCCGGCGCCACGACAGCGAGGTCGGTCGACCGGCTCACGGCGATCTCTTCAAAGGCGTTCTTGATACCCCAGACCGTGCCGAACAGGCCAACGAAGGGCGCAGTGGAGCCGACGGTCGCCAGAAACGGCAGGCCCTGGTTGAGTTTGTCGGTTTCCTTTGCAATGGCCACATCCATCGAACGGTCTATCCGGGCCTGTGCCCCGGCGATCAGCGCGCCATCTTCGCGGTGCGACCGACGCCACTCGATCATGCCTGAAGCAAAGATCTTCTGGCTCGCGCCCTTGGGCTCGGTGCCGATCTGATCGAAAAGCTCATCGAGCGGCTCGCCCGACCAGAACGCCCGGTCGAAGCTGCCTGCCTCGGAGCGGCGCAGCCGGTACATCATAATTTTCTCGATGATGATCTTCCACGACCAGAACGAGGCGATGATCAGCAGGATCATCACGATCTTCACGGTAAGCGTAGCGCGCATGAAAAGCGCAAGCAGGGAGAAGTCGATCTCCTGCGCCAAAGCAGCTGTTTCGGAACCCATGTGCCTCTGTTCCCGCCTCTTGTAATGTCGCCCCGTGCGGGGCCGCCCGATAGGGGCCGCTCTTCTGGCGGCCTTCTGGCGCGAACTATACAGAGGCGGAAGAGCAAAAGCCAACACCATCGCGTGATGGGCAAAGATAGGCGCAGCCCTGCCCGCGGGCCACAAATGTCGAAAAACGCACCGACCCGCTTTTCGCGGTTGCAGGCGGCATATATGGTGCGCGCCAAACAAGATTGAGGCAGAGGCTGCGTGCTGGCGCAGTCAGAAGGGCAAGGGCCATGGCGCATATCATCGTCGTCGGCAATGAAAAGGGCGGGTCGGGCAAATCCACGACCTCGATGCACATTTCAACCGCACTGGCCCGCATGGGCTGGAAGGTCGGCGCACTCGACCTCGATCTGCGCCAGCGCAGCTTTGCCCGCTATCTCGACAACCGCCGCACCTTTGCCGAGGCGCAGGGCATCAGCCTCGCCGGGCCGGTCTTTCGCGAGTTGCCGCAGGTCGACCAGGCAAGCCTCGAAGCGGGTGAGAACATCTATGATCGCCGCCTCTCCGCCGCCGTGGCCGGGCTGGAAGGCGATATGGATTACATCCTGATCGACTGTCCCGGCTCGCACACGCGGCTCAGCCAGGTTGCCCACTCGCTGGCCGACACCCTCGTGACACCGCTCAACGACAGCTTCGTCGACTTCGACCTGCTGGCCCGGATCGACCCGGCCTCCGGCAAGATCCTCGGCCCCTCGGTCTATTCCGAGATGGTCTGGTCTGCCCGTCAGGTGCGCGCGCAGGCCGGGTTGCCGCCGATTGATTGGCTTGTGGTGCGCAACCGTCTTGGCCCGCAGGCCATGCACAACAAGAAAAAGATGGGCGACGCGCTCGACAAGCTTTCCAAGCGCATCGGCTTCCGCGCGGCAGCGGGGTTCTCCGAGCGGGTCATCTTCCGCGAGCTTTTCCCGCGCGGGCTGACCCTGCTGGACCTCGGCGATGTGGGCGTGGAGCGGCTGAACATCTCCAACGTCGCCGCCCGTCAGGAACTGCGCGACCTGATCACCAACCTGCGGCTGCCCGGAGTCTCACCCGACTTCTAAGCCCCGGCCTACTTGCCGAACGGGTTCTGCGCAGCCTCCACGGCGGCATTGGAGAAGCCCATTGGCTTTGTCTTGGCCGGCTGCGTCTGCACGGCAGCCTGCACCGCGGCAAAGATATCTCCCGCATCTGCGCCATGGGCGTTGGCTTTGAGCGGCGAGGCGATCTCGGCCTGAACTGCAGCCATGATGTCAGCGGCCTGTGTCGGATCCTGCTTGCCAGCCAGAGCGCTCTCCTTTTTCACCGGCTTCGGACCGACGAGCTTTTCCGGCACGCCCCGCCCAGCCAAGGGTCGCTTCAGGCCACCACTGTCGAGCGCGGCGAAATCGTCGATCCCGTCGCGGCGGGCTGTATAGGTGCCGGTCTCATCGGCGCGGCGCCCTAGCGCGAGCACCTCACGCATCAGGGCCGTGCCGGTCGAGCCATCGGCCATTTCAGGGCTGTAGGACGGGATGAACACCTGCCCGGTGGCGGCATCCACCGCGAAGGGGTCAACAAAAGGATCGTCCTCGACCGCGACCTCCTGGGCCTGCGCCTCGGGCTGGTCAGGAGCACGGCGCTTGGCGGCACGCCCACGGGCAAAGCCGATCATGGCCAGAAGCACGGCAATTGTGCCGCCCATGCCGAGGATCATCGGCTGCTCGACATCCGGCGCGGCGGCAAGATCTGCCGCCCGCCCGACCCGGAACGGCGCGATGGTCAGGAAATCGTCCGCGATGGAGCGCTCATTCTCGACAAAAGCATCGAGCACCAGAGCGCGGTAGAGGCCTGCATTGGCCGCCTGTCCGCCCACTGAGATGTAGGGCCCAACCGCGCCTTCCCCGTCGATCTGTGCGACAAGGCTGTTCACTTCGACCTCGCCAATGGTCTGCCCGCCCGGTCCCTGATCGTAGAGCAGCACGCCGAGCGCGGGGCCGAGGGTGTTTTCGGCTGCGTAGGGATAGACCGGGATCATCACGCCGAGGTAATCGCCCTCCGGGCCACCCGGCGCGAGCAGATCGTATTGCATGGACAGGTCGAGCTGGCCCATCACATGCACCTCGGCAGAGGCATGAATATCAGTTGCGGGATCGAAGGCCTCGATGGTCACGGCCTGCGGCTGGGGCGCCTCGGCCACCGCCCGCAAAGCGCTGCTAGTCTTGATTTCTTCCAGCAAAATCCAGCCGCCGAGGCCGAACGCACCCACGCCCGCCAACAGGATTGGCCACGCCAGAACAGCGAATATACGGTTCAGGCCACCCATCGATCGCCCCTTGCACTAGCCCTCATTGTTGCCGGTTGTGATACAAACCTGTGGCGGCAATGGGGCAGGTTGGCGAAATCTGCGGGGCGAATTGGCGAAACGGCGGTGCTTGCTGCGTCTTCAGGTTGGCAGCGCCGTGGTCTTGAAGACCGTGCGCAACGCGAAGCTCGATTGCATGCCCTGCACGCCGGGCAGGCGGGCGAGATACTGTCGGTGAATGCGGGCAAAATCCTCGGTATCCTCCGCCACGACCTTGAGCAGGTAGTCGGCAGCGCCGCCGAGCAGGTGGCACTCGAGCACGGCAGGTACGCGGGCCACGGCCTTTTCGAAGGCATCGAGGATATCGTCGGTCTGCCCCGCCAGCCGGATCTCGACGAAGACGGTGGTGGCGAGCCCCAGCTTTCGGGCGTCAAGCAGCGCCACATAGTCGCGGATCACCTTGGCTTTCTCCAGCCGCTGCACCCGGCGATGGCAGGCCGAGGGCGAGAGGTTGACCGCCTCCGCCAGTTCTGCCGAGGTCATCCGTCCCCGGCGCTGCAGGGCGACGAGTATCCGGCGGTCGGTTTCGTCGATTTCCGTCTCCACGCAAAAATCTCCCGTCAAAGCCTTCAGCGGCGCTTGAGAACGGGCGTCAGGCTGGCGTCGGGCGGCTCAAATGTCAAAGCGATTGCGACCGGCGCGTGCGACACTTCGCGCAGGAACGGGAGGACCAATATGAAGATCGGATGCCCGAGCGAGATCAAGGCACAGGAATACCGCGTGGGGTTGACCCCTGCGGCCGCTCAGGAGGCCGTGACCCACGGCCACGAGGTGCTGGTACAAGCCGGCGCAGGTGCGGGAGCCGGGTTTGCGGATGCGGATTACGAGGCCGCAGGCGCCCGCATCGCGGAGAGTGCGGAGCAGGTCTTTGCCGAAGCCGAGATGGTAGTGAAGGTAAAGGAGCCGCAGGCGGCGGAGCGGAAGATGCTGCGCGAGGGCCAGATCCTCTTCACCTATCTCCACCTCGCTCCCGACCCGGATCAAACCAAGGACCTGCTGGAGAGCGGCGTGACCGCCATCGCCTATGAAACCGTGACCGACCGCGCCGGGGGCCTGCCCCTGCTCGCCCCGATGAGCGAAGTCGCCGGCAAGCTCGCGCCGCAGGTGGGCGCATGGGCGCTGCAAAAGGCCAATGGCGGGCGCGGAGTGCTAATGGGCGGCGTGCCGGGTGTCGGCCCTGCTGAGGTGGTCGTGATCGGTGGCGGCGTTGTCGGCACGCAGGCGGCGCGGGTCGCGGCGGGCATGGGCGCCCATGTGACCGTACTCGACCGCTCCCTGCCTCGGCTGCGCTACCTCGACGATGCCTTTCGCGGCGAGTTTTCAACCCGTTACGCGAGCGCGGCGACCACCGCGGAACTCGTCGCGCGGGCCGATATGGTGGTGGGCGCGGTGCTGATCCCCGGTGCGGCAGCGCCCAAACTGGTGAGCAGGGCGGAGCTTTCGGGCATGAAGCCCGGCGCGGTGCTGGTAGACGTGGCGATCGACCAAGGGGGCTGTTTCGAGACCTCCAAGGCCACCACCCATGAAGACCCGATCTACGAGGTCGACGGCATCGTGCATTACTGCGTGGCCAACATGCCCGGCGCCGTGCCGCGCACCTCGACGCTGGCACTCGGCAACGCGACGCTGCCTTTTGTCATCGCGCTGGCAAACAACGGCTGGAAGGCCGCCTGCGAGGCAGATGAGCACCTTATGGCCGGGCTGAACACCCACGCCGGCCGGCTGACAAACTACGCCGTTGGTCGCGCGCTTGGGATCGACGTGCTCTCGCCGTCCCTGGCGCTAAAGCTCTGAAATCGCATGGAAGCCCCCGGGTTACGGGGCTTCCATCGCTGCCCTGAAGGCCCGGGGGCTGACCCCGGCTTCGCGGGTGAACGCCCGCGAAAAATGCGCGGGGTCGGCGTAGCCCAGCCGGAAGGCCACCTGCTGCACGGGCAGGTTGGTGTAGGTCAGCAAACGCCGCGCCTCGCGGTGGCTGCGGGCGGCAATGAGGGCGCTCACTGGCTGCCCGGTGGCCTCTCGGGTGATCCGGCTCAGGTGCTGCGGGCTGACGGCGAGGGCGCGGGCGACCTCGGCCACCGGGAGGCGCTCGGTAAAGCGAGCTTCGATCAGCGTCTCCAGCCGCCGAAACAGCGGATGCTCCGCCCCCTGCCCCGCCCGTGCCTGCCCGGAGAGATGACGTGCTACGAGCGCCAAAACCTGCCCGGCCAGCATCCGAAGCATCTGGGCGCGGGCAAAGCTACGGCCTTGATATTCTGCGAAAATATCCTGCATTGCCCCGGCCAGCGCCCCGGCACGCTGCGCCACACGCGGGTGCTTCAACTCGGCCCAGAGCCCCTCGGCGGGCCGCAGGATCTGGTCGAGCAGTTCCGATGGCAGGGTCAGCACCCACCCCTCCGTGCCCGGATCGAACCGGAAGCCATGCACCGAACCGGCGGGCATGTTCACCACCACCTCCGGCCCGAGAGCCCGCTCCCGCCCCTCGACCAGTGCGACGCCGCCCCCGGAGGACAGCAGCAGAACCTGATGCAGCCGTGCATGGCGATGCGGCGAGAGTTGCCAATCGTGCAAGACCGACCGCGCCGCAATGGTCTCGCAATGCACCACATCGGCAAGGTCGGCCGTTTCGCCGAAGAGGTTGTAGCTGCTTATCCCGGCCTGCTGCGTCATGTTCGAAATGTACAAGTATTCGCGCGGGCCGTCCATTCGGGCCGCGCGGGCTTCACGCCAGAATGGCCCCGAACAGGGAGGACATTCCATGCGCACACAGGTCGCCATCATCGGCGGCGGGCCCTCCGGCCTGCTGCTCTCTCAACTTCTTCGCACCAAGGGCATTGCCAGCGTGGTGCTGGAGCGCCGCTCGCGCGACTACGTGCTTTCGCGCATCCGTGCAGGTATCCTCGAGCGCGGCATGGTCGGCCTGATGCGGCAGGCCGGGCTGGGCGAGCGGATGGACAAGGAATGCTATGTCCACGACGGCACGCTCATTGCCTTTGACGGCGAAGAGATCCCGATCGACTTCAAGGGGCTCACCGGACATTCCGTCACCGTCTACGGCCAGACAGAGGTGACCCGCGATCTCTACGATGCCGCCGAGGCCGACCCGGGCCGGGTGCTGACGGAATGCGACGAAGTCATGCCCCACGATCTCGACAGTGACAAACCTTACGTCACATTCGTTAAGGATGGGCAAACGCAGCGGATCGACTGCGATTACGTGGCCGGTTGCGACGGGTTTCATGGCATCTCGCGGCAGATGATCCCGGCCGAGAAGCGGCGGGAATACGAAAAGACCTACCCCTTCGGCTGGCTCGGCATCCTGTCGGAAACCCCGCCGGTCCATGAAGAGCTGATCTATGCCACCTCGCAGCGTGGCTTCGCCCTGTGCTCGATGCGGAATGAAAATCTCAGCCGCTACTTCGTGCAGTGCCCGATGACCGAGAAGGTCGAGGATTGGTCGGACGACCGGTTCTGGGATGAGCTGCGCCGCCGCCTGCCCGCCCATCATGCCGAGGCAATGGTGACCGGCCCCTCTATCGAGAAAGGCATCGCACCGCTGCGTAGCTTTGTGTGCGAGCCGATGCGCTGGGGGCGGCTGTTCCTGTGCGGAGACGCGGCCCATATCGTGCCGCCGACCGGCGCGAAGGGTCTCAACACCGCGGCCTCCGACATCCACTACCTCTTCAACGCGCTCGTCCAGTTCTACGAGGAGGCCGACGCCGAGGGGCTGGAGCGTTACTCCGAGACCGCCCTCACGCGGGTCTGGAAGGCAGAGCGGTTCTCGTGGTGGATGACCACGCAGTTGCATCGCTTCCCCGACCAGACCGATTTTGATCTGCGCATCCAGCGGGCCGAAATGGAGTTTCTGCGCGACAGTGAGGCGGCTCAGAAGGTTCTGGCCGAGAATTACGTAGGCCTGCCCTACTGAAAACCGCCTGAATTTTCGGCACCCCGGCAGGGGCAGGCCGGTCTGCGGGCCGCTTGTCAATGGACAAGGGCGGCCCGTCGGTTACGGTGGGTCCGACAAGGGACACATCGGAACGCATCATGAGTGATCTGGCCACCATCTGGGACTGGCTCGGCTTTGCCGTCCGCTGGCTGCATGTCATCGCGGCCATCGCCTGGATCGGCGACAGCTTCTACTTCATCGCGCTCGACCTCGGTCTGCGCCCCTCGACCGACCGGCGCGAGGGTGTGGCAGGCGAGGAGTGGCAGGTGCATGGCGGCGGCTTCTACCAGATGAAGAAGTTCACCGTGGCCCCGCGCGAGTTGCCCGACCATCTGGTGTGGTTCAAGTGGCAGAGCTACACCACGTGGCTCTCCGGCGCGGCTTTGCTGGCCATTGTTTACTGGGTCGGCGCGGAGCTTTACCTGATCGACGCGGCCAAGGCTGACCTCGCCCCGTGGCAGGCGATCCTGATTTCGGCAGGCTCGCTCACCATCGGCTGGCTGGTCTATGATTTTCTCTGCAAGAGCGGCATGGCCACGCGCCCTACCCTGCTGATGGTGCTGCTCTTTGTCCTGCTAATGGCGATGGGCTGGGGCTACTCCCAGATCTTCACCGGGCGGGCGATGATGCTGCACCTCGGGGCCTTCACCGCCACGATCATGACCGCCAACGTGTTCTTCATCATCATGCCGAACCAGCGCATCGTGGTGGCCGATCTCAAGGCGGGCCGCACGCCCGATGCGAAATACGGCAAGATCGCCAAGCTGCGTTCGACCCACAACAACTACCTCACCCTGCCGGTGCTCTTCCTGATGCTCAGCAACCACTACCCGCTGGCCTTTGCCACCGAGTACAGCTGGATCATCGCCGGGCTGGTCTTTTTGATGGGGGTCACGATCCGGCATTTCTTCAACACCAAGCACATGGGCAAGCCCTGGCCATGGTGGACATGGGCGGTGACGGCGGGGCTCTTCGTGGTGATCATGTGGCTCTCCACCGCGGGCTTCGAGCAGGACAGTTACGAGGAGGCCGGAGAGGCCGCGCTCACGCCCCGGCAGGAGATGCTAGCCGCAGTGGAGGGCTTCGAGGTAGTGGAGAGCATTGTGCTGGGTCGCTGCTCGATGTGCCATGCCCGTGAAACGGCCTATGACGGCGTGCCCTACGCGCCCAAGCACCTGTTCCTCGAGACCCGGCCCGACATCCTGCGCGCGGCGCGGCAGATCTACCTGCAATCGGGCGTGAGTGAGGCGATGCCACCGGCCAACGTGAGCTACATGGAGCCGGAGGAACGGGCGGCGATCCGGGCGTGGTATCGGGCTGCCGTGGCGTCGCTTCCAGTGCCGTACCGGCTGGCTGAAGCGGCGGCGGACTGAGCCTTTACTGCTCCAACCCTTTGAGAATGGGGCAATCGGGCCGGTGATCGCCCGCGCAGGCGTGCACCAGATCTGTCAGCGTGTCACGCATCGCAGTCAGCTCGGCGATCTTGGCCTCGATCTGCGCGAGATGCTCCTGCGCCACCGCCTTCACATCCGCAGAGGCGCGGCCTGAATCCTCGTAGAGGGCCAGCAGCGTCCGGCAATCCTCGACCGAAAAGCCTAGGCCTCGGGCGCGGGCGAGAAAGTGGAGCTTGTGGATATGGGTCTCCGAGAAGCTGCGGTAGCCGTTTGTGCCCCGGTCCGGGGTGATCAGGCCGATATCCTCGTAGTAGCGGATCGTCTTGGGCGGCAGGCCGGCGCGGGTGGCGGCTTCGGAAATGTTCATGCGGCGGCCCTCCTCAGGCGCAAGGCATTGGCGACGACGGCGAGGGACGAGAGCGCCATTGCCCCGGCCCCGAGCATGGGGGAAAGCTGCGGGCCGCCGAAGGGGACGAGCACGCCAGCGGCGACCGGGATCAGCAACACGTTGTAGCCAAAGGCCCATGCAAGGTTTTGGCGGATGTTGGCCATGGCACGGCGGGAGATTTCATGCGCAGCGGTGAGGCCCGTGAGGCGGCCCGAGAGCAGCACCACATCGGCGGCCTCCACGGCGACCTCGGTGCCGGTGCCGATGGCGAGGCCGACATCGGCGGCGGCGAGCGCGGGCGCGTCGTTGATGCCGTCGCCGACGAAGCCGACCGGGCCTGCGGCCTTCAGCGCCTCGATGCGGGCGAGCTTGTCGGCCGGCAGGAGGCCGCCCTCCGGGGCGTCGATGGCCAGATCGCGTGCCACGGCCTGCGCCACACGCGGGGCATCGCCCGAGAGGAGCGCGAGGGATACGCCCCGTGCCTTGAGGGCTTTCAGGGCGGGGGCGGCATCGGGCTTCACTGGGTCAGCGACGGTGAAGAGGGCGACCACGGCACCATCGACGGCGAGAAAAAACGCGGTTTCGGCGCGGGTTTCGGCTTCGTCCAGCGCCTCGATGAGCGTGGGTGAGATGGCGATCCCCTCGGCATCCATGCTGCGTTTTCCGCCCAGGATCAGGGCCTTGCCCTCCACCGTTGCGGTGAGACCGTAGCCGGGTTTGGCGGTGGCATTCGTCGCCGGAGAGAGCGCGACCCCAGCTGCCTCGGCGGCCTGCACCAACGCCTTGGCGAGCGGGTGCTCGGAGCGGGCCTCGGCGGAGGCGGCGAGGCGCAGGGCCTCTGCGCGGGGGATCCCGTCGGGCAGCACGGAGGTCAGCGCGGGGTGGCCCTCGGTCAGCGTGCCAGTCTTGTCGAAGGCAAGTGTTTCAACGGCCCCGAGCTGCTCCAGCGCCGAGCCCTGACGGAAGATCACGCCGAGCTGCGCCGCCCGCCCGGTGGCAACGAGGATCGAGACCGGCGTGGCCAGACCCATTGCGCAGGGGCAGGCGATGATCAGCACCGATACGGCGGCGACGAGGGCGCGGGAGATATCGCCGGTGGCGGCGAGCCAGACCGCCGCGGTGAGCGCGGCGATGATGAGGACGGCGGGGACGAAGATTGACGTAACTTTGTCGATGGTGCGCTGAACCGGGAGCTTGCTGGCCTGCGCCCGCTCCACCTGCGCGGCGATGCGCGAGAGCACCGTGTCGGCGCCAACTGCGGTGGCGCGGTAGCTGAGGGCGGTGGTGCCGTTGAGCGTGCCGCCGGTCAGCGCATCGCCCGGCGCCTTGCCGACAGGGGCGGATTCGCCGGTGACCATCGCCTCGTCGAGCCAGCCTTCGCCCTCGGTCACGATGCCATCCACGGCCACGCGGCCTCCGGGCGCGAGGTGCAGAGCGTCGCCCGGAGCAATCTCGGAAACCGGTTTGTTCTGAAGGCCTTGCGGCGTTTCGACAGCGGCGGTCTCGGGCGTGAGCGCCATCAGGCCGCGCAGGGCGGCCCCGGCCTGACCACGGGCGCGGGCCTCCAGCGTGCGGCCCAGAAGGATGAGGGTGACGATGACGGCGGCGGCCTCGAAATAAACGTGGTTCGCGCCGTCTGGCACCAGGCTGGGGGCGAAGGTGGCGAGGGTCGAATAGGCCCATGCCGCCCCGGCGCCGAGGGCGACGAGGGCGTTCATCTCGGGCGCGCGGCGCAGCAGGGCGGGGATGCCAGAGGTGAAGAAGAGGCGGCCGGGAAAGGCGAGCACGGCGGTGGTGAGCAGGAATTGCACGATGCGCCAAGGGGTTACGCCGAGTGTGGCACTGACCCAGTGGTGCAGCGGCGGGTAGAGGTGGCCGCCCATCTCGATCAGGAAGACCGGCGCAGTCAGTAGTGCCGCGATCAGAGTACGGCGGGCCATGGCGCGGGTTTCCTCGCCGGTATCGGCGGGGGTGACATCATGGGTGTGAAGATGCGCGGTCGCCGGGTAGCCCGCCGCTTTGCTTGCCTTTTCAAGCAGTTCCACCGGCACAGCCCCCTGAACCGTGGCCCGGCGGGTGGCGAGGTTGACGGAGGCGGAGGTTACGCCCGGCACGGCGCTCAGAGCCTTTTCGACGGTGCCGACGCAGGAGGCGCAGTGCATGTTTTCGATGGTGAGCGTGATGCTCCCGGGGGCTGCTTCGCTTGGCTCATTGGCCAGGGGGGCGGCCTCATCGCTGCGCTCTTCGGCTTCGGCGGGGGCCGTATCGACAGTGGCCGGATAGCCCGCCTCGGTCACCACAGCGGCCAGGGCGTCGGGCGTTATTTGCGAGGGATCATAATGCGTTACGGCCTCACCGGGCTGGCGCGTAACGGTGGCGGATTGCACGCCGGGGGCGGCCAGCAGGGCGGCTTCGACGCGGGCGCTGCACTTGCCGCAGGTCATGCCCGAGACGCTGAGTCGGGCCGTGGAATAAGGGGTATCGCGCATGGCGGAGGCTCCGGGGCGGGGGTCGCCCGGTGCCTTACATAGGGCTTCCAGTCACTGGAAGGTCAAGAGGTCAACTGCCGCGATATGTCGAATAGCTGTAGGGCGAGAGCAGCAGGGGCACGTGGTAGTGGCTCTCTTCTGACATGGTGAAACGGATCGGCACATCATCGAGAAACAGCGTGCCCTCCTCTCCCTGCATGGTCGCGCGCAGGTAGTGGCCGGCATGGAAGACTAGCTCGTAAGTGCCCGTTTCAAAAGCCTCTTTCGGGAGCATCGGCGCATCCGTTCGGCCATCCTCATTGGTGACCGCCTGGGCAATGCCCTCGCGTTCGCCGCCCTCTCCGATGCGGAACAGCATGATCACGAGGCCCTCTGCGGGGACGCCGCGGGCGGTGTCGAGCACGTGGGTGGTGAGATATCCCGCCATGGGCTTTCCTTTCGTGGTTGCGCAGGGCCAGAGTAGCAGGCGGGCGGGCGGAAATAACCCTTCAATGTGACCGGCCCGCGCGGTTAAATCGGGCTGGCGAAAGGAAGTGAGATGGCAGAGCGGATCACGGCAAAACCTCTTACGGCAGAAGGGTTTAGGCCCTTTGGTGACGTGATCGAGCCGGAGGGGGCGCCGGACAAGTTAATCAATGCTGGCCTCTGCGGGCGGTTCCACGACCGGGCGCGGCTGGACTTTGGCGACGGGCGGGCCGGGCTTTCACTCTTCGATGCGGAGGCGCGGGACTGGCCGCTGAGGGTGGATCTGGTGGAGCGTCACCCGGAGGGGAGCCAGGCGTTCATGCCTGTTTCGGGGGCGCGGATGATCGTGGTGGTGGCCGAGGATAAGGGCGGGATTCCTGTGAATTATCAGGCCTTTGTCAGCGATCCCGGGCAGGTTGTGAACCTGCTCAGGAACACGTGGCACGGGGTGCTGGCGCCCCTTGGCGAGCGCGGGCAGTTTGCCGTTCTGGACCGGATCGGAGAGGGGGCGAACCTTGAGGAATACCCGCTCGATCCGCCGCTTTGGGTGGAGCCCGGCGAGGGCGTTTGACTGCGCTTTGGCGCACATCAGCGAGAAACCGACCCATTAACCTTCAAAAATGCTGATGCACATCTGATGCACATCCCATGCACAACTGATGCATACGCGATCTGGCCCAGTCACAAACCTTAACGGGCCGCACGCGCGGTGCCGCGGACGCCCCGCTGCCCCACTCAGGCGCCCATCCGCTCGGCCATGTCGAGCATCCGGGCGGAGAAGCCCCACTCGTTGTCATACCAGCCGAAGACACGGGTCAGCCCGCCCGCGACGGAGGTTTCGCGCGGGGCGACGATGAGGCTTTCGGGGCGGGCACGCAGATCGGAGGAGACCAGCGGCTGATCGGTGCTGCCGATGATCGGGCCACGGGCGTCGGAGAGGGCGGCGTTGACCGCCTCGGCAGTGGTCCTTTCGCGGGTGCTCACGGTGAGGTCGATGGCGGAGACGGAGGCGGTGGGCACGCGGAGCGCGCGCGCCTCAATCCGGCCCGCGAGGCCGGGCAGCACCCGGTCGATCAACCGGGCGGCGGAGGTGGTGGTGGGCACCATCGAGAGGGCGGCGGCGCGGGAGCGTTCGGGCGCCTTGCGCGGCGCGTCCACCGTGGGCTGGGCGCCGGTGTAGCAATGAACGGTGGTCATCTGCCCGGCCTCGACGCCGAAGGCCTCGTCGAGCACGCGAAGCAGTGGCGCGAGGGCGTTGGTGGTGCAGGAGGCATTGGACACGATCCGCTGGCCGGAGAGCGCCTCGTCGTTCGCACCCATGACCACGGTGACATCGGCCTCGTCGGAGGGGCCGGAAACCAGCACCGAGCGCGCGCCCGCCGCCAGCCCGCGCTCGGCCACGAAGCGCTTGCCGGCGAGGCCAGTGCATTCGAGCACCACGTCGACGCCGGAGAGATCGAGCGTGGAGAGGTCGGGCGTGGCGGTGAAGCGGATCGGCTTGCCGCTGACGATGAGCTGCTCGGGGCCGGTCGAGACCTCGCCCGGCCAGGGGCCGAAGACGCTGTCATAGGCGAAGAGGTAGGCGCAGGTCTCGATCGGCTCGATATCGTTGATCAGCGCGAGGGTGATGCCGGGCCGTGAGGCGAGGAGCTGGCGGAGGACGGTGCGACCGATCCGGCCGAAGCCGTTGATGGCGATGGTGGTCATGGGGGGCTCCGACTCGGGGGCAGGTTTGGCCGGAGGCTGCGACGGGCGCACGCCGGGGGCAACCCCTGCCCTGTCAGGCGGTGTCGAGCCGGAACTTGAGGAAGCTCTGGCCGGCGTGGGTGACCTCGCCCACGGGGGCGGCCCCCAAGCGGCGGAGCGCCGAGAGGTTGCGGCGGGAGGGGGCGAGCAAGAAGGTGACGAAGGGGATGCGCGGATCGTTGCGGGCGTGATCGAGCGCCTGCGCGGCGATGCGCAGGCCCTGCCCGAAGGCGGCGGGGGTGAGGACAAGGCCGAAATCCCACTCGTCGCCCTCTTTCTGGAAGCCGCCCCAGCCGATGTAGCTCTCGCCGTCGAGAAAGGCCCAGTGGCCGAGGCCATCGCGCACCCATGTCGCCTCTTTCGCGGCGACGAAATCGGCCACGTCATCGAGGGTCCACGGCTGGGTGAGCAGCGGCAGGTGGTCGGCGATGCGCGGGTCGTTCATGTGGGCGAGCAGCAGGTCGGGGGCGATCTGGGGCAAGCGGGTGAAGGTGACGGGCATGGGCGGCTCCGGTTGGCTTAGCGATGGCGTAGCGGGGCAAGGCCGGGGGAGGAAGCCGGTGCGGGCCAGTATGACGGGGGTGTGATGGGGGATTGCGCGGCGTGCGCGAATCGTAATATTAAAAGTTACGATTAAGCGGAGGCGCGGATGAAACGCGACAGCAGACTCTCGATGGTGCTCCATGCGCTGCTGCACATGGCCGATCATGCGGGCCCGATGAGCTCTGAGGTGCTGGCCAAGTGCATGTGCACCAACCCGGTTGTGGTGCGGCGCACGATGGGGCTGCTGCGCGAGGCCGGTCTGGTGCGGGCGACGCGCGGCGCGGCGGGCGGCTGGGAGCTGGCGGTGCCCTTGGAGGGCGTCACCCTGCGGCAGCTGCACGAGGCGCTGGGGGAGCCGACGGTGTTTGCCATTGGGCACAAGAACGAGGCGCCGGGCTGCCTTGTGGAGCAGGCGGTGAACGCGGTGATGGACGATGCCTTTGTCGCCGCCGAGGCGCTGCTGCTGGAGCGGTTTGCCGCCGTTACGCTGGCCGATCTGGCTAAGGAATTCAGCGCCCGGTTCGCGGCGCACAGGTCCGGCGCGAAGGCCGGGATAGCAAAAGGATAACCCCATGACATTCGATGCGATCGTGATCGGCGGTGGCCCCGCCGGCCAATCTGCTGCGCTCCAGCTTCTGCGGGCGCGGCGCTCAGTGGCCATTGTGGATGCAGGCCAGCCCCGCAACGCGCGGGCGGCCCATGCGCAGGGCTTCTTCACTCGCGACGGCACGCCGCCTGCGAGCCTGCTGGAGATCTCGCGGGCGCAGCTGGAGAAATACGGAACGCTTGAGTGGGTCGAGGGCGAGGCGGTTGCAGCCGAAGGCCAGATCGACGGCTTCCGGGTGGCGCTGGCCGGGGGCCGGGTGCTGGAGGGTCGGCGGCTGGTTCTGGCCACGGGCGTGAAAGATGACTTGCCGGAGGTCGAGGGGCTGGAGCCGCTTTGGGGGCGGCAGGTGTTTCACTGCCCCTACTGCCACGGCTACGAGCTGGAGCAGGGCGACATTGGCGTGATTGGCAGCTCGGAGCTGGTGGTGCATATGGCGGAGCTGATCACCGAGTGGGGCGAGGTGACGTTCTTGCCCTTCGGGTTCCTGCCCGCGCCGGAGCAGGCGGCGGCGATGGAGGCACGGGGCGTGCGGGTGGAAGAGGCGGCGCTGGTGCGGCTGGAGGCCGGGCCGGTGGCGCATCTGGCAGACGGGCGGGCGCTGAAGTTCGACGGGCTCTTTGCCGCGAGCCGGGTCTGGCCCGCCTCGCCGATTGCGGAGGCACTGGGCTGCGCGGTGGAAGAGACGCCGATGGGCGGCATGGTGGCGGTGGATGCGATGGGCGCGACCAGCGTGGCGGGCGTATTCTCCTGCGGGGATACGGCGAAGCAGCCGCATTCGATCGCGCTGGCCGTGGGGCAAGGGGCTTTTGCCGGGGCGGCGGTGCATCGGAGTTTGGTGTTCTGAGCCGCGCGCGCCGCCCTACGGGTGGTGCGGAAGCGGGGCGTGGCGGTTCACGTCCTTGTAGAGCAGATAACGGAACTGCCCCGGCCCGCCCGCGTAGCAGGCCTGCGGACAGAAGGCGCGGAGCCACATGAAATCTCCCGGACCGACCTCGACCCAATCGGTGTTGAGCCGGTAGGCGCCCTTGCCCTGCAGCACGTAGAGCCCGTGCTCCATGACGTGGGTTTCAAGGAAGGGAATGCAGAGGCCCGGGTCGAGGGTGACGATGGTGACGTGGAAATCGAAGGCCATGTCGGCCGGGTCCATGAACCGCGTGGTGCCCCAGAGGCCGCCCTCGGCGGGCATCGGGACCGGCTCGATCTCGGCGTCGTTGCGGTGGAAGAAGGCGGGCGGCTCCACGCCCGGCGCGGGCTGGTAGCGCTTGCGGAACCAATGGAAGACGGCAACCTCCTCGCCCTCTGCGGTGAGGCTCCAGCGTGCGGAGGGGGGCAGGTAGGCAAAGCTGCCGGGGGTCAGCAGGTGGGTTTCACCGCCGATATCCAGCCGCGCCGCTCCGTGGGTGAGAAAGAGCGCCGATTGCACCCCTTCCTCGCCCTCGTCCCGGTCGGTGCCGCCGCCGGGCGCGACCTCTGCCACATATTGCGAGAAGGTCTCGGCAAAGCCGGAGAGCGGGCGGGCCAGCACCCAGAAGCGGGTTTCGCGCCAGCCGGGCAGGAAGGAGGTGACGATTTCGCGCTGCACGCTCGCCGGGATCACCGCGTAGGCGGTGGTGAAGGCGGCGGAGGAGGAGAGCTTTTCGGTCTGGGGCGGCATGCCGCCGGGGGGGCGGGCGTAGGTGCGGGTGGTCATGGCGGTCTTTCCTGAGGTGGGCCTCTGGTAGCACCGGGCGGGGCGGGCTGGAAAGCCCCCTGCCCCGCGTCAGCCGATGGTTCGCGCGCGGGCGGTGGCGGCGGAGAGGCCCTCGGCGATGAGGCCTGCGAGCGGCGAGGCGCGCATGGCCTCGAGCCCGGCGGCGGTGGTGCCGGCGTAATCGACCATCTCCTGCACGTGCTCGGCGGGCGTGGGGCCGGTGGCCATCATCCGGCCTGCGGCGAGGAAGAGCTGGCGGGTGGCGGCGAGGGCGGTTTCAGGCGCGACGCCCTCGCTCTCGGCGTAGCGTTGCACCGCCTCGGCGAAGAAGGCGACGAAGCCGGGCACCGGGCCAGTGATGGCGGTGAAGACATCGAGTTGGGCTTCGCCCGGCAGTTCAGCTGTGGTGCCGAGGGCGGAGAAGAGTTCGGAGGCCAGCGCCTTGTCGGCCCCCGTGGCGCCGGGGGCGGCGGTGAAGGGGGAGAAGGCGAGGCGGTCGCCGGCGGCGGGGGAGGACATGGCGCGGATCGTGCGGGTGCTGCCCGTCAACTCGGTGAGGCGGGCAAGGGTGATGCCGGCCATGGTTGAGAGCACGGGCTTGGCGGTGGTGATCCGGAGGCCGGGCGCGGCAGCGGGCGGGACGCAGAGCAGGAGCGCGTCGGCCTCTGCAGCGGCCTCGGCGGGCGTGGTGGTGCGGCAGGGCAGACCCTCGGGCGCGGCGCCGGTGGTATTGGCGAGGATCAGGCGCGCGGGCGGGTGGCCCGAGGCGATGAGGCCACGGGCGATTTCGCGGCCCAGCATGCCGGTGCCGATGAGGGCGAGGGTCGTTTGAGCGAGTGTCATGAAGCCTCCGTGCGATGCGCCTCCCCTGCCCTAGCGGAGGGACGCGGCTTGGGGAAGCGCGGCGGCAAGCCCGGCCAAGGACCGTTACCAACCGGCGGTTGTGACTATTTTTTGATCATTTGGTCAGAAATTTGCTGCCAAGGGCTCGGCCGCGCGTGAATTTCATTGACCGGACGGGGGCAACGGGCGGACGCTGGAGGGGAAACAGAGGATCGAGGACGCCGTGGCAAACACACTTGCAACCACTTTCACTGGACTTGAGTTCGTTAACCCCTTCGTGTTGGCCTCGGCCCCGCCGACGGAGAGCAAACGGAAAATCCTGAAGGCCTTCGAGGCCGGTTGGGGCGGCGTGGTAACCAAGACCATCGGCCTGCACCCGGTGGAAAACGTGGCCGGGCCGAAGACGATCTACCAACGGACCAGCGAGCAGAAGCCCTATGTGTCGCGGATGAAGCGGCCCGACACCGTTTCGCACTCGTCGTGGAACTGGGAGCTGATCTCGGACCAGCCACTGGAGCAATGGCTGCCCGACCTCGAAGAAATCAAGACCACCTACCCCGACCGCATGGTGATTGCCTCAATCATGGCCGGCTGCGGCAACGAGGAGGAGATGGAAGCCTGGCGCAAGCTGGCGCGAGCCGTGGTGAATGTGGGCTGCGACGCGCTGGAGCTGAACCTCTCCTGCCCGCATATGGACCGCAAGGACATGGGCGCGAACATCGCCAATGACGAGGACATCATCCGCGCCATCCTGAAGGCGGTGAAGAGCGCGGTGGATGTGCCTGTCTGGGTCAAGCTGACGCCCGCGACCTCGACCCTCGTGGATGCCGCCGGGGCGGCCTATGAGGCGGGCGCGGCCTCGATCTCGCTGTGCAACACCTTCCCCTCGCTGCCGCTGATGGACCCGGAGACGCTGAAGTTCGAGGTGGAGGTCGACGGGCTCGTCACCTCCGGCGGGCTGGGCGGGCTGGCGATTTTGCATCAGGCGTTGCAGCGGGTCTCGGACATTTCGCGTGCCTATCCCGATCAGTCGATCTCGGGGATCGGCGGGATCAAGGGCTTCCGCGAGGCGTTCAACTTTATCGTCCACGGCGCGGGCAACCTGCAGGTTTGCACGGCGGCGATGGAAGAGAAAGGCAGCGGCGGCGTGGGCGTGCAGCTCATTCAGGAGCTGAAGGACGACCTGAGCGACTACATGGAGCGCATGGGCCATTCCTCGATCGAGGATTTCCGGGGGATCGCGCGGGAGCGGATCGTGGAGCACGCGCAGGTGCGCCGGAAGAGCGAAGAATACAACGGTGGCTACGCGAAGTCCGCCTGAGGCGGGGTGAAGGGCGCGGTGTGGCGGGGCGAGTCCCGCCCTACACGCTGACCTCTGCCATGAGCGCCGACTTCTCGATCTCGCCACGGGCACCGGAGGCCCGCACCTCGCCACGGCGGAGCACCACGAAACGGTCAGCGAGGTTGTAGGCGAACTCGAAATACTGCTCGACGAGAATGATCGCCATATCGCCCCGGTCGCGCAGATATTCGATCACCTTGCCGATCTGCTGGATGATGTTGGGCTGAATGCCCTCGGTCGGCTCGTCGAGCAACAGGAGCTTGGGCTTGGTCATCATCGCGCGGGCGATGGCGAGTTGCTGCTGCTGGCCGCCGGACAGGTCGCCGCCGCGACGGCCGATGAACTCCTTGAGGATCGGGAAGAGCTCGAAGACCTCGCCCGGGATCTCGTGTTCCGAGCGAGGCAGGCAGGCGTAGGCGGTTTCGAGGTTTTCCTTCACGGTGAGCAGCGGGAAAATGTCACGGCCCTGCGGGACGTAGGCGAGGCCGCGTTGGGCCATTTCGTGGGCAGGGAGCTTGCCGATCTCGGTGCCGTCGAAGGTGACGCTGCCGCCGGAGCGGGCGTGGGTGCCGGAGATCGCCTTCATCAAAGAAGTCTTGCCGACGCCGTTGGTGCCCATGACGCAGGTGACTTCGCCCTGCCGGGCCTCCATCGAGATGCCGTGCAGGATCTGGCTGTGGCCGTAGTGCAGGGTGAGGCCGTCGAGTGTGAGCATGGCGGGTTTTGGAGATTCAGCGGCCAAGGTACACCTCGATGACTTCGGGGTTGGAGGTGACGTGGTCGAGCGAGCCTTCGGCCAGCACCGAACCTTCGTGCAGCACGGTCACCTTACATTCGAGCCGCCGGACAAACTCCATATCGTGCTCGACGACCACGACGGCGCGGGTTTTGGCCGCTTCCTTCAGGATGTCGGTGGTGTGCTCGCGTTCGGCGAGGGTCATGCCCGCCGCCGGTTCATCGACCAGCAGGAGGCGGGGTTCCTGCGCCAGCAGCATGCCGATTTCGAGCCATTGCTTTTGCCCGTGGGAGAGCTCGCCGGAGGTGCGCTCCAACTCGTCCGCAAGGCCGATCTCGGCGGCGAGTTCGACCACGCGGTTCTGGTCGGCCTTGGAGGGTTTCCAGAACAGGACGGAGGACCAGCCGCGCTTGTTTTGCAGTGCCATGGTGAGGTTTTCGCGGACCGATTGATCCTCGAAGACCGTGGGCTTCTGGAACTTGCGGCCAATGCCGGCCTGGGCGATCCTGGCCTCGTTCATCCCCACGAGGTTGCGGCTCATCTCGCCCCAGATCACCTTGCCCTCGTCGGGCTTGGTCTTGCCGGTGACGATGTCCATGAAGGTGGTCTTGCCGGCACCGTTGGGGCCGATGATGGCGCGCAGCTCGGCCTCTCCGATGTTGAAGCTGAGGTTCCGGATGGCCTTGTAGCCATCGAAGGTGACGGAGATGCCGTTGACTTCAAGCAGAGTGCTCATTGGCCCTCCTCCTCTCGCTTGGCGCCTGCGTCAGGGCCGTAGTCCGCCCCGTGGCGGTTGGAGGGCAGGCGCGCGGTGACGAGGTCGAAGAGGCCGCCGATGCCCTTGGGGGCGAAGAGGGTGACGAGGACGAAGGTGAGGCCGAGCAGGACCGTCCACCAATCGACCCAGCTGATGGTGTAGAAGCCGAGCGGGATGTCGGGGGCCTGACCGCCGGTGAAGTAGGTGCTGACGAGGCTGACGAGGGCCGCGCCGATGACAGCGCCGTAGAGCCTGCCGCGCCCGCCGATGGCGACCCAGACGGCGAGGTAGATGGAGGCGATGGGGGCGATTTCGGCCGGGTTGATGATGCCCGCCTGCGGGTAGTAGAGGGCGCCCGCGATGCCCGCGATGCAGGCGGTGAGGGTGAACATGGCGAGCTTGTAGGTTTCGACCGAGTAGCCGAGGAAGCGGACGCGGGCCTCGTTGTCGCGGATGCCGCGGATGACCGAGCCGAACTTGCCGGAGACAACGAAGGCGGCGAGCAGGTAGCCAAGGCCAAGGGCCAGGGCGGAGGCCCAGAGGAACCAGATGGAGACGACATCCTGGCTTGCGGTGATGCCGGGCAGGTTTTGCAGGCCGGAGAGGCCGTTGTTGCCGCGCAGGCCGGAGTCGTTCTGGAAGAGGTAGAGCGCGAGGGCGAGGGTCATCGCCTGGGTGAGGATCGAGAGGTACACGCCGGTGACGCGGGAGCGGAAGGCGAGCCAACCGAAGACGAGGGCGAGCAGGCCCGGCACGGCGACGACGAGGATGAGTTGCAGGGTGAGGCTGTGGGCGAAGGACCAGATGAGCGGGAATTCGGAGGAGCCGACCACGCCGAAAATCTGGGTGCCGATGGAGTCGATCACCTCTTGAGGGGTGGGCGGGATCTGCTGGGCGGCCATGCTCTCGGTGACGATGAGGCGGGTGCGCTCATACATCAGCCACATGCCGATCATGTAGCCGCCGAGGCCGAAGAAGGCGAAATGGCCGAGCGAGAGGATGCCGCAATAGCCCCAGATCAGGTCCATCGCGACGGCGACGAGGCAGAGGCAAAGGGTCTTGCCGAGGGTCTTGACGAAACTGGTGGAGATCAGGCCGAGGCCGAAGCCTTCGGAGGCGATGGTGACGGCCACGGTGAAGAGGCCGAGGCAGGCGAGGAAGACGAGGATGGAGGGGTTACGGGCGATGAAGGAGCGGCTCATGCGGTCGCCTCCGGGGCGGAAAAATCTTCACGAAGATTTTTCGGACTGGGGTGGCAAAAGTTTTCTTGAAAACTTTTGGGCGCGGGGAAGATTTTTCGTGAAAAATCTTCGGCTTGGCAGCCGCCGGATTGGTCCAGCGAGAGGCGCGGCGGGATGCGGGGGGTGCGAAGGGTCAAACCAAACATCGCTCAATCCCCCGCCGCGCGGCCTTTGAGGGCGATGATGCCCCTTGGCCGGAATTGGATGAAGATGATGATGAAAATGATCATGTAGGTCTGGGCCGCCAGCGTGTTGGAGGGGTTCAGCCATTCGATGCCCTTTTGCAGCGAGCCGATCATGCCCGCACCGAGCAGCGTGCCCCAGATGTTGCCGACGCCGCCCACGACCACGGTCATGAAGCTCTGCACAATGTAGTCGGCGCCAAGCTCGGAGGTGACCTTGGCGTAGAGGCCGATTGCGACCCCGGCGATGCCGGCGATGCCGGAGCCGAGGCCGAAAGTGAGCATGTTCACGCGGCCGGGGTTGATGCCCATCGAGGCGGCCATGCGGGGGTTTTGGGTGACGGCGCGGGTCTCCAGCCCGAGGCGGGTCTTCTTCATCAGGAAGAGGAAGAACAGCAGGAAAACGATGGCGAGCACGAAGATGGCCACGCGGATCATCGAGATGCCGACGATCTCGTTGATCTGCCACTGCCCGTCGAGCCACCCGGGGGCCGTGAGCGGGCGGGCCTGGGTGCCAAAGATGTTCTTGGCGAGCTGTTGCAGGGCGATGGAGATGCCGAAAGTGGCGAGCAAGGTTTCGAGCGGGCGGTTGTAGAGCCAGCGGATCACCAGCCGCTCCATTGCCACCCCGGCGGCGAAGGTCACCGCGAAGGCCAGCGGGATGGCGACGATGATCGAGACCGTGTGGTTGGGGATCATCTGTTGAACGACGTAGCCTGTATAGGCGCCCATCATGATGAACTCGCCGTGGGCCATGTTGATGACCCCCATCACCCCGAAGGTGATGGCCAGCCCGATGGCGGCGAGAAAATAAATGGAGGCGAGGGAGAGCGCGTCGAGCCCCAGATCGAGCGTGGTGTTCAGGCCGACCTTGGCGTCGATCGAGCGGAGGGCGGCATTGGCGGACTCGGTGACGAAGGGCGATGGCTCGGCGTATTCCTCGTAGAAGGTGAAGCGGGCGAGCGCGGCGTCGATCTCGGCTTCGGTGGGCGCGGGGGCGACGGTGCCGGCCTCGACCAGCGCGGCATAGGCGCGCTCGCGGGCCCCTATGGTGTTCAGCTCAGAAAGCGGCACGCCGCCCACGGCCCCATCGGCGATGTTGGCCTGCAGCGCGTTGCGGCGGTCGGAGGGCTCGATGCGGGCGGGCAAGTCGGCTGCGGCGGCGGCCATATCGTAGGCGGCGTTGCGGGGCAGTTCCTCGGAGCCAGGGCGCAGGGTGCGGGCGATATTGCCCGTGGGTTCGCCCTCGGCGGCCTTGAGGGTTGTGGCGACCAGCGGATTGAGCGTGGCGCGGGTGTCGACGTTCAGATCACCTGCGACGCTCTCGATGGCGGCGATCCGGGCATCTTCATCGGCGCCGAAGGAGATGGTGAGCAGGGTCAGGAGCCGCTGCTTTTGCGCCTTCAGCGCCGGGCTTGGCTCTTCGTCGATGGAGGCGGCGAGCGGCTCGAGGTGCGAGGCGTCGGGGTTGCGGGAGATGGCGGTGAGCGCATCCTGCCGCCGGGCGGCGTTGGGATCGAGCAGTTGGAAGCGGACAAGGGCAGAGGCGATCAGCCCGCGCACGCCTGAGTTGGGCTTGAGGTTATCGACCTCGCCAGACGGCACCGGCTCCAGCGCTTCGCCACTGTCGAAATCGGTGAGGATGATCGTGCGGTCCGGCCCCTTCTCGCCCTTGAAGAACCAGCCGTCGCTTTCGCGCTGATACATCTCGCGGGCTTCCCAGACCTGCAGAACCTGCTGCATGCCCTCCAGCCCGGAGCCTGCCAACCCGTCGATCACCGGCTGGATGGTGCGGCGGGAGGGTTTGGCGAGGTCGGCGGCGTGCTCTTGAAGCAGCGTCTGGATCGGGCCCATCTCGGCGGGAGCGGCTTGGGTCGCCTCATCGGCGGGGGTGTCGAGGGTGCTGTCCTGCGCCAGTGCGGGCGCGGAGAGAGTGAGGGCGCAGAAGAGCGCCAGAGCCTGCAAGGCCTTGATCATGCTGGAATGTCCCACCGCGCGTTGTCCCCTTGGGCCGGAGGGGGCAGCGCGTGCCGCCCCCTCCGCTGGCGTATCGGGCGGCGCCGAAATTCAGCGCCGCCCGGAAGAGCCTGATGGCTCAGTAGTTGCTTTCGATCTGCACGCAGGTGGAGGTCTCGGTGTTGTACATGCCGCACTCGAGATCTTTCCAATCCGAGGTCAGAACAGCCGACTCGGGCAGGAAGTCGGTCCATGCATCGCCGGGGACCGGATCGGTCTCGGAGATGATGTCGAACTGGCCGTCTGCGCGGATTTCACCGATGAGCACGGGCTTGGAGAGGTGGTGGTTCACCCCCATCACGGCGGTGCCGCCGGTCAGGTTGGGGAACTCCTGGCCCCACATCGCCGCGCGCACGGCGTCCACATCGGTGGTGCCGGCCTCGGTGGCGGCGTTCACCCACATGTTGAAGCCGATGTAATGGGCTTCCATCGGGTCGTTGGTCACGCGGTCCTCCGAGCCGATGAAGGCGTGCCACTTGGAGATGAAGTCGGCGTTGGCCTCGGTGTCGGCGGACATGAAGTAGTTCCACGCGGCGAGGTGGCCGACGAGGTTGGAGGTGTCGAGACCGGCGAGCTCTTCTTCCCCCACGGAGAAGGCCACGACGGGGATGTCCTCGGCGGAGATGCCCTGAGCGGCCAGTTCCTTGTAGAAGCCGATGTTGGCGTCGCCGTTGATGGTGGAGATCACGCCCACCTTCTTGCCGTCCGCGCCCAGCGCAACGACGTCGGACACGATCTTGGACCAGTCGGAGTGGCCGAAGGGGGTGTAGTTGACGAAGATATCCTCGGCGGGGATTCCCTTGTCCTTCAGGTAGGACTCGAGGATGTTGTTGGTTGTGCGGGGATAGACGTAGTCGGTGCCCAGCAGCGCGAATTTCTCGACGCCCAGCTCTTCGAGGTAGTAGTCGGTGGCCGGGATGGCCTGCTGGTTAGGCGCGGCGCCGGTGTAGAACACGTTCTTGGAGGATTCTTCGCCCTCGTACTGCACCGGGTAGAAGAGCAGGCCGTTCAGCTCTTCGATCACCGGCAGCACGGATTTGCGGCTGACGGATGTCCAGTTGCCGAAGATCACATCGACCTCGTGGACGGTCAGCAGCTCACGGGCCTTTTCGGCGAAGAGCGGCCAGTCGGAGGCCGGATCGACGACCACGGCTTCGAGATCGCAGCCGAGCAGGCCACCGGCCTCGTTCTGGCTGGCGACGAGCATTTCCATCGTCTCTTTCAGCGTGGTTTCGGAAATGGCCATGGTGCCCGAGAGCGAGTGCAGCACGCCGACCTTGATCGGGCAGCTCACCTCTTGGGCAGAGGCGGCACCGGCGGTGAGGCCGAGCGCGAGCACGGATGCAGCGGTTTTCTTGAAAGCGGTCATTTTATCCCTCCGTTCGGGGTGTGTGGCCGGCAAGGGCGACACGCGAGCAGACCCCGAAGCAAGTTCCTGTTGATGTTGGCGCGGGGCTGCTGCCATGTCCTCACCGGCGGCGGCTTGCGCACCCGATGCGGTGCGTCTCAGCGTGCTCCGGGCGGGGACATGCTTTGGAGCGGCGCGGTTCCGGCGCAATTTCGGGATTGCAGAAAACAGGTGTCCGCCCCGCATTGATTAATTTCGCGGCAGAAATCCGAGCATCCGCCCAGAAATTCAGCAGGCAACTTGACCCGGCGGCAGGATCGCCGCTCACTTGTGGTCAGCCGGAACGCTGCGTGGTGAAAACATCGGCAGGAGATATGCGTGGGGGCAGCCATTACCATTGAAGGCGAGATAGGCGCGGCGCGGGCGAAGCAGCCGAGGGCCGTTGGTGCGGCGCGGGTGACGGCGCGGCCCGATGCCCGTGGCGGCGGGCGGATCGGCGAGTTGCGGATGTCGGGCGCGATGAAGCTGCTCTTCCCCCGACGCGCGGGCGCCTTGCAGGCAATGCTGCTCAATTCGGCGGGCGGAATCACCGGGGGCGACAGGTTTCGGCTTGAGGCCGGGGCCGAGCCGGGCGCGGCGCTGAGCCTCACCACACAGGCCGCAGAGCGGGCCTATCGCGCCCAGCCGGGCGAGGTTGGCGAGGTATCGGTCCGGCTGAGCGCGGGCGCGGGGGCCGGCCTACACTGGCTGCCGCAGGAGACGATCCTGTTTCAGGCCTGCGCCCTGCGCCGCCGCCTGCGGGTAGACTTGGCGGAGGATGCCAGGCTGCTGCTCTGTGAGCCGCTGGTCTTTGGCCGCACGGCGATGGGCGAGCACCTGACCGAGGGCTGGTTCAGCGACCGGGTCGAGGTGTTTCGGGGCGGCGAAAGGCTCTTTACCGATGCCACGCGGCTGGAGGGCGATATCAGCGCCCGGCTTGCGGGCCCCGCAACCGGCGCGGGCTGCCGTGCCTCGGCGCTGGTTGTCTATGTCGCCCCCGATGCCGAACACCAGCGCGATGCGCTCCGTGCCGCTCTGCCGCAAGACGCTCTGGCGGGCGCCTCGCTGATTGCGCAAGATGTGATGGTGGCCCGATTCCTCGGCCCCGATGGTTTTGGCCTGCGCAAGCTCCTCATGCCCGCGCTGGACCGGCTTTCGGGCAATACCCTTCCACGATCCTGGAGGCTCTGAACCCATGCAACTCACCCCCCGCGAAAAGGACAAGCTCCTCATCGCCATGGCCGCAGAGGTGGCCCGCAAGCGGCTGGCCCGCGGCGTAAAGCTGAACCACCCCGAGGCGATTGCGCTGATCACCGATGCGGTGGTGGAGGGCGCCCGCGATGGCCGCTCGGTCGCGGACATGATGGAGGCGGGCGCGCAGGTGGTGAGCGCGGAGCAATGCATGGAGGGGATCGCCGAGATGATCCACGAGGTGCAGGTGGAGGCGACCTTTCCCGACGGCACCAAGCTGGTGACCGTACACAACCCCATTCGCTAATAAGGACCGAGACATGAAATACATCGCCGCCCTGCTGGCCACCGCCACACCCGCCCTCGCCCACTCCGGCGCGCACCTGCACCCGCATGAGGCCAACTCGGCCCTGCCGCTGATGGCCGCGCTGGCGGTGATCGTGGCGGCGGGCTTCGCGGCCTTCCTCTGGAGCCGCAAATGACCCCCGGTGAGGTGATCACCGCGGAGGGCGATATCGAGCTGAACGCCGGCCGCGAGGCGATCACTCTGATGGTCGCCAACACCGGCGACCGCCCGGTGCAGGTGGGCAGCCACTACCATTTTGCCGAGACCAACGCAGCGCTCGACTTTGACCGGGACGCCGCGCGGGGCATGCGGCTCGACATCGCCGCAGGCACCGCCGTGCGGTTTGAGCCCGGTCAGGCCCGCGAGGTGCAGCTGATTGCGATTGGCGGCGCGCGGAAGATCTATGGCTTCAACCAGAAGGTCATGGGAGCGCTCGATTGACCCCGATGTTCAACCCCAGTGCCCTGCTGCGGCTGCAAATGCAGATGGCGATCATGACGATGGAGGCCAGCGCCGTGATCTGGATGCGGATGATGGGCATGGCCGGCACGTGGAACGTGGCCGCAGGCGAGAACGGGCGGATGGTGCGCGAGAAGCAGCGGGCCTTTGCCAAGGCCGCGCAGGAGGCCTCGGTGGCCGCCATGCAGGGCCGTAACGTGGGGGCAGCCGCGCTGCGCCCGCTGCGCCGCAAGACTCGCTCCAACGTGGTGCGGCTGGCTCGGAGGGGGCCGAAGCTGAGGTGAAGGGTTAACGGGAGGACCAACCAGAAAGGGAGTGCCCAAGATGTGTAACGCGTGCCTGATCGAGAATGTCCGCAAGACGGCGATGAACCGCCGGTCCTTCTTTGCCCGGAGTGCCGCCGCGGGGGCGGCCGCGGTGGCCGCCGGGGCGATGGCCTCGCGCCCTGCCCTCGCCCAGTCGAGCGGCAAGGTGGTGGACCTGACCTATACGCTCACCCCCGAGTTCCCGACCTTCGACGGATTGCCGGGGATCGAGTTTGCCTCCGACAAGGACTATGCCGCCGATGGCTACAAGATCTGGAAGGTCTCGTTCTTCGAGCATTCCGGCACCCATATCGACGCGCCGGCCCACTTTGCGGAAGGCACCGACACGGTGGACATGCTGCCGCCCGAAAGCCTGATGTGCCCGCTCTGCGTGATCGACCTCAAGGCCAAGGCCGCCGAGGAGCCGAACGCGATGGTGGAGCCGGAGGATATCGAGGCATGGGTTTCGGCCAATGGCGAGATCCCGGAAGGGGCCTGCGTGGCGATGAACTCGGGCTGGGGCGCGAAGATGGGCGATCCGTCGTTCCGCAATGACGGCGAGGGGAACTTCGCCTTTCCGGGCTTTGCCAAGGCGGCGACGGACATGCTGCTGGAGATGGGCGTGGCGAGCATCGGGGTGGATACGCTCTCGCTCGATCCGGGCAACTCGGCGGATTTCGCGGTGCATTACTCGTGGCTGCCCGCCGGGCGCTACGGGATCGAGAACATGGCCAATCTGGATGAGGTGCCGGCGAGCGGGGCGACGCTCTTTGTGGGCGCGCCGAAGCATGGTGGCGGCACCGGCGGGCCGGCCCGCGTGATGGCGGTGGTCTGAATGGCGACGGTGCCCCTTTTGTCCGACGATGAGCTTTCGCCCCGGGCGGCGGCGGTTTTTGCCGCGATCCGCGAGGCACGGGGCACCGACTATGTGAACAACTTCTGGCGTGCCCTCGGCCATGACGAGGACGCGCTGGAGGAGACATGGGCCAAGCTCTCGGTCCTGATGGGACCGGGGGCGCTCGACCCGCTGGTGAAGGAGATGATCTACGTGGCGGTGAGCACGGCGAACGGGTGTTCGTATTGCGTGCACAGCCACACGGCAGCGGCGAAGGCCAAGGGGATGAGCGCCGAGATGCACGCCGAGCTGGTCCGGGTTATCGGGGCGGCGATGATGACCAACGGGATGGTCACGGCAATGCAGGTGCCGGTGGATGAGGTGTTTGATGCCAATGGCGCTTGAGGGCTCTTGCCGCTGTGGCGCCGTGCGGTTCTCGCTGCAAAGCCACACCCCGGTGCCCTACCAGCTCTGCTATTGCACCATCTGCCGGAAGACCGGCGGCGGGGGTGGCTATGCGGTCAACCTTGGTGGCATCGCTGAGACGATGGAGGTCGAGGGCCGGACGGCGGTGTATCGGGCCGAAATCGAGCGCGGCGGGGTTTGCGAGGTTTCCACGGGCGAGCGGAACTTCTGCGCGGCCTGCGGCTCGGAGCTGTGGCTCTATGACCCGACATGGCCCGAGCTGATCCACCCTATGGCCAGCGCCATCGACACCCCCCTGCCCCCTGCCCCGGCCCGCGTGCACCTGATGCTGGCGGACAAGCCCGACTGGGTGCCGCTGAACGCGGGGCCGGAGGATGAGTGCTATGACGGATACCCCGCGCTCTCGCTGGCCGACTGGCACCGAAAGCACGGGGTCTGGGCGGCATGAGGGCGCGGGTGCCCTCCTCAGCCGGCGTCGGGCAGCGGCGGCAGGCTGCGCAGGTAGAGGATGATCGCCGCGAGATCGTCGGCGCTCATCTTTGCGAGGAACCCGTAGGGCATGGGCGGCAGCATGGGCGTGCCGTCGGGGCGCTTGCCTTGGGTGATCATCGCGGCCAGTTCTTCGTCGGTGTAGCCCGCCAGCCCGTCCTCGTGAGAGGTGAGGTTGGAGGCGACCGAGGTGCCCCACGGCCCGTAGAACTGGAAGCCACCGCGGCCGAGATCGGTCTCGACCATCGGGCCGGTGGCGCCCATCGGCGTGTGGCACTCCATGCAATGGGCGACTGGACCAGCGAGGTAAGCGCCGTAGTCCGCCGTCACGCCCTGCGTGGGGGCGGCGACCGCTTCGACCGGCGGGCCGTAGGCCGGGGGCAGCGGGATGTTGTAGGTGGAGGCGCCGGGGTCGTTCTCGACCGGGGGCGCGCTGCGCAGATACATCACCACCGAGGCGAGGTCGTCATCGCTGAGGCCGCGATAGAAAGTGAACGGCATCGGCGGGCCGATCAGCGAGCCGTCGGGGCGGATGCCCTCGCGGATCGCGCGGGCCAGATCGGCATCGCTCCACGTGCCGGACGGACCGGCGGGCGTGATGTTGGGGGCGATGGCGGTGAAGGCCTCGTTCTGCTCCACCAGCCTGCCGGAGAGCTCGGCTCCGGCCACGAAACCCTCGGCCCCCAGCGGCGTGTGGCAGTTGCCACAGCCCATCGGGCCTTCAACCAGGTAAGTTCCACGCTCGATTGTGGGCTCGGACAAGGCCTGCGTACAGACCATCGCCAGCGCCCCGCTCAATACCGGGTAACGCATTGCTTTCATCCTTCAGAAAAAGGGGCCTGTTTGCCGGCCCCGACCCTCGCGCGGCGCAAATGGCGCCGTAGTTTCCGTAGGGTCAATTTTGCGCCTGTCCGCGAGTCGCGTCAATTGACGTGTTGCGGGTGGGCTTTGTTGATGACGACCGCCTGAAAGGAGCCGCCATGGCCACCCGCATCCCCCGTTCCGACTATGCCGCGATGTTCGGCCCGACCACCGGTGACAAGGTGCGGCTGGCGGATACCGACCTGATCATCGAGGTGGAGAAGGATTTTACCACCTATGGCGAGGAGGTGAAGTTTGGCGGCGGCAAGGTGATCCGCGACGGGATGGGGCAGGCGCAGGCCACGCGGGCCGAGGGGGCGGTGGATACCGTGATTACCAACGCGCTCGTGCTTGATCATACCGGGATCTACAAGGCCGATATCGGGCTGAAGGACGGGCGGATTGCGGCGATTGGCAAGGCAGGGAACCCGGATACCCAGCCGGGAGTGGATATCATCGTCGGGCCGGGGACGGAGGCGATTGCGGGGGAGGGCAAGATCCTGACGGCGGGCGGGTTTGACAGCCATATCCACTTCATCTGCCCGCAACAGATTGACGATGCTTTGCACTCGGGGCTGACGACCATGCTGGGCGGCGGCACCGGGCCCGCGCATGGCACGCTGGCGACCACCTGCACGCCGGGGCCGTGGCACATAGGCCGGATGTTGCAGGCGCTGGATGGGGTGCCGATGAACATTGGCCTTGCGGGCAAGGGCAATGCCTCGCTGCCCGGTGCGCTGGTGGAGATGGTGAACGCCGGGGCCTGTGCGCTGAAGCTGCACGAGGATTGGGGCACGACGCCGGGGGCGATTGATTGCTGTTTGAGCGTGGCGGACGACATGGACGTGCAGGTGATGATCCACACCGACACGCTGAATGAGAGCGGCTTCGTGGAGAACACGGTGGCCGCGATCAAGGGCCGGACGATCCACGCCTTTCACACCGAGGGCGCGGGCGGGGGCCATGCGCCGGATATCATCAAGGTTTGCGGCGAGGAGAACGTGCTGCCGTCCAGCACCAACCCGACCCGGCCCTTTACGGTGAACACGCTGGAGGAGCATCTCGATATGCTCATGGTGTGCCACCACCTCGACAAATCGATCCCCGAGGATGTGGCCTTTGCGGAGTCGCGTATCCGGCGGGAAACCATCGCGGCGGAGGACATACTGCACGACATGGGGGCGTTTTCGATCATCGCCTCGGACAGTCAGGCGATGGGGCGCGTGGGCGAGGTGGTGATCCGCACCTGGCAGACCGCCGACAAGATGAAGAAGCAGCGCGGGCGGCTCGCCGAGGAGACCGGGGACAACGACAACTTCCGCGCCCGGCGCTATGTGGCGAAATACACGATCAACCCGGCGATTGCCCATGGGATGTGCCATGAGATCGGGAGCATCGAGGTGGGCAAGCGGGCCGATTTGGTGCTGTGGAGCCCGGCGTTCTTTGGGGTGAAGCCGGAGATGGTGCTGCTGGGGGGCATGATCGCGGTGGCGCAGATGGGCGACCCGAACGCCTCGATCCCGACGCCGCAGCCGGTGTACACGCGGCCGATGTTCGGCAGCATGGGCCGGGCGGTGGAACGCTCGGCGGCGCTCTTCGTCAGCGAGGCGGCGGTGGCCGGCGGGCTGCGCGGCCAACTCGGGCTGGCCAAGGAGTTGCTGGCGGTGAAGGGGACGCGGGGGATCGGGAAATCGGCGCTGAAGCTGAACGACGCGCGGCCGAAGATCGAGGTGCATCCGGAGACCTACGAGGTGCGGGCGGATGGCGAGTTGCTCACCTGCGAGCCCGCCGAACGGCTGCCGATGGCGCAGCGGTATTTTATGTTCTAGCGGCGCGGCGTGGTGGGCAGATTGCCCATCCTCCGGTGCTGACAGGGCGGCAGCGAGTTGGAATGCTCTGCCCGGTGCGCGCCGTAAGGCGCCGGGCAGCGCCGTCCCGCCCCCCGGGGCGGCGCTTGGGTGAGGTTGGGCGCGACATCAAAGGGAAGATGACCACTGCACGATAAAGTGCCATGAACAGGCGTTGCTGCCGCCACCCCGCGGCACGGCGATGCCGGGCTCGCGAATTTGGCGAGATCAGGAGAAGCGCTCGATGACCTCGAAGTCGTCCTCGCCCTCGCCCTCCACAATCTGCGGACGCGCCCTTGGTGTTGTAGCCACAGTTACGCTCACGCTCTCCCGCCAAAAGGCCGGATCGTCGCGGATGTAGGCGGGGAGGCGCGTGGGGTCGAGGCTGCGGCGGGTGCTGTGGCACACCGTCACCGTGAAGGCCGCTCCCTCCACCGGGCCGGTGGGGCGGGCGGCGATCAGGGCGGCGCGCAGGGCCTCTTCACAGGTCTTCAGCGCGGCCATCTGCGCCCGGATCGCGCCCAGCGCATCGGCCAGCGCGGTGGGCTGGGTGGGCAGGACAGGCGGGAACGATTCGACGCGGCTCATGGGGCGATGTTGGCGCAGGCTCGGTTAACGGACCGTTACACGCAGCGCTGCCCGCTCCTCTGCCCGCAGCACATGGCTGCCCTGCAAAGCCGGGCCTTCCGCCCTGCCCCGCCTGTGCTAGCCTGATCTCATGGGAGGAAACCCTGCAACCCAATGACAAGGTTTCCAGCGATGACACTCCAGACCACAGACACCAGCTTTGCGCCCGCGCTCCGCGCCCGGATCGACGCCTTCTTTGCCACCCTCGGCATGGGGCTGAACGCCTATATGGAAAGCCGCTCGCGGATGCATCAGATCAACCGGCTGAATGCGCTCTCCGACAAGGAACTCTCCGCGATGGGGCTGACGCGCGACGAGATCCCGCGCCATGTTTTCCGCGACCTGCTCTACCTCTGAGGCTGCGCGGCCTTCCATCGGAGGCAAATCCCGCTAGGCTCTCAGCACAGCCTGCCGGGAGACCAGACCTTGCCCCTCACCCTGCCCCACACG
This sequence comes from Vannielia litorea, assembly GCF_019801175.1. Classification (NCBI taxonomy): domain Bacteria; kingdom Pseudomonadati; phylum Pseudomonadota; class Alphaproteobacteria; order Rhodobacterales; family Paracoccaceae; genus Vannielia; species Vannielia litorea. The sequence continues at coordinate 2,291,856 of NZ_JAHVJR010000001.1, forward strand.
CGCGCCATCGCGGTGCTTGCCGCGCTGGCCGCCACCCCTGCCCTTGCCGCCGATTGCCCGGTGGGCGCCGATATGGACAAAGGCGTGCGGTTTTCCGAGGCGACGGGGAATGTCGAGGTCATCAAACGGGGCGAGGCGCCGGGCGAGGTGGTTTCGACCTACGGCAGCGACGGCTACCTGAACGTGGTGCGGCTGGCGCATGGGGTCTATGTGACCGAGATCGTCAACCTCGTGAACGGCGTGCCAGAGGGGGCGCCGGACCGCTACAGCTATGACATCTCCCCCCTGCCCGCCCCGGCGCCGGGGCTGGACGTTGCCGCCGAGGTGACCGTGACCGGCGCGGAGACCAAGGAGCAGGTCTGGACCTACAGCTTTGGCCAGCCGGTCACATGGACCTATGGAAGCTGTTCCTACGAGGTGATCCCGATCACCACCCGCCAGAACGCGGCGGGCGAGGAGGTGAGCCGGGAGGTGCTGCATTACCTGCCGGAGTTCGGGCATTCCTACCTGGCCCTCTATGCCGATGGCGAGATCGAGGAGGTTTATACCTACGTCAGCGTGGAGGCGGTGCGATGAGCGGCCGGGGCGCAGTGGTGCTTTGCGCGGCGGGCGTGCTGGCGGGCACGGCGGGCACGGCCTGCCCGGTGGCGGCGGATATGGCAGGCGGGGTGCGGCTGGAGCTGGCGAATGGCGACAGCGAAGTGTTTCGTCGCACTGGTGCTGCGACGGTCGAGAGTGTGCTCACGGTGGGCGGAGCCGAGCAGACGCGGTTCTCCTACGCGCGCGGGGTCTACCTGCTGGAGTCGATCGAAATGGAGGGCGGCGCGCTGGTGCCGGGCAGCCGCGCGACCTTTGCCTTTCCGACCAGGCCCGAAGGCACGCCGGAGCCCGCACCAGGCCACGGCTGGGGCCTGCGGATCGTGGCGACCTACGGCGGCGATCCGGTGGCAGAGATGCTGGGCATCCGCTTTGGCGAACCGGGCGAGGCCACCATTGGCGACTGCACGCTGGAGATGCTGCCGGTGGAGCAGCGGATCTACGAAGACGGGGAATTGGTGGCGCGGGAAGAGCGCAATTACATCCCCGCGCTCGGCTTCAGCTACGCGCTGGCCTGGCATGAGGACGACCGGGTGGACCGGTACGATTACGTGAACATAGAGGCAGTGGAATGAGCGAGCAGATGGAGACGGCACAGGAGGTGCGGCGCGGCAGGGCCGAGGGCGCGGGAGACCGGGTGCGGTTGAGCTATGACGCGCGGTTCCTGCGGCGCAAGGTGCTGGTGACGGAGAGCGGCGCGCGGGTGCTGGTGGATCTGGCCCGGACGACCTCGCTCGATGCGGGCGATGCGCTGGTGCTCTCGGGCGGCGGCTTGCTGGCGGTGGAGGCGGCGGTGGAGCCGTTGCTGGAGGTGCGGGGAGAAGGCCTCGTGCGGCTGGCGTGGCACATCGGCAACCGGCACACGCCTTGCCAGGTGGAGGAGGCGCGGCTGCTGATCCAGCGCGATCACGTGATGGCGGATATGCTGGCCCGCTTGGGCGCGCAGGTGGCGGAGGTCGAGGAGCCTTTCACACCGGAGGGCGGCGCCTATGGCGAGGGGCGGACCCACGGCCATGACCACGGGGCGCAGCATGGGCCTGAGGGGCATGGGCACGGGCATTCTCACGGGCACGACCACGGGCATAGCCATGAGCACGGGCATGGGCACGATCATGGCCATGGGCACACGCATGACCACTGAGGCCACCGCCACAGAGGCGGTGCTGCGGCTGGCGCAATGGTTATCGCCCGGCTTTCCGGTCGGTGCTTTCGCATGGTCGCACGGGCTGGAGGCGGCGCTGGTTGAGGGCCGGGTGACGCGGGAGAGCGTGGAGGACTGGCTGGCGGGCGTGCTGGAGGACGGCGCGGGCCGGGCCGATGCGGCCCTGCTGGCAGCGGCCCATGGCGCGGAGGGCGATGCGCTGGCGGAGGTCGACGCGCTGGCCCGCGCGCTGGCCCCCTCGGCGGAACGGCTGGCGGAAACGGTGGAACAGGGCACGGCCTTTGCCCGGACGGTCACGGCGCTCTGGCCCGAGCGCGAGGTGGAGGCAATGGCCTACCCGGTGGCCGTGGGCCGCGCGGCGGGGCTGCATGGGTTGCCGCTGGAACTGACCGCCACGATGTATTTGCAGGCCTTCATCGGCAACCTCGTGGCGGTGGCGACCCGCGCCGTGCCGCTGGGCCAGACCGAGGCGCAGGCGATACTGGCGCGGCTGACGGAGCGCTGCGAGGCGGTGGCGCGGGCGGCGATTGCAGGCGGGCTGGACAGGCTGGGGACGGCGAGCTTTGCCGGGGACGTGGCGGCGATGCGGCACGAGGCGCTCTATTCCCGGGTGTTCCGGAGCTGAGGGCGCGCGGCAGGCGGATCTGCCTGCATCGCACGGAGGCGCGGGCGGCACCCGCGGGATTGATTATTTGCAGCAAGAAAATGCAGCGGGTGTGGCGCTGGCGCGATCTTGCGCGTGCCGGGGGGGCGTGGGATGGATGGGCCGATGATTGGGCTTTCGCTTGTTCTTTCTGCCGTGCTGATCGTGCTGGCCGCGCTGCACCTGCTCTGGGCACTGGGGTGGTGGTTTCCGCTCGCCGAGGAGCGGGCCTTGGCGCGGGCGGTTGTGGGCGCGCGGGGGATCGAGCGGATGCCGGGGGCGGTGCCCTCTGCGCTGGTGGTGGTGGCGCTGCTCTTTGCCGCCGCCTGGCCGTGGTTCGCGCCAAGCGGTCTGAAGACGGCGGGGCTGGCGGTGATGACGTTGGTGTTTCTGGGCCGGGGCGCGGCGAGCTACTTGCCCGCGTGGCGGCAGATCGTGCCGGAGGAGCCTTTTGCGACGCTGGACCGGAGGGCCTATGGCCCGCTTTGCCTCGCGCTCGGCGCGGGGTTTCTCATTCTGACATATGGAGCTTTGACATGACGCCGTTGAACGGGCCTTTGCGGATCGGGATCGGGGGGCCCGTGGGCGCGGGCAAGACCACGCTGACGGGGGCGCTGGCGAAGGCTTTGAGCCCCAACCATTCGGTGGGGGTGATCACCAATGACATCTACACCCGCGAGGATGCGGACGCGCTGGTGCGGGCGCAGATCCTGCCCGCCGACCGGATCATCGGGGTGGAGACCGGGGGCTGCCCGCATACCGCGATCCGCGAAGATGCCTCGATCAACCTTGCTGCCGTCTCGGAGATGGTCCAGCGCCATCCGGACGTGGAAGTTGTGCTGATCGAGAGCGGGGGCGACAACTTGTCGGCCACCTTCTCGCCGGAGCTGGCAGATCTGACGATCTACGTGATCGACGTGGCGGCGGGCGAGGAGATACCGCGCAAGGGCGGTCCGGCGATCACCAAGTCGGACATCCTCGTGATCAACAAGACCGACCTTGCGCCCCATGTGGGCGCCTCGCTGGAGGTGATGGAGCGCGATGCCACGCGGATGCGCGCGGGGCGGCCGTTTTTCTTTTGTGCGATGCGGCATGGCGAAGGGCTAGAGGCCGTCGTGGCCGAGATCCGGGCGCTGAGCGGGCTGGGCGAGGTCACCGCCGGATGAACGTGCTGTATGACGCGCTGATCGCGCCCTGTGCGGGGCGTGAGGGCGGCTTTTTGCTGCGGCCGGACGGGTCCGTTTTGCTGGGGTATGCCGAGTTTGCCGAGGCCGTGGGGCGCCATGCGAACGCGCTGGTGAGCCTTGGGCTGGAGCCGGGCGACCGGGTGGCGATGCAGCTGGAGAAGAGCCCGGAGATGCTGGCGCTGATCGGCGGCTGCATTGCGGCGGGCCTCGTGTTTCTGCCGCTGAATACCGGGTATCCGGCGGCGGAGCTGGAATATTTTGTCGAGAACTCGGGGGCGCGGCTATTCTTGTGCGACCCGGCGGATCGGGAGGCGCTGGCCGCGCTGGAACAGTTTGCGCGGGTGGAGAGCCTCGGGCCGGGGGGCGCGGGGAGCTTTGCGACGCTGGCGGAGGGCTGCACGCCGGGTTTTGTGCCGGTGGAGCGGGGGCCGGACGATCTGGCGGCGTTTCTCTACACCAGCGGCACGACCGGGCGCTCCAAGGGAGCGATGATCAGCCACCGGAACCTTCTGAGCAATGCAAGGGTGCTGGTGGAATACTGGCAGTTCACCGGCGACGATGTGCTGCTGCACGCGCTGCCGATCTTTCACACCCACGGGCTGTTCGTGGCGACCAATGTGGCGCTGTTGGCAGGCGCGCGGATGATCTGGCTGCCAAAGTTCGAGGTGGAGGCGGTGCTGGAAGCGCTGCCGAAGGCGACGAGCATGATGGGGGTGCCGACGTTTTACACCCGGTTGCTGGAGGAGGCGCGGTTTGGCCGCGAGGTGGCCGGGCATATGCGGCTCTTCATCTCCGGCTCCGCACCGATGCTGGAGGAGACGCACAGGCAGTTCGAGGCGCGCACGGGCCAGCGGATTCTGGAGCGTTACGGGATGACCGAGACCAACATGCTGACCTCGAACCCATATGAGGGCGAGCGGGTGGCGGGCACCGTGGGGCTGCCGCTGCCGGGGGTGGAGCTGAAGGTATGTGACGGCGACGGCCGCGCCCTGCCCGATGGCGAGGTGGGGATGATCGAGGTGCGCGGGGAGAACGTGTTTGGCGGCTACTGGCAGATGCCGGAAAAGACCGCCGCCGAGTTGCGCCCCGATGGCTGGTTCATCACCGGGGACATGGGGGTGATCGACGCGCGGGGGTATGTGAGCATCGTCGGACGCGGGAAAGACCTCATCATTTCAGGCGGATACAACATCTACCCCAAGGAAGTGGAGGCTGTGATCGACGATTGCCCCGGCGTGCTGGAGAGCGCGGTGGTGGGCGCGCCGCATGGCGATTTTGGTGAGAGCCCGGTGGCGGTGATCGTGGCGGAACCGGGCGCGGAGTTGGACCTTGGCGCGGTGCAGGCGGCGCTGGGAGAGAAGCTGGCACGGTTCAAGCACCCCAGGCACTTCGATCTGGTCGAGGCGCTGCCGCGCAACACGATGGGCAAGGTGCAGAAGGCGGCGCTGAGGGAGCGCTACAGGGAGGTGTTCGCATGACGCGGAAAATTGCAGCTGGGCCGGAGGAGCTGGCGAGTTTTGACGAGTTGCTCTCGATGTCGGGGCTGGCCTTCATGCAGGGGATATTGAGCGGCGAGATTGCGGGGCCGCCGATCTCGGGCGTGATGGATTATTGGCTGGACGAGGTCGAGGACGGGCGCGTGGTGTTCCGGGGTGCGCCGAAGTTTGCCCATGCCAACCCGATGGGCGGCACCCACGGCGGCTGGTACGGCACCCTGCTGGACAGCTGCATGGCCTGCGCGGTGATGACCAAGGTGCCGCAGGGCAGCTGGTACACCACGCTGGAATACAAGGTGAACATCACCCGCCCGATCCCGGTGGGGCTGGAGGTGCTGGCGGTGGGCGAGGTGCAGCACTCAGGCCGCTCGACCGGCGTGGCACGGGGCGAGATCGTGGGGGCCGAGGACGGGCGGGTTTATGCGACAGGCTCGACGACCTGCATCATCATGACGCGGTGAGCGCCGTGCAGCGCCGACCCGCGGGGTGGCGCTCGAAACGGCGGTGGGTGGCACTTTATCGTACCGTGGTAGCTTGACGATTGAAGTAGGCGCTGACTTCACCGAAGCGCCGCCCCGGGGGGCGGGTCGGCGCTGCACGGCGCCTTCGGCTTGATTCCGTGCAGGGTGCCATGTACGCACGGGGTTTCAGAGTTTGAAGGGCGGCGCGGTCAGCCAGCCTTGGCGGCGAAGCTCTCGTGGATGAATTTCTTGTCGCAATAGCCGCATTCGACCTCGCCGGTCTCATGGCTCAGAGAGAGCCAGACGCGGGGGTGGCCGAGGGCGCCCTCGCCGCCGTCACAGGAGACGCGCCAGGCGGAGACCACTTCGGTTTCGGGCGGGGCGATCGACATGGCTGTCTCCTTGCGGGGGGCGCTGGGGCGGGTCAGAATTGCGGGCGAAAATAGCAGGATGGGGAGGCCGTGCAAGTGGGCAGCGGCGTGGAGCATGCACGGTGGATGGTGGCGCCGCATGAGGGGATGCGGCCGTTTCTGCGGCTGATGGCCGAGGCGGCGGAGGCGCTGGGGGGCCGGGTGGTGGCGGAGCCGCAGCTTGGGCGGTTCGGGTTTTTCATCGACGCGGGCGGGCGGGCGCACGCGGTGCATGGCGCGGCGTTGGGGCTCAATGGCGATGCGGCGGCGCGGCTGGCGGGCGACAAGGATTATGCGGCGAAGGTGCTGGGTTATGCAGGCGTGCCGGTGCCGGAGCATGTGGTGATGCTGGCGGGCCGCGATGCCGCGCCAGGGCTGGCCTGGGCGCGGCAGGAATGCGGCGTGCCGCTCTGGGTGAAGCCGAATGACGGCCATGGCGGCGAGGGCGTGCAGCGGGTCACCGACCTTGCCGCGCTGGAGGATGCGATTGCGCCGCTGAGGGAAACCGGGCGCCATGTGATCTTGCAGGATCACGTGCCGGGCCGCGAGTTTCGGGTGATGGTGCTGGAGGGCCGCGCGGTACTGGCCTACGAGCGGATGGCCAAAGGCGACGGGCCAGGCAACCTTTCGGCCGGGGCCGCGCTGCGCGCAGGCGGTCCGGGCGCGGAGGCCGAGGCGCTGGCGGTGCGGGCGGCGGAGGCGCTGGGGCTGCGGTGGGCCGGGATCGATGTGATCGGCGGGGCCGAGGGGCCGGTGGTGCTTGAGGTCAACGCGGCGCCGGGGCTGGACGCCTATGCGCGCTCGGGGCCGGAGCAGTGGGCCGCGGCGCGGGATGTGATTGGCGCGGCGCTCGAGGTGTTGGCGCGGTAGGGCACGGGCGGTTGGTGGGCAGGTTGCCCACCCTGTCCCGTGTCACGCGGGGTTCAGCATCCGGCCCAGCGGGCGGCCACCCAGCACGTGAACGTGGAGATGCGGCACCTCTTGCACGCCATGATTGCCGGCATTGGAGATGAATCGGCAGCCCGGCCCGTGGGCCTCGACGCCTTCCATTTCGCAGACCTTGCCGACGGCGCGGGTGAAGTCGACGATCTCGGCCTCGGAGGCCTCCTGCGCGAAGTGGTCGTAGCTTACGTAAGGCCCCTTGGGGATGACCAGCACATGCACCGGGGCCTGCGGCTGGATATCGCGAAACGCGAGGGTGTGCTCGGTTTCCAGCACGGTCTGGTTCGGGATTTCGCCGCGCAGGATCTTGGCGAAGATATTCTCGGGGTCGTAGCTGTAGCCCATTGGGGCCTCCTCAGTCGGTAAACAGATGGGGCGTGGAGGCGATCTCCCACGCCGCGTCGATCGGGATATCGAGAAAGCGGGCGAGAGGCGGCACGTTCTCGTCGACGCTCGCGCCCTCGCGGATGCGGTCGAGATGTTCGAAGCCCGCGTCGCGGATGCGGTCCTTCTCGAAGGTGATGTCGTAACGGATTGTTGGCAGCAGCCGCTCCAGCGTGTCTTGCGGGGTCTGATCCCCGGCAAGGCCGACCCGGCGGGCGTGGCCGAGCAGATACTCGTCGGTGAACTCGCATTCGAGATCGAGCAGCTTGGTGGCCGACTTGTCGGCGTGAAAATCCTGCATCAGGTCGATGTTGGACGGATCGAGGCAGATCACCAGACGGTCTGTGTCATGGTAATCGAAAAGCATCCGCATGAGCGCCCGACGATGGCGCGTGCGCTTTTCGAGCGTGGTCTGGATGCCGCCGAGATCGGGCAGATCGGCCTCCTCCTCGTTGAAGAGGTATTCGATCACCGGGATGTTGGTGGTCGCCCGGATGCGCTCACAGAGGCGCTTGGCGACGTGCCACTTTTTGCAGATGACGATCATCAGCTCGCGGCCCCGGCCGAGGCTGGCCTCGGTCTCCCAGAAACGCGGCGCGAAGCGGCGGCCGATGCGGCCGCGCCCGGTGAGGAAGTGGAACAGTCGCCGCCCCTCGTTGGAGATCTGGAATTGCCGGCCCTCGGCGGCGTAGAGCATGCCGAGGCGTTTTTTCAGCTCGGCGGCCTCGGGGCTGATCTTGCGGGCGAAGAGAAAGTCCTGGCTGAGCAGCAGGTCGTAGTGGTCGTTATAGAAGGTCACCGGCATGCCGTAGTCGGTGAACATCAGGAAGGTCAGGGTGCGGCAGCGGATTTCGTTCTCGGGGACGAGGTGGCGCACGATGGTCTGGAAGAAGGTCTCATCGGGGATCCAGGTGGTGCGGAAGAAGCGCATCACGTCGCGACGGGTCCGGGTGAAATCGAGCACCCATTCGACCGTGCGGCGGCGCAGGCACCACCATTGCGAGCCGATCATCATCTGCAGATCGCCCGGCACGTTGCGGGTGAGGCCGAGGGCGCGCTGCACCTCGAGGCTCTTGTAGAAGAGCCACTTGTTCTTTCGCTCGTTGAGGAAATGGCGGTAGATCAGCCGCTCCTCCTTCATCCCGGTCTTGATCCAGTCGGAGTTGAAGTAATCGAAGCTCTCGATGTAGTCGCAATCGTCGCGGTCGAGGAACTCATGGGCGTATTCGGCCGATTTGATCGCCTGGCAATCGCCGGAGAGCATGTAGAAGTGGGTGGCACGCGGAAAGGCCTCAACCGCCGACTCAACGGCGTTGAGCGTGGCCTGCACGAGGCTCCACTCGCCCCAGCCGCATTTGATCCGCTTGCGGGCGAAGACGACGTTGGGATTGTCTTTCAGCGCCTCGCGGATGCGGCTGAAATGCTCCGCCTTGGCCCGTGCATCGAAGTGAATCGCAATATAATCACCGACCGCCGTCAGGCTCTCGGCCTGGGCGATGATGGCGTCCGGGTCCTTGTGACACAGGAGGATGAAGGCAATTCTGGCCACTACGTAAACACTCTGCCCGTTTGTTGGGTGGTTGTTTACGGTTAGTATCGTAACCAACCGTTGAAAAGACAGGGTTTCCTTGTATTTTTCCGCTCCAATGATGCCGGGAGGACAACTCGCGGCCATATGGGTTTTCGGAGGCAGTAAATTATGGGCTTTCCCGGCACGTGGATGACCGAGAGTGAAAGCGTGGTGTATCGGGTGGTGCCGAAATGCGCCTGCTCGACCATCGGGCAGATCATGTTCTACTCCGATCACGGCAAGTTCTTTGACGGCGACATTCATGACAGCACGGCTGGCCTGCACAAATGGGCGCAGGACGAGAGCCAGCCGCTGATCGAAGCCAATGTGACGGCGCACCAGAGCTATGCCTTCACCTGCGTGCGCAATCCCTACACGCGGATTCTCTCGAGCTTCTTCGACAAGATCTGCGGCATCCAGCGCAACGGAAAGCGCTACCGGGGCAAGCTGGTGCCGATGCTGATCCAGAAATACGGGATCGAGGTGGGCGACCCGGAGAGCGGCTTCGAGTTCGACCAGATCAAGAGCTTCCGCCGATTTCTGCTCTTTGCCCGCGATACCATCCGCTGGCGCCGCCCGATGGACCCCGACATTCACTGGAGCGCGATGAGCGGGCACATCAGCACCTTCATCGTGAACGGCGGCAGCTACGACAACATCTTCTGGACCGAGAAGTTCAACGAGGGCATGCAATCGGTGCTGGACGCGATCGACGTACCGCATGAGGTGAAGCTGGATGACATCCCCCGCTTCAACGAGAGCGAGGGCCACGGGCCGAAGCGGGCGCATCCGGTGGAGGATTACTTCGACGACCTGTCGATGCATCTCGTCTACGAGATCTACAAGCGCGACTTCCACCTGTTCAAATACAATTTCGAAGACCCGTCGAACAAGATGCCGGTGGGCGAGATCGACCTTGAAGAGGTTCATGCGAAGCTTGGGGATTGAACCGGGCGTCGGGACAGCCATAGAGGCAAGGGGGGCTGTCTGCCCCCCTTGAACCCCCCGAGGATTTTCTCAGGACCAATGAGGGGCCGGTAGGGCTTTATTAACCATGCTGTTGCACAGTGACGGTACGGTACAGCCGGGGACGGCGATGACCGTGGACCGATGAGAGCATGGCTCCGTCAGGGGCGGGTGCCGCGCCACGTGGCACCCGCTTCCTCTGAGCGCTGACCGGGCGGGGTCAGCGGGTCTGACGTGGAACCATGATCACGCTTCGGCAGGGCCAGCCGCCCGAAGGGGCGCAGCGTCCTGCTCCTCATTGGTCCGGACAATATCCCCGCCGGAGGCCCTGAATCTCTTTTGGTGCGCGTCCGGTTATCAGAGCAGGCCTGCCTCGTGGAAGACCTCGCGCAGCGGGCGTTTGGGGCGTGGGCCGATGTGGCGGATGACCTCGGCTGCCGCGGTCACGCCCATGCGGCCGGACATCTCAAGCGTCTGATTGGTGGCGAGGCCGTAGAGGAAGCCGGCGGCGAACTGGTCGCCGGCCCCGGTCGCGTCTACCGGTGTGACACGCTCCACCGGCACCTCTACCCGCTCGCCGTCGCGGATCAGGATCACCGGGTCGCCGGAGCGGGTGCAGACCACCACGGGGCAGATCGCAGCGGCCTCATCAAGCGCGGTTTCAAGGCTGTCGGTCTGGTAGAGTGATTTCCATTCGGCCTCGTTGCCGATGGTGAAATCCATGTCGTTCTCGATCAGCTCGCGGAAGCTGTCGCGGTGGCGGTCGACGCAGAAGGGATCGGAGAGGGTGATGCCCGCCTTGCCGCCCGCGTGGTGGCAGGCGTTGGCGGCGGCCATGAAGGCGCGTTTGCCCTTGTCCTTGTCGAAGAGGTAGCCCTCGAGGAAGAGGTAGCGGGTGTTCTCCATCACGCTCACATCCACGTCGTCCTCGCCGAACTCGGCGCCGCAGCCGAGGTAGGTGTTCATCGAGCGCTCGCCGTCTGGGGAGACGAAGATCATCGAGCGGGAGGTGGGGGGCTGGCTCGCATCCTCGACCGGGGGGTTGGGGAAGGTGGTGCCCTCAAGCTCCATCTTCTCGGCGTAGAACCGGCCCAGTGCGTCGTCCTTCACCCGGCCGACAAAGGCGGTGGCCAGACCCAGCGTGCCGATGCCAGCCAGCGTGTTGGCCACGGAGCCGCCCGGCGTTTGCACGCGGTCGGTCATCGCGGCGTAGAGCACCTCGGCCCGCTTGCGCTCGACGAGCTGCATGATGCCCTTCTCGATGCCCATGTTGTCGAGAAAGCTATCATCGCCGTGGGAGATCACATCGACGATCGCATTGCCGATGCCGACAACGTCATACTGGGTGGTCACAGGGTCTTCTCCTCGTAAAGGCAGATGTCGCGGATGATGCAGTTGGGGCACATCGGCTTGCGGGCTTTGCAGGTGTAGCGGCCATGCAGGATGAGCCAATGGTGGGCGTGCTGCTGGTATTCGGCCTGGATGCGGTCTTCGATGGCGCGTTCGACGGCGTCCACATCCTTGCCGGGCGCGATGCCGGAGCGGTTGCCGACGCGGAAGATATGGGTGTCGACCGCCTGCGCGGGGTGTTTGAACCACATGTTCAGCACAACGTTGGCGGTTTTCCGGCCCACGCCGGGGAGCGAGGTGAGCGCCTCGCGGGAGGACGGCACGACGCCGTGGTAGTCGTCGACAAGGATCTGGCTCAGCTTCATCACGTTCTTCGCCTTCTGGCGGAAGAGGCCGATGGTCTTGATGTGCTCGGTGAGCCCTTCAAGCCCGAGGTCGAGCATCTTTTGCGGCGTGTCGGCGATGGCGAAGAGGGCGCGGGTGGCCTTGTTCACGCCTGCATCGGTGGCCTGGGCCGAAAGGGCAACGGCGACGACGAGGGTGTAGGCGTTGACATGCTCCAGCTCGCCCTTGGGCTCGGCCTCGGCCTCGCGGAAGCGGGCGAAGCATTCGGAGATCTGGTGGTATGTCATCTTGGGCGCGGGCATGGGGGCTGTTTTGCCCTGCGGGGGCGGATTGGGCAAGCGCAACGGTGCGCCCTGCGGGTTTGCGGACCGCGCCGTCAAAGCGCATCTTCCGGGTCGCTCTGTGCGTCGGCGGCTTCTATCTCTATCCTCGAAGGAGACACGCCGATGAACGCCCCCGTCAGAACGACCGTGAGACAGATGGAAGACAGCTACCATTACCAGGTGATGCGCCGCGCGCTCGATGTGATCGACGGGGCGGAGGGCAACCTGACGCTCGACGCGCTTGCGAGCAAGATGCGGATGAGCACCGCGCATTTTCAGCGGATGTTCAGCCAGTGGGTCGGGGTCAGCCCGAAGCGGTATCAGCAATATCTCACGCTGGGCCATGCCAAGGCGCTGCTGCGCGAGCGCTTCACCACGCTGGAGGCAGCGGACTCGGTGGGCCTTTCGGGCTCGGGGCGGCTGCATGACCTGTTTCTGCGGTGGGAGGCGATGAGCCCGGGCGATTATGCCAAGGGTGGCGCGGGGCTGGAGATCCGCTGGGGCTGGTTCGAGAGCCCGTTTGGCCCGGCTCTGGTGATGGGCACCGAGAAGGGCCTCTGCGGCATTGCGCTGGCCGCCGAGATGGGGCCGGAGGCGGCGATGGACGACCTGCGCAGCCGCTGGCCGGAGGCGGACTTCGTCGATGACCCGACGGCGCTGCGGCCTTGGGTGCTGAGTGCCTTCGGCGCCGAGGGGCGGGTGGAAGAGACGCCGCTGTTCCTCATTGGCGCGCCGTTTCAGATCAAGGTCTGGGAGGCGCTGATGCAGGTGCCCTCGGGTCATGTGACCACCTACTCCGAGATCGCCAAGGCGATCGGCGCGCCCAAGGCGGTGCGGGCGGTGGGCACGGCGGTTGGCCGCAATCCGGTGAGCTTTTTGATCCCCTGCCACCGGGCGATGCGCAAATCGGGCGGGCTGGGCGGCTACCATTGGGGGCTGCCGGTGAAGCGGGCGATGCTGGCCTGGGAGGCGGCGCGCAGCGAGGGGCGGGCGGCGGGCTGAGTCGTGCGAGGGCCAAATACGCTTTGAAACACAGGGCCTTCACGCCCTGTGACAAAGGCACTGCCCACTGAAACATTGCACCCCGATTGCAGGCATCTTTCCGCTGATCACTCCCTGATCACGCAGATTCCAGTTGGCTATGTCACATTTTAAAGGAACGAAGCGGGCAAGAGAGCGTTAAGCCCTCAACGTCCATGGGGACCAACACGTAAAACAAGGACTCAATCAGAGATGATCCGCAATTCCCTCATTATTTCCGCCGCTGCCGCCACGTTCCTCGCCGGGTGCGAAGGCGTTGGCCCGAAGACCCAGAATGGCGCGCTTGCCGGCGCAGCCGTGGGTGCGCTGGCCGGTGTGGCACTTGGCGATGACGAAGAAAGCCGCCGCCGCGGCGCCGTGCTGGGTGCCGCCGTGGGCGCTGGCGTGGGTGGTGCGATTGGCGCCAACCTCGACAAGCAGGCCCGCGAGCTGGACCAGAACCTCGACGGCCGCATCAAGGTGGTCAACACCGGTGACCGGCTGATCGTGACCATGCCGCAGGACATCCTCTTTGCCGTCGACAGCACCGCGCTGACCTCGACGCTGCAGGACGACCTTTATACACTCGCCCGCTCGCTGAACGATTACCCGAACACCACCGTGCAGGTGGTCGGCCATACCGACAGCACCGGCGCCGCCGCCTACAACCAAGACCTCTCGGAGCGCCGCGCGCTCGCCGTGCGCGGTGTGCTGGTGAACGGGGGCGTGTCTTCCGGCCGGGTGCAGGCAATCGGCCGTGGCGAGAGCCAGCCGGTGGCCACCAACCAGACCGAGAGCGGCCGCGCCGCCAACCGTCGTGTCGAGATCATCATCATCCCGAACACGTAACCCGTTTTCGGATCGGGGCCTGTCCCTGCCCCGCTCCGTCTAGGCCCCCGCCCTGCCTGTGGCGGGGGCACCTTGCCCCCTCCCCCCGGAACGTGGTCAAATCACTTGACCAATTCCGGGGGGCTTTTTCATGCCGTTCCAGCCTGTCAATGCCGCACGCCTGAGTGAGGCGGTGGTGGAGCAGATCGAGCTGCTGATCCTGCGGGGCGTGTTGCGCCCCGGCGAGCGGCTGCCGGCCGAGCGCGAGCTGGCCGAGCGCATGGGCGTGTCGCGCCCCTCGCTGCGCGAGGCCTTGGGCGCATTGCAGGAAAAGGGGCTGCTGGAAGCCCGCGCAGGCGCGGGCGTGTTCGTGGCCGAGGGGCTACGCTCGGTCTTTCCGCCCGCGCTGGTGAAGCTCTTTGCCGGGCATCGTGAGGCGGTGGCCGATTACATCGGCTTTCGCCGTGACCTTGAGGGGCAGGCCGCCGAGCGGGCCGCCGTGCGCGGCACCGAGGGTGACCACGCGGTGATCGCCGCCGCGCTTGCCGCGATGGAAGAGGCGCATGGCCGCCGCTCCACCCCCGAGGAGGAGGCGGAGCTGGACGCGGGCTTTCACATGGCGATCCTCGAGGCCGCGCATAACGTGGTGCTGCTGCACATGATGCGGGCGATGTTTGGGCTGCTGCGCGAGGGCGTGTTCTACAACCGGCAGATCATGTTCCGGAACCAGCCGACGCGGGAGCGGTTGCTGGCGCAGCACCGCGAGATTGCCGCCGCCGTGCTGGCCCGCGATCCGGGCGCGGCGCGGGCGGCGGTGGAGGCGCATCTGGATTTCGTCGAGCAGGCCCTTGCCGAGCAGGTGAAGGCCGAGGCCCACGAGGCCGTGGCCCGGCAGCGGCTGGAGCGGTAGGCAAAAGGTCTGCCAGATCGGGACGAGCACCGGCTTAGGCGAAACGGTCCTGCCACGTGGGCAGGGTGTCTCCCTTGGCGGGCGTGGCGTGGTAGACGCCGCGGGCGATGGCGCGGGCGAGGCAGGTGGCAGCGGCATGGCCGATGCGCAGCGCGTCCCAGTCCGGGTCTTTCAGCGGCTTGGCGCCAGTCGCCGCACCAAATACCAGATCGCCGTCGAAGGGCGTGTGCGAGGGCACCAGCGCGCGCGCCATGCCATCATGCGCGGCGACGGCCATGCGCTGACACTGGGCGGGGTCGAGCGCGGCGTCGGTGGCGACGATGGCGATGGTGGTGGCCTCGCCTGCGAGCTTTTCGAGGCTTGGCTCGAAGCCTGCGTCGGTCATCTTCGGGCCGCCGAGGCCTCCGAACTCACCCTCCATCTCCCATGCGCCTGCCCAGAACTGCGGGCCACTGCCCTCTACCGCAGAACCCACGGCGTTGACGCCGACGATGGCCCCCACGGTGATGCCGCTTTCGAGCACAAGAGACGCCGAGCCGAGCCCGCCCTTTAGCGTGGCGGTGGTCGCCCCGGTGCCGCAGCCCACCGAGCCGAGCTTGAAGCTGGTGCCCGCCGCCTCCAGCGCCATGCGGCCCAGAGGCTTGTACGGGTTGTCCTTCCAGCCCTTGTCGCCGCCGTTCAGCAGGTCGAAGAGGATCGCGCCGGGGACGATGGGCACGCGGGCCTCGCCCACTTGGTAGCCCCGGCCCTGCGCGCGCAGCCCGTCGGCGACGCCGGAGGCGGCATCGAGGCCAAAGGCGGAGCCGCCGGAGAGCACCAGCGCATCGACCTTCTGCACCAGCTTGTCGGGGGCAAGCAGGTCGGTTTCGCGGGTGCCGGGGGCGCCGCCCATGACGTGGACGGCGGCGGTGAAAGGCTCATCGCCGATCAGGGCCGTGACGCCGGACTTTACCTGCGCGTTGGTGGCATTGCCGACCCGCAGCCCGGCGACATCGGTGATCAGATTGCGTGGTCCCGGTTTCATCGCCGCCCCTTCACTTGCTTGGCAAATATGTCCCCGATCGGAGGCCGTGGCGCAAGGGCGCTCACCGGGCGGCGGGCGCGGGCAGCTCGAAGGGGCCGTGGTAGGTGAGCCGGGGGGTATCCTGCAGCACGAAGGGGAAGCCGCCCATCGCCGCCTCGTCGATCACCACCACGGTATCGGCCCCGGCGGTGATGTGGCGCACGTCGAGCAGCATTTCGTCGGCAAAGAAGCGCTCCAGCAGCGGCTCCGCCCCGCTGCCGTAACCCATGTACACGTGGGCCGGGTCGAGGAAGGCTTCGGGCAGGTCCACGGTGAGGGGCGCGGGGGCATCGGCGACCGGGCCCTCCATCGGCGGCATCACATAGCCCATCGCCTCCGCCTCGCTGCCGAGGGTGCCGGAGAAGAGGTGGACGCGGCGGGTCTCGGGCGGCAGCGGCGCGGCACGGCGGGCCTCCGTGCGGGGGGCGAGGCCGAGCAGGCGGGCGATGAGGCGGCCGATCATGGCAGTGAGACTAGCGTTGCGGGCGCGGGGCGGGCAAGCGGCGTGCGTGCGCTCACCAAGGGGCGGGCAGGCTCAGATGCAGCGCCCGCCATCGACCTCCAGCGCGGTGCCGGTGATCATGCCCGCCTCGTCGGAGCAGAGGAAGGCGGCGGCTGCGCCGAGGTCTTCGGGGGTGGAAAAACGCCCGAGCGGGATGGTGGAAAGGAACTTGGCGCGCATCTCGGGGGTGTCTTCCCCCATGAAGCTGGCGAGCAGTGGGGTTTCACCGGCCACCGGACAGAGGGCGTTGACGCGGACGCCTGCAGGGGCCAGCTCGACGGCCATCGCCTTGGTGGCGGTGATGACCCAACCCTTGGAGGCGTTGTACCAGTTGAGCTTGGGGCGCGGGGAGAGGCCGGCGGTGGAGGCGATGTTGAGCACCGCACCGGAGCCGCGCGCCTTCATCCCGGCGATGACGGTGCGGGCGGAGAGGTAGATGGACTTCATGTTGATCGCGGCGACGCGGTCGAAATCCTCCTCCGAGACTTCTTCCATCGGAGCCGGAAGGTGGGTGACGCCGGCGTTGTTGACGAGGATATCGACAGGGCCGGCCTCGGCCACGCAGGCCTCCCAATCGGCGAGGCTGGCGACATCCATCGCGAGGGCGCGCCCGCCGATTTCTGCGGCGATGTCGGCGGCGGCCTCGGCGTTGATGTCGGTCACCAGCACCTCGGCGCCCTCTGCGGCGAACTTGGCTGCAATGCCCGCGCCGAAGCCCGAGCCGCCGCCGGTGACGATGGCGCGTTTGCCGGTGAGTCTCATGGTCTGTCCTCCCTCGTGGTCAGGGGGATGAGACGGCATGGGGCGGCGGGGTGCAAGGGGCGCGCGGCTGCGCGAGTGGCTGATGTTGGAGTGGGGGCGCTGCCCCCACACCCCCGGGATATTTGGAGCAAGAAAATGAACTGGGGGGCGCGTTAACCTTGATGCTTGGTTAGTGCGGTCCGGACTGTGCCTGCGTGAGCCAGGCGGAGAGGCGGCGGATCGGGGGGCCGAGGAAGAGGCTCAGGGCGGTGCCGATGGGCCAGCCGAAGGCGAAGTCGCGCGCCCATGCGGCGGGCCAGCCCGGGGTGAGGCCGAGGTCGAGCGCGGAGAACAGGCCCGAGAAGACGAGGCTGATCAGGGCGGAAAGCAGCAAGGCGTTCAGCAGGTCTTCTCTTCGGCGGGCAGACATGAGCGCGCTCCCGTGGCGGCTGGCGGGCTGGGATGCCGTCAGTCTACGGGCTGCGCGTGAACGGAGGGTTTCTGCCGGTGGCGACTCAGAACGTCGCACGCCCGCCGGACTGGTCGAAGCAGGCACCGGTGGTGAAGCTGGCCTCGGGCGAGGCGAGCCAGCAAATCATGGCGGCGATCTCATCGGTCGTCCCGAAGCGGCCCATCGGGATCTTGGACTTCATGAAGGCGATGAACTCGGGCGTCATCTGGTCGAAAATGGGGGACTCGACGGCGGCGGGAGCGATGCAGTTGACCGTCACCGCCGTGTCGGCCAGCTCCTTGCCGAGCGATTTGGTGAGGCCGATGACGGCGGCCTTGGTGGCGGAATAGGCGGGGGCATTCGGATTGCCCTCCTTGCCCGCGACGGAGGCGATGTTGACGATGCGGCCATAGCCTGCCGCCTTCATCAAAGGGGCGGCTACACGGTTGCAGTAGAAGACGCCGTGGAAGTTGAGGTTGGTGACGGCGTGCCAATCGTCCAGCGGGTACTCCCAGGTGGGCACGTTGGGGCCGGTGATGCCGGCGGAACAGACGAGGATGTCGAGGCCGCCCATCGCCGTGGCGGCGGCCTGCATGGCGGCTTCGGTGCCTTCCGGGTTGGTTACATCGACCAAGCCGGGGGTCAGGCCCTCCGCCTCGGCGGCGGCGAGGGCGGCTTCGTTCACGTCCCAGACGGTGACGGTGGCCCCTTCTGCCTGCATCCGCAGCGCGGCGGCGAGCCCGATGCCGGAGGCACCGCCGGTGATGATGGCTTTGCGGCCTGCGAAGCGGTTCGGGAAAATGTCAGTCATGCTTGGCGGCCACCGTCTTGAGAGTTGAGAATCCGTACAGGGCCTCGAAGCCCTTTTCGCGCCCGTGGCCCGATCGGCCGACGCCGCCGAATGGCAGCTCGACCCCGCCCCCTGCCCCGTAGTTGTTGAGGAAGACCTGGCCTGCGCGGAGGCGTTTGGCGAGGCGCATCTGGCGGGCGCCACTGGCGGACCAGACCGAGGCGACAAGGCCGTAGCCGGTGCCGTTGGCGATGGCGATGGCCTCCTCTTCGCTGTCGAAGGGGATCATCACCTGCACCGGGCCGAAGACCTCCTCCTGCGCGAGGATGTGGTGTGGGTCCGTCGTGGCGTAGAGGCGGGGGGCGACGTAGTGGCCGTTTTTCGGGGCGCTATCGGAAACGGTGCCCTCGGCCAGTAGTTGCAGCCCCTCATCGCGCGAGAGGTAGCCCTGCACGATCTGCTTTTGCCGAGCGGAGATGAGCGGGCCGAGGTTGGCATCTTCCAGCGCGGGGGCGGCCTTGAGCTTGGCATAGGCCTCGGCCATGCGGGCCATCGTCTCCTCCCAGAGCGGACGCTCGACGAGGATGCGGGAGGAGGCGGAGCAGGTTTGCCCGGCGTTCTGCAGCCCGGCGGAGAGCAGGAACGGCAAGGCGGCGTCGAGGTCGGCATCGGCGAAGACGAGCTGGGGGGATTTGCCGCCGAGTTCGAGGGTGACGGGCACGATATTGGTGGCCGCCGCCTGCTGGATCAGGGTGCCGACGCCTGCGGAGCCGGTGAAGCTGAGGTGACGCACTCCGGGATGCGCGGAGAGCGCGGCACCGGCCTCTTCGCCCAGGCCGGGGATGACGTTGAGGGCGCCGGAGGGCAGGCCGGCCTCCTGCGCGAGGCGGGCGAAGGCGAGCGCGGTGAGGCAGGCCTCTTCCGCCGGTTTCAGCACGCAGGCGTTGCCCATCGCCAGCGCGGCACCGACCGAGCGGCCGATGATCTGCATCGGGTAGTTCCAAGGGATGATGTGGCCGGTCACCCCGTGCGGCTCGCGCAGGGTGTAGACGGTGTAGCCGTCGAGATAGGGGATGGTCTGGCCGGTGATCTTGTCGGCCGCGCCGCCGTAGAATTCCATGTAGCGGGCGAGCGCGCGGGCGTCGGCGCGGGCCTGGGTGAGCGGCTTGCCGACATCGCGGGATTCGAGGACGGCGAGGGCCTCGGTGCGCTCTTCGATCAGGCGGGAGAGACGGAGGAGGATGCGGCCGCGCTCGGCGGCGGTGAGGCTGCCCCATTCGCCATCGAGCGCGGTTTGCGCGGCGGCGACGGCACCGGAAACCTCGCGGGCACTGCAGCGGGCAATGGCGCCGATCTCCTGGCCGGTGGACGGGTCTTCGATGGGGAGCGTGGCGGGGGCGTCGTGCCAGTGGCCGCCGATGAGGTACTCGGACGGGTCGAACCAGCCTGCGGTGATGTCTGTCATGGTGGTGCCTCCCGAGGGGAGGTTAGGGCGGCGGCGCGGGGTTTGGAAGTGCGTTCGGGAGCCGTGCAGCGCCGACCCGCGGGGTGGCGCCTGCAACAGTAGTGCGGTGCACTTTATGGTGCCGTGTTAGCTCGACCTGCGAGGTATGCGCTTGCCTCACCGAAGCGCCGCCCCGGGGGGCGGGTCGGCGCTGCACGGCGCCTGCGGCTTGATTCCGTGCACGTGCCACGCTGACCTGTAGGGTCAAGTTACAGCAACCGGGGCGGCCGGAGGAGGGAAGGGCTTTCGGTGGCGTCGCTACGCTCGGGGGGCTGGCGCGGTGGGCAGATTGCCCACCCTATGCGGCGAGCACGGGCGCGGCGGCGATGAGGGCGCGTGTGTAGGGATGCTTCGGTTGGGTGAAGACCTGTTCGGTCGGGCCCTGCTCCACGATCTCGCCCGCCTTCATCACCAGCACCCGGTCGGTCACGTTGCGGACCACGGAAAGGTCGTGGCTGATGAAGAGGTAGCTGAGGCGGCGCTCGGCTTGAAGGCGGGCCAAAAGGTCGAGGATGCGGGCGCGGACCTGGACGTCGAGCGCGGAGACGGCCTCGTCGAGCACGATCAGCTCGGGGTGGGTGATCAGGGCCCGGGCGATGGCGATGCGTTGGCGTTGACCGCCGGAGAACTGGTGCGGGTATTTGTGGGCGTCGTCGGGGTGGAGGCCTACGGCGAGCAGGGCTTCGGAGATGCGGGCGCGCAGGTCAGGCGGGGTGCCGGTGAGGTGGAAGGGTTCGGAGACGAGGCGGGAGACACGGTGGCGCGGGTTGAAGCTGCCGTAGGGGTCTTGAAACACCACTTGCAGGCGGCGCCGGAGATCGAAGCCCATCTGTGGCGTGACGGGCTGGCCGTCGAGCGCGATTGCGCCGCCTTGCAGCGGGTCGAGGCCGAGGATGGCGCGCGTGAGGGTGGACTTGCCGCAGCCGGACTCGCCGACGAGGCCGAGGGACTCGCCTTGGCGCAGGGTGAAGCTGACCTTGTTCACTGCGCGGAAAGGGCCCTTGCGGGTGGGGTAGTCGCGGATGGCGTTCTGGACGCTGAGAAGCGGGGTTTCCTCGACGCGGGTGGCGGCGCGGTCGGGCTGGTGGCCGGAGGCTTCGAAGAGCGCCTGCGTGTAGGGGTGCGTGCGGTTGCGCAGGATCTGCGCGGTGGGGCCGTGCTCGACCACCCTGCCCTCTTTCATCACCGCGATCTCATCGGCCATGTCGGCGACCACGGCGAGGTCGTGGGTGATGAGCAGGAGCGCCATGCCCTCCTCGCGGACGAGGCTGCGCAGGAGGTCGAGGATCTGGGCCTGGGTGGTGACGTCGAGCGCCGTGGTGGGCTCGTCGGCGATCAGCAGGCGGGGGCGGAGCGCGATGGCCATGGCGATGCAGACCCGTTGGCGCTGGCCGCCGGAGAGTTCGTGCGGGTAGCGGGTGGCGGGGATGGCCGAGAGGCCGACGCGGTCGAGCTTTTCGCGGGCGATCTGCGCGGCCTCGAAGCGGGAGGCGGCGCCGTGGATGCGGAGGGTTTCGGCCACCTGGGCGCCGATGGTCTGCATCGGGTTGAGTGCGGTCATCGGCTCCTGAAAGATCATGCCGATCTCGTTGCCGCGGATGGTGCAGAGGCGGCGTTCGGGGGCCTTCGTCAGGTCTTCCCCGTCGAGGCAGGCGGCTCCGGTGGTTTCAGACCCGTGCGGGAGCAGGCCCATGATCGAGAGGGCGGTCATGCTCTTGCCGGAACCGGACTCGCCGACGAGGCCGAGGATGCGGCCCTCAGGCAGAGAGAAGGACACCTCGCGCAGGATGGGCTTGCCGTGGATGGCGAGGCAGAGGCTGCGAAGGTCGATCATTGCACGGCCCTGCGCAGGCGGGGGTCGAGCATGTCACGCAGCCCATCGCCCATGAGGTTCAGGCCGAGGACCATGGCGGTGATGCAGAAGGCGGGCGCCATGGCAAGGCGCGGGGTGCCGTAAAAGAAGGTTTGCGCGTCGGCGAGCATCCGGCCCCAAGAGGGCGTGGGCGGTTGCGCCCCGAGGCCGACGTAGGAGAGGCCGGCCTCGGCGAGGATGCCGAGGGAGAACTGGATGGTGGCCTGCACGATGAGCAGGCTAGCGATGTTGGGCAGGATGTGCTCGGCGCTGATCCGGGTGCGGGATTTGCCCGCCACGCGGGCGGCGAGGATGAACTCGCGCTGCCAGACGCCGAGCGCCGCGCCACGGGCGACGCGGGCGAAGACCGGAATGTTGAAGATGCCGATGGCGAGGATGGCGTTGAACGCGGAGGGGCCGAAGGTGGCGGTGATCAGGATGGCGATGACGAGGGAGGGGAAGGCGAAAGTGAGGTCGTTGGCGCGCATGATGACCTCGTCGAGCAGCGAGCCTCGGGAGGCGGCGGCGGTGAGGCCGAGGGGGACGCCGATACAGAGGCCGATGGAGACGGCGACGAGGGCGACGGCGATGGAGGTGCGTGCGCCGGCCATGAGCATGGAGGTGAGGTCGCGCCCGAGGTGATCGGTGCCGAGGAGGTGGGTGGCGGAGGGGGCCGCGAGCTTGTTGGAGATCGCGAGGTCGAGGACGGAGTGGGGCGTCCAGACGAGGGAGAGGAGCGCGGCGGCGGCGAAGAAGGCGGTGAGGGTGGCACCGATGAGGAGTTGGGCGGGGAGTTTCATGGGGTGAGCCCGGTGATGGCGAGAGCCCGCACGGTGCGCGCCGTAAGGCGCCGTGCAGCGCCAGCCCGCCGCCCGGGCAGGCGCTGCATGGCTTGCGTGGCTCGCGTTGGCAGGTGTTCCATTACCGCCGCCTCCTCAGCCTTGGGTCCGCCAGGCCGTAGGCGATGTCGGTCAGGAAGGTCACGCAAATCACCGCGAAGACCAGCAGCATCACCGCGCTTTCCACCACGATCAGGTCGCGCTGGGTGATGGCCTGAAAGATCAGCCGCCCGAGGCCGGGGAGGTAGAAGACGTTTTCGATGATGATCGCGCCCGCCAGAAGGAAGGAGAATTGCAGGCCGAGAATGGTCAGCACCGGCACCAGCGCGTTGCGCAGCGCGTGCCGGGTGAGGGCCTGAGCGCGGGTGAGGCCCTTGGCGCGGGCGGTGCGGATGAAATCCTGCCCGAGCACCTCGATCAGCGCCGAGCGCATGACGCGGGCGAGGATGGAGGCCTGCGGCAGGGCCAGGGCGACAGCGGGGAGGGTCAGCGCCTTGAGGCCGGGCCAGAGGCCAGCCTCCCACCCCGGAAAGCCGCCGGCGGGAAAGAGCGGGATGGTGATGGCGAAGGCGAGCACCAGCAGCATGCCGAACCAGAAGTTGGGCACGGCGATGCCCAGTTGCGTCAGCCCCATGATGCCGTAATCCGCCGCGCGGCCTCGGAAGGCGGCGGCCACCAGCCCGACCGGGATGGCCAGCAGGGTGGAGAGCACCAGCGCATAGGCGGCAAGCGGGGCCGAGACGGCCAGACGGTCGGCAATGAGGCCCTCCACCGGCACGCGGTAGGTGTAGGATACCCCCATGTCGCCCTGAACCAGCCCGGTGATCCAGCGCAGGTAGCGCTCGGGTGTGGTGCCATCGAGGCCCAGCTCGGTGCGCAGCGCCGCCACGGTTTCGGGCTGGGCGTTGAGGCCGAGCATGAAGGCCGCCGGATCGCCGGGGATGACCTCGAGCATGAAGAAGATCACCACGCTGGCTGCGACGAGCGAGAGGGCGAGAGAGATCAGCCGAGAGGCGAGGTAGCGGGCCATGAGGGGACGCTAGGGGATTGATCCGGCGGGGGGAAGTGGCGTTGCGGCATGGGCGGCAGGTGCCGCAGCGGGCTTGCGCGGGCCGGAGGGCGTGGCATAGTCGGCACAGGCCCGGGGTGATGGCGTCACCCCGCCACGTGGCCTTCCTGTCCTGAACGCCGGGACCATTCCTTTACGGATGGGCCCGCGAAGGGCCCGGAAAGGTCCCGAGATGACAGATCGTCCCGCATTCTACCGCTTCGAGAACGGCGAAAAGGCGCCCCTGCCCTTCCCGGCCGCCGAGTATGACGCGCGGCTCGCCAAGCTGCGCGGGGTGATGGCCGAGCAGGGCATCGAGGTGGCGCTCTTCACCTCGATGGCGGGCATCGCCTACTACTCGGGGTTTCTCTACTGCAGCTTTGGGCGACCCTACGGGCTGGTGGTGACGGCAGAAAGCTCCACCGTGATCAGCGCGGGCATCGACGCGGGCCAGCCCTGGCGGCGCTGCCACGGCGATGCGCTGACCTACACCGACTGGGCGCGCGACAACTTCTGGCGGGCGGTGGCCTATGTGGCGGGCACGGGCCGCGTGCTGGGCTTCGAGGGCGACCACATGACGGTGCAGCAGCGCGAAGCGATGGAAAGCTATCTGGCGCCTGTCTCAGTGGATATCTCGGTGCCGGTGATGCAGCTGCGAATGATCAAGAGTGCGGCGGAGATCGCCCTGATCCGCGAGGGTGCGCGTGTGGCGGACCTCGGCGGCGAGGCGATCCGCGCGGCGATTGCCGAGGGCGTGCGCGAGATCGACGTGGCAATGGCCGGGCGCGATGCGATGGAGGCCGAGATCGCGCGGGCCTTTCCGGATGCGGAATATCGCGACACTTGGGTCTGGTTCCAGTCGGGGCTGAACACGGACGGGGCGCACAACCCGGTGACGGCGCGGCGACTGGAGCGGGGCGACATCCTGAGCCTCAACACCTTTCCGATGATCTCGGGCTATTACACCGCGCTGGAACGCACGCTGTTTCTGGGCGAGGTGAATGACGCCTCGCTGGGCTATTGGAAGGCCAATGTGGAAGCCCATGAGCTGGGGATGGCGCTGCTGAAGCCGGGCGCGCGCTGCGGCACGGTGACGGCGGCGCTCAACGCCTTCTTCGCCGAGCGCGACCAGCTGAAGTATCGCAGCTTCGGTTACGGCCACTCCTTCGGCGTGCTCAGCCACTACTACGGGCGCGAGGCGGGGCTGGAGCTGCGGGAGGATATCGACACGGTGCTGGAGCCGGGCATGGTGATCTCGATGGAGCCGATGCTGACGGTGCCGGAGGGGATGCCGGGTGCGGGCGGGTATCGCGAGCACGATATTCTGGTGATTACCGAGGACGGGGCGGAGAACATCACCGGCTTTCCTTACGGGCCGGAGAGGAACGTGATCGCGGGGTAGCTCCGCCGCCCGTCGAGGCGTCCTCGCCCCCGGTGGCGCCGCATGGTAGGACCGGGCCATGACCCGCTGGCGCCCCCTCCCCCGCATCCGAGTTCTGGCCATCGGCCTCGCCTGGCGCGGGCGCCAAATGCTGGCGGCTGAGGTGCGCAACGATGCTGGACGGCTGAAGGGCGTGCGCCCGCCCGGCGGCGGCGTGGAGTTTGGCGAAAGCTGGGAAGACGCGCTGCGGCGCGAATGGGCCGAGGAGTTTGGGCTGGAGGTAACGGTGAGCGGCCCGCCGGTGGTGCTGGAGAACATCTACAGCCACGAGGGCGAACCGGGGCATGAGGTGGTCTTTGCCGCGCCCATCACCCTGCCGCCCTGCCCGCTTCTGGAGGCCGAGTCGGCAGAGGTGCGGGAGGACAATGGCCTGCCCTTCACCGTCCGCTGGTTTGACTTCGATGCGCTGGATGGGTCCGGCCCGGCGCTCTATCCAGCGGGGCTGAAGCCGTTGGTTGCGCCGCCCGAGGGGTAGCATGGCGGCCGCGACGGGATTCGAACCCGCAACACCCGGATAGACAATCCGGTGCTCTCCCGTTGAGCTACGCGGCCGCGATCCAGCTGGCAGAGCGTGCGGGAATCGAACCCGCGTTGTCCGTTCGAAAGACGGGTGTCCTGACCACTAGACGAACGCCCCTTGCTGAATGAGAGAGGTTTACCGAGAGGCGCCAGATTTTTCAATTTATTATTTTTTATCAATTACTTAAATCAAAGCGCGGCCGCCCCACCGACAGCAGGTCGATGAGCGGCAACGGAACGCCGGCGTCGTATGGGTGTGGATGAGCAAGGAGACGCGGCAGGGCCGGCCTCCTCGGTATCGTCGGGCTCTTCGAACGGCTGGTCGGGCACAGCTCTGGTCTCCTTTCGTCGGGCATGAAAAAGGGCGGTCACCATGTGGTGCCGCCCGGACGACCGGCCATCGGGGCCGGTGCCATGAGGGTACGCGTCAGCAGTCCACGCGCCCTCCTCGGGCGGTGATCCGGCGATCTCGTTCTGATGCAAACGGGCTCATTGCGCGTCCTTTCAAGACGGTCCTAGCAGGCCGCCCCCGGCCCGATCAAGCGCGGCGCGGCGCCTGCTTCAACCAAGTCGCAAATCTTCACTTTCCTTTTCCGATTCCCTGCGTATGCTCGCCCCCATGACGCAAGAGCGCCACAACCAGCCCCGGGCCATCGCCATCGCCCGCCAGGAGGAAGCCACCCGGCTCCCCCTCGCTGCTGTTGTTGCCCTGCCGCTCGCCGGCCTGCTTCTTCTGCTTACCTGCCTCTGAGCGTGCCTTTCCGGCGCGACCGCTCAGAGGTATAGACGCGCCAGAGCACCCAAGAGCAAAAGTACAGCAAGCCAGAGAGATTTTCCGATGACCGACGCAAACCGCGTATTGATCTTTGACACCACCCTGCGCGATGGCGAGCAATCGCCCGGCGCGACCATGAGCCATGCCGAGAAGCTGGAGATTGCCAGCCTGCTCGACGAGATGGGCGTGGATATCATCGAAGCGGGTTTCCCGATTGCCTCCGAGGGCGATTTTGCCGCCGTCAGCGAGATTGCCCGCGCCGCGCAGAACGCCACGATCTGTGGCCTCGCCCGCGCCAACTTCAAGGATATCGACCGCTGCTGGGAGGCGGTGAAACACGCCAAATCCCCGCGCATTCACACCTTCATCGGCACCTCGCCGCTGCACCGGCAGATCCCGAACCTGACGCAGGACGAGATGGCCGACCGCATCCACGAGACGGTGACCCACGCCCGCAACCTCTGCGACAACGTGCAATGGTCGCCGATGGACGCGACCCGCACCGAGTTCGACTACCTCTGCCGGGTGATCGAGATCGCCATCAAGGCGGGCGCGACCACCATCAACATCCCCGACACCGTCGGTTACACCGCCCCGCGCGAGAGCGCCGAGCTGATCCGGCGGCTGATTGCCGAGATCCCCGGGGCGGGCGATGTGGTGTTTGCCACGCACTGCCACAACGATCTGGGCATGGCGACGGCCAACAGCCTCGCCGCCGTCGAGGCGGGCGCGCGGCAGGTGGAATGCACCATCAACGGCCTCGGCGAGCGCGCGGGCAACACCGCGCTCGAAGAGGTGGTGATGGCGGTGAAGACGCGCCATGACATCATGCCCTTCACCACCGGCGTCGACACCACCAAGATCATGCATATCTCCCGCCGCGTCGCGACCGTCAGCGGCTTCGCGGTGCAGCCCAACAAGGCCATCGTCGGCAAGAACGCTTTTGCCCACGAGTCCGGGATCCATCAGGACGGGATGCTGAAGAACCCCGAGAACTTCGAGATCATGCGCCCCGAAGACGTGGGTCTCAGCGCCACCAATCTGGTGATGGGCAAGCACTCGGGCCGCGCGGCCCTGCGCTCCAAGCTGGCCGAGCTGGGCTACGAGATGGGCGACAACCAGCTGAAAGACGTGTTCGTGCGCTTCAAGGAGCTGGCCGACCGCAAGAAAGAGGTCTTCGACGACGATCTGGTGGCGCTGATGCGCGATGCCAGCACCGATCCGGCGGATGAATACCTGAAGGTGAAGTTCCTTCGCGTGGTCTGCGGCACGCAAGCGCCGCAATCGGCCGATATCACCCTGACCGTGGCGGGCGAGGACCAGCAGGCGACCGCGCAGGGCGACGGCCCGGTGGATGCGGCCTTCAACGCGGTGAAAGCGATCTACCCGCACAACGCCCGGCTGCAGCTCTACCAGGTGCACGCCGTGACCGAAGGCACCGACGCGCAGGCCACGGTGACCGTTCGGATGGAGGAAGACGGCGTGCTGGCCACCGGCGAGGCGGCGGATACCGACACGGTCGTGGCCTCCGCCAAGGCCTACGTTACGGCGCTGAACCGCCTGCGGGTCCGCAAGGAAAAGCTCGGCGGGAAAGATACTCGCGAGGTCAGCTACAAGGATGCGGGCTGAGCCCGGGGCAACGAATTTTCGTGCGAGAATTCGGGGGGCGCGCGGCGTGGAGCCGGGGCGCCCCCATTTCTATCGCTCCAGCAGGAATTCGAGCGCGGGCTTGGCGCGGCCATCGGCGCGGCGCAGCCCGATAGAGCCGAGGTAGGCGGTGAAGCAGGGATCCGTGAGGCCGTAGTATCTGGCCAGTGACACGGCCTCTTCGGGTGCCATGTCGGAAAGCCATGTCAGCGAGACCAGCGCGATCCCCGGGGTGGCAGTGCTTGCGGCCAGAAGGTTGCGCAGAAATGCCGCCTGATCTGCCTCGGTCGCCCTGCAGCCCGCGCTGGGGTAGCCGGTCTCCAGCAGATAGATCGGCAGATCCTGCGCCACGATCTCCAGCTTTGCGAGATCGCCGGCGACAACATCGGGGCCGCGCGCCGCAAAGCCCGCGTCGAGGGGGTAGTAGGTGACCATGAGCGCCGAGCTTTCGGCAAGCACCGGCTGCCAGCGCTCGGCTTGGCGAGTGAGGGCGGCAAACGTAAGCTTAGTGCCCACCGGCACACCGGGCCGCAGCCGCGCCAGTTCGGAGCGCGCGGCCGCGAGAAAGCGGGCGAAGGCGGCGATCTCAGTCGGCGTCTGCAAAGCCCATCGACTTCGTTGCCGATGGCGATGGCGCGCAGGTCTGTATTACCCAGTCGGCCCAGCACCTCGGCAAGGTGCGCGGTGAAGGCCGTTGTTACCCGCGGATCGTCCCATGCAAGCCCCTTCAGATCGGCCCGGCGACGGTCGGTCAGCGTGTCGATCACCGAGAAGGTCAGTGTGAGCGAGAGCCCCTGCTTCGGGTAGACAGTGTTGGCGATGGCCGGCCAGTCAAAGGCGGGCGCATAGCCCGGGCCGTCGGGCTCGAGATCGTCCCAGTAAAGCGAGAGCGAGGTCGCCTGAGCCCCGGCCTCCAGTGCCACGGCCATGGCGGCGCCGAAGTCTTCGCCTGCAGCCTCGGTAATGTCGATTGAGAGCATCGGCTCTGCCCGCAGCGGCATGGCGAGGGCCAGCGAAAGAAGGGCGAAGCGGATCACGGCTCCAACGCCTTCGCGCCGTTGGGGGTGAGCCCGTAAACCCCCTTCTCCACCCGTTCAAACCAGCCGTAATGGTCGTCGGCCATCATCCGTGTGGCCTTTTCCACGCCGGTCGCCTTGGCCACCACCGCGCCCTTGCAGGGGCCGTGTTCGGCGAGGTGGCTCGCGAGCCGGATGCAATCCTGCCGATAGGCGGTGACGATGGCGGAGGAGCGGGCCGCGCCGCCCACGTTGGGGTCGCCCTCGCGGCGGGCGAACTCTCGCAGGAGGCGGCTCTTGCGGGGGGCGGATTTGCGCGGCTGGTAGGGGGCCGGGTCGAGGGCGATCTGGGTGTGGCCGTCCGTGAGGCGGACGTAGATCAGGCCGAGGCCGAGGCGGCGGCAGAGGGTCTTGTGGCTCTTCATCGCGCTCAGCCAGCGGCGGCCCTGCCCGCGCGGAACGGCGAGATAGACGGCATCGGTGAGCGCCTGGCGGGCGATGCCCTGGTGGATCAGCGCCAGCGAAAACGCCAGCTTCAGCTCCACCACCACCGGCTCCGCGCCATCCCGGCACGCCACGAGATCGGCCGCGCCCACCTCGCCCTTCACCTCGTAGCCCTGAGCCTCGAGGAGCGATTTGACCGGCGCGTAGAGATCCTGCTCTTTTGGTTTTGCCTCCGCCATGCCTGCACAGTAGCGCCATCCGGCGCCACTGCGAAGAGGCCCCGCACCGCGATGCAACGTGCTGCTGAGCAGCGCGCCCGGCGGCAACTTGCCGTGAGCGGCCCCTGCCCCCCTTGTCCCGCCTCCCGCCCTGCCCCTATAAGCCGAAAGTTCCGAGGGGGCGGCTGAGTCGTGCCCCGAAGGTGCTTTGGCAGAGGGCAGGGGTAAGGTAGAAATGGCTTTTCTGAGCGGTCTCTTTTCGTCGGACATGGCGATCGACCTCGGCACCGCCAACACGCTCGTCTATGTGAAGGGCCGCGGGGTGATCCTGAACGAGCCCTCCGTGGTGGCCTATCACACCAAGGGCGGGCGCAAGGAGGTGCTGGCCGTGGGCGAGGATGCCAAGCTGATGCTGGGCCGGACGCCCGGCAGCATCGAGGCGATCCGGCCGATGCGCGAGGGGGTGATCGCAGACTTCGACACCGCCGAAGAGATGATCAAGCACTTCATCCGCAAGGTCCACAAGCGCACCACCTTCACCAAACCCAAGATCATCGTCTGCGTGCCCCATGGCGCGACGCCGGTGGAGAAGCGCGCCATTCGCCAGTCGGTGCTGAGCGCGGGCGCACGCCGCGCGGGCCTGATTGCCGAGCCCATCGCAGCGGCCATCGGCGCGGGCATGCCGATCACCGACCCCACCGGCAACATGGTGGTGGATATCGGCGGCGGCACCACCGAGGTGGCCGTCCTCTCGCTGGGCGATATCGTTTATGCGCGCTCGGTGCGCGTGGGCGGCGACCGGATGGATGAGGCGATCGTCAGCTACCTGCGCCGCCAGCACAACATCCTGATCGGTGACAGCACCGCCGAGCGGGTGAAAACTTCGATCGGCACGGCGCGGATGCCCGATGACGGGCGCGGCGCCTCGATGCAGATCCGGGGCCGTGACCTGCTGAACGGGGTGCCGAAGGAAACCGAGATCAACCAGGCACAGGTCTCCGAAGCGCTGAGCGAGCCGGTGCAGCAGATTTGCGAGGCGGTGATGACCGCGCTCGAGGCCACCCCGCCCGATCTGGCCGCCGACATCGTCGACCGGGGCGTGATGC
Source organism: Vannielia litorea (assembly GCF_019801175.1). NCBI lineage: Bacteria > Pseudomonadati > Pseudomonadota > Alphaproteobacteria > Rhodobacterales > Paracoccaceae > Vannielia > Vannielia litorea. The sequence continues at coordinate 2,322,406 of NZ_JAHVJR010000001.1, forward strand.
TCACCGGCGGCGGCGCGCTGCTGGGAGAGCTGGACCTCGCCCTGCGCGAGCAGACCGGCCTTGCCATCTCGGTGGCCGACGAGTCACTGAATTGTGTGGCCCTGGGCACCGGCAAGGCGCTGGAATATGAAAAACAGCTCAGGCATGTGATAGACTACGACAGCTGAGGCGGCCGGGGGGCGCCGCCCATGCGGAAAGGCTGCCCGCTTGGCGAAGAGAGACACGAACATCGACTATGTCAGCCCGGTCAGGCGTATCCTGATCGCGGTGCTCGTGGTGCTCTGCCTCGGGCTGTTCCTGCTTTGGCGGATCGACAGCCCGCGTGTCGAGCGGTTTCGCTCCAACCTGATCGACGCGGTGGTGCCCAGTTTCGAGTGGGCGAGTGTGCCCGCCACGAAGGTCGGCAACATGGCCGACAGCTTCCAGAGCTATAACCGGCTTTACGAGCAAAATCAGGAGCTTCGGCGCGAGCTTCAGCAGATGAAGGCCTGGAAAGAGGCCGCCGTTCAGCTGGAGCAGCAGAACGCCAAATTGCTGGCGCTGAACAACCTGCGGCTCGACCCGCGGCTCACCTCGGTTTCCGGCGTTGTCATCGCTGATAGCGGCTCTCCCTTTCGCCAATCCGTGCTGCTGAACGTGGGCCGCCGCGATGGCATCCGCGATGGCTGGGCGGTGATGGATGGCCTTGGCCTCGTGGGGCGGATCGCCGGTGTGGGTGAGCAGACCAGCCGGGTGATCCTGCTGACCGATGCGGCCAGCCGCATCCCCGTGACCGTGCAACCCTCGGGCCAGCACGCGATGCTGGTGGGCGACAACCGCGCCGCCCCGCCGCTTGAGTTCATCGAGGACCGCGACACCGTGCGCCCCGGCGACCGGGTGGTCAGCTCGGGCGATGGCGGGGTGTTTCCGGCGGGGCTGGTGGTGGGCCAACTGGTGGAGGGCCGCGATGGGCGGCTCCGCGTGCGGCTCAGCGCCGATTACGAGCGGCTCGACTTTTTGCGCGTGCTGCGCAGCCACGAGGCCGAGGTGATCGCCGATCCCGGCGGGCTGATCCTGACCCCGGTGCCCGACCCGATCCCTCACCCCGAAGAGCTGAGCCAGGCCGAGGGAGGCACGGATGGTTGATCCGGTCACCACGCGGATCTGGGGCTATCGCGCCGCCTTCGCCGCGCTTTGCGCGCTCTTCGCCTTCTTCCGGCTCTTGCCGCTCGACACCACGGCGGGCGGCCTGCCGGGGCCTGACCTGATGCTGGCGCTGACCTTCGCATGGGTGCTCCGGCGCCCCGCCTTCGTGCCGCCTGCGCTGATCGTGGCTGTCTTCCTGCTCGCGGACCTGATCTTTCACCGCCCGCCGGGCCTGTGGACCCTGCTGGTGCTGCTGGGCTGCGAGTTTCTGCGCGCGCGTCAGGCGCTGTCGCGCGAGCTGCCCTTTCCGCTGGAGTGGGGCATGGCGGCGGTGGTCATGGTCGGGCTGATGGTGGCCAACATGGCATTGCTGGCGCTCTTCATGGTGCCGCGCCCGCCGCTGGGCGTGGCGGTGCTTCAGATCGGCATCACCATCGTCACCTATCCGCTGGTCGTCGCCGCCTCTCACATGCTCTTCGGGCTGCGCAAGGCCGCACCCGGTGAGGTGGATGCGCTGGGGCACCGGCTGTGAGGCGCGCGCCGAAGGATACCGAGGAGAGCGTTCGCAAGATCACGCGGCGCGGCCTCGTGATGGGCGGGCTGATGGGCGGCTTTGCGGCCCTGCTCGCCGGGCGGATGCGCTACATGCAGGTCGATCAGGCCGACGAGTTTCGCCTACTGGCCGAGGAAAACCGGATCAAGTTTTCACTGATCCCGCCGGAGCGCGGGCTGATCTTCGACCGCAATGGCCGGCCGATCGCGGTGAACGAGCAAATCTACCGCGTGGTGATCGTGCCCGAGGATGCGGGCGATCTGGAGAACACGCTGGCCCGGCTGCGCAAGATCATCCCGCTGACCGATGAAGAGGCCGAGAAGGCGCTGGAAGAGATGCGCCGCGCCTCGCCCTTCCTCGAATACACCATCGCCGACCGGCTGAGCTGGGAGCAGCTCTCGGAAGTGGCGGTGAACACCCCGGCCCTGCCCGGCATCTCCCCCGAGGTCGGCCTCTCGCGCCACTACCCGATGCTGGAGGATTTCGCCCATGTCATCGGCTACGTCGGCCGGGTCAGCGACTACGACCTGAGCAAGATCGAAGACCCGGACCCGCTGTTGCGGCTGCCGCAGTTCCAGATCGGCAAGGTGGGTGTTGAATCCAAATGGGAGGAGCCGCTGCGGGGCAAGGCGGGCAACCGGCGCATCGAGGTGAATGCCAGCGGGCGGGTGATGCGCGAGTTGGACCGGCAGCAGGGCATCTCCGGCACCGATTTGCAGCTGACGGTGGACAGCCAGCTCCAGAACTACGTGCAGGCCCGGCTTGGCACCGAGAGCGCGGCGGCGATGGTGATGGATGTCACCAATGGCGACCTGCTGGCCATCGGCTCCGCGCCGTCCTTCGACCCCAATCTCTTCGTCCGCGGCATCTCGGTGGCCGACTACCGCGACCTGACCGAGAATGACCACCGCCCGCTGGCCAACAAGGCGGCGCAGGGCCTCTACCCGCCGGGCTCGACCTTCAAGATGGTCACCGCACTGGCGGCGATGGAAGCGGGCGTAGTGACGGCGGGCGAGACCTTTTACTGCCCGGGCCACAAGGAAGTCTCGGGCCGCCGCTTTCACTGCTGGAAGCGCTCGGGCCACGGCTGGGTGGACCTCGACGGCTCGCTCCAGCAAAGCTGCGACGTGTACTACTACGAGCTGGCGTTGAAGGCGGGGATCGAGAACATCTCGGCCATGGCCAAGAAGCTCGGGATCGGCGTGCGGCACGACATCCCGATGAGCGCCGTGGCCGAAGGGATCGCGCCCACCAAGGCGTGGAAGGCCGAGCGCTATGAGCAGGAATGGGTGGTGGGCGACAGCCTGAACGCCTCGATCGGTCAGGGCTTTGTACTCGCCTCGCCGCTGCAACTTGTCGTCATGGCGGCCCGGCTGGCCAGCGGCACCCAGATCGAGCCACGGCTGGTGAAATCGGTCGATGGCCGCGAGACCCCGGTGAAGGGGCTGGAGCCGCTCGATATCTCTCCGACCGCGCTGCAACAGGTGCGCAAGGGCATGTACAACGTGGTGAACTCCAGCCGTGGCACCGCGCGGAGCAGTCGGATCGTGGCCGAGGGCATGACCATGGCCGGCAAGACCGGCACCAGCCAGGTCCGCTCGGTCGTGGTCCGCAACCAGGATGTGCCGTGGGAGCAGCGGGACCATGCGCTGTTTGTGGCCTTCGCCCCCTATGACAACCCCAAGTATGCCGTTTCGGTCGTCGTCGAACACGGCGGCGGCGGCTCTGCCGTGGCTGCGCCCATCGCGCGGGACGTGATGCTTCAGGCGCTCTATGGCGGGCTGCCCCCGATGGAGGCCTATCCCAGCTCGTCGCGCTGGGAGGTGGAGCAGATCCGCAAGGATCTGAAGCTGCGCGAAGATTTGCGGCAGGACGCGAGTGACAGGGCATGAGCGCGGCATGAGCTATCTCGAGTACAACCGCGAGACGGTGCCGACCGGCCTGAGCAAGGTGCTCTACGTCAACTGGGCGCTGGTGGTCCTGCTGCTCGCCGTCTGCTCGGTAGGCTTTCTGATGCTGTTCTCGGTGGCGGGCGGCTCGCTCAGCCCCTGGGCCGAGCCGCAGATGAAGCGCTTTGCCCTCGGGCTGGTGATGATGTTCATCGTGGCGATGGTGCCGATCTACTTCTGGCGCAACATGGCGCTGCTGGCCTATCTCGGCTCGCTGCTGCTACTCGTTTTCGTGGAGCTCTTCGGCGATGTCGGCATGGGCGCGCAGCGCTGGATCGACCTCGGTTTCATGCGGCTGCAGCCCTCGGAGGTGGCCAAGATCACCCTCGTGATGCTGCTGGCCGCCTATTACGACTGGCTCGACGTGGGCAAGACCTCGCGCCCGCTGTGGGTGATCCTGCCGGTGATCATCATCCTCGTGCCCACCGCGCTGGTGTTGAAACAGCCCGACCTCGGCACCGCGCTCCTGCTGGTGGTCGGCGGGGCGATGGTGATGTTTTGCGCAGGCGTCCACTGGCTCTACTTCGGCGCGGTGATCGCCAGCGGGGCCGGGCTGGTGACGGCGGTTGTGGCCTCACGCGGAACCACGTGGCAGCTTTTGAAAGACTATCAGTATCGCCGGATCGACACCTTCCTCGATCCGGAGTCAGACCCGCTGGGCGCGGGCTATCACATCACCCAATCAAAGATCGCCCTCGGCTCGGGCGGATGGACGGGGCGCGGGCTGATGGAGGGCACACAGTCGCGCCTGAACTTTCTGCCTGAGAAGCACACCGACTTCATCTTCACCACGCTGGCCGAGGAGTTCGGCTTTGTCGGGGGCGTCTCTCTGCTGGTGCTCTACGTGCTGATCCTCGCCTTCTGCATCGTCTCGGCCCTGAAAAACCGCGACCGCTTTAGCTCGCTGCTGATCCTCGGGATCGCAGGCACCTTCTTTTTGTTCTTCGCGGTGAACATGAGCATGGTGATGGGCCTCGCACCGGTGGTGGGCGTGCCACTGCCGCTGGTGAGCTACGGCGGCTCGGCGATGATCGTGCTGCTCGGGGCCTTCGGGCTGGTGCAGAGCGCACATATCCACCGACCACGCGGACGGCGGTAGCTCTTCGCCGGCTGCGCCGCCGCATTGCATGTGTTGGCCTCGGCGGACGGGGCGGATAGGGTCCGCCACATGACCCTGAACATCCTCTTCTCCGCCCGCCCGAACTTCTGGAAGAAATATGAAGCCCCCCTGCCCCGTGCCCTCGCCGAGGCCGGGATTGACGCGCGGGTGTTTCAGCCCGGCGAGGTGGCGGCGGAGGACGTGGACTACATCGTTTTTGCCCCAAACGGGCCGGTTGAGGATTTTGCGCCCTTCGTCAAAGCCAAGGCCGCGCTGAGCCTCTGGGCCGGGGTGGAGAGTGTCGTCGGCAACGAGACGCTGCAAATGCCGCTGGCGCGGATGGTCGACACCTCGTTGACGGAGGGCATGGTGGAATGGGTCACGGGCCAAGTGCTGCGGCACCATCTCGGACTCGACCGGCATATCGTGAACCCCGAAAACGACTGGAAGTTCGTCATCCCGCCGCTGGCGCGCGACCGGGTGGTGACGGTGCTCGGGCTGGGCGCCTTGGGCATGGCCTGCGCCGAGGCGCTGGTGGCCCTGAATTTCAGGGTCAGGGGCTGGTCGCGGAGTGCGAAGGAGGTTGCCGGGGTTGAGAGTTTCTCGGGCGAGGACGGGCTGCTGGCGGCGGTCGAGGGGGCCGAGATCGTGGTGCTGCTGCTGCCCGACACGCCTGCGACGGAGAATGTGATGGATGCGCGCGCCTTCGCGGCGATGCCGGAGGGCGGTTTTGTGATCAACCCCGGGCGGGGGCCGCTGGTCGACGACGCGGCCTTGCTCGCGGCGCTGGACTCCGGGCAGCTTGCCCATGCCACGCTCGACGTGTTCCGGCAGGAGCCGCTGCCGGAGGGGCATGCCTTCTGGGCACATCCCAAGGTGACGGTCACCGCCCATACCGCCTCGGAAACCCGGCCGTGGAGTGCAAGCCAAGCGGTGGCTGCGAATATCCTGCGGGCTGAAGCAGGCGAGGCGCTTGTGGGACTGGTAGATCGCGGTGCGGGCTACTGAACCGCCAGAAGAGATTTGAGGCCCCTGGCGGGGATATTTGCAGGACCAATGAGGAGCGGAGTGGCGCCTAGTCGGGCTGTTCGGCCTCCAGCGTGAGCGGGGCGACGGGGGCTTCGAGATCGGCGGTGGTGAGCGGTTCGGTTGGGCGGGCAAGGCGATTGCGGGTGCACCACAGCAGCCGCTCCTCGGCGCGGGTGATGGCCACATAGGCAAGGCGCTTCCAGAGCGGCTGGCCTGCCTCCTCACGGCCCATCCGTGCGGCGACGAAGAGATCGGGGGCGAAGACCTGCACGGTGGGCCATTGCGAGCCTTGGGCCTTGTGGATCGTCACCGCCGCGCCATGCAGGAAGGTGGCACCCATGCGGGCGGCGTAGGGGATGAAGGGCTCTTCCTCATCGGGCAGTTCGATTTTCACGATCGAGGCGGCAGAAACCTGCGGCTGCTCGGCGCCGATGACGTGGAGCTTGGAGAAGCCCGGCTTCTTGCCCGGCCCGAGGTAGACCACCTGCGCGCCCTTGATCAGCCCCCGCGCCTCAAGGTCGAGCCGCTTCTTGCGGTGCTTCATCGGCAGTTCGATGCCGTCGCAGATCAGCGGCTCGCCAGGCAGCAGGGCGTCAGGCGGGGCGTGGTAGGCGGCGCGGAAGGCGTGGATGAGCCGGATGCGGGTGTTGTTGCGCCAGACCAGGACCGGCGAGCGGGCCATGAGCGCGGCCTCGACCCGCTCCGAGACCACCACCCGATCATCGGCGCGGGCCTTTTCTTCGACCATGCGCTCGAAGCTCTGGAAGTTGAGCTCCGGGTCGGCCAGCGCGTGGGCGAGGTCGAGGATCGGGTTGTCATCGGCCTGCCGGTGGATGCGGTGCAGCTCCAGCTTGCGGGGGGCGGGCAGCTTGTCGAACACCATGTTGCCGGACTGTTTGACCGGCGCTAGCTGGGCCGGGTCGCCGAAAAGGACGAGGGCCTGAAATATCTCGCGCAGGTCTTCGAACTGGTCGTCGGAGAGCATGGAGGACTCGTCGATGAAGCCGATATCCAGCGGCTCTTCGCGGCGCTTCCAGCCAGTGATGAAATCGCTGCCGCGCAGCCCGGCGGAGGCCAGCGCGGCGGGCACGGATTTGGTGGCCTCGAAGACCGAGAACGCGCGGTCGAGCGCGGCCTCGGTGATGCCTTCGGGCGGCTCTGGGCGGTCGCCCTGCCCGGCCAGCCATTCGGCGATGCGCTCGTACTCGGGGTCGTAAACCGGGGTGTAAAGAATGCGGTGGATCGTGGTTGCCGCAACGCCGCGATTGCGGAGCACGGAGGCGGCCTTGTTGGTGGGGGCGAGGATGGCCAGCGTGCGGCGGTCCTTGCGCGGCTTGCCCTCCCAATCACCCGAGATCACCTCGACCCCGGCCTCGGCCAGCGCATCGGCCAGTCGGGCCAGAAGCAGGGTCTTGCCCGAGCCGGCCTTGCCCATGACGGCGGTGACGGAGCCCTTGCCCTCGGTCATCGGCGTCGTCGTCTCGTTGTCCAGATCGACGCCGTGCTTTTGCAGCACTTCGGAGAGCGTGTCCCAGGCCTGGGCCTGGTCATCGGAGAAGGTCAGTGCGGGGAGGCTCATGGGGCGGACATTAGGCTGTCCGCCCCTTGGCCGCTAGGCCGAAAGCAGGGGTGTGAGAGGCTCGGGCGACGGCTGCTGGCCGGGGCCGTCAGGCCGAAACCGCCTGCGGCAGAGACGAGGCCGTGCCGAAGGCCCTATCGAACCAGTGGCGGGAGAGCGTGGGGCTCAGCCCGGCCTTGCGGGCCATGCGCTGGCGGGTCGCCTCGGACATCTCCCAAAGGCCGACCGAGATGGCATCGCGCCCCTCCCCGGCGGTGCCCAGCACCGTAGGCGCCCAGCCGAGCCGGCCGTAAATGCGCACCATGCGGGCATCGAACACGCCCACCGCATCGGTGAGGTGAAAGCCCTGCCCCAGTTCGGCCCCACCCAGCATCAGCGCTGCGGCCACGCGCGGCTCGGCGTCTGGCGCGAGGCAGAAGCGGGTGCATTCCCAGATCAGTGGGTGGCTGATCGTCACGCCCTCCGTCAGATGGGTGAAGTGATCGTTGACCATGCAGGGCGCGGTGGTGGGCAAAAAGCGCATCGAGCCGCCGTGGCTGCCGCAGGCCTTTTGCCAGATCACGTAGATCGGGTTCATCGCGTCGTACTGGTCGCGCTCCTCTCCCGCCGCATCCACCGTGACCTCCCAGCCCAGCCGCTCGGAAAACTGCCGCGCGCGGTCGCGGAACATCGTGTCACGCAGTTTCGGAAACTCCGAAAGATCTTCGCCATAAATGAAGCGCAACATGGGTACTCCCTCCATTCTCGTTGCTTGAATGGAGGGAAGGGTATGAAGTTATCGTTAAGGTTGTTAAGAAATAATGACCTACACGCTAGAATTGCATTAACCTTTTGCCCGCATGCAGCAGGTGATCAGAAAACGAGTCGCCCCTGCGCCAGCGCCAGCGCAACCGCATGGGTGGTGTTCATCGCGCCCAGCTTGTAACGCGCACCCTCGATATAGACCCGCAGCGTATGCTCCGAAATCTCGAGGCTTTCGGCCGCCTGCGCCCGGCTGTAGCCCAGCGCCAGCATGGTGAGCGCATCCCGCTCCCGGGGCGAGAGCGCCCGGCCCGGGGCCTTGGTGGTTCCACCGCTCTCGATCTCCAGAGCCTTCTGGTTGAGGTAATGGGCGGAGAGGATGAGATCGCGGGTGTGGACCTCCGTGAAGCGGGTCCATTTCTCGTCAGTCACGCCGTGAGAGACGGTGAACATGGCAAACTGTCCCGAGGGGCCGCGAATTGGCACGGTGTAGCCCTGGTTGCCGACGCCGGCATCCTTGGCCTCGTCCATGAAATCGCGGGTGACCTTGCCGGACCAGTCAAGGCGGCGCCAGTCGACCGGGTGGAAGCGCTGAAAGCAGCCCATGACCACCGGATCGATCCGCTCATACCCTTCCGTGATATAGCGGTCGACCCAGGCATCGCCGTAGGTCAGCGCCGCATATTGCCCGCCACTCGCATTGACCGAGTGATAGACGACATGCTCGACCTCGTAGAGATCGCGCAGCTCGAACACTTTCGACTGCAAGTCGTCAAGCGTGCTCGCCTGCTGCAAGCCTTCGATGAATTGCTCCAATGCAGCTGCCATCGCCGTCCGCCGAAGCGTCTCCCCTGTACGAAGGGGTGCCCCCGCACGCCTCATGGCGCGCTACGTCGATCGTCTCCAACAGCTTTCCCTCCAGCGCGGTCAGACTGTTGCGACTTGCGTAGTTGTGCAGGTCGATCAGAACGTCGAGAACCCACTCGTGTTTCATTGGCAGCCTCAATCCTAAAGGTTAACGATGTATTAACACAACCCTAGCATGTGCCGATCAGGCGCGAAATTCGCGAAAGTGCAGTCCCCCGAAATGGGGAGACCTGTCTTTTGGGACAGGTATTGTTGACTTGTTCACGAGTTTTGCAGTGCAGAAATGCCAACGCCGCCCGCATTTCTGCGCGGCGGCGCGGTGGATTCCTGCAACCTATGGGTGCATGTCCGCCGCACGGCAATGCGCCGCGCGGCGGGATTTCAGGGCTTTTCTCAGGCCATTCCGCGCCCGGCTTCGAGCACGTCTTCAAGCGTGCGCAGGCCGGTCTTGGGGGCCTGCACCAGCACCGCCATGTTGCCAGGCTTGTGCTCATTGCGGAGCATCTTGGTGTGGGCCGCCGGGATCTCATCCCACGGGAAGACCTCGGACATGCAGGGATCGAGCCGGCGCTCGCACATCAGCGCGTTGGCCGCCGAGGCCTGCTTGAGGTGGGCGAAGTGCGAGCCCTGCAGGCGCTTCTGGTGCATCCACATGTAGCGCACGTCGAAGGTGGTGTTGAAGCCGGAGGTCCCGGCGCAGATCACAACCATGCCGCCCTTCTTCACCACCAGCGTCGAGACAGGGAAGGTCGCCTCGCCCGGGTGCTCGAAGACCATATCCACGTTGACGCCCTTGCCGGTGATCTCCCAGATCGCCTTGCCGAACTTGCGGGCCTCCTTGAGCCACTCGTTGTACTCGGGGCTGTTCACCGTGGGCAGCTGGCCCCAGCAGTTGAAGTCTTTGCGGTTGATCACGCCCTTGGCGCCCTGATCGAGCACGAACTGGCGCTTGCTCTCATCCGAGATCACGCCAATCGCGTTGGCGCCCGCCGTGTTGGCAAGCTGGATCGCGTAGGAGCCGAGTCCGCCGGAGGCGCCCCAGACCAGCACGTTCTGGCCCGGCTTCAGATCATGCGGCTCGTGGCCGAAGAGCATCCGGTAGGCGGTGGCCAGCGTGAGGGTGTAGCAGGCGCTCTCCTCCCACGTCAGGTGCTTGGGGCGCGGCATGAGCTGCTGCGCCTGCACGCGGGTGAACTGGGCAAAGGAGCCATCCCCGGTCTCGTAGCCCCAGATCCGCTGGGTGGGGGAGAACATCGGGTCGCCGCCGTTGCACTCCTCGTCGTCGCCGTCGTCCTGATTGCAGTGGATCACCACCTCGTCGCCGACCTTCCAGCGCTTCACCTTGTCGCCGACCTTCCAGACAATGCCCGAGGCGTCGGAGCCGGCGATGTGAAAGTCCTGACCGTGCACGTCAAACGGGCTGATCGGCTTGCCGAGACCGGCCCAGACGCCATTGTAGTTGACCCCTGCGGCCATGACGAGAACCAGCACCTCGTGGCTGTCGATCTCCCATGTCGGCAGAACCTCCTGCTTGAACGACACCTCCGGCTCGCCGTGACGCTCGCGGCGGATCGCCCAGGCGTACATTTTCGGCGGCACGTAGCCGAGCGGGGGCATTTCGCCGAGTTCGTAGAGGTCTTTCTCTTCGGCCTCGTAGGGGGCCTGCGGGGCGTCGGTCGTATCCAGGGCCATCGGCGTCTCTCCTCAAGTCGTTCTGCGGCGCAGAATCGCGCCACGGTCTCAGGGCGTTCTACGGATGCGCGCGCAATATTGCAATACGACTGAGGTCCAATTTGTAATTTTATGTCTCGCCCGATTCAGTTTCGGCGGAAATCGAGGCAGGCACCTTCGCAGCTGCATCATCGGCAGGCAGCAGGCGCGGGTGGGGCGAGGTTGCAGGTGCGGCATCGCCCAATTGCGCCAGTTGCGGCGTGATCGACGCCGCGTAGAACCGGAGAATCGCGGTTTCATGGGGCGCGGCAGCAATGCCCTCCGGCCCCTCCGCCAGCAGGTTGCGGTCGCGCAGGATGCGCAGGGCGTTCTCCAACGCATAGGCCGGATTGCCGCGCGGCACATGCAGCACCACCCCTGCCCCTTCGAGCGCCCTGAGCCGCGCGTTCCACCGGCGCTCCAGCGTGGCGCGGTCCAGCGGCCCCTCGGCCTCCAGCAGCATGGCGGCGAGCAGAGGCACCGGAAGCACCGGCATCACCGCCTCGATTCGCGCCATCAGTTCCTGCCCCAGCGCCTCGGTGTCGCCGGGAAAGCTCGCCAGCGAGAGCGGGTCGCCAAAGCTCACCGCCGCGTAGCCGAGATGATGGGTCAGCCCCCGGACCCGCAGGATCAACCGCCGCGCCAGCCAGCGGAACACCACGCGGATCCGCGCCGGAAAGCCACCGCCACCCTGCGCGCCGATGAGCACCCGGTCTTCCAGCACCCGGTCGTAGTTGAGCGCGGTCGGCACGAAGACCACCTCGGTCCCGTCTTCCGCCGCCTCGGTGATATAGGCGAGCAGCCCCAGCTTGGGCTCGCCCGCCGCCCCGGTGAGAGAGAGCCGCCCCTCGGGGAACATCGCCTGCGTGACCCGGGCGCGGGTGGCAACGGTGACATAGGTGGCCAGCACGGTGCGGTAGAGTTCACCGCGCGACTTGCGGCGGATGAAGTAGGCCCCCATCGCCCGGATCAGCGTGCGCAGCGGCCAGACCCGCGCCCACTCGCCCACCGCGTAAGAGAGCGTGGTGCGCTGCGCGACGAGGTAGGTGACCAACACGTAATCCATGTTGCTGCGGTGGTTCATCACGAAGACCACAGTCGCTTCCTCGGGGATCGCCGCCAGCTTTGCCTCGTCCAGCCGGGCGAGGCGCACGCGGAAGAGCGAGGTGGCCAGCCATTTGGCGGCGCGGATCGCGAAGCCGAAATATGCGAAGGCCGAGAAGCCGGGCACGATCTCGCGGGCGTAGCGACGGGCCTGCTCGAAGGCGACCTCCTCCGGCACGCCCTCGGTTCTGGCGTGTTCGGTGACGGCAGCGAGCACCTCGGGTGCGTAGAGCACACGCTGGATGGTGTCGCGCCGCCGGGCCAGTTTGAACGGCTCGATGGGCCGGGTGAGGCGCCTGTTCAGCCGCGCCACCGCCTTCTCCAGCCGCCGCCGGAAGAACCAGCGGACGGACGGGAACAGGAAGTGCGAGGCAAAGGTGACCGCCGCGAAGGTGAGGATCAGGAGGAAAAGCCAGAGCGGGAGCGTGACCTGGCTGCCCATCGGCTCAGCCCGCCTCTGCCAGCTGGTTGGCCAACGCCCGGATCGGCTCCTGATTGACCTCGATAATCCCGCGCCTTGGGCGATCAAGGTCGATGATCACGAAGACGAGGCCAACGATCAGCAGCAGCATGGCATAGACCGCTGGCACCGGCTGCACCCCGGTTTGCGCGGCCGAGAGCCCCAGCACCCAACCCAGCAAAATGAAGGTGCCGTAAAGCAGCAGCAGCACCGGCTCGGGCACATGGCGGTTGATCGCGGCATCGCGGGCCGAGAGCTGGTCGATCATGTCATTGAGGGAATTGGTGAAGGCCACCATCGCCGGGCCGCCCTGCTCGCGGGCGGTCTCGGCGGAGAGCGCCCAGAGCTGGTCAAAGGTCTTTTGCGCCGTGGCCACCATCCCGGCGCGGCGAGCATCCTGATGCGCGGGCACCTCCCCCGCCTTGGCGCGGAACTCGGCGTATTTGACTAGCAGCGCGCGAGCCTCCTCGCGCGGGCCTTCGGGCATCAGGTCGGTGCGCAGCCACGCGGTGCCGATGGCATTGGCCTCATCCACCACCGCCTGACTGCGGCTGTCAAAACGGCCCAGGGCGAGCGAGAATGTGAAGCCCAGCAGCAGGCCGAGGATGGCGAGCAGCGAGCCCTGCACAGCAAGGGTTTGCGACTTGCCCTCTTCCGAGGTGCGGCGCGCGCGGCGCCCGGCCATGGCCCGCCCGCCAAACATGGCGGCGATCATCGACAACAAAAGCACGAGGGCGATCAGCCCCGAATTTAGGCCATACATAAGCTCAGGCACTCCCTTTCCCTCCCATATTCATATCACGGGGCGCAGAAACCTGTAGCATTGCGCGGCACAAGCGCAATCCCCGCCCTCGCCGCAATGCAGCGAATTGACATTGGCATAATCTTTCGCGCATAAGCTCCAGAACGGAATAATCTTGCTCACCCGATTCATCGGAGCCGAACCATGTCGCACCCGCAGAAAGACTCGCCGCAGAAAGACCGCCCGTGGCTGTTCCGGACCTATGCCGGACACTCGACGGCCGAGGCCTCCAACGCGCTCTACCGCGCCAACCTCGCCAAGGGGCAAACCGGCCTTTCGGTGGCCTTCGACCTGCCCACGCAGACGGGATATGACAGTGACGATCCGCGCGCGCGGGGCGAGGTGGGCAAGGTCGGCGTGCCGGTGGCACACTTGGGCGACATGCGCGCGCTCTTTGCAGATATCCCGCTCGAGCAGATGAACACCTCGATGACGATCAACGCCACCGCGCCCTGGCTGCTGGCGCTCTACATCGCCGTGGCCGAGGAGCAGGGGGCGGATGTTTCGGCGCTTCAGGGGACGGTGCAGAACGACATCATCAAGGAATACCTAAGCCGTGGCACCTACGTGTGCCCGCCGGGCCCTAGCCTCAAGCTAATCACCGACGTGGCGGCCTACTGCTACACCAACGTGCCCAAGTGGAACCCGATGAACGTGTGCTCCTACCACCTGCAGGAGGCAGGGGCGACGCCGGAGCAGGAGCTGGCCTTTGCGCTGGCTACGGCGATTGCGGTGCTCGATGCGCTGAAGGGCAAGGTGCCGGAAGAGGATTTTCCGGTGCTTGTGGGGCGGATCAGCTTTTTCGTGAACGCGGGCATTCGGTTCGTGACCGAGATGTGCAAGATGCGCGCCTTCGTCGACCTCTGGGATGAGATCTGCCGCGAGCGCTACGGGGTGGAAGACCCGAAGATGCGGCGCTTCCGTTACGGCGTTCAGGTGAACTCGCTGGGCCTGACGGAGCAGCAGCCGGAGAACAACGTTTACCGGATCCTCATCGAGATGCTGGCCGTGACACTTTCCAAGAAAGCCCGTGCCCGCGCCGTGCAGCTTCCGGCATGGAACGAGGCGCTTGGCCTGCCCCGGCCCTGGGATCAGCAATGGTCGCTCCGGATGCAGCAGATCATGGCCTATGAGACCGACCTGCTGGAATACGGCGACCTCTTCGATGGCAACCCGGCCGTCGACGCCAAGGTAGAGGCGCTGAAAGAGGGCGCCCGCGCAGAGTTGGCACAGCTCGACGGCATGGGCGGCGCAATTGCGGCGATCGACTACATGAAATCGCGGCTGGTGGAGAGCAACGCCGAGCGGCTGGGCCGGGTCGAAACCGGCGAGACGGTCGTGGTTGGCGTGAACCGCTGGGCCGAGGGCGAGCCTTCGCCACTCATGGGCGAGGATGGCGGCATCATGACGGTCGATCCGGCCGTCGAGGCCGACCAGATCGCGCGGCTCAAGGCGTGGCGAGCGGAGCGCGATGCCGAGGCCGTAGCCAAGGCGCTGGACGCGCTGCGCGAGGCGGCCCGGAGCGGCGCCAACGTGATGGAGCCGTCGATTGCCGCGGCCAAGGCAGGCGCGACCACGGGCGAATGGGCGGGCGCGATGCGGGCCGTCTTTGGCGAATACCGCGGCCCCACCGGCGTGGCCCGCGCCCCCTCCAACCGCACCGAAGGGCTCGACGAGATCCGCGAAGCGGTTGATCTGGTCTCCGACCGCCTTGGCCGCCGGCTGAAGTTTCTCGTCGGCAAGCCCGGGCTCGACGGCCACTCCAACGGCGCCGAGCAGATCGCCTGCCGCGCCCGCGATTGCGGCATGGATATCGCCTATGAGGGAATCCGTCTGACGCCGGAAGAGATCGTGACCGCCGCAAAGGAGCAGGAGGCCCATGTCATCGGCCTTTCCATTCTCTCGGGTAGCCATTTACCGCTCATTACCGAAACGCTGGAAAGAATGCGCGAGGAAGGGCTTTCGCACATTCCGCTCATCGTCGGAGGGATAATTCCGGACGAAGATGCCAAGTCTTTGAAAGACATGGGAGTTTCTTCGGTTTACACGCCGAAGGACTTTGAACTGAACCGGATCATGATGGATATCGTGGCCCTTGCCGAACCGCGCGAAGCGGCGGCCTGAGCCACTAAAATTTGATCTAAAACGCCAAATCTCCGGGCATCCCGCCCGGGGATTCAATATCTTTTCATCTGCAACGAACTCAAATATGTTCCGCTCGCGCGCAGCGGCGTTTTTATTTGCTGAACGCATATGTTGTCGTGCGCCCACTCACAAATGGAACCGAAAAGAAGGAATTCAGATGGCCATCAGTCTCAAGGGCATGAGCCGCAAAGAGCTCGAAAAGCTCAAGGTCGACATCGAAAAGGCTTTGGAGAAACTCGCGGTCGAAGACAAGAAAGCCGCAATGGAGGCTGCCGAGAAAGCGGCCAAAGCCCACGGTTTCACCCTCGATGAATTGACCGGTGGCACGCCCAAACGCGGGCGTCGTGGCGGCAAGAAGGCCGGTGGCCCGAAGGGCGCGCCGAAATACGCCAATCCCGAAGACGCAAGCCAGACATGGACTGGCCGCGGGCGTCAGCCGGCATGGATCAAGTCCGGCCTCACTGCCGGAAAGTCGCTTGAGGATTTCGCGATCTGAGCCATCTTCTGATGCGGGGCGGCCGAAAGAGCCGCCCGGCAACAGACAGAGGGACAGCGCATGACCGTGCATATCGGCGCCGAAAAGGGAGAGATCGCGGAAACGGTCCTGCTCCCCGGCGACCCCTACCGCGCCCGATGGGCGGCGGAGACCTTTCTTGAAAATCCCAAGCTCGTCAACGAGGTACGTGGCATGCTGGGCTTCACCGGCACGTGGCGCGGCCTTCCGGTGACGATCCAGGGCAGCGGCATGGGCATGCCCTCGCTGTCGATCTACGTAAACGAACTGATCCGCGATTACGGCGCCAAAACGCTCATCCGCATCGGCTCCTGCGGCGCGATGCAAGAGGCCGTGGCGGTGCGCGATGTGGTGCTGGCCATGACCGCAAGCACGCTTTCGACCCCGTCGCGCGGCATCTTCCGCGAATTGAACTTTGCCCCCTGCGCCGACTGGTCCCTGATCTCGGCGGCGGCCAGTGCGGCGGCGCGCCGAGCGGTCAAAACTCACGTCGGAGGAATCTATTCTTCCGACGTTTTCTATGACGAGCGGCCAGACCTTAACGAGCAAATGGAACGGCACGGTATTCTGGCCGTCGAAATGGAGGCGGCCGAGCTTTACACCCTCGCCGCCCGCTATGGCTGCCGGGCACTCGCCGTGCTCACCGTTTCGGATCATCTGAAAACCCATGAGGCGCTTCCCAGCGATCAGCGCGAAAAGAGTTTTGGCGACATGGTCGAAATCGCGCTCGAAGCGGCATTTTCCGAATAAGAGGACTCACACACATGAAGAAACGTAAATTGGGGGCCGATGGTCCCGAGGTATCTGCCATCGGATTGGGCTGCATGTCATTTGCCGGTTTTTTCGGCGATACCGATCTTGAGACTTCGGTGGCCTGCCTCGATACCGCGTGGACTGCGGGCATCGATTTTCTGGACACCGCCAATATTTACGGTATGGGCCGGTCGGAGAATGCGATTGGCGAATGGCTGAAAGGCACCGATGCCAAACCGGTCATCGCCACCAAGGCCTCGATCGTGCCCAAGCCCGAGCGCCACTACCGCAACGATGAGGGCCACCTCCGCAGCGAGCTGGAGCAGAGCCTGAAGCGGCTGGGTGTGGACTCTGTTGGCCTGTTCTACGCTCACCGGCGCGAGCAGGCGCGACCCGTGGAGGAACTGGCGGAGACAATGGCCAAGTTCATGGAGGAGGGGCTGATCGGAGGCTACGGGCTTTCCGAGGTTGCGCCCTCGACCATCCGCCGCGCCCATGCGGTGAAGCCGGTGATGGCGGTGCAGAACGAGTATTCGATCTGGTCGCGCCAGCCTGAGTTGGGCGTGATCCAGACCTGCGCCGAGCTGGGCGTCGCCTTCGTGCCTTTCAGCCCGCTGGCCCGCGGCGAGTTGAGTGACACGCCGCCCGACCCGGCCAAGATGGCCGATGCCGATTTCCGCAAGGCGAACCCGCGCTGGCAGGCGCCCAACCACGCCTACAACCAGCAGGCGCTGGAGCGCTTCCGCGCCTATGCCAAGGGCCGCGGCGTGCCGACCTCGAAACTGGCAATGGCCTGGGTGCTGGGCAAGGGCGATCACCTGATCCCGATCCCCGGCACGCGGACCGGGGCGCATTTGCAGGAATGGGTGGATGCTGCCGATATGGAACTGACCGCAGAGGATTACGCCGAGATCGAGCGTATCCTGCCCGCCGGCTTTGCCCACGGCGACCGCTACTCCGATGCCCAGACCATCGGCGTTGAGCGCTACTGCTAACGGTTCGGCGGGGCTGGCCCCGCCTTACAGCCCGTGCCCGCCGGAATAGCCATTGACCGGCGGGCTCTCCCACCCTTCCAACGCAGCATTCGGCGGCGCGAAAACCTCGCAGAGCAGCGGGTGGCACTGCGCCGCATCCGAGCTGTGCTCGGCCCCGCAGTCACCGCCCGGGCAGGCGGAGAGGCCGGCCAGCAGGTCGATCTCGGCAAAAAGCTCGATGTAGTCGCCCTGCCGCGCGGGCGTGGCCTTCATGAAATACTGGCCGGTGTCGGCGGTGAAGCCGGTGCACATGAAGACATTGAGCACATCATGCACCAGCGGTTCGGCCACCTCGGCCCCCTGCCCCGTCCAACCCGAGAGGGCGCGGGTGAGGTTGGAGTGGCAGCAATGGTGATAGTCCTGCGCGGAGAGCTGGTGGTGGGTGTAGGGGTCGCAGCGGGTGCCGATCACGTCATGCACTCGCCCGCCGAAGCCATCCACCCCGTACCACGCCAAGCTGTCTGCGGTGACGGTCGCCATCGGGCGCAGATGCGGAAAGCTCGACCACATGCGGCTGCCAACGGTCAGGTGCGTGCCGTGCAAAGCGCGGGTCTTGCCGGAGTAGAACCGCTCTGAGAGGTCGGCGAGGTTCCACAGGTTCAGGTCGCCCACCTGCGGGCCTTCCGGGCAGGAAATGCGCAAGAACTGCCCCGCCCGCACCGGGATGCACCGGCCCTCGCGCGGCGGCACAATCTCCTCGCCCGTCTTGCGGGCTGCCGCGCGGGCGCGCGAGTAGAGCGGCAGATCGGCCTGCGGCAGCGTCTCGTTCGGGTAGCAGATGACAGGCGCCACCGACCGTGCGTCATCGGCGTAATCGGGCGCGGCGGGGCCGCCGGATGCGGGTGTGCTCATCTGCTTCTCAGGGAATTGTGACTGCTCTCGCCCAGTCTAAGCGATGTGCCGCGCCCAGCGAAAGGGCAGAGCCGCCAGATGCCGCGCAATCTGCGGGCAGTAACGGAATTTAAAGGTAACAGGGGGATGACAGAGAAGAAGACCGCAGTTTAGGGTGGGCTTGAGCACGCAAGACCCAACACCCGAATGGCAGTCAACGGAGGTACAATGCTTCTGCCCGCACTTGGTTCCGTCCTCACCGCAATTTTTTTGCACGGGCCTGCTGAGGCACCGCCCGTCGCACCAGAGGCGGAGATAATACAGGCCTACGCGACCGCGCGGCTGATCAGCCCCGAGCCGGTTGGAAACGATCTCAAACGCGGTTTTCTCAACGCGTTGAACAAACAATACCCCACAAATGATTGCCCTTCCGGCTTCCGCTCGAACCTGCGGAAGTTCCCCGAGGTAGAGATCTGCGTGACCTACAGCGACTTTCGCGGCGCCTGCAAACGGCTCACCGAGAACGCCTTCAACTGTCAGGTGGCCTTTACCATCGCGGTGGCCTCGCCCACCCATCCCGGCGTGCTGAAGAAGCTGAAGGCCACTACCACCGAGATCGAGCGTGAAGATTTCATCTTCACCCACGACTGGCGCGGCTGGCGCTGGAAGGCGGCGGGCGATGCGGTGGATGCACTGGTGCCTGCCGAGTTCCGGGGCCGTCAGCCATTCTCTCGCGAGGAGGCGATGCGCCAGTAAGGCGGCGCAGCGCCCACTGTCTGCCACATTGATCTGCTCTCCTACCCTTCGGCAGGCGGCATGACCCGGAGGGGAGCCATGACAGAGCGGATACCGGGCTCCTTGATCCCGGGCAGGTTATTATACACCTACAGCAAGGCCAAACCGCCGGGCAAATACGAGCCGGGTGATATGCCCGCACAGTTGAAAGGCCCCGAGGGCGAGGCGCGGCGGGCAGAGCGCAAGCGGCGCACTGACGCCAGAATTGCCTTCATGCAGGGCCGCAGTACCGAAGAGATGGCCCAGCCGGTCCCGAGGCTGCAGGCCGGGCACATCATGCCCGATTTCATCATGCGCGATTGGGTCGAACCCTTTCCATCTCTCTGGCAAGCCCCGCCCGATGGGCTGCTGGTGAGCGCCCGGGTCCGCGAAACAATCGAGCGACTGGGGGCCGAGGGCGAGGTCGCGTTTCTGCCGGTGACCATGCGCATCGCGGATGGCAAGCGCGAGGCGCCCTACTTTCTGGCGCAGTTCCTGTCACCGGCCGAGCCGCTGGCGATGTTCGCGAGCGGCTACATCTGCGAAGACAAGACCGATGTGAATGGCAGGCCCTTCCGCTTCTGGAGCGGCCCCTATGGCCTGAAGGACGGGCAGATGACCAGTGGCCACGGGGTCGAGCAGTTTGCCGATACGCGGGCTTTCGGCGCCGCCGGCATTGTCTGGACGGACCGCCTGCCGATGCATCTGCTGATGACGCCGGAGTTCGTTGAGGCCGCCGGGCTGCAAAACGACCCTTGGATCACCCTCGCCCCGATCCGGCTGTGCGATGGCGATGACGAGGCCATGCGGATCGTGCCGCCGCCCCCGCCCGCCCCCGCGCCACGCCTGAAAGAGTTAGTCGAAAGCTCGATGGCTCACAATGCGGCGCTGAATGATGAGATCGTCGAGGGCGCAACCCGGAGCGCCGGAGGCTTTTGGCGGATGCTGAAGGCAGCCATCACCAACGGTCGCAGCGAGAACTATGCCCGCAGCGAGAAAGAGCCGGACGGGCGGTTGGTGTTTTACACGCCAAAGCAAGACAAGCGCGGATAGAGCCGCCCGGTCGCTGCACTCTCAACGGCAGGAGAGGCTGCGGGACGGCGGGTCGATATTGCGGGCTATGGTTTCAGGCAGCGGGTCCCAGGCCATGCGGGTGTAGCTCCATATCCCGGTGCCTGCCTCCGGTCGGATCATGCCATGCACCTCGACATTGAACGCGCGGCGCGGGTGGCGCAGGCTCCACGCAAAGCTGTTGCGCGCCACGGTCGATACGCCGTGGGCAGCGGCCTCCTTGCACATCGCGTTGCGGCTGATGACCTCGCCCGAAACGATCATGGCAACGGCGCCAGCCGCGAAGGCGATGCCGAGCGACCACACAGGCTGCGCGCCCCGACGACGCAAAACCACCCTAGCCACCAATCCCGCCCCCAGCATGGCGCCCAGCACCCAAGGCAGTAGCGCCGTGGCAAGCGCGGGCGCAGACAGGATACGGGTGAGCAGAAGCGGCGCCGTGGGCGGAAAGGCGGCACCGGCCAGCGCGATGAAGGGGCTGCCACTGAGGGTTCCGGCCAGCAGGGCAAGGCCGGAGAGCTGAACCGCAAAGCGCCCTGCCCGCCCGCGCGGGCCATCCCCGCGCAAGCCAGCGCAGACCCAGAGCCAGCCCGCCGCCCCGGCGAGCCAGATCACGGCCGCGCTGGCAATGAGCCAAAAAATCACGCGGTCAGACGACCCGTTCGACCATCATGCTCTTGATATGCGCAATCGCCTTGGCCGGGTTCAGGCCCTTGGGGCAGGTCTTGGCGCAGTTCATGATGGTGTGGCAGCGGTAGAGCTTGAAGGGGTCTTCAAGGTCGTCCAGCCGCTCGCCGGTGGCCTCGTCGCGGCTGTCGATGATCCAGCGGTAGGCGTGGAGCAGCGCGGCCGGGCCGAGGTAGCGATCGGAGTTCCACCAGTAGCTCGGGCAGGCGGTGGAGCAGGAGGCGCACATCACGCATTCATAGAGGCCATCGAGCTTCTTGCGGTCTTCGATGGACTGCTTCCACTCCTTCTCGGGCCGCTGGGTCTTGGTCTCGAGCCAAGGCATGATGCTGGCGTGCTGGGCGTAGAAGTGCGTCAGGTCAGGGATCAGATCCTTGACCACAGGCATATGGGGCAGCGGGTAGATCTTCACGTCGCCCTTGATCTCGTCCATCCCGTAGATGCAGGCCAGCGTGTTGATGCCGTCGATGTTCATCGCGCAGGAGCCGCAAATCCCCTCGCGGCAGGACCGGCGGAAGGTGAGCGTGGGGTCGATCTCGTTCTTGATCTTGATCAGCGCGTCCAGAACCATCGGGCCGCAGGCGTCCATATCGATGAAATAGGTATCGACCGAGGGGTTCTTGCCGCTGTCAGGATCGTAGCGGTAGATCTGGAATTTCCGCACATTGGTCGCCCCTTCGGGCTTCGGCCAGGTCTTGCCGGTCACGATGCGGGAATTCTTGGGCAGGGTCAGTTGAACCATGGGTCAGGCTCCTATCCGTTCAATATCAGCGGGAGACCTTCCCGCGTGATGCATTCGATGGCTTTGGGGCGTTGGGCGGTGGCCACAACGATTTCGGTCGAGCGGGGCGAGATGCCGGTGGCGGCCTCCTGCGCGATGGTCGAGATTTCGCCCGCCGACATGTTGTCGATCAGGCATTCGGTCACCAGATCGGGCGGCACGCCGGGCAGCTTTTCCTGCACGATCGGGCGCACCACGCTCTTGGCCGCCTGACGGGCGACTACATCTGCAGGGTTTACGTCGCAGGCGGCGAGCAGCAGCAGGAGGGGGGTAAGGCGATATATCATTCGGGCGCCAGCGAGCTCTGGATCGTCGATCCGGTGGAGATGAAAGCCAGCGCACGGCGGCGCTGATCGTCGCTCATGGCCGCCCAGCGCTCACGGTCGCCGGGCATCAGCGCATAGCCTTCGGGAAACGGGATTTCGCCGCTGATCGCGCCGCGCTCGGCGCAGCCTGCCAGCAGGGCGAGCAGCGTGGCAGTGACGGCCCCGGCCTTCGCACCCGATTTGAGCGTTGTGATGATCCTCGTGCCCATGATTCAGCCCTTCCCCCTAGATGTTGCCCCGGCCCGGCCCGCGCGGGGCTCGGCGGGCTTTAGCCGCGCCAGCCAGCTCGTCTCGTCCGGCTCGTAGCCCAGCGCCACGAGATCCGCGCCATGGCGCTCAGCGTAAACCTCCGCCACCTCCAGCGGCAACTCGGTTTCCCATCGCTTGAGCGCCCCTTCGCTCGCCACATGGCCCATCAGGTGGCGCGGACGATCGTCGATCTTGGCCATGCCGCCGAAGAGCGATTGCTCCCAGAACATCCGCTTGGCCGCCTCCAGCTCTTCGCCTTCGAGGCCCAGATGGGCCAGCGCCGCGCCGAAGAGCGCACAGTCGGTATCGACCATCAAGTCTTCGTACTTCAGCTCGAATGCCCGGTCATCGCCCCAGGGCCAGGCGCGCATCTCCTCCACCGTCTCCCGGTGCTTGCCGCCCATCTCGAAGAGCAGCTTGGCCTCGTCCCCCTCCAGCGCATTCAGATGCTGCTGGTAGGTCTTGCCGCCAAGATCGGTGCGCGGCACATGCAGCCAGCGCTCACCCTGCTCCGCCGCAAAATGGTGATAGACGCAGCCCGAAAGCAGGATATCGCGCGGATCGCGGATCACATGGACAAAGGCCACATCATCGCGCTTCCACAAGTCGGATGGAAAGTAGCCCGCCCAGTTGACGAGGAAGACGCGGCCCTCGTCGGGCACCTTCCACATCGCCTCGTCACGCCAGATCCCGTGCCAATCCAGCCCAAAAGCCCGCCCCATGGCCTGAATCGTCCGCCGCATCCAGACCGTGCCGGATTTGTGGTGGGTCGCAAAGCACATCAGGCGGGGCAATGGCTCAACCCGCTATGGTTGGAAACTGGGTCATGCTGGCCTTGGAAATAAAGCGCTCCCCCCATGGGTGCAATTGAAATCTCTGGCATTTTTTCCGAATCTGGGCAAATAGCACCGGTGTCGGGTGACGGCGGGGCTTTCCGCCGTTCATCGGGCACGGGTTTGAAGTTCGGTCCGCAAATCGGCATGCTCCCGAGGCGGTGCCTCAGACGTTGAATGCGAGGGTTTGTTATGGGTCTCTTCGGAGGTCGCGGGCCAAAAGTACGGCGACGATTGCAGAAGAAGCTCTCCGCTGCGCTGCGGGCGGAGCAGCGCGCAACGCTCGAAGGCCTCGCCGCGTTCGCTGCTCACAAGACGGCTTTTTCCGCCACCTCCCCGCTTCTGCGCCGCAATATTCACCGGTTGGAGAAGGGCCTTTGCATGCCCGAGCGGCGCGATATCTTCGGCACCGCCTTCATCGGCGAGACGGTCGCGCTCTATGCCCGCCTTGCCACCGGCCAGTCCGCTGAGCAGGCGGAACTCCGTTGGGCGCATGATGTGCTTACCCGCTACTTCGCCGTCACCAGCGGCTCGGATGAAACCATCGCGGCAGCGCGCAAAGCGTTCCTTGACCTGCCAGCGCTGGGGTCAACCTCCGCGCCGTTCGCTCCATATACGGTAGATGAACTCGCCACCTATGCCAGCCAGGCAGGCGCGGCACAGGCGGATTACGCCGCCTTTCTCGCCCTCTGCCGGGGGCGCCGCTCTCAGCGTTGGTTCGAGGATCGTCCCGTCGAGATGGCGCAAATCGAGGCCGCCACCGCCGCCGCGCTACAAGCCCCCAGCGCCTGTAATCGCCAGCCCTACCGCTTCTATTGCGCCACTACGCGCCCGATGATCGACCGGATCGCCGCGCTGCCTCTCGGCACCGCTGGTTTCGGAGATCAGTTGCCCGCCCTGATTGCCGTGGTTGGGGACCTGTCGATGTATGCCGAGCCGCGCGACCGCCACTTGATCCATATCGACGCCGCGCTGGCAGCAATGCAACTGATGCTGGGCTTCACCGCTCAAGGCCTCGGCTCGGTTCCGATCAACTGGCCCGACATCCCCGAGAACCATCAGGCCCTGCGCGAGATTCTCGGCCTCGCGCCGCATCAGGTGCCGGTGATGCTTGTGGGCATCGGCCACCCCAAGGCAGACAGCATGGTCGCCTATTCCGCCAAGAGAGAGGTTTCGGAGGTGCTGAGTGTCGTCGACTGAACCGCTGATCGAGATCGCCGGGGTTTGGCTGCCCAACAAGGGGGCCGAACTGATGGCGCATACGGTCGTCACCCAACTCGGTTCCCGCCTGCCCGGTGCGCGCTTCTGCTCCCGCGCGCAAGGCCCGGACGCGCACCGACGTTCCATGGGGATCGAGCCGATTACCGCGCGGCGGACCCGCCAGATTGCCGCGCGCCTGTTCGCGGCCTTCCATGGCGGGGCAAAAGACAACGGTCAACTCCCCGGCGTGACCCATGTGATCGACATTTCTGGCTACGCCTACGGTGATCACTGGGGCGTGCAGAAGGCCCGCAACCGCGCCGGTGCCTATCTGCGCGCCGGGCTGCCGCTCTACATGCTGCCCCAGGCCTTTGGCCCCTTCGAGGATACGAAGCTGCGCAACGAGATGCTGAGAATCGTCACGGACGCACGGCGCATCTCGGCCCGGGATGCAGAGTCGCTTGCCCATCTCGAAGCCCTCGGCGTGGGGCGCGCCCTGCCCCGCTTCCCCGATATCACGTTTTCGCTCGATGTCTCCGCCCGGCCAGTCGCAATGCCCGAGCAACCTTTCTCTGCGTTGGTGCTCAACCGAAAATCCATCGGTGCAGGGATCGACGAGGCTGGGCTGCTGTCGCTCTATGCGGAGGCAGCCAAGATCCTCAAAACCAACCGACTTCCGCCAATCATCGTCCTGCACGAACCACAGGCGGATCGGAAAATTTCCGAGCAGCTCGCAGAGATCGCCGGGCTGGAGATCGTCTGCCTGGACGATGCGCGGGACATAAAGGCCCTGGTCGGAAGCGCAGAGCTGGTCGTGACCGGGCGCTTTCATGGGCTGGTCAACGGTCTTTCCGCTGCCGTACCCTCCTTCGCCGTGAGTTGGTCGCACAAGTATCAGGAACTACTTGGTGAGTTCGGCTGCCCAGATCACGTCTTGTCCGATGATGAGCCCGCTTTCCTCGCCCGGATCGAGGAACTTGCCGCCGACCCCGCCGCGCGCACTGCCCTTTCCTCCCGACTCGCCGCAGTGGCGGACGACAACAAGCAACGCCTCGCCGAACTGTGGGATGATCTGGCCGCCGATATCGCGGCGACCAGCTAGGGCCTCAATACACCCGCGCCTTGGGAGCGATCTTCTTCAGGTCGATGCCGCCTTCCGCTTCGGTGGTCAGCGGGTCGAGGTGGACGGGGCGGTAGCTGAGGGTGACCTCGGTGTCTTCGACCATGGCGAGGCTGTGCTTGCGCCACTCATTGTCGTCCCGGTCCGGGTAATCCTCGTGGGCGTGTGCCCCGCGGCTTTCCTTGCGGGCCTCGGCGCCGACGATGGTGGCCAGCGCGTTGGGCATGAGGTTGGTCAGCTCCAGCGTTTCCATCAGGTCGGAGTTCCAGACCAGGCTGCGGTCGGTCACCTTGATGTCGTCCATCTTGGCGGCCACGGCCTTCATCTTCTCCACGCCCTCGGCCAGCGTCTTGTCGGTGCGGAACACCGCTGCGTCGGCCTGCATCGTGCGCTGCATCTCGTCGCGCAGCTCTGCGGTGGCGACCGTACCGCTGGCGTTGCGCAGCTTGTCGAAGCGGTCCAGCGCGGCATCGACGGAGGCCTTGTTGAGATCGGGGTTGGCCGATTTCGGGTCCACCACCTCGGCGGCACGGATCGCGGCGGCGCGGCCAAAGACCACGAGGTCGATCAGGCTGTTGGAACCGAGGCGGTTGGCCCCGTGAACGCTGGCGCAGCCCGCCTCGCCCACAGCCATCAGGCCGGGCGCGATGGCATCGGGATCGTCAGCGGTGGGCTTCAGCACCTCGCCCCAGTAGTTCGTCGGGATGCCGCCCATGTTGTAGTGCACGGTCGGCAGAACCGGGATCGGCTCTTTGGTCAGATCGACGCCTGCGAAGATGCGCGCGCTCTCAGAGATGCCCGGCAGGCGCTCGGCCAGGGTTTCGGGCGGCAGGTGGTTGAGGTGGAGGAAGATGTGATCCTTGTCCTTGCCCACACCGCGCCCTTCGCGGATTTCCATCGTCATGCAGCGCGAAACCACGTCGCGCGAGGCCAGATCCTTGTAGGTCGGCGCATAGCGCTCCATGAAGCGCTCGCCCTCGGAGTTGGTCAGGTAGCCACCCTCGCCGCGCGCGCCTTCGGTGATCAGGCAGCCCGAGCCGTAAATGCCGGTGGGGTGGAACTGGACGAACTCCATGTCTTGCAGCGGCAGGCCCGCGCGGGCCGCCATGCCGCCGCCGTCGCCGGTGCAGGTGTGGGCGGAGGTGGCCGAAAAGTAGGCACGGCCGTAGCCGCCGGTGGCCAGCACCACCATCTTGGCGCGGAAGACGTGAATCGTGCCGTCATCGAGCTTCCAGCAGACCACGCCCTGGCAGGCGCCGTCTTCGCCCATGATCAGGTCGATGGCAAAGTACTCGATGTAGAACTCGGCGTTGTTCTTCAGCGACTGGCCGTAGAGCGTGTGCAGAATGGCGTGGCCGGTCCGGTCGGCGGCGGCGCAGGTGCGCTGCACGGGCGGGCCCTCGCCGAACATGGTGGTGTGGCCGCCGAAGGGGCGCTGGTAGATCTTGCCCTCTTCGGTGCGCGAGAACGGCACGCCGTAATGCTCCAGCTCATACACCGCCTTGGGCGCCTCGCGGGCGAGATATTCCATCGCGTCGGTGTCACCCAGCCAGTCGGAGCCCTTCACGGTGTCGTAGAGGTGCCACTGCCAGTGGTCGTTCATGTCGGCGCCATCGACCTGCATGTTGCCCAGGCTGGCCGCAATGCCGCCCTGCGCCGCCACGGTATGCGAGCGGGTCGGGAACACCTTGGTCACACAGGCGGTCTTGAGCCCCTGCTCGGCCATCCCGAGCGTGGCCCGCAGGCCGGAGCCCCCGGCGCCGACAACCACAACGTCATAGGTGTGCGTCTCGTATTCGTAAGCTGCCATTCTCTTGTTCCGTCCCTTGCGGTTGGCTGGGGCGCTTTCGCGTCTCTTTGGTCGTGGCGAAGGCCGGCGATGCGAGTGGCCTTCCGTCAGGTCTAGCGGGCGGCGCCCCTCAGAGCGCCAGCTTCAGCAGGGCGAGCAGCCCGGCGGCAATCAGCACCCATGTGGCGGCGCCGACGGCGATCAGCGTGAGCTTGCCAGTGAGGCCGTGCACGTAGTCTTCCACCGCCTCGTCGATCTCCATCTTGATATGCAGCAGGCCCACCGTCAGGGCGATGCCAAGCGAGAGCGCCACGAAGGGGTTGGCGATGAAGCTCTGCACATCGGCGTAGCTGCGGCCTAGCGCGGAGCCGAAGACAAAGACGAAGAGCGGCACCAGCACGACGAGGCTCAGCGAGCTGACCATCATCTTCCAGTGGTGGTGGGTGCCTTCGGAGCCGGAGCCGAGGCCTGTGGCGCGCTTGCGGTCGGTTACGTATTTCATCCGGTCTCTCCCTTACACCATGATGGCCGTGAAGAGCGCCAGAACCGTGGCGCCGATGAACATGCCCCAGCCCATCTTTTCGGAGGTCGGCACATCGAGGCAGTAGCCGAAGTCCCAGATCACATGCCGCAGGCGGCCCAGCATGTGGTACCAGATGGCCCAGCTGGCGAGGAACATGATGATATCGCCGATGAAGCTGGTCATCAGCCAATTGATCCAATTGAAGGCCGGCTCCGAGAAGGCCGCCGCCAGCAGCCACCACACCACCAGAAAGGCAGTGCCGAAGGAGGCGATGCCGGTGATGCGGACCATGATCGAGGAGATCGAGGTGATCTGGGGCCGGTAGTACGGGCCGATCATGAAGGGCGAAAGCGGGCGGTCCCGGTTCATATTTGCCATGAACGCTCTCCTGTTGGGCGCGGTCGCCGGGCGGTGGAGCCGGGGCGCGGCGCGGATGGGGTGGCGTGCCGCGCGGGAGGCCCGCACGGGGGTGCTGCGCCTCTCCATTTGCATTTTTCACGGGCCGAGTCACGGGTTAAACCGATGATAAAGCGCCGCAGTTCAGGCGCTAACAGCCAGTTTTTCGAGCGTTGTGATCACAGCTTTTAAAGTCGTGATCACAAAATGCGGCCCGTTCGGGTCACTCCGTTGCCGGGTGCAGAAACACCGGACTCACCGCGGAATGAGCGCCCAATAGTCGAGGTCGAGCAGCACGTGGGGCAGGTATTTTCCGTCATCGCCCTTCAGGTCACCGGCAAGGCTTTCGCCCCCTTTCACCGCCACCAGCCGCAGCCGTAGGGCGCCGATATCCTCGGTCAGCGGCGCGGTATCCAGCACCTCTGTCCAGGCGCGCACGGTGTCTCCGGCAAAGCAGGGGTTTGCATGCGCGCCGCCGTTGATCGCCACCAGCATCTGCGCATTGGCCAGCCCGTTGAACGACAGCGCCCGCGCCAGCGATATCACATGGCCGCCGTAGATCAGCCGCTTGCCATCCTCGCGGAAGGTGGCATCGAAATGCACCTTGGCGGTGTTCTGCCAGAGCCGGGTGGCCAGCATGTGCTCGGCCTCTTCGATGGTCGAACCATCGACGTGGTCGATCACCTCCCCCTTGGCATAATCGCCCCAGCGGTGCGGCTCGCCTGCGGCGGTGAAATCGTAGTCGGCAAAGGTGAGCCCCTCGGGGATCACAAGATCCTCCGGCGCCACCACCTCGGCCAGTTCGGGGACCGTGGTTTCAGGCGCCGGGGCGTCTAAATCCCCCTTCCGCACCATGACCCAGCGCACGTATTGCAGCACGGGCTCCCCGGTCTGGTCGCGCCCGGTGGTCCGCACATAGACCACGCCGGACTTGCCGTTGGAGTTTTGCTTCAGCCCGATCACCTCGGACTCGCTCGAGAGCGTATCCCCAGGATAAACCGGCTTCAGCCAGCGGCCCAAGGCATAGCCAAGGTTGGCGACCGCGTTCAGCGAGATGTCCGGCACCGTTTTACCGAAGACCACGTGAAAGGTGATGAGGTCGTCCAGCGGCGAGCCTTCCAGCCCGCAGTCGCCCGCGAACACGTCAGACGAATGCAGCGCATGGCGTGCCGGGTAGAGCGCGTGGTAAAGCGCCCGCTCGCCCTCGGCAACGGTGCGCGGCACGGCGTGGCGGATCACCTCGCCCAGCTTGTAGTCTTCAAAGAACCGGCCCGCGTTGGTCTTCCCTTGTTTCGCGCCCCCGCCCATCAGTGCGCCCCCAGCTTGGTGTCGGGCGTGTAGGTGCCCTCGACCTCCTTCACCACGGCCTGCCCGCAGCGCATTACCCCGTTGGAGGCGTCGAACGAGTATTGCGGGTCGCCGTGCAGCGACCAGCCCTTGTTCAGCGCATCGGTGACCTTGTGGCAGAAGGCCGATGTGTCGTCTTCGGTGAGAAAGCGGTAAAGTTTCATGAGGTTATCCAAACACAGGGTAGCCCAGCAGGCCGTGGATCCAGCCGATGAGGCCGAGGAGAAGCACCGAGATGGCAAGGAACATCGCATCCTTGGCGATGGAGCCTTTCGGCGGCGGGGTCCACTCCGGCTCGGAGCGGTTGATCACGGCCATTTCGACCAGTGCCCAGACCAGCAGGCCGCCAAACAGGATCATCGTGGCCAGGTCGCCGTTGACCAACAGGTGCGCGAAAGCCCAGAGCGCGAAGCCGGTGAGCATCGGGTGGCGCATCTTGTAGAAGAGCGCGCCTTTCGACGGGCCGGGCGAGGTGAAGTAGAGCGCGATCAACACAAGCAGGTTGTTGAGGTGCTGCAGCCAGTAGGGCGGATACCAGATGTCGGGCGCGGCATCGGCCATGCGGATGCCGAAGATCATCAGGATGACGGCGGCCAGCAGCGCCAGCGCCACCGCCCCGCGCCCGCCATTGCCCATCGCGGCACGCCGTTCGGGCGCAATCCGCTTGAAGAGGTGGGCGAGCCACCACAGCGCGAGGCCAGCGATCAGAAGGGTGAGCGGGAGTGCCATCGGGGTATCCTCTCAAAGTGAACCGTCGAGTTCACTTTGCCTTCATTCGGCCATCGCCGCAATGGCCTCTGCCTTGGCCAGCGTAGCGCGGGCGGTCTCGATGTGGAGATTCTCTACGATCCGCCCATCGACCACGGCCACCCCCTGCCCGCTCGCCTCGACCTCCTCGAAGGCCGCGATCTGGCGGCGGGCAAGGTCGATCTCGCTGCCGGAGGGCGCGAAGGCAGCGTTGGTGATCTCCAACTGCGAAGGGTGGATCAGGGTCTTGCCGTCAAAGCCAAGGTCGCGGCCCTGCTCACATTCGGCCTTCAGCCCCTCGTCGTCCTTGAAGGCATTATACACCCCGTCAATCGCCACGATCCCGGCGGCGCGGGCAGCCATCAGGCATTGCTGGAGAGCGAACATCATCGGCAGCCGGTCAGCGCGGCTGCGGCAGTTCAGCTCCTTGGCCAGATCGTTGGTGCCCATCACGAAGCCGCCCATGCCCGGGGCCTGCGCGATGGAGAGTGCGTTGAAGATGCCTGCCGGGGTTTCCATCATCGCCCAGATCTTAGTGGCCGTGGCGCCCGCCGCATCGAGCTGCGCTTTCACGGCGGCGATCTCATCGGCATGGCCCACCTTGGGCAGCAAAATCGCATCCGGCGCGACCTTGCACATGGCTTCAAGGTCTGCGGCCCCCCATTGCGTGTCGGCGCCGTTCACGCGCACAATCCGGGCGCGCGGGCCATAGTCGGCGCCGGGCAGCGTTTCGGCCAGCAGCGCGCGGGCCTCGTCCTTGGCCTCCGCCGTCACCGCATCTTCGAGGTCGAAGATGATCGCGTCGCAGGGCAGCGTGGCTGCCTTCTCCAAGGCACGCGGCTTGGAGCCGGGAATATAGAGCAGCGAGCGATAGGGGCGCGTGGCGGGCATTGATTCTCTCCGGTCGGTTGCAGGTGCAGAAAGAACAAATGCTGCGCCGCCGCGCAAGATCATTTCTGCAAACCGGCATTTTGGCGCAATTTTCGGTCTTGCCCGATGAGCGTTACCGGAGCGTTCAGGAGCGTTAACGGGATGCTCACCAATCCCGGCGCAGCATCTGTCTTGTGAGTCGGGCGGCTGGAGGGTCGTTGCTGGCAGGGCTGCCAGGTTTCAGCGGCAATAATCAGTCCGACCTTGAATGACCGGCGCCGAATGCGCCACCCATGCCTCCGGCAAAGCCGGGCACGCCTGACATGGGGCCACGCTGTCAAAAAGGGTTTGGACCATGAAAGAACTTCTCTTCTTCGCTGCGGGCTTTGCCTGCCTCGCAGCCACCGGGGCCGAGGCCCAGAACCGCAATTGCGCCAACCGTGAAAAGGTCGTGGCACGCCTCGCCGATGGCTATGGCGAGAGCCGTCAGGCGATCGGGCTGGGCGCCAACAATCAGGTGGTTGAGACCTTCGCCAACCTCGAGAGCGGCACATGGACAGTGACGGTAACCATGCCCAACGGCATCACTTGCCTCGTCGCCTCCGGCAAAGCCTTCGAGCTGGTCGAAGAGGCCCTGATCCCGACCGGTGAGAAAGACGCCTGAGCGCGCGGGTGCGCTGCCTCAGGTCAGCGCATCCCAAATGAGCTTGGAACCGGTGGCGAGCAGCAGCAGGTAGGTAAGGCCGAAAAACAGCCTTTCTGGCACCATGTGATGCGCCTTCACCCCAAGCCACGCCCCCAAGATCGCGGCGGGCGCGAGCCAGAGGTCGAGCACCAGAGTCTCGCGAGTAAAGATGCCCAGCGCGGCATAGGGGATGAACTTCAGCAGATTGATCGCCCAGAAGACGATGACGCTCGTCGCCTGATACGTCGTTTTGCCCATGCCCTGCGCCAGCAGAAACACCGCCACCGGCGGCCCGCCCGCGTGGCTGAGGAAGCTGGTAAACCCGGCAACCGCCCCCGCGACCCCACCCGTTACAGGATCGTAAGGCCTGTCGGGGATGCGCAGCCAGCCGCGCCCGCGGGCGAATTGGTAGAGCACGAATGCTATCGCGATGGCGCCGATGAGCAGCCGGAAGGTATCGGCATCGGCCACCTGAAAGAGCCAGATCGCCAGACCGATCCCCGGCAGTGACCCGAGGCACAGCGCCAGCGCGGAGGGGGTGTGCCACTGCTTCCAGAAGCTCCCCAGCGTAAAGACATCGATCAGCATCAGGAGCGGCAGCATCAGCCCAACGGCGAGGCGCGGATCGATCGCGAGGGCGAGAATCGGCGCTGCCGCAAAGGCCGCACCCGAGCCGAAACCGCCCTTTGAGACGCCTGCGAAAATCACCGCAGGCACCGCCACGGCCATCACCCATGGATCAGGCCACACGGGCGCCAACTCCTTGCATCTTCTGCCCTTTCCTCCCCCGACGCCTGTGCAGGTGCGGCATCTTCGCTGCAATGCAGCCTTGCACGCCCTCAAGCCATTGGCTAGGCGTGGCGAGATTTCATGTCACCAATGAGGGACACCCATAATGGCCAGACCGAAGATCGCACTTATCGGCTCGGGACAGATCGGCGGCACGCTCGCCCACCTTGCCGCAATGAAAGAACTCGGGGACGTTGTCCTCTTTGACATCGCCGACGGTGTGCCGCAGGGCAAAGCCCTCGACATCGCCGAATCCGGCCCCTCCGAGGGGTTCGACGCCGCGCTTTCCGGCACCACCGACTACGCCGCCATCGCTGGCGCCGACGTGTGCATCGTCACCGCCGGTGTGCCGCGCAAGCCCGGCATGAGCCGTGACGACCTGCTCGGCATCAACCTCAAAGTGATGAAGTCCGTGGGCGAGGGCATTGCCCAGCACGCCCCCGACGCCTTCGTCATCTGCATCACCAACCCGCTCGACGCGATGGTCTGGGCGCTGCAGAAGTTCTC
The DNA here is from genome assembly GCF_019801175.1 of Vannielia litorea. NCBI lineage: Bacteria > Pseudomonadati > Pseudomonadota > Alphaproteobacteria > Rhodobacterales > Paracoccaceae > Vannielia > Vannielia litorea. Next base: position 2,355,395 of record NZ_JAHVJR010000001.1, read on the forward strand.
GGGCCTGCCGACCAACAAGGTCTGCGGCATGGCCGGCGTGCTCGACTCGGCCCGCTTCCGCCACTTCCTGAGCCTCGAGTTCGGCGTGTCGATGAAAGATGTCACTGCCTTCGTGCTCGGCGGCCACGGCGACACCATGGTCCCCTCCACTCGCTACTCCACCGTCGCCGGCATCCCGCTGCCCGACCTCGTGGAGATGGGCTGGACCACGCAGGAAAAGCTCGACGCGATCATCCAGCGCACCCGTGACGGCGGCGCCGAGATCGTCGGCCTGCTGAAGACCGGCTCGGCCTATTACGCGCCCGCCACCTCCGCCATCGAGATGGCCGAGGCCTATCTGAAAGACCAAAAGCGCGTTCTGCCCTGCGCCGCCTACTGCGACGGCGAGATCGGCGTGAAAGACATGTACGTGGGCGTGCCCACCGTGATCGGCGCTGGCGGCATCGAGAAGGTGGTCGACATCAAGCTCACCAAAGACGAGCAGCAGATGTTCGACAAATCGGTCGACGCCGTGAAGGGCCTCGTGGAGGCCTGTAAGGGCATCGACAACTCGCTCACCTGATCCGAGTTACAAGATTGAAGAAGGGCCCCGCGATTTGCGGGGCCCTTTGCGTTTCTACATGCCGACTGATCGTCAGGCCGCTTTGTTGGCCGCAATCTTCTGCATAAGCCGCTTGGCGTTTTCAGCCCCCAGCTTCAGGTCGAAAGCCCTGAACGAAAAATCGGCATCGAAATCCGGAAAGGCCCGGCGCATCGCCGCTTCCGGGTCGATCTTCATCGCGCTAAGGCGCCCATGCTCGGTGAGCGCTCGCGCCTGATCAGGGGTGAGCCCGGTGATCATCCGGAAGAAGCGCAGCAGGTCGGGCATGTTGGTGATGTTGTCCCGCACGTGGCGCACCTGCAGCGCGCGCTCATCATGCAGCAGGTTGCCGATCGCCTCGTCGCCCTGCTCGGCATAGCGCAGGGTCTTGGCCGCCCAATGCAGCGGCGTTAGCCCGTCGAAATGCAGCACATGCAGGCCGGTGGCCTTCTTGTGCGGGGCCCAGCCGTTGTTCTTCCCCGGCAGTTTGGCGGCATGGACCTGCACCTGCACCTTGTGCCCGGTCCGCACCAGCGGCTTGCCGTGCGACGAGCCCGCGAGCCCGTTGGCGAGGAAGGGCGCGACCTTGTCACCATAGATACGGCGGGCGATCCGCGGGGCCTGTTTGATCGGGTGACGGAACACGCCAGAGAAGATGTGCTCAGAACGGTCGCCCGCAAGCCAGCACCGCTCGACCGCCGGAATGCGCAGCCACACGTCCTCTTCCTCCAGCCGCGCGACCTCTTCACCGAAGGGGCGCGCCATGTGCAGGAACTCGTCGGCATCGAGGTGCAGCAGGTAATCGACCTTGGCTTGGCGGTAGGCCTGGGTGGCATTGATCGCCTGCCGGGCATTCTGGTTCTCCGGCCGTCCACGCTCTCCGTTCACCCGATTCCAATAGGCATCATTACATCTGATCGCCTTCACCCGGCCCGTCTGCTTGAGCATCGGGCGCACCGGGTCGTCGGGATCGTCGAGGTAGATAAAGATCTTCCGGGCGCCCAACTCGAGGTGGTGAGCGACGAAGGCCAGCACCAGCTCGGTGGGCTCGCGCACGGTGGCCACAACGGCCCACGTCGGCTCGGGTTTGGCCTGGGGTTTTGGGTCCAGCTGCGGCGCTTCGGCGGGCTCTTCGCCCTGATCGGTGGTCTCGTTCATGGCGCCATGATTAGCGCGGAGGCCCGAGTCTTGCCAGCCCTGCCACGCGGTCCGGGCGGTGATTCTCCTGAAAGCGTTAGCACCCCGTTAACTTGTGATCACACAATTCTTAGCTGTGATCACAAATCGCATTAATCATACCCAACCCCCGCATTTGAAGGTGATTTTTGTTTGCGCGGCGCGTCTGCTGTGCCAAGGACGGGATCGAACCGCAGCTTGAGGAACAGCTTCATGAACATCCATGAGTATCAGGCGAAGGCCCTTCTTCGCTCCTACGGCGCCCCGGTCTCCGATGGCCGGGCCGTGCTGAAGGCCGATGAGGCCAAGACCGCCGCCGGCGAACTCGACGGCCCGCTCTGGGTGGTTAAGGCACAGATCCACGCAGGTGGCCGCGGAAAAGGCTCCTTCAAGGAAGCCGCCGCCGGCGAAAAGGGCGGCGTCCGCCTCGCCAAGTCGGTCGAAGAGGCCGCAGAAGAAGCCAAGAAGATGCTGGGCAAGACCCTCGTCACCCACCAGACCGGCCCCGCCGGCAAACAGGTGAACCGCATCTACATCGAAGACGGCTCCGACATCACCTCCGAGTTCTACCTCGCGCTGCTGGTCGATCGTGCCACCAGCCGCGTGAGCTTCGTCTGCTCTACCGAGGGCGGGATGGACATCGAAGAGGTCGCCGCATCGACCCCTGAGAAGATCCTCAGTTTCACCGTCGATCCGGCCACCGGCTACCAGCCTTACCACGGCCGCCGCGTTGCCTTCGCCCTCGGGCTGGAGGGCGCCGCCGTCAAGCAATGCGTCAAGCTGATGGGCATTCTCTACAAGGCCTTCATGGAGAAGGACATGGAGATGCTGGAGATCAACCCGCTGATCCTGATGCCCAACGGCGAGCTGAAGGTGCTCGACGCCAAGCTCGGCTTCGACGGCAACGCGATCTACCGCCATCCCGACATCGCCGAGCTGCGCGACGAGACCGAGGAAGACCCCAAGGAACTCGCCGCCTCCAAATTCGACCTCAACTACATCGCCCTCGACGGCGAGATCGGCTGCATGGTCAACGGCGCGGGCCTCGCGATGGCCACGATGGACATCATCAAGCTCTACGGCGCCGAGCCTGCCAACTTCCTCGACGTGGGCGGCGGCGCGACCAAGGAGAAGGTCACCGAGGCATTCAAGATCATCACCTCTGACCCGAACGTCAAAGGCATCCTCGTCAACATCTTCGGCGGGATCATGCGCTGCGACGTGATCGCAGAGGGCGTGGTGGCCGCGGTCAAGGAAGTCGGCCTGCAAGTGCCGCTGGTGGTCCGCCTCGAGGGCACCAACGTGGAAAAGGGCAAGGAGATCATCAATACCTCCGGCCTCAATGTGATCGCTGCCGACGACCTCTCCGACGGCGCCGAGAAAATCGTGAAAGCGGTGAAGGGCTGAGCCTGATGCGCGCCGCCCTCCCCCTCCTCGCCTGCCTCGCTGCCACTCCGGCGGCGGCGCAGGATGTCATCGCGCTTCAGAAGATGACGATGCAGCTCTCCAACCCCGCAGGGGTGGAGGCGCAGATGGGGGCCTGGGCGGCTTGCGTGATGGGCAATGGCGACAAGGATGTCACCACCGCCTATTTCGCACCGCGCGGCTGGGAGGTGTTCTCCGATCCCGAGATGGGAATGGCCGAGATCAGCCATCCGACCTCTCAGATCTACATCTCGCTCTACATGCACGGGGCAATCTGTTCGGTCGCCCATACCAACCAGCCCTCCGCCGATGCCACGCTGCTCCTCGAGAACTTTCTCGAGGTTGCCGGCATCCCGGCCACGCCCACCGAGATCGAGGGCTGCGCCGGGTGGGATCGCGGCGATGGCATGAGCATCGGCCTCACCTCCGGCGGGCAGGACCCTGTCTGCGTCGGTACCACCGACAATGACGTGCGCTTCACCTTCCCGGTGAGGAACTGAGCCATGCGCACCCTCGCCCTCCTCCTCCTCACCGCCACCCCGGCTGCCGCGCAGATCGACGTGCCCCGTGCCTTCGACCTGTTCGACGCATACTGCCGCCCGGCGATGCAGGGCGAGGCGGCGCTCCGGGAAGTGGCCAAGGTGCCCGGCCCGGGCGGCGAGCAGGTCTTTGCCGCAACCGAGGACGGCTCCTGGGTGACGTTCGCCACCGGCGAGGGCGATTTTCTGGTGATCGGCGGCTACCGCTATGGCGAAGGCACCGAGATGCGGGAATGCATGGTGCAGCAGGTCGGCGGCATTGCCGGGCAGGAGCCGGTCGACCCGGTCGAAGCCGCCTTCCTCGACCTCGCACCCAAGGGCGAGGGCATCACCATGTCGGGCGGCAAGGTCATGGAGCAAATGCCGCCGGTCGGCCATTTTGCGATGATGCCCAAAGGCCACCTCAATGACCGGCGCGAATATACCCTCCTCGGCGCGATGGAGCCGCCCGAGGCCATGATGCAGGGCTCGATGGGGCCCGGCGTCTTTCGTCTGAATGCCTATGCGGTGATCCCGCAATGAGCAGCACACGCAACACCCGAGCGCCCCGCGCGGCGCAGTGACAAAGAAGCAAGGAAAACACCGATGGCCATTCTTGTCGACGAAAACACCAAGGTGATCTGCCAGGGCCTCACCGGCTCGCAGGGCACGTTTCACTCCGAGCAGGCAATCGCCTACGGCACCAAGATGGTCGGCGGCGTGACCCCCGGAAAGGGTGGTCAGACCCACCTCGATCTGCCGGTCTTCAACTCGGTGCATGAGGCCAAGCATGTGACCGGCGCCAACGCCTCGGTCATCTACGTGCCGCCCCCCTTCGCCGCCGACTCGATCCTCGAGGCGATCGACGCCGAGATGGAGCTGATCGTGTGCATCACCGAGGGCATCCCGGTGCTCGACATGATGAGCGTGAAGCGCGCGCTGGAGGGCTCCTCCTCGCGCCTCATCGGCCCCAACTGCCCCGGTGTCATCACCCCTGACGCCTGCAAGATCGGCATCATGCCCGGCCACATCCACAAGCGCGGCAGCGTTGGTGTTGTGTCCCGCTCCGGCACCCTGACCTATGAGGCCGTGAAGCAGACGGCGGATGCGGGCCTCGGCCAGTCCACCGCTGTCGGCATCGGCGGCGACCCGATCAAGGGCACCGAGCATATCGACGTGCTCGACATGTTCCTCGACGACGACGAGACCCAGTCGATCATCATGATCGGCGAAATCGGCGGCTCCGCCGAAGAAGAGGCCGCCGAGTTCCTCGCCGAACAGAAGAAGAAGGGCCGCTGGAAGCCGGTCGCCGGTTTCATCGCCGGCCGCACCGCCCCTCCGGGCCGCCGCATGGGCCATGCCGGCGCCATCGTGGCCGGCGGCAAGGGCGACGCCGAGAGCAAGATCGAAGCCATGCGCTCCGCTGGCATCGTGGTGGCCGACAGCCCCGCAACGCTGGGCGAAGCCGTGCTGAAGGCGATTGGCTAAGCCCGGCACATATCGCGCGACACTGGCCGCGGGCGGGGGATTCCGCCCGTGGCCTTCAACACATCAGGTGGCATCATGACCGACCAAAGCCCCAACGACCTCTTCCACGCCTCCAGCTTCATGCAGGGGCACAACGCGGCCTATCTCGAACAGCTCTACGCCAAATACGCCGACGACCCGAACTCGGTCGATGGCGCTTGGGCCGAGTTCTTCCGGCAGTTGGGCGATGGCGAAACCGATGTGAAGGCCGAGGCCAAGGGGCCGAGCTGGGCCCGCAATGACTGGCCGCCCATGCCGGGCGATGACCTGACCGCCGCGCTCACTGGCGAGTGGCCCGCCGAGGCCACGCCCGAGGGCAAGGGCGCCGCCAAGAAGATCAAGGACGCCGCCGGGGCCAGCGCCGCGCCGGTGAGTGAAGAGGCGATCAAGACCGCCGTACTCGACAGCATCCGCGCGCTCATGCTCATCCGCGCCTACCGGATCCGCGGCCACCTCGTGGCCGATCTCGACCCGCTGGGCATGCAGGACCAGACGCCCCACCCCGAGCTGGACCCCAAGAGCTATGGCTTCACCGATGCCGACATGGACCGCCCGATCTTCATCGATCAGGTACTGGGCCTGAAGTTCGCCTCGCTGCGCCAGATCATCGACATCGTCCGCCGCACCTACTGCGGCACCTTCGCGCTGCAATATATGCACATCTCCAACCCCGAGGAGGCCTCCTGGCTGAAGGAGCGCATCGAAGGGCTGGGCAAGGAAATCGCCTTCACCCGCGAGGGCCGCAAGGCGATCCTGAACAAGTTGGTCGAGGCCGAGGGCTTCGAGAAGTTCCTCCATGTCAAATACATGGGCACCAAGCGCTTTGGCCTTGATGGCGGCGAAAGCCTCGTGCCCGCGATGGAGCAGATCATCAAGCGCGGGGGCAATCTCGGCGTGAAGGAGATCGTCGTCGGCATGCCCCACCGGGGCCGCCTATCGGTGCTGGCCAACGTGATGGCCAAGCCCTACCGCGCGATCTTCAACGAGTTCCAGGGCGGCAGCTTCAAGCCCGAGGATGTGGATGGCTCCGGCGACGTGAAATATCACCTCGGCGCCTCCTCCGACCGTGAGTTCGATGGCAACACCGTCCACCTCAGCCTCACCGCCAACCCCTCGCACCTCGAAGCGGTCAACCCCGTGGTGCTGGGCAAAGCCCGCGCCAAGCAGGACCAGCTGGGCGACAAGGAGCGCACGCAGGTTCTGCCGATCTTGCTGCACGGCGATGCGGCCTTTGCCGGTCAGGGCGTTGTGGCCGAGTGCTTTGGCCTGTCGGGCCTGCGCGGCCACCGCACCGGCGGCACCATCCATATCGTGGTGAACAACCAGATCGGATTCACCACCGCGCCGCACTTCTCGCGCTCGTCCCCCTACCCCACCGACATCGCCCTGATGGTCGAAGCGCCGATCTTCCACGTGAACGGCGACGACCCCGAGGCCGTGGTGCATGCCGCCAAGGTGGCCACCGAGTTCCGCCAGAAGTTCCACAAGGACGTGGTGCTCGACATCTTCTGTTATCGCCGCTTCGGCCATAACGAGGGCGATGAGCCGATGTTCACCAACCCGATCATGTACAAGCGGATCAAGGGCCATAAGACCACCCTGAGCCTCTACACCGAGCGGCTGGTGAAGGACGGGCTGATCCCCGAAGGCGAGATCGAAGACATGAAGGCGGCCTTCCAGAGCTACCTGAATGACGAGTTCGAAGCCGGGAAGAACTACAAGCCCAACAAGGCCGACTGGCTCGATGGCCGCTGGTCGCACCTCGACCGTCGCGGCGAAGAGTACCAGCGCGGCGAGACGGCGATTGCCGAAGAGACCTTCCGCGATGTCGGCAAGGCGCTGACCACCGCGCCCGAAGGCTACGCCCTGCACAAAACGGTGCAGCGGATGCTGGGCGCCAAGGCCGACATGGTCGAAAAGGGCGAGGGCATCGACTGGGCCACAGGCGAGGCACTGGCCTTCGGCTCGCTGCTCACCGAGGGCTACCCGGTTCGCCTTGCCGGGCAAGACAGCACGCGCGGCACCTTCTCGCAACGACACTCCGGCTTCGTCAATCAGGAGACGGAGGAGCGCTACTACCCGCTCAACCACATCCGCTCCGGGCAGGCGCAATACGAGGTCATCGACTCGATGCTCTCTGAGTATGCGGTGCTGGGTTTCGAATATGGCTACAGCCTCGCCGAGCCCAACGCGCTCACCCTCTGGGAAGCCCAGTTCGGTGACTTCGCCAACGGCGCGCAGATCATGTTCGACCAGTTCGTCTCGTCGGGCGAAAGCAAGTGGCTGAGGATGTCGGGCCTCGTCTGCCTGCTGCCGCATGGCTACGAGGGCCAAGGGCCGGAGCACTCCTCCGCCCGGCTCGAGCGCTTCCTGCAGATGTGCGGGCAAGACAACTGGATCGTCGCCAACTGCACGACCCCGGCCAACTACTTCCACATCCTGCGCCGCCAGATCCACCGCAGCTTCCGCAAGCCGCTCATCATGATGACGCCCAAGTCGCTGCTGCGCCACAAGATGGCGGTGAGCCGGATGGAAGAGTTCACCACCGGGTCGAGCTTCCACCGGGTTCTGTGGGACGACGCCGAGCACGGCAACTCCGACACCCAGCTCGCGCCCGACGACAAGATCAAGCGCGTGGTGATGTGCTCGGGCAAGGTTTACTACGACCTGCTGGAGGCCCGCGACGCAGCCGGCATCGACGATGTCTACCTGCTGCGTGTCGAGCAGTTCTACCCCTTCCCCGCCATCTCCCTCGTGAAGGAGCTGGAGCGGTTCAAGGGCGCAGAGATGGTCTGGTGTCAGGAAGAGCCCAAGAACCAGGGCGCCTGGAGCTACATCGAACCCAACATCGAATGGGTGCTGGGCCGGATCGACGCCAAGTTCGGCCGCCCCATCTACGCAGGCCGGGCAACCTCGGCCTCCCCTGCCACCGGTCTCGCCTCGCAGCACAAGGCACAACAGGAAGCGCTCGTGAACGAGGCGCTCGGAATCGAAGGAAACTGATCAATGAGCACCGAAGTCCGCGTGCCCACCCTGGGCGAAAGCGTCACCGAGGCCACCGTCGCAACCTGGTTCAAGAAACCGGGCGATGCGGTTGCCGCCGATGAAATGCTCTGCGAGCTGGAGACCGACAAGGTCACCGTCGAGGTCCCCTCGCCCGCCGCTGGCGTGATGGGCGAGATCGTTGCCGCCGAGGGCGAAACCGTCGGCGTCGACGCCCTGCTGGCCACCATCTCCGAAGGCGGCGAGGCTGCGGCCCCGGCGAAAGAAGAGAGCAAGGCCGAAGAGCCGAAAGCCGATGAAGCCCCCGCCGAAAGCTCGGGCGGCGGCGAAAGCGTCGACGTGATGGTCCCCACCTTGGGCGAAAGCGTGACCGAGGCCACCGTGGCCACATGGTTCAAGAAGGTCGGCGACACCGTCGAGGCCGACGAGATGCTCTGTGAACTGGAGACCGACAAGGTCTCCGTCGAGGTGCCCGCCCCCGCCGCCGGCACGATCACCGAGATCCTCGCCGAAGAGGGCGCCACCGTCGAAGCGGGCGGCAAGCTCGCGGTGATGGGTGGCTCCTCCGGTGCCTCCGTCTCCAAGCCCGCCGAGGGCGGCGAGGCAACCGCCGCGCCCAAGGCCCCCGCAGCCGCCACCGCGGCCAAGGGCGCCGACATCGAAAACGCGCCTTCCGCCAACAAGATGATGGCCGAGAAGGGCCTCTCGGAGTCCGACGTGAAGGGCACCGGCAAGGATGGCCGGATCATGAAGGAAGACGTGATGAAGGCCGTTCAGGCCGGTGTCTCGGCCTCTTCGTCCTCCACCTCTGCCCCCTCCGCCCCGCCCCGTGGCCCCGTGGCCGCCGAGGACGAGGCCCGCGAGGAGCGCGTGAAGATGACGCGCCTGCGTCAGACCATCGCCCGCCGCCTGAAAGACGCGCAAAACACCGCCGCGATCCTGACCACCTACAACGAGGTGGACATGACCGAGGTGATGGCGCTGCGGAACGAGTACAAGGATCTCTTCCTCAAGAAGCACGGCGTGAAGCTCGGCTTCATGTCGTTCTTCACCAAGGCCTGCGTGCACGCGCTGAAGGAGGTTCCCGAGGTCAACGCCGAGATCGACGGCACCGACATCGTCTACAAGAACTTCGTCCACATGGGCATCGCCGCAGGCACGCCGCAGGGCCTCGTGGTGCCGGTGATCCGTGACGCCGACGCGATGAGCTTTGCCGACATCGAGAAGGCCATCGCCGAAAAGGGCGCCCGCGCCCGCGACGGCAAGCTCTCGATGGCCGAGATGCAGGGCGGCACCTTCACCATCTCCAACGGCGGCGTCTACGGCTCGCTGATGTCTTCACCCATCCTGAACCCCCCGCAGTCGGGCATCCTCGGCATGCACAAAATTCAGGACCGCCCGATGGTTGTCGGCGGCGAGATCAAGATCCGCCCGATGATGTATCTGGCCCTCAGCTACGACCACCGCATCGTCGACGGCAAAGGCGCCGTGACCTTCCTGGTGCGGGTCAAGGAAGCGCTCGAAGACCCGCGCCGGCTGTTGATGGACCTGTGATTGGTAGGTTTCACCCACCCTGCAACCAGACGTAGGGTGGATGACAACCCGCCACCCGGAGCACTCGCATGACCCTGCTCACCCGCGCCGAAACCATCGCCTTCTCGCCCGAAACGGCGAGCGGGCTGCGGTCTGCCGGGTTCACGCTGGGCGCGCTCTCCATCTTCGGCGTTCTGGCGCTCGGCACCTTCGGCTGGGCCGGGTTTCAGCCGTGGCTGCTGATCTTCGCGGTCATCGCCTTCATCCCCGCCCTGCTCCTGCTCGCCCTCTCCCGCACCCTGCCCGCCCGCAGGCCCATTTCGGTGCTGCTGATCTGGGCACTCTGCGGCTTTTCTTTCCTGCTCATCCGCCGGACCCCGAGCGTGGCAGATGGTATCGAGCCGCAATGGCTCATCACCCCGCTGGTCTGGATCGTCGCCGCGCTGGAGCTGGTGCTCGCCCTCGCGCTGGCCTGGTTCGCGTGGCACCTCTACCGCAAGGGCGCCTTCAGCGGGGTGCCGGAATGACCGATTTCGCCGCGCTCGAAAACGCCATCTGGGCCGCCGCCTCCGCCTATGACCGCGCTGCCATCGAGCGGCTGCTGGCGCCCGAGTTCTTCGAGCTGTCGCGCTCCGGCCGGAAGTATACCCGTGAAGAGCTGCTGACCGATACCTCCGAGGGCCGCCCCTCCGAGCACCGCTTGCACGGGCTGGAGAGCCAGGCCATCGCGCCCGGCGTCACCCTCGTGACCTACACCTCCGAAACCCGCTACCCGGACGAGGTCCAATGGGCCAGCCGCTCCACCCTCTGGGCCGAGACGCCCGAAGGCTGGCAGGCCCGATTTCATCAGGGCACACCGCTGCCCGAAGGCGGCCTGTCATGAGCGGGCGGCGCATTAACGAATTCACCCGAAAACCGCATATGTCAGATGACATGTGCATGGGATGTGCATGGATTGTGCATCAGTTCTGCATGCCCCGCATCTTGGTAAAGGAGAGCCCATGTCCTCTTATGACGTGATCATCATCGGCGCTGGCCCCGGCGGCTACGTCTGCGCCATCCGCTGCGCCCAGCTGGGCCTGAAGACCGCCGTGGTCGAGGGCCGCGAGACGCTGGGCGGCACCTGCCTCAACGTCGGCTGCATCCCCTCCAAGGCGCTGCTGCACGCCTCGCACCTGCTGCACGAGGCAGAGCACAATTTCGCCGAGATGGGCCTCAAGGGCAAAAGCCCCTCCGTCGACTGGCCGCAGATGAAGGCCTACAAGCAAAAGACCGTGGACCAGAACACCGGCGGCATCGAATTTCTCTTCAAGAAGAACAAGATCGACTGGCTGAAGGGCTGGGGCTCGATCCCCGAGGCGGGCAAGGTGAAGGTGGGTGACGAGACCCACGAGGCCAAGCACATCATCATCGCCACCGGCTCCGAACCGGCGAGCATTCCGGGTGCCGAAGTCGAGATCGACGAGAAGGTCGTCGTCACCTCCACTGGCGCGCTGGAGCTGGGCAAGGTGCCCGGCGAGATGGTCGTCGTCGGTGGCGGCGTGATCGGGCTGGAGCTTGGCTCTGTCTATGCCCGGCTCGGGAGCAAGGTCACCGTGGTCGAGTTCCTCGATGCGATCACCCCCGGTGCCGATGCCGAGGTCGCCAAGAACTTCCAGAAAATCCTGAAGAAACAGGGCCTTCAGTTCGTCATGGGCGCCGCAGTGAACAAGGTGGAAGCCAAGGGCGGCAAGGCCACCGTCCATTACAAGCTCCGCAAGGATGACTCGGCCCACGAGCTGAAGGCCGATACCGTTCTGGTCGCCACCGGTCGCAAGCCCTATGTCGAAGGCCTCGGGCTGGAGAGCCTCGGCGTGAAGCTCACCAAGCGCGGGCAGGTCGAGGTCGACGACCACTTCCAGACCGCCGTGAAGGGCGTCTACGCCATCGGCGATGCCATCCCCGGCCCGATGCTCGCCCATAAGGCCGAAGACGAGGGCACTGCGCTGGCCGAGATGCTCGCGGGCCAGAAGCCGCACATCAACTATGGCCTCATTCCGGGCGTGATCTACACCGCCCCCGAGGTCGCAAGTGTCGGAGAAACCGAGGAAACTCTGAAGGAGAAGGGCAAGGCCTACAAGGTCGGCAAGTTCCCCTTCATGGGCAACGCGCGGGCCAAATCGGTCCACCAGGCCGAGGGCTTCGTGAAGATGCTGGCCGACAAGGAGACCGACCGGATCCTTGGCTGCCACATCATCGGCCCGGCGGCGGGTGAGCTGATCCACGAGATCTGCGTGGCCATGGAGTTCGGCGCCTCTGCCGAGGATGTCGCCCGCACCTGCCACGCCCACCCGACCTTCTCCGAAGCGGTGCGCGAGAGCGCGCTGGCCTGCGGCGACGGGGCCATTCACGCCTAATTAAGAACTGAGGCGTAAGTTGAGGGCCGTGGGCAGGTTGTCCGCGGCCTTTTTCGTGCGCGACTTATGCCCAAGCCTCGCCGTATTCGACTGTTAACGCTTTTCGCAAGGAACGGGCCGGAGAGCCCCGATTGTTGAGTAAAAAGCGAGAGGACATGCCGATGCGCAAGTTCGGAACCATCGCGGCTGCTGCCCTGTTGGCGCTGACAGCCATGAGTCACGAGGCCGAGGCCCGCCGGGGTGGCGGTGCCATCATGGAGAGCGAGCAACTCCATTTTGTCGCCCTCACCCGCACCGGGAACGGTGCAGGCGGCCAGATGGCGCTCTGTCACCTGTCCACCAAATCCCATTTCTTCGGGATCGGCCTGTGGCGGTCGATGGAAGGCTACGCGCTGTCCTACGACAATTGCACCGGGCAGCAGTACATCCCGATTTCGCCCGAACGCATGCAAGCGATGCTGCGCGCCGGTGACGTGCCGCCGAGTCTGCCTGTTGAACCCAAGATGCAGATCCCACAACTGGTCACCGGCTTTGCCGGCACTGCCGGGATTGGGGCGACCTTTGCGCTGTTCGGCCTGATCAAGCTTTTCGCTGGTATGCGCCGCCGCCGTCGCCGCAATGCGATGACCGGCGCCACCGGCTTTGCCCAGCGCGTCCTCGATGTGATGTGCCACGCCGCCAAGGCCGATGGCGTAGTGGATCCCGAAGAGGTGAAGCTCATCGCCTTCGCCAGCCAAAAGCTCACCGGCGCCGCCTACCCCGCCGACCAGATCGAACGGCTGATCGGGATGGCAGGCACCAAGGTGTCGGACGAAGAGTTCCGCGCCTTCGGGGCCGGGCTGAACGCTCACCAGAAAGAGACCCTGATGCGCGGCGCGCTGATGGTCACCGTGTCTGACGGCACCATCACGCAGTCAGAAAAGGGCTTCCTGGCCCGCCTCGCTGCCACGCTGGGGATTTCTGCGCTGGAGATGCAGGGGATGTTGCGGAGCCTCTGAGGCGCCTCAGCTCGCCAGCATCCGCAGGCCGCCGGTCACATCCGACCGCACCGCAAGCCGCAGCCCAGGCTCGTCGCCCGCCTTCAGCGCGGCGACGATCAGCCTGTGGTGCCGCGGCACCTCGTTGCGGCGCAGCCGGTCGTAAAGCAGCCGCATCGTCGGGCCGAGCTGGAGCCACACGGTCTCCGCCAGCGCCAGCATCGCCGGGGCCTGCGCCCGCAGGTAGAGCGTGCGGTGAAACTCCAGATTCGCCCGAATATAGCCCGCCGCATCGCCCCGCGCGGTGACCTCGGCGATCGTTGCATTCACCGCCTCCAGCCGCTCGATCAGCGCGATATGCGCCCGCGGCAGGGCACGGCTGGCCAGTTCCGGCTCCAAGAGCGCGCGAATGGCGGCCAGTTCTTCTATCCGCTCGTTCGAGAGCACCGGGGTCGACACCCGGCCAGAAGCCGACAGGGTCAGCGCCCCTTCTGCCGCCAGCCGACGCACGGCCTCGCGCGCAGGTGTCATCGACACGCCGTATTCCTTGCCCACGCCGCGCAGGGTCAGCGCATGACCGGGCAAGAGCTCGCCATGCATGATGCGGGTGCGCAGGGCGCGGTACACGCGGTCATGGGCGGCGGTGGCCGCACCGGAGGGCGTGGGAGCCTCGCGGCTGGGCGGGGCGGCATCGGCAGGGGGCGGTTGGATCAGCATGAGCCAAGCGTGATCACGAATCTGCCGCCCGTCAACGGCGAAGTGATCACCCCTTGAACCCGTAGCGATGAAGCGCCGCCCCCTCCCGCCGCAACCACTGGCGCGGCGCCTCATACCCGGGGCAAAGCCGCCCGCAGGCGGCCCAGAAACGGGCGGAGTGATCCATATGCGCGAGGTGGGCGACCTCATGGGCCGCGACGTAATCCAGCACCTCCGGCGGCGCGAGGATGAGCCGCCATGAATACATCAGGTTGCCCTCGTGGCTGCACGAGCCCCAGCGCGAGCGGGTGTCACGCAAAGTGATCTTCCCAAAGGGCCGCCCGATGGCGCCGGCATGGCGGGCGGAGGCCTCGGAGAGCCGCTCACGGGCCATCTCCCGTAGAAAGGCGCCCAGCCGGGCGGGCACGCGCGCGGCTTCCTCAGGCACCTGAAGCGCCTGACCTGCAAGGGTAATCCGCCGCACCGGCGCCCGCTCGATCTGCCGCGGGACGCCCTCCACCGGAACAATCGCGCCCACCACGGCCAAGGTGTAGGGCGCCTGCTCGGCCAGCCTGTCGCGGATCCAGCCCGCCTTCTCGGCTGCAAAGCTGCGGGCCTCCCGCTCGGGCGCGAAACGCGGCATGGTCAGCGTCACCCGGCCATCCACCCCCGACACCCGGAGCGACAGCCGCCGCGCCCGCGCCGAGCGGCGCAGCGTGACCTCGACCTCCGGCTCTCCCGGTAGTGTGATGACCCCCATCGCCCTGCCCTCGTTATCCTCGCCCCAGCCTATCCCGCCGCGCCCCGGCAAGAAAGGCCGATACCCCCTTTACAGCCCTGTCCCGGCATGGCATTGGCCCCGCTCGAACCCTAAAGCATGTGAGGATTTCGATGCCTAAGGAAGAATGGGGCGTCAAGCGCGTCTGCCCGACCACCGGCAAGCGGTTTTACGACCTCGGCAAAGACCCGATCGTAAGCCCCTACACCGGCGAGATCGTTGAGCTGGACACCGGCAACAAGGCCCGTTCGGCGCTGAAAGGCGACAAGCCCGATCCCAAGTCGGTCGAGGCCGAAGAAGAAGACGCGGATATCGATGTGCTCGACGACGATGATGATGACAGCGATGTCGATCTCGGCGACGACGTGCTGGAAGATGACGATGACGACGATGTTTCGCTCGACGACATCGCCGACGTTGCCTCTGACGACGAAGACAACTGAGGCCGGACAGGAAAAGGCGGCGGGCAGCGAAAATTTCGCTTGAACCCCCCGCCGCGATTCCCTAAACGTCCGCCTCACCGGGGCCTTAGCTCAGTTGGGAGAGCGCTTGCATGGCATGCAAGAGGTCAGGGGTTCGACTCCCCTAGGCTCCACCATTCCCCCTTGA
This sequence comes from Vannielia litorea, assembly GCF_019801175.1. NCBI lineage: Bacteria > Pseudomonadati > Pseudomonadota > Alphaproteobacteria > Rhodobacterales > Paracoccaceae > Vannielia > Vannielia litorea. The sequence continues at coordinate 2,370,613 of NZ_JAHVJR010000001.1, forward strand.
TACGTATAGATTTTTTACCCATCGGCGCGCCGCGCCCCTAACCTGCCCCTAATTCTGGCTCGCTGCCTAGGCCCGAGCGGGGATTCGGACCGTATCCTGCACACAGCCCTAGAATCATGGTCCTTCTATCCTGACGAGCAGACTGTGAACGAACAACTTGAGGCGGCAAACGCGGTGCTTTCAGCTCGTCGAGCTTCGGCAAGGCGGCTAGAAGCCTAGCTTGACCCTCGATGGCCGCGTTTCAGGTCGCACCGAGCCACGTGATCGATTCGTTATGCCCTGCCACTCAATCGCTTCGTGCCGCCCTCTACCCCTGGGGCTCACCCGGAGGGAGAGCGTTTGTGTCTATGAGCATGACGAAAAAAGCGAGCGTCTTCTGAACTTTTTGACGAGATGGACAGACGACACGAGGGGCGACGCACCTCCTACGCAACGCCGTGCTGCCTCCAGAACCTCTTAACTAAGATGCTTGAGGATAGGCCGCGCCCATCTTGATTTCGCCGCTACTTGCAGGTGCCGATGATGCACACCACAACCACTGTTGCTAGTGTGGAGTTCAAAAAGGGAGTCGTAGAGCAGTGAACGCTGTCGAGATCGAAGAAGCAATTTCCGCATTGGCCGAGAAACCGTTCGATGCAGAGGAGTTCGCATTCGCGTTCTTGGAAGCGTTCGGCAACAAGGCGACCACGATCAAGCGGCTCCGCTCTGGTTCATCGAACAAGTCTGACATCGGCGGCGTCCTTCAGGCAAACAACATCCACCTAAAGTCCTGTGATCCAGGAACAGTTGCTGAGACCCTTGCTGAACTCCGGCAAAGCCCTGCGACCGCAAAGGCCAAGGCGAAGTTCATCCTCGCCACCGATGGTGCGACCCTTGAGGCCGAGGACCTCGCGTCAGGTGAGACGATCGCGTGCCCCTTTGCCGACTTCCCCGATCACTTCGGCTTCTTCCTGCCTCTGGCAGGGATCAGCACTGTCAAGCAAATTCGCGAAAGCGCTTTCGATATCAAGGCCACCGGCCGCCTTAACCGCCTCTACGTCACGTTGCTCCAGGACAACCCGGATTGGGGCACGGCCGATCGCCGTCATGACATGAACCACTTCATGGCGCGGCTGATCTTCCTGTTTTTTGCCGAGGATACGTCGATCCTGAACGGCGAAGACCTGTTCACGGCAACCGTCACGCAAATGAGCGCCCAGGACAGTTCCAACACCCACGAGGTGATTTCCGAGCTCTTCCGCGCCATGAACACGCCGATCCCTCAACGTACATCGGCCAAGCTGCCACGTTGGGCAGATGTGTTCCCCTATGTGAACGGCGGTCTCTTCTCGGGCAGCACGGACGTGCCGCGCTTCTCGAAGATCGCCCGCTCCTACCTCCTTCACATCGGCAATCTCGATTGGACCAAGATCAACCCCGACATCTTCGGCTCGATGATCCAGGCCGTCGCGGATGACGAGGAACGCGGCGCTTTGGGGATGCACTACACCTCTGTGCCCAACATTCTGAAGGTGCTTAACCCGCTCTTCCTCGATGACCTGCGCGAGAAACTGGAAGAAGCCGGGGATAACTCCCGCAAGCTTCTGAACCTGCGGAACCGCATGGCCAAGATCAGGGTCTTCGATCCTGCGTGTGGATCGGGCAACTTCCTGGTGATCGCCTACAAGGAGATGCGCGCGATCGAGGCCGAGATCAACACGCGGCGCGGCGAGGCTGACCGGCGCACCGACATCCCTCTGACCAATTTTCGCGGGATCGAGTTGCGCGACTTCCCAGCCGAAATCGCACGCTTGGCGCTAATCATTGCCGAGTATCAGTGCGACGTGCTGCATCGCGGTCAGAAGGAGGCGCTTGCCGAGTTTCTGCCCCTCGATGCCATGAACTGGATCACTTGCGGCAACGCGCTGCGGCTCGACTGGCTGAGCATCTGCCCGCCCACCGGGACGGGGGTGAAGCACCATGCCGATGACTTGTTCATGTCGCCGCTCGACCAGGCGCAGATCGACTTCGAGAACGAAGGCGGAGAGACCTACATCTGTGGGAACCCGCCGTATATCGGGCGCCGAAACCAAGACAAGGAGCAGAAAGCTGAACTAAGAGCCGTTCTGGGATCAAAGATAAAATCGGCGGCATCTTTGGATTATGTTTTCGGTTGGCTCGAAAAAGCATCGGATTTCATCCTGCTCCAAGGTGGCGAATTTGCTTATGTAACGACGAACTCTGTGAGCCAGGGAACTCAGATTCCCATCTACTGGCCACATCTTTTCTCGAAGGGGTTGGAAATCACGTTTGCCCACCGGTCATTCAAGTGGGCAAACAACGCTGCACATAACGCGGGTGTTACCGTAGTCATCATCGGTGTTGGAAAGACCAACCGAGAGAAGAAGATTTTTGATGGCGAAATGGTCCGCAAGGTGGATGAGATAAACCCCTACCTGCTCCCCGGCTCTTCTGTCGTCGTGACAACCAGAGGTAGACCGATAGCTGATATTTCCCGCATGAATTATGGCAACCTTCCTGGAGACGGAAATCACCTATCACTAAACCAAAGAGAAAAAGACGACCTGATCGGTGAGTATCCTGAAGCAGAGAGACTTGTGATCCCCTTGTATGGTGCTCAGGAGTTTATCAAAGGTTTGAAGCGGTATTGCCTATGGATAGACGATAACGATCTCAAGAGTGCACGGGGAATCCCCGAAATCTCGCGTAGAATAGACCGTGTGAGAGAAACACGTCTCACGAGTAAAGACCCAAGCTACAATGCTCTGGCCAACCGACCGCATCAATATCGAGACAGAAACTTAGCTCACTCATCCACAATCTTAGCGCCCCAAGTCTCATCGGAGGCACGCGAGTATTTGCCGACAAACTTGCTGCCGGGGCGTACAGGAACCACTAACCAAGCCTTCGCCCTCTACGATGCCCCGCTCTGGAACATGGCGCTGATCGCCTCAAAACTGCACCTCGTCTGGGTTGCAACTGTATGCGGGAAGCTAAAGACCGATTTCCGCTATTCGAACACTCTTGGATGGAACACCTTCCCCGTCCCGCAACTGACTGAGAAGAACAAGGAAGACCTGACCCGTTGCGCCGAGGACGTCCTTTTGGCGCGCGAGGCGCATTTCCCCGCGACCATCGCCGATCTCTACGACCCCGAGAAGATGCCTGCCGACCTGCGCGCCGCTCATGATCGCAACGACGAAACCCTTGAGCGCATCTACATCGGCCGCCGCTTCCGCAACGACACCGAACGCCTCGAAAAGCTCTTCGAGCTTTATACGAAGTTGACCAAGAAGGGGGCGGCATGAACGACCGCCCCTACAGCCCCGGCGGTGATGCCAAGGTCATCGGGGATATCGGCCAGCGCGTCTTTGGCGGCTACACCGGCATGTTCACCTATCACCACTGGCCCGAGCGCGGCCAGCACATGCTGCGCAAGGTGCAGACCCGAGTGGTCGAAACCTACGGCAGCGTCCGAGCCTTTGAGGCGCATTTCGAAGCCGTCGCGCGTGGCCGCGCCGATGTGGCTGACTTCTGGACCGATGCCACTTCTGTCCTCTTCACCTCCTTCTGGGGCTGGACCCCCGAAACTTGGGGCACTGTGGGCTGGTCCGGCCTTAACGGGGCAACACGCCGTACAAACCTGATGAAGGAGCTAACCGACCCATTCATCTGTGTCTGTTACGTCACCAGTAATCAGACCTACATCGACCCGGACCTGAAGGGTAGGATTGCCGGGTTCTATCTGATGAGCCATGAAATGGGCGACCGGGACGAGTTCACCCACCCGATCCACCACGGCCGCGATGCGACCAAGTGGCGGCACTCACTGAGAGCGGTCCGCGCATTCAGCTACCTTCCCGAGTACCGACCGCGCGCGATGGACCTGTTCCCGGAACTATCCAAAACCGCGCGGCATGTTTCAGCCATGGGGGAGGTCATCACGGACCCGGCCAAGATTGACACCTTGCGCAGCATCCCTTGGGTTGAGGTTCCCGTCTTTTCCAAGGGCGCATCGGGCGACGAGGCTTCAGCACCGCAGCATCCGGGCCTTGGTATGGTCCCCGCAGGACCGGCCAGCAGCGGCGGCTACTTCGTCCCCGAGGGAACAAGCCATCTCCCCCGCGAGCTCTACGTCCTGCGCCTGAGGGGTGACACCACAGCCTATTTGGGGCAATCCGTAGAGGGATCGTCGATCATCAAGATCGGACTATCGGTCAGCCCTGACATGCGCCGCCAGACCCTACAGAAGGCGATGCCTAGGGGCACGTTTTGTTGGCAGGTTCTTAGGACGACCCGAAAAGATGGACATGACCCCTACAGCGGCTTCTCGGCGGCCGTGTCGGGCGAGAATGCTATGAAGCAATACTTGGCTCAGCACGCCACATGGCTTGGCGGTGAGTTCTACCTTGCTAGTGAAGATGACGTAGGAGCAGCTTGGCAGATAGGCCGCGCGGCTGCCCTGAAATTTGAAGAAGAAAGTTCGGTTGATGACGATCAATAATGTTCCCGCTGTTTCCGTCACCTATGCACAGACCGGAGGTTCGACCAAGTCGAACGAGCTTGGCATGCGGGCGATGCAGGAGCGCGCGTATGAGAAGCGCGGCGAGCAGTATCTGCTGATCAAGTCGCCGCCCGCCTCGGGCAAGAGCCGCGCGCTCATGTTCATCGCGCTCGACAAGCTGCACAATCAAGGGCTCAAGCAAGCGATCGTGGTGGTGCCGGAGAAGTCGATTGGATCGAGCTTCAACGATGAGCCGCTGAGCAAGTTTGGCTTCTGGTCAGATTGGGCCGTCGCGCCAAGGTGGAACCTCTGCAATTCGCCCGGCACGGATGGCGGCAAAGTAAAATCGGTGGAAGCGTTTCTTGACAGCGGCGAACGTGTGCTGGTCTGCACCCACGCAACCTTCCGCTTTGCCGTAGAGAAGCTCGGGATCGAGGCGTTCGATGATCGGCTGATCGCCGTGGACGAATTCCACCATGTTTCGGCCAGCGAGGACAGCATCCTTGGTTCGCAGCTCAACGAGTTCATCGCCCGCGGCCGCGTGCATGTCGTGGCGATGACTGGCAGCTATTTCCGGGGCGATGCGGTACCGATCCTAGTGCCCGAGAACGAGGCGAAGTTCGACACGATCACCTACACCTACTACGAGCAGTTGAATGGCTACAAATACTTGAAGCAGCTCGATATCGGCTATTTCTTCTACTCAGGCTCATATGCAGACGACATCTTGGCGGTGCTCGATCCGAACGAGAAGACGATCGTCCACATCCCGAACGTGAATTCGCGGGAGAGCACGAAGGACAAGCACCGCGAAGTCGAGCACATCATCGACGCCTTGGGCGACTGGCAGGGCACCGATCCTGCCACGGGGTTCCAGCTTGTGAAGACGCCCGAGGGAAAGGTTCTGAGAATTGCCGATCTGGTCGATGATGAAGCGGTGAAGCGTGACAAGGTTTCAGGTGCGCTCAAAGACCCCGCCAATAAGAACAACCGCGATCATGTGGACATCATCATCGCTCTTGGTATGGCCAAAGAGGGCTTCGACTGGATTTGGTGCGAGCACGCGCTCACAGTCGGCTACCGCGCGAGTCTGACCGAAATCGTTCAGATCATCGGCCGTGCGACCCGCGATGCCGAAGGTAAGACGCGCGCCCGTTTCACCAATTTGATCGCTGAGCCTGATGCCAGTGAGGCCGCCGTCACTGAGGCGGTGAACGATACGCTGAAGGCGATCGCCGCAAGCTTGCTCATGGAGCAGGTTCTTGCCCCACGCTTCAACTTCACACCGAAGACCCCGAAGAGCGGGCCGGTCGAAGGCTTCGACTACGGAGAAGGCGGCTATGATCCCGACCAGGAAAACATCGGTTTCAGTGAGGAAAGCGGACAATTCCAGATCGAGATCAAGGGACTGGCGATGCCCAAAAGCAAGGAGGCCGAACGTGTCTGCCAGGAGGACTTGAACGAGGTCATCACTGCCTTTGTCCAGGATAAGACGGCGATCGAGCGTGGGCTTTTTGATGAAGAGCTTGTGCCCGAAGAGCTTACCCAAGTGCGCATGGGTAAGATCGTCGGCGCGAAATTCCCCGAGCTCGACGCTGAGGACCAGGAAGCCGTGCGCCAGCACGCTATTGCCGCATTGAATCTGACGCAGAAGGCGAAGGAAGCAGCTCTTGCGACCTCTGCCGACGACACGCAGGTGAGCGGCAATACGGCGCTGATCGACGGTGTGCGCAAGTTTGCGATGGATGTTCGCGATCTCGACATCGACTTGATCGACCGCATCAACCCGTTTGGGGCAGCCTACAAGATCCTCGGAAAGACCATGAACGAGGAAAGCCTAAAGCAAGTGGCGGCGGTAATTTCGGCGAAGAAGGTACAGCTCACGCCAGAAGAGGCACGCGACCTGGCGCGGCGTGCCGTGAAGTTCAAGCAGGAGCGGGGACGGTTGCCGTCCATAACATCTCCCGATGCCTGGGAGAAGAAGATGGCCGAAGGTGTCGCGTTCTTGGCCCGCATGAAGCAAGAGGCCGCCAATGGCTAGAGAATTCACCGAAGAGGACGATGCGCTCCTGGCCGAGCTTGGCGTTGAGATCGAAGCCAAGAAGGCAGTCACGCGCACGCCGCGCGAAGAACGTATCATCGCAGGCTTCAAAGAGATTCAGCGTTTCGCCGAGGAACATGGACGCACACCGCAGCACGGCGAAGACCGCGACATCTTCGAGCGGCTCTATGCGGTTCGGCTAGACCGCATCCGCGAGCTTGAAGAGTGCCGTGAGCTGGTCGAGCCCTTGGACGACACAGGGCTTCTCAGTGGTGCAGCACAGGCGGCCATCGTGGATGCGGAAGAGCTTGATGATGATGCGCTCCTGGCAGAGCTTGGAATCGAGCTCGAAGCACCAGCGATCACAGAGCTGAAACATGTCCGATCGACAGCAGAAAAGAAGGCCGCTGAAGAGGTGGCCAGCCGCGACAAATGCGAGGACTTCAAATCCTTCAAGCCGCTCTTCGAGAAGGTGCAAAAGGAACTCGATAGCGGCCTTCGCGATACACGGCCCTTCGAGATGAAAGCCGAGATCGAGAAGGGGCGCTTCTTCATCGTCGGCGGTCAGAAAGCTTATGTCGCCGAAAAGGGGGAAACGACGATCACCGACCAGGGACGCACGGATGCCCGTCTGCGCGTGATTTTCGACAACGGCACCGAGAGCAACATGCTCATGCGGTCACTCCAACGCGCCTTGAATAAGGACGACGCTGGGCGAAGAATTACTGAACCGTCTGCCGGACCGTTGTTTTCTGATCAGACTATCGACGGGGATGAGGCGAGCGGCACGATCTACGTACTACGCAGCAAGTCCGATCATCCCCTTGTCGCTGAAAACCGCCAACTCGTTCACAAGATCGGCGTGACGAACATGAGTGTCGAGAAGCGTACCGCTGGCGCGCATCTGCAGCCGACATTTTTGATGGCCAATATCGAGATCGTGGCGACTTATGAGCTTTACAACATCAACAGGACGAAGCTGGAGAACCTCATTCATCGTATCTTCGAGCCAGCGCGACTAGACATTGAGGTCTTGGACAGGTTTGGCCGGCCAATTTCACCCCGAGAATGGTTTCTCGTACCTTTCGCCGCGATTGATGAAGCAGTCGAGCGCATCAAGGATGGGACAATAAAGCAGTACGTCTATGATCCCGTTAGCGCTTCGCTGAAATCGCGCGGCTAGGTGAATAAGCCAACCTAACCAAACACTTTGCGCGGCGAGGGCCGCCAACTCAGTATCTGGTGACACAGCAGAGCAGCGGGATCTAATCTGACATACGTGACAGGCAAATCGGGATTTCGCTACGGAACGTTGAAGCACTTAGAAGTGGCTGGGCAAGCGGGCCGTGCCTGATACCATCTTAGGCGATCTCAGCAGGGCGCCATCGCGCGCGCAGGCCCATCGCCCTCATTCCCTCTGCATTCCTCCAAATTGCGGCGCAAAGTGCTTCGTTGTGTCCGAACCAAGATACCCGGCTAAGGGGACCACTCCCATCCAGCAAGAAAATCTCGGGCAGGGGGCGCCCCATTGCGGGATCGGCGCGGCGCACAACGCATTGGATGGAGCGAGGGCCAGGTTTGCGCGTAGACGGGAAGTCGGGTTCCACAAAAAGACCCTGTCCGGATTCGTGCAAATGCGCCGCGCCATCGAGAGCGCTCGCACAGCCCGCGAATACACCTTCGGAGCCGACGAGATTCTTGATCTGTTGGATGCTGATCTGGGCCAGACGAAACTGGCAGTTGGGGTTCTTTTTGAACCAATCGGCGTGGCGGTCGCACCACTTGAGAATGCCTTTTTGGTGCGGTGCAAAACGGGCTTGAGGCATACTGAGCGACTCCCTTTTCAGTTAGGTCTTCACAGTTGAGGACAAAATCTTTCTTTCGTTCGCCAAGCAGGGGCGATGACTTCCACACACAGTTGCGCGGCCTAAGGTGAAACCACTGAGGTGGTGGCCCTTTTGAGGGCCCACCACACACACCGGTTGCCCATTTTCCGTGCGGTATCCACGGTCTTCAGCAGTGGGACTGTGGAGACTGTGGATCGGTCGCTCTGATACCGACACAGCCCTCAGGCTGCTTCCTCATGACCGCCGTGCATGAACGCGGGCGTGCCCAAGGCGATGCAGGAAACTTCGCGCCCTGCCCGAGCATCCCGTTCGCGCACTTCGATGAGCCCACCATCAGCCAGCCACCCAGAGACCATATCCGAGACATCCCTGCGCGCGGCGTCCTGCTGTGGCGTCCGGTCCGTCGCTTTCACGCCACGTCCGCAGTCCAGACCGAGCACGTCCGCAACTACGTAGCCGACCCAGACATCAGACCGATGGTCTGCCCGGGGCTTGCTAGGGGCGCTACTGATAGCACACTGCACACGATGCAAGTCACTGGCGGTCCCGACTACCGGCCCGGGCGGCGTCCATGGCTTGGCGCCCTGCACAGTATCGCCCAAAGGGTACTCGGAAGACCCATTCCCCAGCTTGACGCTTTCCAAAACGACCCACCCCGTCTTCGCCGCGGGCGCAAGGTTGCTCTTGCCGTTGTCGATGCGGACGTAGCGGTAGCGTTCGTCCTCTGGGATGATGTGTTCGCACCGCAATGCTTTGGCATCATCGCGGCTCATACGAGCCGTTTGTCTGACATTGCGCGCCGCGTCAACGATCGCGGACGCACCCCGAGACGCGGAAGCACCCGCTCCTTTCATGTCAATTCCCGCCGCTTTGCTGGCGTGATGGACAATGTAAATGGCACAGCGCGTCCTGTGTGCGACGTTCCGCAACGCGCCCATCAGCAGATTCATTTCTTCGTTGGAGTTCTCGCTAAAGCCGTGAAGTGCACCGAGCGGGTCCAGCATCAGGACGTCAATATCGTGGCGGTTAATCAGCCCGACAAGAGCATCCTCGATGCCCGGTGCAATCTGCGCTCCGCCACTACCCGTACCACCGAACCGCAGCGGAAAATCAGAGTGCGATGCCAGAATGAGCCTTCCACCCAGGTTACTGTGCGTGATGCCGTGTGCGCTCAGAGCCCCAGCCAAGCGCCGCCTTTGCTCATCCGTGTTGTCCTCCCCATTATAGTAGAGCACGGTCAAAGGCTTGTGTGGCTCACTCCCCGGCATCAGGGTCTTTCCCGTCGCCAGCGCCACAGCGTCAAGCATGGCGATCGCTGATTTGCCAGCGCCCCCCGGGCCGACCAGAAGAGAAATGTTGTTGCGGTAGAGATGTGCGCCCAAGAGCCATTCACGCGGCGGGATTGCGCCGGGGATAAAGGTCGGCACCGGAACGAGGGATGCGCCTGCCACCGCCTGCGCCAGGGCCCTTTGGGCCCCAGGGCTAGGTGCGGACTCGGCGGTTGCGCCAGTGCCATTGCCAGCGCACATTACACGCCAGGCGTCCAGCGAAATGACTTGAGCTTGCTCCTCATTCGTCAACTGCGCTGCAAAGGCCGACCGCGCGATCTCCGCTTTGACACGTGCTACTCCATCCGCGGTACTGTGCTTAATAAGCTCCCGCATGAGCGTTCCCCATCCAGCGTGAGCATTTCCGCAACTATCATAGAGGCGCCCAGCGTCATCGGGATCAGCGCCCCACTTGTCCGACCAGTGAATGAAACAGTCCCGCCCTGCGGCATCCAAGCCAGCCTCACGTGCGGCCCCTGCGAATGCATGGCAGATGCGCACCCACTCAGCCCGATCATCGAAAGGGCCGCCGGCATTATTCGGCAGTTCGTCGGCCATGATGCGCAGCGCTGCCGCGCTGGGCGCTGGACCTGGCGGGTTTTGGCAACCGCTAGCGGCTGCAGATTCAGGCGAGTTCTTGACGCTGCCGCGGCCTGGCAACTCAAGCATCGCCCCAACAATTGCCATGGCCGTACACAGGTCGGGCAGTGGGCGCGGGCCCCCGGCGGCGACACTCAACTCCACCGCCCTCGCAAGGGTCGGCAAACGACCTCGTTTCCGCTTTGCGGCATTAGGCAAATTTACAGAAAAAGGCAGGCGCATAATACGCCGAGCGTCGGCAGTGTCATCCGCCCCCAGCCGTGCCATTGCCTCTTTGATCTCACCAGTCGCAGCAGCTACCGCGTCCGCGCCCTCGATGCGCTCGAAGGCGAAGTGGACGTGGATGCCATTTCCGGTGCTCACGGCCGCCACAGGACCCACGGCCATCAAAGCTTCCCGCGTCCGCGCCCAGTCCGGGTCCACGTCGGGGGCGACGTGGTTATCGAAATCGAGAGCCAAGAGGTGTCGCGCTGCCACGTCCACATTGCTCGCGGCTCGATCCATTCCGGCCATGTTCGAAGAGCGAGGACTCACTCCGAAGTAGATGTTGTACCGACCGTTGGTGGCGTTGATAAACGACAGCAAATCGCGTCGTTGGGCTGCGTCGCTCAGCCTTCCACAATAGGACATAGCCCCACGCCCATCCGGATGAATGGCTTGCAGTTCCACGACATCGTCGGGTGCAAACAGCCTATCCAGCCATTCCAAAGCGCGACGCCCTGCAGCCCCTTCCGAAAGGGCGCCATTGACGAGCCCGGCCGTACTGCTGGTCTCGCCGCCGCCATCTTCGCAGTGGTTGATAATGACCCCAGCCGCTTCCGGAGAGATCAACCCGTCTTGAGCGGCCAAGGCCGCGATTTCAGCCCACGCGTTGGAGTCATTGGCTTTGTTGTCAGGTTGCGCAGACGCCCCCTGAGCGCTATCGTTCTTGAGCATGATAATTCCCTTTCAGGGTTGTAGTTCAGAAGGTCAGCCTTTTGCCGAAGGTTGGCCTTCTTCTGTTTTCGGCGGGTTGACTACGCCGCTGCCTGCTCACTCAGAGCCTTTTGCTCTTCAATCCAAGCCGCGACATCGCGCTCGCTCCATCGAGCGGCCGACTTGACCTTGATGGGCCTAGGGAACTCCCCTGCTGCCATTTTCTTGTAGATCGTCGATTGGGCGAAACCGACCATGCTGCTGACATCTCGCCGAGTCAGAAGTCGATCCGATGCTCCGTAAACCATGTCCGCAATCTCCTGTGTTGGGCCTTGAGTGCTGACGCAAGACTCGGAGAGAACGTCATAGAGAACAATGCAAAGATAAGGGAAAATCAGGAGCTTATCTGGCGCAGCCCCTCAGATATCGAGTTTTTCTTACAGAGATCATGTGCTTAGTTACGGCAAAGAATCTACGGTCGGAAGCAATGACCCTCGTTTTGTTTGACAGCCCCGTCAGAGGTTCTGACGGACCTGTCAAACTGGTGTGTCAAAAATGCCTCAGCCGAAGAGCTAACTCGCGGGCATCGGACGAATCAGAACAATGTTGGACGCCCCCCGTACGTGGGCAGCCCCGTCCAGGAATGCTTCCCATGCCTCCATCATCTTCCGACGTCGCTCAACCGATTGTTCTCGGCGGTAGGCGCTCTCAACATCGCCTAAAGCATGGGCCAAGGCTTCCTCGGCAAGCTCTCGGGGAAACTCCGTCGCTGACCCAGCCCAATCTCGAAAGCTGCTTCGGAAACCATGAGGCACGCAGCCAGTGACATCCATGCGGTTCATCAGCGCCCGAAATGCCATATCACTAAGAGGGCGTCCCCCTGAGCCGGGGAAGATGAAGTCACATCCCGGCACGGCACTATCGCGGAGAGGTTGCACCTCCTTGAGGATCGATATCGTCCGCTTCGTAAGGGGCACGACGTGGTCGCGACGCTTGGTGTCACGGCGCGTTTTCTGCCGCCCTGCCGGGACGGTCCAGAGCCCTAGGCTCCAATCAATCTCGCTCCATGTCGCCTCGCGGACCTCTCCAGACCGGGCCGCGGTCAGGATAAGGAACTCCAACGCCAGCGCACTGAGCGCAGGACGGTGTCGCAATCTCTCTACGAACACCGGCACGTCTCGCCAAGGCATTGCGGGAAGATGGCCTTTGGTCAGCTTGCGCGGCGCGGAAAGGGTTGCGCTGAACAACGCGGCCCTTGCCGGGTTATCGCGCCCATAGGCGCCAGTCTGAATGGCGTGATCGAACAAGGCCTCTATTCGCCCCCTCGTACGCTTGGCGGTTTCGTGCTGCTCGTCCCAGATCGGCAGCAGTACATCTAGTACTTCCGCCCGTGTGATGTCGGATAGCTGCTTGTCTCGCAACGGGCTGGCGTGGTGTCGAAAGGTCCTCTCCCATTGGTAAATGTGCTTTGCATTGGTGAAGTTGCGAGTCTTCCAGGGCAGGAATTTCTCGTCCGCATAAGTTCCAAAGGATACACGCCCTGCCGCCGCCTTGGATTCCTCACGGGCCTCTAACGCGCGGCGCTCTCCATCCGCGATGGGGTCGATGCCCTGGGCCTTTAGCTCTCGCGCCGCGGATGCCTTTTCTCGGGCCTGCGCCAGGGTCGTACCTGGGTAGCTTCCTAAACCCATTTCGCGCTGAGTTTGGCCTTTCATCTTGTAGCGAAAAACCCACCGCTTATGCCCACCATCTGTGGTCCGCAGGGACAGCCCCCCGCCGTCGCTAAGCCCTGTTCCCGGTGCCGCGTTCTTTACTTGCTGTGCCGTCAGCCGATGCAGTGCGTTGGTCATGTCTGATACCTTCGAAACCCAGAGACCGCGCCCGGCAAACGGGCGCCCTGCCCCTAATGTGCCCCTAATTTTTAGGGGCAGCAAGTAGGCACTTATGGAGCCCCGTAGAATGTCACACCACCCGATTCAATCGCAACATGCTGTTTTTATGTATTTTCGCAGAAACATAGAGATCGATGTGGAAGTTAGTTTGGTGGCCCTAGGCTCCACCATTCCCCCCCGTTTCGATCAAGCCGCCGCGCAGGCCGTTGCCTTTGTGCGGGCGTTGCCGTTTTGGCCGCGCCTTAGGCTCCGTCAGACCAAGGTCGCATATCCTGCGGCCCGGCCTGCCGCCTAGATTTTCGGCATGGGAGGACTTACCGGCTTTCGCGTTTTCGTGGGGGCGGCGTTTGCGCTGCTGGTCTCGCTTGTCTCCGCCCAGGCCGAGCCGCTTGGGCGCGAGGAGATTGCACCGCTGATCGTGCCGCCGATGTCGCTTGGCGAGCCGCTGAACGACAAGGGCGTTTGGAGCCTGCTGAACTCCGGCGGCGCGCAGGCGGGCTATGTGTTCGAGACCGGGCCGATGGCCCCCCTGCCCGGCTTCTCCGGCGCGGTCATCAATGTGCTGGTCACCCTCGATCTCGATGGCCGCTACCTCGACGTGCGCCTGCTGTCGCACAATGAGCCGATCTTTGTTTCCGGCCTTGGCGAAGCGCCCTTTCGCAAGTTCTTCGAGCAATACCGCGGCCATTCCATCTCAGACATTCTCGTCGTCGGCACGCCTTATGGCGCGGCGGATGAGGGCAGCGCGCTTGTCTATCTCGACGGGGTGACCAAGGCCACGGCCAGCGTACGGATCGCCCATGAGAGCATCCTCGCCGCCGTCAATCAGGTGGCCCGCGAGATGATGCAGGGCATCTCCGCAGGCCCGCCCGCTTACCCCGACCCGGCGCATGACGAGGCGCTCACATGGGAGGAGCTGGTGGCACAGGGCCTTGCCACCCGGCGCGTGGTGCTCAACCGCGAGATCGACGCCGCGTTCGACGGCACGCTCTGGGCCAATGACGACCCCGAGGCGCAGGCCGCGCCCGATGCGCCCTATCTCGACCTCTGGGTGGTCGACATCGGCCCACCCGCCATTGCCCGCGCGCTGCTGGATGAGAGCACGCTGGCCGATCTCGCCCGCTTCACCGAGATCTCCGGCAATGACGAGCCGATCCTCTTGATAGAGACCGCGCGCCACGGGCTGGTCTCTGAAGACTTCGTCCGCAACACCTCGCCCGACTGGCTCTCCGCCAGCCAGGGCGGGCTGCCGGTGGCCCTGCGCGACAGTGACCTGTTCGTCGGCCTCAACCCGGACCTTCCTGATGCGCTGCATGACGGCGCGATGATGATTCTGCGCACCGACCGGCGGCTTGGGTTTGACCCGAGCCGCGAGTGGGAGCTGCACGTGAAAGCCACGCGCGAGCATGGCGTGTTCCGGCCAGAGGTCGGCTCTGTCACCCTCGATGTGCCCCACGTCACCGACGCTCGGTTCTTCATCAAACCCGAGGTGCCCCAGCCCCTGCCGCCGTGGCGCGAAGCCCTGAACGCCCGCGCGGGCGACCTCGTGGTGCTGGCGGGCTTTCTCACCGCGCTCATCGCGGCGCTGGCCTTCGGGATGAACCGCATGGCCGGGCTGCGCTGGTTCACGCCGCTGCGGCTGGCCATCCTTGCCTTCGTCACCGGCTTCATCGGCTGGTGGGGCCAAGGGCAGCTCTCCATCGTGACCGTTCTGGGCGTGATCCGCGCCGGGTGGGAGGGCGGCAGCCTTACCTTTCTCCTATACGACCCCTTCTCGCTGTTGGTCTGGGCGGTGGCACTGCTGGGCCTCTTCGCATGGGGCCGGGGGTTGTTTTGCGGCTGGCTCTGCCCCTTCGGTGCGTTGCAGGAATTCGCCCACCACCTCGGCAAGCTGCTGCGCCTGCCGCAGATCGAGCCCTCCGCCCGGCTCGACCGCGCGTTGAAGAACCTCAAATACGGGGTGCTCGCCGGGTTGGTGGCACTGGTTTTTTTCGCCCCGCACGCGATTGACACCGCCGCCGAAGTCGAGCCGTTCAAAACCGCAATCACCACCTACTTCATCCGCGCCTGGCCCTACGTGGCCTACGCCGTCTTCTTGCTCGTGCTCTCGATGGTGCTCTTCAAGGGCTTCTGCCGCTATCTCTGCCCGCTCGGTGCCTTCTTCGCGCTGGCGGGCGCTCTGCGGGTGCAGGATTGGATTCCGCGCCGCGTCGAATGCGGCAGCCCCTGTCAGCTTTGCAAGGTGCGCTGCAAATACGGGGCCATCGAGAAATCGGGCACGGTGCAGTATTCCGAATGCTTTCAGTGCCTCGACTGCGTGACGATCCATGACGACCCGGCCCAATGCGTGCCGCTTGTGCTGAAATCCCGAGGCGGGCGACGGGCACGCCCCATCAGCGAAGTTCCTGCAGAATGAAGCGGCGCAGGTTCCTCTCTATCACCGCCTGCTTTGCCGCCCTGCCGCTGGCCGCGCAGGCCGCACCGCAGCGCTGGCGTGGGCGCGCCTTGGGCGCCGAGGCGGAGATCGTGCTGCATGGGGGGGCGAGGGCGACCCGCGCCGCCTTTGCCGAGATCGAGCGGGTGCTGAGAGCCGTCGAGGCCAGCTTCAGCCTGTCTGATCCGGCCTCCGAACTCTCCCGCCTCAACCGAGAGGGCAGCCTGAGCGTATCGCCGCGATTCACAGCGCTTATGGAGCTGACAGATCAGCTCCACGCGGCGACCCACGGCCTTTTCGACCCTACCGTCCAACCTCTCTGGCGGTCACTTTTCGAGGGGCGGGAAACAGACCGGGCCGCTATCGGCTGGACCCGCGTGCAGCGCAGCGGCGCCCGGGTGCGGCTTGCGACCGGTCAGGCGCTCACCTTCAACGGCATCGCACAGGGCTATGCCACGGACCTCGTGGCCGAGGCCCTGCGCAAACGCGGCTTTGGCGAGGTGCTGGTGAACATCGGTGAATATGCAGGCCACGGCGGCCACTGGACGATCGGGCTCACGGACCCGGCCCACGGCCACCTCGGCACCCGCACCTTGACCGACGGCGCCATTGCCACCTCAAGCCCAAGCGCCATGCAGCTTGGGGCTGCGGGCCATATTCTGCACCCCAAGGGGGGCCACCCGATCTGGTCCACGGTCTCGGTTGAGGCAAACTCTGCCGCGCTGGCCGATGGGGCCTCAACCGCCTTCTGCCTCGCTCCTGCCGATGACATTCGCAGCATGATCCGCCGCCTGCCGGGCCTGCGCCGCGTGACCCTCGTGGACGCCGCAGGCAACCTCACGACGCTCTGACAAAAAAAGCCCCCGCCGGGGAGGAGAGGCGGGGGCAGTCGTCCGGCAGGGAGAGGCCGGTTGGGGAACTCAGCGCCTACCGTTCAGGCGGGGAATGGGTCAGCCCGTATTGGGCGTAGATCGCGGCAATCCGGCCGTCTTCCAGACCCGCAAAGATCGCGTCATCCACGGTATAGGAGAGCGGGCGGTAGGCAAAATGCACTCCGACCCCGAGCGTCCATCGGCTCACGGCAAAGCCTGCCAGCGGCGGCTGATGAATCGCCACGCCCTCGGCGCGGGCATATTCCAGCTCCGCCAGCGGCCCCATCACGGCAGGCACCTCGCCCGCCGCCAACGCCGCCATGGCCGCGCCGGTTGTTGGGTAGCGGCGCACGTTCGGCGCCATCTGCCCGCCACCAAAGCTGGTGAGGTAGAAATCGGAGATCGAATCGTTCTCCACCCCCACCAGATCGAAGCGAAAGTAGGCCGGCACAGGCGCGCTATCGGGGTAGAACTCTTCGGAGTAGGCAATCGCCACGCTTTCGCCCGCGTATTGGCCGGTGAACACCACCTGCTCGACCCGGCACTTGAACCCGCTGTCGTAGGGCACCCGCATCATCACGTTGGCGATCTGCCCGCCGATGATCGCGCCCTTCCAGATGTTGTTGCGAAGATCGGCCTCGAGGTTCTCACCCGCGGCGACAAAGTTGAACTGTGCCTCCACGCCGATCTCGTCGGCGATGAGCCGGGCAATCTCGATGTCGACCCCGCGCGGCTTGCCCGCTTCCTTCCAGCTGTAGGGTGGATAGTCCTCATAGACCGCAAAGGTCATGAACCCGCGGTCGATGATGGTATCGAGATCCTGCCCCACGATGTCGCGGCCCGCATTCTGCGGCTTGGGCTGCGGGACGTAATCGGCGCAAGGGTCCTGAGCGCGGGCTGGCGTGGCAACGACGCCAAGGGCCAGCCCGGCAAGGAGTGCGATGAGGGCGACGGGCCGTCGCATCATGGTCAGTGCGCGGCCGAAAGGCCGATGGTCAGCACCTCGGCCGCCTGGGCATAGGCCTCGGGGTCGGCCGCGAGAATGTTGGCCGCGCGGTAGGCCACGCTGTCGGCCACGGGCGCGCCGGAGAGCGTTTCGATCCCGGCGGCGATCTCGGCAAGGCGCGCCTGCACGGCCGCCCCGTCGGCGCCTTCGCCGCCCTCTGCCCAACCTGCGAGCTGGTCGCGGATGCCCTTCAATTCATCGCCAACCTCGGCCATCGCCTCGTCGTCGGGCCGGGTCTCGATGTAAGTGCGGATCGCCCATCCCGCCTTCTGGCCCAGCACCTCGTCGAAGGCGGGCATCTTGGTTGTGCCGTTCTGGGTGTAGCCCACGCGGTAACGCTCGGCATACCACTCGTCGCCGTATTCTTCCGCCTCAAGGAACCGCAGGTCGGGCGCAAGCCCGCCCGAAACCACCTCGAGCCCGTGGCAGCGGGCGCAGTTCTGGTTGTAGCCCGACGCGCCGATCTCGACCGCCTTGGCCCAGGCCTCTTCGCCCACCTTGTCCGCGCGATAAGGGTTTTCGATCAACCACTCCTCGCCCACGTCGGGCAGGGCATCGGTGTTCATCGGCTGCGGGGCCACGTCGCCGTGGGCCAGCGCAGTGCCGGCGGTGAAGATGACGGCAAGGGCCGTGGCGAGGCTCGATCTGACAGACATGTGTTCCTCCCTGTTCGCTGCCAGAGGTTGTGACCCAGCCTGCCGCGCCGCGGTATTGGACTTTGGTTCAAGACGCCCGGATTTTGCGACCAATGTCCTACATCGGGCGCTGCACAACCTCGCTAGCGTTTAAGCCGGGAGGACATCATGCGCGCATTTCTGGCTCTCGTCGCCGGGCTCTGGGCCACGGCTGCAACCGCGACCGAGGCGGATACGCTCTCGGTCAAGGTCACCTATCTGCGGGTCGAAACACCCGAACCCCCGACGCTCTCCAACCTCGAAGCCCGGCCCGAAGACCTTGGCCGCGCAGGGGCTGAATTGGGGCTCGCCGACAACGCCACCACCGGCAGTTTCCTCGGGCAGACATACGCGCTGGAGACCGTCTCGGTGCCCGAGGGTGAAAGCCCGTTGGACGCCGCCCGCGCGGCGCTGGTCGCCTCGCCCTACCTCGTCATCGATGCACCAGCTGACGCACTCACCGCCATCGCCGACCTGCCAGAGGCGCAAGCCGCGCTCCTGTTCAACGCCACGGCAGAAGACGATGCCCTGCGCAGCGAGGGCTGCCGCGCCAACCTGCTGCACACCGCCGCCTCGCTATCCATGCGCAGCGACGCGCTGATGCAGTTCTTCGCCATGCGCCGCTGGGCCGAAATTGCCATGATCGAGGGCCCCCGCCCCGAGGATACCGCCTTCGCCGCCGCGCTGCGGGCCTCCGCCACCAAGTTCGGGCTGGAGATCGGCGCCGAGAAGAGCTGGGCCTTCTATGCCGACATGCGCCGCAACGCCTCCGCCGAGGTGCCGCTCTTCACCCAAGAGCTGGGCGACTATGACGCGCTGCTGGTCGCCGATGAAACCCATGATTTTGGCCGTTACGTCGAGTTCAACACATGGCTCCCCCGCCCCGTCACCGGCTCCGAAGGGCTTGTTCCAGTCGCATGGGCGCCGGTGATCGAGCAATGGGGCGCGGCACAGCTGCAATCGCGCTTTACCGAGGCTGCAGGCCGCCCGATGGCACCCGAGGATTACGCAGCCTGGGCCGCGATCCGCACTCTGGGCGAGGCTGTTACCCGCACCAGCACGACCGATCCGGCGGCGATTCGCGCCTATGTGCTGGGCGACAGCTTCGAGCTGGCAGGCTTCAAAGGGCGGCCCATGTCGTTCCGCCCGTGGAACGGCCAGCTGCGCCAGCCCATCGCCCTCGCCCATGCCCGCGCCCTCGTGGCCACCGCGCCGCTGGAGGGCTTCCTGCATCAAGTCAACGAGTTGGACACGCTGGGGATCGACGCCCCCGAGTCCGCCTGCGCCGCTTTCGGAGGTTAACCCATGTTGCGCCACGCTCTCGCACTCTCGCTGCTCCCCTTCGCGGCCAATGCCGCCGAGATCTGGGTCACAAACGAGAAGGATGACACCATCAGCGTCATCGACATCGAAACTCTCGAGGTCACCCGCACCATCCCCACCGGCGAGCGCCCCCGCGGGATCACCTTCAGCCACGATTACTCGGTGGTCTACATTTGCGCCTCCGACAGCGACTCGGTGCAGGTTATGGACCCTGAAACCGGCGAGATCCTGCATGATCTGCCTTCGGGCGAAGACCCCGAGCAGTTCGTGCTGCACCCCGACAACAAGCACCTCTACATCGCCAACGAGGATGACGCGATCACCACGGTCGTCGACGTGGAGAGCCGCAAGGTCGTAGCCCAGATCAACGTGGGCATCGAGCCCGAGGGCATGGCCGTCTCGCCCGATGGGGCGCTTGCAATCACCACCTCCGAAACCACCAACATGGCCCATTGGATCGATACAGAGACCCGCGAGATCGTGGCCAACACGCTGGTTGATAGCCGCCCTCGCCATGCCGAGTTCACTGAGGATGGCGCCGAGCTATGGGTGAGCGCCGAGATCGGCGGCACGGTCAGCATCTTCGACGTTGAGAGCAAGGCGGAGAAGGCCAAGATCGACTTCGAGATCAAGGGCGTCCACCCCGACAAGGTGCAACCCGTAGGCTTCGAGTTTGCCGAGGGCGATACCCACGCCTTCGTGGCCCTCGGCCCGGCCAACCACGTGGCCGTGGTGAACATGGAGAGCTATGAGGTCGAAGAATACATCCTCGTCGGCCGCCGGGTCTGGCACATGGACTTCTCGCCCGACAAATCGCAGCTCTTCACCACCAACGGCGTTTCCGGCGACGTGACGGTGATCGACGTCGCCTCCCGCGAGCCGATCAAGTCGATCAAGGTGGGCCGCTACCCCTGGGGCGCGGCTCTACGACCATAGCGCTAGTGACGCGTGCAATGTGTCCAAGGTATCCTGCCGCCATGAAACAGCTATTGCTCGCCGCCGCCCTGCTCGCCGCCAGCCCTGTTCTGGCCGATGAAGAGCACGGCACGCTGAACCCCGATGAGATGACCTGGCAGCGTTTTCTCGACCGCGCCGACGAGGGCGAGACCGGCATGGTGCTCTGCTCGATGGGCTATGCCCTCACCAAGTCCGGGGATCATACCTCTGCCCGCAAGCTCTTCGAGAATTGCGCCGCCGCCGGATATACCGGCGCGATGACCTGGATGAGCCAGCTCGACAACAATGGCCTTGGCGCACCGGAAAACCCCGATACCGCCGCCGAGTGGGACAGGAAGGCCGCAGAGGCCGGCGACCCGGTGGGCCAGTTCAACTATGGGCTCGACCTGATCCGGGGTCACGGCGTTGCCCGCGACGAGGCTCGTGGCCGCGCGCTTGTGGATGAGGCCGCCGAGGCCGGGCTCAAGGTGGCACGCCAGTTGCAGCAGGGCGATTACGACCCGCGCACCGTCACGCCCGACGCCGACGAATGGAAAAACGCGCCGCTCTTCTGAGCCGCGTCACAGCACCAGCCAAGACCCTGCCGCGCAGCCTGCGCGATGCGGTTTAATATGCTGTAATAGTTATACAAATCTCACCCTTAATACGACCATTGTGCAATATCCGGTGCCCCCCGGTTGGAGAATACTCGCCGCAGCACCCACCCGCAGGAGGCGGGCTGGTGGCTCGTGAAGATCGCGACAGGGAGGACATCCATGAACAAGTTTTTGATGACGGCAGCCGTCGTCGGCCTGCTGGCTGGCGCAGGGAGCGCCACCGCGCAGGTGACCGAAGAAGACCTCGCCAATGACCAGGCCAGCACCGGCGACGTGCTCACCAACGGCATGGGGCGGCACCTTCAGCGCTACTCCCCGCTGGAGACGCTGAACAAGGAAAACGTGAAAAACCTGCAACCCGCCTGGGCCTTCTCGCTCGGCGGAGAAAAGCAGCGTGGGCAAGAGACCCAGCCGCTGGTGCATGACGGGATGATGTATATCACCGGCTCCTACTCGCGGCTCTACGCAATCGACCTCAAGACCGGCTCCGAGGTCTGGCAGTATGACGCCCGCCTGCCCGAGGGCATCCTGCCCTGCTGCGACGTGATCAACCGGGGCGGCGCGATCTACGGCGAAAACATCTATTTCGGCACGCTCGACGCGCGCCTCGTGGCGTTGAACCTCAAGACGGGTGACGTGGTCTGGAACAAGAAGATTGAAGACTACAAGGCCGGCTACAGCTACACCGCCGCCCCGCTGATCGTCGACGGCAAGGTCATCGTCGGCAACTCCGGCGGCGAGTTCGGCATCGTCGGCACCGTCTACGCCTATGACGCCGAGAACGGCGACCTGATCTGGACCCGCCCCACCATCGAGGGCCACATGGGCACGCTGAACGGTGAAGAGAGCACCATGACCGGCGAGCTGAATGCGAGCTGGCCCGGCGACATGTGGAAGACCGGCGGCGGCGCAACTTGGCTTGGCGGCTCGTATGACATCGAGACCGACACGCTGATCTTCGGCGCGGGCAACCCGGCCCCGTGGAACTCCTGGCTGCGCGACGCGGGCCAGAACAATGACGGTTCGGGCGACAACCTCTATGCCGCCAGCCGCATTGCCATCGACCCGTCGAACGGAGAGATCAAGTGGCACTTCCAGACCACGCCGCGCGAGGGCTGGGATTATGACGGCGTGAACGAGGTGGTGGCCTACACCGACCGCGAGGGCAACAAACGCTATGCGACAGCGGACCGCAACGGCTTCTTCTACGTGCTGAACCGTGAAGACGGCGCCTTTGTTTCTGCCACGCCCTTCGTGAAGGACATCACCTGGGCCGAAGGCATCGACGAGAACGGTCGCCCGATCTTCAACGAGGCCAACCGCCCGGGCAATCCTGCGGAGGCGGCGGATGGAGCCAAGGGCGAGGTCGTCTTCTCCTCCCCGTCCTTCCTCGGCGGCAAGAACTGGATGCCAATGGCCTTCTCCCAGAAGACCGGCAACTTCTACGTGCCCTCCAACGAGTGGGGCATGGATATCTGGAACGAGCCGATCACCTACAAGAAGGGCGCGGCCTACCTCGGCTCCGGCTTCACCATCAAGCCGAACTACGAGGACCACATCGGCTCCCTCAAGGCGATTGACCCCGACACCGGCGAGATCAAGTGGGAGTTCAAGAACGACGCGCCTCTCTGGGGCGGCGTGATGACCACCGCAGGTGGCCTCGTGTTCACCGGCACCCCCGAGGGCCGCTTCATCGCCTTTGACGACGAGACCGGCGAAGAGCTTTGGTCGTTCCAAACCGGCTCCGGCATCGTCGGCCAGCCGATCACCTGGGAGACCGATGGCGAGCAGTATGTCTCGGTCATCTCCGGCTGGGGCGGCGCCGTGCCGCTCTGGGGCGGTGAGGTTGCCAAGAAGGTGAACTACCTCAACCAAGGCGGCCTCCTCTGGACCTTCCGCCTGCCCAAGGAACTGGCCTCGGCGAACTAAGCCAACCACCAGGCCAGATCGGAAACACCCGCCTCCCAGTGGCGGGTGTTTTCATTTGGGCGACCCGCCTTCTTTGTGTAAACGCCTGTGCGGTTTCAGGCGGGGAGATACCCCGCCCACGGCTCACTGCTCTTGAGACGAAGCCCAAGGAGGAGCACAGCTCACGCGCTCTGCTGTTCGCTGCTCTCCCGCACGGCTTCGCGGATGGCGGAACTGCGGTTCATCAGCCCCTCGAACCTGTCTTCGCTCAGCACCAGCAGCGTGGTCGGCGCGATGGCCCGCACCTCTGTACGCAACCGCCGCTCGGCCATCAGGGCCATATGGCCGAACATCTCACCACGCCCGAGGCGCGAGCTCTGGCCCGCCGTCTCGACCTCCACCGCACCCGAAGCGATGAAGAACACGCTGCGCGCCGCGCTGTCCTTGCGCACGATCACCTCGCCAGCGTTTACGTAGCGCGTTCGTAGTGCCCGCCCGAGCCGTTTGAGCGCCGCATCGTCGAGGTCCGCGAAGAGCGGAAACTGGCGCACCAGAGTGGAGCGGCGGGCGGCGATATCGAGCGAGGGGCGGCGCTCTGCGGCGGCGCGGCGCCCGGCGAGTTGCTGCACCAGCGCAGTATACACCTCGGCCCCGATCAGCCCGTCCTCGCGCATGACGGCATATTCGCGCTCCTCCAGCCGCAGTGCCGTGCGGCGGATGAACCGTTGCTCCATCTCTTCGGCATAACCGGGATACTGCAATTGCAGCCCCTCCAGAGCGGTCTCGACCCCTTCGATCCGCCGCGCCAGAAGCTCGTTGAGCAACTCAGCCACCCGGCGGCCATGAATGCGGCGCACCCGCCGGTCGATGAACCCGCCCAGATCGCGCAGCACGAGCCGTTGCGAAAGCAGCAACTCGAAGCGGTCTGCCGTCAGTTGCGAAAGTGGCCATGGCATCGACAGGCGGCCATGCAGAAACACCGCCGCGCGGAAGGCCGGTCCGTAGGCAACCGCCCGCCGCGCCGCACGCTGGTATCCGCTGCGGCCCTGCGTGCGTGCGCCTTCGATCAGCCGGTCGGCGTTCGAGAGCACCTGTTCGGCCATCCGTGCCGAGATCGTCCGCTCGCGCACACGGTGCAGAATGGTGTCTCGTTCGTGCCCGGCCAGCGCGATCAGCCCCAGCGCCACGCGGTCGCGGTCCAGAATATCCACGCTGTCTTCCGCCGCCTTCACCGCCGCATCCAGCCGCTCGCCAAACCGCTTGGCCTCACCGCGCACGATGTCGCGGTTCAGCTCGTAGTTCTCGGTGGTTTTGGCCACATCCTCCCGCACGGTCTGCAACGCCACGGCAACCACCTGCCGTGAGAGCGCCTCGTCCAGCGGGGTGAGCCGGTCGAGCCCCAGCCGCGAGATCACCCAGCGCAGCGAGGAGCCCTGCACGATGAGGGTGAAGAGCGTGAAACCGGTCGCCAGAATGCCAACCAGCCGCTGGATGCCATCAGGCACCCGGAAGCTCTCGGTCACCGCCAGCGCCAGCGCCAGCGTCACCGCTCCGCGCAGCCCGCCCCAGAGGATCGCAACCCGGTAGGGCCGGTCCACCGCGGGCGAAACCCGAAGCCGGGTGAGCAGTGGCAAAAGCCCAAAAAGGATTGCCGCGCGCGCCGCCACTGCCGCCACAATGACCACGCCCACCAGCAGCACATCTTCCAGCCGCACCTCCTCCAAGAGGCGCGGGATCAGCAGGGCGGCGAGAATAAAGATCAGCGCGCCCGACCAATGCGCCAGCACGCCCCAGAGCTCGCGCATGTTGGCCCAGGCCTGCGGTGGCAACCGCCCCGGCGCGGTGAGGTTCAGCGTCATCCCGGCGACCACCGTGGCGATTACGCCCGAGGCACCGATGCTCTGCTCGGCGACGATGTAGGCAAGGTAGGGTAGCGCGACCGAAAGGGTGATCTGCGCCAGTTCATGCCGGCTGAAGAGCGCCATGACCCAGACCGCGATGCGCGCCATCAGCCAGCCCACGAAGGCCCCGCCGAGGATCAATTTGGGAAATTGCGCCAGTGCGTCGCCCAGTTCCGGGTCAGGGATGCCCAGCATCACGAAGCCCATGAACAACCCGAAGAGCGCGATGGCAGCGGCGTCGTTCAGCAGGCTCTCACCCTCGATGATCCGCGCCAGCCGTCGCGGCGCCGAGATCGAGCGGAAGATCGAGACCACGGCAGACGGGTCGGTGGTGGAGACGATGGCGCCGATCAGCAAGCAAGCCGCGAGCGGTAATGAGCTGGCCCACGACAGGGCGAACCCCACGCTCAGCGTGGCGACGACCACCGCCACCACGGCCAGCACGAGGATCGGCACCCAATCGTCCACCATGCGCCGCAGGTTCATGCCCAGCGTGGCCTGAAACAGCAGCGTCGGCAGGAAAACGTAGATGAAGATGTTCGACCGGATCGGCAGCGCGAGGATCGCCTCGGCCACCGGGTTCAACGCATCTGTCAGCTCCGTGCGTAGAAAGAAGATTGCCCCCGCGCCGATCATCACGCCCAGCACAGCGAGGATCACGCTGAACGGCAGCCGCAGCCGCGCCGCCAGCGGCTCGGCGGCGCCGATGACCACGAAGAGCGCGGCGATGATCGTGATGATCAGGACAAGGTTCATGCTCCTCCCTTAGCAGAGATGGAGGCGAACGCACGGGGATGCGGGGCGCTTTTTACCCGATCAGTGCAACTTGTCGCGAGCGCGGCGCCGCCCGGCGAGCCGGGTGCCGCACGCGGTGTCTCTCAGGTCAGCGCCCGCGCCTCGCCCCGGCGCGCCTGCACGGCATGGAAGCCCAGCAGCAGCGCCGCCAGCGCCACGCCCGTCAGCATCACGGGCAAAGTCTTCCACATCACCAGCACCGCCACCAGAAGGCGCAGCGCGACTTCCCAGCGCGCCAGAGCGCCCCGGTCATAGCGGGCCAGCGCGGAGGCGATCAGGTAGAGCGCCAACACCAGCCGGAGACCCAGCAGGCTCATCGCGCCCCAGTCGACCACGCCGGTGTAGCCCTCGATCAGCGCTTTCTGGCCGTTCGGGTCGGTGACGGTCACCGCCTCCTCGATCAGCAGCAACTCGGGATACCACGCGAAGACGAAGGGGATGGTGAACATCACGATCCCGACCCGCACTGCCGCGATGCCCGTGCGCATCGGCTCTGTCTTGGTGATCGAGGCGGCAGCAAAGGCGGCAATCGCCACCGGCGGCGTGATCGCCGAGGCCACCGCGAAATAGAAGACGAACATATGCGCGGTGAAGAAGCTGACGCCGAGGTTGGCCAGCAGCGGGCCGAGCAGCAGCGCGACGTTCACATAGGCGGGCACGGTGGGCATGCCCATGCCGAGCAGGATTGCGCAGAGCATGGCGCAGAACAGCGCCAGCATAAGGTAGACCCCGCCGACGATCTCGATCTCCAGCCCGAAGAGCCGGATCACCTGCGCCCGTTCTAGCCAAGAGGTCACCGCGCGCGTCAACTCGCCGGTCAGGCCGCTCTCGTTGAGGAAGGCCGAGATGATCGACACCGCGAAGAGCAGTAGGAACAGCCCCGAAAGCAAGATGCCCCCCTCCCCCAGCGCGGTCAGCACGCGGCTCGGTTTGCGCCGGGTATCGCGGTCAAGAAAGAGCAGAGGGATCAGCACCGCCACCGCCCACCACCCGGCAGATACCGCATCACCTGTTGCATTCACGATGGTCTGCAACACCGGGCGCGGCAGGATGCTGGCGAGAATACCCTCGCTGAAGCTGTCCTTGTTGCCGAGCAGCAGAAAGAGGATCGTCAGGATCGGCAGGAAGATGATGATCAGGTTGGTCCAGTCGTGCCGCTCCATCACGAGGTCGTCGGGGATGTCGCGCATCGCCTCCACCTTTTCGCGCCGGGCCTGGAACATCACGGCGAGGAAGATCGAGAAGAAGAAGGCCATCGCCGGCAGGAAGGCCGCGGTGATGACCTTTGTGTAGGGCACTGCCGTCAGCGCCACGAGCACGAAGGCCGCAACCCCCATCACCGGCGGCATGATCTGCCCGCCCGAGGAGGCCGCCGCCTCGACCCCACCCGCGAACTGCGGCGAGAAGCCGTTGCGCCGCATCATCGGGATCGTCAGCCGCCCGGTGGAGAGCACATTGGTCACCGGCCCGCCGGTGATGGTGCCGAACATCGCCGATGATACAATCGCCGCATGCGCCGGCCCGCCGCGCAGCCGCCGGGTGAGCCGCACCGCCAGCTTGATCAGCGATGTGCCGCCCGCGCTGCTGCCGAAGAGCGCACCAAGGATCACGTAAGGAAAGACCTGGTTCACGACGATATCCATGAACCGACCCATGAACCCATCGGGCGTGATGAACACATTCGTCGCCTTCTGGATCGCCGCCGCGCGCACATCGCCGCCATCGGCCCCCAGCTTGGTAAGGAGGAAGTTGTTGTCTGACAGATCGAAGATCCAGATCAGCGCGGTGCCCACCGTATAGGCCACCACCACGCTCGCCACGATCACCAGCGGCATCCCCCAGACCCGCACGTTATAGAGGAAGAACAGGGTGATGATGGTGAAGAGCAGCGGGATGATCCAGATCCCGAACCGCGCCTGACAGGCCGGCACCTCGGCCTCGAACGACATGCCCGGAATAACCCCGGCGGACCGTTCAGCCGCCTCCTGAATGAGCCGCGCCCGCTCACCGGTGATCTGGTCGATCAGGCAGACCGAGTCGATCTCCACCAGAAAGCCCAGCGCCCCGAGAAAAGCGGCGATGATCAGCCCGGCATCCAGCATCAGCCCCAGCCACGGGCGCGGCGCGCCATCGCGTTTCATCGCCCGGAAGACGCTGGAGTTGAGCGCGACGATCAGCATCATCACAAAGAACACTGGCGGATAAAAATACTCGGGCGGAAAGCCCGACACCCGGAAAAACGGCCGCCCCGTCACCTCCCGCGCAAAGTCCTGAAGCCCGGCGATCTCGGGCATCGTGTTGATCATCCCCACCACCACGAGGATGAACGCGAGGGTAAGCGCGATCCTTTGGCCCAGAGGCCATGTGTCGTTCGTCTCGGTCATCTCTCGGAGCCCTCGGGGTTCAGAAGGTCTGACGTGGCCGCGCGCTGCGGCCACGTCCTGCGCGGGTCACGCGCAAGGGGTCAGGGGCGCAGGCAATCGGCGATGCTGTGCCCGGCATCCTCGAACGCGCGGATCGCGCCGGGGTGCATCTTGATCTGCACGGCCCCGCAAGCACCTTGGCTGACACCGTCGATATCGCCGAAGCTCATCATCGCAAAGGGTCCGCGCGGCGAGCCGTTGATGAACCGGTCCTTGCCTTCGAGATAGGCCTTGGTGATGTCATAGACGAGTTGCTCGTCCAGCGTGGCGGGCACGATCTGGCCGAAGGCGGTGGCGAAGCTGTCGAAGCTGTCATCATCCACCACGACGGTGATGTCATTGCCCTCATAGGCCTTGCGGAAATCCTCGATCGGCACCGAATAGGGCGCATGGCCCGGCGCGGCCATGATCTGCTGGCCCAATTCGCTGGCGAGCAGGTCGGAGGGCACATCGTGGATGGTGATACCGCCAGCGGCTGCCAGTGAGATCTCGCGGCCAGAGGGCAGGCCTTCGGGGATGGTCCATGCATCCACCGACCCGCCGGTGATAGTCGAGACGGTATCGGGCCACGGCGTCTGCACGCCCTCATAGTCCTCGCCGTCCTTCGCGCCCGAAAGCAACTGTATCATCGCCCGCCCGGAGGTGAGCGCCGCGCCGCGCGGCGGGCCGTTCCAGATGCGCTTGCCCGACATATCGCGAATGTCTTCGATCGGGTTGCTGTTGTAGTAGCCCAGCAACTGCGCCGAGCCTGCGTTGAAGAAGATCACCCGGATGTTCGAGGCCAGTTCTGCCCCCTTCTCCGGGCCGACCCCGCTGTAAGGGCCAATCCCGCGCGACAGCAGGAAGGGCAGGATCAGCGGCGCGGGCGCCATGTCGAGCCGCCCTTCGGCCACGGCCTGCACCGAGTTGGTGAGCGTGGCCCCTTCGGTGATCTGCATCGTCGCCACACCGGCGCTGTCGAGCACGGCGGCGAGCGTCGAGTCGATGTAATGCGGCGTCGAGCCGGGGGTGGTGGTTTCTGCCGTGAGCGTGGCCTGTGCGGATGCGGCCAGCGGCGCCAGCGCCAGCATGCCGCCGAGAATCGTCGTCCGAATCATGTCTGTCCTCCCATGTTCTTCGCCTTCCTCCAAAGGCGGGCGCCCCGCAGATCGGGGCATGCACTCACGGTGACAAAAATTATATGACTTGTCACGTATTATTTTTTCGGCTTCTATCTGGGCGATGGAGGAGACCATGGCTGACAGAGGAAAATTGTCCCCTGAGGCGATCAGGGAGCGGCGTGCGCATGAAGAGCTCAACGTCTTCTCGCGCCTGCCCGCCGTCTATGCTGCCTCGCGCAAGCAGGGGCAGCAGTTCTTGCAACGCGGTGGCG